>NZ_JAGIBH010000026.1 GCF_017744445.1 Caulobacter sp.
TGGTTCCGCTGGTGTCGGAGGATCCGTCTCGCGCCAAGTTCATCGCCGAGGGCGCGATCATGCGCCTAATCTGCGGGGAGCAGTGCTTTGAGACCTATCGCGCCCATCTCTGGGCTCATGCCCACCCGCTCGTCTACGCGGCCGAGTGAACGGTCATGGCCAATCTCTTCGATGTCTCGCCCTATGACGGCGGCTGGTGCGTGAAGATCGCCGATACCGGTGAAGTGCTGTTTTTCAGCGCGCGCCGCCGGGCGCTCGCCCAGGCCCGGGTCTTGGCCCGCGCCTGGCCCAGGGACGCCAAGATCAGGGTTCATCCTCGGCGCGCGCCAAAGCCCGAAACCTGGGCCAAGACCCTGAGCGACTTTGCCTACCCGTTGGGCGCGCCGGCATGACCGCGCGCCTGGACCCTCGCGTCATCAACCAAGCCGCGCCCAGCGAGGCGATGATGCGGTTCTCGATCGCGCCAACCTTGGCCGGCGATTGGCGTTGGCGCATGGTCGACCAGGACGGCCGGACGCAGGCTGAGGGCCTCGCGGCGAGCCGCAAGCAGGCCGCCGCGCTGGTCATCCATCATATCATTCTGTCGCGGACCGCCCCTGCGGCCCCCGCCCTCCAGACGCTTGCGGCCAGGGCGGCCTGAACCGTCCTCGCCTTCCACCACAAGATCACACAGGGTCGTTCTGCAGGCGCAGATAGGCCGGGTCGAACTGACCAAGCTTGGCCAGGGCGTCCCAATCGTTGATCGTCACCTGCCCGGCTTTCCACTCCAAGAGGCCCTGACGGCGCAGTTCCATCAGCACGCGGTTGACGTGGACCTGGGTCAGGCCCAGCACATCGGCGAGATCAACCTGGGTCATGGGTAGGCCGAATTTGAAGTCCTGGGCGATGGCGGCCGCTTCCAGGCGCAGATAGAGCTCGCAAACCAGGTGCGCCAAGCGGCTGGCCGCATTCTGCTGGCCCAGCGTCACCAGCCATTGGCGATGGATGGCCGCGTCGACCACGGTTTCCAGCCACAGCAGCCGCGTCAGGTGCGCATGCTGCTCGGTGAGGCGGCGAAGGTCCTCGTGCGCGGCCGGCGCGACGACGCAATCGGCCAGGGCCACGACGCCATGGTCCATCTGCCGCATGAGCAAACTATGCAGGTCGACGAAGTCGCCCGCGATATTGATCTCGGTCAACTGCCGCCCGCCCGTCGGTGTCAGGGTGAAGCGGGCGCAAAAGCCGCTGACCACGAAGGTGCTAAAGTGCGGCCGATCGCCCGGCTCGACCAAGGCCTTGCCGGCGGCCACCCGTCGCGTCGGGCCCAGGAGCGCGGCCAAGGCTTGGCGCTCGATCGGCGTGATCACGTCGCGCCGGACCATCTTTTCGATAAGGGGGGTGATCAAGGGTGGTGGAGACATGGCGTACGGGAACCTCCCCGCTCCCTTCAAGGACGGTAGGGCCAAACAACGGCCGATCCGATAACCTAGATCAACGCGCGTCGGCCACGGCGAGCCTAGAATCTTCGTCGTCCGGAGGTTCAGTTGCTTTCACCGCTCATCTTCATCGGCGTCGCCGGCGACCACAGGACGACGTTCGTCGATCTGGACGTTGCGGCGGTTGATCCGGCGGCGCGGGCGCAAAGCCTGCTGGCCGAGCATCGCAGCTGCGATGCGGTCGAGGTCTGGCGCGAAGAGCGCGTTGTCGCCGTGGTCGCGCGCCCCCAATCTGGTCCAGCGGCTTGAACCGTCTTTTGATCGCCAGCCTCGATCGGTTCGGGCCGCTGCGCGAGGGCGTGCGCGAGCGTCTCTCCGAGTGCGCCTTGACCTCGCAGACCTTTGAGGCGGGCGAGCTCGTCGTGCCGGTGGGAGAGCGTTCGTCCCTACGGCTCCTGGCGCGAGGCCTGGCCGTCAAGCAGAGCGTGCTCAAGGATGGCGCTCGCCAGATCTTCGGCGTGGCTGCGCCCGGCGACCTGATCGACCTGGCCGGCCTGTTTGTCGCGACCGACTACGAGGTGCGGGCCTTGGCGCCGTGCGAGGTGCGCAAGCTCGGCGCGCGAGAGTTTCGGGCCATGCTGCAGGATCACGCCAGCCTTCTGGCCGCGCTCTGCCGGGCGGTGCTGACCGAGGCGCGCGCCCAGCGCAACGCCATGGTCAGCCTAGGGCGACGGTCAGCCGCGGCGCGCACGGCCAATCTCTTCTGTGAAATCTATTGGCGCCAGAAGACCCTGGGTCTGGCCAAGGACGCGCGTTGCGCCTTTCCCGCGGTGCAGGGCGACATCGCCGACGCGCTCGGCTTGTCGGTCGTCCACATCCACCGCGTGCTGCGCGGCCTGCGCGACGATGGATTGGCGGTCATCAAGAACGGCGTGTTGCAGATCCTCGATTGGGAGCGCCTGGTCGCGCTCGGCGATTTCGACCCTGAAGCCTTCCGCCCCCAGATCGATGAGGATGAGAGCGCCGCGGCGCGTCGGTCCGCGCCGCTCGGCGCCGGCGCTTGAGGCGGCGCCAGCGCGATCAATTGATCATCCTAGGAGCCTGAGGGGAACGCTCGGCGCCTGAGGGGCTTGCCTTCAGGCGAGCGCTTTCCTCTCGCGGCCATCACCTTTTGGGCCGCCGGGCGGTGGCGCCGTCGGTGGGGTCGGATCGGGCCGGCTCGCCGCCCTCGTCCGCCCACGATCGAGGATCTGGATGTGATGAATGAGACGCCTTGCCGCCCGCTCTCCCCTCTTGGGCCGCCGCCCGCCCACCGGCCGGCGTGCGTTCATCAGGAGACGCCTAGCGTGGCCCCATGAGCACCTATCATTTCGACATCGATAGCGAGGGCGCGGCGACCACCGAACAGGTCGAGGCGGCCGACCCGCACGCGGCGATCCGGCAGGCCCTGTTGCTGGTTTCGGAGATCCTGCGCGACCACGCCCTTTCCCAAGCGGCGGCCATGACCTTGACGATCAGCGTGCGCGGCCCCGATGGTCAGGTCTTTTGGCGCGGCGGCGCCAGTGGCGGGCCGGCCGGCGCGGAACCGGCGGCGACCGCGGACGCTCGGCAAGGCGCGCGAAAGGATCTTCCATGACCAAGCCTGACAAGACCCCTGCTCCCCCTCGGACGGCCGCGCCGCCCCCGCCCGGCAAGATCCCGGCCTCGCCCACCGATGGGCGCTTGGGGCCGGCCGGCGATCCGGCGGAAGGCAAGCGCCAGACCTGATGGGCAAGCTCACCTTGGTCGCGGCCCAGGCGATGGAGGCGCGCGCCGCGCCAGCCCTGCCCACGGACGCGGGTTGGTGGTTCGAGCCCAAGTGGGACGGCTTTCGATGCTTGGCGTTCCGCCAGGGCGCGACCGTGATCTTGCAGGCCAAGTCCGGCAGACCGCTGACCCGCTATTTTCCCGAGGTGGTGGCGCGCCTGGCCGCCCTGCCGCGCAAGAGTTTCGCGATCGACGGCGAGCTCTTGATCCCGGTCGAGGGGGGCTTTTCGTTCGAGGCCCTGCAGCTGCGGCTGCATCCGGCCCAGAGCCGCATCAACCGCCTGGCGCAAGACACGCCCGCCGTCCTGGCGCTGTTCGACATGCTCCAGGACCCCAGCGGCCAGGACCTGCGGCCCTGCCCCTTAGCCGAGCGCCACGCGGCGCTGGCGGCGTTCCTCAAGGGGCATGACAGCGCCGATCTTACCTTGACGTCGGGAACGTCGAGCCGCGATCAGGCACAGGCCTGGCTGGACGAGGGCAAGCTCGAAGGGATCGTGGCCAAGCGTCTGGACGGACCTTACGCCGAGGGCGAGCGAGCGATGGTGAAGGTCAAGCGCCAGCGCACGGCCGACTGCGTGGTGGGCGGGTTTCGCTATGGCAAGGACAGCGACCTTGTCGCCTCGCTGCTCCTGGGCCTTTACGACGCAGCCGGGCGGCTTGACCATGTTGGCCACACCGCCGGCCTCAAAGGCGTCGACCGCGCCGAACTGACCCGGCGCCTGGAGGCCCTGGCCGGCGGCGCGGGCTTTACGGGCGATGCGCCCGGCGGTCCCAGCCGCTGGTCCCATGACCGGTCGAGCCAATGGACGCCGCTCAAGCCCAAGATCGTGGTCGAGGTGTCGTTCGACCACGTCTCGGGCGGACGGTTCCGGCACGGCACGCGACTGATCCGGTTTCGCCCCGACAAGGCGCCAGAGCAGTGCCGGATGGATCAGATCGCTTAAGCTCAAGCGATCGGGGTCAGCGCGGCGTGCGGCTTCATCCATACCTCGACGGTGCGGGCCGCGCCCGGCCCGCGCGCGTTGAGGGCGATGGACGCGCGCCAGGCGGCGATCCGCGGATGACGCGCCAAGAACGAAAGATCATGGGCGGCGATCCGGACGTGGCCCCGATGATGGGCGAGGATGTGTGCTTCCATAGCGAGCTGACGCCACAGCGCCGGTTGGTGTTCCTGGGCAAGGCGGCGATCTATTCGGATGGTGGCCGCCGTCATGAGCTTCTTCGCCACAGCCAACCGCTACCTGACGCGCGGCGCGCGGCTGATGATCCACGAACGCAAGCTCAACAAGACCCTGGAGCTAAACGGCCCGCTGACCGCCTGCGTCGCCTCGGTCAAGGCGGTGCTGCACGAGATCGAGCACCCGATCGTCATCCAGAACGAAGGCTTCGCCAACCTGATCGCCGGCGCGTCGGCGGACATGGTCACCGTGCTCGAGCGGGCGTCGTCCAACGGGTACACCGAGGCCGAGGAGGCCAGGTCGCTGGGCCTGATCCGGGCGGTGATCTAGGTCTCCCCGCGACAAATCGCCGAGCCGCGCGGCGTGGCGGCCAGGATGAAGGGTTCCCATCTAAGGGTCCGACAACACTTGGGAGTTCAAGACATTCATGGCCGGTGGCTGGACCCATGACGGGGGCGTTCTGGACCAGATTGAAGATACGGTGATCGACGGCGTCCTGCATGCCCGCGCGCGTCTGCCCAGCGGCGACGGCGCGTTGACGTGCGACGCATGCGGCGAGGACATCGGGCTGGCCCGCCGCCAAGCCCTGCCGGGGGTGCGCACCTGCGTCGCCTGCCAGTCGGATCGGGACAAGCGCCACGTGATCGGCGGCATCAACCGCCGCGGCAGCAAGGACAGCCAGCTGCGTTGACGCGCCGCGACACCGTGAAGACTCGCCATCCCGGCGGCAATGTTCTATGTTTGTTCTCATGAAGCCCGCTCATCCCGCGACCGCCTTGTCGCTGAGGCCTGTGGAACTTGACGGCCTTAGCGGCGAGCCGACCTATCTCGACGACCTGGCCTTCGTGCGCCATGTCACGCCGACGCCCGACGGCGGACTCGTCGTCTGGCTCGAGGCGGGCGATGTCGAGGAGCCGCCGCTCGAGGACGAGGCCCCGGCCCGGCCTGCCGACGTCGAACTGCACGGCCAAGGCGCGCCTTGCGCGGCGCTCACCGCCCATCCGCGCGCGCAGCATGTCGAGATGTTCGTCGACGGGCTGGGCGATCCGCACTGCGCGCCGCGCGGCTGGTGGCACGCGCGGGTCTGGCTGCGGCCGGCCGCCTGATCGGCGCACGCCGCCCCCCGCCGCGGCGGTCCTTGGCTTGGTCAAGCGCCCGCGCGGCGGACCCTTACGCATCCTCGGCCGCCAAGGCCCACGACCTGACGCACGCGCTCAGGCCCGCCGGGTTTTTCGCCGGCCAGAGCCTTCGCCGATCTCGCCGGCACATTGACCGCCGCGGGCCTGCGTCGAGGCCATCAAGGCCGGCCAGGAGGCGATGGAGAAGTTCGACGGTCTGAACACCGCAGCCAACGCCGTGGTCGCGTCCGATCACAAGAAAGGCCATGGCGATATTGCTGCGCAGCGGCAAGGGGTCGAGACCTGGCCGCGCGCGCCCTGGAAGGACGCCATCGCCCTTGCGCCCCACTCGCCCGACACTGGATTTGCGCCTTATCGACCCGCCGCCCATGGGCGAGGCGCTCGCCGCGTCGGCGCCAACGGATTTTTGGTGCGGATCAAGGCGGGACGGGCTGATCGGTGACGTCGTCGGTTCAGGGGGACGCCATGCTCGAGCATCATTTTCGCCTGTGCGCGCGGACCATCGGCGTCGACCAGCGCCTGGCGTCGCTGATCCTCGATTGCGAAAAGGCCATGGCCGAGTTTCCCAAAGACAGCGATCGGCGCTGGTACTGGCGGCTGGAGGACCAGCACCGCCGCCTCCTGGCCCCCGATCTGCGGATGATCGTGGCTGTGGCCACGCGCCTGGCCGAAGAGACCCCGGCCCTGGCGCCGCCGCTGGCCGCGGCCTTGCGCCCCCTGGTGGCCCAGCGGGCCGATTTCGCCGGCTTCCAGGCCCGGCTTGCCCGGATGAGCCAACGGGCGGCCAAGGAACAGGCGATCGCCCGCTAGCCGCGCTTAAGACCTTCGCCGGCGTTCAGGCGTTGACTCGTGATGAGGCCGCCCCTGCCTGATCCTGACGCTCCGATCGACTACTGGCGCGCCATCGCGCGGCGCGGGGTCCTGGCCTTGCGGTTCAAGGTCGGGCGGTTTGCCGGCGAGACGTGGATGGGGGCCGCCGCCTCGGGAGCGCCCGAAGGCCTGGTGCGGCGCGCGGCGCATGCGGCTATCGCGCTCGACAAGACCATCGCTCTTGAGACCAGCGCCGATGAGGCCGTGCGCCGGGCGCTCGCCGACGCTTTGGAGCACGGCTCCGCGCCACGCCAGGCCAGCGCCTACCAGGCCGTGCTGATCGCGCGTCTGTGGGGCGCGATCCAGGACGCGCCAGCCCAGCGCCTGGCGGCCCTGGCCGCGCCGCACGAGGACTAGCGCGCACGCCAGGAGCCTATGACCGCCGCCCCCGAACGTGAAAAGGCCGACCGAGAGCGCCAGCGGGAAAAGCGGTCAGCGCCGTCCATCGGCGGCGCTGGCCAGGCCAATCAGGATTTGCGGGGCGTCCGCGGCGCGAGCCGACAGGCCGCCCCGGCCCACGGCTCCGCGCCTTTGCCGTGTCGCGGCGCGCCGCCGTCGCGCCCAACCCTTCGGCCCTAGCCTCCACAGCCGTCGCGGGCATCGCCAAGTTTGGCGACCCTGTCGTCGGCGACGCTTAAGGTTGGCTTTGGTCCTCGCCAAGACTTTGCGGGGTCCGACAGAGCCTTGTCCGCTTGGATTTGCGGACCGGCGCGCGTGCGCGCCGCGATGAGCCGCCGGGCCTTGGCCCTACAGTCGTCTTAGAGACAGCCTTCTTCGAGGGCGGCGACATCGCCGTTTCCCACGGCGACACGACCTGGGACGCGGCCAAGACCGGTCACGACCACGACGTCGTCGCCCTCGGGGCCGCCCTCTGCGCTCAGTCCCGAGGCTTTTCGGCCGCCCAGGCCGATGGCTGTTCCGGCGCGATCCTGGCGTCCGATGGCGCCGCGGCCGGATCGGGCGCGGTGTGGACGACCTTGCCGACCTGATCGCGGTCTTCGACCATCGCCGCATCGCGTCCAGGGATCGGACCCACCGCGGCGGGCGCGGGCGCGGCGCCCGGCGGATAGGCGGGCACGGGCGCGCGCGGCGCGGTGGCGTTGTGGACGCCGCCCAGTCCATCGCGGGTTTGAGGATCCTTGCCAGGGGTCATGGGTGTCTCTCCAATGAGGCTCGCCAAGAGACAACGCCACTTGGGCCCATCCGTTCTGCCGCCGCAAAGGACGCCCGGCCGTCGCCCGCGCGGGCGACGTTGGGAACAGTCAAGCCAGGCGGGACTTTAGTTGACGTGAAGCCAGAGCTCATCCTTCGCTGGTCCGATCCGTTGCGCCGCACGCCCGTCGCCGTGCGCTATGTGGCGGCCTGCGCCGTCGTCCTGGCGTTTTTTGGCCTGCGCGCCGGAATGGGCCAGGCCATGGGCGGCTACCCGTTCCTGCTGTTTTTTCCGGCGATCATCCTGATCTCGGTCCTGCTCGACCGTGGTACGGGCGTCTTTTCCGTGATCCTCAGCGCGGTGCTGGCCTGGTACTTCTTCGTGCCCCCGGCCCGATCCTTCGCCCTGCCGAATGCGAACAACGCCCTGCCGCTAGCGCTCTATGTCGTGGTGGGGCTGTTCCTGGCCTTGAGCATCGAGGCGTTGCGCACCCTGGCCACGCGCCTGGCCGCGACAAGCGCAGAGCTGGCCAAGGCCGATGAGCTCAACAAGCTGTTGCTGGTCGACATCAACCACCGGGTCAAGAACCACCTGACCTCGGTCAACGGGCTCCTGCACCTGTCCTTCCGCGACATCGCCGACCCGGCCGCGCGCCAAGCGATGACCGCCGCGATCGATCGCATCCACGTGCTGGGCAAGCTCTATGAGAACCTGCACCTGTCGGACGCGACCAGCGCCGTCTGCGCGGGCGAGTTCATCGACTCTCTGTGCGCGGACCTGCGCGGCGGGGTGATCGGCCAGCGCCCCATCACCCTGACCGCCCGCGCCGACCCGGCCAAGATCTGCGCCCACCAGGCCGTGCCGCTGGGCCTGATCATCAACGAACTGGTCGAGAACGCCTTGAAGTACGCCTTCCCCGGCGACCGGCGGGGCGTCATCACGGTGCGGTTCACCGCCAAGGACGGCGCCTTGGAGCTGTTGGTCGGCGACGACGGGATCGGCTTTTCGCCGCGGACCAGCCGGGTCGGCGGCGGCACGCGGCTGGTTCGCGCCCTGGCCCAGCAGCTGGGCGCGCGCCTGGAGCGCCTGGACGGCCCGGGAACCCAGGTCAGGCTGACGTTCGCGCCGCAGACGGCTTCGTGAGCGCCTCGCCCAGGTCGAGGGCGACGAGATAGGCGGCGACCAGCGGGCCGGCCAGGGCCTCGAACTTGCCGGCCAGGACGACGGGGATGCGCGCGGCCAGACCGCCCGGAGTTTTGGCGACCGCTCCGCCCGTCAGGCCGACGATTAGGTCCAGCTGAGCGCGGGCGTCGCGCAGGTCGCCGCCCGGTCCCAGGGCCGGGACGCTCGCGCCGGGCGGCAGGTCGAAGCGGTAGACGATGACCGGACGCGAGATCTCAGCATAGGCCAGCAGGCGTTCGCGGCGCTGGGCGACCTCGTCCAGGTCGATGATCTCGGCGCCGACGCGCAGGTCGTCTTCCGCCGCGACAAGGCGGGGGTCGGCCGCCAGGGCCGCGTTGTCTTTGGGCATGACATGAATATGGGGGCTAAGCGCCGGATCGCCAGGCGGTACGCCGACACGCCGCGCCTAGAACAGGCGAGGCTCGGAGTCGGGCTGAGCCACGGAAAGGACCACGGGCTGGGCCACGAAGCGGTCGCGGATCTTGCCGTTGAAATACTCGCCCTTGGCGAAGGCCAGGCGCAGGCCTTCGGCGACGTCTGCGGGCACGCGTTGGTAGGCATAGGCGCGCCCGCTGGTGAAGGTGATGGTCAGGACGGCCTCGCCCGCGTCATAGGCGAAGGCCTTGATCACCGCCGAGGGCATCGGCGTCTTAAGTCTTCTGGCGGTCGCCTTTGTCGCCCTGGCCACGCCCGGGGTCGTGGGCCGAGTGGCGGCGCTGGTCCGCGGCCGAGGATTTGCCGACGTCGACTTCTTCGGTGAAGTGGCCTTTGTCGTCGCGGCGCACATAACGTTTGTCGCCGGGATTAGGCTCGATCAATTCGCGGTCGGACATGTTGGAAGCCTCCTTGGTTTGCAAAGCGAATCCGCGACTCGGCCAAACCGTTCCCGCGACACGCCTGGGAACGCTGGGCGAAAACGGCGGTTTTGCAGGCAGGAGGACATCGATGCCGCTGACACCTTTTGACGAACCCGGCCAGGTCGAACACATCGATGTCGAGGACGCCGCCTGCCTGGAGCGCTGGGCCCAGCGGTTGGGCGTCGATGTCGAAGCTGTGCGCAACACCGTCATTGCCGTTGGCCCCAACAGCGAGGCGGTGGCCTTGCGGCTGACCTCGGCGCGCGGCGCGGCCGACTAGCGCCGCCGTGCGCATCGCCACCTTCAACATCAACAACATCGTCTCGCGCCTCCCGGTCCTGACCGCCTGGCTGGAGGCCCAACAGCCCGACGTCGTCTGCCTGCAGGAGCTGAAAGCCGATCAGGGCGCCTTCCCGCGAGCGGTCTTGGCGGGGATTGGCTATGAGGCGGTCTGGCGCGGCCAGCGGACCTGGAACGGGGTGGCGATCCTGGCGCGCGGCATGACCCCGGTGGTGACCCGCACCGCCCTGCCTGGCGAACCGGACAAGACCCAGGCGCGCTATATCGAGGCGGCGGTGAACGGGGTGCTGGTTGGCTGCCTCTATCTGCCCAACGGCAACCCGGCGCCCGGGCCCAAGTTCGACTACAAGCTCGCCTGGTTGGCGCGCTTCCTGGCCCATGCGCAAAGCCTGATCGACAGCGGCCATCCGATCGTGCTGGCCGGCGACTATAATGTCGTGCCCACCGACGCCGACCTTTACGCAAACCATTCCTATGCCGCAAACGCCCTGCTGCGGCCCGAAAGTCGCGCCGCCTTCCAGCAGCTCCTCGACCAGGGATGGACCGACGCCCTGCGCGCGGTCCATCCCGACGGCCCGCTCTGGACCTTCTGGTCGTATCTTCGCCAGCGCTGGCCCCGGGACAAGGGCTTGCGGATCGACCACCTCCTGCTGTCGCCAGACCTTGCCGAGCAACTGGCCGACGCCGGGGTCGACCGCTGGGTGCGCGACCTCGACGGCGCCAGCGACCATGCTCCGGCCTGGATCGTGCTCGACCGATGAAACCGCCCGCTCCGATCACGCCGGATGGCCGTTATCTCGTCGTACGCGGCCGGCTCTGGCGGCGCGGTAACCCAAGCCTTGCGCCGCGGCGGCGGCAAGCCCTGGTCAACGCCCTGATGGATGCGCGCCGCGCGGTCCGCGCCGCCCTGGCCAGCGGCGACGGCGACGTTCTGGCCGCCGCCCGCGCCAAGGTCCAGGCCGCCAAGGTCGGCTTGGGCGAGCGCGGTCCGGTGTGGTGGGACGACGGCGCCCCCGACCTCAACCGCCACATGGTCGCCAACACCCTCTATGGCGCGTGGTTCGCCAGCCTTGCCAAGACCGGGCCGCGCGGCGACGCCTAGCGCCCCGCTTGCCTGTGCTCTAGGTTGGCCAAATGCCCCACCGCCTTCGTCCGACCGCCCGCCTCCTGACCCCCGCCGGTTGGGCTGGCCTGTTCACCGCCGCCTTGCTGGCCGCGGCGGCGGCGTGGGCCCTGGTCATGGTCTTGCCGCGCGCCTGAACCTCCAAAGGGCGTAAACCGCGTCGGCGGCGGTCTCGCCGGCGAAACCTCGCTGTTCGGCGTTGTGTCGCGGGCCATGGCCAGCCCCAGTCGCCGACGAGGCGTTCACAATAGGCGGCGATCTCGTCCTTTCCGCCTCGGCGCCAGTCCGACCATGATCCACCGGGGATGCCGCCGACCGCTGTCAGCGGCGGCCAGGCGCGCGACATCGATACGGGGCTCCTCTGCAGCAACGCGCCCGGAGCCAGAGCCCCAAGCCGGTGTGGGAACGGCCGTCCCTCCCCCGGCGGACCCGCTAGCGCCCTTTAGCTTGACAACGGCCGGGCGTAGGCCTGACGGGCCCGGCCCGAGCGGATGAAGACGCGGGTGATGCGCGGGTCGACCGCGCGGATGGCGCCCGCGAAATCATCGGCCGCGGCCTCCAGCTCACCGGCGGTCAAGGCGTCCTGGAAGTCGAGCGTCACGCCGAGCAGGATCTCTTGTGGGCCAAGATGCATGGAGAGCACTTCGATCACGGTCTCGACGCGAGGATCGGCGCTCAGCACCGCATTCACCGCCGCGACGATCCGCGGCGAGGCCGCCTCCCCGGTCAGCAGGCTTCGGGTTTCGTTGGCCAGGAACATCGCCACCAGCACCAGGAGCGCGCCGATGGCCATGGACGCCGCGCCATCGGCCCAGGCCAGGCCCAGCACCGATCCGGTCACGCCAAGCCCCGCCAAGGCCAGGCCGATCAGGGCCGCGCCGTCCTCGAGGAGGACGGCGAACACCGACGGATCCTTGCTGCGACGAAGCGCGGTCAGGAACGAGGTGTCGCCGCGCGAGATCTTGAATGCCCTCCAGGCCACCAGGAACGAGCCGCCCTCGAACAGCGCCGCCAGTCCGATGACCAGGAAATTGATCCAGGCATGGTCGATCGGCTCGGGCCTGCGGAACTTCAACCAGCCCTCGTAGAGCGAGAAAGCGCCGCCCAAGGCGAAGATCAGCAAGGCCACGACGAAGGCCCAGAAGTAGAGCTCCATGCCGTAGCCGAACGGGTGGGTCTGGCTGGGTGGCCGTGCCGAACGCTTGAGGCCCAGGAGCAGGAGGCCTTGGTTGCCGGTGTCGACGGCCGAGTGGATCGCCTCGGTGAGCATGGCCGACGACCCGGTCAGCGCGAAGGCGACGAACTTGGTCACGGCGATGGCCAGGTTCCCCGCCAGGGCGGCGTAGACAACGGTGGCGGAGCTGTTGCGGGGTCCGGTGGCGGCCATGGGCGGTCAACGTCGCCCGTCCCTCGCTGTTCCGCTTGCCCCCCAAAGTCCCGATCAGGATGGCTTCATCACGCAGCCCCGACGGTGCGGGTTGGCGAGACCTTCGCTGGTAAGATCGCCCGGGCGAGCGCGGCGCGCGGAACCGTCAGCCACGAGGTCTTCTGCTTCCCGCCAGACAAATCTCCAGCTCGCGCGCAGGGGCGCACCCTTGGCGCGAAACCGTTGTCTCGCACGCGCGTTGCAGCCCCTGCGCACGATTCCATGGGCGGAGACGAACTTGCACGACGACGACGGCGCCTCCGACAAGATCCAGGCCAGCGCGGAGGACATCGAGGGCGGCGGCCAAAGCCGCGGCGTGCCCGCCGGTCACGCGCTCGACGACGGTCCTGTCGAACCCTTGGGGGCTCCTGGCCGTCGCCATTGGCGCGAAAGCACGATCACCGAGCCGGATCTCAATGCCCGCGGCGGGGTGTTCTTCGCCGCCGTCGAGATGACGCGCATGCCGATGATCCTTACCGACCCCAATCTCGCCGACAACCCGATCGTCTTCGCCAACAAGGCCTTCCTGGACCTGACCGGCTACGAGCAGGCCGAGATCGTCGGGCGAAACTGCCGCTTCCTGCAGGGACCCAAGACCGATCGCGACACGGTGGCCGAAATCCGCGACGCGGTGGCGCGCATCGAGGCCGTGTCGGTGGAGATCCTCAACTATAAGCGCGACGGAACCCCATTCTGGAACGCGGTCTTCATCGGTCCCGTCTACGACACCAGCGGCGCGCTCCTCTATTTCTTCGCCAGCCAGCTGGACGTCAGCCGCCGTCGTGACAGCGAGCAGGCGTTCCGCCAGTCGCAGAAGATGGAGGCCATCGGCCAGCTGACGGCGGGCCTGGCGCACGACTTCAACAACCTGCTCCAGGTCGTGAACGGCAATCTCGAGCTCTTGGCCTCGCGTCCGCTCGACGACCGCAGCCTGCGCTACATCGAGGCGGCCCGTTCGGCGGCCGAGCGCGGCGCCAAACTGACCCGCCAGCTCCTGGCCTTCGCGCGCAAGACCCGGCTCGAGCCCCTGGCCGTGGACCTGACGGCGCTGATCGGCGATTTTGGCGAACTGATCGAGACCACGCTTGGCCAGAAGATCGACCTGCAGATGAACCTGCGCCGGCGCCTGCCGGCCGTGCTGCTCGACCCCGATCACTTCGAGATGGCGCTGCTCAACATCGTCATCAACGCGCGCGACGCCATGTCCGGCGAGGGCCTGGTCACCATCGCAACGCGCGCGGTCCATCTCAACGGCGACGCAGAGGCGCGTCAGCTGCCGAGCGGCGACTATGTCGTGGTCGAGGTGCGCGACGACGGCGCGGGGATGGCTGCGCATGTCATCGAGCGGGCCACCGAGCCCTTCTTCACCACCAAGGGGGTCGGCAAGGGCACGGGGCTGGGCCTGGCCATGGCCCATGGCTTCGTGCAGCAGTCGCGCGGCCGCCTCGAGATCGAGAGCGCGCCGGGCCAGGGCACGACGATCAGGATGCTCTTCCCGGTCGCGCAAGGGGTGGAAAAATCGCAATGGCCGCCGGCCGCCGCGCCGCTGGCGCCGCTGGCGCCGCCGGAGGCGCCGATGCAGCACGGCGCGCGCATCCTGCTGGTGGAGGACAGCCCCGAGGTCCAGGCGCTGGCCCAGGAAATCCTGACGAGCGCCGGCTACCAGGTCGTGACCGCCTCGTCCGGCGACGAAGGCTTGGCGCGCTTCCAAGGCTCGCCCGAGGTCTTCGACCTGCTGTTTAGCGACATCGTCATGCCCGGCGGCCTCAACGGCATTTCCCTGGCCGAGCAGGTCAAGGCGATCCGCCCCGACCTGCCCGTGCTCCTGACCACCGGCTACAACGAGGACTTGATCGTCCAGGGCCCGGCGCGCCAGCAGCTGGACGTCATCGGCAAGCCCTACCGCAAAGCCGAATTGCTCGACCGGGTGGCCCAAGCGCTCGAACAGGACCACGCCGGCCCGCGCCGGCGGCCGTCCGACTTCGGCCCGGCGGAGGCCTAGAGGTCAAGGCCGCGTCAGGCCGGGCGCGCAAGCCCCGCTGGCCGGCGCCCGGATCCGATCGCGCGTTGACGCCAAACCGAGCCCGCGGAAGCGCCCGCCAAGCCCTGGGTTTTCACAGGGTTCATCGTCGGCTCACGCCGTGTCGTCGCATCCCAACCATGACATCGACCCCATTTCGAGCCGCGGGGCGCGCCCGGCGCTTGAACTCTCTTTTGACGCGCGATGTTCTTTGACGAGAACCAACAGGCGAGCGCCGTGTTTCGGTAGACGGCGCTTGGAGGGGACCGCGTGAGCAAACTGGTCAATCGCGGCGATGAGACCGAGCGTCTTTTGGCTCTGCGCCAATTGGCTATTCTCGACACGCCGCGCGAGCCTCGGTTCGATCGGATCGCCCAACTGGCCAAGGCCGCATGCAATACCCAGATGGCCGTCGTCTCGCTGGTTGACGAACACCGGCAATGGTTCAAGGCCGCCGAAGGCCTGAGCGACACGGAAACGCCGCGCGAGGACGCGTTTTGCGCTCACGCCCTGGGCGCGTCCGACACCTTGTGGGTGGAAGACGCCCGCCAGGACCCGCGTTTCGCCGACAACCGGCTGGTCGTGGGCGATCCGTTCATCCGCTTCTATGCCGGCGCGCCGATACGGTTGAGTTCTGGCTACATCGTCGGCACGGTCTGCGTGATCGATCCGGCGCCTCGTCCCTATGACGCCAAGATCGACCAGATCCTCACCGCGCTCGCGGGCCTGGCCGCCGACGAAATGGAAGCCCATGCCTCACGGGCCACGATCGACGCCTTCGTCGACAACGCCCCGATATCGCTGCTGATGACGGACCTGGATCTTCGCATCGTGCGCGTCAGCCGCACCTGGAGCCAGCTCTACGGCCGGCCCGTCGAAGCGGTCGTGGGCGCCACGCTCGATGAGGTGTTTCCCGGCCTGGCTCAAGGCTGGGCCTCGATCTTCGCGCGGGTCCTGGCGGGCGCCTCGGAACGGGGCGTCAACCGCTCGGACCTGACCTCTCTGGGCGCCAATCGATGGTTCAAGTGGTCGGCCGCGCCGTGGCGCGACGCGGCCGGGCGCATCGCCGGTCTTCTGATCGCCTCGCAGGATGTCACCGAGTTGGAGCACGCGCGCGAGAACGCCGAGCGGGCCAGCCAGGCCAAGTCGGACTTCCTGGCCAATATGAGCCACGAAATCCGCACGCCGATGAACGGAGTGCTCGGCGTCGTCAGCGCCCTGGCGCGCACACCGCTGTCGCCCGATCAGTCGGCGATGGTCTCGCTGATCGAACGCAGCGGCAAGGCGCTCAACACACTGCTCTCGGACGTGCTGGATGTCTCGCGCATGGAGGCCGGCCAGCTTAGCCTCACCCCCGAGCCCTTCGATCTGGCCCTCCTTGTCGACGATTTGGCGGATCTTTTCGCGCCGCTGGCGGCCGAGAAGGCCTTGAGCCTGTCGATGGGCCCGCTGTCCAAGCCAACCTGGGTGCTGGGCGACAGCGTCCGTTTGCGTCAGGTGCTTTCGAACCTGGTCGCCAATGGCCTGAAGTTCACCGATCACGGCGGCGTCGAGGTCGAGATCGCCGGACCAGACGCGGACGGTCGCTGGCGGATCGTCGTGCGCGATACGGGCATTGGCTTTGCGGCTGACGAGGGCGAGCTTTTGTTCGACCGCTTCCATCAGGCCGACGCCAGCGCCACGCGGCGCTTTGGCGGCGCTGGCCTTGGCCTGTCGATCTCGCGCGCGCTGGCCCGGATGATGGGCGGCGACCTCAGCGCGGCCGGCGCCCCAGGCCGCGGCGCCAGCTTCTTCCTCGATGTGGTCATGCCGCCCACCGCGCCGCCGGCGCAGGCGCCCGACGCGACAGACGACGCGCCGGTGTCCATGAGCATCCTTCTGGCCGAGGACAATCCCGTCAACCAGCAGGTCGTGCGACTGATCCTCGATCAGATCGGCGCGGATCTGACGGTGGTCGACGATGGCCAGCAGGCGCTGGACGCCTTCCGCGTCGGCGCCTTCGATCTGGTGCTCATGGACATGCAGATGCCGGTCATGGACGGCCTGACGGCGGTTCGCGCCATCAGAGCCTTCGAACGCGAGAGCGGTCGTGGCCGCACGGCGATAAAGATGTTGTCGGCCAATGCGCTGGATGATCACCGGCGGTCGGCCCTGGCGGCGGGCGCCGATGACCATGTGGCCAAACCGATCACCGCCCAGGCCCTGATCAGCGCCGTGATCAGCACATTCCAAGACCAGAGCGCTTAGGCGCGCGCGAAGACGGCTGGCCGATCGCCTTGGTGGCCTAGGCGACCGACAAGCCAAGCCTTGGCCTGTAGCGTCACCATAGCCCTTGGTGTCCCGCTCCCCCCGGACACATCCTCAAGGGTCAGGGGCGAGCGCCAGCGCGCGCGCGGTCTCGCCCCGTCCGACGGCCGGGTTCGCCGCGTCCAGCCACCGATGGCGAGGACGCCAGACGAGCAAAAGGCCGGGCTCACGCCCGGCCTTTTGTCAGCGCTTTCGAAAGCCTTAGCGCTGAACCGGCTCGCCCCGGCCGCCATCGTCGGTCGGGCGCGTGTCGTTGGGGTCGCGGGTGCGGCCATCGCCGTCGGTGTCGATCCGCTCGCCCGTCGTCTCCGCGCCGCGATCGCCGCGTTGCTCGTTCTGCTGCTGCGGCGCGCGCTGTTGGCCGCCCTGATCCTGCTGCTGGGGCTTGCGGCTCTGGTCGTTGGTCTGATCGTTCATGGCGATCTCCTCCTGCGGTGTACGAAAAACCAACTCGCCGGTAGGGCGACCTGTTCCGACAGCGCCGCTTGTTATGGGCGGTCTCGACCGTCCACCGATCAAAAGACGAAGCGTGGCAACCGAAGCTTGGCTTTGACGTTGCGATTGCGGGGCGGGCGGCTGCATGCAAGGTCGGCCGAACCCCTGACGTGGCCTTGTCGGATCTGCGCCCCTGATGAGCTTGATTGACACCAATGTCCCGCCGCGCGGCGAGGTGGCAGGCCTGCTGCAGGCTCCCGAGGCAGCCCGTTCATCCTTGGGCCCGCCGGCCCATTGGCCCGCGTCCTTGCGCCAGCAGGTCGATGTGCTGCTCAACGCGGCCTTTCCGATGTTCCTGGTCTGGGGCCCCGATCGCCTCCTGATCTATAACGACGCCTATCGCCCGATCCTCGGCGACAAGCACCCTCGCGCGCTTTGCCAACCGTTTTGGTCGGTCTGGCCCGAGGTCCGCGCCACGATCGAGCCGATCATCGAGGCCGCGTTCGCCGGCGAGGCCGCCTTCCACGAAGACCTGCCGGTGGTCCTGCGCCGCGATGGCCAGGCCCAGACGGCGTGCTTTACCTTCTCCTACAGCCCCGTGCCGGTGGCTGGCGAGATCCCCGGCGTCCTGTGCGTCTGTGTCGAGACCACCTCGGCGGCCCAGGAACGCGCCGCGCGGGAAGAGAGCGAGAAAACGCTCCTCTTTCTCGACCGGCTGACCCGGGCCACCTCGTCTCTGCCCAGCGCCGAAGCGGTGATGACGCGCGCGGCCGAACTGATCGGCGAGCACATGGGCGTGGCGATCTGCGCCTATGCCGACATGGACGCCGACCAGGATGGCTTCACCATCCGCGGCGACTGGGCCGCGCCGGGCTCGACCTCGATCGTCGGCCGCTACCGGCTCGCCGACTTCGGCGAGATGGCCGTCGAAAACCTCACTCAAGGCCTGCCCCTGGTCATCAACGACAATCTTGTCGAGATCGCCGCGCATGAGGCGGCCACCTTCCAGGCCATCGGCATCGGCGCGACCGTCTGCATGCCCTTGGTGCGCGATGGCCGCCTGCGGGCCTTGATGGCTGTCCACCACAAGGGCCCCCACCGGTGGAGCGATCGCGAGCTGGCCCTGGTGCGCGAGGTCACCGAACGCTCCTGGGCCTTCGTCGAGCGGGTCGGCGCCCAGGCCGAGCTGGCCGACAGCGAAGCCGAACTGCGGCGGATCACCGATGCCGCGCCGCTGCTGATCGCCTATGTCGACCAGGATCGGCGCTATCGTTTCATCAACCGCGCCTACGAGGCTTGGTTCGGCCAGTCGCGCGAAGCGCTTCAAGGCCGACGGGTCGAGGACGTGCTCGGCGCGGCCTATGAACCGGTGCGGCCGCACCTGGAGGCGGCGCTGGCCGGCGAGCGGGTGACGTTCGAGAGCCGGATCGACTATCCGGCCGGCGGCCTGCGAGACGTGCAGGTCGACTATGTGCCTCGCCGCGGGGCGGACGGCGCGGTGATCGGTCTCTACGCGGTGATCTCCGACGTGACCAAGCGCATGGCGGCCGAGCGGGCGCTGGCGCGGAGCGAGACGCGGCTGCGGCTCGCCACCGAGTTTGGCGAGGTGGGTCTGTGGGACGTCGATAAGGGCGACGGCGCGCTTTATTGGGACGCTCGGGTTCGGGCCTTGTTTGGCCACGCGTCCGACACCCCCGTCACGCTGGACGACTTCTACGCGGGCCTGCACCCTGACGACCTGGAGGCCACCGCCAAGGCCTACGCGGCCGCGGCCGATCCGGCCACCCAGGCGCTTTACGACGTCGAGTACCGCACGATCGGCGCCCAGGACGGCGTCGAGCGCTGGGTCGCGGCCAAGGGGCGCGGGGTCTTCGACGCCGAAGGCCATTGCCTTCGGGTCGTCGGCACCGCGATCGACATCACCGCGCGCAAGCACGCCGAGGCCGCCCGCGACCTTCTGATGCGCGAGGTCGACCACCGGGCCCGCAACTCGCTGGCCATCATCCAATCGGTGGTGCGCCTGACCGACGCCGGGGATCCGGACGATTTCCGCCAGGCGATCCTTGGCCGCATCGAGGCGATGGCCAGAGCCCAGTCTGCCCTGGCCAAGAGCCAATGGCGCGGCGGCACGATCGCCGACGTCGTCCGCGACGAGCTCGCGTCGGCGATCAGCGCCGGCGCCAGGGTTCGCCTTTCCGGCGGCGAGGTCGCCTTGCCCGCCGATCACCTGCAGCCCCTGTCGATGATCCTGCACGAGCTGGCCACCAACGCCACCAAGTACGGGGCGCTGTCGGTGCGCGAGGGCCGCGTGGACGTGAGCTGGACCAGCGAACCAAAAGGCTGGTCGCTATCGTGGCAGGAGCACGGCGGGCCGGCGGTGACGACACCGCAACGGTCGGGCTTTGGCTCTCGCCTGATGGTCAACCTCGCCCGCCAGCTCGATGGCCAGATCGCCTTCGCTTGGGACCCCGCGGGCTTGGCGGTGAGCCTGCGCGCCGGCGCACCGACATAGCGCTCTCCTGGCCCCCTCAGCCGCGTCCGAGGGCCTACCCATCGTTTGATCGCCGCCGGAACAGCCGCCGTCGCGGGCGGTTGGGGAAGCCCCTCCACATCCGGAACATCGATCCATGGCGACAACGGCGAAAGCCAAGGCCAAGCGAAAGACCGCGCGCGCCGCCCCCTCCCCTGGGACGAATACGCGTTAAAAGACCGCTCAAGTCTCCGCGGGTTGGGGCCAGCGCCCTGACGCTGGGCCGCCAAAGCCACCCGGTCACCGTCGAGATCCGCGACACCGCCGCCCAGGGTCAGCGGCACACGGGACTGTTAGCGCCGCCGCCGTAATCGCGAGAAAGCGTAACCGCACGCTTGGCTCCTGACCGAATTGGCGACG
Source organism: Caulobacter sp. (assembly GCF_017744445.1). Taxonomy (GTDB): domain Bacteria; phylum Pseudomonadota; class Alphaproteobacteria; order Caulobacterales; family Caulobacteraceae; genus Caulobacter. The sequence continues at coordinate 20,102 of NZ_JAGIBH010000026.1, forward strand.
GTCAACCTCTGCCGCCGGATCAGACGTAGAAGTCACTCACGGTCAGCGTGGTGACACCCAGCAGGGTGAGGTTGAAGTCAGCCACCCCGTCACCGGTGATGTCGCCCGAGACGACAACGCCTTCGGCCGTGACCGAATAGCGCAGCTGGCCGGCGGAGTTGGTGAAGGCCCCCGTCCCGATCCAGGCGAAGCCGTCGGTCTGGGCGTAGTTGGGCGTGGCGTCGATCGTGGAAAGGTCGATCCGGTCCACGCCGCGGACGAAGTCGGTGATCACGTCCCCATCGGCTTCACCCACGCTGTTGTAATCGAAGAAGTCGCCGCCGCCCGCGCCGGTGAGCCTGTCAGCGCCCAGGCCGCCGATGACGCGGTCGGAAGCGGCTGTTCCCACGAAGATGTCGTCGCCGCCCTTCAGGTCGATATAGGCGATGCTGGAAACGGCGATGTCCGTCAGATCGATGCTGTCGCTGTCGTTGGTGAACGCCAGGCCGACATTGGCGTGGTTCTGGCCCGAGATCGCCTCGATGCTGTTGAGCCCGGTGACGGCGATCACGACGCCGTCGTTCCAGCCCGCCAGCGTGTCGTAGCCGTCGCCGCCATAGATGGTGTCGGTGTCGCCATAGGCCGTGAACCAGAACAGGTCATCGCCGCTCTCGCCATAGATCGTATCGAAGCCACGATCCCCCATCAGGTAGTCGTTGCCGTAGGTGGCGTGCATCGTGTCGTCGCCGTAGCCGCCAGTGATGTACTGGACCTGTCTGACGATGACGCCGCGGAGATCGATCGAGTCGTCTCCGGCCGTGCCGACGATCTGCACGCTCGCTACGGTCGATCCCACGACCTCTTCGATCCCATCGAAGTTGAAGGGGATGTGCACGGCGCCGCCGCCCATCATCACGATCTTATCGTAGCCGGCGCCGCCGTGGACGATGTCCACGCCGTTATTGAAGGTGACCTGGATGATGTCATCGCCATCGCCAGTATCGATATAGTCGTTGCCGACCCCGCCGTTGACGACGTCCGCGCCCGAGGTGCCATAGAAGGTGTCGTCGCCGGCGGCCATGTCGACGCTCAGATTGCCGGTGACGACGACATTGCGCAGGTCGATCGTGTCGTTCGTGATCCAGTTGGCGCCCAGAACCACGCCCGAGAACCCGCCAGTCGAGATCTCTTCGATGCCCGTCATCGACGACACCAGGATCGTGGTGTTGGCGGCGACGGCCAGCAATTTGTCCCAGCCGTCGCCGCCATCGACGGTGTCGGTATAGGGGTTGCCGCTGGGAACGCCGCTATAGATGAAGGTGTCATCGCCCAGCCCGCCGAACAGCTGGTCCGAGCCGTTGTAGCCGTAGATGACGTCATTGCCCTTGCTGCCAACGATGATGTCGTTTTGCAGCCCGCCGGAGATCTGCGCGATGCCTTCCAGCTGGATGTCGGTGAAATCCCAGTTGGCCAGGGTGCTGGCCGACTGCAGCCCGATCACGACGTTGGCGAAACCGCCGCCGCCGATCTTCTCGATGCTGCTCAGCGACGAGAAGTAGATCATGGCGCTGGCGCCATTGGCGCGGATCTCGTCAAAACCGGCGCCGCCGTCGAAACTGTCGGTGCCGGTGGAGTAGCCCATCAGCATGACGTCGTCGCCAGCGCCGCCGATCAGGATGTCGTTCTCCGTGCCGCCGAACAGGATGTCGTTGCCGTCGCCGCCTTCCAGCGTGTCGATCCCGGCGTCGCCGTTCAGGGTGTCGTCGCCGCCGGCGCCGTAGATCGTGTCGTTGCCATCGCCGCCTCGGATATTGTCCGCGCCGCTGCCGCCAGTGATGATGTCGTTGCCGGCCAAGCCGTTGACGACCACGCCGATCAGCGTCTTGCCGGTAAGATCCATGGTGTCGGCGGCGCTGGAACCGGCGACGATCACGCCGGTGAAGCCACCACTGGAGATGACCTCGACCCCACCCGTGGCGCCGATGTACATCGAGACGTTGTTGGCCGTGGCCTGGATCGTGTCGATCCCCGCACCGCCGTCGAAATTGTCGACGCCGCCGGTGGAGTCGACACCCACCAGGAAGGTGTCGTCGCCATCACCGCCGATCAGGGTGTCAGCGCCCGTGCCGCCGTCGATCTGGTCGTTGCCGCCCAAGCCGTAGATGATGTCGTTGCCGGCGTCGCCCCTGAGGGTGTCGACGTCGTTGGTGCCCCAGATCGTGTCGTTGCCGGCCCCGCCGCCGATGGCCATCGCGCCGGTGGTCAGGACGGTGCGGAAGTCCATCTCGTCATTGCCCGCGCTGCCCGCGATCGTGACCCCGGTGAAGCCACCGTTCGAGAACGCCTCGATGCCGCTGATTGCGGAGAAGCTGAGGACCACGTTGTTGGCCGAGGCCTTGATGGTGTCGTAGCCCGAGCCGCCGTCGAAGCTGTCCGAACCGGCGCTGGCGCCGATCAGGAAGACGTCATCGCCCGCGCCGCCCGCGAGGATGTCGTTGCCGGCTCCGCCGATGATCGTATCCGCGCCGTCACCGCCGTCGATAGTGTCGGCGTCCGCCCCGCCATCGATGGTGTCGCTACCGGCGTCGCCGTACAGCTGGTCGAGGCCGGCGCTGCCCAGCAGGGTGTCGTCGCCGTCGCCGCCCGAGATCGTGTCCGCGTCGGCGCCACCGTCGATATTGTCGGCCCCGCCGCCGCCAGAGATCGAGTCCAGCCCAGCGTCGCCCCGCAGGATGTCGACACCGATGGAGCCCGTCATCGTGTCGTTGCCCGCACCGCCGCCGATGCTGATGCCGCCGGTGGTAACAAAGCCGCTGAAGTTCATGTCGTCAGCGCCGGAGGTCCCGGCGACCGTGACGCCCGTGAAGCCGCCGCTGGACAGGGCCTCCACGCTCGAGAACTGGTTGTAGGGACCAATGGTGATCACGACATTGGCCGCCGAGGCCTTGATCGTGTCGTAGCCCGCGCCGGCGTCAAAATCGTCGATCCCGCCCCCGGACCCGATCAGGAACACGTCGTCGCCGTCGCCGCCGACCATCCAGTCGTTGCCCGCGCCCCCCTCGATCACGTCATCGCCGGCGTTGCCAAACAGCGAGTCGTTGCCGGCGTCGCCCTTGATGACGTCGGCCCCGGCCGAGCCCTTGATCCAATCGTCGCCGGCCCCTCCGACCAGGGCGGCGATGCCGGTCAGCTTGGTGTTGGTGAAGTCCAGCGTGTCGACGCCCGCGCCGCCGTTGCCGCCGGAGATCGTCACGTTCGAGAAGCCGCCGCCCGTGATCTCCTCCATCACGCCCCACATCCAGTTGATGCTGATCTGGGTGTTGGCGGCCGTGGCCTTGATGGTGTCGTAGCCCGCGCCGCCCTCGTACTCGTCCGAGCCCGCGCTGACGCCGACCAGGAAGATGTCGTCCCCATCGCCGCCGCCGATGATGTCATTGCCGGCGCCGGCGGTGATCGTATCGTTGCCGGCCGATCCGATGATCGTGTCGTTGCCGGCGCCCATGTCGATGGTGATCCCGGCCGCGATCTTGACCCCGCTGAAGTTCAGCGCGTCGGCGTTGGCCGTGCCGACGATGGTCACGTTGGCGTAGCCGTTGTTGGCGATCTCCTCGACGCCGACGATGCTGGTCATGCCGATGACGGTGTTGGCGCTCGCCGCCTTGATGACATCGTAGCCGGCCCCGCCGTCGAAGGTCTCCGTGCCCTCGGTCCCGCCGATCATGAACACGTCGTCGCCGGCGCCGCCATAGAATGCGTCGTTGCCCAGATTGCCGTGCAGGATGTCGTTGCCGTCGCCGCCGTTCAGGACGTCGTTGCCGTCACCACCTTGCAGCGTATCGTTTCCGGCTCCGCCATTGAGGGTGTCGTTCCCGGCGTCGCCGTTGATCTTGTCGTCGCTGGCCGCGCCCGTGATCGTGTCGTCGCCCGCCCCGCCGCCGAGGGTGATGCCGGCCAAGGTCGCGACGGTGCTCAAGTTGATCGTATCGGCGGCGGTGGAGCCAGCGATGCTAACGTTGGCGTAGCCGTTGGCCGAGATCTCCTCGACGTTCACGATCGAGGCGATGCCGATGACGGTGTTGGCGCCGGCCGCCTTGATGATGTCGTAGCCGGCGCCGCCGTCGAAAATCTCCGAGCCTTCGGTTCCGCCGATCATGAAGACGTCGTCGCCCGCCCCGCCGTTCAACGTGTCGTTGCCGAGGTTGCCGTGCAGGACGTCGTTGCCGTCGCCGCCGTTCAGGGTGTCGGCGCCGTCACCGCCCATGATCAGATCGGCGCCCGCGCCGCCGTCGATGGTGTCGTTGTCGGCCCCGCCCTCCAGCGTGTCGTTGCCGGTCCCGCCGTTCAGCGTGTCGGCGCCGGCGTCCCCCCGGATGATGTCATCGCCGGCCGTGCCGGTCACCGTGTCGGCGCCCGCGCCGGCATTGATGGCGATGACGCCGGTGATCGTGACGGCGCTCAGGTTGAGATTGTCGACGCCGGTGGAGCCGGCGATGCTGACGCTGGAATAGCCCGTGGCCGAGATTTCCTCGACATTGACGATCGAGGTGATGCCGATGACCACGCCAGAGCTCGCCGCCTTGATGACGTCGTAGCCGGTCCCGCCATCGAAGGTGTCTGGCCCCTCGGTTCCGCCGACCCAGACGATGTCGTCGCCGGCCCCGCCATTGAGGGTATCGCTGCCGGCGTTGCCATGCATGACGTCATTGCCGTCGCCGCCGTTCAGGGTGTCATTGCCATCGCCGCCCTGCAGCGTGTCGGCCCCGAGCCCGCCATTCAGCGTGTCGTTGCCGGCCTCGCCGAAGATGCTGTCGACGCCGGTCGTGCCCGTGATCGTGTCGTCGCCCGTGCCGGCCAGGATCTGCGGTGTCCACGGGATCGACACGTTGGTGAAGTCCAGGGAGTCGTTGCCGGTGGTGCCGGTCAGGTTGATGTTGCTGAACCCGTTCGTCGAGAAGGCTTCAATGCCGGTCAGCGATTTGATGCCGATGTAGACGCTGTGCCAGTTGGGCATGATCACGTCGTAGCCGGCGCCGCCATTGAACGCGTCGAACCCGTCGCCTTGGCCGACGATGAACGTATCGTTCCCAGCGCCGCCCGACAGGGTGTCGTCATTTGCCCAGCCCATGATGACGTCGTCACCGGCGCCGCCGCTGAGGGTGTCGTTGCCGCTCCCCCCTTCCAGCTGCCAGTCCTGCA
>NZ_JAGIBH010000027.1 GCF_017744445.1 Caulobacter sp.
TCACGTACATCGCCACTCTCCACCCGCTTGTGGGAACTCACCCCGAGATTGAGAAAGCGAGCAGTACATGACTATTAGAGATTGCATAGAACGGTTCAGCTATCGCTCCGCAAACTCCTGTGGACAGCGAGGCGCCACCCGGCGAGGCGAACCTCGCGGCGCAAATGGATAGGAGACGTCAGGAAGCGTGAACGAACCCAGGCCCAGCGCCCGAAGGCGCTGTCGCGGTCGATTTAAAGGCTTGGGAGAAAATGGCGCGCCCGGAACGATTCGAACGTCCGACCCTCAGATTCGTAGTCTGATGCTCTATCCAGCTGAGCTACGGGCGCGCACTGCCTTGCGGCGAGGCGGGGGAGATAGCCCAGGCTTTCGGGGGACGCAAGCCCGGTTTGACGGATAATGTCGAAAAGTTTGGCGCACCGACGTTCGATCGGCGCTGAAGCCTTGTGCGGCTTGGGTTTTCGATCGGCAAATAAGACCGGCGCCAGATGATCTGGCGTGACAGCGCCGCTCTATTGGTGTCCATGGACGCTTCCGAGGGCGGCGGGCAGGCCGGCCCTTTTTATGTCGCCTGAGGATTCGTATGCGTCGTCTCGCAACCCTGCTCGCTCTTTCCTCCGCAATCTCCCTGAGCCTGGCCCCGATCGCCGCTTGCGCGGAGTCGATCCCGCTGGCGATGCCGACGCCGAAGCCGGTCGTGCAATCGACCACGGCCAAGGGCATGGTCGCCGCCGCCAATCCGCTGGCGGTCGAGGCGGGCCTGCGGGTGCTGCGCGACGGCGGCAGCGCCGTGGACGCGGCCGTGGCCATCCAGGCGGTGCTGGGCCTGGTGGAGCCGCAGAGCTCGGGCCTGGGCGGCGGTGCGTTCCTGGTGTTCTACGACGCCAAGACCGGCAAGGTGACGGCCTATGACGGCCGCGAGAAAGCCCCCGCCGGCGCCTCGCCGGACATGTTCCTGGGTCCGGACGGCAAGCCCCTGCCCTTCGTGAAGGCGCTGCTGTCGGGTCGCTCGTCGGGCGTGCCGGGCGCGGTGGCCATGCTGTCCCTGGCCCAGAAGGAACACGGCAAGGCTGCCTGGAACACCCTGTTCAAGGACGCCGAGAAACTGGCCGACGACGGCTTTGTCGTCAGCCCGCGCCTGGCCGGCATGATCGTCAGCCGCGCGCCCCAGGCCAGCCAGCCGGACGCGGTGAAGTACTTCACCAAGCCGGACGGGACCCGCTACCAGGCCGGCGACGTGCTGAAGAACCCGGCCTATGCCGAAACGGTGCGCAAGATCGCCGCCGAGGGCCCCGCCGCCCTGCTGGACGGTCCGCTGGCCCAGGCCATCGTCGACCGCCTGCACGAGGGCGACCTGCCCAGCAGCATCACCCTGCAAGACCTCAAGGCTTACCAGCCGCGCTCGGCCCCGGCCCTGTGCCGGCCGTGGAAGGTCTACAGCGTCTGCGTGCCCAACCCGCAATCGTCGGGCCTGGCGGTGATCCAGGCGCTGCAGATGCTTGAGCACACCGACATCGGCAAGCGCGGCCCGACCGATCCGGTGGCCTGGACCCTGCTGGCCCAGGCCGAGCGGGTCATGTACGCCGACCGCGACCGTTATGTCGGCGATCCCTCGTTCGTGACCGTGCCGGTGGACGGCCTGCTGGACCCGAAATATGTCGCCGAGCGCGCCAAGCTGATAACGCCGACGGCCGGCGAGGCTCCGCCGTTCGGCCACCCCAAGGGCGCGCCCAAGGTCGGGATCGACATGACCAAGGAGCCGGGCGGCACCACGCACCTGGTGGTGGTCGACACCGCCGGCAACGTCGTGTCGATGACCACCACGGTCGAGAGCGTGTTCGGCAACGGCCGGATGGTCGGCGGCTTCTTCCTGAACAACCAGCTGACCGACTTCTCGTTCTCGCCCAAGGAGAAGGATGGCGCGCCGGCCGCCAACGCCATCGCGCCGGGCAAGCGGCCGCGCTCGTCGATGGCCCCGCTGATCGTGCTGGACAAGAAGGGCAAGCTGGTCGCGGCCCTGGGCTCGCCGGGCGGCAACGCCATCCTGTCCTATAACCTCAAGGCCATGGTCGGGCTGTTCTACTGGGGCCTGAACATGCAGCAGGCCGTGTCGCTGCCGAACGTGGTGGCGCGCGGCGACAGCTTCTCTGGCGACGCTGATCTGTTCGGACCGGAGATGCTGGCGGCGCTGAATGCGCGCGGCGTCAACGTCAAGGTCGGCCAGCTGGAGACCTCGGGCCTGCACGGCGTGATCGTGCGTCCGAACGGCGTGCTGGAAGGCGGCGCGGATCCGCGTCGCGAGGGCGTCGCCAAGGGCCTGTAAGAGGCCTCAGGTGTGGGCCTGGTGCTCTTCCAGGCCCGCCTCGACCTCGGCGCGGGAGAAGACCTCTTCCTGGCCGTCCAGCAGCAGCTCCGCGTCAGAGGCCTCCTGCACCGCGACCATGGCCGCCACGCGACGCAAGGCGGTCGGGGCGTCGGGCGCCTCGACGGTGATCTCGTGGATCGGCGCAAGGCTCGGAGACGCGCCCAGCTTCACAGCGATGGTCCAGGTCGTCGTCATCGCACGTCCTCCTAGGTCGCCGAAGCGTCGGCGGCCTTGTCATCCGGTTCCGGCAGTGGATCGGGAACGCCGGCCAGGGTCAGGTCGAACACCGAACCGCCAGGCCCCGTCTCGACCAGCGCCAGATCCCCGCCGTGACCTTGAGCCAGCTCGCGGGCGATGGCCAGGCCCAGGCCCGTGCCGCCACGGCGCACCGAGCCGACGAAGGGCTGAAACAGGTTGGCGCGAGCGCGCTCGGGCACGCCGGGGCCGTCGTCCGACAGGCGCAGGATGCTCGAGCCTTCGGCGCGGCGCAGCTCGACGAAGACCTTGCCCTTGCCGCCCCGGTCCGGCGCGCCCTCGATGGCCTCGCGGGCGTTGCGGAAGAGGTTTGTGAGAATCCGGTGCAACTGGTCGGGGTCGGCCAGCACCTGCTCGCGCGGGCCGATCACGGTCTCCAGGCCCACGCCCTGGGCGGTGAGGCCGGCGTCCTCGGCGGCCATCTCCAAGGCCGGGCGCAGCGGAATGATCCGGGTGACCGGCTCGGGCTCCTTGGACTTGCCATAGGCCATGACGTCCGAGGCCAGGGTGATGGCGCGGTCCAGGGCCCGCTCCAGACGCGGCAGGGCCTGGGCCACCTTGGGATCGCCCAGGGCGGCCAGGCGGTCGGAGGCCATCTGGGCGCTGGTCAGCATGTTGCGCAGGTCGTGATTGATCTTGGCCACCGCCTCGCCCAAGGCCGCCAGGCGGGCCTTGGACGCCAGGGCGGCCAGCAGGTCGGCCTGCATGCGATCCAGTTCTGCCTCGGCGCGGCCGATCTCGTCGCGGCGCTTGGAGACGGCGATGCGCGCCTCGGGGTCCCCGGGATCGCCGCGGAAGGCTTCCATGGCGCGGGTGATGCGCTGCATGGGCCGCACGAGGAAGATGTTCAGGAAGGCGTAGACGAACAGACCCGCCAGGGCGGCGATGAAGATCGTCACGCCGGCCAGGCGCCAGAAATATTCGACCAGCGCGGCCTTCAGCGGCGCGTCGGGCACCACCACCTCGACGAACTCGGCCTTGCGGAAGCGCGGCTCGGCCATCACCCGGACCATGCTGCCCTTGGGGCTGGTCAGGGTGAAGAACGGCGCGGCCAGCCACGAGCCGGGGTTCTGGCGACGCAGGTCCACAAGGTAGGGCGTCTTGAACGGCTCCTTGGGCGGCAGGACGAGGCGTCGTGCGCCCTCGGCCTGGACGGCGACGGTGACGGCCCCGGCCTGGTCGAACATCTGGTTGGCGACGGCGTCGCTGACCCGAAGCTCGGGATCGGACTCGGCGATGGTCGAGGCCAGTTCGCCGGCCCTCACGCGGTCCAGCAGCCACTGCTCCTCATAGGCCGCCAGGGTCGGCGGCACGATCAGCAGGCCGCCCAAGGCCACGACAATGGCGGTGAACAGCAGCAGGCGCGCCGACAGGCCGCCGGGCCACGGAAAACGCTTCCGGGGCGGGGCGGTCTCAGTTTCCGACGGCGAAACCGTTTCGACCATCCGAGGCGGCTACTTCTCGTCCAACGGCGCGTCTGCGCCTCGCTTGCGCCAATGGCGCCACAACGGCGGCAGAAAGGCCAGAACGCCCATGCCGATGATGGGAAGATAAATGCGTGGCGAGAAGAGGGTCTCCAACGTCACAGGCCCTCCATGCGCGAAGAGATGACCAAGTCCCGCGCCAATGCCGGCATAGACGAACGAACTCGGGATCATGCCCAGGACAGAGGCCAGGATGAAGGTGCGGACCGGAATGTTGGCCACGCCCGCCGCGACATTGACCGCCAGCAGCGGAAAGGCCGGAATCAGGCGCAGGGTCAGCAGATAGTTGAAGGCGTCCGCGCGCAGCCCCTCGGCCATGCGGGCCAGGAAGGCGTCGGGCTTGCGGCGCAGCATGTCGCCAAAGGCGGTGCGGAAGACGAGATAGGTGACGGTCGAGCCGCCGGTCGCGCCGCTGACCGCCAGGGCTCCGCCCAGGGGGCCGAACAGGAAGCCGCTGGTCAAAGACAGGATCAGGGCGCCCGGCAGCGAGACCGCCACCGAGCAGACGTAGATCGCCAGATAGATCGCCGCGCACAGCACGGGCTTCTCGCTGGCGAAGGCCTGCAGCTCGGTTCCGCGCAGGCGCAGCTCCTCCAGCGACAGGTGGCCGGCCAAACCGCTGAAGAAGGCGACCACGGACAGGATCACGATGACCGCGAGCGGCCCGAAACGGCGCAGCAGAGTCAGCGCCCGTTCCCGTGTCATGGGGCGCCGACCGCGTCCTCGACCGCCGTGAAGCCGTCGGCGCGCAGGCGAGCGGCCAGGTCGCGCTTGATGCGGGTGACCAAGCCCGGCCCGCCATAGACCAGGGCCGAATAGAGCTGCACGGCCCGCGCGCCGGCCCGGATCTTGGCATAGGCGTCGGCGCCGCTGGCGATGCCGCCGGCGCCGATCAGGGCCACGCGGCCGGCCGCGGCGGCGTGGAAGCGCTTGACCACCTCGGTGGAGGCGGCCAGCAGCGGCGCGCCCGACAGGCCGCCGCTCTCGCCGGCGAAGGCCGACTTCAGGGTGTCGGGGCGGGCGATGGTGGTGTTGCTGACGATGATGGCGTCCAGGCCCGCGCCGACCACGGCCTCGACAATGGCCTCGACCTCGCCGTCCTCCAGATCGGGCGCGACCTTCAGGAAGATCGGATAGTCCGCGCCCGACGAGACCTTCAGCGCCTCGCGCGTCTCCGACAGGCGGCCCAGCAGCTCCTCCAGCGCCGCCTTGGTCTGCAGGGCGCGCAGGCCCGGCGTGTTGGGCGAGGAGATGTTGGCCGTAAAGTAGTCCGACAGGCCCCATAGGCGGGTCAGGCCGGTGACGTAGTCCTGGATGCGGTCGGTCGCGTCCTTGTTGGCGCCGATGTTCGCGCCCACGACGCCGCCCTTGCTTTTACGGGCCAACAGGCTGCGAGCGAACGGCTCGAGGCCGCCGTTGTTGAAGCCCATGCGGTTGATCACCGCCTGGTCCTCGGTCAGGCGGAACAGGCGCGGGCGCGGATTGCCGGCCTGGGCCAGGGGCGTGACGGTGCCCGCCTCCACGAAGCCGAAGCCGGCGGCCAGCATGGCGTCCGGAACCTCGGCGTTCTTGTCGAAGCCGGCGGCCAGGCCCACGCAATTGGGCAACTCAAGGCCCGCCAGGTTCACCGCCAGGATCGGATCGTCAGGCCCACCCTCGCGCGGACCCAGGCCCCACTTCAGGCCCCGGATGGCCCAGCCGTGCGCGTCCTCGGGATCGAAGACGTGCAGCGCGCGGGCGGCGATATCGTGGAAGCTCATGCGAGATGGTCGCCCAACTGCGGCACGCCGTCGGCGTCCAGATGCAAATCGGCCTCGGTCACCACTTCACTGATCAGCAGCGGGCGGAAGAGGTGCGGGAACAGGGCCCCGCCGCGTGAGGCCTCCCACTTCAGCGCGTCGCCTAGGGACTCGGCCTCGACGCCCAGCAGAACGAGGTCGGATCGCCCCTTGAAATAAAGCGAGGCGGTCGTCTGGGCCTGGTCGGCGCCGGACAGGTGGATGAAGCCGTCCTGGTGATCGACGGCCGAGCCTTCGAACCGGCCGACCGCCTTGGCGGCGTCCCACTCGGCGCGGGACAGGATCTTGTAGATCAGGGTCATTCGCCGCCAGCTCCGCCGTGTTCGCTCGCGAAGAGCACGTGTTCCAGGACCGGCGGACCACCGCTCCCCCAGTTGAAAACCACGACGGTCGAGGTCGGAAACCGGCTGCGTAGTTTGTTGGTCTGGATTGGCGACGCACCGCCCGTCAGGGCCAGGCGCAGGGCCATTTCGTGCATGCCCGGATTGTGGCCGATCACCATCACCGTACCGACCGCGTCGCCGTGATCCTCCAGCGCCTGGACGATCTCTTCGGGGTCGGCGTGATAGAGGTCACGCAGATGCTCGACCTTCGCCGTCGGGAAGCTCGTGGCCACCTGCTCGGCGGTCTCGCGCGTGCGGCGGGCCGACGAGACCAGCAGCAGTTCGGGCGCATAGGCCAGCCCCGCCAGCACCTGGCCCATTCGCGCGGCATCCTCGCGCCCGCTGGGCGCCAGGGCGCGCTCGAAGTCGCCGCCGGTCTGGGCGTGCCGCTCGGCCTTGCCGTGGCGCATCAGGATCAGTCGCTCCATGGGTCCTCCATAGCCGTCCGTCGCCTCGGCAGGAAGCGCGCGGTTGACACCTTCTGCGTCTAGCGGTCCAAGGCGACATGACTGCGCTCGATCTGGTCACGCCCGCTGCGGGAGGAACTTGGCGGTTTCCCGCCGACGAACCGCTGCGGCTCGATTCGGGCGCGGTGCTGGACGGCCTGGAGATCGGCTACCAGACCTACGGCCAGCTGAACGTCGACAAGTCCAACGCCGTCCTGATCTGCCACGCCCTGACCGGCGACCAGCATGTCGCCTCGGCCCATCCGGTGACCGGCAAGCCCGGCTGGTGGACCCGGTTGATCGGCCCCGGCAAGCCGCTGGATCCGGCGCGCCACTTCATTATCTGCTCGAACGTCATCGGCGGCTGCATGGGTTCGACAGGCCCGGCCTCGATCAATCCCGCCACCGGCAAGCCCTATGGCCTGACCTTCCCAGTCATCACCATCGGCGACATGGTCCGCGCCCAGGCGATGCTGGTCAAAGCCCTGGGGGTCGAGACCCTGTTCGCGGTCATCGGCGGCTCGATGGGCGGCATGCAGGCCCAGCAGTGGGCGGTGGAGTATCCCGAGCGGGTGTTCAGCATCGTGGTGCTGGCCTCGGCCTCGCGGCACTCGGCCCAGAACATCGCCTTCCACGAGGTGGGGCGCCAGGCGATCATGGCCGATCCCGACTGGCGCGGCGGAGCCTATGCCGACCACGGCGTGCGCCCGGAAAAGGGCCTGGCCGTCGCCCGGATGGCCGCCCACATCACCTATCTGTCCGAACCGGCCTTGCAGCGGAAGTTCGGCCGCGAGCTGAAGCGCGACGGCCTGTCCTGGGGCTTCGACGCCGACTTCCAGGTCGAGAGTTATCTGCGCCATCAGGGGGCCAGCTTCGTCGACCGGTTCGACGCCAACAGCTATCTCTACATCACCCGCGCCACCGACTATTTCGACATCGCCGCCGGCCACGGCGGGGTGCTGGCCAAGGCCTTCACCGCCGCCCGTGACGTGCGATTCTGCGTGCTCAGCTTCACCAGCGACTGGCTGTATCCCACCGCCGAGAGCCGCCACCTGGTGCGCGCCCTGACCGCCGCGGGAGCACGCGCCGCCTTCGCCGAGATCGAAAGCGACAAGGGCCACGACGCCTTCCTGCTGGACGAACCGGTGATGGACGCGGCCCTGGCCGGTTTCCTAAGCTCGGCCGAACGCGACCGGGGGCTGATTTGACCGATATCGCTATCCGTGAGGACTTCCGCGAGATCCTGCGCCTGGTGCGCCCCGGCTCGCGCGTGCTGGACGTCGGCTGCGGCGAAGGCGCGCTGCTGGACCTGCTGACCCAAGAGAAGCAGGTCGACGGTCGGGGGCTGGAGATCAGCGCGTCGGGCGTGGCGGCCTGCATGGCGCGTGGCCTGTCGGTGGTGCAGGGCGACGCCGACCAGGACCTGGACCATTTCCCCGACCGCTCGTTCGACTACGCCGTGCTGTCCCAGACCCTGCAGGCCACCCGCAACCCGCGCCATGTGCTCGACGAGCTGCTGCGCATTGCCGACCGGGCCATCGTCTCGTTCCCGAACTTCGGCCACTGGCGGGTGCGCTGGTCGCTCTTGAGCCGAGGCCGGATGCCAGAGACCAAGGCCCTGCCGATGCCCTGGTGGTCGACGCCGAACATCCACCTGTGCACACTCGCTGACTTCATGGCCCTGACGGAGGACCTGAACCTGCGGGTCGACGCCAGCGCCGCCTTTGCCGGCCAAGGCGCGGCGCGGCCGATGAACCCGGTCAGCGCCGTCGAGAACTGGCGCACCGAGACCTGCCTCTTCATGCTCAGCCGCAACGGCGCGGCCCCTTCTAGGGAACCTCCGCCGGTCTCGGGCGATCTCTTCGACGGATGAAGACGCTTCGTCTCATGACCTACAATGTCCACCGTTGCGTGGGCACCGACCGCAAGCTCGACGTCGAGCGTGTGGCGGAGGTGATCGCGGCCGAAAAGCCCGACGTCGTCGCCCTGCAGGAGCTGGACGTCCTGCGCGCCCGGACCAAGGGCGTCGACCAGGCCCATCGCCTGGCTGAACTTCTGAAGATGAGCTTCCACTTCCATCCGGCCATGACGGTCGAGGAGGAGCTCTATGGCGACGCCATCCTGACCGCCCTGCCCGAGCGCCGGATCAAGGCCAAGGGTCTGCCGCTCTATCGCCGCGTGCCGGGCCTGGAGCCGCGCGGCGCCCTGTGGGTCGAGGTCGAGGTCGGCGGGACCAAGGTCCAGATCATCAACACGCACCTGGGCCTGGTGCCTCAGGAGCAGAAGCGCCAGGCCGCCGCCCTCTTGGGTCCCGACTGGATGGGCGACGACAAGTGGCTGGCCCCTGGCGTGGTGCTGGGCGATTTCAACGCCACGCCCTATTCGGCCACCTATCGGATGCTGCGGACCGCCTTGCGCGACGCCCAGGCGCCGACGCCGACCTGGCCGCGCCCGGCGACGGCGACCTTCCCGTCCAGCTTCCCGTTCATGCGCATCGACCACGTGTTCCTGACCAAGGGCCTGGAGACGCGCGGCGTCAGCTCGCCCTATACGGCCCTGGCCCGCGTGGCCTCCGACCACCTGCCGCTGGTGGTCGAGCTGGAGATCACTTCTGAAGGTGGTCCGGCGGCATCGGCGGCGGCTGGGTAAGCCGTTCGATATCGCGCTTCATTCGCTTGCGCCGCCCCCAGGGTCGCCAGGCGTCGTCCGGCGCGATGGCGTCGCCCAGGCTCCAGTCGGCGATGAACTGCTGAACCCCGGTCAGCGTGCGCGTCGGCACGGGCTGTAGCCGCCGCGGCGGACCGCCTCGCACGTCCAGCGCGTTGATGGCGGCGGCGAGACCTCCTTCCCGCTCCATCACGTCCAGCACGGTCTCGGTGTCACGGTCGATGAAGTGGCCGACCAGCCTTCCTAAGAAGGCGCGCACCGTCTCGCGCTCCAGGTCTGACTTGGCCTCGAAGGCCAGGTCGCACTCGCTGTCCAGGCCGATCGAGCGGTTGTTGAGGTTGGCGCTGCCGATCCGCAGCATCCAGTCGTCCATGATCGCCACCTTGGAGTGGACGATGATCGGCGCGCCCTTGGGCGTATGGGCCGAGAAGGCCGAGAAGCGCTTGTGGACGTCGCATTCGCGCAGGCGGTTGATCGCCGCCGTGCGGGCGCTGTCCATGGTCATCTGGTCGAAATAGCTGGGACTGCGGGCCGGGCCGATGGTCACCACCTCGGGACCGTCCGGCTCGGCCAGGCGCTCGGCCAGGGCTTCGACGATGATCGGCGAGGTCAGGTACTGGTTCTCCAGATAGATCAGCCGCCGCGCCCGCCGGATCGCCGACAGGTGCAGCAGCATGCACTCGGTGACCTCGGGCCGCCCCTGCCAGGCCGCGGAGGTGCGAGCGATGGCGACCGGCATGCGGCGCAGGTCGGGAAACAGGTTCTCGGGCCAGGGCGTCTCGTCCGGGCGCTCGGGGTGTTCGATGTGGTCGCCGCCCGAACACTTCCAGCGGTCCATGAAGAGATCGGCCATCGCCTCGCCCGCCCGGCCGTCGACCAGCATCGAGACCTCGTGGCGGGCCGGATAGTGGCGGCCGGTGGGCAGGCGGCGCAGCGGGTTGTTGTCCAGGTGCCGGCAGTCGTCCCAGCGATCGACGCCGATGTCGCCGCCGCTGATCAGGGCCGTGACGCCGTCGATGATCACCGCCTTCTGGTGATGGCAGGCGCTGGCCGGCAGGGTGGCGTCCAGGCGGTACTTTACCCGCGAGCCGGCGAAGAAGGCCGCGCCGCGATGCGGGCCGAACAGCTGCGAGGCGGCGATCGGGAACGGCATGTCCCAGGTCAGCACCCGCACGTCCAACGCCGGGTTCAGCGCCGCCTGCCGCCGCAGGATCAGCCCAATGCGGTCGGCGTGGGTGGGATCACGGCTCTTGCGAACCCGGTCAGGATCCAGGCGCGTCAGCGGGTCGAACACCCAGGCCAGGATCCAGATCGACTTGCGCGCCGACAGGATCAACGGCTTCAGCGCGTCGAACGTCTCGTCGTTATCGATGAACAGGGCCACGCGATCGGCGGGCTCGACCCGCCAGCAGTTGTATCCCGGTTGGAAGACGGAAGAACCCGGATCCATGTCGCCCCGAACGTCGTGAACTTCCACAACGCGCGGATGCGGCTATGGCTCCGCTTGTTTAACCTGCGATGGCGGCCGCGTCGCGTTCGCCGGTGCGGATGCGCAGGGCCTGTTCCAGATCCATGACGAAGACCTTGCCGTCGCCGATCTTGCCGGTGTTGGCCGTGCGCTGCAGGGCCTCGATGACCGGCTCGAGCACGTCGGTCGGCACGGCGATCTCGAGTTTCACCTTGGGCAGCAGCTTCACCTCGTATTCGGCGCCGCGATAGACCTCGGTCTTGCCCTTCTGCCGGCCATAGCCGCGAACCTCGGTGACCGTCAGCCCCGACGCCCCCGCCTCGGTGACCGCTTCGAGCACCGCGTCCAGGCGGCTCGGCTTAATCACGGCGACGATCATCTTCATGGCGTGGCTCCCGGGAGCGAACGGTTGTTACGACTCCAAGCTAGGCGTCCGAACGCTTCGCTCCAAGTAAGATCAGACTTCACTAGGGCCTGGCGCCTGATGAACAGGCGCCGGACGCCCTTCAGTGTGGCGCGCGGGTGTCGGTCCGGCCGGACTAGGCAGCAGGACGCCGGGCGCGAAGACCCTCGCCCGCGCCCGATGGCCGCGCGGCTTGACCGCGAAGGTCTGCTTGATCGCCTCCATCAGGATCACGCCGGCGAACCGCGGCCACAGGCGCGCGCCCACCTGCTCGAACCCCTCCGCCCATCCGGACATGGCCCCGAACGGCGGGACATACAAGGCGCGGGTCCAGCCGGCCGGTTCCAGGCCCGCCTCGCGGATCAGGCTTTCCAGCTGACTGCGGCTGTACGGGCGTCCATGGCCGAACGGCGTGGTTTCAGCCCCGGTCCAGACGCCGTCGCGCGACGAGGCGGCCACGATCAGCCGACCCGTGGGCGCCATGACCCGGCCGATCTCGGCCAGCAGGGCGGCCGGGTCGTCGGCCTCCTCCAGGGCGTGGACGGCCAGGACGCGGTCGAACATGGCGTTGGGCAGCGGCAGGGCGGTCTCTTCGACCAGGCAGGCCTGGTTGCGGCCGCCGTTCGGCCAGACCTCGACGCCCTGTTGGGCGGGCATGGCGGCGACCACGCGGCGGGCCCGAGCGCGGGCGGCGTCCAGGAACGGGGTGGCGTAGCCGACCCCCAGCACGTCCAGATCGCGGGTGTCGCCCCAGGCCTCCTCGACCTTGCGGGTGAGCATGGTCCGCGCCGCGCGCCCCAGGGGGGCGGCGTAGAAGGCTCTCAAGTCCAGCACGTCGCGGCGCATTGAGTCTCCCAGGATCCGAGGCCATCCTTGTATTCGCGCCGGCTTCGGCGCGATAGAGCAAGCGCGCCATGCCCCTGACCGTTCACCAGTTTCCGTGCCTGTCCGACAACTACGGCTTCCTGATCCGCGATGAGGCGACCGGCAAGGTCGCGACCATCGACACGCCGGACGCCGCGGCGATCCAGGCCGAGCTCGACAAGCTGGGCTGGAGCCTCGACTTGATCCTCAACACCCACTGGCACCCCGACCACGCCGGCGGCAACGAGGCCCTGAAAAAGGCCACAGGCGCGACCATTGCCGGTCCGGCCGAGGTGACCCGCATCGCGCCGCTGGATCGGATCTTGCGCGGCGGCGACACGATCGCGCTGGGCGAGACGAAGTTCGACGTCATCGACAGCGGCGGCCACACCCTGGGTCACATCGCCTTTCACGATGCGGCGGACAGCATCGCTTTCGTCGGCGACACCCTGTTCGCCCTGGGCTGTGGCCGGCTGTTCGAAGGCACGGCCGAGCAGATGTGGGAGTCGCTGGGCCGCGTCGCCGGCCTGCCGGACGAGACCATCGTCTACTGCGCCCACGAATACACCGCCTCGAACGCGCGCTTCGCCCTGTCGGTCGACGACCACCCGGCACTGAAGGCCCGCGCTGACCAGATTTTCGCCGCCCGCGAGCGCGGCGAACCGACGGTGCCGACCACCATCGCGGCCGAGAAGGCCACCAATCCGTTCCTGCGCGCCCCGTTGCTGCGACCTGACGCCGCCTCGCCGGCCCAGGCCTTCGCCGAGATCCGCGCCGCCAAGGACAGCTTCAAGGGATGACGAGTAGCGTGACTGAGAAGGCCATCTCCGGCGACCTGGGCGCCAAGGAAATCATCCGGATGCTGGACCTCGCGCCGCACCCGGAAGGCGGCTGGTACAAGCGGACCTTCGAAGACGAGGCCGGCCCCGACGGCCGCGCCAAATCGACCTGCATCTATTTCCTGCTGGAGGCCGAGCAGGTGTCGGTCTGGCATCGGGTCGACGCGGTCGAGACCTGGCACTGGTATGCTGGCGCGCCGATCTCGATCAGCCTGTCGCCGCCCGACGCCAAGGGCGTCACGGCCTATGTGCTGGGTCCGGACCTTCGCGCCGGCTGCCGGCCTCAGGTCGTCGTGCCCAAGGACTGGTGGCAGACCGCCGTCAGCCTGGGGGCCTGGACCCTGGTCGGCTGCACCGTCGCGCCGGGCTTCCGTTTCGAAGGTTTCGAGATGGCGGCCCCCGACTGGAGCCCTTCGAAAGGGTGAGCGGCCGCCGGACCCCCTCTCCCTCCGCCCCCGCGTCAACCTGTCGCGGGTCCCCAAACAGGGTCCCCATAGTGGGTAACTTGGTCGCATGGCGTCGTTCTGTGAGCCATGCAATCCTTTTCTGGTCGCGCTATAGCGCCGGCCCAGGGGAACCAAGTAACAGATGTCCGAAGAGTACATGAACGCTCGCGCGGCCACCCGCTACGCGACGGATTACATCCTGCGCTGGGTAGAAATCGCCAATGAGGTCCACGGGTCCGACCTCCTGTACGCTCTGGTTTTCACCACCCTGTGGGCGGGCAACTGCTCGCACATCCGGGGCGGCGTCTACTCGGAAGTCGACGACATACCGCCCGATCACGAGCGCCGTCCGTTGACCGTGCGCCAGGTCGCCGACTCGCTGGGCCTGCCCTACGAGACCGTGCGTCGCCGTTTCGTCGAGATGCTGGAGAAGGGCATGGCGCAACGCGTCGGCCGCGAGGGCTTCATCGTCCCGCAGTCGGCCTTGGCCCGTCCTGAAGTCGTGCAGGGCCTCAAGCGCTCGCATGTCAGCCTGACCCGCTTCCTCAAGGAACTGAAGACGATCGGCGTCGAGGCGGCCTAAAGCGCCCCTCGTGCCCGCCGCCGACCGCGCCCTGCGGGGCCTTGCCTGGCTGATGTTCCTGGTCACGGCCATGACGACCAACGTCGTGGGCGTGCTGATCCCGGAAGTCGCCAGGGCGTACGGCCTGAGCCTGACAGAGGCTGGCGGTCTGCAGTACGCCACCATGGCCGGCATCGCCCTGGCCGGCCTGTTCCTGGGCGGCATGGCCGACCGGCGCGGTCACCGGACCACGGTACTGCTGGGTCTGGCCCTGTTCGCCCTGGCCAGCGTCCTCATCGCCTTCAACCGGGCGCTTGCGCCGCTGCTCGTTCTGCTGTTCGCCAGCGGCCTGGCCATCGGCGTCTTCAAGACGGGCGCGATCGCCCTGATCGGCGACCTCGTCCGCACGCCGGACCAACACGCCCGCGAGATGAACATCGTCGAGGGTTTCTTCGCCCTCGGCGCCATCGCCGGTCCGCCGATCGTGGCGCGGCTGTTGGCGGACGGCCTGCCATGGACGGCGCTCTATGGCCTGGCCGGCGCGCTGACCCTTGGCCTGCTGCTGGTGGCCCTGCTCGTCCGTTTCCCCGCCGCCCGGCCATCGATCGAGCCCGAGCGCCCAGACATGATCGCCACCCTGGCCATCGCCCGCGACCGCCGCGCCGTGGGCTACGCGGCCTGTATCTTCCTCTATGTCGGCGTCGAGACGGCCGTGTACGTCTGGATGCCCGCTCTGCTGGCGGCCGAGGGGGCCAAGACCTTGCTGCCAGGCGCCTGGGCGCTGTCGACCTTCTTCGTGCTGCGCGCTATCGGACGCTTCGCCGGCGCCTGGACCTTGGAGCGGCTGGGCTGGGCCCAGACCCTGGCGGTCTGCGGCGTCGCGGTGCTGGCCTGCTTCACCGGCGGCCTGGCCGGAGGACATCAGGCGGCGGCGACCCTGCTGCCGCTGTCGGGCCTGTTCATGTCGGTGCTCTATCCGACCCTGAACTCGCGAGCGATCAGCGGCTTTCCGCCCGAGCGGCACGGGGCGGCGGCGGGCTTCATCCTGTTCGTGACGTGCTTGTCGGCCGTCCTGTCGCCGCTGGCGATCGGCGCGGTGAGCGACATGTTCGGCGGTCCGCGCGCGGGCTTCGTGCTGGCGACCGGCATGGCGCTGGCCCTGGCCGGCGCCATGCTCTTCAACGCCGCGAAAAGTCGCGTCTAGACGCTGGAGCCGCGCACCACCAGCTCGACCGGAGCCAGGGTCGAGCGTGCGTCCTCCCCCGCCATGCGGCGGAATAGAAGGTCGACCATCGCCCGCGCCCCGAACGCCAGGTCCTGGCGCACGGTGGTCAGGGGCGGGTTGCTATGACGGGCCAGGACGATGTCGTCGAAGCCGACCACGCCAACGTCGCCCGGGACGGTCTTACCGGCCTCGTGCAGCGCCCCGACGGCGGCCAGGGCGACGACGTCCGAGAAGGCGAAGATCCCGTCGAATGGCACGCCGGTCGCCAGCAAGGCCGTCGCGGCCTCCTGCGCTTCTTCCATGGTGTAGGGCGTCGGGACGACCAGGGCCGGATCGAACGGCAGGCCAGCCTCGGCCAGGCCCTGCTTGTAGCCATCGAACCGCTGCGCGGCCTCGGGCGCGTCAATCGCGCCGAAGAAGGCGATGCGTTTGCGGCCGCCGGCGGCCAGGTGTGCGACGGCCAGCCGGCCGCCCTCGACATTGTCGCTGCCCACCGCGCAGTATCGCTGGCCCGGCAGCTGGGCGCCCCACACCACCATCGGCTTGTAGCTATCGGCCACGGCGTTCAGGGCGTCGTGCTGGGTGCTCTGGCCGATCAGGACGAGGCCATCGGCGCGGTGCGACTGGATGATGCGATCCAGCCAGCCGGCCTCGGTGACGATCACCTTGTTCAGCAGGACGGAGTAGTTGCGGCGGGTGATCTCGTCGGCCAGGCGCCCCAGCATCTCCAGGAAGAACGGGTCCGAGATCAGCTGCCCGGTCTCGTGGGCCAGCGGGATGACCACGCCGATGGTGTCGGTCTTGCGCAAGCGCAGCGAGCGGGCCGACTGGTTGACGACATAGCCGTGGGTCTGGGCGATCTCGACGATCTGGTCGCGCAGGGTCTTGGGGATCAGCGGATTGCCGGCCAGGGCGCGCGACACCGTCGAGATCGACACGCCCGCCATGCGAGCGATGTCGGCCATCTTCAGGCGGCCACGTTCGGGCGCCTCGGCGATGTCGGGGCTATCCATGGGGAGACAATAGAACCTTGCGTACGCGCGAAAAGCCTCGCTGGCGTCGCATTACGCGCGGTTGTGCGCGGACAGCGGCGCCAGGAGGCCGTGAACAGCGAACACCGCTATCTCGAGGCCGGTAAACGACGACTGAGCGCTTATGGTTACGCTTGCAAGATTTGCAAAGCGATACGCTTCTCGCGGGAGTGCGTCCGGGCGGCGAACCGCTCACACTTCGCCTTACGCACTCTGGCAGCGGTTGATCAGCGGTTGATCACCTTGATGATCCGCTTTGAGGACGGGCGCCCCGCCACGCCCTGGTTAGGCGAATAAGTGATGGTCAGCGAACCGTCCTTGAGGCTGGCGGCGGGCTTGTGGCCCTCGGCCAGCAGCACCCGGGCGATGCGCGAGATCAGCGAGCGGTCGCCCTTGCGGACCATGCGCTCGAAGGCCTCGGCCACGACGGTGGCGGAATCCGCGGCCAGCACCGAGGTCTCTGGCCGCACGTCCTCGACGGTCGAGAACTCGATGTCGCGCTGGGCCGCGCGACTGGCGCGGGCGGTGGCGATGCGCACCCGCTGGACGAAGACGCTGAACGACAGGATCGACGGCGGCTGGATCGAGGTGGCCCGGCCCGACAGGGCGGCCGCCGCGCCCATCGGAGCGTCGTCGGTGAACAGGATGACGCCGCCCAGCTTGGTCACCCGCAGCACGGGCTCGCCCAGGTCGTTGCGATAGATGACGTCGCCCCGCGAGGCGGCTTGCGGCGACAGCACCCAGACCTCGGCGCTGTTGTCGAACTTCATCAGGGGGCGCGGCGCGGCCTGGTCGAAGATGAAGCCGCCGCCGGCTTCCGAGACGTAGCGGGCCACGGGCGGAGCTGCGACTCGGCGGGCCTCGGCCGGGCCCTTGTGGCCGAGCAGGGCGTCCCGCAGCGAGTGCGGCAGCTGCTGGGCGTTCGCGGACGCCGCCATGACCATCAGAGCCGCGATGGTCAGGGACGCACGCGCGCCCCAATCGCCAAGCTCCGCCTTACAAAATTTCATGCGATCCGTACTGCCCGCCGACTGGGGCGAATCTTGGACGCGTTAACGTCCAAACCCCGAAGCCACGCGCATGAGGCCAAACTGCAACAGCAGGCGTCAAGTCCAGGCTTCGGGGAAGGTCGTCAGAACCTCATCAGGCCATGTACTGGCCGCCGTTCAGGCTGAGGGTCGCGCCGGTCACGAAACCAGCCCGCTCGCCCGCCAGGAACGAGACCATGTCGGCGATCTCCTCGCCCTTGCCCAGGCGGCCGACCGGAATGCCGGCGATGATCTGGGCCAGGACGTTTTCCGGCACCGCCGCCACCATTTCGGTGTCGATATAGCCGGGGCAGATCACGTTGACCGTCACGCCCTTCTTGGCGTTCTCGAGCGCGAGAGCCTTGGTGAAGCCGATCAGGCCCGCCTTGGCGGCCGAATAGTTGGTCTGGCCCATCTGGCCCTTCTGGCCGTTGATCGAGCTGATGTTGACGATGCGGCCCCAGCCACGATCGCGCATGCCCTCGATCACCGGGCGGGTCATGTTGAAGGCGCTGTCCATGTTGACCCGGATCACGTCCGACCACTGCTCGTAGGTCATCTTGTGCAGCATGCCGTCGCGGGTGATGCCGGCGTTGTTGACTAAGATGTCGATCGGACCCAGCTCGGCCTCGACCTTCTTCACGGCCGCCTGGCAGTCCTCGAAGTGGCCGACATTGCCCTTCACGACCATCACGCCCAGTTCCTTGGCGCAGGCGGCGGCCGCTTCTTCATTGCCGGAATAGCCCGCCGCCACCTTGTGGCCGTCGGCGATCAACCGTTCACAGATGGCCCGACCGATCCCGCGGGTGCCGCCGGTCACGAACGCAACTCTCGTCATCTGATCTCTCCCGATCGCGATTTTTCTTATGGTTCACGTGATCCGCGCGCCCCAGCAAGAGGAAGCGCGCGGCCACGGCTAAGGTTGCGCGACGTTTTTGTTTCAGAGCGCCTCGACACACATGGCGACGCCCATGCCGCCGCCGACGCACAGGGTGGCCAGGCCCTTCTTGCCGCCCGAGCGCTTCAGCTCGTGCACCAGGGTGGTCAGGATCCGCGCGCCCGAAGCGCCGATCGGGTGGCCGATGGCGATGGCGCCGCCGTTCACATTGACCTTGGCCGGGTCGAGGCCCAGCTCACGGACCACGCACAGCGACTGGGCGGCGAAGGCTTCGTTGCTCTCGACGAGATCCAGGTCGCCGATCGACCAGCCGGCCTTTTCCAGCGCCTTCTTCGAGGCCGGGATCGGACCGGTGCCCATGATCTCGGGCTCGACGCCGGCATTGGCCCACGAGGCGATGCGGGCCAGGGGCTTGAGGCCCCGCTTGGCGGCTTCGTCGGCGCTCATCAGCACCAGGGCGGCGGCGCCGTCATTGAGGCCCGAGGCGTTGGCGGCGGTGACCGAGCCTTCCTTGTTGAACACGGGTTTCAGGCCCTGAACGCTTTCCAGCGTCGCGCCGTGGCGGATGAACTCGTCCTTGTCGACGACGGTGTCGCCCTTGCGGCCCTTGATGGTGACCGGGACGATCTCGTCGTCGAACTTGCCGCCCTTCTGCGCGGCTTCCGCCTTGTTCTGCGAGGCGACGGCGAACTTGTCCTGGTCTTCGCGGGTGATCTGCCAGCGGCTGGCGATGTTCTCGGCCGTCTGGCCCATGTGGTAGCCATGGAAGGCGTCCCACAGGCCGTCCTTGATCATGGTGTCGACGAACGACAGGTCGCCCATCTTCTGGCCGCCGCGCAGGTTCTGGGCGTGCGGCGCCTGGCTCATGCTCTCCTGGCCGCCGGCGACGACGATCTTGGCCGAGCCGTCGGCGATCTGTTGAGCGCCCAGCGCCACGGCGCGCAGGCCCGAGCCGCACAGCTGGTTCAGGCTCCAGGCCGGGCTCTCGACCGGCACGCCGGCCTTGACGGAGGCCTGGCGGGCCGGACCCTGGCCGGCGGCGGCCTGCAGCACCTGGCCCAGGATCACCTCGTCGACGTCGGCGGGCGCGATGCCGGCGCGGGAGACGGCCGCCTCGATGGCGATCTTGCCCAGATCGGAGGCGGGCAGGCTGGCGAGCGCCCCGTTGAACGAGCCGACCGGGGTGCGGGCGGCGGAGACGATGACGATGTCGCTCATTGGATAGCTCCCGTGACGTTCTGACGTGACGCCTTCGCGGTTGCGGCGCCACCATTTTTGCAGTGCAGCACCAAAAAGCACATTCGGACCGCGTTCGTCACGGGCACATTTTCACGCCTTCGCGACAGCTCCAAGTCATCAGACCACTGGCGCCATGCCTTTGCATCCGCGATAGTGCGATGCGAAAGAGGATGTAACCTCTGGCTGGATCATCGAGATGATCCAGGTTCTTTACAAAAACGCGTTTTCTGACGACGAACCGGTACCCACTTCGTCTGAAAACGCTCCTAGGGAACGAAATGTCCGAGAACCCGGAAAAAGGCGAAGCGACCACCAGCGCCGAAAAGTCGGCCGGCCAGCGCGTGATCATCAAGAAATACGCCAACCGTCGCCTCTACAACACGGCGTCCTCGTCCTACGTGACCCTCGAACACCTGTCGGACATGGTGAAAGAGGGCGTCGACTTCGTGGTCTATGACGCCAAGTCCAACGACGACATCACCCGTTCGGTCCTGACCCAGATCATCTTCGAAGAGGAAAACCGCGGCGGCGGCCAGAACCTGCTGCCGATCCAGTTCCTGCGCCAGCTGATCGGCTTCTACGGCAACTCGATGCAGGCCTTCCTGCCCTCGTACTTGGAGATGTCGCTGGAGAGCTTCGCCAAGCAGCAGGAGCGCCTGCGCGGCCAGCTGTCGACCATGGCCCCGGGCAAGATGCCGGGCATGGGCGTCTACGAGGAACAGATCCGCCAGAACATGGCCCTGTTCGACCGGGCCATGAAGATGTTCTCGCCGTTCGCCTATGTTCGTCCCGAGGACGCCGGCGCCGCCCCGGCCGAAGCCGCTCCGGCGCCTGCCGCCGCCCCGGCCAGCGACGACAGCCTGGCCGAGCTGAAGCGCCAGATGGAAGCGATGCAGGAGCAGCTCGCCAAGCTCGCCAACAAGTCCTAACCGGCGTCTTAACCAAGACGGTCCAGGCGATCTTAACCGTCTCGGCTCTACGAATTCGGGTATGAACGGCCCGATCGATCCTCTTCGACGCCCAGGTCCCGCACGCCGCGCCTTGCCGGCGCCGCGCGACGACCGACGTCCCGAGGACGAGCAAGAGGCCGTCTTCGTCGTGGAGGAAGACGCCCCCCCACCGCGCCAGGACCCACCGCGCCGCGAAGGCTTCGCCGCTTTCGCCGCCCATGTCATGGGCCAGTCGGGTCAAAAGCGCGGCCTGCGCGGTGGGCAGGAAGTGCTCGATGCGGCCAGATCGACCTATCTCGGGACGGAATATTCCGGCCCCGCCGATCGCCGTCCCCAGACGGGCCTGCTGAAGAAGACCAACATCTAGCGGCCCTCCGGGTCCCGAAACGGGAACCGCCGGGCTGGCGCGGAACTTGCTTGGACGTTGACGATATCAACGCCGCGAGCCCGCCATGCTGTCCGTCGCCATCCGCATCTTCGACGTCGCCGTCGTGGCTCTGATCTTCACGGCGCTGACCTAGGGCCTAAACTAAAACCCGTTTCCCCGGCGAAAGCCGGGGCCCAGATTCATCCTGGGCATCTTGGGATGACGCGCCAAGTCTCGGCGCAAAACGTTATGCACTCCGGGTTCGATCTGGGCCCCGGCTTTCGCCGGGGAGATCGGACGGGGTGATATAGGCTAAGCGCTCTCCAGCAGCATCATCGTCCCCTGCCCGCCATCGGCGCAGATGCTGACGATGGCGCGTTCGCCCTTGGGACGGGCGGCCAGCTCCTTCACCGCCTGGCTCAGGATCCGCGCCCCGGTGGCCCCGAACGGGTGACCCAGCGCCAGCGACCCGCCGTATGGGTTCATGCGATCGCGCGGGAATTCCCCCATCGGCGCGGAGACACCCGCCTTCTCACTCAGGAACTTGGCGCTCTCCCAGGCCGCGATGTGCGACAGCACCTGGGCGGCGAAGGCCTCGTGGATCTCCCACAGGCCGACATCGGCATAGGTCATGCCGTTGCGGGCCAGCATGCGCGGCACGCCATAGGCCGGCGCCATCAGCAGCCCCTCGTGGCGCAGGTCGATCGAGGTGACCTCGTAGTCGACGATCTTCACCTTGGCCGTCTCGCCCGGCAGGCGGGCCATGCCGGCCTCCGAGCCGACCCAGATCGCCGCCGCCCCATCGGTCAGGGGCGAGGAATTGCCGGCCGTCAACGTGCCCTTGCCGCTGGTCTTGTCGAAGGCCGGCCCCAGCTTGGCCAGCTTCTCCAGGGTCGAGTCCTTGCGCGGGATGGTGTCGCGCTTGGCGCCGCCGATCTCGATGACCAGGTCGTCGAAGAAACCCTGTTCCCAGCCCTTCACCGCGCCCTGGTGGCTGGCGAAGGCGATGGCGTCCTGGTCGGCGCGCGACAGGCCCCATTCCTTGGCGGTGATCTCGGTGTGCTCGCCCATCGACAGGCCCGTGACCCGGTTGGCGACCTTGGGGATGAAGAGCTTGACGTCCTTCAGGTTCAGCGCGCCCAGGGCCTGCAGGCGCTGACCGCCGGTCTTGGCGCCCTGGAACTTGCGGATCCAGTCCGAGAGGGCGACCGACAGGCCGATCTGCACGCGGCTCATGCTCTCGACGCCACCGACCAGGGCCAGGTCGCGGCCGCGCCCGTCGACCATGCCGGCCGCCTCGATCGCGCCGATCATGCTGGTCGAGCAGGCCATGATCGTCGAGAAGGCCGGAATGGTGGGATCGCCGCCAGCGTCCAGCAGCACTTCGCGGGCGATGTTGCTCCAGGTCAGGTTCGGGATGACCGTGCCCCAGACCGCGAAGTCGGGCTTGGCGCCTTTGGCGAGCATGGCCTTCACGACCGGCACGGACAGCTCGATCGCGTCGTACGAAGCCAGCGGCCCGTCGACCTTGGCGAACGGGGTGCGGACGCCTTGGGCGATCCAGACATTCGAGGCGAACTTGGTGGCGGGCATGGCGAACTCCGGAAGGGCGGAAACCTTGACCTATATGGGGTCGCCCCCGGCTTCTTGTCGAATTTCGCCATGACTTGTCGCAAGTTTCGGCTCCGGACCGCCCCTTAGGCGCGGCGCCCTATTTGCGCACGGCGGCCTAGCGGCTTAATCCGACGGCATGAGCACCGATCAAGACCTCGACACTCTCGACCTCGACGCCAAGAAGGCCCGCGCCCAGGCGTGGTTCGAAAGCCTGCGCGACCAGATCTGCGCCGCCTTCGAACAGCTGGAAGACGAGGCCCCGGCCGATCTCTATCCCGGCGCGCCCGGCCGCTTCGAGAAGAAGCCCTGGGACCGTCCGGCCGGCGGCGGCGGCGTCATGGGCATGATGCACGGGCGCCTGTTCGAGAAGGTCGGCGTCCACGTCTCGACGGTGCACGGGACCTTCACCCCCGAAATGGCCAAGACCATCCCCGGCGCGGCCGAGGATCCCCGCTTCCACGCCACCGGCATCAGCCTGATCGCGCACATGACCAATCCGCGCGTGCCGGCCGTGCACATGAACACCCGCTTCATCGCCACGACCAAGAGCTGGTTCGGCGGCGGCGGCGACCTGACGCCCCTGCTCGGCTACCAGCGCCAGCAGGACTTCCCCGACGCCATCGACTTCCACGCCGCCTATCAGCGGGCCTGCGACAAGTACGACCCGGACTGGTACGCCAAGTACAAGGCCTGGTGTGACGAGTACTTCTTCCTGCCCCACCGCAACGAACCGCGCGGCATCGGCGGCATCTTCTACGACCACCACGACAGCGGCGACTGGGCCCGCGACTTCGCGTTCACGCAGGACGTGGGCAAGGCGTTCCTCGAGATCTATCCCGAGCTGGTCCGCCGCCGCATGGGCGAGGCCTGGACGGCCGACGAGCGCGAGCAGCAGCTGGTCCAGCGCGGCCGGTATGTCGAGTTCAACCTGCTCTACGATCGCGGCACGATGTTCGGCCTGAAGACCGGCGGTAATGTCGAGTCGATCCTCAGCTCGATGCCGCCGACGGTGAAGTGGCCGTAGGATAGGTCTTGCTCCTTTGATGGCGGCGCTGGCCCCTCCACCGGCTTCGCCGGTCCCCCTCCCCCAGACGGGGGAGGAGAGAGGTCT
>NZ_JAGIBH010000028.1 GCF_017744445.1 Caulobacter sp.
CCCTGAAACACGGGACGAAGCCCAGGCGGCGAGGGATCGGCGGACGCGGCAGGCCCGGGCTGAAATCGCCCGGGCGGTCCGGAGAGCGCCAACTCTCCGCCCGTCGGGGGCCTCCATCGGAGCCGGTTAAAAATCGGCGATCCGAAGGCTTCCGGATAACGGCCACGCGAAGCGTCTGCACTTCGTCGAAACGGTATTCAAAACCGCAAATCCTCCGGGCGAGGCCCGGGCGCTTCGCACCCTTCCCATCAGATCGCAGCTTAGGCGCGGGAGCGCACCCACTTGCCCCCTACGACCGCTTCGCGATCGTCTTTCCCCGTAGGGGGAAGAGGCCGGCCGCCCGGCCCCTAGACCGCCCAGCCCTGGTGCATGGCCGCGACGCCGCCGGTGAAGTTGGTGATCGTCACCCGCTTGAAGCCGGCGTTCTCCATCATGCTCGCGAAGGTCTTCTGGTCGGGAAAGCGGCGGATGCTCTCGACCAGGTACTGGTAGGCGTCGCGGTCCTTGGCCAGCCACTCGCCGAACTGGGGGATCAGCTTGAAGGAATAGGCGTCATAGGCCTTGGACAGGGCCTCGGTGACCGGCTTGGAGAATTCCAGGCAGATGAAGCGGCCGCCGGGCTTCAGGACGCGCCGGGCCTCGCGCAGGGCCGCGTCGATGTCGGTGACGTTGCGGATGCCGAACGAGATGACATAGGCGTCGGCATAGGCGTCGGGCAAAGGCAGGCGCTGTGCGTCGCCGACGGTCCAGGTGATCTCAGGCGCGCCGCCCTTCTCGATCCCGGCGCCGATCATCTCGGCGTTGTAGTCGATGATGTTGATCAGGGCGTCCGGACCGCCCCGACGCTCCTGAGCCGCCCGGGCCATCTTGGCGAAGCGGCGGGCCATGTCGCCGGTGCCGCCGGCGCAGTCGATGATGATCTCGCCCGGCTGCGGGTTCAGGCGCGCGGCCACCGCGTCCTTCCAGAGCCGGTGCACCCCGCCGCTCATCACGTCGTTCATCAGGTCGTAGTTCTTGGCGACCCGGTCGAACACGCCCCGCACCAGCCCGGCCTTGGCCGAAGCGTCGACGTCCTTGAATCCGAAGGTGGCGGAGGCCTTGGTCATGCGCGTGCTCGAAATCGACATTCACAGGTGACTTGGGGGCGCGGCCCCGCTTCGTCCGCTCTTATAGCCGCCCGCGCCTCGCCGTCACCGGTTTTGCGTCGGCCGGGCCTAGGAACCGGACGCGGCATGCCCGATATCTGGCGCCTCAAGCCATACAACCGAGGTCCTCCTTGCCCGAACTGCCCGAAGTCGAGACCGTGCGCCGCGGCCTGGAGCCGGTGCTGAGCGGCGCGCGCCTGGCCCGCGTGCGCGCCAACCGTCCCGACCTGCGCTTCCCCCTGCCCGAGGGCTTCGTCCAGCGCCTGAGCGGCGCGAAGATCCTGCGCCTGGACCGCCGGGCCAAGTACCTGTTGGCCCCGCTGGACCGGGGCGACACCCTGGTGATGCACCTGGGCATGACCGGGCGGTTCGAGATCGCGACCCCGGAGGGCTCGATCAGGCCCGGCGATTTCGCCCGCGAGGTCAAGCCAGACGACAAGCACGCCCATGTCGTGTTCGAGACCGAGGCTGGCGCGACGGTGACCTACTACGACCCCCGCCGGTTCGGTTTCATGGACCTGGTCGCCACCGACCGGTTGGACCGGCACCCCTGGTTCGCAACCATGGGCCCAGAGCCGCTGGGCGAGGCCTTCGACGCCAAAACCCTGGTCGCCGCCTTCAACGGCCGCAAACAGGGCCCCAAGACCCTGCTTCTGGACCAGAAGACCGTCGCGGGCCTGGGCAACATCTATGTCTGCGAGGCCCTGCACCGGGCCCACATCTCGCCGTTCAAGCCGGCCGGCCTGATCGCCGGCAAGCGGCTGGGACCCCTGACCACGGCGATCAAGGACGTGCTGGCCGAGGCGGTCGAGGTGGGCGGTTCGTCCCTGAAGGACTTCGCGGCCGCCGACGGGGCCCTGGGCTATTTCCAGCACCGCTTCCGCGTCTACGACCGCGAGGGCGAGCCGTGTCCGACGCCGGGGTGCAAGGGGACGATCGCCCGCGAGGTCCAGGCTGGACGCTCGACCTTCTTCTGTCCGGTCTGCCAGGTTTAACCCAGCCGAGCCGCCCACCCGGGCGGGCTTTACATGAGGTCTTCCTGCACGGCCTGGTGGACGGTGCGCACGGTGGGCTGGAAGCCGAGGCTGCGGGCGAGCGAACCATCCACGTGAAGGCGCCAGGGGTTCGTCAGCGGCTCGGCGGACGACGCCATCGTCCCGCCGGCCAGCGCGACGAGTTCGAAAATGGAGGTCGGGGCGTCGTCGACGATATTGACGATGCGTCCGTCCATCGCCCCGGCCATGGCAAGGGTCATGGCGCCGGCGATGTCGCGATGGTGGACCAGGCTCATCCTCTGGGCGGGATGCATCCCGCCGCTCACCGCGTGCCCGGGCAGGGCTTCCAAATGTCCGTCCTGGTCGCCATAGACGAAGCCGAAGCGCTGGATCGACCACGTCAACCCGCTGTCGCGCAGCACGTTCTCGGCCGCGAGCTTGCTGGCCGGATAGGCCTGCTTCGGATCGGCGTCGTCGTCCTCACGGCCGGGGCGAGGGCTGTGGGCGTCATAGATGTTGCTGGTGCTGGCCATGATGAAGCGGGCGTCTGGGGCGTGAGCCTTCGTCGCGGCGATCAGGTTCCGAGTTCCCTCGAGATTGCTCCTCCAGATCAGATCGGCGTCGGGCGAGCGGAAAACCGCGGCGAGATGGATGATCGCCGAGACGCCGGTCACCGCCGTGACGAGCGACGCGGGATCAAGGAGGTCGCCCTCGAGCGCGCTCGCCCCATCTGGAGCGGGCCTGCCGCTCCGGACGAGCGCGCGGCAATCCAGTCCGGCCTCCACGAGGCGCGGCAGAAGCCGCGCGCCCACCAGGCCGGTCGTGCCGGTCAACAGGATCGTCATGCGCCCGTTTCTCTTCGCGAATGATTGTCGAGCCGCTCGGTGGCGGTCCTGAGCACCCGTATCGCGATGGCGAGATCGCCTTCGTCCACGTCGCCGAACGCCACCTCTTGGATGAAGGAGAGGTCTGGCAGCGCGTCCCACAGCGCCTGGCCCGCCGGCGTCATCCGAAGGAGCTTCCGGCGCTGATCGACGTGGTCCGGGACCTGCTCGACCAAGCCCTTGCGGACGAGCGTCGCGACGACGACGCTGAGGGTGGCGCGTTCGACCTGAAGGCTTCGCAGCAGTTCGCGCTGCATGGTCGGTCCATCCCGGGCCAGGTGGTGCAGAACATACCATTGGGTCGATCCCAGCTCGTGCGGCCGGAGAGCGTCGTCCATCAAGGCGCGACCCGCGAAATAGCATCGCTTGGCCCAGGCTCCGACGGTGTCATGTCGTGAGGCAGAGGATTTGTTAGCCATCTAACAATATTGTTAGGCGCCAAACATGATGTCAAGCCGTCGAGACGTCTCGCGTGCGGCGGGGCTCCCCAACGCGGCGCGCCCCTCTATAAAGGCGACGCCAACAGGAGACCGTCGATGGCCGAGTATCAAAACCTGATCGTGGAAGCGCCGGAGAGCGCGCCTGGCGTGGCCCTGGTTCGGCTGAACCGGCCCGAGGCGCTGAACGCCCTGAACACCGCCCTGCTGACCGAACTGGCCGCCGCCCTGGCCGCCGCCCAGGCCGACGACGGCGTCGGCTGCATCGTGATCACCGGCTCGGCCAAGGCCTTCGCCGCCGGCGCCGACATCAAGGAGATGTCGGACAAATCCTACGCCCAGATGTTCAAGGACGACTTTTTCGCCGCCGGCGCGCGGGCGATCGAGGGCACGCGCAAGCCGATCATCGCCGCGGTGGCCGGCTACGCCCTGGGCGGCGGCTGCGAGCTGGCGATGATGTGCGACTTCATCCTGGCCGCCGACACGGCCAAGTTCGGCCAGCCCGAGATCAATCTGGGCGTCGCGCCCGGCATCGGCGGCACCCAGCGCCTGACCCGCCTGGTCGGCAAGTCCAAGGCCATGGACATGATCCTGACCGGCCGGATGATGGGCGCCGAGGAAGCCGAGCGCGCGGGCCTGGTGTCGCGGATCTTCCCGGCCGAGACCCTGATCGACGAGGCCCTGGCCGTGGCGGCCAAGATCGCCGCCCAGTCGCCCCTGGCCACCGCCATGAACAAGGAGTTGGTCAACGCCGCCTACGAGACGACCCTGTCGACGGGCGTCCAGCTGGAGCGGCGCCTGTTTCACTCGCTGTTCGCCTTCGACGACCAGAAGGAAGGCATGGCGGCCTTCGTCGAGAAGCGCAAACCGGCGTTCAAGGGGTCGTGAACGGCCGTCCGAGCGGTGCGCGAGATTCTGGCCTGTGGGTGGATTGACCCCGGCCGGTCGTTCCCGTATATCCGCGCGCTCTTGATTTCTCCTGCTTCGCGGCCGCCCGCGCGGCTGTCCGTTTGAAGGTCCACCTCATGGCCAATAATCCCGGCGCCAAGAAAGCGATCCGCAAGATCGCCCGTCGCACCGAAGTGAACACTGCTCGCCGCTCGCGCGTGCGCACCTTCCTGCGCAAGTTCGAAGACGCCCTGGCCGCCGGCGACAAGGACGTCGCCAAGGCCGCGTTCATCGAAGCGCAATCGGAACTGATGCGCGCCGTCTCGAAGGGCGTCGTCCACCCGAACACCGGCTCGCGCAAGGTTTCGCGCCTGGCCGCTCGCCTGAAAAAGCTTGATCAGGCCGCTGCCTAATCCAGATTCTTGCCGAACACCGTTCGGCTAGCGAATTCAAAGACTTAGAGAAGCCGGTCGAGGAAACTCGGCCGGCTTTTTCTATTGCGTTTTTCTAAAGTCCAGATTGTCCACGAGACATTCCGCTCGGTGAACGCCGGGCTGCGAAATTGCATTCCCTTGGCCCGCGAGGACGTCTGTCGAGTCAACAGAAATATCCGCCGACGGACTCAAGTTTTCCGTTTGACCGGCCCGGGCCGCTGGCTAATTTGAACGTCTCAACGCTCTTCCAGTCCATGGAGATCACTGGCGGCGGCGGAACCCTTGCGTTCGCCGATCAACCCCCTGTGTCTGCTGGACAAGAAGGTTGAGGCACGGTCGTGCGCCATGGGGGGCGGCGATCGGGGATGACACGACATATCGAGGCGGTGACCGATGACGACCAAAGGCGGGGTAGTGACCCAAGAGTTTTCGGCTGCGTTCTCCACCGTCGCCTGCGAGCCTGCGGGCGTCGTCTGGAACAAGGTGTGCGTTGTCCTGAAACGCGAGCTGGGTGACGCCGCCTTCGGATCGTGGATCGCGCCCGCCACCCTGCGCGAAGGCCAGGCCGGCGACGTCGTGGTCGTGACTCCGACCGGCATCGCGCGCGACTGGATCCGTCGCAGCGCGTGGCGTCGCGTCAGCGAGCTGTGGGCCGCCAACGATCCGACCTCGCGCCGTCTGGATCTGAAGTCGCGCCTCGAGTTCGAGGCGGCCAACGGGACCGCGTCGGGCGGCTTCGAGGCCAAGGCCGAGCCGATCGAGATCGCCCTGCCCGTCTCCAGCGACGTGCCCGCCCTGGCTCCGGCCGCGGCCTCCGGCGCCAAGCCCTCCCCTGTCCAGGGCCTGCAGGAACGCTTCACCTTCGACACCTTCGTGCCGGGTCCGGCCAACGAATTCGCCCACGCCGTGGCGCGCCGCGTGGCCAGCTGGGCCGACGGCCACTTCAATCCGGTGCTGTTCCACGGCCCCTACGGCTTCGGCAAGACCCACCTGCTGAACGCCCTGGCCTGGGAGGCCATGCGCCAGGCTCCGACCAAGCGCGTGGTCTATCTGACCGCCGAGCGCTTCCTGTCGACCTTCGTGCGCGCGGTAATGGATCGCCAGACCGCGGCCTTCAAGGAAGAGCTGCGCGGCGCCGACCTCCTGATCATCGACGATGTTCACTTCATCGCCGGCAAGCAGTCGAGCCAGGAAGAGCTGTTCCACACCCTGACCGCCCTGGTCGAGGACGGCCGCCGGGTGGTGTTCTCCTCGGATCGCGCCCCGGCGGCGATGACCGAGATGGACGCCCGCCTGCGTTCGCACCTGCAGGCCGGCCTGGTCTGCGGCCTGGAGCCGGCCGACCGCGCCCTGCGCATCGGCATCCTGGAGCGCAAGCTGCAGTCGCTGTCGCGCCAGCACGGCTTCGACCCGACCCTGCGCCCGGAAGTGATGAACTTCCTGGCCGACCGCTTCACCGACAGCGTCCGCGAGCTGGAAGGCGCGCTGAACACCCTGTCGGCCCGGGCCGGCGAAGGCGTCTCGCGCCTCACCCTGGACGAGGTCCAGGCGATCCTGCGTCCGCACCTGCGGGCCGGTGAGAAGCGCATCACCATCGACGACATCCAGAAAGCCACGGCCGAGCACTACGGCATGAAGCAGGCCGACCTGCTCAGCGAGCGCCGCAACCGCGCCATCGCCCGTCCGCGCCAGGCGGCCATGTGGCTGGCCAAGCAGCTGACCACCCGCTCGCTGCCGGACATCGGCCGTCGCTTCGGCGGTCGCGACCACACCACCGTCCTGCACGCCGTCCGCCGGATCGAGGCCCTGCGCGCCGAGGACGCCGCCCTGAGCCAGGACCTGGAGACCATCACCCGCAAGCTGCGGGGGTGATGCGGGCGAGGCTGGCGCGCCGGTCTCAGCAACAGTCCAAATGGAAACGGCCGCTCCGAAAGGGGCGGCCTTTTTCGTCCCGCGCCCATAGACTGGACGCATGCGCGAGCGCCCGTCATCCCGCCTGCTGGTGATCGATCCTGAGGATCGGCTCCTGCTTTTCCGCTTCGAACACAGGGCCGGCCCCCTGGCGGGGCAGGTGTTCTGGGCCACGCCGGGCGGCGGCCTCCACCCCGGCGAAACCTATGAAGACGCCGCGCGCCGGGAACTGCTCGAGGAAACGGGCCTGGGCATCGATGATCCCGGCCCCCAGGTCGCCCAACGCCGCGTGGAATTCCGGACGCCAGACGGCGAGAGGGTGGCGGCCGACGAGCGATTCTTCCTGATACGCATCGCGGCGTCCGAGATCTCTCGAGACCGCTGGACCGATCTGGAGCGCGAGGTGATGGCCGAGCACCGCTGGTGGTCGGCGGCGGATCTGCGATCGACGACCGATCAGGTCTGGCCGGACGATCTCGCGGACCTGTTGGCCGCCGCCGGGGTCTGGGGCGGGCTCGGCTAGGCCAGCCGCGCCCGCCGCAAGGTGATGTTGATCCGCCCTCCCCCCGGCACGAGCGACGAAGACCCCGGCAGGATCCGGTCCACGCCGTGGAAGGCCAGCCGAGCCGGTCCCGACAGGCGGCAGACGTCGCCCGACGACAGCCTCAGCGACTTGGTCGGGTCCTTGCGCGAGGTCCCGCCGATCCGGAACACCGCCGTGTCGCCCAGCGAGACCGACAGCACCGGGAAGCGCGGATCGGCCTCGTCGCGGTCCTGGTGCAGACCCATGCGGGCCTCGTCGCGATAGAGGTTGATCAGGGCCGAGTCCGGCGGCGTCTGCGGATCGCCCAGGTCCGCCCAAAGATCGAGCAGCGCCTGCGGCATGTCCGGCCAGGGCCGGCCGGTGCCCGGATGGCGGTCGGCGTAGCGGTAGCCGGTCTTGTCGCTGGTCCAGCCCAGCGGGCCGAAGCTGGACATGGCCACGCTCATGGCCTTGCCGTAGGCGGTCTCGTAATTCGTCGCCGGCGCGACCTCGAAGGCCGCCAGGGCCAGGCGCGTCAGATCGTTCTGGGCCTTGGGGTCCAGCAATCCGGGCCAGAGGTCGAAACCCGGCAGAACGCTGATCGGTTTAATCATTACGTAGATTTAATGGGTCAGCCGCGTCGGGACAGTGTTGGTTTGCGCCCCGGGGGCATCCTGCCGAACAATTTTTGCAATCCAAGGCCGTTCATGCGTCGACTTCTCTCCTCCGCGGCTGCCGCCGTGCTCGTTTTTGCCGCCGGCTCGAGCTTGGCCGCGACCACCGCGGCCGCGCCGGCCTCCGGAAAGTCGGCGGTCACGGCCGCCACCGTCACCACCCAGCTGCCGCGCGGCGTGGTTCCGACCCATTATGATCTGGCCTTCACGCCCGACGCCGACAAGCTGACCTTCACCGCCTCGGTGAAGATCGCCGTCGACGTGGTCAAGCCGACCAGCACCATCACCCTGCACGCCGCCGACCTGGCGTTCTCCAAGGTCGAGATGGCCGGGGTCGGCGCCGCCAAGGTCACCGTCGACGCCGAGGCCCAGACGGCCACCTTTACCTTCGACAAGCCCGTGAGCGCCGGCGCCCACGTCCTGGCCATCGACTACAGCGGCAAGATCTACAAACAGGCCGCCGGCCTGTTCGCTCTCGACTACGACACCGACCAGGGCAAGAAGCGGGCGCTCTATACCCAGTTCGAGAACAGCGATGCCCGCCGCTTCATCCCCTCGTGGGACGAGCCGTTCTTCAAGGCCACCTACGACGTCCAGGTCACCGTCCCGACCGGCCAGATGGCCATCGGCAACATGCCCATCGCCAAGACCGAAGACCTGGGCGGCGGCAAGTCGAAAGTGACCTTCGCCACCTCGCCCAAGATGTCGACCTATCTGCTGTTCTTCGGCCTGGGTGACTTCGACCGCGCCACCGCCAAGGTCGGCGACGTCGAGATGGGCGTGATCACCAAGAAGGGCGACCTGGCCAAGGCCGACTTCGCCCTGAAGTCCTCGGGCCCGATCCTGCAGTGGTACAACGACTATTTCGGCGCGCCGTATCCGCTGCCGAAGCTGGACCACATCGCCGCTCCCGGCCAGAGCCAGTTCTTCAGCGCCATGGAGAACTGGGGTGCGATCTTCTATTTCGAATACGCCCTGCTGGACGATCCGGCGATCTCCACCCAGAACGATCGCGAGAACATCTACACCACCGTGGCCCACGAGATGGCCCACCAGTGGTTCGGCGACCTGGTGACCATGTCGTGGTGGGACGACCTGTGGCTGAACGAGGGCTTCGCCTCGTGGATGGAGGGCCGGGCCACCGAGCACTTCCACCCCGAATGGAACACCCAGCTGGGCGCCGTGGGCGGCCGTGAATACGCCATGGGCCTGGACTCGCTGGCGACCACCCACCCGGTGGTCCAGCACGTCGAGACCGTCGACCAGGCCAGCCAGGCCTTCGACGGGATCACCTACCAGAAGGGCGAGGCGGTCATCCGCATGCTCGAGGCCTATGTCGGCCACGACGCCTGGCGTGACGGCGTGCGCGCCTACATCAAGGCCAACGCCCACGGCAGCACCCAGACCGACGATCTGTGGCGCGAGGTCGAGAAGGCCGCCGGCAAGCCGATCACGGCCATCGCCCACGACTTCACCCTGCAGCCGGGCATCCCGCTGATCACCGTCGATACGGGCGCCTGCGCGGCGGGCAAGACCCCGGTCACCCTGACCCAGGGCGAGTTCAGCCGCGACAGGCCGACCAAGACCCCCCTGGCCTGGCGCGTGCCGGTCTCGGCCCAGGTGGCCGGCTCCAGCACCGTGGCCAAGACCCTGGTCGTCGGCGGCAAGGGCTCGCTCAGCGTCGACGGCTGCGGTCCAGTGATCGTCAACGCCGGCCAGGCCGGCTATTTCCGCACCCTCTACACGCCCAAGGCTTTCGCAGGCGTGTCGGCCAGCTTCGCCAAGCTGCCGGCCATCGACCAGCTGGGCGTGATGTCGGACGCCTGGGCCCTGGGCCTGAACGGCCAGCAAGCCGTCACCGACGCCCTGGATCTGGTCATGGCCACCCCGGCCGACGCCGATCCGCAGGTGTGGGGCAAGGTCGCTGGCGTGCTGACCAATGTCGACGGCATGTACGAAAGCGCGCCGGCCGACCGCGCCGCTTTCCGCAAGCTGGCCATCGCCCGTCTGTCGCCTGTGTTCCAGAAAGTGGGTTGGACGGCCAAGCCGGGCGAGACCGGTCCGGTCGCCACGCTGCGGACCACGCTGATCAACAGCCTCAGCATCCTGGGCGATCCGGCCGTGATCGCCGAGGCCAAGCGCCGCTACGCCGCCGACAAGACCGACCCGGCCGCCGTCCCCGGTTCGCTGCGCAAGGCGATCCTGGCCTCGGTCGGCCGCAACGCCGACGCAGCCGCCTGGGACGCCCTGCACGAACAGGCCAAGGCCGAGAAGACCCCGCTGATCCGCGACCAGCTCTACACTCAGCT
Source organism: Caulobacter sp. (assembly GCF_017744445.1). Taxonomy (GTDB): domain Bacteria; phylum Pseudomonadota; class Alphaproteobacteria; order Caulobacterales; family Caulobacteraceae; genus Caulobacter. The sequence goes on from NZ_JAGIBH010000028.1 coordinate 10,201, forward strand.
GGCCTCGGTCCAGGACAAGGCCCTGGCGGCAAAGGCCCTGGACCTGGCCCTGACCGACGAGCCCGGCGAGACCCTGTCGGCCAACATGATCTCGAAGGTGGCGCAGCTGCATCCGGACCTGGCCTTCGACTACGCCGTCGCCCACAAGGACGCGGTGAACGGCAAGGTCGACGCGGCCTCGGCGACCAAGTTCATCCCCGGTCTGGCCAGGGGCTCGGCCGATCCGGCGATGATCGGCAAGGTCCGCGCCTATGCCGAGGCAAATCTGCCGGCCGGCTCGCGTGGCGAAGCGGAGAAGTCGGTGGCCTCGATCACCGACCGCATCAAGGCCCGCAAGGCCGCCCTGCCGGCGATCACCGCCTGGGTGTCCAAGAAGGGCTGAAGCCGAAAGCCGAGGTGCGAACACGCTCTCTGAATGGATTCAGCGAACGCGAGGTGAGGCTTTCGGGCCGCTCTCGCCGCCTATCTGACGGAAGGGCCGCGCTTTTTCGAGCGCGGCCTTTTTCGTTTCGGGCCAAGATTCCCCTTCATTCCCTGCGGGATTGGGCTTGCAGGCCGGCGCCTATCCCCCATATCGGCTTCGAAGCGGGGTTGACGGGCTCGTCAACTTCGATTGAACGAACGCTTTCCGCTCTGACGTCGTTTGGTAGACGCCGTCCGCGCGGTAAGGATTTGGATCAACCGTTAGAACGCGACCAGACGGGGACGGCTCGAGAAAAACCGGGGCGCTTGCCTTAAGGCCCTTGTCACCGCCGTCCGCCAATCAGGAGCTGCAGGTCTCAACATGAGCAAGATTATCGGTATCGACCTTGGCACCACGAACTCGTGCGTAGCCATCATGGACGGCAAGACCCCGAAGGTGATCGAGAACGCCGAAGGCGCTCGCACCACCCCTTCGGTCGTCGCCTTCCTCGAGGACGGCGAGCGCCTCGTCGGCCAGCCCGCTAAGCGCCAGGCCGTCACCAACCCCACCAACACGTTGTTCGCGATCAAGCGCCTGATCGGCCGCAACGCCAGCGACCCGGTGGTGGAAAAAGACAAGGGCATGGTGCCCTACGAAATCGTCAAGGGCCCGAACGGCGACGCCTGGGTGCGCGCCCACGGCAAGGACTACAGCCCGCAGGAAGTGTCGGCCTTCATTCTGCAGAAGA
>NZ_JAGIBH010000029.1 GCF_017744445.1 Caulobacter sp.
GAATTCGGCGACGATCCGCTTGGGCTCGACCGAGTTCTTGGCGAAGTGGCCGCGCAGGGCCTTCGAGGTGTTCTTGGCTTTCTTGGCGCCGGCGCCGAGTTGCAGGGCGGTGTAACCGTCCTTCTCGACCGTGCGCTGGCCCGTGACTTGGCAACCGTCGAGCGACAGGACGGTGACCGGCACGTGCTGACCGGCTTCGTCAAAGAAGCGGGTCATGCCGAGCTTCTTGGCGATGATGCCAGTGCGTTGAGTGGGGAGAGTCATGGATCGGCCCTCCTTACAGCTTGATTTCGACGTCAACGCCGGCCGACAGGTCGAGCTTCATCAGCGCGTCCACGGTCTGCGGAGTCGGGTCAACGATGTCGAGAACGCGCTTGTGCGTACGGATCTCGAACTGCTCGCGCGACTTCTTGTCGACGTGCGGCGAACGGTTGACGGTGAATTTTTCGATAAGCGTGGGCAGGGGGATCGGGCCCCGTACCGTCGCACCCGTGCGCTTGGCCGTATTCACGATCTCGCGCGTGGAATGATCCAACACGCGGTGATCGAAGGCCTTGAGCCGGATGCGGATGTTCTGACGATCCATATCGCTCGGTTTCCTAGTGGGCTGCGCCCGCGTCTCGAACCATTTCAAAGACCAACCCGAACCCCCAGATGGGAGCCCGTACGCAGCGTCCGCAAAACAAATGACCCCAACAGTTGCCTGCCGGGGGTGATGACCAGAATTGCGCCCCTCCCGAGAGAGGTTAGCGGCGCTATGTCCGGGCGTCTCGCGAACCGCGTTTGAGCCCTAGAGCTCACAGCCGGTCCAACAGAGGCGCGCTTGTACGTTCCGGAATCGGTTTCGTCAAGCGCTCTGTCCGGTTCGTCTCGTCCGATAAGGACTCGAGTCGTCGGGCGGGTTCTGAATAGGCGCCCTACCCCGCCCGCGCAAGACCCTCGAAAACATAACGCCGGTTCGCTTTTAACGTTTTCAGGTCAAAGCAAGACAAGAACGTGCGCACGCTGGCGCGTAGGCGAAATTCTCGTCTCCGCAAGTGTCACAAAAATGCATTATTCGGTCCGCAAGCGCCCGCCGACGTCTTGAGCGGCCAGGCGAAGCTCCATAGATGCCGGCCCTCCTCGACGGACTGGGCGGCCCTCCCCCCAACAACGACCGTCCAGCCAGCCGAGGAGCCACTGTTGTGTAAGGGGATAGACCCAAATGAATACGAAGCTCTTCGCCACCGCCGCCCTGATCGCCGCCGCCGTCTCGGCCCCGGCCTTCGCTCAGAACGTCGGCTCGGTCGGCGCCGCCGTGAACTACACGGACCTGAACACCCGCTTCGGCGGCAATGACGGCACCTCGGTCGTCATCGACGGCTCGGTCGCCATCCCGCTGCAAGGCGCCTGGACCGTGACCGCCAACGGCGACGTCTCGATCTCGGACAACGACCTGTCGGACGAAACCGTCGCCTCGGGCGCCGTGCACCTGACCACCAAACTGGGCGACACCGTCCGCGTCGGCGGCTTCACCGCCCTGTCGCGTCCGTCGAACGACACCCTGTGGGCCGTCGGCGCCGAAGCCCAGAAGTACCTGAACAACGTCACGCTGACGGGCGTGGTCGCCTACGGCCAGTCGAACGACCTGGACGCCGACCTGTACACCGTCCGCGGTGAAGCCCGTTACTTCGTCTCGGACAACTTCCGTCTAAACGCCGGCGCTGGCTGGTCGCGTATCGACACCAACATCAACGCCGACCTGTGGGACGTGAATGCCGGCGGCGAATACAAGTTCGCCAGCACCGGCTGGTCGACCTTCGCCAAGTACACCCACGCGGAGTCGAAGGACCTGGCCAAGCTGAACTCGGACGCCGTCAAGTTCGGCTTCCGCTACACCTTCGGCGGCAGCCTGAAGGATCGTGACCGCGCCGGCGCCGACCTGGCCACGGCCGGCGATCTGTTCGGCTTCGGCGTCCGCTAATCCCGGACGCTGGACCTCAAGGTCCGGACATGAAGAAGGCCCCGGGAGCGATCCCGGGGCCTTCGCTATATATAGAGTGTGTTAAGCTCGCTTAGCGGCCGATGATCACGTCGCCCGAGCCCGCCACGTGCTTCTTGACCGGGCCGTTGACCTTGGCGATGCGGACGTCGCCCGAGCCGGCCACCGAGACGTCGACACTGTCGGCCTCGCCGTTGAAGTCGACATTGCCCGAGCCCATCACATTGACGTCCACCGAGCGGCTGCGGCCGCCGGCGACGGTGATGTTACCCGAACCGGCGATATTGCCTTCCAGCTTCCCGGCGATGCTGGCGGTCGTGACGTTGCCCGAGCCGGCGATATTGATCTCCAGATCGCCGCCGATGGCCTGGGTGCTGACGTCGCCCGAACCAGCCAGATTGATGTCGGCCGAAGCGGCCGAGCCGGTCTTGGCGTCGCCCGAGCCGGCCTGGCCCAGCTTCAGCTCGCCCTTGGTGTTGGCCACGGTCCAGTCCCCGCAACCGGCATTGGCCAAATCGACGCTGTTGGAGCGACCGATGTCGCCGAACACCGCGCCGCCGGCCTTGACCTTGACGTCCATCGGCACGCGGACAGCGATCTGCGGGAAGTTGTCGTAGGACACCTCGCCCACGCCGCGCACCTTCACCCAGACCTTGCCGTCGCGGCTGTTGCAGCCGTTGATCTTGTTCATGCGCAGGTCGCCGTCGACGACGACCCCGTCGCCGTTCTTGCTGACGCTCAGCGGCAGGCTGGCATTGGTGGTCAGGAACTCGACCTTCACGTCGCTGCGGTTCTCGGGGATCACCACAACGCGGGCGACGGCGTCCTTGATCTTCACGGAAGGCGCGGCCTGGGCGACGCCAGCAGCGGAAACAGCGGCGGCCAGTACGGCCAGGGTCGTCAGAGCTCGCATCGATCTTTCCCCTCGGATGCGTTGAATTCGATGAGGGGAAGCTATCGAGGGTTTGTCACCGGTTCGACTTAATTCGGGGTCATGACCTCGAAGTCATAAACCACCGGTCGACTAGTCGACCATCAAGGCCGCCAAGCCCAGACCCAGGCCCAAGCCCAGACCGATCCCGGCGCCCACTTTCGGATGACGCCGGTTCAGGGCCGCCATGAAGCTGGCCCCGCCCCGCAGTTGGCCCACCAGGCTGGGCTCGCAGGCGACGATACGATCGAAGCGGCGCGCCAGGCGCGAGGCGCCGGCGATCCGCATGGAATTGCCGCGCGCTCCCATCCGGCGTTCGATCACCCCTTCGAACACCACCTCGGCCGGATCGGCGAAGTCGTGCTTGTAGGCGTCGGCGTCGACGCCGAAGTCCACGCGCGTGATCCCCCGCGCGGCGGCGGCCTCCAACGTGTCCAGAGTCATCAGGCCGCCCGGCGAGTACTTGCCATAGGCTGGATCGTAGATCGGGAACCACAGATGATGCCGCGCGCCCGAAGTCAGGCCCAGCTCAGCGGCCACCAGCTTGTCGCCGGCCTTCAGCGCCGCCACTCGCAGGCCGAAATCCGGAAGGTCGATCGTGGCCAGCTTGCGGATCAGCTCGGCCGTCCAGCCGCAGGCGAAGACATCATACTGGTGGGTGCGGATGATCTGGGCCCGCTTGTGGTCGATGATGTAGTCGACCTGCGTCAGGGTCGGGCGCTCGAACGTGAAGGTCAGCGGACCGTGGTCGCGCTCCAGCGCCCGGCGACGGCGGCGCTTGTCCTTCAGGAACCGCGCGTCGCGGCCGGCCAGATAGGCGTCGAAGCCTTGAGAAAGGTCGGCGGCCATGGCCCGACGTGGCGACAGGCCGGAAAGGTCCGCCTCCCCCGCCGCGACCAGACCGCTGACACGAGCGCGGTGCACGCCTTCCAACTGGGGCAGCAGATGGGCGATGTCGAAGCCCGGTTCGGCGACCAGGCCGTGGAAGTCGCTGAGCGGCGCGGCCAGCGGCTGGATCAGCCCGCCCCGCTGCTGGAACGGCAGGAAGCCCCTCACCGCAACGCCCTCACGGATCACGGCGACACGGGCGCCCGGCGCGACCTGGGCGGCGACCTCTATAAAGCGTGGATCGAAATAGGGGCTGGCCAGCACCGGGTCAGCCGCGCGGAAGCCGCGCCAGAGCTCAAGCTCGGCGGCTCCCAGTTGCGAGGCTTCGACAGCCTCGACGACGACACCCTCGCGTTTCACGCGGCCCACTCCCGTTCGGGTTGGGGCCATTAAGCCTATCGGCTCCTAACAATCGCTTTAGTTGCGAAATGTGTCTGCGGGCCCCATCACCGGCCAAGGGACTTGGTGTTTGCGCAGACGGACCGGCGCGGACTTATAGGCCGGCGTGCCCGAGCGCTGGTCGTGATCATCCAGCGACACCACGACATTGGTCTCGGGATAGTAGGCCGCCAGGCAGCCCGCCGGGATCTCGCGCGCCACCACGGTGAAGGCCCGCACGATCCGCTCACCGGTCTCGTCAAACGCCGCGCCCAGGTCGACCAGGTCGCCTTGGCTGAGCCCCATCCGCGCCATGTCGTCGGGATTGGCGAAGATCACGTCGCGCCGGCCGAACACCCCGCGATAGCGGTCGTCATAGCCATAGATGGTGGTGTTGTACTGGTCGTGGCTGCGCAGGGTGGTCAGGATCATCACATCCGGATCGCCCCGGCGCGGATCGCCGCCCTTGGGATCGTGGACGATGAAGTTGGCCTTGCCGGTCGCCGTTTTCCACACCCGGTTCGACGGCCCCACCGGCAGGCGGAAGCCACCGGGAATGCGGACCTTGTCGTTATAGTCCTCGAACGCCGCCGGGAAGACACGGGCGATCAGGTCGCGGACGGCGTCGTAATCGTCGGCCAGCGCCGGCCAGTCGATCAGCGGATCCTCGCCAAACGTCGCCGTCGCGATGCCGCAGACGATGGCCGGCTCGGACATCAGGTGCTCGGACGCTGGCGGGTTCAGGCCGCGCGAGGCGTGGACCATCGACATCGAGTCCTCGACCGTCACCGACTGGCGCACCCCGGCCCGCACATCCAGCTCGGTGCGGCCCAGGCACGGCAACAGTATCGACTCCTTGCCGATCAGCATGTGGGTGCGGTTGGGCTTGGTGGCGACGTGGACGGCCAAATCCAGCTTGCGCATGGCCGCGAAGGTCCGCACCGGATCGGGCGCGGCCACCGCGAAGTTGCCGCCAAGGCCGATGAACAGCTTGCTCTCGCCGCGCTCGATAGCCTCGATCGTCTCCACGACCGTATGGCCATGCTCGCGCGGCGGCTCGAAGCCGAAAACGTCCCGCAGCGAGTCCAGCATCGCCGCCGACGGCTTCTCCCAGATGCCGACCGTGCGGTTGCCCTGGACGTTGGAGTGGCCGCGCAGCGGGCAGATCCCCGCCCCCGACCGCCCGATATTGCCCTTTAGCAGCAGCAGGTTGACCAGTTGCTGCACCGTTCCGGAGCTGTCGCGATGCTGGGTTAGGCCCATGCCGTAACAGAGGATGGTCGCCTTGGCCTTGGCGTAGATCGCCGCCGCCTCCTCGATCCGGGCGCGCGGCAGGCCGCTGCCCGCTTCGATCGTCGCCCAGTCCTGGGCCTCGACCGACGCGACGAGCGCCTCATAGCCGGCGGTGTGCTCCAATATAAAGTCGTGATCCAGGACGCCGCCGTCGCGGGCCTCCATCGCCAGCAGCGCCTTCATCATGCCCTGCATCAACAAGGCGTCGCCGCCGATCTTCAGCTGGAAATAGGCCGAGGCGATCGGGGTCGAGCTCAGGGTCGCCATCTCGACCGGATCCTGCGGCGACGCGAACTTCTCCAGCGACCGTTCCTTCAGCGGATTGAAGGCCAGGATCGTCGCGCCGCGCCGGCTGGCGTCGCGCAGCGTCGTCATCATCCGCGGATGGTTGGTGCCGGGGTTGTGGCCAAAGCACAGGATCAGGTCGGCGTGATCGAAGTCCTCCAGCGTCACCGAGCCCTTGCCCAGGCCGATCGAGTCCGGCAGGCCCACGCTGGTCGGCTCGTGGCACATGTTCGAGCAGTCGGGGAAATTGTTTGTCCCGAAGCGTCGCGCCATCAGCTGATACAAGAACGCCGCTTCGTTGCTGGCCCGGCCCGAGGCGTAGAACTCGGCCTCATTCGGATCCTTCAGCGCCTTGAGGCCTTCCGCCGTCCGGGCGAATGCCGCCTCCCAGGTGATCGGCTTGTAGCGGTCGTCGGCCGGGTCATAGGCCATGGGCTCGGTCAGCCGGCCCAGGTCCTCGATCGCGTGATCGGTCCAGGTCAGCAGCTCGGTCACGGTGTGTTGGGCGAAGACCTCCGGCGAGGCGCGCTTGGACGTCGCCTCCCAGGCCACGGCCTTGGCCCCGTTCTCGCAGAACTCGAAGGACGAGGTGTGCTTGGGGTCGGGCCAGGCGCAGCCGGGGCAGTCGAAGCCCTCGGGCTGATTGGCCCGCATCAGGGTCTTGCCGCCCTCGACGATCGTCTCCTGGTCGGCCAGCGCTCCGGCCACCGCCTTCAGAGCGCCCCAGCCGCCGGCTGGCATGTTGTACGGCCGGACGCCGTCGACCTTCTTCTCGGACATCAGGCCGGCTCCAGCATGGTTTCGATCAGACGCTCGCCGCCAGCGAACACCGCATGGCCGTCGGCGCGCGCCAGGGCGACCAGGGTCAGGTTCGCCTCCTCAGCCTTGGCGATGGCCAGCTCGGTCGGGGCCGAGACCGCGACCAGGATCGGACAGCCCATCCGCGCGGCCTTCTCGACCATCTCGAACGAGCAGCGGCTGGTCACGACCACGAAGCCCGCCGCCGCGTCGGTCCCGGCCCGGGCCAGGGCCCCGGCCAGTTTGTCCAAGGCGTTGTGGCGGCCGACATCCTCTCGGACCGACAGCAGCGAACCCTCAGCATTAAAGAAGGCGGCAGCGTGGGTGGCGCGGGTCAAGCGGCCTAAGGCCTGCTGCTCTTCCAGAGCCGCCAAAGCGCGCGGGATGGCTTCGTGCCGGATGCGCACGCCTTCGCCCAACACCGGCAACGGCCGCACCGCGTCGGCCAGGCGCTGAACGCCGCACAGCCCGCAGCTGGAACGCCCCTCCAGGTTCCGGGGTCGCGCTTTCTTGGCGAGAGCGCCCGGCGCCAGGCGGACGTCGACCAGGATCCCCTGCTCTTCTTCCTTGGCCTTGATCTCCAGCACCTCCTCGGCCCGGGCGATCGCCTCGGTGACCACGAAGCCCAGGGCCAGCTCTTCCAGGTGCTCGGGCGTGGCCATCAGCACCGTGTGCGGACGGCCGTCGAACGACAGGCCGATGGCGGTCTCTTGCGGCAAGGCCCGCGCGAGCGGCTCGAGGGCCTGTCCGGGACGCCATTGCGCGCCGGGCCGGCGGGAGGATGGGGAACGCGACATGCTCCGGAGCCTACTCCGCAGGCGCCCAACGGTATAGTCGATGACGTCACGACGGGTTTGTTCAAGACCGTCATCGTTCGGCGCGTGACCGAACGCCGATCCTGGCGCAAACATAGGCCCATGGCAGGCTCCACCTTCGACACCCGACGCGCGCAGATGTTTCCTCGGCTGGAGGCGGAGGAGATCGATCGCCTGCGCCGCTTCGGCAAAGTGATCCACGCCCAGGCCGGTTCGGCCCTGGCCACGGCCGGCGTCGCCTCGCCCGGCCTGTTCGTGGTGCTGGCCGGCCGCGTGGCCATCAGCCGCCGCGACGCCCATGACGAGAGCCAGCCGATCGTCGAGCACGCCGCCGGCCAGTTCGTCGGCGAGATCGCCCAGCTGTCGGGGCGTCCCTCCCTCGTGGACGTCACCGCCATCACCGCCGTCGAGGCGCTGCTGATCGAGCCGGAGCGCCTGCGCGCCGTGCTGGTCGCCGAGGCCGAACTGGGCGAGCGGATCATGCGCGCCCTGATCCTGCGCCGGGTCAGCCTGATCGAGACCGGGGCCGGCGGCCCGATCATCATCGGCCGCGAGGCCGACGCCCAGGTCATCCGCCTGTCGGGCTTCCTGGCCCGCAACGGCCACCCCTACCAGAACCTCGACCCGGACCAGATGGACTGCGCCAAGGTGCTGATCCAGCGCTTCCAGGTCGACGACAGCGAACTGCCGATCGTGCTGTGCCCGAACGGCGAGATCCTGCGCCAGCCGACCAACCACCAGCTGGGCCGCTGCATCGGCCTGGTCGGCCCGATCGACGCCGACCGCCTGTATGACGTCGCCATCGTCGGCGCCGGTCCGGCGGGCTTGGCCACCGCCGTCTATGCCGCGTCCGAAGGCCTGTCGGTGCTGGTGCTGGACAGCCGCGCCTTCGGCGGCCAGGCCGGGGCGTCGGCGCGGATCGAGAACTATCTGGGCTTCCCCACCGGCATCACCGGCATGGCCCTGATGGGTCGCGCCTATGGCCAGGCGCAGAAGTTCGGGGCCGAACTGGCCATTCCCGACGAGGTCGCCTCGCTGGTCTGCGAGGATGACGGCCGGCACCGCTACCGCCTGTCCCTCGCCAGCGGCGAGACCGCCCAGGCCAAGACCGTCGTGATCGCCAGCGGCGCCCGCTATCGCCGGCTGGACGTGGACAATCTCGACAACTTCGAAGGCGCCTGCGTCCACTATTGGGCCTCGCCGCTGGAGGCCAAGCTGTGCGCCGGCCAGGAGGTCGCGCTGGTCGGCGCCGGCAACTCCGCGGGCCAGGCGGCCGTCTTCCTGGCCAGCCAGGTCAAGAAGGTCTGGATGATCGTGCGCGGCGAGAGCCTGGCGGCGACCATGTCGCGCTACCTGATCGACCGCATCGAAAGCACGCCCAATATCGAGGTCGTGGTGAAGAGCTCGATCGTCGACCTGGAAGGCGATGAAGGCAAGCTGTCGGCCATCCGCTGGCGCGGCCCCAATGGCGTCGAGACTGCCCAGTCGATCAGCCACCTCTTCCTGTTCATCGGCGCCGCCCCCAACACCGCCTGGCTGACCCACTGCCATGTCGAGCTGGACAATCACGGCTTCGTCCGCACCGGGACGGACCTCGCGCCGGGCCATCCGTTGCTGCAGACCAGCCGCAAGGGCGTGTTCGCGATCGGCGATGTCCGGGCCGGTTCGGTCAAGCGCGTCGGCGCCGCCATCGGCGAAGGCGCCCAGGCCGTCGCCGCCATCCACGCATACCTCGCTGAGGCCTGAACCATGACCTGCACGCACGGCGACGCGATCCAGATGGTCACGCCCGGCACGAAGGGCTGCGAGGAATGCCTCAAGGCCGGCGGCTGGTGGGTGCACCTGCGCCTGTGCCGGACCTGCGGCCATGTCGGCTGCTGCGACGACAGCCCCAGCAAGCACGCCACCGCCCACTTCCGGGCCACCAAGCACCCGATCATCGAGGGCTATGACCCGCCCGAAGGCTGGGGCTGGTGCTTCGTCGACGAGGAGTTCGTCGAGCTGCCGGACCAGACCCCCCAGGTCGGGCCTATCCCGCGCTTCGTGGGCTAGGCTAACGCTCCAGGGCGCCCTTGCCGGCGATGATCTTGTCGCGGAACTTCTCGATCCGCGCCACGCGCGTCGCTGATTGCTTGGCCTGGTTCAGCGCGAAGAGGTAGCTCTTCTGGCGGCCCGGCGTCAGGGCATGGAAGGCCTCGGCCAGCTCCGGATCGGCGTCCAGCGCATCGGTCAACTCGTCTGGCACATCGATCTGGCGCTCGGTCTTCGGCGGCTCGGTCCCAGCCTCGGCGTGATCCATCAGCTGGCGCAGATAGGCCCGGATCACCGGCTCCAGCTCGACGACCTGATCATTGGCCGTGAAGCGGATCATGCCCGGCGTCTGGCTGTTGGGCCCCTGCGGCTCCAGCACGCCCTCGCTGTCGACCAACAAGCCGGGGTTCAGGAAACTGAGCCGGAAGTCGCCCCGGAACGCCCCGAAGATCGCGATGTTGCGCCCGGCGTGCATGTAGCACGGGTGCGCCCACTTCACCGTCTCCGTGAGACCCACGTCCAGGCAGATGCGGCGCAGGGTATTCAGCCCCTCGATCCATGGCCGCGTCGAGCAGTCCGGCGTCGCGAACCGATCACAGCGGCCGCAGCCCTTGGTGAAGAAGTCGTCGGGATCGGTGATCATCGCCATGGCCTTCTCCTTCCATCTTTTCGGACATAGCAAAAGGCCCCGGAGATTGCTCTCCGGGGCCTTCGCTTAGATCAGTTCAG
>NZ_JAGIBH010000002.1 GCF_017744445.1 Caulobacter sp.
GGCGTCTATGCGGACACCAGCGGCTGGACGGACGTGACCAAGCTGACCGTCACCGACAAGGAGTCGACGCAGATCACGGCCGGCGCGGCCCAGGACGTCACGATCACCAACACCGACCAGGGCGGCTTCACCTTCATCGCCGACGGCGGCCACGACGTGACCGTATCGATCGCCAACAGCGGCGGCACGGTCCGCGTCGGCACGAACGCCGCCCCGACCGGCGCCCTGGTCTTCACGCGAGCCAGCACCGGCCCGGGCGTGCTCAACATCGTCGCCGGGACCTCGGCCGACATCACCCTGACCGCCACCAATGCGGTGAACAGCACCCTGTCGGGCGGCACGGCGGTCATCGACGGCACGGCCCTGACCACGGCGATCAAGGTCAAGGGCTCGCAAGCCATCACCGCCGACGCCAACACGGCCGGGCATACCGGCGACAATTTCACCATCAACAGCAATGCGGGCGCGATCACGACGCTGGAGGCCGACGGCTTCAACAGCGTCAACTTCTTCGGCAGCGCGGTGACCACGCTGAAGATCGCGCACGGCGCGCTCTTCAGCATCAACAACAGCGCCGGGCCGTCGGCCGCCACGACCCTGACCGCGACGGTCGACGCCTTCATCGGCGACTTCTCGGACCAGGCCGTCTACCAGACTCTGAACATCAACCGGGAAGGCGGCGCCTCGACCCTGGATATGCGCATGAACGCCCTGAAGACGCTGACGATCGGCGGCTCCAGCGCGCTGACGCTGTATATCGAGACGAACGCCACAAACCTGGAGACGATCACCGTGACCGGCGCGGGCGCCTTCGACGCCGGCGATCTCACCAGCTTCTCCAACCTGACCACGCTGAGCGCCGGGACGGCCACCGGCGCGATCACCGCCAAGGTCGATGGCGGCGTCACGGCTGTCAGCACGGGTTCGGCCGCCGACGTGCTCACCGTAACCGGCGCATCGATCAGCAAGTCCATCGCGACCGGCGACGGCGACGACACGGTGACCCTGAGCAACGCCGCCACGATCGGCGCGACGATCGACGGCGGGGCCGGCAGCCACGACGTCCTGAAGCTCTCCGCCGCCGCCGCCGCGTCGGCCTTCGCGACCACCTACGTCACGGGCTTCGAGGTGCTGGATATCGGCTCTCTGGGCAGCCGCGTCATCGACGTTTCGGCCCTGGGCGGCGCCAGCCTGATCAAGGCCAAGGACAGCGGGACCATCACCGGCCTGGCCAGCGGCGCCACTGTGGAGATCGACGGCGAGGCGAACTTCACGCTGGGCGGCGACTTCACCAGCGTGAACGACAGCCTGACCCTGAACTACACCGGCCCCGCGCCCAGCACCGGCGTGTTCCTGGGCGCCGTCTACAGCACAGCCGTCGAGACCATGAACATCCACATGGACCAGACCGGCTGGGTTCCCGGCGCCTATGCGGCGATGGAGTGGCGCGACGCCTCCGCGACCGTGGTGAACCTGACGGGCGCCGGCTACATGTACGTTGAAGCCTTGGTCAGCGACAACCTGAGCAAGGTCGACGCCAGCAGCTTCGACGGCGATGTCTTCTTCTACCAGTGGGGCAATCTGGCCACCACCGCCAACGTCACGGTCACGGGCGCGGCGCACCACGACAACATCTTCTATTTCCGCGGGCGGGGCGCCGTCACCTATACCGGCGGCGACGCCACGGACGTGGTCGCCGTCGGCGGCGGCGCGAACGTGATCGATGTCGGGACGGGCGACGACGTCGTGTTCCTCAGAGCGGTCAACAGCGCCACCCGCTTCACCACGGTCACGGGGCTGGGCGACCCGGGCGATCGCCTAGGCTTGGAGTTCAGCGGCTTCACCGGCGCCGTCACCCAAGTGACCGGCCACACGACCCTGATCGACTATCTGAACGCGAGCTCGGCCAGCACGACCGCCGGGGGGGCGGACGTCGTGCACTGGTTCGAGCTAGGCGCAGACGCCTATGTCGTCTGGGATTTCAGCAACAGCGCCACGTACGACGAAAACAACGGCGCCGTGGTCAAGCTGGTGGGCATGGCCGGCCACTTCAGCGGCCCCCTGAACACGGTCGCGACCTACGAAACCTTTGGCTTACGCAACTACATCGGCCGCATGATCGAGTTCTAACGCCGCGCCCCATCCCCAAAGCACACGAAAGTCGACTACCGAACTTTTCGCCGATTCAGCTACAAGGGCCTCAGTGATGATTCGACACTAGGAGTGTCATAATAGCCTATACGCTGAAGCAGCTCGTCATGGCCTGGACGGCGGCGCACGGCGGGGTCGAACCCGACGCCCAGACCCTCTCCACCTTGCAGATCATGACCAATGCGTCGTTCAGCGACCAGGATCGGATCGGCTTCATCCTGAACAGCGTCGACGGCGGCACGTCGCTGGCGGTGCTCAGCTACCAGTTCTTCACCGGCAAGAGCCCGACCCAGGACGGCCTGGCGTACCTGCTGGGCTCGACCGCCAATCCCAACGGCCTGAACGACGCCTACTACGCCCAGTTCAACACCGAGAACCGCTACATCAACTTCTCCGCCAACCTCGGCGTGGAGGGCGAAGGCGCGGCGGCCTTCGCGGGCAAGTACGGCGCGCTGAGCTTTTCCGACTACGTGGCGTCGATCTACGAGACCATCATCGGCCACGCCTACGCCACGGCCGCCGGCATCGACGCGGCCAAGGCCATCGCCGACATCGTCTCCCGCCAGGACGCCCTGCTGGCCACGGCCAAGAGCGCCGGCATGATCACCGACGGCATGAGCCAGGCCCAGATCGACCTGGCCCTGAAGGCGGCCGCCGCAGGCTACCTGCTGGGCGAGGCCATCAAGGCCGATGTCGGCCTGTACGCCGCCGCGGCCAACAACTTCCTGCTGGGGGTCATCAAGGGCGACGCGGTCTACAACACCGACATCACCACGACCTACAAGCCGGTGGAGGGCTCGGGCTCCAGCGGAACGGGCCAGCCCGTGATCACCCCGCCGCCGCCCGACACCGTCGTCGGCTACGAGCCCCCGCCGCCGCCTCCGCCCGAACCGGAGCCCGAGCCGGATCCCGCCCCGGTCTCCCAGGCCTTCAGCCTGACCACGGGAACGGACGACTTCACCGGCCAGGGCGCGGACGACACCTTCACCGGCACGGTCGGCGCTTCCGGAACGCTGAACGCTGGCGACAAGCTGGACGGCGCGGGCGGCGTCGATACCCTGAGGGCCGTCAGCGGCGCGACGGCGACCTTCGCGATGTCGGGGCCCACGATCAGCAACATCGAGCGCCTGCAGGCGATCGTCGGCTCCGGCACGTTCACCCTGAACATGGCCGGCGCCGCGGCCTTCACCGAGGTCGTCAACAGCGACTCGGCCGGCAACATCGTGTTCCAGAACCTGGAGCACATTGCCAAGATGGCCGTCGCCAATGTCGGGTCCGGCCGGGTCACGACCTTTAACTACGCCGCCGGCGCCCTGACCGGGACGGCCGACGTCGCCGAACTGAGCCTGACCAATGTCACCAGCAACGCCACGATCTTCCTGACCGCCGCGTCGCCCGCCACAAATATGTTCGAGACGCTGAACATCGCCTCGAACGGAACGGCCAACGCCTTTGTCCTGTCGACCGACAGCGCCCAGACCAGCCTGGCGACGATCAACATCACCGGCGCCGCGCCACTGACCCTGAGCGTCGCCAGCTCGACGGAAAAGGTAAGGACCGTCGCCACCATAGACGCCAGCGCGACCACCGGCGGCGTCACGATCGGCAGCACGTCGTTTACGCTCGGCGCGGCCGACCAGACGATCAAGCTGGGGTCAGGCGACGACGTCGTCTATTTCGGCGCCAACCTGACCAGCGCCGACACCGTCGACGGCGGTGCGGGCTACGACGTGCTGAGCGTGTCCGGCTCCGTGACCTCCCGCACCGCCCTGACCAATGTCAGCAACATCGAGGCCCTCCGTTTCAACATGGGCGCCGGCAGCGCCTTGACCCAGAACGCCAGCCTGCTGGCCGGGCACGGGCTGACCGAGTTGCAGATCGACGGCTCCAGCCTGACATCCGTCAGCCTCACCGGTATCGAAATCGGCGAGACGATCACGCTGACGAGCAGCACGACGAAGACCACACTGTCGCTAGGCCTAGTCGGCGGCGGCAGCGGCGCATCCGATAGCCTGACTCTGAACTTCGCCAGCACGAGCGCGACGGCCTCGGTGGTGAACAAGCTCAACGGCATCGCGGGCCTGGAAACCCTCAACATCGTCACGGGCGGCGCCGCGGCCGGATACACGATCAGCACGAACGCCGTCACCGCCAAACAGGTGATCACAGGCGCCAAGCCCCTAGCCATGACCATGGACGCCAGCGCCGCCGCCGATATCGACGCCGGCGCCTTCACCGGCGCGCTGACGGTCACCATGGCCAGCAGCCAGTCCGACACGATCATCCTGGGCGCCGGGAGCGACACTGTGAACGCCAACAATGGGACGGACACCATCTATCTGGGACCGGCGAACGACACCTCCCATGCCTATCGCGGCGCGGACAAGATCTACACCGGCTCGACGAACGCCCGCGCCACGATCGTCTTCACCGACAACACCGAGACCGTCGGCGGCGGCGCCAGCACGTCCCTGGCTGGCGTCGTCGCCATCGCCTCCACCCCGACCGGCAATGGGAATATTGGCGTCACCCCCCTGCGGTTCAGCGCTGGCGACGATCATTTCTCGATCAACGGTGTCCACGGCCTGTCGAAGGGCTCGACCCTGGCGGGCCTGAACAGCGGCGACAGCATGGTGTTGCAGTCGATCAGCTCGACCGACGTCGCCACGGCCGCCACCACCAACGTCTCGTTCATCGGGCTCTCGACCGCCGCGGCCTTCCACACCGATATCAAGACCACCTTCGCCGACGCCATCGGCACGTCCAGCATCACCGGTCTGGCCGCCGGCGGCGCCTATCTGGTCGCGATGTACGACAGCACCAACCTCAGGACACTGGTGGGCCTGGTCCATGTCGGCGACGGCGACACCACGCTGTCGGCCGCCGACTTCACGGACACGGGCGTCGTGCTGATCGGGGTGTTCAACACGGCGTCGCTGATGACCGGCTTCTCCCTCCAGACCGCCATCTGATCCTCGATCAAGACCGGCAGAACACCGGTTGACAAACGCGCGCCTTCAATTTAACGATCTTGTTAATTAGCAAACTTGTTAAATAAATGACCGATCCCCTCTCCGTCACCTTCCAGGCCCTGGCCGACCCGACCCGCCGGGCGATCCTCGCCCGGCTGGCCAGCGGCGAGGCCACGGTCAACCAGCTGGCCGAGCCGTTCGACATCAGCCTGCCCGCCGTCTCGCGCCACTTGAAGGTGCTGGAGGGCGCGGGGCTGATCAGCCGCTCGCGCGAGGCGCAAGCTCGCCCCTGCAAGCTGGAACCGGAGGC
Source organism: Caulobacter sp. (assembly GCF_017744445.1). Lineage (GTDB taxonomy): Bacteria > Pseudomonadota > Alphaproteobacteria > Caulobacterales > Caulobacteraceae > Caulobacter. Next base: position 5,434 of record NZ_JAGIBH010000002.1, read on the forward strand.
CCTGCAACGGGCCTATGGCTGGATCGACTACTACCGCCGCTTCTGGGACCAGAGCTTCGACCGCATGGCCGACTATCTGGCGGAGCTGCAGGCCGAGGAAGCCAACTCAAAGGACACTTCCGAATGACCGACACTGTCGTGATCCAGGACGACGAGCTCCTGATCGAACGCATCTTCGACGCCCCGCGCGAGCTGGTGTTCCGCGTCTGGACCAAGCCCGAACACCTGATGAAATGGTGGGGCCCCAAGAGCTTCACCCCGCTGGCCATCGAGCAGGATTTCCGCGTCGGCGGGACCTATCACTACGGCATGCTCAGCGAGGAGGGCCGCGAGGTCTGGAAGTCGGGGGTCTACAAGGAGATCGTCCCGAACGAGCGCATCGTCATGACCTTCCGCTGGGACGATGGGGCCTTCGACGTCGATAACCTGGTCACCGTCACCTTCGTCACCATGGCCAGCGGCCGCACCCTGTTCCGCTTCCACCAGGCGCCGTTCAAGACGCTCGAGGCCCGCGACGCCCACATCGGCGGCTGGAGCAGCCTGTTCGAGAAAATGGCCGCCTATCTGGAGACCGCCCAATGAACGCGCTCGTTTCCGCCTATGCCTGGGTGCCCGGCATTGCCCGGGGCCATGTCCGCGACCTGCGGGTCCGCTGGGCGCTGGAAGAGGCCGACATGCCCTATGAGGCCGAGCTGATCCGCCTGGACGACAAGACCGCCTACCGCGCCAAGCAGCCGTTCGGCCAGGTCCCGGCCTATGTCGACGACGAGGTCGAGATGTTCGAGAGCGGCGCGATCGTGCTGCACCTGGCCGAGCGCCATGAGGCGCTGATGCCGCGCGACGCGGCGGGCCGGGCAAGGGTCCAGACCTGGATCTTCTGCGCGCTCAACACCATGGAGACCCCGATCGCCATGCTGGCCGAGCTGAACATCTTCTGCGCCGGCCAGGCCTGGACCGAGGAGGCTCGTCCGCGCGTCGAGGGCTGGGTGCGCATGCGGCTGGGCGAGCTGGAGACCCGGCTGGGCGACAAGGCCTATCTGGACGGCGACGCCTTCACGGCCGGCGACATCCTGATGGCCGACGTGCTGCGCATGATCCCCGAGCCGATGCTGGCGGAGTATCCCAAGCTGGCAGCCTATCTGGCGCGCTGCCTGGCGCGTCCGGGCTTCAAGAAGGCCCTGGACGCCCAGATGGCCGACTTCACCGGCTCGCCGCCGGCGGGCTGGACGGGGCCGCAATAACCGGCGGAGCCGCTTCGGGGATCGCCGGCTGCGCCCAGGCGATCTCCATCTCGGCCCGGCGCTTGCCAAGGTCGAACAGGGTCCGGCGGTTGTCGGCGCTGAAGTCCAGGCCCGAGGTGTCGACGGCCGCGTCGTCGGGAATGGCCGCATAGACCAGGCTGCCGCCGTTGCGCCGGGCGAAGGCGGCGCTGGCGGTCAGGTGGGTGCGCATCAGCGCCTTGCTCATGGTCAGCCACGAGCGGCCCACCACCGACAGGGTGCCGCCCTTGGTGAAGCCGAACGCCCCGCCGATCTTGCCGTTGACCAGCACCGTGATGTGGCCCGGCCGCGCCTCGCCGGCCTTGGGCGCGGTCCACAGCAACAGCGACTCCGGGGCCACGAAGAACGGGATCGTCACCCCGCCGTCGACATGCATTTCCGACAGCTTGCGTCCGGCGCCCTCGACCTCGATCAGGGTGGGCGGGAAGACGCCGGGGATGCTGGCCGAGGCCACCAGCACGTCCTGGAACAGCTTGCGCGAGGCCTCGTCGCCACGCGCGGCGATGGCGCCCATGTCCCAGATCACCGTCTCCTCGGTGTCGAGATTGGTGGTGGCGATCAGCAGCCGCCGGCCCTTGGCGTGCTCCATGGCGATCGCATACAGCATCGGCGCGTCGACATATTTGTCGACCAGGGCCCGCAGCGCCTTGGTGTCGTAGAAGCCGGGCCGGAACAGCAGGTCGATGCCGCGCTTCTCCAGGATCTTGTCGGCGGCCTTGCTGGTGTAGGCCTCGGTCAGGCGGCGGTCCCAGTCGGGGCCGAGGAAGGCGAAGGGCGCGGTCAGGGCGCCGGTCGAGACGCCCGTGACGATGTCGAACTCGGGTCGCTGGCCGGTCTTGGTCCAGCCCACCAGCACGCCGGCCCCGTAAGCCCCGTTCGAGCCGCCGCCCGAGATGGCCAGCACGTCGAAGGTCTTCTGGTTGGCGCGTCGGGTGCGAGCGGCCTCGGCGAAGCGGATGCCGGCCTCGGCGTCGCTGGCGTTGAAGCGGATATCGTTCAGCCCCTTGGGCGCCTCGGCCGCCAGGTCGCTGGCCGTGAACGCATCGCGCGGCAGGGAACCGCAGGCGGCCAGCGTGAAGGCGGCGAAGAGGATGGCGAGCAGCCGGGACATGGGGAATGGGAAAGCTGGACGGCGGGGCGGCGTCAAGGGTCGAGCGCTACGCCTTCCTAAAACCCTCTCTCATAGAGAGAGGGAGGGGCCCGCCGCGAAGCGGTGGGAGGGTGAGAGGTTACACCCTCACCGGACAGGACAGTGAGACGGATGACGGGAGTCGGCGGAAAGAACTCGGACTTACCGGCCACCGGCGAAACCTCTCACCCTCCCACGCCTACGGCGCGGGTCCCTCCCTCTCTCTATGAGAGAGGGTTTTCGGCTCAGGCCTCGCTCCAAACGAAAACAGGCCAGCGCGAGCGCTGGCCTGTTCGTAGAACCTGTCGGCTCGCCGCGGGTCGCTTAGACCGCTTGCAGCTGGCCGGCCGAGGTCTTGCCGCTGCGGCGGTCGACTTCCGGCTCGAACGAGATCTTTTGACCTTCGTTCAGCGAGCCGAGGCCAGCGCGTTCAACGGCCGAGATGTGGACGAAGATGTCGTTGCCGCCGTTGTCCGGCTGGATGAAGCCGAAGCCCTTGGTGGAATTGAACCACTTCACGGTGCCAGTAGCCATGGGGGAGTATCCTTAGTCACGGGTGTTCGCCGACCGAAAACGTCCCGATCAGCGATCAAATTTCGTTGGAAGTTCGGAAGGCGCGTCCGGCGCTCCACCACGGGAGCAAGGAATAGCAGGCCGAGCGGCAGCGAATTCGATGGGGCAATATCGCTGATTTTATTCCAAAAATCAAGGAAGGAATATTCGATCTACTTGAGGCGCAAGCCGCGCCTGGTATGGCGTTTCGAGCGTTGCCTTGTCTGGGCGAGATTTTTTCCTGTGATGTGAGACGCTTGATCGAAGAGGCTTGCGAGAGTCGCATTTGCAATTCATTCTCAGGATCATCATCGCGAGGAGACGACGATGGTTCTGCGGATGACCGGCGCCAGCTGGCTGGCCACGATGATGCGATCCGAACGCGAGGACGGCGAACGCCCGGCGCAGCCCCCGGCCTGGCTGCTGGACGGCGCGCCGGATCCGGAACTGGTCGAGGCGCTGGAGCGCCTGACGGCGAACGACGCGGTCTGAGAACGGCAAGCCTCAACTCTCCTCCCCCTCTTGGGGGAGGTGGCGCGCCCGCGAAGCGCGGCGTGACGGAGGGGGCTAGTCATGAGTCGGCCAGCGCTGGCCCCTCCACCGGCGTTCGCCGGTCCCCCTCCCCCAAAGGGGGAGGAGAGACAACATCCTGCGGCGGACTTAACGAGCAAACGGCCACACCCAGGCGATCAGCCACGGCGCGATCAGCAGGATCAGCGCGCTGAGCGGCGCGCCCAGCCTCGCGTAGTCGCCGAAGCGATAACCGCCCGGCCCCAGCACCAGCGTGTTGCACTGGTGGCCGACGGGCGTGAGGAAATCACACCCCGCCCCCACCGCCACGGCCATCAGGAACGGATCCGGCGACAGCCCCAGCCGCTGGGCCAGGCCCATGCCGATCGGGGCCGCGATCAGCACCGTGGCGGCGTTGTTCAGGAATGGCGTGGCGGCCATGGCCACGGCCATCATCGCCGTCAGGGTGGCGATCGGCGGCAGGCCATGGAACGCGCCCGACAGCCAGGCCGAGATCAGGTCGGCGCCGCCGGTCTTCTCGATCGTGTCGCTGACCGGGATCAGGGCCGCGACCAGCACCAGCACGGGCGCCTCCAGCGCCGCATAGGCCTCGCGCATGCGCAGCGCGCCCGTCGCCACGACCAGCACCGCCGCCCCGAAGAAGCCGGCCGCCACCGGGATCACCCCGGTCGCCACCAGGGCCATGGCCACGACCAGGATCGCCACCGGCAGGATGGCGTGGCGCACGCCGCCCAGCCGCACCTCGCGCTCGGCCAGCGGCAGCAGGCCTAAAGCTTGTAGAGCGCCCGGCAGCGACTGCTCGGCGCCTTGCAGCACGATGATGTCGCCGGCCTTCAGGCGGATCGTCGCCAGGCGGCCGGCCATGCGGTGGCCGCTGCGGCTGACGCCCAGCAGGTTGACGCCATGGGTGTCGGACAGGGTGACGCTGCGGGCCGACTTGCCGATCAGGTCGCTCTCGCCGCCGATCACCGCCTCGACCACGCGGACCTCCTCGGTCGGCTCGTTCATGACCAGCGGCCGGTCGGCGTCGCGCAGCTTCAGCTTGGCGGTGACGATCAGCTGGTTCAGCGCCTGCTGCTCGCCCTCCAGCAGGAGGACGTCGCCGGGATGGAGCTTGAGATTGGCGTGCGGCGCTTCCATCCGCTCGCGGCCGCGCAGGATGGCCACCAGCGACACGGCGCCCTCGCCGGCCTTCTTCAGGGCCGCGACGCTGCCGGTCTGGAAGGTCCAGCCCTCGGGGACCTCGACCTCGGTGACATAGGCGTTGGCCGCCAGGGCCGCGTCGACATCGATGGCCGCCTGGCGCTCCTTGGGCAGCAGGCGATAGGCGAAGGTCAGGTAGGTGATGGCGATCACCGTCAGAATGCCGCCGACCGGGAAGAAGTCGAACATCCGGAACGGCTGGCCCAGGGCCTCCTGGCGCACCTCCGAGACGATGATGTTGGGCGAGGTGCCGACCAGCACCGCCAGGCCGCCAACCAGCGAGCCGAATGCCATGGGCATCAGGATGCGGCCGGGCGGCACGCCGGTGCGGCGGGCGATCTGCAAGGCGCTGGGCATCATCAGGGCCAGGGCCCCGACGTTCTTGGTGGCCATCGACAGCACCGCCGTCGTCCCGGCCAGCACCGGCACCTGGGTGCGCTCGTCCTTCAATTTGGGCAGCAGCGGGGCCATCAGCAGGTCGACGACGCCCGAACGGGCGACGGCGGCCGACAGCACCAGGGCGCTGGCGATGATGATGACGATGTCGTTGGCGAAGCCGTCGAACGCGGCCTTCACCGGGATCAGCCCCATGGCCATGCCGGCGGCCAGGGCGCCCAGGGCGATCAGGTCATAGCGCCAACGGCCCCAGACGAAGGCGGCGATGGTCGTGGCGATCAGGCCGAAGGCGAGGCCTTGGTGGAGAGTCAAACGGTGGTTCCCCCGGGAAGCTGTGCTTGGGGGAACGGGGGATGACGCCAGAGGTTCAGAAAACTCTCCTCCCCCTCTTGGGGGAGGTGGCGCGCCCGCGTAGCGTGGCGTGACGGAGGGGGCTGGTCATGAGTCGGCCGGCGCAAGCCCCTCCACCGCCGTTCCGGCGGTCCCCCTCCCCCAAAGGGGGAGGAGAGATCACTGCATCGGCGGGCGGAGTTCTAAGTCAGCGCCTTCCGCGCCGCTTCCCAGTACTGCGCGCCCGTGATCAGCGTCACCAGCGTCGCGATCCACAGCAACGCATGCGCCACGACCGTAAACCCGCCCATCACCGCCGGCTCCGGCGGCAGGTTGAACGCGCCCCACGACGCCAAAATCAGCTCCGCCCCGATCGCCACCAGCTGCAGCGTGGTCTTCCACTTGGCCAGCAGGGTCACCGGCAGCTTGACGCCCTTGCCGGCCCCGACCTCGCGCAGGGCGCTGACGGTGAATTCGCGGAACAGGATCAGGCCCGCCGGCAGCACGACCATCGCATTGGGCCCCAGGGCCATCAGGCCCAGCAGGGCGCCGCAGACCAGGATCTTGTCGCCGATGGGATCCAGGATCGCGCCCCAGACGCTGACGGCGTCCAGCTTGCGCGCCAGCCAGCCGTCGAAGAAGTCGGTCACCGAGGCGACGACGAAGGCGTAGAACGCCCAGCGCTCCAGCCGCAGCTGGCTGTCGACCGAGATGCGGTCGCCGATGAACGGCACCGCGCCAGCGGCCACCGCCAGGGCGACGAACATGAACAGCGCCATCACGAGGCGCGAGCCGGTCAGGATGTTGGGCAGGTTCTTCATGACGAGGTTCATAACGCACAAAACCCCGATGCGGCTACGGCCACGCTCGTTAACCGAGCAACGGGTTTTTTAAGACGCCGGACGCGACTCGCTTCGGTATACAAGTCTGGAGGGCGATACCGCGCCCTCGTCGCAGCGGGCGCGCCACCGCATGGAACGGCTGAACGGGGGAGTCTTCGGCGGACGCCGTCGCATCGGCTCGGTGCGTGGCCGGCTCGTCCTCCTGACCGTCAGCCTGCTGGTGCCCGCCCTGCTGTCGATGGGGTTCCTGCTGGCCGGCGCCGACCGCGAGTCGCGCGGGCAGCTGTATCAGCAGCTGGTGACCACCGCCCGCGCCCTGAACGGCGCCGTCGACCGCCAGGCCGCCGTCGGCATCTCGGTGGCCGAGACCCTGGCCACCGACCAGGCCCTGATCAATGGCGACTGGGCCGCCTTCCACGCCCGCGCCCGCCGCGCCATGGAGCGCCGCCCCGGCTGGATCGTCATCGCCGACGCCGACGGCCAGCAGGTGGTCAATACGCTCAAGCCCTGGGGTGAGCCCCTGCCCCGCATCAAGCGCACGCCCGAGGAGACCAACGCCTTCGCGGCCGGCCGCAGCAAGGTCTCCGACCTGCTGAAAGGCCCGGTGGCGGGCAAGCCGGTGATCACCGTGGGCACGCCGATCGTCGTCAAGGGCAAGGCCTATGTGCTGTCCTATGTCGTGGACTCCGCCTCGTTCACCTCGGTGTTCCGCCAGCAGCGCGTGCCCGACCGCTGGGTCGCCACCTTGCTGGACAACCACCGCCGGGTCATCGCCCGCTCGCGCTTCAACGAGAAATTCACCGGCGCCCTGGCGTCCAGGGACATGGAGGAGAACCTCCGCCACTCCACCGAGGGCGTGAACAAGAGCCTGTCGCTGGAAGGCGTGCCAACCATGGTCGCCTATACCCGCTCGCCCCAGACCGGCTGGACCCTGGTGGTGTCGATCCCGCGCGAGGACCTGGCGAGCACGGTCAACCGCTCGGTCTGGCTGGCCGGCGGCGTGTTCCTGGTGCTGCTGGCCCTGGGGATCGCCCTGTCGCTGGTCTATTCGCGCCGGATCAATGACGAGATGCGCCGCCTGGTGGTCGACGCCGACGCCATCGGCCGCGGCGAGACCCTGTCGCCCGCCGATCCTCACGGGCTGGAAGAGATCGCCGCCGTCCACGCCGCCCTGCGCGAGGCCTCCCGCGAGCTGCAGGCCCGCGAAGAGCGCCAAGGGGTGATGATCAACGAACTGAACCACCGCGTGAAGAACACCCTGGCCACCGTCCAGGCCCTGGCGAGGCAGAGCTTCGCCAAGGTCAAGGATGCGCCGCTGGAGGTCTTCACCGACCGCCTGATCGCGCTCTCGGCCGCTCACGACCTCTTGACCCGCACCGGCTGGCGCGAGGCCGACATGGGGGCCCTGGTCGCCGCCAGCGTCGGCGCTCACGTGGACCGCGTCGACCGCGCCGGCCCCGAGGTCGCCCTGGCCCCGCACACGGCGGTGGGCCTGTCGATGGTGTTCCACGAACTGGCCACCAACAGCGTCAAGTACGGCGCGCTGTCGGCGCCCGAGGGTCGCGTTCAGATCGACTGGCGGCTGGACCCGGTAACCGACACCCTGGCCTTCACCTGGCGCGACGTCGGCGGCCCTCCGGTCACCCCGCCCAAGCAGCAGGGCTTTGGCACCCGCCTGATCGAAAGCTCGATCCGCCGCGAGCAGAAGGGCCAGGCGCGGTTCGATTTCAAGCCGGACGGGCTGGTGTTCGAGGCCAGCCTCCCGCTGCCCGAGCAGGTGCGGTGGAGTAACAGCTTCTGAGGCGTCGCTCCCTCTCTCTTAGAGAGAGGGCTGGGGTGAGAGGTTACGAGGTTCGACGGCGTGCCGGCACTCCGGTAACCGCTGTAACCTCTCACCCTCCCACGCTTCGCGTGGGCCCCTCCCTCTCTCTATGAGAGAGGGGTTAAGCGCTCAGATCCACCACCGACCCAGCCCCCTTGGGCATCTGGACCTCGTCGGTCGCGTCCGGCCCCTCCACCGCCTTGGCGGCTTCGGTCAGGACCTTCTTGCCGTCTTCGATATCGGCCGAGCCATCGTCGTCCTTGCCCTTGCCAGTCAGCTTCTTGAGCTTCGCCTCCTGGACAGCGGCGTCGTACATCTGCTTGGCCGCGCCGGCGAAGGTCTTGATCTCTTCCATGTAGATATCGGCGGCGAAGCGCGGCGCGCCCGTGGCGGCCAGCGGGGTCACGACCGGCGCGGCGACTGGAGCGGTGGCGTCCGGCGTGGGCGCGGCGGCCTGCGGGTCGATCGGCTGGCCGTTCTCGTCGAGCTGTTGGCCGGCGTTCTGGGCCGCGTTCTGGGCGCTGGCCGCCTGCGCCGCCTCACGCCCGCCGGCGGTGGCGTCGGCATAGTCCTTGGCCACCTGCGAGTACTGCTTGTAGAGCCGCGCGGCGGCCTTGGCCCGTTCCAGCGGATCCTGGATCAGGGTCAGGGCGACCAGCGCCTTGCTCATGTCCTTGAGCTTCTTGGCGACGTCCTGGCCGGGCGAGGAGCTCTCTTTGGCCGAGCCGTAGGCCGAGGTCGAGCCCGACTCCTTGGCCTCATCCGTCTTCGCGGCCGGATCGTTCGTGACCGGCGTCAGCGACTTGGCCAGGGACGTGACCATGGCCGGGCTGAGAGACGTGACGTTCATCGCTGCAATCCTACGCGCGGGACGACTACGCCCCATACTGGAGTTGGGTTACAGCATGGTTCCATGACACCGTATACCGCACCTGAAGTCGCGGCCCTGGCCGAGCGCCTGCTGGACCGCACCCTGCCGAAGGAGCAGTGGACCCACGCCGCCCACCTGACGGCCACGCTTCGCCTGATCCGCACCCGCGACGCGGGGCTGGAGCGCGACCTGCCGGGCATCATCCGCGCCTATAACGTGGCGGTCGGCGGGGTGAACGACGACAAGAGCGGCTATCACGAGACCATCACCCAGGCCTACCTGGCCGCCATCCGCGCCTTCGAGGCGGCGCTGCCGCCGGGCCTGGACGACGGCGAGGCCGCCAAGCGCCTGCTGGCGACGCCGCTGGGCGACAAGGAGTGGCCGCTGACCCACTGGTCGCGGGAGGTGCTGTTCACGCCGGCGGCGCGGCTGGGCTGGCGGGATCCGGACCTGAAGCCGTTGGACCATCCGCCGGGGGTTTGAGGGCCGCTATGGGCCGTTAGCGGACGTCGCCCCGCCCTTAAGGGCATTTCTTGAACCGGCTGTACAAAAATCGAAAAGACGCCCGCGGGCGGTCGAGCTAAGAGCCCGACCATGAGCACGCTTCACGCCCTGGTTCGCGGCAAGACGCCTATCCGTCCGATCGACGCCTTGCGGGGTGGAGCCGGGGCGTTGCTGGGCCTGCTGTTCGCCGGAATCCTGGGACGCTTCGCCGTCGGCGGCGGCGACTGGCTGCATCCGCTGCTGGTGGCGCCGATCGGGGCGTCGGCGGTGCTGGTGTTCGCCGTGCCGGCCAGTCCCCTGGCCCAGCCGCGCTCGGTGCTGGGCGGCAACATCGTCTCGGCCCTGATCGGTGTCACGGTGGCGATGCTGATCCCCCAGACCCTGATCGCCGCGCCGCTGGCCGTGGGTCTGGCGATCGGCGTGATGATGCTGCTGGGCTGCCTGCATCCGCCGGGCGGGGCCGTGGCGCTGATCTGCGTGATCGGCGGGCCGAAGGTGGCCGAGGCCGGCTACCTGTTCGCCCTGAACCCCGTACTGGTCGACAGCCTGTTGCTGACCGGCGCTGGCATGATCTGGGGCCGGATCACCGGGCACTCCTATCCGCACCGCCCGCCGGTGACGGCGCCGACGCGCACGGCCGGCTACAACACCGCCGACCTGGACGCGGCTCTCGCCCGCTACGGCGAGCTGCTGGACGTCAGCCGCGAGGACCTGGACGCCCTGTTCCGCGAGGTCGAGCTGTCGGCCGCCCAGCGCTTGCACGCCCAGATCCGCTGCGGCGACGTGATGTCCCGCGAGGTCATCAGCCTGCACCACGACCAGTCGGCCGAAAGCGCCCTGGCCTACCTGGCCGAACACGAACTGCGCGCCGCCCCGGTGGTCGACGCCGAAGGCCGCGTCATCGGCATGGCCCGCCGGGCCGAGCTGCAGACCAACCGCCGCCGCAAGGTCGAGGCGGCGCTGGATCCGTTCGTGCACAAGGTCATGGAAACCACGCCGATCGCGGCCCTGCTGCCGATTTTGTCGAGCGGCCATACGCACGAGGCGATGGTGGTGGATGGCGATCGGCGGCTGATCGGGGTGATCACCCAGACGGATTTGATCGCGGTGCTTTATCGGGCGCACGTGGTGGAGAGCGTGGTGGGGGCGTAACTCCCTCTCTCTTAGAGAGAGGGTTGGGGTGAGAGGTTACGAGGTTCGACGGCGTGCCGGCACTTCGGTTGACGCCGTAACCTCTCACCCTCCCACGCTTCGCGCGGGCCCCTCCCTCTCTCTATGAGAGAGGGGTTTTAGATCACGCCGCGCGGCGGGCCGCCGAACGCCCCAGCCGGAACCGCCCCACCAGCTCCATCAACCGCGCCCCCTGCCCGGCCAGCGCTTCATCCGCCACCCGCGCCTGCTCGACCATCGCCAGGTTCTGCTGGGTAAACCGCTCGATCTCGGCCACCTCGCCGTTCACGGCCGAAAGATCCTGGGCCTGTTCGCGCACCGACGAGGCGATCCTTGTCGCCGCCGCGTCGATCCCCGCCATCCGCCCCGCCACGCCGTTCAGCGCCGCGCCCGTGCGTTCGACCTGGGCCACGCCGGCCTCGACGCGGACATTGGACTCCCCGATCAGGGTCTTGATCTGCTTGGCGGAGTCCGCCGAGCGCTGGGCCAGGGCCCGGACTTCCTGCGCCACCACCGCGAAGCCACGGCCGGCTTCACCAGCCCGCGCGGCTTCCACCCCGGCGTTCAGCGCCAAGAGGTTGGTCTGGAAGGCGATCTCGTCGATCAGGCCGACGATGTCGCCGATCTGGCGCGAGGAGGCGTCGATCTCGCCCATGGTGCGAGCGGACTCGGCCACCAGGGTCCCGCCCTGGTCGGCCTCGCCCCGCGCCGAGGCGACCAGGCGGCGGGTCTCGTCGGCGCCGCCGGCGACCTCGCCCATGGCGCTGGTGACGCCGTTCAGCGAGCCGGCGGCGCGCTCCAGGCCTTGGGCCTGTCGTTCGGTGCGGCGGGCCAGTTCGGTCGAGGATTGGCTCAGCGTGTCGCTGGCCGCGCCGATGGCGTCGGCAGCCTCGGCGATCTCGCCGATGGCCTGCTCCAGGCTCTGGACGGCGGTGTTGAAGTCGGCGCGCAGCGGCTCGTAGACATCCGCGAAGGGACCGGGGATGCGACGGCTGAGGTCGCCCTCGGCCACGGCGGCCAGGGCCTCACCCACCTGGCGGACCACGGCGGTCTGCTCATCGATGGACATGGTCAGGGCGGCGGCGCGGTCGCGGTCGGCGTCGGCGGCGGCGCGCAGGGCTTCCTGCTGCTCGCGCAGGGCCTGGGCCCGTTCCAGCTCGGCGCGCAGGGTCTCCAGCGAGCGGGCGATCGAGCCGATCTCGTCGGCGCGCTCCAGCTCTGCCACCGGCTGGTCATAGCGATGCTCGGCCATCACCCGCACGGTGTCGCGCAGGGAGAGCAGCGGGCGAGCGATCAGTTTGCGCGAGGTCAGGGCCAGCACCGACAGAGCGGCCAGCAGCAAAACGAGGCCGCCGATGGCCAGGCCCAGGGCCAGCTGCCGCGCGGGGGCCAACAGGGCTTCCTCGGTGACGTCGACCACCACCGCCCAGGTCGCGCCCGAGGCCAGGCGCACCGGCGCCACCAGGCGCTCGGCCCGCTTGCCGCCGATCTTGACGCCCGAGATCACGGTCGGCCCGCCGCCGGCGATCACCGCCTTGACCTGGTCGAGGCCCGGATCGGCATAGGCCTTCATGCGCAGGGCCGCGTCGGGGTGGCTGACCCACAGGCCGCCGGGCGAGACCAGCATGGCGCGGCCGCCGTCGAAGGGCTTCAGCGCATTCAGGCGGCTGGCGATATCGTCCAGCGCCAGGTCCGCGCCCATGACGCCGACCGTCTTGCCGTCGGCGATCACCGGATAGGTGATCGAGGTCATCAGGACGTACTTGGTCTGGCCGCCGTCGGTGATGTTGTCGCGATAGGGCTCCAGGATCGCCGGCTTGCCGCTGTCGAAGCTGGTCTTGAAGAAGTCCTCGCCGAACTCGGCATCCTCGCCCTGCTCGGCCGCCAGCGCATCCCCGTTGCGCACCCAGTAGCCGATAAAGCGCCCCTGGGCGGTCGAGCCCAGGTCGGCGCGGTTGGCGAAGGCGGCGTCGTCGCCCAGCACGCCGGGCGCGAACATCAGCCAGCCGCCCAGCATGGTCTTGGACGCGTTCGAGATCGGCTTCAGCTGCGCCAGGTACTGGGCGCGGTCGCGCTGGCCCGAGGCGTACGAGGCGGCGAACAGGCCCGCGGAGGCGCGGACGACGGCGTCGGCGTCATCCAGGTCGTTCTTGATCTCCTGGCCGGTCTGGGCGGTCACCGTGGCGGCATAGCGTTCGGCCAGGCCCCTCATGGCCTTGCCGCTCTGCCAGGTGATCAAGAGTGAGCCCGCGATCAGCAGCGCACCAAGCGCGGCGCCGCCCGCCGTCATCAGCTTTCCCGCCAATGACAACCGTTTAAACGCTCCGGTCATCCACAGCCCCCGACTCTACTAAGTCGGGAACTGAACGCTGGAAACCTTGCCGAACCTTGAACGCGTGATCATCGTTCATGCGACAAGATATCCATATTGAGGAAGCGCCCGTGATCGTCGTCCACCATCTGAACAACTCCCGCAGCCAGCGCGTCCTGTGGCTGCTGGAGGAACTGGGCCTTCCGTACGAGATCAAGCGGTACGAGCGCGACGCCGCCACCATGCTAGCCCCGCCCGAGCTGAAGGCCATCCACCCGCTGGGCAAGTCGCCCGTCATCACCGACGGCGACAAGGTCATCGCCGAGACCGGCGCGATCGTGGAGTACATCCTGGAGACCTATGGCCAAGGCCGGCTGATCCCGGCGGCGGGCAGCCCTGAGCGCCTGCGCTATACCTACTGGCTGCACTATGCCGAGGGCTCGGCCATGACGCCCTTGCTGCTGAAGCTCGTTCTCACGGCTCTGCCGAACCGCGCGCCGGGCCTGATGAAAGGGTTAGTCAAGAGCATTGCTGGCCGCGCCCAGGCCGGCTTCGTCGATCCGCAGATCAAGGCCCATGTCGACTACTGGGAAGCCGAGCTTTCCAAGTCCGAATGGTTCGCCGGCGCCCAGATGACCGGCGCCGACATCATGATGAGCTTCCCGCTGGAGGCCGGCATCGCCCGCGGCGGGGCGGTCTCGCGTCCGCATGTGAAAGCCTTTGTCGACAAGGTCCACGCCCGCCCCGCCTATCAGCGCGCCCTCGAGCGCGGCGGGCCTTACGCCTATGCTTAGTGTGACAAAGTATTGCTCAAGCGTGACACTGGGTTCCTCTTGGGAATGTGCTTAACCTTTATGGCCCAACACCCGGACCATGAAGACATCGCTGCTTGCTTGCGCGGCCCTGGGGCTGTTCGGGATCGGAGAGGCCACGGCCGCCGACGCTACTGTCATCGACGCCATCAAGGCGGGCCATCCGATCCTGGAGGTCCGCTCGCGCTATGAGCACTGGGACCAGACCAAGACCCAGACCCTGACCGAGAACGGCCAGGCCCTGAGCGTCCGCGCCCGCTACGGCTGGGAGACCGGCGAGTACAAGACCCTCAAGGGCCTTGTCGATTTCGAGACCATCCGCTGGCTGGGCCCGCAACGCTTCGCCATCACCAACAATGGCGGCCCGCCGCTGAACGGCGCCGACAAGGTCCGCTATCCGGCGATCAACGACCCGGAAGTCACCGAGTTGAACCGCCTGCAGCTGCAATGGACGCCCAGCAAGGTCGCGCAGCTCACCGTCGGCCGCCAGCGCATCCAGATGGACGAACAGCGCTTCGTCGGCGCCGCGCCCTGGCGCATGGACGAACAGACCTTCGACGCCGTCCGCGCCGACATCTCCAAGGGCCGCCTCAAGGCCACCTACGTCTATGTGACCAAGGTCAACCGCACCCTGGGCGAGATCGCCGACTGGGACAGCGACAGCCACTTCCTCAATGCCGGCTGGACGGTGTCGGACGCCCTACGGGTGCAGGCCCTGGTCTACGCCTTCGACTTCAAACAGGCCCCGGCCAGCAGCAGCATCAGCAAGGGCGTGCGGGTCTCGGGCAAGGGCAAGCTGGGCCCCTACGCCCTGACCTATGCCGCCACCTATGCGCGCCAGAACGACTGGCGCGGCAACACCGCCCCGTTCGAGCTCGACTATCTCGGGCTCGACGCCTCGGCGACGCGCGGCATCTACACCGTGCGGCTGGGCTATGACGCCCTGGAAGGCAACGGCCAGCGCGGCTTTGGCTCAGCGATCGGCGCGGCGCACGGGGTCAATGGCTGGGCCGACGCCTGGTCCAGCGCCGGCGGCATCAAGAACTTCGCCGACGGCCTGCAAGACGCCAACATCACCGTGACCCTCAAGCCCAGGCGCCTCTGGCTGCCGAAGAAGAGCGAGCTGATGGCCCGCTATCACGACTTCGACGACGACCGCACCGGCGCCGACCTGGGCCGCGAGTGGAACCTCAGCTGGATCGCGCCGGTCACGTCAAAGATGACCATGCAGTGGAAGTACGCCGACTTCGACCGCGCGGACACCGTGCCCGTGGGAACGCTGGCCCCGCCAGCCTCGCGGACCAAGTGGTGGCTGATCCTGGAGTACAAGCTCTAGTCCTGAGGGGCCTGCTGACAACTTCGGGCGATCGCGCGTGTGAAAACGTCGCCGATCTCGACTAACGTCGGGGAAACCCAAGGGAGATACGCCCATGAAGATCGTCACCAGCCTCTCGTTCCAGGGCGAGTGCCGCGCCGCGTTCGACTTCTACGCCCAGGTGCTGGGCGGCAAGGTCACCGCCGCCTTCCCGTTCGGCGAAGGCCCGCCCGACATGCCGGTCGATCCCAAGTACAAGGACTGGCTGATGCACGCCTGGCTGGACGTGGGCGACCAGTCGATCATGGGCGCGGACATGCCGCCCGAATTCGCCCCCAACATCGACAAGCCCAAGAACGGCTTCGACGTCACCTACCACACCGACGACCCGGCCGAAGCCAAGCGCGTCTTCGAGGCCCTGTCGGAAGGCGGCAAGGTCGGCATGGCCTTCGCCGAGACCTTCTGGTCGCCGGGGTACGGGAGCTTTACGGACAAGTTCGGGATTCCGTGGATGATCAATACGGTGCCGAAGGCGGGGTGATCGGGCTTTAGAGCGCCCCCTCCGTCACGCTGCGTATCCGCAGCGCGCCACCTCCCCCGTTTCACGGGTGAGGAGAAGAGCGCTCCCTCCTGCCCCGCTTGCGGGGAAGGTGGATCGGCGCGGATACGCGACGAGACGGAGGGGGCGTCCTGCCGCCCCGCCCTGCGGCCAAGCGTCGCCTAGGGGCGATCTTAAGCTTTCGCAAACCACGTTGGCGGCAATCGTCTTCATGCGCCCGCACGTTCTCACGGCGCGATGGAGACCCGCGCCTTGACGACCCCGCCCTCACCGACGCGCCGCATTGCCGCCGTCGCGGGCCCGGTCGCCCTGGGCGCACTAGGCGTCTTTCTCAGCCTGTTCGCCGCCGTGGCCGTCGACGCCCAGCCCCGCACGCCGGGACGGGTGGCGGCGGTGTTTCCGCCGTGGTGGAGCCCGGCCCAGATCATCGGCGCGGCCGGATCGGCCGGCGACATCGCCGGGGCCGGCGGCGCGTCCTTCATCGTCATCCTGCGGGGCGACCCGTCCGATCTTTCGCAGCGCGCCCGCGACGCCGGCGCGCTGATGCTGCTCGACCCCGCCCTCGCCGGCGCCTGCGCCAAGCCGGCGGCCTCGGAGCCTTCCTCATGAAACTGGCCTTCTCGAACCTCGACGCCCAACGCGCGGTCGGCGGCAAGCTGATCGCGGTCCTGACCTGGGCCATGATCCCGGTGGTGCTGGGCGCCGGCGCGCTGGTCCATGACGGCCTGCTGGGGCTGGCCGTCGCCTCGGGCGCGACCGCGATCGGCGCGACCCTGGCCTGGAAGTTCGGCGGCGAAGGCTCTGCCGGGCGTTCGCTGGTCGGCGTGGCGCTGATGGCCCAGGTCTCGCTGCTGGTCGCGGCCATGGGCGGTCACGCCTGGCAGAGCGACATGCACATGGCCTATTTCGCCGCCCTGGCCCTGCTGGTGGTCTATTGCGACTGGGTGGTCATCGCCGCCGCGGCCGCCACGGTCGCCGTGCACCATCTGGGCCTGTCGTACCTGCTGCCCAGCGCGGTGTTCCCCGGCTCGGCCAGCCTGGGCCGGGTGATCGTCCACGCCGTCATCCTGATCGTCGAGGCCGGCGCCCTGATCGCCGTCACCGCCAGCGTCAATGCGATGTTCGCCGTCGCCAACAAGGCCCGCGCCAAGGCCGAGGCCGCCGTCGGCGAGGCCCGCGCCGCCAATGACGCCGCCGAGGACGCCCGTCGCTCCGAGGAAGAGAGCCGCACCGTCAACACCGCCGCGCGCGAACGGGCCGAGGCCCAGCGCGACGCCGCCATCGCCGCCCTCGGCCAGGCCCTGTCGCATCTGGCGCGCGGCGACCTGACCGCGCGCCTCGACCAGCGCTTCGCCGAGGCCTACGAGCCCCTGCGCGGCGACTACAACACCGCGGCCGGCAAGCTGGCCGACGCCCTGGCGGTGATCGAGGGCCGCGTCGACGGCCTGCGCGCCGGCTCGGACCAGATCGCCGACGCCTCGGTCAGCCTCTCGCGCCGCACCGAGCGCCAGGCCGCCACCCTGGAAGAGACCGCCGCGGCCATGGAGGAGATCACCACCACGGTCGCCCAGACCGCCTCGGGCGCCAAGAAGGCCGCCGGCGTGGTGGCCCGCGCCCGTGACGACATCCGCCGCTCGGGCGAGGTGGTGCAGCAGGCCGTCACCGCCATGACCGCCATCGAGGGCTCCTCGCAGCAGATCACCAACATCATCTCGGTGATCGACGAGATCGCCTTCCAGACCAACCTGCTGGCCCTGAACGCCGGGGTCGAGGCCGCCCGCGCCGGTGAGAGCGGCAAGGGCTTCGCCGTCGTCGCCCAGGAAGTTCGCGCGCTGGCCCAGCGCTCGGCCGAGGCGGCCAAGGAGATCAAAACCCTGATCTCGACCTCGTCCGCCCAGGTCGAGGAAGGCGTCGGCCTGGTCGGCCGCACGGGCGAGGCCCTGGAGCGCATCGTCTCGCAGATCGCCGAGATCGACGGCCTGGTCAGCGAGATCGCCGCCTCGGCCCAGAGCCAGGCCCATGGCCTCGGCCAAGTCAACAGCGCGGTGAACCAGATGGATCAGGTGCTGCAGGAGAACGCCGGCATGGTCGAGCAGACCTCGGTCGCCACCCAGACCCTGAACGCCGACGCCGCCCTGCTGGCCGACCTGGTGGGCCAGTTCGAGCTGCCGGGCGCGGTCTCACAGCCCGTTCGCCGCCGGGCCTGATCCCGTAAGGTCTAGCTCGCCCCCTTGCGCATCCGAAACCGGGCGCCTATCCTCCCAGCCCCCGGTTGTGAGCGCCCGCGACTGGAAGTCTTTCCTCCCAAGGCGTCCGAGCTAAAATCCGCAATGGAAAAAGTGCCGATGACCGTCGGTGGGTATCAGACCCTCGACGAAGAACTGAAGCGTTTGAAGACCATCGAACGTCCGTCGGTGATCGCGGCGATCGCCGAAGCGCGTTCGCATGGCGACCTGTCGGAAAACGCCGAGTACCATGCCGCCAAGGAGCGTCAGGGCTGGATCGAAGGCCAGATCGCCGAGATCGAGGACAAGATCGCCCGCGCTCAAGTGATCGACGTGTCGAAACTGTCGGGCAAGCAGATCAAGTTCGGTGCGACCGTCTCGGTGATCGACGAGGACACCGAGGAAGAGGCGCGCTACCAGATCGTGGGCGACCACGAGGCCGACGTGAAGTCGGGCCGCATCTCGCTGTCCTCGCCGCTGTCGCGCGCGATGATCGGCAAGGAAGTCGGCGAGGTGGTCGAGGTCAACACCCCCGGCGGCACCAAGGCCTACGAAATCACCAAGGTGGAGTGGCTGTAAGGCGGCTTGCCGCCTTAGCTGCGCCATGAAGTACGGTTCAATGGAACAGGGCTGCCAATCGGCGGCCTTGTTTCGTTTGCGTATGCGGGGTCGATGACTTGGCCGAAGCTCCGAAACTTCCCTTGAAGATCTGGGCCGTTTCCGACGGCCGCGCCGGCATCGAGGCCCAGGTCGTGGGCCTGTCGGATGCGATCGCGCGGCTGGTCCCCTGCGAGGTGACGGTCAAGCGCGTCGGCTGGCGGGGCCGCATCGGCCGCTTGCCGTGGTGGCTGAACCTGCTGCCCAAGCGCTGGCTGACGCCGGAGAGCGGCATCCCCACCGGCAAAAACGAAGAGTGGCCAGACGTCTGGGTCGCCGCCGGCCGCGCCACCCTGCCCCTGTCGATCCGCGCCAAGCGCTGGTCGGGCGGCAAGACCTATGTGGTCCAGATCCAGGACCCGCGGGTCCCGGCCCACATGTTCGACCTAGTGATCCCGCCCAAGCACGACCGCCTGACCGGCGACAACGTGCTGCCGATCAGCGGCTCGCCGCACCGGGTCACGCCCCAGCGGCTGGCGGCCGAGTACGAGGCCTTCAAGGACGTCATCGACGCCCTGCCCCGCCCGCGCGTGGCGGTGCTGGTCGGCGGCAAGTCCAAGGCCTTCGACCTGTCCAGCGAGCGCGCGGCCCAGATCGCCCACTCGATCCAGATCCCGCTGGAGCAGGACGGCGGCAGTCTGCTGATGACCTTCTCGCGCCGCACCCCCGACCCTGCCCGCGCCCTGATGGCCGCGCGGCTGCGGCACCTGCCGGGCATGGTCTGGAACGGCGAAGGCCCCAATCCGTACTTCGCGTTCCTGGCGGCGGCCGACTACATCCTCGTCACCGAGGACTCGACCAACATGGCCACCGAGGCGGCGTCGACCGGCAAGCCGGTCTTCGTGCTGAAGCTGGACGGCCACAGCCTGAAGTTCCGCCTGTTCCACGAGGAGCTGGAGCGCATGGGCGCGGCTCGGCCCTACGGCGGCGCGTTCCATGGCTGGACCTACGACCCGGTCGACGAGACCGACCGCGCGGCGCGGGAAGTGTTGGCGCGGCTGGGGGTGGAGATCCCCGAACCGGTGGCCGAGGCGCCGGTCGAGGCGGCTCCGAAGCCAAAGCGGAAACCTCGGGCGAAGAAGGTCGAGGAAGCGCCGATCGAGGCTCCCGCGCCGAAGCCGAGAAAGCCTCGCGCGGCCAAGCCGAAAGCCTGATTTTTCTGGTTGTGAACGCGCGAATGTTCGCGTTACGTTCGCGAGATGGTTGGGCCAGACACCACATCCCGGATTGGCAAGGCGGCTCGCAACGAAGGTCGAAAGGCCTTTGCCACGACGTGCAACGCTTTGGCGGTCGCGATCTTCATCGCCGCGATTGTCCAGCCGCTGATGACCGGCCAAGTCGGTTTACTGCGCGCGATCAGCGCGCTGGTCACCTTCATTGTCCTGCAAGGCGTTCTCCACTACATCTTGATGCAAGTGGAGGACTGAAATGGACCCTCTGATCTGGATTAATCTGCTCGCGCTGGTGTTCGCAGCCGCCGCCTACGTGGTGTTTTGGCTCTCCATGCGGAACAACCGCCGCTGATCCTCGCCATCCTCCAAGCCCGCATGAGTTCGACCCGCTTGCCGGGCAAGGTGCTCATGCCGATCGTGCGCCAGCCGATGATCGTTCGGCAGATCGAGCGCGTGGCCCGCGCGCGCCTGGTCGACAAGCTGGTGGTGGCCACCTCCAACCGTCCCGAGGACGACGCCATCGAAGCGGCCGTGCGGCGCGAGGGGATCGCGGTGTTTCGAGGCTCGCTGGACAACGTCCAGCAGCGGTTCATCGGCGCACTGGACGCCCATCCGGCCGACCACGTCGTGCGGCTGACCGCCGACTGCCCGCTGGCCGATCCCGACCTGATCGACGCGACCATCCAGCTTTGCCTGTCCAAGGGCGTCGACTATGTCAGCAACACCCCGAACGGCCACGCCCACCCCAAGGGCACTGACGTCGAGGTGATGACCGCCGCCGCCCTGCGCCAAGCCGCCGCCGAGGCGACGACGCAGGAAGCCCGCGAACACGTCACCTGGGACCTCTACCGGTCGGGTCGGTTCAACTGCGCCTGGCTGCCCTGCTATCCCGACCAGGGCGCGGTGCGGTGGACCGTCGACCGGCCCGACGACTATGCCTTCGTGGCGGCGGTCTATGACGCCCTGTACGAAAAGAACCGCGCCTTCACCTCGGATGACGTGCGGGCCTTCGTGAGAAGCCGCCCCGATCTGGCCGACTACGGCGGCGATCCGCGGGCATGACACGCGCCCTGTTCGTCTGCGCGGCCGGTCCCAGCGTGGGCGGCGGGCACGTGATGCGGTCCCTGACCCTGGCGCGAGCGCTGGAGGCGCGAGGCGCGACCTGCGCCTTCGCGGCCACACCCGAGGTCGCCGTGGTGCTGGACGCCTTCGCCCCCGACATGGCGCGGGCCGACACCGACGAGGGCTTCGACGCCCTGGTGTTCGACAGCTACGCCCTCACCGCGCAGGACCACCGCGCGGTGGCGCGAGGCCGTCCGACCCTGGTCATCGACGACCTGGCCGACCGGCGCCTGGCCGCGGACCTGGTGCTGGACGCCGGTCCGGCGCGGAAGGCGACCGACTATGCCGGCCTCGTCCCCGAGCACGCCCAGCTGCTGCTGGGTCCGAACTACGCCCCCGTGCGTCCCGCCTTCGCCGACCTGCGGGACGAAGCCCTGGCGCGCCGGGCTCAGCGAGGGCCGGTGCGGCGGATCCTGGTCTCGTTGGGCCTGACCGATGTGGGCGGCATCACCGGCCGGGTGACGCGACTGCTGCAGCCAATCCTGGGCGACGCCCGACTGGACCTGGTGGTCGGCGGCGGCGCGCCCAGCCTTCCGGACCTGTGGGCGCTGGCGGGCGACGATCCGCGCATCGAGCTGCATGTCGACACCCAGCACATGCCGCAGCTGGTGTTCGACGCCGACCTGGCCATCGGGGCCGGCGGCTCGACCACCTGGGAGCGCTGTGTTCTCGCCTTGCCCGCCCTGACCCTGATCCTGGCCGAAAACCAGGTTGCCGCCGCGCGGGCGCTGGAGGCGGCGGGGGTGACGCCGTGCCTGGAGGTGGGGGCCGCGGACTTCGAAGCCGCGTTCGTGCGGGAGGTCGAGGGGTTGCTGGGGAGCGAGGACCGGCGAGCGGCGTTGTCGGCGGCCAGTGCGACGGTGTGTGACGGCAAGGGTGCGGACCGGGTGGCCCAAACCTTTCTCACCCTGCTCTAGATCTCTCCTCCCCCTTTGGGGGAGGGGGACCGCCGAAGGCGGTGGAGGGGCCAGCGCCGGCCGGCTCATGACCAGCCCCCTCCGTCACGCCTCGCTGCGCGGGCGCGCCACCTCCCCCAAGAGGGGGAGGAGAAAGTAAGAGCCGCCCCGCCAAGTGCGACAACCTGCCCCGCCCAGCTTCATCATCGTTAACAAGTTGTTCGCTGCTTCGGCCGGATTCTCCCGGCCACCATGCGCGCCCTGTCTGACATCCGTGGCCTCAAGTATCCGGACGAGTTCGTCATCCGGCATTTCTTCAAGCGCGGCCTGCATCGCAAGACCGGCCGGGTCGTCGAGCTGGGCGGAGGCACGGGCAACAACCTGTCGCTCTATGCGACCTATGGCTGGGACCTGACCTGCGTCGACTATTCGGCGGCCGCCCTCGAAGACTGCCGCTGGAACCTGGGCGACGGCGTCACCCTGATCGAGGCCGACCTGTCCAAGGGCCTGCCGGACCTTGGGAGCGCGCCGATCGACGTGCTGCTGATCCCCAACCTGCTGTGCTACCTCACCGACGCCCAGGCGAACGCGGTGCTGACCGCCGCCCGCAAGCGGCTGGCGCCCAATGCCGAGGTCTTCGTCCGCACCCGCCTGACCGACGACTATCGTTGCGGCAAGGGCGTGGAGGAGGAGCCGAACGGATGGCGTCTGGCGACGCCCGAGACCGGCGAGGCGGGGCTGTTCAACCTGTTCTACACGGAAGCTGGCCTGGTCGACCGCCTGGTCGAGGAGCTGGGTCTCACCGACATTACCGCCCTGAAGGTGGCGTTCGACAACATCCAGGACGGCGTCCGCGTCGCTCCCAACAGCGACCTTGTGGTCTGGGGCGCGGTCTCTTGAGCTCGCGCGTCCGCATCGTCGGCGGCGGCCTGACCGGCATCCTGGCGGCCTTCGAGGCCCACCGCCTGGGCTCGCGCGACATCACCATCCAGGAGCGTTTCGAGGCCCTGGGCGGCGTCGCGCGCCCCAAGATCATCCACGGCGCCGAGATGCGCGACGGCTGCGTCTATTTCGGCGGAGCCGGCGACGCCATCGTCGAAACTCTGACCGCCCATGGCGCCCGGTTCGAGACCTTCGACAACCGCTTCGGCTCGCTCAGCACCGGGGCCGACGGCAAGCGGGTCTTCACCTGGGACTTTGGCGGCCCGGCCATCGACGCCCCCGCCGGCAAGGTCGGCAGGCCCGCCGACGACAGCCTGGCCGCGCGCCTGGCCGCCTATCCGCCGCAGATCGCCGCCACGCTGGAATCCTACGTCCGCTGGCACCTGGAGACCGACCCGGCCCTCATCCATGGCGAAGCCGCCATCCCGCTGGCCATCAACCGCGTGTTCCCGGCCGCCGCCGACCTGGCCGCCCTGGCCAGCGCCAAGGCGAACGATCCGTGGGCGGACGAGCTGTACGCCATCCCGCGCGGGCTGTCTGGCCGCACCGCCAATGTCACCGCTGCGCTGCCGGCCGGCGGCTTCGCCAAGCTGTTCGACGGTCTGCACGGCGCGCTCACCCGACTGGGCGTCAAGGTCGAGCTGAACTGCCTGGTCCCGCCGCGCCAGCTGATGGCGCAGGACGATCCGGAAGAGACGATCGTCTGGGCCGCCAACCCCACGCCGCTGTTCAAGCCGATGGGCCTGTCGACCCCGTCGCTCGTGAAGAAGAGCTTCTTCACCTATGTCTACGCGGTCGAGGCCTTCGACGGCCCCTGCCCGGTCTATGTCCAGAACTTCACCGCCCAGGGCGCGACCTTCCGGGCCTATCTGTACGAGAGCGGCGGCCAAACGCTGGTGGTCGCCGAGTGCGTCCGCGAGGCCGACCTCAAGACCCTGCCGACCGAGCTGCGCACCCTGCTGTCGGGCTTCGGCGCCCTGAAGCTTGGGCCCGTGGTCCACAGCGACGCCCAGCCGCGCTGGATCTACCACTCGCGCGCCGCCATCGACGGCCTGGCCGCCCTGCGCGGCAAGCTGACCGAACGCTTCGGCGGACAGTTCATTCCCGGCGCCTGGGAGCCCTACGCCAAAAGCGCCAAGCTGGCTGAGGTCAACGCCGCGCTGGCCATGGCGCGACAAGCGACGCCCGCCCGCGTCGCCAAGGCCGGATGAGCCCGCACCACCGGCTCCGGGCGGCGGCGATCATGCAGCCGACCTACCTGCCCTATCTCGGCTATTTCCAACTGATGACCGCGGCTTCCGTCTTCATCTTCCTCGACGACGTGCAGTTCGCCCGCCGCTCGTGGCAGTCGCGCAACCGCATCCTGACGGCCCAGGGCGAGCTGATGCTGACCGTGCCGGTCAAGAAGCACGACCGCGACACGCCCATCCATCTGATCGAGATCGACGACAGCCAGCCCTGGCGCGACAAGCACCTGGCCGCCATCCGCCACGCCTATGGCAAACGGCCGTTCGTCGCCGAGGGCTGGACCTTCATCTCCGAGCAGCTGGCTCGCGAGCGGGACGGCAAGCTGACCGACCTGACCTGCGGCATGGCCCAGGCGGCGGCCGAGAAACTCGACATCCAGACCCGCTTCGTTCGCGCCTCGACCCTGGCCGCCGGCGGCGCGCGGTCCGAGCACCTCTTGAACCTGTGCCGCGCCGTCGAGGCCGAGGAATACGTCTCGCCGATGGGCTCGGCCGACTACATGGAAGAGGATGGCGTGTTCTCCGGCGCTGGCTTTCCGGCGCGGTTCCAGCCCTTCCGGCTGGAGGAATACCCGCAGGGCAGCCAGCCCTTCACCCCGTACATGGGCTTCGTCGACGCGCTGATGAATGTCGGCTGGGACGGGATGAAGGGGTTGGTGCGGGGGTGAGGTTCAGGTCCCGCCAAAGACGAAATCGGCCTTCCAGTAGCCTTTGGCCGGGTCGAGAATATCGATCGCGAACGGAACGATGCCATCGGCGAGGTCCATGAGCCAAGCCTCGTTGGACTTCACCATGACACCCACGTCCGCCTTCACCGCCTCGGCCAGCAGCCAGCCGACCATCGCCGCCTTGGTCCCGATGCCGTTCGGACCATCGCCGCCATAGGCCGCGAAGTAGTCGACGCGGGTATCGATCATGGCGTGGATCTTAGCGTCGCTCGGGGCCGCGCCGAAGATGGTCTTATAGGCCTCGCGCGTGGCCTCGACGAAGTTCAACGAGCCATATTTGGCCGCGAACGCATCCTTGCCTTCACCCAGCTTGCCCAGGTTGACCGAGAAATTGATGTAACGGTTCTCGAGATTGAAGCTCTGATAGTACTTACTATCGAGGTTGTTGGGGTTCGGCCCAGTCGGCGAGACCAGATAGTCGAGACCTGCCTGGCTGGGGACCTTCCCGGTGAAGAACTCATAGGCCAGAGTCGCGACCGAGGTCGTATCGCGGGTATATTTGAGGATCTGAGCCAGGGCCTTGGCCGATGTCGTGTAGCCGGTGTCGATCATGCGATCCAGTTCGGGGCCGATGCTGTACCAGTTGCTGGGTACGCGCAGCAGTCGGCCGAAAACTTCGGTCATGTTGTCGGCCAGACCCTCAGGTCCGCCATCGACCAGTTTGAGGATCTCGCCATCCGCGAACTGTAGCTGCTCTATGTTCCTGATGACGTCCAATCGATCGGCGGAAGGCAGGTAGCGTTGGTCATTGACCCGCCAGCCGTCGCCGATCCACCTGATCTTGTAGTCCTTCGATAGCCCCGACAGGATCACGGTGTCGAAACCACCTCGGCCGTCGATGAAGTCGTCGCCAGCCCCGCCGGCGAAAACGTTGTCTCCGGCGTCGCCGTAGAGTTTGTCGGCATAGTCGGTGCCGATGACCTTCTCGACGTTCTTCAGGGTCACGAACTGGGACCAGCCCAGATCCTGGCTGGCGGTGATCGCCAGATCGACCTTCACGCCGTAGGTCACGTTGTAGAAGGAGATCGTGTCCAGCCCGGCGCCGCCATCGATGATGTCGTTGATCTCGTCATTATACCCGTCGATGACGATCCGATCGTCGCCATCGTCGCCATACAACAGATCCGTGCCTTCGTCGGAGCCGCCGTAGAGCACGTCGTCGCCCGCGCCGCCATGCAGCTCGTCGCTCCCCGCGTAGCCTTCCAGGAAGTCGTCGCCGCCCCGTCCATACAGGATGTCATTGCCGGCGCGACCGGTGAGGTGGTTCTCGCCATCGTCGCCGTAGAAAACGTCGGCGAAGAACGACCCTTCCAGGTCTTCAATTGAGATGAAAGTGTCGCGCCCCTCGCCGGTGTCCTGGGCGCCGGTAATCGCCAAATCGATGCGGACACCGTTGAGCGCGTGTTCGAAGACCGCGACGTCGGCGCCATCACCCCCGTCATAGAGGTCGTCGCCCGTCCCGCCGATCAGCACATCGGAATCTGAGAAGCCATACATCTTGTCGTTGCCGGCATCGCCCGTGAGCCGGTCCATGCCGCTGCCGCCAATGAGAATGTCATCGCCCGGCGTGCCCTTCAGAACCGTAACGTTAGCCACCAACGCCCCCCCCTACATGATCCGGCGAGACGGTAGGGATCTGGTGAAGCTTCATCAAGCTAAGGTTGCTCGTATCAACCTCCCATCATCATGACATCGCCCCTCTAGCGAACACCGTTCACTTGGCTCATCCTCCCCGCCGAACGGGAGGGCTCACCCCATGGCGCAGAAGAAATCCGTCGTCGTCACCGGCGTCTCCACCGGCATCGGCTGGGGCGCGGTCAAGGTGCTGGTGGGCAAGGGCTTCCATGTCTTCGGCAGCGTCCGCAAGACCGCCGACGGCGAGCGCCTGAAGGCCGAGTTCGGCGAGGCGTTCACGCCGCTGCTGTTCGACGTCACCGACGAAGCGGCGGTCCGGGCGGGCGCCAAACAGGTCGAGGCCGCACTCGGCGGCGCGCCTCTGGCGGGCCTGGTGAACAACGCCGGCATCGCGGTGGCGGGCCCGCTGCTCTACCTGTCGCTGGACGACTGGCGCCAGCAGCTGGAGGTCAACCTGACCGGCGTGGTGATCGCCACCCAGGCCTTCGCGCCGCTGCTCGGCGCGGGCGAGGCGCGGGTCGCCAGTCCCGGCCGGATCGTCAACATCTCGTCGGTCGGCGGCCGCAACGCCAACCCGTTCATGGCCCCCTACTGCACCACCAAGTTCGGGCTGGAAGGGCTGTCGGAGTCCCTGCGGCGCGAGCTCCTGCCGTTCGGGGTCGACGTCGTGGTGGTCGCGCCGGGCGCAGTGGCCACGCCGATCTGGGACAAGGCCGACCAGATCGACACGACCCGCTACGCCAACACCCCCTACGCCACGGCCCTGGACCGGCTGCGCGCCTACATGCTGCAAATCGGCAAGGCCGGCCTGCCGCCCGAGGCGATCGGCGAGGCCATCGCCACCGCGCTGACGGCGGCCAAGCCCAAGGTCCGCTACGTCGTCTCGCCCTCGCCGATGCAGGTGCTGATGACCGAGATCCTGCCCAAGCGCACCCTGGACCGGGCGGTCGGACAACGACTGGGCCTGCTCCCGGAAGGATAGATTTAAGCTTGTAGTTCCACCGCGCCGCCCGCAGCATCACCGCGTGTGGGGCTGAGGGGAATCACATGCAAAAGGATCGCATCGTCCTGCTGGACAGCCTGCGGGGCCTGGCGATCCTGGGCATTCTGATCTGCAACATCCCCGTGGCCTTCGAGCCCGAAAGCGTGGCCGAGAGCGTGCCGTTCTGGCCGCATGGTCAGGCGCCGGCCAGCCTGGCGGTGTGGTGGTTCACCCAGGTGTTCTTCCAGCAGAAGTTCTACACCCTGTTTGGCATGCTGTTCGGGGCCTCGGTTCTGCTGGTCGGGGGCGAAGGCGGCGACCGCGACCGCACGGTGATGATCGTCAAGCGCCTGCTGGCGCTCTTGGCCATCGGCCTCTTCCACGGCCTGGTCATCTGGCAGGGTGACGTGCTGAGCTTCTACGCCATCGTCGGCCTGGTCGCCCTGCTGGCGCGCGGCTGGTCGGCGCGGCGGCTGCTGACGGCGGGCATCGGCCTGCACCTGTTCGAGTACGGCTGGAAGCTGTGGCGCACGCTGGGCCGCGCGGCCCGCTTCGACCAGCCGGTCCCGCCCGACCTCACCACCCGCATCGCCAAGGAGTCGGCCGCCCAGACCGCCGGTTACACGGGCGACGTCATGAGCTCCCTGGCTCAGAATGCTCACGGCTACTGGGACTTCGTTGTCGGCTCCTGGTCGTGGCCGCCGCTGTGGCCGATGACCGTGCTGGCCCTGATGCTGATGGGCATGGGCCTGTTCAAGCTGGGCGTGCTGAAGGGGGAGCTGTCGCCGGCCGCGCACAAGGCGCTGGTCGCCATCGGCCTCTCCGCCATGGTCCTGGTGGCCGCGGCGCTGAGCCTGTACCTGGCCGTGCCGTCCAAGCCGGCGATGATGGGCGGCTTCAGCCGCTGGATGCAGGGCCTGACGGCCCCGGTCGTCAGCCTGGGCTACCTGGCCTTGTTGGCTCTGGCGGCGAACGCCAAGGTCTGGCGCGCCATCCCCGCCGTGCTGGCGCCGGTCGGCCAGATGGCCTTCACCAACTACCTGATGCAGTCGGCGGTCATGACCGTGCTGGCCTATGGCGGCCGGGGCCCGACGCTGTACGGCAAGCTGGACCGCCCGGCCCTGGCCGGGATCGTGGCCCTCACGTGGATCGCCCAGATCCTGTGGTCGCGCTGGTGGCTGGAGCGCTTCACCATGGGGCCGCTGGAGTGGCTCTGGCGCCTGGCCTATCGCGGCCCGGCCCCGCTGCGACGGACCGCCTGATGGAGGACAAGAGCCGCATAGCCCTGCTGGACGCCTTACGCGGCCTGGCCGTGCTGGGCATCTTCCTGTGCAACATCCCGCTGGCGTCCGAGCCGCACGCGGTGGCCACCAGCCTGACCGAATGGCCGCACGGCCTGGAGCCCGCCTCGGTGAGCGTCTGGTGGGTCACCCAGGTGTTCTTCCAGCAGAAGTTCTACACCCTGTTCTCGATGCTGTTTGGCGTCTCGATCCTGCTGGTCGGGGGAGAGGAAAAAGGCGGGCTGCTGCTCAAGCGCCTGCTCAGCCTGCTGGTCATCGGAGCGCTGCACGGGGCGCTGCTGTGGAACGGCGACGTGCTGACCTACTACGCCCTGATCGGCCTGGTCGTGGCCCTGGCCCGGACCTGGCCGGCCTGGCGGCTGCTGGCGGTCGGGATCGCGCTGGACGTCTCCATGTCGCTGGCCACGGGCTTCAAGATCATCGGCGAGACCATCGACCCGCCCGTGCCCCAGCCGCCGGACCTGGCCGCCCAGGCCATCGCCGGCGCGCGCTATGGCGGGACCTTCGCCCAGTCCCTGGCCCAGAACCTGGCCGATTATCGTCAGGTGCTCAGCCATGTCTGGCTGCAATGGCCGTCGAACTGGCCGCTGACCGTGGCGGCCCTGATGCTGATGGGCATGGGCCTGTTCAAGCTGGGGGTGCTGAGCGGCCGCGTCTCGGCCGGCGTCTGGCGCGCCCTGGCGGCGGCGGGCCTGTTCTGCCTGCTGATCGCCGCCCTGCCCTTCGCGCTGTACGTCGCCGCGCCGGACCATCCCGACACCCTGTCGGACCTGGCGAGATGGATCCAGCGCGCCACCGCCCCGATCATCGGCCTGGGCTATGCGGGCCTGTTGGTCCTGGCCGCCCGCTCCAGCCTCTGGAAAGCGATCCCCGCCGCCCTCGCCCCCGTCGGCCAGATGGCCTTCACCAACTACATCGCTCAGTCGGCGGTGATGACGGTGCTGTTCTACGGCGGCCGAGGCCCGGGGCTTTACGGCAAGCTGGACCGGCCGGCCCTGGCGGCGATCGTCGTGGCGACATGGGCCGCGCAGATCCTGTGGTCGCGCTGGTGGATGAGCCGGTTCGCGATGGGACCGCTGGAGTGGCTGTGGCGGTGGGCGTACCGGGGGCGGGTGAGGCTGCGGCGGAAAACCTAGGCTCAGCAAGACAAGCGGGAGGATTCGAACCTCCAGACCGGCGCCGGTCTTACCGGAGTTTTCTCCGGGGCCCACACAAGGCATCCGTGCTCACTGCGACCTAAGCCTTCCACCTGCTGCAAGAGCCTAAGTGCATGAAGCCTCGACGGCAAGCTCGCGCGTCCACTTCTCGCCGCCCCACGACACCCGCCGGGTGGACGTCCATCGCGCTCTTCGCCACTCTTCGCCTGCTTGGTCCAGCCAATGCTCCCGCCTTTTACGGGTGAGCAAGCCGGCGCTTTCCGCCCAGTCGACGATATCCTTCAGTTTCTGGCCCATGCCGTCGCGGATCGCCAGACCCACGGCCAGATCCATCGGCGACTGCACCGCCCGGTCCGAGGCGCCGTCGTGACGTCGCTGTTTGCAATAGACCAACAGCATGTCCACGGCCTCTTGCCCACGCCCCCTTGCCCATAGCGTGAGCGCCGCCACTTCGATATCGCTAGACCTCACCGTCAGGGCCGGACTGCGCGAGGCCGGCGGACCGAATGTCGCCGGCGGCGGTTTGAGCCCTACGCACGTCAGATTGCTGCGCTGAATCCAGGGATTGGCTCCGGGCAGACGCCCGTCGGCTCTCATGAGATAAATCGCGCCGGAGCGCTTGTGTTGATAGAAGCCGGGCTTGAGCTTAGTCCGCGCGAAGAGCGCGCTGCGACGCCGGGCTCTGAAGCGCGGGCGCCTGGGAAACCAGTAGCGCTGCGCTAGGACGCCGGCCTGCTGGCTCAGGACCAGTGCGCCAACGGCCGCCGTGGCGACGCCGAAGAACCGGCGTCGAGCCAAACGAACATCACCCGATCCTTCCGGGACGAGAGCGCGAACGGCGATCATAATCGCAGTGGCGGCCGTCGCCTGGGTTGCCAGTAGAACCGACCAGGCTGCGGCCTTGGCAGCTGGGACCGATGCGCTGCTCGCGGTAAAGGCTGCCAACAGGGATCCGATCCAGGCGATCCGGAACATCACCACGGCAAGAAACAACACGACCACCGCCGTCAGCGCGCCCCGCAGGCCTGGCCGCTCGTTCCAGCCTAGCAGAGCTGCGCCTCGGTCGCCGACCGCTGGAGCCAGCCAGAAGGGCATATCGTAGAGGCGAGGCGGATCAACATCCTCCTCCTTTCGCTTGGCGAAGGCTTGATCGATCAGGGTCCAGAAGGTTCGGCGCGCCAGGCGAAATTGCAGCAGCACGGTCAAGCCGATCAAAAGCCAGGCCAGCGGTGCGAGTACCAAGGCTGCTTTGACAGGCAGCTCTTTGAAGACGTCTAGGTCGATCTCCTCGGAAAGGCGCTCTGTTAGGCGTCCGTAGCTACGTTCGATCGCGGCGGACAATTCATCTACCGGATCGACCCAGGCCCTGACCTCCTTGCCGAGCGAAATAACGAGTGGATCATCCCTATTCTCGCCGAAAATGCCGCCAAGTCGCTGTAATTGCTGGGTGCTTTCCCTTCTTCCTATCGCTTCATACTGCCGTCGAATTCTATGCTGCTCGGTCGTCGCTCCTGCCTTTCTTCGAAAGTAAAGACGGATGCATCGGGCGACATCGAGCGTCTCGGACGGCGCTCGCCCCTCCGCCATTGCGCACCCCGCGCGCTCCTCCAGCATCTTTCTGGACTTCGGAGGTTCCCGCATTTCCTCCGCGGCCAACAGGTCCACAATCCGCGCCGCAGCCATGAGCGGCGTTTCATCCTTGGTCGGCAACGCCTCGTTCGAGACCTTGGCAGCCTCAGCGATCGCTTTGGGATCAACTCCGAACTTCTTCTCGATATTCAGGCCAGCGACCACCAGCACGACCACAAGCGCCGCCACGCGGAGATTGGCCGCGTTCGCGACCTTCTCCGCTTCCTTCAGCAGATCGTCCGATGACTTCGGCACCACCCTTCCCCCGAAAGGTATCGGGGCGAAGCTTAAGGCGAAACGAAATCGTTAACCAGCCAAAGTTGTGAAGAGCCTAGCCCACCATCGACCAGTCCAGCGGCTCGCCGCGCGCGATGTCGCGGGTCGCGGCCTTGCCCAAGACGTTGTCCAGCTCGCCAGGCGGCAGGCCGTTGCCGGGGCGGACCGAGCGGATGTTGGCGCGCGACAGCGTCTCGCCAGCCTTGATGTTAGCCGTGACGTACAGCGAGCGGCGGAACTGCAACGAGGCCTGCTCCGAGCCCAGCACGTCGTAATGCGCCGCGCCCAGCGAGGCCCAGGCGTTCTTGGTGTCGTCGACCAGGGCCTTGAACTCGGCGGGCTCGAGGCTGAAGGCGGCGTCCGGACCGCCGTCGGCGCGGGCCAGGGTGAAGTGCTTCTCGACGCAGCAGGCGCCCAGCGACACCGCCGCCACCGAGGCGGCCGTGCCCGGGGTGTGGTCCGACAGGCCGATCGGGCAGCCGAAGCGGGCGGCCATATCCGGGACATTGCGAACGTTCGCATCAGCGAACGTCGCGGGATAGCTCGACACGCAGTGCAGCAGCAGCACGCCCGGCGCGCCGGCCTCCAGGGCCGTGTCCAGGGCGGTCTGCATTTCGGCCAGGTTGGCCATGCCGGTCGAGATGATCAGCGGCTTGCCCTTGGCGGCGGCGTACTTGATCAGCGGCAGGTCGACGGCCTCGAACGAGGCGATCTTGAAGGCCGGGGCGCCCAGGCTGTCCAAGAGGTCGACGGCGGTCTCGTCGAACGGGCTGGAGAAGATGGTCACGCCGCGCTGGCGGGCGCGCTCGAAGATGGCCGCGTGCCACTCGAACGGGGTGTGAGCCTCTTCGTAGAGTTCGTAGAGCGTGCGCCCGTCCCACAGGCCGCCATGGATCTTGAACTCGGGCCGGTCGACATCCAGCGTAATGGTGTCGGCGGTGTAGGTCTGGATCTTGATCGCATCGCAGCCGGTGTCGGCGGCGGCGTCGACCATCGCCAGGCAACGCTCGAGGCTGCCGTTGTGATTGCCCGACAGCTCGCAGATCACATAGGGCGAGTGCTCGGAACCGATCTTGCGGCCGGCGATCTCGATGAAGGGGGCGGACATGACGGATCACCCAGAAACGTGGTTGCCGTCATCTTAACCCATCAAAGGTGGATGAGGCGTCAATCGCAGCCGCCGCCGTCGCCGCCGTCGCCGCCACCGCCATCCGAGCCGCAGTCGGACGAAGTGCCCGTGTCGCCGATGAACGTTCCGCCGTCTCCGGCCTCCTTGGCCTTCTTGGCGTTCTGGACGCCCACCGAAGCCACGCCCAACCCGCCGCCGATGGCGACGCCCAGGCCGATGCCCAGCGCCAGGTTGTCCAGCGCGATCCCAAGGGCCACCCCGACGGCGATCCCCGCCCCCATGCCGATCGGAAGTCCAGCGGCCTTCATCGTCCCACCTCGATAACCGTCATCGCGAAAACGACGTCAGCCTAGCCGACAATCGCCAAACCTAAACCCCGACTTCCCGGCGAAAGCCGGGACCCAGGTCCATCCTGAACGTTCGAGGTGTGCGCGCCTTCAGCCTGAGCCAAATGAGTGGACGTAAAGGGGCTCGACCTGGGCCCCGGCTTTCGCCGGGGAAACGGATCTAGACCTTAGGACGCATAGGCCAGCGCGGAATGCACGGTCGCCCGCCAAGCTTGCCTGGTTCGATCGTGATGCGTTCCAGTAGCGGGTTCATGGCCACACCATAGCGCCAATGGTGAAGGGTCGTCACCGGAGCGACAGAAGCTCAGAGCGACGTCAGTTTTTCGCCGCTTCCAGCCCATCGCCTCGCGGCGGAATCGACACTATATCTGCGGCCATGTCCACGACCGCTCCCCGCCAGACCCGCTGCCTGATCATTGGTTCGGGCCCCGCCGGCTACACCGCCGCCATCTATGCCGCCCGCGCGCTGCTGAAGCCCGTGCTGATCGCCGGCATCCAGCCCGGCGGCCAGCTGACCATCACGACCGATGTCGAGAACTATCCGGGCTTCGCCGACGTCATCCAGGGTCCCTGGCTGATGGACCAGATGCGCGCCCAGGCCGAGCATGTCGGCACCGAGTTCGTCAGCGATATCGTCACCTCTGTGGATCTCTCCAAGCGTCCGTTCACGGTGAAGACCGACAGCGGCCAGGACTGGATCGCCGAGACCATCATCATCGCCACCGGCGCCCAGGCCAAGTGGCTGGGCCTGGAGAGCGAAGCTAAGTTCCAGGGCTTTGGCGTGTCGGCCTGCGCCACCTGCGACGGCTTCTTCTATCGCAACAAGGACGTCATCGTGGTCGGCGGCGGCAACACCGCCGTCGAGGAAGCGCTGTTCCTGACCAGCTTCGCCAGCAAGGTGACCCTGGTCCACCGCAAGGACGAACTGCGCGCCGAAAGGATCCTGCAGGAGCGCCTGCTGGCCCACCCCAAGATCGAGGTGATCTGGGACAGCGTCATCGACGAGGTCACCGGCCAGACCGATCCGATGGGCGTCACCGGCGCGCGCCTGAAGAACATCAAGACCGGTGAGACCCAGGATGTCGCCGCCGACGGCGTGTTCATCGCCATCGGCCATGCGCCATCGTCGGAGCTGTTCGCGGGCCAGCTGGAGGTGGGTCCGGGCGGCTATCTGAAGGTCAAGCCGGGCACGGCCTCGACGGCGATCGAAGGCGTCTACGCGGCGGGTGACGTGACGGATGACGTCTACCGCCAGGCGGTGACCGCGGCCGGCATGGGCTGCATGGCGGCGCTGGAGGCGGTGCGGTTCCTGGCGGAAGAGGACCACAAGGCGGCGCATCATCCGATTAGTCATGCGGAAGCGAATAAGATCGGGGTTTGGTGATCCAAGCCCGTAGGTGAGTTACCTCTCCTCCCCCTTTGGGGGAGGGGGACCGGCGAAGCCGGTGGAGGGGCTAGCGCCGGCCGACTCATGACCAGCCCCCTCCGTCACGCCGCGCTTCGCGGGCGCGACACCTCCCCCAAGAGGGGGAGGAGAGATTAGGCGCCCCGCTTGGAGCGCCGCCCTAGTTCAACGGATTCAGCAGACTCGGCGGCCGAGGCTTAGGCTTCGGTGGAGGCGGCGGCGGTGCGGCTGGCGCGGCCGGCGCCTCGACAGCCGGCGGCGGAGGCTCGGCAACCGCCTCAAGCGCCTTGTTGATCTTGGCGATCTCTTCGGCCGTCGGGATCCGTCTCCCGGCCACCGTGCCCTGCATGGTGTAGCGCTCACCGGTCGGCGAGTTGGCGTCGGGCACCGCCACCAGCTTGGCCTCGGGCAGGACCAGATTATCGACGCCCAGCATGCGCGCGGCGGCGCTGGTGGCGATCGCAGGAGCGTTCTGGGCGGCCAGCACCTCGGGCGGGGCGGCTTCCAGGGTGCGCGGGTCGGCGGCCATCAGGATCTCGGCGCTGACCGTCTCGTTGCCGGAATAGCGTCCGGTGAAGGCCGCCAGGGTCCCGGCCGGGCCGGTCCAGCGATAGAAGATGTGCTGGCCGAACTGCTTCAGCTTGACCAGGGTCGGCGCCCAATATGGCGAGACGTAGTCGGCGTGATAGTGCGTGGCCACGCCCACCGGCTTGAACACGAAACCATTGAGCGCCCGACGCGCCACGGCCTGGGCGTTGGCCCACAGGGCCGGCGGCGGCACGCGGGCCAGCGAGCCGTCGCAGGCGAAGCTGAACTGGCAGCCGGTGGTCCGCGCCGCACCCTCATAGATCACCCCGCAGATCGACTTCGGATAGCCCGGATGGCGCATCCGGTTGATCACCGTCTGGGCCACGGCCATCTGGCCCTCGCCGGGCTCGAAGCCGGCCTCGTAATAGACCGCCTGGGTCAGGCAGTTCAGCGCCTTGGCGCGGGCGTCGGCCGAGCCGGTGATCACGAACGGCTTGGCGGCCTCAAGCTCTTCCGGGACCGCCGGGCGCAGGGCGTTGATGATCCGCGCCTCGTCGAAGTCGGCGACGCGGTCGCCCAGGCGCGGGATGTCCTTGAGATTGATGACTTCCCAGCCCTGGACGCGACCCCAGTAGTCCTTCTTGGGACGCGGGTCGTGACGCTGCGCCAGGGCCAGCATGGCGGGGTCGAAGTCCGCGACATAGTGGCGCAGCGCGCGCTCGCTGAAGCTGCGCGTGACGCGCATCAGACCCGCCTCGCGCCCCGATCCGGCGGCGACGTAATAGGTCGTGGTCGAGCACGCCGAAAGACCGCCGACGACCAGGACGGTCGCGGCGGTCTTCCAGTTTCCGGCGCGGAGGCCGGTGATGTTCAGGGTCCCCACCCTGCCCCCGGGATCGGCTACTTGCTACCGAGAGTAGAGCGGATCATCCAGGCGTGCTTTTCGTGAGCCTGGAGGCGCTGGGTCAGCAGGTCGGCCGTGGCCTCGTCGCCGGCGTCGTCGGCGATCGGGAAGGCGTCGCGCAGGGTGCGGATAACCGTTTCGTTGTCGGCCTTCAGCTCGCTGAGCATGGCTTCCCACTCATTTTCGGGATTGCCGTCCTTGAGGCTGGAGAGGTTGCCGAAGGCGCCGTAGCCCATCGGCGCCAGCTCGCCCAATGCGCGAATACGCTCGGCGATGTCGTCCAGCGCCGCCCACTCTTCCTGGTACTGGCCTTCCAGCAGAACGTGCAGGGACTGGAAGTTCGGACCCCGGACGTTCCAGTGATAACCATGCGTCTTGAGATAGAGCGCGTAGCTGTCGGCCAAGACCTTGTTCAGCGACGCGGCGATGTCGGCGCGCTGCTTGGCGCTCAGCCCGGTGTTCAAGGTGTCGGCCATCACTGATCTCCTCGGTTGCGTGCTCTAGGTAAGCGTGTCCATGCTCTTGGCAAGACATCTTTGCGGGGAGCAGAGGTGGTAAAAGAAGACGCCCCGAACTTGGCTTCCGACGAGCACCGTCGAATCCATGCTCTAGTTAGCGCGTGGCTTATCCCTCCGGTTCCACCACCGGCGTGGCGATGCGCCGTGGCCGCGTTGATCGGCGTGGCCATGGCCGTGCTGATGCGGGTGGCCCTCTTGGGCCTGCACGGCGGCGTAGGGGCCACCCAGCCGTTCTTCCCGGCCATCATGCTGGTCACGCTGTACGCCGGCTGGCGCTGGGGCCTGGTCCCGCTGAGCGCGGGGGCGGCGTTCGGGTGGTGGCTGTGGACCGACCAGGGCACGACCGCGATCTCGGAAGACGAGCTGGCCACCCTGGTCATCTTCCTGCTGTGCGCGGTGATGATCGTGGCCGCCGCCGAGGGCCTGCGCGGCGCCATGCGGATGCTGGCCCGGGCCCGCGAGGAGCGCGCCGACGCCGAGGCCCGCCTGCGCGTGACCCAGACGGCGGCCGGCGTGGGTCCGTGGGACTACGACATGGTCAGCGGCGACCTCTTCCTGTCGCCTGGCGCGCGGCGGAACATGGGCGCGCCCGACCATGGCCGAGTGCGGATCGAGGACCTGCCGACCTATGTCCATCCCGACGACCGCGAGATGACCCGCGACCGAGTGCGGCGGGCCCTCCAGGGCCTGGAGGAATACGAGGTCGAGTACCGCCTGGCCGACACCAGCCAGGGCGAGCGCTGGGTGCACGGCCGCGGCGAGGTGATCCGCGACGAGGAGGGCAAGCCGATCCGCATGATCGGCCTGAACTTCGACGTCACCAACCGCCGCCGCGCCGAGGAACAGGTGCGCGAGAGCGAGGCCCGCTTCCGGAACCTGGCCGACAGCGCCCCGGCCCTTATGTGGGTCTCGCGCCCCGGCGGCATCCGCGAGTTCGTCAACAAGGCCTATGTCGAGTTCGCGGGCCTGGACTATGACGGCGCCCTGACCATGGACTGGCGCACGCGGCTGTTCCCCGAGGACCTGCCGAACATCCTGAAGGCCCAGGTGGCCGGCGAGGCCTCGCGCAAACCGTTCCACCTGGAGGGCCGCTATCGCCGCAACGACGGCGAGTGGCGCTGGCTGAAGTCGTTCTCGCAGCCGCGCTTCGGACCCGACGGCGGTTTCATCGGCTTCATCGGCATCGCCTTCGACACCACCGACGCCAAGCAGGCCGAGGCCAAGCTGACCGGGGTCAACGAGCTCCTGGAAGAACGCGTCGAGGCCGCCGTGGCCGAGCGCGACGCCGCCCAGGCCGCCCTCCTCCAGTCGCAGAAGCTGGAGGCCATCGGTCAGCTGACCGGCGGCGTGGCCCACGACTTCAACAACCTGCTGACCGTGATCATCGGGGCCCTGGACGTGGTCGAGCGCCACCCGGAAGACGAACGCCGGCGCGAGAAGATGATCGGCGCGGCCCTCGCGGCGGCCAAGCGCGGCGAGAAGCTGACCCAGCACCTGCTGGCCTTCGCCCGCCGCCAGCCGCTGAAGCCC
Source organism: Caulobacter sp. (assembly GCF_017744445.1). Taxonomy (GTDB): domain Bacteria; phylum Pseudomonadota; class Alphaproteobacteria; order Caulobacterales; family Caulobacteraceae; genus Caulobacter. The sequence continues at coordinate 43,391 of NZ_JAGIBH010000002.1, forward strand.
GAGGTCTGCCGCGTCGACCGCCTGATCGCCGAGTGCGAGGGGCTGCTGAAACGCGCCCTGGGCGACGCCTACACCTTCCACCTGCGGCTCGGCGCGGGGGTGCGGGCAGCCCGGATCGATGCCGGCCAGTTCGAGGCGGCGCTCTTGAACCTGGTCGTCAATGCTCGCGACGCCACCCCGCCCGGCGGCGAGGTCACCATCGAGAGCCGGCCGGTCACCATCACCCGCAAGCAGGGCGAGCTGGAGCCCGGCCAGTACCTGCGGGTGGCCGTGCGCGACACCGGCGCCGGCATGGACGCGGCCACCATCGCCCGCGCGGTCGAGCCGTTCTTCACCACCAAGCCCCCCGGCGAGGGCACGGGCCTGGGCCTGTCCCAGGTCTATGGCTTCGCGCGGCAGTCGGGCGGCTCGGTCGACATCGAGAGCAAGCCCGGCCAGGGCGCGACCGTGGCCCTGCTGCTGCCGATCGACGAAGGCGTCGCCGACGCCGAGACCGCCCCGGTCGTCGACCACGTCCAGGCCCAGGTCCCCTCGCGCGTGCTGCTGGTCGAGGACGACCCGCAGGTGGCCGAGCTGGTCGGGGTGATGCTGCACGACCTGGGGCACAGCGTGGTGCGGGCCGGCGGGGTGGACGAGGCGCTCTCTCGGCTGGCCCAGGACGATGGCATCCAGCTGGTGCTCAGCGACGTGATCATGCCGGGCGGCAAGAGCGGCGTCGACTTGGCCGAGCAGCTGGCGGCGACGCGGCCGGGACTGCCGGTGGTGCTGTGCTCGGGCTACACGGGCGGGGACCAGGGGCGAGCGCGGGCGGGGGATTGGCCGTTTATCAGCAAGCCGTTCTCGCTGGAGACCTTGGCGCAGGCGCTAGCGCAGGCGCGGCCGCACTAGGCGCCTCTTCTCTTCCAAATTCTCTCGTCATCCCGGGCGGCGTAGCCGACCCGGGACCCAGGGGCAGCCGCAGTGCCGTGGCCCCTGGGTCCCGGCTCTCCGCTTCGCTGCGGCCGGGATGACGAGTGTGGTTGAATGAAAAATCAACCCATAGTTACATTGCTATATGCCACACCAGTCGTTCGTCTACATCCTCGCCAGCGGACGAAACGGCACGCTCTACACAGGCGTCACAGCGAACCTCTCCCGACGCGTCTGGGAGCACCGCGAGGGCCAAAGGCAGGGCTTCACCGCCAAGTACGATGTGACGAAGCTGGTCTGGTACCAGGAGTTCGCCGAGATCGATCAGGCGATCCTGCACGAGAAGCGTATCAAACGCTGGCGACGCGCCTGGAAGCTCGAACTGATCGAGCGTGAAAACCCGCGGTGGCTGGATCTCTATGAAACGCTGAACTGCTAACCCCCTTGACCAACCCATAACCCCAGAGTTATACGAAAACCCATAGCCGCTCAGTTATAAGCCCCCATGGAAACACCCCACGACACCCTCTTCCGCACCCTCGCCGACCCGACCCGCCGCGCGCTCTTCGAGCGCCTGTGCCGGGACGGCGAACAGACGGTTGGCGCGCTCACCGCTCAGGCGGGGGTCAGCCAGCCGGCGGTGTCCAAGCACCTGGCGGTGCTGAAGACCGCCGGCCTGGTCGCCGACCGGCACGAGGGACGCCAGACGCACTACAGCGCCCAGCTGAACGCCCTGGCCCCGCTGATCGACTGGACGAGCAGGATGGCCGGCTTCTGGGAAGGCCGGTTCGACAAGCTCGAGGACCTTTTGAACAGGATGGACCAATGACCCCCACCCTTAGCGAAAATGCCAAGACCGTCGTCATCGAGCGCGACCTGCGCCATCCGCCGGAGAAGCTCTGGCGCGCCCTGACCCAGCCGCACCTGATGGAGGAATGGCTGATGAAGAACGACTTCCAGCCCCAGGTCGGCCACAGGTTCAACCTGCGCGGCGAATGGGGCGGCGTTCTGGACTGCGAAGTGCTGACGATCCAGCCCCACAGCAGCCTGTCCTACAGCTGGAACTTCAAGCACGAGGACCCGGCCTACGACCTGACCAGCGTCGTGACCTTCACCCTCACCCCGACGCCGACCGGCACGCACCTGCGCGTGGAACAGGCCGGTTTCCGCCCCGACCAGAAGCAGGCCTTCGGCGGCGCCCATGCCGGCTGGAAGACCTTCCTCGAGAAACTCGACACCCTGCTGGATAAGGAAGGCTGAGCGTCATGACCAAGCTGATCCGCCAGACCCACCGCTGGCTGTCGATCGCCTTCACCGCGGGCGTCCTCGGCTACATCATCGTCATGACCCAGGGCCAGCCGCCCTACTGGGTTGGCCTGTTCGCGCTGATCCCGCTGATCCTGCTGCTGGCCTCGGGGCTCTATCTGTTCGTGCTGCCGTACGTGCGGCGCGGGGGAAATCGATGAACGAAACCGACCTTGATCGGCTGAAGGCCCGCATCCAGGGGCTGCGCGCCAAGACCACCGACAACGGCTGCACCGAAGCCGAAGCCCTGTCGGCCGCCGCCAAGGTCGCCGAGCTGCTCGACCGCTACGACCTGTCGCTGACCGACGTCGAAATTCGGCAAGCGCTGTGCGAGCAGCGCGTGTACGAAACGCGCCTCAACAAGAAGATCCCCCTGGGCGACTGCATCGGGGCCATCGCGGCCTTCTGCGATTGCCGCGTCTGGCGCGAGAAGACCCCGGCGGGCGATGCGCGGTACGTCTTCTTCGGCCTCCGCGCGGATATCGAGGCCGCGCACTACCTGTGCGAACTGGTCGACGGCGCCGTCCGGTTCGAGCTTGGCCGCTACAAGACCACCGCCGAGTATCAGCGGTTTCGGCACGATGAGCGGCACATGGCGAACGCCTCGTTCATGCTGGGCATGGTCGCGTCCATCGCCGACAAACTGACCGCGATGAAGGCCGGGCGCGATCAGGCCAACAGCGACGCCGGGCGCGATCTTGTCGTGCTCAAGTCGGCGGTCGTCGAGGCCGAACTCGACAAACTGGATCTGAAGCTAAGGACCGTGAGCCGCCCCACCCGCATGGTCGCGCCTCAGGCTTACGAGGCGGGTGGCGCCGCGGGCGCGGTCCTGTCCCTCGACCTCGCGCGCCGGGATGCCGAATAGCGACCCGCAACCTCCCCACCACAACTGCGCCTTGATTGCGACAGCGCGGCCATAGTAGACCCCCAGGCATCGCGGGGGCGCGATCGCTTACGGAGTCTGTAAGTGTTGTTTCCAGTTCACCGCGCCGGCCAGGCCGCCGCGGGTTGTTCCTGGCTGCCCCGCGTGACGCCGGCAGCCCTCTCCGCCATCGCTCTGGTCCTGGCCGCGCCGCTCGCGGCCCATGCCGAGGATCCGCCCAGGAAGTTCGGCGACACGGTCCTCTCCGACAGCGACGACAACATCACCAACGACAAGACCGTCGACCTGGTCGAGAGCGTCGACTTTGGCGCGGGCTCGGACCTGGTCACCAACTTCGGGACCATCACGGTCGGCGCCAATGCCACCGCGCCAACCCAGGTCACGCTGATCGGCCTGGACCTGCTGAAGAACGGCGGCCTGGTCGACCTGCGCAACGGCCATGTCGGCGACGTGCTGACCCTGCCGGACGACTATAACGGCTCGAGCAAGGCGCGCCTGGGCCTGGACGTCAGCGCCAGCGGCGCCGACCGCCTGGTGGTCGGCGACATCGCCAACGGCAAGACGGCCATCGTGCTGGGCGGCCTGTCGGCCAAGACCGCGACCCTGACCGGCGACAAGGGCCCGGTGCTGGTCCAGGCCGGCGCCGGCTCGGCCAAGGACGCCTTCTCCGTCGAGAACGCCGAGATCGGCTTCATCCGCTACAGCATCGTGCAGGACACCGGAGCCTCGGGCGTCACCTACCGCCTGAAGGGCGTGGCCGGCCAGCGGACCTACGAGATGCTGAAGGTCTCGGAGAGCGTTCGCGACCTCTGGCGCCAGTCGGCGGACGTCTGGAGCAGCCACGTGGCCGGCCTGCGCGACGCCGGCCACGACGCCAGCGGCGCCGGCGTCTGGGGCCAGGCCTATGGCGGCCGCCTGGAGCGCGACGACAAGGTCGGAACGGTGGCGCTGGACTACCAGCAGACCACTTATGGCGGCCAGATGGGCGTTGATCTGATCAATGCCGGCATGGACGATCGCCGCATCCTGCTGGGCCTGACCGGCGGCTATGCCGACGCCCGCCAGCGCTTCAGCGGCCTGGCCGGCCAGGAGGCCAAGCTGCAGGTCGCCAACTTCGGCGGCTATGTGGCCCTGACCCATGGTGGCTTCTTCGTGAACGCCCTGGCCAAGGTCGACCGCCAGTCGATCAAGGTCAGCAATGGCCCGGACGCCCTCAAGACCGACTTCGACGGGACGGCCTACGGCGCCCAGCTGGAAGCCGGCCTGCGCTCGGGCGGCGACGGCGCCGCCTACGAGCAGCTGCTGAGCGTCAACTATGTCAGCGCGCGCCTCGACGACGCGGACGTGTTCTCGCAGAAGCTGGACTTCGACAACGCCACGGGCTTCATCGCCAAGCTGGGCGTGCGCGGTTCGGTGCAGGGCGAAGCGCTGGGCGGGGTGTTCACCACCTATGGCGCGGCGTTCGTCGGGCATGACTTCACGATCAAGAACGGCCTGACCCTGGTCAGCGGCGACCAGAGCGAGCACCTGTCCAAGGACGGCGGCCGCACCTTCGGCCAGCTGACCGCGGGCGTCAGCTACCGCGTCGCCAGTTCGGTGGTCACCTTCGTGGAAGGCACGGGCGAAGGCGGCGGCGGCCGCTCGGGCGGGTCCTTGCGCCTGGGCATGCGGGTCGGCTTCTAGCTGGAAAGCCCTCTCCCCTTGCGGGAGAGGGTGGCCCGCAGGGTCGGGTGAGGGGTTGCGCTCCGCTATCCGGACAGGTCTTTCAACCCCTCATCCGTCAGCTACGCTGACACCTTCTCCCGCAAGGGGAGAAGGAAAAACAGCTCTTCAAGTAAGTAAGTCCTTCACTGAACCGACATGGAAGAGGCCTATAGCGCGGACGCGCCGGTGGCGGGACGAATCGCCTTCGCTCCCGCCAGGTCGCCGGCGCTTCACGAAGACGGCCGCCAACGGCCGCGATGAAAGGTCTCTCCCCATGCGTCTCCAATCCCCCAAGCTGGCTCTGCTGCTGGGCGCGGCTTCCTCGACCCTGGCCTTCGCCGGCGCCGCCCACGCCCAACAAGCTCAGGCTGAAACGACCAGCGCTACCGCCCTGGAAGAAATCGTCGTCACCGCCGAGCGCCGCTCGGTAAACCTGCAGAAGGCGCCGCTGTCGGTGGCCGCCGTCTCGGGCGACCAGCTGCGCGCCGTCACCGCCGACGGCGGCGACATCCTGGCCCTGTCGGGCAAGGTCCCCAGCTTCTACGCCGAGACCACCACGGGCCGGATCTTCCCGCGCTTCTACATCCGCGGCCTCGGCAACATCGACTTCTACCTGGGCGCCTCGCAGCCCGTGTCGATCATCCAGGACGACGTCGTCCTCGAGCACGTGGTGCTGAAGTCGAACCCGGTGTTCGACGTCCAGCAGGTCGAAGTGCTGCGCGGCCCGCAAGGCTCGCTGTTCGGCCGCAACACCACCGCCGGCATCGTCAAGTTCGACACCATCAAGCCCAGCGAAGACCTCAAGGGCCGCTTCTCGGCCTCGTACGGCAGCTACGGCACGACCACCTTTGACGGCGGCGTCGGCGGCCCGATCGCCGACGGCCTGATGTTCCGCGCCTCGGTCCTGTACCAACACCGCGACGACTGGGTGGACAACACCTTCAACGGCGTCAGCGCCGACGGCACCGTCACGCCGAAGAAGAACGCCATGGGCGGCTTCACCGAAAAGGACGCCCGCCTGCAGGTGCTGGCCAAGCCGAACGACAAGCTGTCGGCCCTGGTCTCGGCCCACGTGCGCTCGTACGAGGGCACCTCGACCCTGTTCCTGCGCAACGCCATCACCAAGGGCAGCAACAACGTCAGCGTCCCGCGCGACAAGGTCGCCTTCGACGAGGCGGCCAACAACCCGCAGGCCTATGACACCTACGGCATCTCGGCCCATGTCGACTACGACTTCGGCCCGGTGACCCTGACCTCGATCAGCGCCCTGGAGCACACCAAGGGCTACAGCCGCGGCGACACCGACGGCGGCGCGGCCGCCAACTTCCCGGTCGGCGGCGTGCCGAACGGCTTTGGCCAGTCGCAAGGCCGCGTCCGCGACCTGGACCAGCTGACCCAGGAAATCCGCCTGGCCAGCAACGGCGACGGCAAGCTGAAGTGGCAGGTCGGCGGCCTGTACTTCGACTCGCGCGACACCACCGAGTTCGACCAACGCGGCGTGTTCCTGCTGCCGACCTCGGCCGGCTACAACCCCAACAACTGGGTGCTGCTGAACAACCTCAACACCTCGTGGGCGGTGTTCGGCCAGGCCAGCTACCAGCTGACCGACGCCCTGACGATCACGGCCGGCATTCGCGACACCTACGACGCCAAGAAGACCGTCCTGGTGAAGACCTCGAACAACGCCGCCAACGTCTCGACCTACACCGGCCGTCGCTATGTGCGCCTGGCCGACGAGCAGGTCAGCTGGGACCTGTCGGCCAACTACCAGGTGAACCCGGACGTCAGCCTCTATGCCCGTACGGCCAAGGGCTTCCGCGGCCCGACCATCCAGGGCCGCTCGGCGGTGTTCAACGCCGACTTCACGACCGCCGACTCGGAAACGATCCAGTCGTACGAAGTGGGCTTCAAGAGCTTCCTGCTCGACAACACCCTGCGCTTCAACGCCTCGGCCTTCACCTATGAGGTCAAGGACATCCAGCTGAACGGCAATGACTCGAACGGCAACGGCGTGCTGTTCAACGCCGACAAGGCCCAGGCGTACGGCGTCGAAGCCGACATGGAATGGCGTCCGGTCCAGAACCTGCTGCTGACCGCCGGCGCCAGCTACCTGCACAGCGAGATCAAGGACAAGCGCGTCTACGCCCAGGTCTGCGCGCTGAACGGCGTGGTGGTCTGCACGGTCGAAAACCCGACGATCAAGGTGGGGGCCAACACCTTCGCCCAGATCGACGGCCAGCCGCTGCCGAACGCCCCGAAGTACAACCTGAACTTCACGGCCCGCTACAACATCCCGGTCAGCGACGCCGGCCGCTTCTTCGTGGCCACCGACTGGAACGTCCAGGGCTACACGAACTTCGTGCTCTACAAGACCAAGGAGTTCTACGCCAAGGGCGCCTTCGAAGGCGGCCTGAAGCTGGGCTACGAGAACCTGGACAAGGGTTACGAGATCGCCCTGTTCGGCCGCAACATCACGAACGAGAAGAACCTTAAGGGCGTGATCGAGAACTACATGGCCGCCGTCTACAACGAGCCCCGCATCGTCGGCGTCTCGCTGAGCGCCAAGCTGAAGTAGGCGCTTTCCTTCCCTGCCCGGCCGATCTCTCGGCCGGGCGGCCCCTTTTCGCCCCGGAGCCCACAAGCTCCGGGGCAATTCTTTGTCACAGGTCCAAACTCAACCTAGGGATTGTCAGTACGCGCATTTGGGGATTAGGCTTGGCCGGTAACAGTCAACCGGAGTCCTGCCATGCGCTCAACATGGTCGATCCTCGCCGCCGGCGCCCTCCTGGCCCTGCCGGCCGCCGCGTCCGCTCAACAAGCCGATCTCTTCAGCCAGTTCCAGCAGGCCTGCGTGCAGGGCAACGCCCAGCCCGAGCGCGTGCGCACCGCCGCCAAGGGCTGGCGCACCGTCAAGACGCCGCAAGGTTTCGACCGCGCCAAGGCCTGGTCGCGCGACGGCTACACCCTGACCTCGGCCGTCCAGCGCATGGATCGCGGCGAGCGCCGCACCTGCTCGATCTCGGGCCCGGCCGATCCGCGCGCCGAGGCCGCGGCCGTGGCCTGGGCGGGTGGTCGTTCGACCAGCAGCGGCCCGGTCGGCACCTATCTGCTGCTCGACGCGGCCAAGTCGCCGCGCCCGGCCACGCAGGATGACGCTCGCGATCCCAACAAGCTGGGCCGCGTCTCGGGCGTGGCGGTCTCGCGCGGCGATGCGACGACGACCCTGGGCCTGAGCACCTTCGCCCCGCTCACCTTCGCCCGGGGCAGCCAGGAAGAGTTCCAGGTCAACGTCCCGCACCAGGTCATCACCGCCTGGGACTTCATCCGTCCGGCCAGGTGACCCGCGACGAGCGTTGAAGGCCACAAAAGAAAAGGGGCCGGTTCCTCGCGGAGCCGGCCCCAATCTTTTTGTCCTCAGAGCCTTGGAGCATTTCTCCGATCCTGCGGACCGGGAAATGCTCCGGAGGCTAGAGCGTCTTAGTAGTCGAACTTCACGCCAACCTTGAACGTCCGGCCGATCAGGCCCGGATAGTGGAAGGACGTCAGGAAGTTCGGGGCCGAGGCGTAGGCGCCCGGCGCGATCGGAGCGCGCGAGTCAAACACGTTGCCGACGTGGGCGTACATCGTGAGTTGATCGTTGATCTTCGCCGAACCGTTCATGTCGACGTTGATGAAGCGCTTGATGTTGCAGAACTGCTGACCCAGGGCCGCGTTGCCCGTGGCGTACTGGTTGGCGGTGACGCAGTCGGTGCTGGTGCGCTGGTCAGCGGCCACCGACTTGATCTTGCCAACGTAGTAGGCCGTGGCCGACAGGGTGTAGCGGCCGAACTCGACCGAGTTCTGCCAGTTACCACGCCAGTCCGGCGTACCGTTGCCCGAGGACAGCTGGTAAGGGCCCAGGGTGCCCGCGTACTTCTGCACGCCGCCCGAGGTGTGCAGGTCGTACTTCAGGACGTGGGTCACTTCCACGCGGCTGGTCAGCTTGGCGTCGCCAAGGTTGAACTTGCCGGTGGCCGCGAAGTCGACGCCCGCGGTGGTCGAGAAGTCGGCGTTCACGAACGGCGCGTTGATGATCAGCACGCGCGGCATCGCCGTCGGGAACAGCGGGTCGATCGCGTCGATCAGGTTGCACGAATAGCCCGGACCCACGGCCGCGACGGCGGCGCAGCCTTCGGCGGCGGTCGTCTTGGTGTAGTAGGCGTTGCGGGCGTTAGCCAGCAGCGGGCCGGCCACGATCAGGTCCGACTTCTTGACGTTGTAGTAGTCGACCGTGGCGCTGAACCAGCGGGTCGGCTCGAAGATGCCGCCGAAGGTGTAGCTGCGCGACTTTTCCGGCTTCAGGTCCGGGTTGCCGACATAGCCGCCGCCCAGCGAGTAGGACTGAGCGTACGGGTTGGTGTTGCCGGCCGAGGTCAGGCCGCCGTGGGCGATCTGGAAGGCGGCCGGGGTCGTGAAGGTCGAGAAGCCGGCGTACTGCGACCGGGCGCCGGATTCGGCGAAGGTCGGAGCGCGGAAGCCCTTCGAGTAGGTGCCGCGCAGGGCCAGCTGACGGAACGGCGTGAACTTCGCGCCGAACTTCGGCGAGAAGTGGTGGAAGCCTTCCGAGTAGTCGTCGTAACGGCCCGAGATGTTCAGCTCGAGCTTGTCGTGCACCGGCGCCAGGACTTCGAAGTAACCGGCCGCGACCGTGTGCTCGCCGAAGGCCGACGAGGTGGTCAGGGTGTAGGTGTCCAGGCGGGCGTTCTGGTTGTTGTTGACCAGGGTTTCCTTACGCAGCTGAGCGCCGACGGCCAGCTGCATGTCGCCGCCCGGCAGGCTCCACAGCGCCTTGGTCACCGACGCGTCCAGCGACATGACCGTCGAGTGCGACGGCGTGTTGATGTCCGGCGAGATGAAGCTGCGCTGAGCGGCCGTGTTCGACTTCGGATTGACGAAGTTGTACGCGCCCGTGTTGATCGCCTTCATCATGTTGGCGATGTTGATGAAGCCGTACTGGATGATCTTCAGGTTGTCGCGCGCGGCGACGCCTTCGACACGCCAGTCCCAACCGTCGCCGAACGTGCCCTTCAGGCCCGCCGTGGCGCGGATGACGTCGTTGCTGCGGTCGCTGCCGGCGGGGATGTCGCCGAACAGGTAGTAGATGCGAGCCGCGCCGTTGGTCGGGTCGGCCGCGTAGGCGGCGGCGTACGGGTTGTTCGGGTTCAGGGCGCGGTCGACGGCGGTCGAGCAGTTGACGCCCGACGAGCAGATCCACACCGGCAGGACGACGCCCGGGTTCAGCGACGAGACCGCCGGCGCGCCGCCGAAGGGCTGGGTCGCACGCAGAGCGCGCGGGGCGTTCTTGATGCTGACCATGTCATGCGAGAAGCTGCCGGTCAGGTAGCCCTCGATGTTGTCGTTGAAGCGCATGCTCAGACGCGCGTTGAACGCATAGCGCTCCTGCAGCGGCTGGATCTGGTTGTACAGATCGACCAGGTCGTACTTACAGCCGGTGCCGCGGGCGCCGCCCGTGGTCACGGTGTAGGTGCCGGCGGCGCAGTTGCCCAGGCCCAGCGAGGTGTATTCGCTGTAGGCGGTCGAGCCCGTGCCGATGGTGAACGGCGCCAGGCCGCCCGTCAGCGGGTTGTTCAGGTCGCCCTGGGTGGTGCGCACGACGACGGCCGTCGGGGTGGCCGTGGTCAGGGTGCTGTCGGCGGTGTTCTGGTCCAGACCGCCGATGCGGCTCAGGTCCTGGGTGTTGTACGGGAAGCCGCGGCTGTGGTTGGTGACCCGGCCGTCCTTCTGGTACTCGCCGTTGACGTAGAAGTTCCAGCCGGTCTTCTCGTAGTCGCCGTAGCCCAGGGTCAGGTCGAACTGCTTGTGCTCGGCGTCGCCACGATCGCTTTCGCCGATTTCGGCGCTGCCGGCCACGCCGGTGAAGGTCTTCTTCAGGATCAGGTTCACAACGCCGCCGATGGCGTCGGCGCCGTACGACGACGAAGCGCCGTCCTTCAGGACTTCAATGCGGTCGATCAGGCTGAACGGGATCGAGTTCAGGTCGACATAGGCGTTGTGGCCGTCGTCATTGATCGGGAAGTTGGCCGAACGCAGGCCGTCGACCAGAACCAGGGTCGACGAAACGCCCAGGCCGCGCAGCGACACGGCCGAACCGCCGGCCGAGAAGCCGCTCTGGAAGCCGGTGCCGATCGAGCCGGCGCCGTCGGCCGAGACCGAACGGATGGCGTCGGTGGCCGTGGTGATGCCGGCGCGTTCCAGCGTCTCTTGGGTCATCACGGTGACCGGCGACGGGGTTTCCGTGTCGGTGCGGCGGAAGAGCGAGCCGGTGACGACGATCTCTTCGACTTCGGTTTGTTGCTCGGCGGCCGGAGCCGGAGCGGTCTGGGCGGCGGCTTGGCCAGCGGCCAGCACGGCCATGCCGCAGATCATGGAGGAGGCCAGCAGGCGCTCCCGGATGGACTTCGTAATCAAGGTTAAACTCCCCAGCGTCTTAGCGCGCGCATGCAAACTTGCGCGTTCCGGACCCCTCGTTGAATCCGGCTGGCGGGGAGCTACGGACCTAAACGATCCCAGGTCAACGAACATTGCACCTTTGAAATGAGGCGCAAAATTGCTGTCTCATTAAAGTCACATCGTTACAAGTGTGTAATTCAAATACTCAAAAGTTGCACGAAAATAAATACAAAGACAAAAATGCTACTTCAGGTTCGCATAACGCCGATCGATGGGCGCTTCTCGACGCATGAATTAGTTACGGACTATTTGTACAGCAAATACTGTACATTCAATGTCACGGAATTAACGCCTGTGCTCTCCGCGTAGCAGCGTCTGTGGCGGAATTTTTCTTCCGCATTACGGATGTGTAAGGATAAAAACCAGCGAAGAGAACGCTGTTCTTGGCAAGCAATATCTGCCGCGACGCCTCGTCGCACCCAATCCATTGCACCGATCACCGGGCCGCGCGCCTCAGAAAATGGCGCCCCTGCTTTCAGATTCTCCAGGGTTTGCATTCCGACGCGCAGGCGCTATATGTGACGGGAAGGTTATGCTCATTTTCAGCATAACCTGGACGCCGAGCCCCGCGGAACGCCCCGTACAGCTCCGGCGTTTTTTGAGGCCCTGGAAATGCTCACTTTGAGCATAACGGAGTATCAGATGGCCGACGGGTTTGCTGCGACCCCAGAACCCTTCAAGGGGGAGTTCACCGCTGAGATCGAGGCGGAGACCGCCGGCGTCTGGGACAAGGTCAAGCACCACGTCACCCCGATGGAGTGGCGCGCGCAGGCTCCGCTGATCGCCGAGATCAACCGGCTGAAGCGCGAGAAGAACGCCGCCATCCTGGCCCACAACTACATGACGCCGGACATCTTCCATGGCGTGGGCGACTTCGTGGGCGACAGCTTGGCCCTGGCGAAAGAGGCCGCCAAGAGCGATGCGGCGATCATCGTCCAGGCCGGCGTGCACTTCATGGCCGAGACCAGCAAGGTCCTGAGCCCTGAGAAGAAGATCCTGATCCCCGACCTCAAGGCAGGCTGCAGCCTGGCCAGCTCGATCACCGGCGCCGACGTGCGACTGATCAAGCAGCGCTATCCGGGCGTGCCGGTCGTCACCTACGTCAACACCACGGCCGACGTGAAGGCCGAGACCGACATCTGCTGCACCAGCGCCAACGCCGTGCAGGTGGTCGAGTGGGCCGCCAAGGAATGGGGCGTCGACAAGGTCATCCTGATCCCCGACGAATTCCTGGCCCGCAACGTCGCCCGCCAGACCGATGTGAAGATCATCGCCTGGGCCGGTCACTGCGAGGTGCACAAGCGCTTCACCGCCAGCGACATCGCCGACATGCGCGCGGCCTGGCCGGGCGCGGAAGTCCTGGCCCACCCCGAGTGCCCGGCCGAGATCCTGGAAGCCGCCGACTTCGCCGGCTCGACCGCCGCGATGAACGACTATGTGGCGGCCAAGAAGCCGGCCCAGGTGGTGCTGATCACCGAGTGCTCGATGGCCAGCAACGTCCAGGCCGAAAGCCCGGCGACCCAGTTCATCGGCCCCTGCAACATGTGCCCGCACATGAAGCGCATCACCCTGCAGAACATCTACGACGCCCTGGTCCACGAGCAGTACGAGGTCACGGTCGACGCCGACGTCCTCGACCGCGCGCGACTGGCGGTCCAGCGAATGATCGACCTGCCGCCGCCGGCCGTGCCGGCTCGCTACGACCTGGTGAAGGCGCGGCATCACGTGGATGTCGAGCTGATCTAAAGCCGCCTTTTTCTCCCCTCTCCCCTGGGAGTCGTTTTCAGTGACCGAACGCGTGAACTTCGACGGCCCCGTGATCCTCGGCGCCGGCCTGGCTGGCCTCACCGCTGCCCTGGCGGCCGGCAAGGCGCTGGTGCTGTCGCCCACCCCGCTGGCCACCGGCTGCTCCAGCGCCTGGGCGCAGGGCGGCATGGCGGCCGCCTTGGCCGCCGACGACACGCCCGCGCTGCACGCGGCCGACACCATCGCGGCCGGCGCTGGCCTGTGCGATCCCAACGCCGTCGCGCTGCTAACCACCGAAGGCCCGCAGGCCGTGCGTGACCTCGCCGCCCTGGGCGCGCCGTTCGACCGGAAGGCGGGTGGCGACTTCGTGCTGAGCCTCGAGGCCGCTCACGCCAAGGCCCGGGTCGCCCGGGTCGGCGGCGACGGGGCCGGGGCGGCGATCATGGCCGCCGTCGTGGCCGCCGTCCGCGCGACGCCGACCATCGAAGTCCGCGAGACCGCCCGCGCCCGCCGCCTGCTGCAGGACAAGACCGGCCGGGTGGTCGGGGTCCTCGCCGAGATCGACGGCGCGCTGGTCGAGATCCGCAGCCACAGCGTGATCCTGGCCACCGGTGGCGTCGGCGGCCTCTACGCCGTCACCACCACCCCCGCCCAGGTGCGCGGCGAGGGCCTGGGCCTGACGGCTCTGGCCGGCGCAACCATCGCCGATCCCGAGTTCGTGCAGTTCCACCCCACGGCCATCGACATCGGCCGCGATCCGGCGCCACTGGCCACCGAGGCCCTGCGCGGCGAAGGCTCGATCCTGCGCAATACCGATGGCAAGGCCTTCATGGCCGACTACCACCCGGCCAAGGAACTGGCCCCGCGCGACGTCGTCGCCCGCGCCATCCACGCCGAGCGCGCGGCCGGTCGCGGCGCCTTCCTCGACGCCACGACGGCGCTCGGCGCCCACTTCCCGCACGAGTTCCCGGCCGTGTTCGAGGCCTGCCAAAGCGCCGGCATCGATCCGCGCCGCGAGATGATCCCGGTCGTTCCGGCCGTGCACTATCACATGGGCGGCGTCGCCACCGACCTGGACGGCCGCGCCAGCCTGCCGGGCCTGTACGCGGCCGGCGAGTGCGCCTCGACCGGCGTGCAGGGCGCCAACCGCCTGGCCTCCAACAGCCTGCTGGAAGCGGCCGTGTTCGGCGCGCGCGCCGGCCATGCGGCAGCGGCCGAAGGCGTGCAAGGCGGCGAGCCGGTCAGTCTGGAGCCCCTACCCGACCTGCCCGTCGCCACGCTGCAGGTGCTGCGCAAGGCCATGAGCCGCGACGCCGGCGTCATCCGCGACGAGGCCGGCCTGACCCGCCTGCTGGCCCAGATCGACGCACTGGAGCCGGCCTACGGCCCCTGCCCGCCGCTGGTCGCCGCCCGCCTGATCATCGACGCCGCCCTGGCCCGCCGGGAAAGCCGTGGCGGCCACTATCGCAGCGACTTCCCCGCGACGGCGCAGCCCGTGCGCACCTTCGTGACCCTTACGAGCGCGGACGCCGCCGTCCGCTACGCCGCCGAATGAGCATCCAGCCTTTGGACGATATTCTCGTCCGCCCCATCGTTGATCTCGCGCTCGCCGAGGACCTGGGCCGCGCCGGCGACATCACCGGCCAGGCCTGCATCGACCCGGACGCCCGTCTGTCGGTGGTCTGGGCCAGCCGGCAGGATGGGAGGGTCTCGGGCCTTTCCTGCGCGCGCCTGTCCCTGGCCGCCCTGGACCCGACGGCGAGCTTCGAGGTGGTGACGCCGGACGGCTCGGACGTCCTGCCCGGCACGGTCCTGGCCCGCGCCGAGGGCAACGCCCGCGCCGTCCTGATCGCCGAGCGCACCGGCCTGAACCTCTTGGGTCGCCTGTCGGGCATCGCCACCCTGACGCGGGCCTATGTGCGCCTGGTCGAGGGCACGAACGCGACCATCGTCGACACCCGCAAGACCACGCCGGGCCTGCGCGCGCTGGAGAAGTACGCCGTCCGCTGCGGCGGCGGGGTCAATCACCGCTTCGGCCTGGATGACGCCATCCTGATCAAGGACAACCACGTCGTCGCCTGCGGCGGCGTCGGCGAAGCCGTCCGCCGGGCCCGCGCCCATGCCGGCCACCTGGTGAAGGTGGAGGTCGAGGTCGACGGCCTGGACCAGCTGGACGAGGCCCTGAAGCACGGGCCGGACGTGGTGATGCTGGACAACTTCAGCCTCGACGACCTGCGGACGGCGGTGAGCCTGGCCAAGGGCCGGGCGGTGCTGGAGGCGTCGGGCGGGGTGAACCTGACCACGGTGCGGGCGATCGCCGAGACGGGGGTGGATGTCATCAGCGTCGGGGCGCTGACGCACTCGGCGGCGGTGCTGGATATCGGGCTGGACGCCGCCGACTAAGTTCTGGTCCAAATTCTCTCGTCATCCCGGCCGCAGCGAAGCGGAGAGCCGGGACCCAGGGGCCACGGCATTGCGGCTGCCCCTGGGTCCCGGGTCGGCTACGCCGCCCGGGATGACGAGGATATTTGCTTCTAGAAAACCTTCATCAACTCCCGCACCACCATCGCCGCCAGCACGCCCGTGGACACCACGAACAACAAGAACCGCACCGCCACCAGGTTCACGCTGATCTGCAGCAGGCTGTGCAGCACCCGCACGCCGACATAGACCCAGGCGAAATGCACGGCCATGCCGTCGGCATGCCCCGCGACCTGGATGGCCAGGGCGGCGGCGTAGAAGATGGTCGGCTGCTCCATCAGGTGATTGTAGTTGTCGGCCGCCTGCCGGGCTCCGTCCGGCAGCACGTCCAGCGAGCCGGGAAACCGCGCGTCCTGCGGCTTGATCCCGGCCTTGTGCATCGCCGGGATCCGCTGGACGTACATCCACAGCCAGATCAGCAGCGACCAGCCCACCAGCGCCATGACCGGCGCGATCATCGAAGTTTGCATCTTCGCGTCCCCTCCCCAGGGATTTCTCGTTATGACCCCGGAGAGAAGACCAGAGAACGCCGTTCTGGCAAATAGTGACGTTTGGGGAAGGGCCTAGTTCCCCCGGTCGCGGAACGGGTCGGCCGGATAGACGCCCAGGATCTCGAAGCGCTCGGAGAAGAACTTCAGCTCGTCCAGCGCCAGGGCCAGGGAACGATCCTCGGGCCGGCCGTCGACCTCGGCGTAGAAGAAGGTCGCCGTGAAGGCGCCGCCTTCCATGTAGCTTTCCAGCTTGGTCATGTTGACGCCGTTGGTCGCGAAACCGCCCAGGGCCTTGTACAGCGCCGCCGGCAGGTTGCGGACGCGGAACACGAAGCTGGTCACGCAGCGGTGGGTGAAGTCGGGGGCCGGCGGGGTCTTGTCAGCCGTCATCACCAGGAAGCGGGTGGTGTTGTGGCGCTCGTCCTCGATGTCGCGCGCCAGGATGTCCAGGCCGTAGATCTCGGCGGCTAGGGCCGGGGCCACGGCGCCGTGGGTCGGGTTGGGCTTCAGGGCCAGGGCCTTGGCCGCGCCGGCGGTGTCGCCGGCGGCCTCGGTCTCGACGCCCAGGCGCTTCAAGCTATTGCGGCACTGGCTGAGCGCGATCGGCATCGAGCTGACCACCTTCACGTCCTCCAGCTTGACGCCCTTGTTGGCCATCAGCTGGAAGCGGATCGGCTTGAAGCGCTCGCCGATGATCTTCAGGCCCGAGGCCGGCAGCAGGTGGTGCACGTCGGCGACCCGGCCGGCGATCGAGTTCTCGATCGGGATCATGCCCAGCTGGGCCGCGCCCGTCTTGATGGCCTCGAAGGCCTCCTCGAAGGTCTTGCAGGGATAGGCCTCGTACTCGGGAAAGTACGTGCGGCAGGCCTCGTGGCTGTTGGCGCCGGGCTCGCCCTGGAAGGCGATCTTCTTGAGGATGCTCATTGGGCTCTTACTTTCCCGCCGCTTGTCGCGCGGCTTCGAGGTCGGAAGGATTGTCGACGGAGATCGGCGCTTCGGCCGCCACGGCCGCGCGGATGATCATGCCCTGCTCCAGGGCGCGCAGCTGTTCCAGCTTCTCGCGCTGCTCCAGCGGCGAGGGCGAGGCGGCGTTGAAGGCTTCCAGCGCCTCGCGGCGATAGCCGTAGATGCCGATGTGGCGCCACACGGGCGCGTCGCCATAAAGCGTCGAGCGGGTGAAATAGAGCGCCCGGCCGCTTTGGCCGTCGTCCTCCATGGCCAGAACGGCCTTCACGACGTCCGGATTGCTGCGGTCGGCCGGCGAGGCCTCGGGCGCGACCACGGTGGCGATGTCGGCGTCGCCGAACTCTTCCAGGATCTTGGCGCAGTCGCTCAGCACCGCCGGATCGACGAACGGCATGTCGCCCTGCAGGTTGATGACCACGTCGTGCTCGAACTGGGGATCAAGTTCCGCCAGCGCCGCCAGGATGCGGTCCGAGCCCGAGGGCAGGTCTGGATCGGTCAGCACCGCCGTCCCGCCGGCCGCCCGCACCGCCTCGACGATTTCCGCGTCGCCGGCCGCCACGGCCACCGGGCCGATATCGGCCGCCAGGGCCTGGTTCAGCACCCGGACGATCATCGGCAGGCCGCCGATATCGGCCAGCGGCTTGTTCGGCAGACGCGTCGCCGCCATCCGCGCGGGGATCAGGACGATCGGCTTCATCTGTTTCGTGGCCTCAAATCTTTGCCAACCGGTTGCGCGAGGGGCGGTAGCGTGTAAGAGACGCGAGCGCAACATGACGCGCGTTGGGGGGATTCCAGCGCGTGGGTTCCAAGCCCCCCTCGGGTGGGCCGACAAGAGGCTGATAAGGCTGAAATGAGCGACCTGACGTTCAACAAGATCGCTGGCGGCGTGCTGCTGACCGGCCTCGTTATCTTCGGTCTGCGCGAAGCGTCGGACATCGTCTTCAAGAAGCATGAAGTCGAGAAGGCCGGCTACGAGATCGCCGTGCAGGAAGAATCGGCTGGCGGCGGTGAAGCCGTCGACACCCCGCCGGACTGGAATGCCGTGCTGACCCCGGCCAACGTGGCCGCCGGCGCCGCCGTCTCGGCCAAGTGCGCCGCCTGCCACAAGCTGGACGCCTCGAACGCCAACGCCACCGGCCCCGGCCTGTGGGACGTCGTCGGCCGCAAGCCGGCCGCGCACCCGGGCTTCAACTATTCGGGCGCGATGAAGGACTTCTCGGGCAAGACCCCGGTGTGGGACTACGACGCCCTGTACACCTTCCTGAAGGCTCCGGGTAAGGACGTCCCCGGCACCAACATGACCTTCGTGGGTCTGAAGAAGCCGGAAGACCGGATCGCCATGATCGCCTACCTGCACAGCCTGGGCAGCAAGCTGCCCGTGCCGCCGCCGCGTCCGGCCGCCGCCGCCGCCGCTCCGGCCGCTGCTGGCGCTCCCGCCGCCGACGCCGCTGCTCCGGGCGCTCCGGGTGGCACGACCGCCCCGGCCGCTGGCGCGGCCGCCGCTCCGGCCGCCCCGCAAGCCGGTGGCAATACGGCGCCGCCGAAGGCCTGATCGCTTCTTAAGCGGATCACCGAATCTGAAAGGGCCGCGAAGATTTCTTCGCGGCCCTTTTTCTATCCGGCAGCTAGGCTTTGCGGACCTGAAGTTCGCTTGAAAGCCTTATGTCGATGAAGCTCCGCGTCCTGGCCGTCGCCGGCCTCCTGGCTCTCGCTACCCCGGCCCTGGCCTTCGCGGCTAAAGCGCCCACGGTGGCCCTGAAGTCGATCGACGGCCTGCCGACGCCCCTGCCCTATCCCTACAACGAGAGCGCCGACGCCGAGGCCGACCTGGCCGCCGCGATCAAGAAGGCCAAGGCGGCCAAGAAGCTCGTTCTGATCGACCTGGGCGGCAACTGGTGCGGCGACTGCCGGGTCTTCGCCGGCGTCCTGGAACAGCCCGACGTCAAGCGCTGGTTCGACAAGCACTACGAGATCGTCGAGATCAATGTCGGCCGCTACGACAAGAACATGCAGATCCCGGCCCGCTACGGCGTCGACAAGCTGAAGGGCGTGCCGTCCTTCCTGGTGGTCGACACGAAAGGCAAGCTGGTCAATGACGGCGCCTTCTTCGCCCTCACCGACGCCCGCCACATGACGCCGCAGTCGATCGTCGACTGGCTGGCGCAGTGGGTGAAGTAGGCGCGTGAAGTAGCCTACACCCGCCGATACCCCAGCACCCCGCCCGTAGCCGTCCCCTCGATCCGCGCCACCGCCTGCGCGAGCGGCTCGACCGCCGTAGCCATGTGGTGGGCGTTGGCGTGCAAGATGGTGTCGCGGTCCAGCAGGATGGCGACGTGGCCCTTCCAGAAGACCAGGTCGCCGCGCCGACGGTCGGCCTCGGCCACCTCGGGGAAGAAGCCACGCTGCATGTCGGTGTCGCGCGGGCAGGCGCGGGCGCAGGCGTACAGGGCCTGCTGCACCAGGCCCGAGCAGTCCAGGCCCAGGCTTTCGCGACCGCCCCACTGGTAGGGCGCGCCCAGGAACTGCTCGGCGACGGACACGTAGTCGCGCTGGCCCCGGCCGATCGCGGTCAGGTGGTCCTCGACGAACCAGCCCGTGCCGGCGCCCTTGGCGAAGCGGCCTTCGCGGGCCTCGATCGTGACGAGGGCATTGAGCGAATACAGGCCCTCGGGCCGCGACTTGATGTCGGGCTTTGAGAAGGCGTAGGTGCGGATGGCGCTGACCGCGTGGGTCGGCGGATGGCCCTGCTCGGCCAAGTCGGAAACGGCGACATAACCGACATAGCCGTCGCGCGGGGCTTGGCCCCAGGCAAAGCCGTCCTTCTCTTCCAGCACGCGGAAGACCTCGCCGAACAACAGCTGGTCCCACTGCTCGGCGTCGGGCGCGGCGGCGGCGCGGATGGCGGTGGACGGGACCGCGCAGACCATGATCCGGCTCTCGGCATAGCGCTCAGCCGGGGCCAGGCCTTCCAGGCGCTGGTCGGCCAGGCCCGGGCGGGCCAGGGTAATCCGAGTATCTAGCGTCATGCGAAGCGGCTCTTGATCATGGCGAACGCGGCGCGGATGGCCTGGACCTCCGCCCCTACGGGGAATCCGGGGCGTCCCTTGGGGTTCCAGGCGAAGACGTCGAAGTGGGCCCAGGGACCCGCCTCCTCACCATTTGGGGCGAAGCGCTGCAGGAACAAGGCCGCCGTGGTGGCGCCGGCCTGGGCCCAGCCGTCGGGGTCGTTCTTGAGGTCGGCGATGTCGCTGTCCAGGGCCTCGCGATAGGCCTCGGTCAGCGGCATGCGCCACAGGGCGTCGGACACCTGGCGCGAAGCCGTCTCGATCTGGCCGGCCAGCTTGTCGTCGGCGGTCCAGAACGGGATCACGAACGGACCCATGGCCATGCGGGCCGCGCCGGTCAGGGTGGCGAAGTCCAGGGTCAGGGCGGGCTTCAGCTCGCTGGCGCGGGTCAGGGCGTCGGCCAGGATCAGGCGGCCCTCGGCGTCGGTGTTGCCGACCTCGACGGTGAGGCCCGCGCGGGTCTGAAGCACGTCGCCCGGGCGCATGGCGTCGCCGGCGATGGCGTTCTCGACCACGGGGGTCAGGATGACCAGGCGCACCGGCAGCCTGGCCTCCATGACCATGCGGCCCAGGGCCAAGGCGTGGGCGGCGCCGCCCATGTCCTTCTTCATCAGCCGCATGCCGGCCGAGGGCTTGATGTCCAGGCCGCCGGTGTCGAACACCACGCCCTTGCCGACGAGGGCCAGCACGGGATGCAAAGGATCGCCCCACGACACCTCGATCATGCGCGGCGCGCGAGCGTCGACGGCGGCGCGGCCCACGGCGTGGACGGCGGGGTAGTTCTCCTTCAGCAGGTCATCGCCGCGCACCACCGACAGGGTCGCGCCGTACTTCTGGGCGATCTCGCCGGCGATGGTCTCGATCTGCAGCGGGCCCATGTCGTTGGCCGGCGTGTTGACCATGTCGCGGCACAGGGCGCAGGCGTGGGCGAAGGCGGTCACGGCGGCGGCGTCGACGCCCTTGGGCGCGACCAGGCGGGGGATCGCCTCTCCTCGCTTCTTGTAGCGATCGAAGCGGTAGGTCCCGAGGGCGAAGGCAAGGGCCGCCTCGGCCGGATCCACGCCCTTGGGCAGCTTGGCCAGGGCGTAGTCGCCAGCCGGCAGCTTGCCCGCCAGGGTGCGAAACAGCGACAGATCAACGCGGCCAGAACCCGTTCCCAGCAGCACCCGCTCGACCGCGCCGCTGGCGCCGGGGACGGCCAGAACCTGGCCGGTCTTGCCGGAGAACTTGTTGGCGGCGGCGTAAGTCCTTACCGGAGCACGCTTTTGCGCCAGGAACGCCTCGACCTCGCTCTCGGCCAGCGGGTGGACCGGGATCGCCTGGCCCTCGGCGGCGGCGAGGATCGGGTGCGTGACGTCGGACATCGGCGAAACCCTTTAAAATTATGCTTAACGATTCCTTGAGGGCCGCGCCCGGATGATGGGCGCACTCTCTGGAGACATGTCTTTCATGTGTCGCAAGCGCGCGCTCGTCGCAACCGTTCTCGCTCCCGTTCTTCTGGGCCAGGCTTTCTTGGTTTTGGCTGCTCCCGCCTTCGCGGCGGACGCGCCCAAGCCCGCCCCGCAAGCCGCCGCCCCGGCCCCGACCAAGGCCTCGCCGCAGCAGCGCGCCGAGGCCATGCGCCTGGACCCGCTGGCCCGCGCCGCCTTCTGGGGGTCCGAGTTCGAGATCGATCCGGCCGACGCCCAGGCCGGCGCCGGCCTGGCCCAGGCCCTGCGGGGCCTAGGCCGCAATGACGACGCCGCCGAGGCCGCGACCAAGGCGCTGGTCTCCAACCCCAATGACGAGACGCTGCTGCTGGAACTGGCCCGCGCCCACATCGCGCGCGGCCAGGGCTTCTACGCCATCGATCCGGCCCGCAAGGCCGCCGCGGCCAACCCCAAGGACTGGCGTCCGCTGACCCTGCTGGGCGTGGCCTACGAGCAGGCCGAGCGCGACGACGAGGCCGAGGCCGCGCACCGCCAGGCTCTGGCCCTGGCTCCGACCGAAGCCGCGCCGCTGGCCAACTACGCCATGCACCTGGCCGCCAAGGGCGACCTGGCCGGCGCCGAAGCCCAGCTGCGCCGCGCTAGCGCCCTGCCGACGGCCACCATCCAGGTGCGCCAAAACCTGGCTCTGGTGGTCGGTCTGCAAGGCCGCCTGCCCGAAGCCGAAAAACTGGCCCGCGCCGACCTCCCCCCCGAACAGGTCGCCAACAACCTGGCCTACCTGCGCGCCGCGACCGGCCAGGCCGGCGCGGGGCGGAGCTGGGAGTCTCTGAAGGCGGGCGGCGGGCAGTAGGTCCGGCAACCTACGTATCAATCTAAAACACCGTCATTCCCGCCCTTGTGGCGGGAACCCCTCTGTCGGTCGCAGGTGAGAATGGGGATGATCGCCGACGATCCGCTGGCCACGCACGTGCGGGCTGAACCAGGGGTTCCCGCCACGAGGGCGGGAATGACGGACGTTTTGGGATAGGTCGCTAGATCTGACGCGGAACGGGCGTCCATTCGAACACCGCCGAATACAGATCCCCCCAGCGCGGATTGTCCCGCTCGATTAGATTGATCTTCCACTGACGCGGCCAACGCTTGAGCGAGGTCTCGCGCTGGATGGCCTCGGTCATCAGCTCGTGTTCTTCATACCAGACGAGACGCGTCAGCCCATATTTACGGGTGAAGCCTGAGCCTCGGCCTTCGCGATGGTCGGTGGCGCGGGTGATGAAGTGGCCAGTGACGCCGACGTATAGAGTCCCACGATAGCGGTCGGCCATCATGTAGACCGCGATCCAGGCTTCGCGTGGGACCATGGTTCTCTCCCATTTCGGCAAAGAACAATACATGAACAAAATAGCCCCGTCATTCTCGCCCTTGTGGCGGGAACCCCTTTGTCCGTCGCAGGTGAGGATGGGGCTGGCCGCCCACGATCCACAGGCTACGCACGTGCGGGCTGAACCAGGGGTTCCCGCCACAAGGGCGAGAATGACGGGCTATTTTTAAGGTGAGGGTACTTGGCCCTACCCCGCCAGCGCCTGGCTCATCGCCTGGGCGGCCTTGGTGAAGCTCCCTAGCAGGGGCGTGGCGATCAGGTGTTTCACCGTGAACGCGCAGAACGCCGCCAGCGCCAGCAGCAGGCCGGTCTCGAGGGCGGCGCCGCCCTCCTCTTCCCGCGCGAAAACGCGGGCCGGAGGACCCTTTCCGAAGCCATGATCCATCGCACTGTCCCAAACCGATACTGAACGGTTAGGACTTCGCAAACCATGCGCCACTCGGTGCGCGTGGGGGACTACTTCTTCCCGAAGACGTCCATGATGTTCATGATCGCCGGGCCCAGGATCATCAGGAACAGCACCGGCAGGAAGAACATGATCATCGGCACGGTCAGCTGGGCCGGCAGGGCCGCGGCCTTCTTCTCGGCGGCCGAGAGGCGCAGTTCGCGGTTTTCCTTGGCCATGACGCGCAGGGCGGTGCCCAGCGGCGTGCCGTAGCGCTCGGCCTGGATCATGGCGGTGGCCACGGACTTGATGCCCGGGTGGTTGGTCCGGCGGGCCAGGTTCTCATAGGCTAGGCGGCGGTCGGGCAGGTAGGACAGCTCGGCGGTGAGCAGGGACAGTTCCTCGGCCAGCTCCATCGACGAGGCGCCGACTTCCGAGCCGACCTTCTGGATGGCCGCCTCGATCGACATGCCGCTTTCCACGCAGATCAGCAGCAGGTCCAGGGCGTCGGGGAAGGCGGCGACGATCGACTCGCGGCGCTTCTGGGCGACGTTGGTGATGTAGACGTTGGGCGCGTAGTAGCCGAGCGCCAGGAAGCCCACGACGGCGCAGACCTTCTGCAGGGGCTGCAGGTCGAAGGCGTTGATCACGTAAAGATAGAACGCCGCGATGGCCGCGCAGGCGAACGGCATGACGAAGCGGAAGAAGTAGAAGGTCGACACCGGGCGCGGACCGCGGAAGCCGGCCTGGGCCAGCTTGTCGACGACCTTGGGATCTTCCAGCAGCTTGGACAGCTGCAGCCGGTCGACGACGTTCTTGTAGAGGCCCTCGTCGGTGTGGCGCAGCGAGCTGCCGTTGCCGCCCCCGGTGCGCGAGGCGATGTTCTGGCGCGAACGGCGGCGCAGTTCCTCGCGGCGGTTGGCCACCGACTTCAGGCGGCCTTCCAGGTTGTTGTCGCGCATCGCCGGGCCGGCGATCGTGATGATGGTGGCGAACACCACGATGGCGATGAACGCCGTCAGCAGGTTCGAGGGGTTGGTTACGGTGTCGACGATGCTCACTGGCCCCTCCCCCCTAGAATTTGAAGTTGATCATCTTGCGCATCACGAAGATGCCCATGGCCATCAGACAGGAGCCGGCCAGGATCATCATGTGACCGCGCGGGTCGGTGAACATCGGCTTCATGTAGGCCGGCGACATCACGGTCAGCAGCGTCACGACGCCGGGCGGCAGGCAGCCGATGATGAAGGCCGAGGCGACCGCCTCTGCGGAGAGCGCCTTGATCTTCTCCTTCATCAGCTTGCGCGCGCGCAGCACGGTGGAGAGGTTGCCCAGGGCTTCGGCCAGGTTGCCGCCGGTCTTCTGCTGGATGGCCAGCACGATGGCGAAGAAGCGCAGCTCGTTGGTCGGCATGCGCTCGTACATCTTCTCCAGGGCCGCATCCATCGGCACGCCCATGGCGACGTTCTCGGTCAGGGTGCGGAACTCGCCGGCCAGGGGCTCGGGGCACTCCTTGCCGATGATCTTCAGACAGTCGTGGACCGGCAGGCCCGACTTGATGCCGCGCACGATGATGTCGACGGCGTCGGCGAAGGACTCGGTGAACTTGGTGGTCCGGCCCTTGGCCAGGAAGCCCAGCACCCAGCGCGGCAGGCCCGCGCCGGCGGCGAAACCCGCGCCCAGGGCGACCAGCGGCGACTGGCCCATCACCACGATCATCAGGGCCACGAACACGCCCAGCACGCCGCTGACGATCCAGAACGCCTTGACGTTCGGCGCCAGGCCCGCGGCCTGCATGCGCGAGCCGATGCTCAGCGTGGCCTTCTTCTGCTTGCGCTCCTGGTCCTTCAGGGCCTTGAGGATCGACTGGCGGCGGGCGTCGGGCGTGTTGGCGGCCGCCTTGGCGCGCACGGCGGCCTGGCGCTCGCCGCCGCCCGCGATCAGCTGGGCGCGCTTGGTCGCCTTGGCCGCGTCGCTGTCGCCGCCGGCGAAGGCGAAGCCCAGGCCCGCGATGGTGATGAAGCCCAGGATCCCGGCCAGGATGAACAGCATGGCCGCCTACTCCGCCGCGTCGAGGGCTTCGGCCAGCTCGCGCTCCAGGCCGTAATAGCGGGCGCGGTCCCAGAAGCGCGGGCGGGCGATGCCGGTCGAGCGGTGCTTGCCCACGACCTTGCCCGCGTCGTCCTCGCCAGTGATCTCGTAGACGAAGAGGTCCTGGGTGACGATGACGTCGCCTTCCAGGCCGACCACCTCGGTGATGTGGGTGATCCGACGGCTACCGTCCCGCAGGCGCGCGGCCTGGACGATGACGTCGACCGAGCCGACGATCATCTCCTTGATGGTCTTCGAGGGCAGGCCATAGCCGCCCATCGTGATCATGGACTCGATACGGCTGATGGCTTCGCGCGGGCTGTTGGCGTGCAGCGTGCCCATCGAGCCGTCGTGGCCGGTGTTCATGGCCTGCAGGAGGTCGAACGCCTCCGGGCCACGGACTTCACCGACGATGATGCGCTCGGGACGCATACGCAGACAGTTCTTCACGAGATCCCGCATGGTCACCGCACCGGAGCCTTCCAGGTTCGGCGGACGGGTTTCTAGGCGCACCACGTGCGGCTGTTGCAGCTGCAGTTCGGCGGCGTCTTCGCAGGTCACGACCCGTTCGGTGGGGTCGATGAACGCGGTCATGGTGTTGAGCAGAGTCGTCTTGCCCGAGCCCGTACCGCCGGAGATGACGATGTTGCAGCGGCAGGCGCCGATGACGCCCAGAACCCGGGCCCCTTCCGGGCTGATGGAGGCGAACTCCACCAGGTTCTTCATCGTCAGCTTGTCCTTCTTGAACTTCCGGATGGTCAGGGTCGGACCATCCAGAGCCAAGGGCGGGGCGATGACGTTCACACGCGAGCCGTCGGGCAGGCGGGCGTCGCAGATGGGGCTGCTTTCGTCGACGCGGCGGCCGACCTGGCTGACGATCCGCTGACAGATGTTCATCAGCTGCAGATTGTCGCGGAAGCGCACATTGGTCAGCTGGACCTTGCCGCCCACTTCGATGAACACGCGGTGCGCGCCATTGACCATGATGTCGGCGATGTCGTCGCGAGCCAGCAGCGGCTCCAGCGGACCATAGCCGAGGACGTCGTTGATGATGTCCTGAACCAGGTGCTCCTGCTCGGAGACCGACATCGAGACGTTCTTGATCGCCACCAGCTCGGCGACGATGTCGCGGATCTCCTCGGCCGCCTGCTTCTGGTCGAGCTGGGCCAGCTGGCTCAGGTCGATGGTGTTCAGCAGGGCGTTGAAGATCGTGGTCTTGGTGGCGTGGTAGTAGTCGCTCTGCTCGCGGACGATGTTGGCCGTTTGCGGCTGGTTCTGGGCGGCGCGCAGCTGGTCCAGGCCCGCCGTCGCCTTGGGCGCGGGACCGTTGACCTTGGGAGCCGGCGCTTTCGGCTCTGGCGCGGCGGTCGGCTCGACCCGTTGCGGGCGCGTGGCGATGGGCGCGCCGCCCGCCGGAGCGGGGGGCGGCGCCTTTTGTTCGGCGGGGGCTGACTGGTCGCGCTTGCCGAACATCTATTTCTTCTTGAACAGGCCCGAGAGCATGGAAGATTTCTGGACGGGCGGCGGTTCACGCCGGCTGATCAGGCGGGCCAGGTGCTCCAGGCCCTCGGCGGCCTTCGACTTGGGCGCCACCTCGGCCAGCATCTGGCCGTTATTGGCCGCCTGGCCGTAGGGCTTGGGATCGAACGGCAGCACCAGCGAAGGCTGGACGCCCAGCGCCTCGCCGAAATCCTTCACGGGGATCTCGGGACGGCCGGGCACGCCGACCTGGTTCAGCACGAGGCGCGGCGGCACGTCGTTGGGCCGCGAACCCTTGACCAGGTCGATGATGTTCTTGGCGTTGCGCAAGCTGGCCAGGTCGGGCGTCGCCACCACCACCAGGTCGTCCGAGCCGACCAGCACCCGGCGGGCGGCGGCGTTCCAGACGTGTGGGATGTCCAGCACCACGAAGGGCGCGGCGCCGCGGATCTTCTGGGTCACTTCCTCGAAGGCGTCGGCGCTGATCTCGTAGTCGTCGTCCAGCGAGGCCGGGGCGGCGAACAGGCTCAGGCGATCGCCGCAGCGGACCATCATGCGGTCCATCAGCACCGGATCCAGGCGATCGGGCTGGGTCAGGGCGTCCAGCACCCCTTGCAGCGGATCCTGGTTGAAGTCGAGGCCGGCGGTGCCGAAGGCCAGGTCCAGATCGACCAGCACGGTGGCGGTCTGCATCTTCTCGGCCATGGCCCAGGCGAAGTTGTGCGACAGCGTCGAGGCCCCTACCCCGCCCTTGGCGCCGACGAAGGCGATCTGGCGGCCGATGAACGGCGCGGACGGGTCGGCATACAGGCCGCCGACGGCGCGGATCACCTGCAAGGGCGACAGCGGCTGGGTCAAGTACTCCGAAACGCCGCGACGGATCAGCTCGCGATACAGGGCGATGTCGTTGGTCTGGCCGACCACGACCACCTTGGTGCCCGGGTCGCAGACCTGGGCCAGGCTGTCGAGCAGGTGCAGCAGGCGCTGGGCGGTGTCGGTGGTCTCGACCATGACCAGCGAGGGCGTCGGCTGGTTCTGGTAGTATTCGACGGCCGCCTCCAGGCCACCGTCACGGACGATGGTCGAGGCGCGGGCCATGCGGCGGTCGGCGGCGACGTGCTCCAGCAGCGCCATCGTCTCGGGACGGGCGCAGAAGGCGTGCAGGGTGATGCGCGGGATCACCGCCTCGCCCATGCCGGTGTCGGGGATCGGCTCGTGATAGACCGGCGCCGCGGCGGCCGGGGCCGGCGGCGAGGCGATGTCCAGGTCGCGATCGTGCAGGTCACGATCGTTCAGGTTAGGCGCGGCCGGCTGCGGCGCGCGCTGTTGCGGCTGCGGCGGGCGGGCCTGCTGCTGCTGCGGACGCGTCGCCGGCGGCGCGGCCTGCGGGGCGCGGGCGGGCGGAGCGTCCTCGCGCGGGCGGGCCGGCGGGAAGTCGGCGAACGGATCGTCGAAGCCACCCGCCGGAGTCAGCGAGGGCGCGGACGAGCGCCAGGGATCGGACGCGCCGGTGGTGAACTCGTCGGCGGCGTCGAAGCCCAGGTCGAAAGGATCGTTGTCGGTCGGCCGCATTACGGGATCGCCTTCGAGATCGAGCCGTTGGCCTGCTCGTCCTTGGCCGAGCTGGTGACCTCGCCCTTGCGATAGAGGTCGGTGACGCGGTCGCGGCGGCCGGTGTCGGCCGGGGTCATGTCGCGTGGCCGGATCAGGTCCTCGGGGTTGGCCACCTGGGCGGCCAGGTTGGCGGCCATGGCGCAGCCGAAGTTGTCATAGGCGGTGTTGTTGCGGGTCGCCGTCAGGTTTTCCCAGTGCTGGCCGCATTTCAGCTTCTCGGCCTCGTAGCGCAGGAAGCCGACGCGGATGGTGTTGTCCTCGGCC
Organism: Caulobacter sp.; assembly: GCF_017744445.1. Lineage (GTDB taxonomy): Bacteria > Pseudomonadota > Alphaproteobacteria > Caulobacterales > Caulobacteraceae > Caulobacter. Next base: position 72,092 of record NZ_JAGIBH010000002.1, read on the forward strand.
CCCGTCGGGTTGAAGCCGACGATGCGCACGCGGGCGGGCGGCGCGCCCAGGGCGATCAGGCGGTCGCGGACCTGCCCGGCCATCAGGCCGGCGCTGTTGGGGGTGGTGACGACCAGCTCGCGGCCCTCGGCCTCCAGCCAGCGCGCGACCAGGTCTTCCAGGGCCGAGCCCTGGTTGGCCGACATGCCCGTGGCGTGCGTGGCCAGCACGATCTCGTCCGGCGCGGACGTGACCTTGATCTTGTCCATCCACTGCTGGGTTTCGGTCGCGGCGGTCTTGGAAGGACCCTCGTCCTTCGGCGCCGAGGCGCAGGCCGACAGGCCGGCCGCGGCGGCGGCGATCAGGACGATCTTGACGGAGGTGCGAAGCGTCATGGCGGCGTCCTACTCGATCACATAACCGACGGGGCCCTGATAGGCGCGCCCCGCATTGGCGCCCGGCGGCGCCTTCACGACCTTGTTCAGACGGCCCATGAAGACCGTGCTCATGTCGCTGGCGATCCGCAGGCCGTCGGCCGGCGTCTGCAGGTCCTGCGGGCGGGCCGGATCGACCAGGTACGGCGTCACGATGACCACCAGCTCGGTCTGGCCGCTCAGGAAATCGCGCGAGCGGAACAGCGTGCCCAGGATCGGCATCGAGGTCATGCCCGGCACCGAGTCGATGGTCTGCTTGGTGGTCTGCTGCAGCAGGCCGGCGATCATGAACGACCCGCCCGAGGGCAGCTCGACCGTCGTCTCGGCGCGGCGCACGGCCAGGCCGGGGACGGTCAGGGTGGCGGCGCCGGCCCCCGTGCCCGTGGCCATCGAGAACGAGCCCAGGCTGGACAGTTCAGAAACCTCGGTCGAGATCTTCAGCGAGATGCGGCCGCCCGACAGCACGACCGGGGTGTAGCCCAGGCCCACGCCGTACGGCTTGAATTCGATGGTCACCTTGCCGGTGGTGTCGCTGCCGGTCGGGACCGGGAACTCGCCGCCGACCAGGAAGTGGCCCGCCTCGCCCGACACGGCCGTCAGGCTGGGCTCGGCCAGGGTGCGGACCAGGCCGACGCGCTCGAAGGCCTGCAGCATGCTCTTGGCCTGGTTCGTACCGGTGCTGCCGGCCGAGTCCTTGATCGTCGACAGCGGATCCTTGGGATCGACGAAGTCGTAGGTCTTGATCGTATCGGTGGTGGTGCAGATGCCGGTGGTGGCGTCACAGGTGCGGATCGGCACGACGATGTCGCGCTTGATGACCGGGACCTTGGTGGTGTCCAGCTTGTAGCCGCCGGTCACGCCGCCCAGCAGGCTGCCGTTGACGCCGTAGGTCGGCGAGATGCCAAAGCTGAACTGGTCCTGGCCCAGCTGGCCCAGCACCGCGTTCATGTCGACGCCCAGCTGTTTGACGACGTTGCGCTGCACCTCGACGATACGGACCTGCAGCATCACCTGGTCCTTGCCGGCGATGCTGAGCATGTTCAGCACGTTCTCGGGCTTGCCGACGAACTGGGCGGCGATGCGCGCGGCGGCGTCGGATTCCGAGGCGTTGCGCACCAGGCCCGTCAGCACGACGCTGTCGCGAACCGGCTGCACGCGGATCTTGGCGTTGGGCAGGACGCTGTTGAGCGTGTCGGCCAGCTGGTCGATCGGCTGGGTGACCCGGATGTTCAGCGACACGATGCGGCGGCCGGTCGCGTCGAAGAAGGCCGCGTCGGTCGTGCCCTCGGCCAGGCCGACGACATAGATGCGGCGCTTGTCGCGCAGCACCGCGTCGGCGATCCGCGGGTCGGTGACCAGCAGGTCGCGAACGTCGGTCGGCAGCTCGATGATCGCCGACTTGCCCTTGGCCAGCTCGACGGCGGCCGCGCCCTGGTCGGCGGTCAGGGTGATGCGGGTCACCTGCTCGCCCGGCGGCGGGGCATAGACCGGCGCGGGCGGCGGCGGGGCCGGGCGCGAGACGCGCGCGGCGGGGCGATAGACGTGCGAGCCGCCCACCGGACCGTCGGCGAAGGCCGGCGCGGTCCAGGAGAGGGCCAGCATGGCGGCCACGGGGGCCGTCAGGCGCTTGTGGGTCATGTTCGCTTTCAGGCGGCAGCTCGTAGGGCGGCTCTGGGGGCGGCTCATGGGCGCACCGCCACGCTGGTGGTCTGACCGCCGCGGTTGATGCGGACGGTGGAGTCGTCTTGGGCGATCGGGCGCGTCATGCCCGAGGGACCGCCCAGGTCGGTATAGGCGCGCAGGGCCAGGGTCACCGGACCGCCGGCCTTGGCCCGGGCCAGGGCCTCGGCCTCGTTCGGGCCGACCTCGAGCGTGGCGGTCGCCGCGACGATGGACTTGGCGTCCTTGTCGGCGGCGGTGCTCTGGTCCAGGGCCAGGACACGGATGTTCTGCAGCACGGTCTCGGCGACGGTCGTCTTGGTCGAGCCGCCTTCCGGCGAGTTGTTCTGGACGTCGCGGGTCATCAGCACGTCGACGCGGTCGCCGGGCAGGATGAAGCCGCCGACGGCGGTGTCGGAGGTAACGGGCACGGACATGGCCCGCTTGCCCGGCGTCAGCACGACCGAGAGGTAGCCGCCCTCCCCGCCGCGCACGATCTTGCGGTTGGTGATCGGCTCGCCGGTCAGGATCGGGTCGCGAACGATCGCGCCCTCGACGACCTTGGCCGGATCGCCGCCGATCATCTGGTCGGCGGTGTTGGCCAGGGTGGCCTTGGCTTCCTCGACCTTGCCTTCGGGCTTGGCGGGCGCGGCGCCGTTGGTGATGAAGGCGCCGTTGATGGCGTCGGCCGGCCAAGCCTGCCAGGCGACGTCGGCGGCCACCAGGCGCGTGCCGATCGGCAGGTCGCGCTTGGCCACCAGCACCTGGGTCATGGGCTTGCTCGGCGCCTCGGCGGGCGCGACCTTGGCCGTCGGCGCGGCGTCGGACTTGCCGCCCATGGCCTTCTGCAGGACCACGGCGAGGCCGATGGCCGAGATGGCGGCGACCAGGACGATCAGGAGGCGGACGGGGCTCATGGCGCGGGCTGAAACTCTAGGGTGAGCCGCACGGTCGCCTTCAGGCGAGCACGCACGATTCGTCAGTCAGCCTTTCTGGCCACGTCCCATGGTCGCTCGCGCATGGTTAACGGGCGCTAAAAGTTTTTAACCTGAAAGCCGGGATGCGCGCGACAGGCTGTCGCGGGACGAGTCGGGCAAGCGCGGCCGCAACCGACGCGTGCGGGGCGTGATCAGCCCAGAATTCCGTGAGCCAGGGGGCTTTGCGGGAAGGCCGCCAGGGCCCCGACGGCGATGGCCACGCCGTAAGGCAGGTCGCCGCCGGTTGTACCCAATTTGCGTAGCCAGGCCGGGGCGCCGGCCACGGCCGGGGCCAGGTAGCCCGAGCGCAGGGCCAGGATGGCGAAGGTCAGGGCGCCGCCGGCCAGGCCCGTATAGAGCATGAACGGCAGGGCGGCGGGCCAGCCCACCCACAGGGCGCAGGCCGCGAACAGCTTGCCGTCGCCGCCGCCGATCCAGCCGGCCGCGAACATGCCCATGCCCATCAGCAGGCCCACGAAACCCACGGCCAGGCAAAGCCCGACCTGGGCCAGGGGCGCGCCGACGGCCAGGGCCGCCACGGGGAAGGCGCCGATCAGGGCCAGCGAGACCCAGTTCGGGATCGTGTAGCTGGTCAGGTCCTTCAGCGCCCCGACGATGGCCAGGGCGGGAAAGATCATCAGCAGAAGGATCTGAAGAGCCTGCATGGCGAAAACGCGCCTCGTTTCGATCGCTTCATTGTGGGGCCTGCGGGTGAAGCAATCGTTTCGCCCGGCCGCGAACCGGCCCAAAAAAGACGGGCCGGAATAGCGAAAAGGGCCGAGGCTTGCGCCTCGGCCCTTCTGTTTTCGAGCGTGACGTTCGCGCGTTACAGCACGTTGGTCGCGGTGGCGGCCTTTTCGAAGCCGCGCTGAGCGTTGCCGCCCAGGGTCGTGACGGCGGCCACGATGATGGTCGCGATCAGGGCGACGATCAGGCCGTATTCGATGGCCGTGGCGCCGGATTCATCTTGAGCGAAGGCTTTGAGCAGGCGCGTCATGACGCAGTCTCCGTTGGGTTGAACTGATAGCGCGACAATATGTAGCCGATAGTAAATTCAACCCTAGAGATTCTAGTTAATCAGGCGTTCAACCAAAGAAAAATGACGCCAAGGTTGTTCCGAAAACAGTAATCGCGCCAAGTATTTGGCGCGAAACAAAGAAAAAGGGCCGAGGCGTGAGCCCCGACCCTCTTTTTTCGAGCGTGTTGTAAGCGTCTTACAGCACGTTCGTCGCGGTGGCGGCCTTTTCGAAGCCACGCTTCACGTTGCCGCCCAGGGTCGTGACGGCGGTCACGATGATGGTGGCGATCAGGGCGACGATCAGGCCGTATTCGATGGCCGTGGCGCCGGATTCATCCTTCAGGAAGCGAGTGACGAACTTGGTCATGACTTGGTCTCCTAAACCAGAGCTAGTTGATTTGAGGCTCTCAAGCCGTTCGACTTGCTCACCCCCGAAAACACGATCAATTTCGCCCAGCTCGCTTAATGCTGAGTAAACACCGAATAGTTTCTGGCGATTTTCTTTTGGTTTATTTGTATTTACCATTACTTGTTCTTAACCACGAGACTTGCGAGACCTCACAAACCCTTTGGAATCAAGGATTTTCTCAAGCGACGCTTTGGCGCACACGGCCGCGCTTTAGTCTTTTGTTGACCAAACAAAGTGATGCTGGCGAACGTTCGGATCCGAGATCGGAAACTTCCATGCGCCGCCTTTCGCTCGCCATCGCCGCCGCCCTGACCTTCTGGGGCGTCGCCAACGCCCAGTCCCAGCCCGCCCATCGGGTGCTGAACACGACGCCGGTGAACACCGCGTCGGTGGATCTGCCGGTCGCCGCCGGCCAGGCCTCGTACGTCACCCTGGGCGGCGCGGTGCGCGACATCGTGGTGGGCGACCCCAGCATCGCCGACGTCAGCGTCGTCAACGAGCGCACCCTGGTGGTCCTGGGCAAGCGTCCGGGCGTGACCAGCCTGCTGGCCTTCGGTCCCAGCGGTCGCGCCCTGGCCGACCGTCAGATCGTGGTGTCGGAGAATGGCGGCGGCAGCGTCACCGTCTATCGCGGCCAGACCGCCAGCAACTATGCCTGCGGCTCGCAATGCACTCGCCTGGGCGGCGCAGCCGCCGCGACGACCGCTCCGACCACGCCGTAACCCCGCGCCAAAACGCCCCACACATACGCGCGCCCTTACGCGAGCACGCGCCTAACTTGCCGTTAGGATCGTTCGGCTAGTCTCCTCTCGACCGACCCGCCCGGGTCCGAGGGGAAGTTCGCCGCATGGCCCGCATTCTCGCCAACGCCAGGAAGCGACTGGCCCGCCAGGCCGACCGCTTCGCGCGCGCCGAGCAGGGAGCCACCGCCGTCGAGTTCGCCCTCGTCGCCCTGCCCTTCCTGATGCTGGTCTTCGCGATCCTGGAACTGGGCCTGGTGTTCATGGTGTCGCTCACCCTGGAGACCGCCGTCGCCGACGTGGGCCGCTCGATCCGCACCGGCCAGGTGCAGACCGGCGGCGGCAACGCCGCCACCTTCAAGACCGCCGTCTGCAACAAGCTGAGCTGGCTGGGCTCCAAGTGCGACGCGGCGCTGCAGATCGACGTGCGCACCTACAGCAACTTCGCCAACGTCAGCACCGCCACCTCGACCCCGTCCCAGGTGCCGCCGACCATGCTCTGGGATCCAGGCTCGCCGGGCTCGATCGTGCTGGTCCGCGCCTACTACACCTGGCCGCTGATCACGCCGCTGCTGACCACGGGCCTGCAGTCGGCCAGCGGCAAGCGGATCATCTACGCGGCCACGGCCTTCTCGAACGAGCCCTACGAATGAGCCCGCGCAAACCTTCTGGCCTGAAGCGCTTCTGGCGCGATCGCCGCGGCGCCAGCGCCGTGGAGTTCGCCCTGATCGCGCCGGTGCTGCTCACCATGTACTGCGGCATGGCCGAGATGACCCAGGCCATGATGGCCCAGCGGCGCCTGTCCAACATCGCCTCGGCCATCGGCGACCTGGTCGCCCAGGGCAGCCAGACCGGCCCGCTGAAGATGGCCGACGTCTTCAAGGTCGGCGACACCATCATGGCGCCATTCCCGGTCTCGGGCGCGCTGAAGATGTGCGTGGTCAGCGTCACCTCGGACGCCAACGGCAAGGACACCGTCGCCTGGTCGAAGGCCTCGGCCACCGGCATGACCAACTGCCCCGCCCAGGGCGCCGTCCTGACCGACGTCCCTACCGCCGTCCTGCCGAACAGCCAGAGCGTGATCCTGTCGCGCGTCAGCTACACCTACACCCCGGCCATCAAGTTCGTCCTGTCCGGCGGCCTGACCTTCAACCGCACCTACTACCTGCGCCCGCGCAAGACGGACGCGGTGCTGTGGAACAGCGCGAGCTAGGGTTTAGACGAGGCTCGCATAGAGATCGTCCCAATCCGGGTTCTCGCGCTCGATCAGATTGATCTTCCACTGACGCGGCCAGCGCTTGAGGCTGCGCTCGCGCTGAAAAGCTGTACCCATGTCATCATGGGGCTCGTACCAGACGAGACGCTTGAGACCGTATTTCTTAGTGAAACCTGGGATGAGGCCTTCACGGTGTTCCCAGATACGGCGGTTCAAGTCGCCGGACGCGCCGATGTACAGCGTGCCGAGGCGCTGGTTGGCCATGATGTAGACGGCGATATAACGCTCCTCCCGCATGGAGGGAGCATTTCATTTGCACACCTATAAGTAAATTCAAATGCCTTCCTCGCCCCTGTGGCGAGGACCCATGGCGCCGCCAGGCTCGGAGGTCGAGGAGCCCCCGGGCGCCTCATCGCCAGGCTCTGACGAGCAGCGCTAGCGGCGCCATGGGCCCTAGGCACAAGGCCTAGGAAGACAAATTGGGTTTATTGCTAAAGACCTAGGTCGATCGTAGCTCTCCAACCAACAAATGCGGCGCGAATTCTTTGCCGCCTAGCTTCGAGACTTCGCGCACACCGATCAGGCTGTTGGTCAGGAAGATCGCGTCGGCGGTTTCCAGGGCTTCGACGCCAGCAACGACCTCCTCGACGTCGTGACGCGCCAGCAGCCGCGCGCGGGTGACGCCCGCCAGCACGCCGCAGTCCAGGCGCGGGGTGAAGAGGCGGCCTTCCCGGATCCAGAACAGATTGGCGGCGGCGGCGCAGGCGACCTCGCCGCGGTTGTTCAGCATCACCGCCTCGTCGGCGCCGGCGGCCGCGGCTTCGGCGCGGGCCAGGACGTTGTCGAGATGGCTCAGCGACTTCAGGCGCGAGGCCGGCGAGCCTTCGTTGCGGCGCGTGGTCGCGATGATCAGCGTGGCGGGGGTCGTGGGCGGAACCGAGGGCGCCGCCTTGGCGAACAGGACGGGGACCGGAGCGGCGGGACGATCCAGGCCTCGGCCGCCGGAGCCGGCAGTCAGGGTCAGGCGGACAGCGAACCGGCCGGCGGCGGGCGCGGCCTCCCGGACGATGCGCTCGGCCTGCGCGCGATCGAAGGGCAGGTTCAGGACCTCGCAGCCGGCGGCCATGCGATCGAGATGGGCGGCGATGAAGGGCAGGTCGCCATCGAGCGCCAGCATGGTCTCGAACAGACCATCGCCCAGAAGCAGTCCTCGGTCATCGTGCGGGATCATTCGGTCAGGGCCTTCTTCAGCGCCGCGATCTTGGCCTCGGTCTCCAGGCGTTCGCCGTGCGGGTCGCTGTCGGCGACGATGCCGGCCCCGGCGCGAGCCTCAAGACGCCAGCCGTCGCCGTCCTGGACGAGGCCCACGGTGCGGATCAGCACCGAACTGTCGAACGCCCCGTCGAAGCCGGCCCAGAACAGAGAGCCGCAATAGGGACCGCGTGGGGGCTCCAGGCCGGCGATGACCTTCATCGCCTGCACCTTGGGCGCGCCGGTGATCGAGCCGGGCGGGAAGCTGGCCCGCAGCAGATCAGCCACGGTGCGCCCCTGCGCCAGCCGCGCCGTGACGGTCGAGACCAGGTGATGGACGTTGGCGAAACTCTCGACCTTGAACAGCTCCGGCGCCTTGACGCTGCCCGGCGGCGCCACCCGCGCCAGGTCGTTGCGCATCAGATCCACGATCATCAGGTTCTCGGCCCGGTCCTTGTCGCTGGCCAAGAGCTCGGCGGCCAGGGCCTGATCCTGCACGGCGTCGCGGCCACGCGGGCGGGTGCCCTTGATCGGCTTGGTCTCGATCGCGCCGGCGGGGTCGAGCTTGAGGAAACGCTCGGGCGAGTTGGACACCAGCGCCCGCCCCGGCAGCCGCAGATAGGCCGAGAACGGCGCGGGGCTCTGGGCGCGCAGGCGCGTGAACAGGTCGAACGGATCGGCGCCGGCGGCCAGGCGTCCGGTCCAGGCGCGGGCGATATTGGCCTGGAAGATCTCGCCGCCGACAATGCGGTCGACGACCTCGGCCACGGCGGTCTCATAGGCTTCGGCGTCGGAGGCGAAAAGATCCGCGCACAGCGGGCCTTCGAACGCCGCGCGATCGTCGGAGGCGTCCAGCCAGGCCAGCGCCGCACGGGCGCGCTCGGCGGCTTCCACATCGGTTTCACCGCGCCCGACAGCGACGACCTGCCGCGCGTGATGGTCGAAGGCCAGCAGGGCCGGGTAGCGGGCGCAGGTGAGGTCCGGCCAGTCGGTGCGGGCGAGGTTCAGCGCCTCGACGTGGTCGCCCAGTTCGTAGGCCGCGAGGCCGACCACGCCGCCCTGGAACGGCGGGCCTTCGGGATCGCCGGCGAGACGGGCCCCGAGCAGGTCCAGCAGCGCGGCGAACGGATCGGCGGCGGTGTCGAAGGTCTTGTCCGGCGAACGCAGCAGATACGACCACCGCCCCTGCCCGCCCGTCACCAGCGCGCAGGCGTACGGCTCATCCCGGAACGGAGCCAGGGCCCACACCGGCTCACGCCAGGGGGCGGTAAGGAGAGCGACGCGGCGCATGGGGGCGGAGTATCAAAATCGGCGACGACTAGGAACCAGACCCAAAACAAACCTGCCTTCCTAGGCCTTGTGCCTAGGACCCATGGTCGAGCCAGGTCGAGGCCCTGCAAAGTGCGCACTGCAAACGTGGTCGCTCCCCTCGCCAATGCCGAGCTGGCTGAACGATGGGTCCTAGGCACAAGGCCTAGGAAGACATGATTTGTTTTAGCCTAAAGCTCTTTTCCCCCGCCCTTCACCGTGAACAGCCCCACCAGCCCCAGCGCCAGCAACCCCGCGATCGGGATAAACCCCGCGACCTGGCTGGCGAAGATCTTGGTCGCCAGGGCCACCAGCAGCGAGCCCAGCCACATGGTCGCCGTGCCCGACAGCGAGAACAGGCCAAAGAACGCCGCCATCCGGTCGGCGGGGGCCAGGCGCACCAGCAGGGTGCGGCTCGAGGCGTACTGGGCCGTGACGAAGACGGCGATCAGCAGGCCCATGCCCAGATAGATGATCTGCGGCAGGGTGTTGAACAGCGGGAAGTCCCAGATCGGCGGATGGGTCGCCGCGTCCCAGCTCCAGAAATAGAGGATCTTCTCGCGGCCCATGCCCAGCGTGCCCAGCAGCACCAGGATGCACATGCCGACCTCCAGCTGGATGGCCCGGCGCGGCCCCAGGGCCTTGTCGAACCACGGCGCGACCAGCCCGCCCAGCACGCCGAAGATCGACAGCGAGACGCCATAGGCCAGCATCTCCAGCTCGCCCCACTTCATCAGCCCGGCCGCGAACAGGCCGCCGAAGATCAAGAGCGCGGTCATGCCGTCGCAATAGAGCATGCGCGCGCCCAGGAACTTGGCGACATCGGCATGGCCCTTGAGGTTGCCGAAGGTGTCGACGATCAGCTTGACGCCTTCCTTGACCGCGCCGACCAGCGAGACGCCGGTGCGCGGCGCGTCCTTGGTCCACAGGAAGAACGGGATCGCGCCCAGCAGCATGACCGTGGCGGCCAGCGGGCCGACGATGCGGCTGGGCTCGTGCTCGGCCTGGCTGAGACCCAGCAGCGGCGAGGCCGGCACGAACGACCACGGCACGACGCCCGGCAGCACGAAGGCCCACATCACGAAGATCAGCAGGGACACCGAAAGCCCGTTGGCGGCGGCGTAGCCCAGGCCCGACAGCACCGGCTCCTGGCCCTTCTCCGCCGAGCGCGACAGCAGCGAATTGTTGAGCACGTCGCCGCTGTTATAGGCCACGCCCAGCACGATCAGCGCCAGGCCCACCACGTCGACCGGCAGGCCGCCGGGCTTGGCCAGCCACAGGGCGTAGAGGACCGGGACCATGATCGCCAGGATCAGGCCCATGAACGGCTTGCGCGGCCCGAACCGCTCGATCGAGGCGCCCAGGATCGGGGCGATGATGGCGGTCAGCACGCCATAGACGGTGGAGATATCGGCGACCACCGCCTGGCCCTTCACCGGATCGCCGACCAGCACCCGCGAGAAGTACGGCGCGAAGACGTAGATGGTGATCAGGATGACGTACGGGTCGCGCGTGCCCTGGTGCAGGATCCAACTGAGCGCGCTGCGCGAGAGCTTCTGTTTGGGGGCCGGGACCAGGACGTCATCGCCCGCGACGTCGTTCATGCCCGGAGCCGAACCCGCCAACTCGCTCATACCGCACCCAATGCTGCCGGCCGTCTGACGCGGCCGTGAGGATGAGGCTGGACCTTAAACGAGCGTTTGTCACCTTACGGATTCACCCTCTCCGTTTCCCCGGCGAAAGCCGGGGCCCAGATACAGCCTGAGCGGTTTGGGATGATCCGAGATGCGCCCGCCGAGCTCGTCGAGCACTGGTGGGTTCGATCTGGGCCCCGGCTTTCGCCGGGGAAACGGGTGGTGGTTTAGAGGAGAATATGCGCCCGCACCTTCTCGCGCGTCGCCGCATCCAGCCCCACCGCCCGCTCCAGATACCCATCCAGCCCGCCGTGCTGGTCCTTGATCACCTCGAACGCCGCCGCCAGATACCGCGCCTCGACTCCCATGGCCGCGCGCATCGCCGCTTCCGACGGACGCCGCCCGGTGGCCTCCTGGATGTGATCCATGAACACGTGCCCGCGACGGTCGAAGCGGCCCGGATCATTCGTCAGCAGGTAGTCGTCGATGACGTCGTCGTCGCCCACCCCGGCGATGTGATGGGTCAGGGCCGCCAGCACGCCGGTGCGGTCCTTGCCCGCCGCGCAGTGGATCAGGGCCGGACCCTTGGCCTCCGCCAGGGCCAGGAAGAACCGGCGGAAGAGGTCGATGTGGCGTTCCTTGAACGGCAGGCGGCGATAGTACTCGTCCATGTACGTGTGGACCGAGGCCTCGGTCAGCTCGGCGCTGCCGATGAACTCCAGCCAGGGATCGGGGCCGGTCGCGCCCATCTCGTTGTCGATCACCTGGGCGGCGAAACCCGTCCAGCGGCGCGAGTGCGAGCGTTCGCGCTCGTTGGGGCGACGCAGGTCGACCAGGGTGACGATGCCGAGAGCCGCCAGCGCCTCCAAGTCGGCGTCGGTGGCTTCGGCCTGGTGCGCGGCGCGGAACAGCACACCCTTCTTCAGGCGCCCCTCCCCCGCGGCGTAGTCGCCGAAATCGCGGAAGTTCTCGACGCCTTGGAGGGGGATGTGCCGGGTCATTCTACTTCCTCAAAAGCGGCTGCAGCCGGTCCTGGATCGGCTGGTCGATATAGGTGTGGAACAGCCACGCCGCCCCATAGGCGATCGGGAAGCCGGCCAGCCACATCAGCCACTGCCAGCCGATGCCGATCGGCACGGTGTCGATCAGCTCGTGCACGGCGCTCCAATAGATCACGCCGACGAAGATGTGGGTGATGAACAGGGCGAAGGACAGCTTGGCGCCTTCTTCGATCCACTTGCGGGGCTTCTTAACGGGCAGGCGGCCGGCGCCCAGCACGATCATGGCGATGGCCAGCAGCGACGGGGCGTCGAATAGCCAGGGGTCCGGCAGGGCGTAACGGTCCAGCGGCTGGGTGATGACCAGCAGCGCCACGCCGCCCCAAAGCAGAGCTTTCGCCATCTGCTCGGACGGCCAGCGCATGTCGACCGCGCGCGCCAGACAGACGCCCAGGATGAACAGCGGCAGGGCCCGCACCACGCCGAACTGGAACGGCAGGTCGGGCAGCGGATGGTGGAAGACCTTGCGGGCGATGACTTCGAACACCCCCAGGATCACGGCCGCGCCCAGCGGCAGGATCCAGGCGTGGCGCACCTTGCTGACGGTCTTCCAGAAGAACGGGAACAGGGCGTAGCAGACGATCAGCGCCGACAGCGACCAGCTGGGCAGGTTCCAGCCGTCGCTGGGGAAGCCCCAGGCGTGGATCAGCAGGGCCTGGACCGGCAGCTGGTCCCAGGCAAAACGGCTGGGCTTGTGGGCGTCGGTGCCGACGGTGTTGAGCAGCAGCACCAGCACGGCCAGGAAGCCCAGCACCACCAGGTGCCCGGGCCACACCCGCGCGGCGCGGCGCACCCAGAAACGCGGCGGGCTGACCCGGCCGCTCAGCACCGACCCGCCATAGGCCCGGCCCAGCACATAGCCGCTCAGCATCAGGAAGAAGTCGGTGGCCAAAAAGCCGCGCGAGAACACCTGGCCGAAGCGCTCGATGCGCATCGGGCTCTCGGCGCCATAGTGGTAGACGACGATCAGCAGCGAGGCGAGGAAGCGCAGGAAGTCCAGCGATCCGCCGCGCACGGCTTCCCTGTCGGGGCGCTCCAGGACGACCGCGGCTTGCGGCTCATCCGCCCCTTCTTTTTGGGGAATCTGGGAAAGCGGGGCGGTCACGGGGGTGGCCATAGCAAAGGCCGCCCGTCGGTGAAAGCCGGCGCCGGACAGGTCGTCTTGTGGTATGGCGTCGCGGCCACTATCTGTAACTTCTACTGTTTCCGATAGGTCATCTCATGTCTCGCATGCCCGTTCTGTTCGTCGGCCACGGCTCGCCGATGAATGCCATCGAGGACAATGCCTGGAACCGCGACTGGGCGCGGCTGGGCGTCGAGCTGCCGCGCCCCAAGGCGGTGCTGATGATCAGCGCCCACTGGGAGACGCGCGGCGCCTCGGCGGTCAGCGCCTCGACGGCGCCGGAGACCATCCACGACTTCGGCGGCTTCCCGCAGGCGCTGTTCGACGTGCAGTACCGCGCGCCGGGCGATCCGGCCTTGGCGGAGCGGGTGGCGGCGCTGCTGTCGCCCGATCCGGTTGTGCAGCACCCGACGCGCGGGCTCGATCACGGCGCGTGGGGCGTCTTGAAGCCGATGTATCCGGATGCGGATGTGCCGGTGGTGCAGCTGAGCCTGGATCGTGGCCGCTCGGACCGCTGGCACTACGATGCCGGCCGTCGCCTGGCGCCGCTGCGGGACGAAGGCGTCCTGATCATGGGCAGCGGCGACATCGTCCATAACCTGCGGGCGGCCGACTTCCGGCGGCCCGAGGCGCCGGCCTGGGCGGATCGGTTCAACGAACGTGCGAAGGCGCTGATCGTGGCAGGCGATCATGATCCGCTGATCGACTGGCGCAGCCTGGGTCCGGATGCGGAGATCTCGATCAACAGCGCCGAGCACTACCTGCCGCTGCTTTATGTGCTGGGGGCGCAGGAGGTCGGGGAAGCCGTGAGCTTCTTCAACGACGATGTGTTCGCCGCGATTTCGATGACCGGCGTTCAAATCGGCTGACCTCTAAAACAAGCTCGTCATCCCGGCCGCAGCGAAGCGGAGAGCCGGGACCCAGGGGCAGCCGCACTGCGCTTGGCCCCTGGGTCCCGGGTCGGCTACGCCGCCCGGGATGACGAGAGTTTTTCGCACCTAGACTACATAACCTCAGCCGCCTTCTTCGCCGCCGCCTCCCGCGCCTCCATCCCCTTCCCGTAAATCCCAGACACCCGCCGCAGCACCGCCTCCGGCGCCGTCTCCGGCCTTCCTGCGTTGAACGGCGGATCTGGGGCATACTCGACCGCCAGCTGGATGCTCTGCGCCATGTCGTCCCCCGCCAGCTCGGCCACGACCGTCAGCGCGAAGTCGATCCCCGCCGTCACGCCACCGCCGGTGATGTAGCGCCCATCCCGCGCCACCCGCGACGGATCCGGGATCGCGCCGAACAGCGCCAGCTGATCCCGCCACGCCCAGTGGCACGCGGCCCGCTTGCCCTTCAGCAGCCCCGCCGCGCCCAGCACCAGTGAGCCGGTGCAGACGGACGTCACGTACCGCGCCCCGTCCGCCAGCCGCCGGATCTCGGCGATGAAGTCATGATCGGCCATCGCTTCGGTGGTCCCGAAGCCGCCCGGCACCAGCAGCACGTCGCACGCCTCGATGTCCGACAGCTTGGGCAGCCGCGCGAACACCAGGCCATCGGCCTTGATCTCACCGCCGTGCAGGCTGGCCACCGTCACCTTGGCGCCCGGCAGGCGGCACAGGATCTGGTGCGGGCCGGTAAAGTCCAGGTGCGTCACGCCGGGAAACAGGGCGATCACGATTTGTAGCGGCTGGCTCATGCGATGGTCTCCGTCACATTGACCGAGCGAACATGGTTCAGTTAGCTTCTGTCTGAAATGACATAGTTCCCACGGAAACAGCCACGGTGCGTGCAATAGGCTTCCTGGTCTATCCCGGCTTCCAGCTGCTGGACGCCACCGGCCCCATCGCCGCCTTCGAGATCGCCGGCCGCCTGTCGCCTGGCGCCTACAGCCTGCACTTCCTGTCGCTGAACGGCGGGCTGACGCCCAGCACCTCGGGTGTCGTCATCCAGACCACCGCCCTGGCCGACGCCCCGCGCCTGGACACCCTGGTGATCTCCGGCGGTGACGGCGTGAAGGTCCCGGCCACCTGCGCCCAGACCCTGGCCTTCGTGCGCGAGGCCGGGCGGCTGTCACGGCGCGTGGCCAGCGTCTGCTCTGGGACCTACGTCCTGGCCGAGGCGGGCCTCTTGGACGGCAAGCGCGCCACCACCCACTGGAGCCGGACCAAGGACTTTCAGCGCCGCTATCCCAACATCCGCCTGGAGCCCGACCGCATCTTCATCCAGGACGGCGCGGTCTGGAGCTCGGCCGGCATCACCGCCGGCATCGACCTGGCGCTCGCCTTGATCGGCGCCGACGAGGGCGAGGCCGTCGCCCGCCGCACGGCCCAGCAGCTGGTGGTCTATCACCACCGTCCGGGCGGCCAGTCGCAGCATTCGGCCCTGATCGACCTGCGCCCCGGCCGCTTCGACGCCCTGCTGTCCTGGGCCCGCCAGAACCTGGCCGAGAGCCTCAGCGTCGAGCAGCTGGCCGACCGCGCCGCCATGAGTCCCCGCAACTTCGCCCGCCTGTTTTCCCAGGAAACCGGCGTCACCCCCGCCAAAGCCGTCGAGCGCCTGCGCGTCGAGGCCGCCCGCGCCCTGCTCGACAGCGGCCCGCTGCAGGTCGAGGACGTGGCGCTGGAGACCGGCTTTGGCGATAGCGAGCGCATGCGCCGGGCCTTCATCCGCGCCTATGGCCAGCCGCCCCAGGCCTTGCGACGCGCTTCGAAAGCAAGCTGAAACACGGCGACATCGGCCGGCAACACGGCGCGCGGACGGTATCCGGGTCGGGGGACATCAACCTTGCAATCCGGAGTTCTCAATGACCGTTGCGAAGATGCTGGGCGCCTCGGCCCTGGTCGCCGCCGCCCTGACCCTCGCCGTCCCCGCCAGCGCCGCCCCCTATCACCACGGCAAGCCGCACAAGGTGAAGGTCTGTAAGTGGGAGCGCCATCACGGTCACAAGACCAAGGTCTGCCACTGGGTGACCCGCCGCTAAAACTACAGCTGGGCCGTACATTTCGGACATAGTTTTGCAACGACCGGCAAGGATCGTGGTTACCGATCGAGGGACCATCGATCCTTGGAGGACAAATGTCCGTCATGAAACTGCTGAGCGTCGCGGTCATCGCGGCCTCGGCCCTGGTGGTCAGCGTTCCCGCTGCCGCCGACGCCCACGACCGTCGTGACCGTTATGATCGGTACGACCGTCACGACCGCTATGACCGGGGCCGCTATGATCGCGTGCGTTACGATCGCGGCCGCCACCACCGCGGCCACAAGGTCAAGACCTGCCACCGCGAGTGGCGTCACGGCCACCGCGAGCGGGTGTGTTACTGGACCTGGCGGTAGCCGCTAAAACTGTCATCCCGGACAAGCGCGCAGCGCGCCGATCCGGGACCGCCAGAAGCTCAGCGTTTCCGGCGGTCCCGGCTCTCCGCTTCGCTGCGGCCGGGATGACAGACCTTAGCCCCGCTCCGCCCGCAGCCGCGCCACCTCGTCCTGCAGCACCGACAGCCGCTCGGCGTGCTCGCGGCACAGGACCATCAGCTCCTCGCTGCGCAGGGCGTCCAGCTTGTCGATGACCCGCATGATCTCCAGCTCGGCGCGTAGGTTGACGGCGTAGTCGTGCTCGGCGGTCTGGCGATCCTTCGCCGCCTGGCGGTTCTGGCTCATCATGATCACCGGCGCCTGGATGGCCGCCAGGGTCGAGAGCAACAGGTTCAGGAAGATGAAGGGATAGGGGTCGAAGGCGTGCTTGAACGGGGCCAGGACCAGGTTCAGCCCCATCCACAGGAACAGCGCCGCGCCAAACCCGCCGATGAAGCCCCACGAGCCGCCGATCGCCGCCACCCGGTCGGCCAGCCGCGTCCAGAAGGTGCTGCCACCCTCCTCGTCCGGCTCGTCGGACGGTTCCTCGTGCAGGATCAGGTCGATGACCCGCTTCTGCACGTCCGGAAGCTGCGCATAGGGCTGGTTCAGCAGATCCTTGGACAGCTGGTCGAGGCGTTCCTGGCTCATCGGGGACTCACAGCGGACATCACACAGTCGAGATTGACAGGGTCCTGTCTGGAAGGCGACGGTTCGCTTTGTCGGGTGGGGCCGACTTCACGTTCCTTCGTAAGGGAGAAGACCGATGGCCCATAAGTTTCTGATCAAGAAGAACAAGGCGGGCGAGTTCGTCGCCTACTTCACCTACAACGGCGAGAGCATCTTCTGGACCGAGGGCTATTCGTCCAAGGCCTCGGCCAAGAACGCCATCGAGTCGATCAAGAAGAACGGCCCGGACGCCGAGGTCGACGACCAGACGGACTAAATCACCCTCTCCCAGAGGGAGAGGGAGGGACCCGGGCGAAGCTCGGGAGGGTGAGGGGTTTCAACGCCAGCCGGCTTGCCCCCTCGCCGACCCGCTGCGCCCTCCTGGACAAGCGCTGTAACCCCTCACCCTCCCACCGCTTCGCGGCGGGCCCCGCCCTCTCCCTATGGGAGAGGGTTTCTTATTGACCCCCGCCCCCTCCAGGTCTCTGATCATTGATAACAATGATAAGGGAGGGGACCGCCATGGCCGCCAACGGCCGGAAATCCATCTTCATCACCGGGGCCGCCAGCGGCATCGGCCTGGCCTGCGCCAAGCGCTTCGCGCGGGCCGGCTGGTTCATCGGGCTGTCGGACATCGACAAGGTCGGCCTGTCGGCGGCGCGCGAGGCCATCGGCCCCGACAACGCTTCGGTCCACCCGCTGGACGTCCGCGACCGCGAGGGCTGGGCCAACGCCCTGGGCGAGTTCGGCAAGGAAACCGGCGGCAAGGCCGACATCATCCTGAACAACGCCGGCGTCGCCCGGTTCGGGGTGCTGGAGGACCTGTCGGACGCCGACTGCGACATCCAGATCGACGTCAACATCAAGGGCGTGATCAACGGCGCCCGCGCGGGCCTGCCGCTGCTGAAGAGCGCCGGCGGCCGGCTGATCAACATCGCCTCGTGCGCGGGCCTGTACGGCTCGCCCAAGCTGGCGGTCTATTCGGCCACCAAGTTCGCGGTGCGCGGTCTCTCCGAAGCCCTCGATGTCGAGTACGCCCACCACGGGGTCAGCGTCGCCTGCGTCATGCCGTGGTTCGTCGAGACGCCGATCCTGAACGCGGGCGCGTCAGGTACGAACGAGCAGATGGCCGACGCCCTGCGCGCCGGCGGCCTGGAGGTCTATCCGGTCGAGGACGCCGCCCAGGTGGTCTGGGAGGCCGCGCACGGCAAGGCGCTGCACTACTTCGTGGGCAAGCGGGCGAAACAGATGCGCTTCGCCAGCAGCCACATGCCCAATGCCGTTAGGAAGCGGCTCCGCTCGCAGCCCCTACTGTCGTCTTGAGGCCGTCCAGCGGACGGTCGGACGTCGGCACCAGAGCCTTGACCGGGGTGGCCTGGGTCTTGGGCGCCGTAGCGATCGGGGCCGAGGCCGGCTCGGTCACCTGCGCGCCGACCGGGCCGCCCATGCCGGGGGCCGTCGATGCGGGCTCAAGGCGACCCAGCGCGCTGGCGGCATAGACCACCGGCGGGCGGCCGTCAGCCGTCAGGCTGGCGATCTCGGACGGGGCGATGTCGTCGACGGTCGGCAGGTGCGAAGGCGTAAAGCTGGAAGCCGCGCCGTGGCGGCCGAAGCGATAGAAGATGTGCATGCCGACCTGGGCGACGCGCAGCAGGCGCGGGCCCCAGCCGGGCGAGACATTGATCGTGTGGAAGTGCGTGGCCGAGCCGACCGCGCTGGAGACCTCGCCCGCCAGGGTGCGCGAGGCGACCTTGCGGGCGCGCGACCAGGCGCCGATGTCGCGGGCGCGGCGCATGGAGCCGTCGCAGGCGAAGCTGAACTGGCAGCCCGTGCGGTTATAGGCGCCCTGGAACACCACGCCGCAGATCGACTTCGGGAAGGCCGGGTGACGCACGCGGTTCATGACCACCTGGGCCACGGCCGCCTGGCCGCTAGGGGTCTCGCCACGGGCTTCGTAATAGACGGCGTCGGCCAGGCATTCCAGCTCGCGCGAGCTCTCCAAGGCATTGCGCAGTTGGAACGGACCGGCGAGGCCCGGGTTGAATGCAGAGCCGAAGCTGGCGCGCAGCATCAGCGGGCCGGTGCGGCCGGTCTGGCCCGGACGCAGGTTCGCGCCTTCCAGGCGCGCGGTCAGCATGGCCGACTGGCGGTCGCGCTGATCGTCGAGAGCGGCGAACAGATAAGGATCGTGACGCTTGGCCACGGCGAGCGCGCCGGGGTCCATACGCGTAGACGCGCTGAGCATGGCCGCGTCCGAGAAATCCCCGGAGGCGCCTTCCGCCAATCGGGCGACGCGGGCGTGGGTAGAGGCCGATTGAGCCAGGCCACCCAGAAGGTAAACGCCGCCCAGGGCCAGACCCGTGATGGATCCGACCAATACGGCGCCGACCAGCCCGCGCGCGTCCGCGCGCGTCTGCGACTTGATATACAAAACTAGCGTCCTGCGCGGCGAGGGCGCTGCGGCCCCCCGACAAATTCGCTCCGAAACCCCCGTAAAATCACTGGCGGGGAACCCATCGAAGCGGAGGATCGGCCGTATCACGCTGTGGCCAAGATCCTGCTTGATGCGGCTTATGACGTATCCATGAACGACTCGCAAGCACTTGCCGCACTGCAACATGGCTCGTGCGCCTAGAAGTCGCACAGTCAAATTGTTAACGCCTTGAATCGTAGCGAAAAGCTCGACGACTGCGATCGGCGTTTTTTTGTGGATCAAAAACCCTTGTCCCGCCTCTGCTCGGACTTTCGCCACGTAACTTCGGCGGCGCCGCATCGATACTCGACGACGACATAAACCTTAACAATCTTGCTTAATTGGGCGCGGGGATTGGGCGAGTTCCGGACGAACCAACCACTCTCTCGCCACACCCCTCCCCCCGCCTTCCTAGGCCTTGTGCCTAGGACCCATGCTTCCGCTTGCGATGGAAAGATCGAGAGCGCGACCACGCATGCGGCGCGCTCCCGGAACTTCAGAACCCGGCCCCGCCATGGGTCCTAGGCACAAGGCCTAGGAAGGCATGAGGGAGAGAACGCGAGGTGAGGACTACTTCCCCCTCACCAGGCGCCAGCCGTCGACGAACAGCTTGGTCACGTTGATGGCCACGGCGACCACGATGGCGATCTGAAAGCCCATGTCGAACACGCGCTGCAGCTCGGCGAACTCGGGCGCCGGCTGCCCGTCCGCGATGAGGGTGATGATCGGCTGGGCATGCCAGAGGACCGCGCTCAGCGCCAGGCCGGCCAGGGCGCACAGGATCTCGGTCGCCGCCCGCGCCCGCACCCAGCCCGGCTTCACCACCAGGATCAGCGCCGACAGGGCTTGCAGGACCGCCAGGCCCAGGATCGGCCAGCGCAGGGAGAGAACCACAGGACTGAAGGTGATCCAGGCGCCGTCGGGCGCGTGCACCAGCCGCTCCATCGGGAACGGCAGGCCGCCCGACAGCCACGCGATGAACAGGACCATCACCGCCAGCTCGAACACGCCTTCGAAGCGGCTCTTGGCGAACCAGCCCTTGCCGCCCGTCCAGCCCGACCAGCTGGAGCCGCCCAGCCAATCCATGCCTTCAGGCACGCGCGGCAGCTCGCTGACCTTCCAGTTGGCGAGGTCGCCGACCTTGAGCCAGCCGCGCTCGAACGCCGCCGCCACAACGGTGGCCATGCCGACCGTGGTCAAGGCGCTGGAGATGAAGTCCGACAGGATGCCGCTGATCCGGTGCCCCTCGTCGTGGCCCGTGATCATCACGATCACCGCCGGGACGACCGTGGCGACCGCGACGATAGCCAGCAGCACCTTCACCGCCAGCAGCCAGAACGGATAGATCTCGGGCCCGATCAGGGCGCGGTGCGGGCCGTAACGGCCGGCCACGGCGATCGGGTGACCGATCTCGCGCAGCAGGGCCTCCATATCCGCCTTGCCGAGCGGGCGGCCCAGGGCCTCTTCCTTCTCCTCGACGCGGTTCAGGATCAGGTCGCGCAGCTCGGCGACGATGTCCTGGCGCGAGCTCTTCGGCAGCAAGGCCGCGACGGCGGCGAGATAACGATCGATCAGATCGCTCATGGTCTTGTCCCCTTGGAAATTGGAAGGCCGCGCGGTCACAGCAGCGGCTCGAGGGCGGCGTTGATCGCGCGCCATTCGTCGGCGAGGCGGGCCAGCACCGCCCGGCCCTCCGCCGACAGCTGGTAGAAACGCTTCTTGCGCCTGTCTTCCTCGCGCCATTCGCTGGCCAGCAGCCCCTGGCTCTCCAGCCGGCGCAGCATGGGATAGAGCGCGCCTTCGTCGATCTCGACACCCACCGTCGAGAGCGCCTGGCGCAGGCTGTAGCCGTAGCGCTCCTCCCGCAGCTGGGCCAGGACGGCCAGGATCAGCGTCCCCCGCCGCAGCTCCAGGCGGAGCGATTCAAAGATGTCCGTATCGGTTGGCATTGGGTGTGTGTCGCATAGTGTGTGGCACATGGTGTGCGATACACACTGTATGTCACACAGTATGATTAGGAGTCAACCGACGGAACGCCGTTCGCCTTCGCGCTCTTTCTGCCGTGAACAAGACGGAGGTTTTCGGGATGCCCAAGGAACGTCAATGTTAGGCGACCAGGACGCCCAGGCCACGGTGGCGGTGAAGGACCTGAAGGTCGCGCGGCCGTTCTACGAAGAGGTGCTGGGCCTCAAGCCCCTGCCCTCCGACCAGCCCAGCGTCCAGGCCTTCCAGGCCGGCCAGTCGCTGGTGCTGGTCTACGAGTCCAGTTCGCCGGCGGCAACAAGGCCACGGTGCTGACCTGGGCGCTGGGCGAGACCTTCGACGCGGCGGTCGAGCTGCTGCGCGGCCGGGGCGTCAAGTTCGAACGCTACGACCTGCCGGGCATGGGCCACGATGGCGACGTGCACGTGGCGGGGGACATGCGGGTCGTGTGGTTCAAGGACCCGGACGGGAACATTCTGAGCCTGGGGAATTACTAGTTCTCTCTCAAAACCAGCGCGTCATCCCGGCCGCAGCGAAGCGGAGAGCCGGGACCCAGGGGCCACTGCGTTGCGACTGCCCTGGGTCCCGGATCGGCTACGCCGTCCGGGATGACGAGGTTGGTTTGAGGTAGTTTTAGCGAACCGCCACCTTCAACAAATCCTGCAGCCCCACCCGCCAGAACAGCTCCGCCCGCACCCGGTCCGCCACGCCGTTGACGATCTCGGCCCCGTCCTGCGAGGGGTCGATGTGCACTCGGAACGGACGCTTCCCGAACGGCGTGTCCACGACCCGCGCGATGGCTTTCGCCACCTCGCCCGCGTCGGCATCGGCCGGCTCCAGGGCGGCCAGGCCGTTCAGCGCGGCTTCGGCGACGCCGGCATAGGGGCCGTCCATGTAGGCGCCGGCCACCGCCTCATCGGCCGGCTTGCCCGAGTGGGCGAAGTGGTTGGTGCCCTTGGTGAAGGCCCCCGGCACGATGATCGAGGTCTCGATCCCCCAGCGAGTCAGCTCGCTGGCATACGAGACGGCCAGGCTGTCCATCGCCGCCTTGGCCGCGAAGTACGGGGCCAGGAACGGCGGGGTCCCGCCACGGGTCGAGCTGGACGACACCCAGACCAGCAGGCCCTTGCCCTGCTTGCGCAGGACCGGCAGGGCGGCGCGGTTGACCCGCTGGGTCGAAAGCACATTGACGTCGAAGAGCTGCGTGTACTGCTCGGGCGTGAAAGCCTCGGCGGGCCCGAAGCTCATGTGGCCGGCATTGTGGACGATGACGTCCAGCTCGACCGTGCGCAGGTCGACGGCGTGTTCCTTGGCGTAGTCGGCGGCGGCGGCGACCTGCGGCGCGTTGCGGCCCGTGGTCTCGCGCATCGAGGCGTAGACGGTGTGGCCGGCGCCGGCCAGCTCGCGGGCGGTCAGCGCGCCGAAGCCCGAGGAGGCGCCGGTGACGAGGATGACTTGCTTGCTCATGACGATGCTCCTTCTCAGATGATGCCGCCGTTGACGCGCAGGGTCTGGCCGTTGACCCAGGCGCCGTCCGGACCGGCCAGGAAGGCGATGGTCGAGGCAATGTCTTCAGGCTGCCCCAAGCGCTCCAGAGGAGCGGCCTTGGACAGGCGCTCGACCACCTCGGCGGGCTTGCCGTCCAGGAACAACTTGGTCGCCGTGGGTCCGGGCGCGATCGCGTTCACCGTGATGCCGCGCCCGCGCAGCTCCTTGGTCAGGATGGCGCTCATGGTCTCGACCGCGGCCTTGGTGGCGGCATAGACGCCGTAGTTCACCGGCAGCAGGCCCACGACGCTGGACGAGATGTTGATAATCCGGCCGCCGTCGCGCAGGCGGCGGGACGCCTCGCGCAGGGTGTTGAAGACGCCCTTCAGGTTCACCGCGATCGTCTGGTCGAACAGGGCGTCGTCGGTGTCGGCCAGGCTGGCCAGCTTCATGATCCCGGCATTGTTGACCAGCACGTCGACGCCGCCGAAGGCCGCCTCGGCATGGTCGAACAGGCGGCGCACCGCGGCCGGGTCGCTGACATCGGCCTGGGCGGTGATGGCCTTGCCGCCGGCCGCCTCGATCTCGCGGACCGTGGCTTCGGCGGGCGCGGCGTTGCCGGCGTAGTTGACGATGACGGTGAAGCCGTCGCGGGCCAGGCGCTTAGCCGTCTCCGCGCCGATGCCGCCCGAGGCGCCGGTCACCAGCGCCACCTTCTGAGTTTGTTGGGTCATGGTTGGTCTCCTTCGATGGAGGGACCATGCGCCTTCGCCCGGATTGAATAATTCAGGCAAACACGACATGACTATTCGCATTGCCGAATAATAGGAGCGCGGGCGGTGGATCGGTTCGAGGCGATGCGTCTGTTCACGCGGATCGTGGAGCGGCGCAGCTTCACCCAGGCCGCCGCCGACCTCGACCTGCCCCGCTCGACCGCCACCGAGGCCGTGCAGCAGCTGGAGGCGCGGCTGGGCGTGCGGCTGCTCCAGCGCACCACCCGCCAGGTCAGCCCCACCCTGGACGGCGAGGCCTATTACCAGCGCTGCCTGCGCTTGCTGGACGAGCTGGAGGAAGCCGAGGGCGCGTTCCGCCAGCGCACGCCGACCGGCCTGCTGCGGGTCGACGTGCAGGGCGCCTTGGCGCGGCGCTTCGTGCTGCCGGGCCTGCCCGATTTCCTGGCCGCCTATCCCGAACTCCGCATCCAGATGACCGAGGGCGACCGCCTGGTCGATCTGGTGCGCGAAGGCGTCGACTGCGTGCTGCGGATCGGCGACCTCTCCGACAGCGCCATGGTCGGCCGCCGCGTGGCGCTGCTGCCCGAGGTCACCTGCGCGGCCCCAGCCTATCTGGAACGCCGGGGCGTCCCGACGCTGGAGACGCTGCAGGACCACCGCATGGTCGGTTTCCTGCAGGCCGGGACCGGACACCCTTACCCGCTGGAGCTGACGATCGACGGCAAGGCCCGCGAGATCGCCGTACCCGCCGACGTCATCGTCAACTCGGCCGAGAACACCGTCGCCATGGGCCTGCTGGGCCTGGGCCTGATCCAGGTCCCCCGCTACCGCGTCGAGGACCAGCTGGCCGACGGGACGCTGGTCGAGGTGCTGACCCAGCATCCACCCACCCCGACGCCGGTGTCCCTGCTCTATCCACGCAGCCGACAGCTGTCCCCGCGCGTTCGAGTGTTCATCGACTGGGCGGCGAAACGCTTCGCGGCCTGAGGGAGACCGCCATGGGTCACGCCGCGCCACGCCCTCCCAACCCGTTGGGCCGCTTCGTCGACGCCCAGGCCAATACCTATGACACCGCCCTGGCCGAGCTGCGGCGCGGCCAGAAGACCAGCCACTGGATGTGGTTCGTCTTCCCGCAGATCGCCGGCCTGGGCCGCAGCCCGACCGCCCGGCTCTACGCCATAACCGACCTGGCCGAGGCCCGCGCCTACCTGGCCCACCCCGTGCTGGGCCCGCGCCTGGTCGAAGCCGTCGAGGCCCTGCTGGCCCTGCCCGGCCGCGACGCCCACGCCGTCTTCGGCACGCCGGACGACTTGAAGCTGCGGTCGAGCCTGACGCTGTTCCAGGCCGCCGATCCCGGCGAGCCGGTGTTCGGACAGGCGCTGGAGAAGTATTTCGCCGGGCGCGAGGATCTGCTGACGCTGGAAAAGCTGAGCTAGGCCGCCCGCCCAAGGCCTGGGCAGTCATCGACTGCGCCCTAGCCGCCCGCGCCGCGCTTCGAACCTTGGCAAAACTTTCAACGCCTACGCGCTTGCCCAGATAACAGCGTTCGCTCTAAAGCAGCGCTGTCAATGTCTGGGCGAAACGGGTCGGGGTGACCTTTCTGAGACGAACTCTATTGGCGGTCTTGTACGCTTGCGCCCTGATCGCGCCCTTTGCGACAGAGGGGGCGGCTGCAGCCGAGCGCGCCACGACCATCGTCCTGCCCGCCCAGCCGCTGAGCCGGGCGCTGGGCGAGCTGGGTCGCCAGACCGGCGTCGACGTCCTGGCCTCGCCCGCCGTGGTCGGCAATCGCCGCGCTCCCGCCGTGCGTGCCCGGCTGACGCCCGGCCAGGCGCTGGAGCGGCTGCTGGCCGACTCGGGCCTGACCTATGAACTGGCCGAGCCCGGCGTCTATGTGGTGCGCGTGCGCCCCAACGCGCCGGCCGAGAAGCCCGAACCGCCGACCGCCCTGCCCGAGCTGCTGATCGTCGGGGTGCGCAGCCAGAACGTCGACCAGCCACGCGATCCCGACGACATCCAGCCCTATCAGGTCTTCGAGCGCAGCACGCTGCGCGGCGCCCAGAGCCTGTCGGCCGACGACTTCCTCCAGACCTGGCTGACGGCCAATACCTACAGCTACCAGTCGGTGCCCGGGCGCCAGCGCGGCCTGCCGCCCTCGCGCTCGAACTTCGCGTTCCGCAACCCCAGCGCCCAGGGCGCCACCCTGGTGCTGGTGGACGGGCGGCGCATGCCCGCCGTAGCGCTCAGCAACCAGATGACCCAGGCCGACGTCGCCCCCATTCCCCTGGCCGCGATTGGCCGCATCGAGAGCCTGGGCTCCAGCAGCGGCGCGCTCTACGGCCTGGGCGCGGTCAATGGCGTGGTCAATCTGGTGCTGGACCGCGACTATAACGGCGCCGAGGTCGCCGCCACCTACGGCGCCGGAAAGAAGGGCGACGGCGAATACGGCCGATTCGACGCGCGCCTGGGCTGGAGCTCCAAGGACGGCGGCACGGCGATGATGATCCGCTACGGCCAGCGTCGCTACAACGGCGTCACCGTCGGCGACCGGGTCGAGGCCTATGCGCCGCTCGACGGATCCCAGCGCAAGGTCGGCCAGACCTACAACTACCCGTCGGGAAACGGCGTCACGCTGTACGGCGTCAGCGGCCCCTTCACCGTCGCCGGCGTCTCGATGCTGAAAAGCTACATCCCGGCCGACTACGACGGCAGGGAGCCGATCGAGGCGGTGCTGATCCGCAATGCCGGCCTGTCCGCGCCGGGCCTGGCGCCGGCCCACCGGAACGCGCAGCTCACGACCGACAGCCGCTCCGACGCGGTCCTGGCCAATCTGCGCCAGCGGCTGTGGCCCGGCGCCGAGGCCTATGTCGACTACATCTACCTGGCCAGCCACGACGCGTATTTCGCGCCCTATGGCGCCTTCTCCACGCGGCTGACGCCGGGCCAGGGCGCGGGAGCGAGGTTTTCGGGATCGGGGCCTATCGAGCTGGTCGCGCCCACGCCCTACAGCGCCGGGACCACCGACACCCGGACGATCTCGCGCCGCGTCACCGTGGGCCTGGTGTTCGACCTGCCGGCGCGCTGGCGCGGCGGCGTCGACTACGCCGTGGGCAGCGCCCGCTATCGCGGGCTGGCCGACGATCTGGCCTTCCCGTACGAAGCCCCGCAGAACGTCGCCGCCGGGACGACGCCGGACGGCCGGGCCGCGCCCAATCCCTTCGGCGACCAGGCCAAGTTCATGGCGGATCTGGCGCTCTACAAGGTCAAGCCCGCGTCGGCCGAGCCATACAACTCCACCCGGCTGGAGGACATATCGCTACGCGCCTCGGGACCGATCGCGCGGCTCAAGGGGCAGGATCTGACGCTGTCCCTGACCGCCCAGCAACTCTGGGAGGGCATCCCCCATATCCCGGGCGCCGCCAGCTTCCATCTCTCGACGCGCTCTCGCTCGCTGTTCGGCGAGCTTCGCGCGCCGCTGGAGGACGTCTTGGGGGTGCGAGGCCTGGAGCTGCAGGCGGCGGCGCGACATCAGACCGGCCGGATCCGCTTCGTCTATGGCGGGTTCGCCAAGGTGCGAAAGTCCGCCGGTCTCTATCTGATCGGCCTGAAGGCCGAACCCGTCCGGGGCCTGATCCTGCGCGGCGCCTTCGCCTCGGGGGCTCAGCTGCCCGATCCGGCGATGTACATGAACCTGCGGGGGACCGACGGCAGCAACCTGATCGACCCCAAGCGCGACCCGAACCGCCCCATCTCGGCCGACGGCTGGTTCTGGAGCGTCAGTGGCGGCGCGCCGGATCTCAAGCCGGACCAGATCCGGACCTATTCAGCGGGCGTGGTGCTGAGCTCGCCGCTAGTCCCGCGCACCCGGCTGTCGGTCGACTACACCCGCATCGAGGGCCACGACCTGCTGGTCCAGGTCCATCGCGGCTCGGACTTCTACATCCTCAACGAGGACCGCCTTCCCGGAACCGTCATCCGCGCCCCGCTGACCGACGCCGACCGCGCCAGGGGCTATACCGGCGGCAAGATCCTGGAGGTGCGCGACCTCAATGAGAACAGCGGCTCCAGCCTGATCCAGGCCGTGGACATGACCGCCCAGCACGACCTCGACCTGGCCGGCGGCCGCCTCAGCCTGAGCGCCACCGCGACCTGGCAGCCGACCCTGCTGTCGCGCAACGCGCCCGACAACTGGCTGGGCAAACGCACGCCCGACGGCGGCGCGCCCGACTGGCGCGGGGCGGCCGGGGTGCGCTGGTCAACCGCGAACTTCTCGGCCTCGGCCACGGCCCGCTACGTCGCCGCCAATATTCCGACCTCGCTCGTGGCCCGCTCGACGGTGGACCTGGCCTTGGGCTGGA
Source organism: Caulobacter sp. (assembly GCF_017744445.1). Lineage (GTDB taxonomy): Bacteria > Pseudomonadota > Alphaproteobacteria > Caulobacterales > Caulobacteraceae > Caulobacter. The sequence goes on from NZ_JAGIBH010000002.1 coordinate 99,942, forward strand.
GCCTGCCGCGTCCGCTCGGCGCCTCGGAGACCGAGCTAAGGCTGGGCGTGCGCAACCTGTTCGATCGCTGGTCGATCGACGATCCGCTCAAGCGCCGGCTGGAGGCGACCCTCATCGCTCGCTTCTAGAGCGTAAGGCTTTGCGGCCGCGACGGTGACGCTATCAAGGTCGCCCTGCGTCGAGTCTTGTGGGGAAGGCATGCGTATCGGGTGGGCGGTCGCTCTGGCTGCGACCGTGTCGGTGATCTGCAGCGGGGCGGCCGGGCCTGCCGCCGCCAGCACCGCCGCGAGCCGCGCCCAGGTCGCCGCCAAGCTGACCCCGCACACGCCCTGGACTCCGCCGCCCGACGCCATGACCGCCCCGCTAAAGGCGGCGCTGGAGAAGCTGAAGGCCGACGACTATCCGGGCGTCTACGCCCTGGCCAAGCCCTATACCGAGCGGCCCGACTTCGAGACCCTGCCAGAGACCGTGCGTCACCTGGCCTGGCACCTGGTCGGGCTGGGCGCCTGGCAGACCGACCGTGGGCCCGAGGCCCACAAGGCCTTCAAGACCTCGTCCAAGCTGGCCGGAGCGATCGGTTGGGACTGGCTCTACCGGTCCTACACCGCCGCGAATGACAAAGATCCGCACGACGCGGTCTACGCCTTCACGACCATGCTCGAGACCGATCCGGAGCCGCTGGCCCAGGTCGACGACGCCTTCATCGGCGAGCTGCGTCGCCAGGCGCTGGAGCTGCCGCGCGGCGAGCAGCGGCTGATGGCCCTGGCCGACGACCTGCTGGACGTCGACTGGAAGCCGCGCGACGCCACGGGCGACTGGAGCGACTTCTGGCTGGAGCACGCCGCCCGGCTGCTGGATCGCGGCGACGTGGCCCGGGCCGGCAAGACGATGGCGCGGGTGACCTCCCCCGACGCCCTGGCCTCGGCCCGCGCCGACCGCCGCTTCGCCCCGCTGCTGCGCCAGGATCCCGCCCGCTTCGACGTGGCCAAGGCCCATGCCGCCCGGCTGGCGGCGACCCGCGCCCGCATGGCCGAGAAGCCCCGCTCCGTCGGCGCGGTCAACGCCTACGCCCTGGCATTGTTCGGCATGGGCCGCGCCGCCGAGGTCGTGACGGTGACGCAGGCCGCGCTCGAGCGTCGCCTCGACAGCTGGGACGACGCCAAGGACCGCCCCTGGCTGCTCGACATCCAGGCCCGCGCGCTGCGGGACCTCGGCCGCTTCGACGACGCGCTGGTCGCCTGGCGCATGGCGACCCGGCCCGAGATCGGCGGTGGGGTCAGCCAGGAGCTGAACCTGGCCGACGCCCTGCTGGAGCTGGACCGTCCGGCCGAGACCCTGACCATCGTCGGCGGGGTTAAGCCCGACAAGATCAGCGCCTTTGGCCGCATGGTCGCCGCCAACCTGTCGGCCTGCGCCAACGCCCAGCTGGGCGACCGCGCCGGGGTCGAACGCGCCTTCGCCGCCCTAGCCGCCGACCGCGACGCCATTCCGTTCCTGGAGATGAGCGGCCATCTGTGCGCCGGCGACCAGGACGGCGCGGCCGCCGTGCTGATCGCCCTGCTCAAGGATCCCGAGACCCGGCTGGAAGCCCTGGCCGACGCCCAGGACTATCCGGAAGAGGCCGTTACCGCTCCGTTCCGCCGCGCCCAGCTGGCCCGCCGCCGCGCGCTCTACGCCCGCCCCGACGTCCGCGCCGCCATCGCCGCCGTCGCCGCCGTCGGCCGCGTCGAGCGCCAGCCCTATCCGGCGGTCTACTGATGCGCCGCCTGCTGCCTGCCCTCACGGCGGCTCTGACGCTCGCCACGCCGGCCATGGCCCAGCGCTTCGCCGACGTACCGCTGGAGCTCACCCGCCCCGCCGACTCCGTGGCCCAGGTCGAGCGCGAGGTCCGAGCCGGCAGCCCGATCAGCGCCTTCGACCACCAGCAAATCCACGACCTGTGGCAGGCCCTGGCCGACGACGACGCCCTGCGCCTGCGGCTGCTGAACGCCCTGGCGACGCTGAACTTCGGCTCCGTCGACCCGATCGACGACGAGGACGCGTTCTGGGAGGACCAGGCTCGGCTGCTGGTCGACAGCGGCGCCGCGCCCCGGACCGTGCTGGCCGCCCTCAAGCGCCTGGTCGGCGTCGACGAGCAGCTGGGCGCGGCCCTGTCGCCCCGCTTCGCCCCCGCCCGCCGGCTGGACGAGGCCTGGTTCGAGCCCACCGCCATCGTCATGCGCGCCTTCACCCGCGCCGACCGGCTGGCGGTCAAGGAGACCGACCGCCTGGCCCTGGTCACCCTGCGCGCCGACCTCTTGGAGCGCCTGGGCCGTCCCGCCGAGGCCCTGGCCCTGGTCGACAAGGCCCTGCTGCGGGTCGAGGTCTCGCCGCAGACCTTCGCCGATACGGACGGCGCCCTGCTGAACCTGCGCGCCGAGCGGGCCTTCAGCCTGTGGCAGCTGGGCCGCTTCGACGAGGCCATCGCCGAGGACCGCGCCATCGTAAAGGCGGCCCGTCCCGGCGAAAGCTACGACGGCTGGGCGGACAACATGCTGATCGGCCACCTCGCCGGCAGCGGCCGCGCCCAGGAAGCCCTGAAGGCGATGGACTACTTCCTCTATCGCCCCAACGGCAATCTGGGCGACTGGGTCGTGGCGCGGTCTGTCTGCGTCAATGTCCAGCTGGGCCGGCTGACCGCCGCCCGCCGCGACCTGAAGGACCTGAAGGGCGAGGCCCTGCCCGCCCGCACCTACGCCCTGCTGTGCCTGGACGACCTGGACGCCGCCGCCGCCAGCTACCGCGCCCGACTGGCCGATCCCGACGCCGCGCCCTGGGCGGTCCTGGCCCTGTCCGCCCGCGCCCGGCCCAAGGTGGTCGCCCCCTGGGACGCCACGCTGCTGGACCGCCAGGCCGAGGTCGCCGCCCGCGCCGACATCCAGGCCGCCCTGGTCAAGGCCGGCGGCGCGCGGCGCTCCCCGCTCGTCCCGTCGGGCGGCGAGAACTGGTGACAGACTGCTGCCACTCCCCGTCAGCAGACCCCCTAGCCGAGACCCGCGCGCGTCCCTAACTTGGGGCCATGCCTTCTTCCGATAACAGCGGCGTCTCGGACGTCTCCACGCCCTTCGTCATGGACACTGTCGGCGACGTGGCCGCCGGCGTCATGCCCATGCTCTGGACCCCGCACCGCCCCGAGCGGCCGGAGAAGTCCGAAGGCGGCAAGAAGTTCAAGCTGGTCTCCGACTACCAGCCCGCCGGCGACCAGCCGACCGCCATCGCCGAGCTGGTCGAGGGCATCAAGAACCGCGACCAGGACCAGGTGCTGCTGGGCGTCACCGGCTCGGGCAAGACCTTCACCATGGCCCAGGTCATCGAGCGCACCCAGCGCCCGGCCCTGATCCTGGCCCCGAACAAGACCCTGGCCGCCCAGCTCTACAGCGAGATGAAGGGGTTCTTCCCCGACAACGCGGTCGAGTACTTCGTCAGCTACTACGACTACTACCAGCCGGAAGCCTACGTGCCCCGGACCGACACCTTCATCGAGAAGGACAGCTCGATCAACGAGCAGATCGACCGCATGCGCCACTCGGCCACCCGGGCGATCCTGGAGCGCGACGACGTCATCGTCGTGGCCTCGGTCAGCTGCATCTACGGCATTGGCTCGGTCGAGACCTACACCGCCATGACCTTCACCCTGACGGTCGGCGACAAGGTCAACGAGAAGCAGCTGATCGCCGACCTGGTGGCCCAGCAGTACAAGCGCAACGACCAGGCCTTCGAGCGCGGCACGTTCCGCCGCCGGGGCGACACCATCGAGATCTTCCCCGCCCACTACGAGGACCGCGCCTGGCGCGTGACCATGTTCGGCGACGAGGTCGAGGCGATCAGCGAGTTCGACACCCTGACCGGCAAGAAGACGTCGGAGCTGGAGACCATCAAGGTCTACGCCAACAGCCACCACGTCACCCCGCGCCCGACCCTGCGCCAGGCGATCATCGCCATCCGCCAGGAGCTGAAGGAGCGGCTGGAGTGGCTGGTCGCCAACGGCAAGCTGCTGGAGGCCCAGCGCCTGGAGCAGCGCACGACCTTTGACCTCGAGATGATCGAGACCACCGGCTCGTGCGCCGGCATCGAGAACTACAGCCGCTACCTGTCGGGCCGCCGGCCGGGCGAGCCGCCGCCGACCTTCTTCGAATACATCCCCGACAACGCCCTGCTGTTCACCGACGAGAGCCACCAGACGGTTCCGCAGATCGGCGCCATGTACAAGGGCGACCGCAACCGCAAATGGACCCTGGCCGAGTACGGCTTCCGCCTGCCCTCGGCGCTGGATAACCGCCCCCTCAAGTTCGAGGAGTGGGACGCCATGCGGCCCCAGTCGGTGCACGTTTCCGCCACCCCGGCCGACTGGGAGCTGGAGCGGGCCGGCGGCGTCTTCGCCGAGCAGGTCATCCGCCCCACCGGCCTGATCGACCCGCCGGTCGAGGTGCGCCCGGTCTCCAAGGACGGCGCCAGCCAGGTCGACGACGTGGTCGACGAGATCCGCCAGACCATCAAGAAGGGCTACCGCACCCTGGTCACCGTGCTGACCAAGAAGATGGCCGAGGACCTGTCGGAGTACCTGAACGAGCAGGGCATCAAGGTCCGCTACATGCACTCCGACATCGATACGCTGGAGCGCATCGAGATCATCCGCGAGCTGCGGATGGGCAATATCGACGTCCTGGTCGGCATCAACCTGCTGCGCGAGGGCCTGGACATCCCCGAGTGCGGCTTCGTGGCCATTCTCGACGCCGACAAGGAAGGTTTCCTGCGCTCGGAGACCAGCCTGATCCAGACCATCGGCCGGGCCGCGCGGAACGTCGACGGCAAGGTCATCCTCTATGCCGACCGGATCACCGGCAGCATGGAGCGGGCCATGGCCGAGACCGCCCGCCGCCGCGAGAAGCAGCACGCCTATAACCTCGAGCACGGCATCACGCCCGAGAGCGTCAAGCGCGACATCAAGGACATCCTCAACAGCCCCTACGAGCGCGGCGACCGCGTGCTGGTGCCGATGGGCATGTCCGAAACCGACGACCGCCCGTTCAGCGGCGACAACTTCAAGGCCGCGCTCAAGGACCTGGAAGCCAAGATGCGCGAGGCCGCCGCGAACCTCGAGTTCGAGACGGCCGCGCGGCTGCGCGATGAGATCAAGCGGATGAAGCTGATGGATCTCGAGTTCGCCAATGAGGTGCTGTCGGCGACGGGGGACGAGGTGGATCGGTCCGCGCCGAAGCGGATTCGGGCGGAGATCCGGGCGGAGAAGGCGGAAGAGTTCCGGAAGAAGCGGAAATAGCTCAGCAGAGCGCCCCCTCCGTCACGTCGCCTATCGGCGCCGCGCCACCTCCCCCGCAAGCGGGGCAGGAGGGTGAAGCTTCCTCCTCCCTCGTGAAACGGGGGAGGTGGATCGCTGCGGATACGCAGCGAGACGGAGGGGGCGCTCTCCGCCGCCTACGCCCCCTTGATCTCCACCTTCGAGATCCGCGCCGAAAACCCCTTCCCCAACGGCGCCGCCGCCACTACGCCAACCTCCACACTCTCGCCCATCGGCAGATACCCGTACCGATCCACCACCCACTCCCCATCCCCGAACGCATGCGAGCAGATCACCGTCTGCCCCTGCCGCGCCACCCGCACCCGGACGGCCTTCCCCGTCGCGACCTCGAACGCCGTCCCGTCCGACCAGTCCCGCGTGAACACGCTGGCCACGTGCGGCTTGCCCTTCAGCCACTCCACCCCGTGCTTCATCCAGGTCGCGGCGTCGACGCGCAGCATCAGGCCGGTCTGGTCGGCGTCGGCGGCGTAGTCGCCGTCCAGCACGGCGGTCAGCACGAAGTCGCCCGCCTGCCGGCGGAAGAAGAAGTGGCCGCTGTCGACCACCGGCCCGCCGACCGTCTTGCGCCAGAAGTCCGAGCCCGGCTCGGCCGCGCAAGCCAGGGTCCCGTCCCGCCACGTCCAGCTTTTCGGTGCGTTCAGCCAGCGCCAGTCGTCAGCGGCGAAGGCCGCGCCTGGCACGGCAAGCGCGGCGGCGGCCAGCAGCAAGGATCGGCGGTCGGTAGCGAGGGTCATCAAAGCGGCTCCGGACAATTCGAGGCCGTCCCAGCTATTGGCATTCCAGCGTTCGGTAAAGCGCAGTGGTCTTATCTTCGCGTTCTGGTGGAGCTGCCCAAAAAAACGCGGAAAGTCAGAACCCTCCCCTTCCCCCGCAACTCGCTGTAGTCAGGATCCAGGGACAAGGACCGACCGCATGAGCGAGAACGCCGGAACCGGCATGGCCGACAAGCTGGCCGGGGTGCTGATCACCGCCGGCCTGGTGGGCTGCGGCTTCGCGGGGCTGGCCCTGGTCCAGACCTGGTTCGAGCAGCGCGACGCGGCCATTCTGCGCACCATCCCCGACGTGCTGGTGACCTGGCGCGAGGGCGGCGACACCTTCCTGCCGATGATGCTGATCGCCATCGCCCCGCTGATCCTGCTGCCCGGCGCCTTCGGCCTCAGCCGCGGCATGCCGCCGGTCACCCGCCGCGCCCGCTGGATGCTGGTCGCCGTCACCGCCGCCCTAGTCGCGACCGGCGTCGCCTGGGGCGGCATCGCCGGCCGCCAGGAAGTCGGCGTCGCCACCCCGTTCGGCGCGGCCTGGCTCTATGACGGCAAGGCCCGCGAGCACTGGTCCTGGGGCACGGCGACCAGCGTCGGCATCGGCTGCACCAACCAGAAGGACGAGACCACCGGCAAGGTCGAGCCCAAGCTCAACTACGACGTGGCCTTCCCGAGCGGGCGCGAGGCGAACCTGGCGCGCGAGACGGGGGACATGAAGACCCTGACGGCGCGGCTGGCGGTGATCGATGCGAACCTCCGCGCACGCGGCGTGGCGCGGTTCGTCAGCACGGACGCCGGGTGCGTGGCGTACTACGGGCGGGGGTTGGCGGAGGCGGATGTGGTGAGGCTGCGGGGGGTGTTGGGGCGGTGAGGGACCGTGGGTTTGCGACTACGGATTATTCAGCCCTACTTTTTTTGGCGTTGATTTTAGCTCAATAACTTGCGGCTTACCGTCCAGCCCCGGCATTTCAATCTTCTGATCACGATCGAAATAGTCGACGATGGACTCAACACACTTAATCATCGCGTGATAACTATCCACGCGTAGTTCATCAGCAATTTCTCGAGACTGACTTATCATTGCATCGAGGGAAGTGAATTCGGCCTTCACCAAAGCCTCTTTATCTTTGTCAGCCGATCCTACTACAGCTGTCCCTTCGTTGCTCTCCACCTTTAGCAATGACATCGCTTGGGTCCGTAACGCACGGTACATTGTTAGCATTTCAATAAGTGAATTGAAGCGGTCATCGAGATCGATGATCATATTTGAAAATTCGTAACCCCCTACGCGTTTAGCCCTGTAAAGTTCGTCTCCGGAAATATTTATCCTACTGGGATAATTCGCATAACCTTGCAACGCCGCAGAGACGAACTGCGCCTTTCCTTCTTTGTGAAGCGTCATCGCCACATCTGCATCACCAACGTAACCACTGGTGAAAGTGTAGGATTTATTGACTACTCGGAAGAGTGAGACCATCGCGATGTCATCGCGCTCTCGCTCATCATCGCTCTTTTGTTTGCGAGTAACAGCGGCTGCGACCTTCGCGCCGACGTAAGCACCGACCAATGCGCCAATGAGACCGATCCCACCCGTGACGAAATCAGCTGCATAGTCGTGCTTATCATCGGGTAATTTCTCGACGATGACTTTGATAGGCTGCACAGCGGTGAGCGTCGTCGGCAACGGGGCCTTCGAAACAATCGCTGCTTGAGCTTTAACCGGAGGCGTGGGCGTCGTCATTTTAGCAAGCTAAGCCATACATGCGCGCCCGTGAACCACGTTAGGTGGAGGTTGCGAGCGCCGGCTTTGGCGCGAATGTCTATAAAGGTCGAAAGCCGACCTCCAAGGTCGGCACCCACCTTACATCTCTCGAAGGCTGCAGCGTGCTGACCTGAACGGGTTGGTCAAGGACCGCCCTCCGGGCGGCCGCCACGCGGCGGCGCTGCGCGCCGTCCTTGAGCAACCCGTTCAGGTCAGCGACCGTCTCGCCGTGAGATGAAAGGAAACGCCTCTCCCCAGAGAGGAGAGAGGCGCACTTGCCGTAAGGACCTAGAGGGGAACTGAGCCCCACCTAGCTCGTGTGGCAGGACGGCGAGCACCAGTAGCAACCATTCGATTGCGGATAGTAGGCCTTCGCCGCTACCACCGCGCTCGCACAGCCATAGTGCTCACCAACATACTGAAGATTTTGCGCGCTCGGCAGATACGAGCAGTCCGACTTGTGGACCTCGTGATCACCGTTCGACTGAGCATTCTTGTTAACGTAGTAGCTCGACATATTGCCATTCCTTCAACCTTCGCAAACCCTTGTTGCGTAAGGCCTAGAACGACTTGAGGGTTGACAAAGCGAGCCTCCAGGAGTCTTCTCCTGGGTGTCACGGCGACTTCCCTGCACCCCCAAGTCAATTGGTTTGCAAGGGGACCTCGATCGTAAGAGACCGTCGGGTTGCCGCCCGGCGGTCTCGCCGTTTTCGGGATCCTGTACCACAAGGGATGACTCTACCGTCACGGGGAGTCAAGGCGGGCACCAGCGCAATATGTTGGGGACCAGGAAGCCTATCGGACACCATTCCTAGTGGTTCTTAGATCGTTCGATTCTATTTCAACCTTCAACGATTCGTTTACGCGACGCCGTTCGTTGAATTTTGATCGCCCCTAACCCCTCATCCGTCGGCTTCGCCGCCACCTTCTCCCGCAAGGGGAGAAGGGATACCAAAATGGCATGACCACCCTCCTCCACCCCGCCACCGACGCCGAGATCCTCGCGACCTTCGACGTCATGCACCACCTGCGCCCCGCCCTGAACCGCGAGACCTATGCCGCGCGGATCCGGGGGCTGATGGCCTCGGACGGTTTCCGGCTCACCGCCGTCGTCGAAGACGGCCAAGTGCGCGCCGTGGCCGCGTGGCGGGTCCTGGACATGCTGTATTGCGGCCGGTTCCTGAGCGTCGACGACCTGGTCTCGGACCCGGACGCGCGCTCGAAAGGCCACGGCAAGGCGCTGCTGGACTGGCTGAAGGACGAAGCGCGGCGACAGGGGTGCGGGCATCTGGAGCTGATCTCCAACGTCGTCCGCGAACGGGCGCATGCGTTCTATTTCCGCGAGGGGCTGGCGGTGGATGCGTTCCACTTCCGGGTGAAGCTCTAGCGGGCTGATCTTCGACGGGGACGGGTGTTGGATCCCTCTCTCATGGAGAGAGGGAGGGGCCCGCGCCGTCAGGCGTGGGAGGGTGAGAGGGTAGGCGAAGCCCCGTCCGGGTTGGCACATCTCGCTGAGTTTTCAGGATTATTCGGTGGGCGGTGTAACCTCTCACCCTCCCATGCTTCGCATGGGCCCCTCCCTCTCTCTCAGAGAGAGGGTGCGGGTAAGGCACGAGCGTCCACGCCCTCGCGTCCCCGGCCCCAAAACCTGCCGTACAGTCTATCCACCTCGTCGCGGGGAAAGGGCGCGATGGCCAGCGACCGATTGCGGCGGCGAGGGGCGATCGAGCGGGCGCGCTCGTCGGTGCGGGGTAACAGCCGCAACTGCACCATCCTACGGCGGTCGGCCCTGGAACACAGAAACGACGGTGGATGCAGGCCGAAGGGCGCGACAGGTTCGGGGAAACCCGGACATCAGGGACCAGGCTTCGCGGCCTAGCCCGCCCGTCGGAGGCTTCAAGGGCGGTGAGGCGCAAACAGCGTCGGACCGTCACGCTTCCGGAAAACGACCGCGCGGAGCGTCTGGCTTCGTCGAAACGGTACTTCTCCACCTTGCTCCGGACGCTGTCCGGCGCTCCGCGTCCCTTTCCATCGATCCCTTCAGCGGGCGACCACCGCGTGAAGCGGCGGCGGCGTGGCCTTTAGGCCACCATCCCCGCCAGCCGTTGGCGGATCAGGTCCTCGGCCTCGGCCACGATGCGATCGACCAGGTCCTTCACGGTCGGCACGTCGTGGATCAGGCCCTGGACCATGCCGGCGCTCCAGATGCCGTGGTCCGTGTCGCCCGTCTCGAGGCCTTCGCGGCCGCGCACGCCCTTCACCAGGTCGGCGACGTCCTCGAACTTGGCGCCGCCGGCCCGCTCGATGGCGACCACCTGCTGGCTGACGGCGTTTTTCGCCACGCGGGCGGTGTTGTGCAGGGTGCGGAAGATCAGGTCGGTGGCGCGCTCGTCATTGGCCACCATCTGCTCTTTGAAATTCTGGTGGATCGGGGCCTCGACCGTGGCGCAGAAGCGGGTGCCCATGTTGACGCCGTCGGCGCCCAGGGCCAGGGCCGCGACCAGGCCGCGGGCGTCGCCGAAGCCGCCCGAGGCGATCATCGGGATCTTCACCTTCTGGGCGGCGACCGGGATCAGGATCAGGCCGGGAATGTCGTCCTCGCCCGGATGGCCGGCGCACTCGAAGCCGTCGATCGAGATGGCGTCGACGCCCATCCGCTCGGCGCTGAGGGCGTGGCGGACGGCGGTGCATTTGTGGATCACCTTGACCCCGTGGGCCTTGAGGTCGTCGACATGCTCCTGGGGCTTGTAGCCGGCGGTCTCGACGATCTTGATCCCGCTCTCGATGATCGCGGCGCGGTACTCGGCATAGGGCGGCGGCTTCATGGCCGGCAGGATGGTCAGGTTCACGCCGAACGGCTTGTCGGTCATCTCGCGGCAGCGGGCGATCTCCTGGGAGAGCGCCTCGGGCGTGGGCTGGGTCAGGGCGGTCAGGAAGCCCAGCGCCCCGGCATTGGCGACGGCGCTGACCAGCTCGGCCTTGCCGACCCACTGCATGCCGCCCTGGGCGATCGGGTGCTCGACGCCGAACAGCTCGGTGAAACGGGTCTTGATGGCCATGGCCGCATGCCTCCCTCTGGTTTTGGGAGGACTATGCGGGAGCGGCCCCTAGGTCAGGCAAGAGGCCTATCGCGGTCGGCGCGGGCGGGCCATGCGCTCCAGTTCGTCGGCGCGGGCCTCGGTCCAGTCGAGGACGCAGGCCTGGGCCTCGATGCCGCCCTGGCGGCCGTACTCCCGCTCGTCCAGATAGGCTCGGCACTCGGCGTCGCGGTCCCGGATCCAGGCCCGCTGGGCGTTGCGCAGGAGGATTTTCTCGCGAGACGTCTTCAGACGCCCCATCGCCGCCTGGTAGGCGCGGTTCAGGCGGACGTCCTGCTTATCGGCATAGGTCGCGACGCAGCTCATGATCTCGATGGTCGGGCCGCCGGCGCGATCGCAGCGCTCCATCGGCGTGAGCGGGCGTTGGCCCTGCGCTTGAGCGGCAGGCGCGGCCAGCAGCAGGGCGGCGACAGCGAGGGCGCGGATCATCGGGACAAGCTCCACCTTGGGAGCGCCACCCTAGCCCGCGCCTCGCCGGCTCAGCTAGTGACTCGAGACGCCCAGGCGATTCCAGAGGTTGATCTGGGCGACGATGACCGTCAGGGCGCTGGCCTGCTGGTCGGTCCAGTGCTCGCGCAGGGCGGCCCGCAGCGGGGCGAAGCCTTCCGGCTGGGGCAGCTTGGTCAGGGCCTCGGCCCAGGCCAGGGCGGCCTTTTCGGCGGCGGTGAAGTCCTCGACGTGGCGCCAGACGACCAGGCGGTCCAGGCGCGCATTGGTCTCGCCGTCCTCGCGGGCCTCGTGGCTGTGCATCTTCACGCAGTAGGCGCAGTCATTCAGCTGCGAGACGCGCAGATAGATCAGGTGCTTGAGGCCGCTGGGGATGCCCGCGGCGCGCACCGCCATCTCGGCGGCGAAGAAGGCCTTGTAGACCTCGGGAACGTTCTGATCGTGGCGGAAGGCGGCGGTGTCGCCCATGGTCTCATCTCCTTGGGGCCGGAAGCGGCCCTTCAGAGACAAGACGAGGCAGGCGCGGCGGACGTGACGTCCGCCACCAGAAATTTACTGCAGGCCGGCGCGGCCGATGGCGTAGAAGCGCTCGGCGCGCTGCTTGCGCAGCGCCTCGGCGCTCATGGCGGCCATGCCCTTCAGCTCGTCCTCGACCGCGTCGCCGACGGCCTGGATGGCCGTCTCGGTATCGGAGTGCGCGCCGCCGGCGGGCTCTTCGATGATGCGGTCGACGATGCCCAGCTTGATCAGGTCCTGGGCGGTGATGCGCATGTTGGTCGCCGCGTCCTTGGCCCGGGCGCCGTCGCGCCACAGGATCGAGGCCGCGCCTTCCGGCGAGATCACCGAATAGATCGAGTGCTCCAGGATCAGCACGCGGTTGGCGCCGGCCAGGGCGATCGCGCCGCCGCTGCCGCCTTCGCCGACGATGGTGGCGACCATCGGCACACCCAGCGTCAGACACCTTTCTGTCGAGCGGGCGATGGCCTCGGCCTGGCCCCGCTCCTCGGCGCCCAGGCCCGGATAGGCGCCGGCGGTATCCACGAAGGTGATGACCGGCAGGCTGAAGCGCTCGGCCATGTCCATCAGGCGGACGGCCTTACGGTAGCCCTCGGGGCGGGCCATGCCGAAGTTGTGCTTCAGGCGCGTCGTCGTATCGTGGCCCTTCTCGTGGCCCATGACAACGACGGGCTGACCGCGGAAGCGGCCCAGGCCCCCGACGATGGCCTGGTCGTCGGCGAACTTGCGGTCGCCGCGCAGCTCGACGAACTCGTCGATCAGGCCTGCGACATAATCGCGCAGATGGGGCCGCTGGGGGTGCCGGGCGACCATGGTCTTCTGCCAGGCGTCCAGATTGGCGTAGGCTTCCTTGCGGAGGTCCTGAGCGCGATCGCGCAGGGCCTGGATCTCGGCGTCGAACGCGCCCGGCCCAGCCGTCTCGGAGAGCCGGGACAGCTCTTCGATTTTGCTTTCCAGGTCAGCGATTGGGCGTTCGAAATCGAGATAATGGGCGGCCATGGACTCTTAAACGTCGCCGTTGATGAAAGGGTGCGAACCTAGTGGCGGAATCCCTCAAGGGAAAGAGGCGAGATTCCGGCAGGGAACCGACTCGAATCCGCCGGATTCTATCCACAGGCTCGAAGGTGCGGTTCACAGGTGAGTCTCGAATTGAGACTCTCTCCCCTGGTGAATCGCGACAAAGAGTCCTACGTTGTTTTGTAGCAGGTCGCGGAAGACGACTTGCGCCCCTGCGGCCCCGCCATCGAATGTGCGCGGACCCGCCTGATGAGAGCGCACAGTTCCCATGCAGGTGTTCACCTTTTTCTGTGTCGAGTCTGACGGCTCGGTCCCGCGTTTTGACGTCACGCCCTGCGCTGATGACTCGGCCGCGCGTGCGAGAGCTTACGAGTTGCTGGACATGCACCACCGCTGTGACTTCGTGGAAGTCTGGCGCGGATCGCAGCGCGTGTTCGATGTCTCGCCTCTGGTTCTCGCTGCTTAAGTAATTTCAAGGCGCGATGAATTATTGCGCCGCAACCTGAGCGCGCTTAGGCTTCACGTCCGGATGGGATCCAAAACGGGTCCAGCTTTCCGGAAGGCCGCAGCTCCATGGACACCACAGTCCTCACCGCGCCGCTTATTCCTCCTGCTCCCAAGGTCCATCCACGTCCTCTCGGCGTCACGCCGCTGGGCCAACTGCGCGTGGCCCTGGAGATGGGCCGCAGCCTGATCGGGGCCTATTGCGAGGAAGATTATGAGAGCCTCGCCGCGCCTTACATGTTCATGGGCCAGCCGGGCCTGTTCCTGAACGACCCCGCCAGCGTGCGCCGCGTGCTGAGCTCGCCGAAATACGCCCGGCCGGTGAAGGCCGCCCGCTCGCTAAAGCCCCTGGTCGGCGAGGGCGTGCTGATGTCCGAGGGCGAGACCTGGCGGCGCCAGCGCAGGAGCCTGGCCCCGGTCTTCACCCCCGCCGCGACCGGCGGCCTGCTGCCCCACTTCATCGCCGCCGGCGCTGGACTGACCGACGCGCTGGCCGGGAAGGATCGCGCCAACCTGGCCCAGACCTTCCACCACGCCACCCTGGACGCCGTGCTACGGGCCCTGTTCTCACGCCGCGCCGACGCGGAAGGCGCGATCCTCGCCGACCTGGCTCGCCGCTACATGGAAGGGCCGGCGCACTTCAACCTCTTCGACTTCATGGCCAAGGGCGCCGACGACCTGACCTTCCTGGACGGCGAGCGACGGCGGATGGGGGCGCGCTGGTTCAAGGCGGTCGACGCCCTGATCGAGGAGCGGCGGCGCAATCCGCACCCCGAAGTCCTCGACATGCTGGACCGCCTGCTGGCCGCCCGCGACGAGGACGACCGGCCCCTGCCCGATCAGGAGATCCGCGACCAGTGCAGCTCGATGCTGGCCGCCGGCTTCGAGACCACCTCGCGCCTGCTGTTCTGGGCGACCTATCTGCTGGCGCTGGATCCCGTGACGCAGAGCCGCGTCCGGGCCGAGGTCGCGGCCTTTCCGTCCGAGCGGGTCGCCAGCCTGGACGACCTGAAGGTTTGGCCCCTGCTGCGCTCGGTGCTGTTCGAGACCCTGCGGCTCTATCCCACCGCCCCGATGATCGCCCGGCAGGCCCAGGAGGCGGACGAGGTGCTGGACTGCCCGGTCGTTCCCGGCTGCCAGATCACCATCAGCCCGTGGGTCATGCACCGGCACCGCAAGCTGTGGGACGCCCCCACCGCCTTCCGGCCCGAGCGCTTCCTAGACCAGGCCCATCCCTGGGGGATCGAGGCCTTCATGCCGTTCGGGGCGGGTCCCCGCGTCTGCATTGGGGCCGGCTTCGCCCTGGCCGAAGCCCAGATCGTGCTGGCCAGCCTGCTCGAGCGGTTCGAGGTGGCGATGGCCAGCGACCGGCCGGTCATTCCCCGCGCCTCGATCACCCTGGGGCCGGACCACGAACCAGAGTTCGTCTTGACGCCGATCGTGCAAGCGCGAGCGTGACGGTTGCGGTAGGAAGATCCGCCTTACCTGTTTCGAGGACCTCCCATGACCGAAGCCGCTACCCGCCCGTTCGCCACCGCCACCGACACCGGCACGGGCGTCCTGCAAACCTTCGTCACGGCCGGCCCCTCGACCATCGTCGCCGACATCTCGGTGGCTCAGGGCGGGCTGGACCTGGGTCCCGATCCGCACGAGCTGGTCGCCGCGGGCCTGGCGGCCTGCACCAGCCAGACCCTGCGCCTCTACGCCAACCGCAAGAACTGGGAAATCTCGGCCATGCATGTCGAGGTGTTCTCGCACTTCGACGCCGACGTGACCCCGCACGAACGCTTCGAGCGCGTCATCACCATCGAGGGCAACCTCAATGAGGAACAGATGGAGCGCCTGTTCGAGATCGCCGAGAAGTGCCCCATCCATAAGCTGCTGACGAACGGGGCGCGGGTGGTGACGACGGTGGGGGGCGCTGACTAGGCCACTTGCCCCCACCTGACCGCTTCGCGGTCGTCCGCCCCCGGAGGGGGCGGAAGGTGCGCGCCGATCCTTCTTCCCCCTCCGGGGGAGGAGCGCGCAGCGCGGAGGGGGCAAGTAAGACTAGAACCCGTACAGCCCCGCGTACTCCGCATCCTTCCCCGCGATCTGCCGCGCGCAATCGACCATCACCTTGGCCTGCTTCCAGGTGGCGTCGTCCTGCATCTTCCCGTCGATCATGGCCACGCCCGTGCCGTCCGGCATCGCCTCCAGGATCCGTCGCGCGAAGGCGACCTCGGCCGGGTCCGGACTGAAGACCTTCTTGGCGATGTCGATCTGGCTGGGGTGCAGGCTCCAGGCGCCCGCGCACCCCATCAGGAACGCATTGCGGAACTGCTGCTCGCAGGCCACGGGGTCATCGATCGCCCCGAACGGACCGTAGAACGGCTTGATCCCATGCGCCGCGCAGGCGTCGACCATCTTGGCGAAGGTGTAGTGCCATAGGTCCTGCTGCACCGAGACGCGCGGTGAACCATCCGCATGCGGATCTTCAACCACGCGGTAGCCGGGATGACCGCCGCCCACGCGGGTGGTCTTCATCGCTCGGCTGGCCGCCAGGTCCGCCGGACCCAGCGAAATCCCCTGCATGCGCGGGCTGGCCGCGGCGATGGCCTCGACGTTCATCACGCCCTCGGCCGTCTCCAGGATGGCGTGCAGCAGGATCGGCCGCGTGACGCCGTGCTTGGCCTCCAGCGAGGCCAGCAGCTGGTCCATGTACATGATGTCCCATGGCCCCTCGACCTTGGGAACCATGATCACGTCGAGCTTGTCGCCAGCCTTCTCGACGATGGTCGACACCTCATCCAGGTGCCAGGGCGAGTTCAGGCAGTTGATCCGCGCCCAGAAGCCGACGCCCAGCGCCTTGAAGTCGACCTCGCGCGACATGGCGACCAGGCCGGCCAGGGCCGCGCCCTTGGCGTCGGCGGGGATGGCGTCCTCCAGGTTGGCCAGGATGACGTCGACGGTCGGGGCGATCTCGGGGACCTTGGCGCGCACCTTCTCCAGGTGCGGCGGCACGAAGTGGATCATCCGCTCCACGCGGGCCGGCAGCTCGCGATAGGGCTCGGGCGCGCCGATGGCCAGGGGTTTGAAAAAGCCGCGCGGCGTCTTCATCCGCCTACTCCCCGATTGTTCTTTTCGCAGTTGCGAGAAGACTGCGGCGACGCCGCAACCAGGTCAAGGCTTCGCCGGCGGCGGCTTGGCGACAGGCGGCGGCATCTCGTCGGGATCCTCGCGCTCCAGATCCTGGGCCGCGTCGTTGCTGGAGCCGGGTTTCACCGCCTTGGCGGCCTTGCGGCGGCGGGCGGCGGGCTCCAGGCGCAGGCTGGTCAGGGCGTCTTCGCCCTCCTCGCCGAACAGACCGCGCAGACGCACGTCGCGCTGCGGGTACGGGATCTCGATGCCGGCCCCGCGCAGGGCGTCGTCGATCAGCCAGGTATAGGCCGCGAAGATCGCCGCCGGACGGCGCACGGCCTCGACCGTCGGCCAGACCACCAGCTCGAACTTCAGGCTGCTCTCGCCATAGCCGACCAGCCACACTTGCGCGCGGCGGGTGGCGTCGTCGGGCGAGGTGTAGGGCGCGGCCTTGGCGGCCTTCAGCACCGCCTCGCGCACCTTCTCCTTGTCGGCCCCGAAGGCGGTGACGAACGGCACCCGCAGGCGGCGGTTGGTGTTGCGCAGGGTCCAGTTGATGACCTGGTCGTTCACCAGCACCGAGTTGGGGACGATGATGTCGGTGCTGTCATTGGTGCGGATCCGCGTCGCGCGCGGGCCGATCTCGTGCACCACGCCCCGGCCGCCATTGGGCAGCTCGACGAAGTCGCCCACCGCCACCAGCCGCTCGAACACCAGGCTGACCCCGGACGCGAAGTCCTTGATGATCCCCTGCAGGCCCAGACCGACACCCACGCCCAGGGCGCCGGCGAAGACCGTCAGCGAGGTCAGGTCGACGCCCATGGTCGACAGGCCCGCCACGATGCCGATGACCACCAGGCCGTAGGTGGCGACCTTCTCGACGATGTACAGCGAGGCGGCGTTACCCGCCGCCTTCTCGCGCAGCCGGCGCAGGCCCGCCGAGGTCAGTCGCGCGGCGAAGATCGCCGCCACCACGATCAGGCTGCCCGCCGCCAGCCCGCCGACGGTCACCGACGCCTTGCCCAGCTTCAGGAGTTCAAAGGAATCGAGCGTGCGGAGCGGGTTGCCTTCCATGGCGCGCAGTGTGTCCGGATGACACGCATCGGATCAAGGCCTCCCCAATGTGCGTTATCCGACACTTCAACAAATGTAATTCGTGCGCCATGCTCACGCCTATAGCGTTCACGACGAGTTCCGACTCAATCAGTTAGCGAGCGTTTTGGAGGACGGCATGCTGAGACAGCCTAGGGGGCTGGCAGGCCGGAAGAAGCTACAGTCGATCATCGACGCGGCCAGCCGTATCGTGCTGGCGCAAGGCCTGGATCAGGCCAAGATGAGCGCCATCGCCACGGCGGCCGGCGTCTCCACGGCGACCGTCTACGCCTATTTTCCCAGTAAGGATGACCTATTCCGCGCGGTCGTCAAAAAGGTGGCCGGCAATATCGAGGTCGAGCTGCTGGAGGCGCTGCATGCGCCGGATGGCGATCCGATCGAGAAGCTGGCCCTGGCCATCATGGGCCGACTGAACGACCCGGAACTGCGCGCCCTATTCCGCATCATGGGTGAGCAGGGGCGAAAGTTCCCTGACGCCCTGGCCTTCTTCGACTCTCATAGCCGGCTGAAGGCGCACCAGTCGGCGGTCGCGCTGTTCGAGCGGCTGGCGAGGGAGGGCCGCTTCACCCATGGCGTGGCCGAGATGGCCTCGCGCCAGCTGCTGGGCATGCTGAAGCACGAGACCCTGGTCCTGGGCATCCTGAACGGCACCGACGATCCGGGACCGCGCAATGCCGCGGAAATCGCGCGCGAAGCGGTGAAGACCCTGCGGGCGCGGTTCGGACGGGACGGCGAAGCGCTTTAAGCGGCCATCGCGTGGCCGCCCAGCACCGGCTGCAGGGCCAGCATGGCCTGGGTGCGGTTGTGAACGCCCAGCTTGCGGAAGATGCCCGTCAGGTGGGCCTTGATGGCGGCTTCCGAGACGTGCAGGTCGGCGGCCACCTGCTTGTTCAGGCGGCCGTCGGCGACGCTCATCAGCACCTTCATCTGGGTGGCGGTCAGCGAGGAGAGACGCTTGCGCATGGCGGCGATCTCCTGATCGGCGGTGACGGCGCCGTTCAGCGACGGGAACGACCGCGCCCCGGCGGCGGCGGCTTGCAGCACCGATAGAAGCTCGTCGATCTGGGCGGACTTGTGGACATAGCCGGCCGCGCCCAGGGCGTTGCTGGAGCTGATCACCTGGTCATCGCGGCGGGCGGTGTAGACGACCACCGGCGCGTCCGGCAGGCGGCGCTGGATGGCGACCAGGGCCCCCAGGCCCGTTGCGTCCGGCAGGGCCGGCTCCAGGATCACCAAGCCGACATGCCCCGCGCGGCAGGCCGCGTCGACTCCGGCCAAATCACCGGCCTCGACGATGCTGGCCTTGGGCCAGGCGGTTTCCAGCAGACGGACGATGGCCGCGCGCATCAGCGGTTGGCTCTCGACGACCAGTACTCGTTTCATGTTCATGCCCCCACTCGGCAACTGCAAGGCGAGCATGGGCCGGATGTGCGACCACAGACAAAGTCCAATATGTCGCATAGGGGTGCGCGGGGCGTTTCTATTCGCACGCCGCACGCCACAATTTATTGTTTTATTTCATTGAGATAAAAGATAACGCCACTATATGGCCATCATCCTCCATAGCGACCGGATGTCGCGAAAGTGGTACTGACCGTTTTAGTTTTCGCAGGACGCGAGCCGCCTCAGCGCACGTAGTTGAAGGCGATGGCGGGCGTTACCGAGGCCGTGGTGTTGCGGCCGGCCGGGACGATCCGGGCGCCGACGATCACCCCGACGCGGCTGTTGAAGTTGTACTCCACCGCCGGGGCCAGGATCAGCGCCTTGCTGACGGGGTAGCGCCGCTCGAAGGCCGAACCGCGCAGCATGCCGGTGACCTTCGTCGAGGCGTCGCGCTGCCAGCCCAGGTCCAAGGCCGCCACCCAGTTGCGGGTGATGCTGTACTCGAAGGCCAGGTCGACCAGGACGCTGTCGCCCGGCTGGGCCTTGCCCGCGAAGCCCTTGGGCGTGCCGTAGACGCTGGCGCCCCGCACCCGCGTATTGTCCGAGCGCGTGTACTGGGCGTTCAGGCGTGTGCGGACGATGCGGCCGTTCGGGGCCCACCAGACGTACTGCGAATTGAGACCCACGGTCGTGGCGTAGGCCCCGCTGCCGAAGCCGTCATTGGGCCGGTCGTCCAGCCGGTCGTGGCGGCCAATCGGCAGGTTCTCCTGCAGCATCAGCGAGACGGTCGGCCGCTTGCCTTCCTCGTACTGCATCAGGCGGTACTGGGCCTGGGCGGTCAGGTCGCCGATGCCCAGCCCCTGGCTCCAGCCCCCGCCGGCGCGCCTGTAGCCCAGGTGCGGGATGAAGCCCGCCGTCAGGGCGTCGGTGACGCCGTACAGCATGTAGGCCGATGAGCCGATATTGTCGGCGTCGGGCGCGCTCCTGCGCTTGCCGCTGGCGTCGAAGCTGCCGTACGGCTTGGCGCCGTACAGATAGGGCTCGAACAGGATGTGGCCCTTCGGCAGGGTCGAGGCGCCGGAGGCCAGCAACGGCCCGGTCCACCAGGCGTCGTCCGGGCTCTGACGCTCCGGGGCCTCGACGGTGGCGAAGGCGGGCGTTGCGGCGGCGCAGGCGGCAGCCATCACGGCGGCGCGAATGGTCGAGTACATGAATCCTCCCCGGAAAGACGTCTTTGCGCCTTAGGCCGCACGGCGACGCGGCTCCGCCCGAAACTTGCGGATCGACGACCAAAACCTGTCAGCAGAATGCAGATGGGAGGCAGGAAATGACTGTGTGAGGCGCCAATCCCGAGGAGTTCCGGGGCGCCAGTCAGTCGGGCGTGAGGATCCCTTGCAGGCCAACGATCATGGCGATGACGCCGAACACCGCCAGCACCAGGCCTGGCCCGCTGGACCCGCTGGCCGGCAAGGCGCGCCCGGCCCGCAGGCGGTCCCACAGCAGCAGCACCCCGACGACGATCCCTACGACCTCGAAGTGGAAGACCTTGGGTCCGCTGGTCAGGTGGACGATCAGGAAGTAGCCGCCACACACCAGCGCCGCGACGCCGACGATCCAGCGAAACGGCGCCAGGCGCTCAGCGAACCGACCCAGGTCGTCACCAGCGCGCGGCAGCAGCGTCAGCAGGCCGATGGCGAGCAGGAAGCCGCCCAGGATGTTGCAGAGGTCGAGGATCAGTTCGAGCATGACCGGGGAATGCGGCGGGCTCGAGCTATGTTCCCTTCTCCCCTTGCGGGAGAAGGTGGCGCGAAGCGCCGGATGAGGGGTCGCGCAAACGAAAACCGCCGCGACGGCGGTGAGGCTGTCGCGGCGGTTCTGTCTTTCAACCCCTCACCCGACCCGCTGGCGCGGGCCCCCCTCTCCCGCAAGGGGAGAGGGAGAAGCGAGTCAGCGCCCCACCATCGCCAGCCCGGCCGGCGCATAACGCTCACCCTCGATGCCCGTCTCCGGCACCGCCGCCGCGATGGCGGCCAGGTCCTCAGCGGTCAGCACCACGTCCACGGCGCGGATGTTCTCCTCCAGCCGCGCCAGCTTGGTCGTGCCCGGGATCGGCGCGATGTCCTCGCCCTGCGTCAGGATCCAGGCCAGGGCCAGCTGGGCCGGGGTAATGCCCTTCTCAGCCGCGATGGCGGTCAGGGCGTCGACCAGCGACAGGTTCTTGGCGAAGGCCTCGCCCTGGAAGCGCGGCAGGCCGCGACGGAAGTCGTTCTGGGCCACGGGCGCATCCTTGAAGGCCCCGGTCAGGAAGCCGCGCCCCAGCGGGCTGTAGGGCACCAGGCCGATGCCCAGCTCGCGCAGGGTCGGGATGATCTCTGCCTCCAGCTCGCGGAACCACAACGAGTATTCGCTCTGCAGGGCCGCGACGGGCTGGACGGCGTGGGCCTTGCGGATGGTGGCCGCGCCGGCTTCCGAGAGGCCGAAATGCTTGACCTTGCCCTCGGCGATCAGGTCCTTGACCGTCCCGGCCACGTCCTCGATCGGCACGTTCGGATCGACGCGGTGCTGATACAGCAGGTCAATGACCTCGACGCCCAGGCGTTGCAACGAGGCCTCGACCACCGCCCGGATGTGCTCGGGGCGGCTGTTGACGCCGCGCATGCGCGAGAAGCCCTCGCCCGCGCCTTCCGGCGCGATGTCGAAGCCGAACTTGGTGGCGATCACCACCTTGTCGCGGAAGGGCTTCAGGCCGCCGCCGACCAGGACCTCGTTCAGATAGGGGCCATAGACCTCGGCGGTGTCGAAGAAGGTCACGCCGCGCTCGACCGCCTGGGCCAGCAGCTTGTGGGCGTCACCGGTCTCCAGCGCCGTGCCGTAGACCTGGCCCATGCCCATGCAGCCGAGGCCGATGGCCGACACTTCCAGGCCGTCGCCGAGTTTGCGCGTCTTCATGGGGATGCTCCTTGTCCGGAATGGCGCGGCGGTCCCTGCCGCCGGCTGCTGGGAGATGGGCGTCGCGCGCGTGCAGGCCAGGGCCCACCGCGCGGTTCTGGAGGATCGGGCAATAGTCCGCCTCCGACAGTCAATCGACGCGGCGAGATTTTCTTTTTCGCCCGTGTCGGAACGCCGGCGCCCCCACCGTCCTTGGCTCAGACAATGGAGGACGCCATGCCCAAGATCACCCCGTTCCTATGGTTCGACAACCAGGCCGAGGACGCCGCCAAGCTGTACGTCTCGCTGTTCCCCAACTCGAAGATCACCAGCGTCGACTACTATCCCGGCGAAGCCCCCGGCGGCGGCAAGCCCGGCAAGGTGATGACCGTGGTCTTCGAGATCGACGGCCAGAAGGTCACCGCCCTGAACGCTGGGCCCACCTTCAAGCTGGACGAGGCCTTCTCGTTCGTCATCGACTGCGATGGCCAGGCCGAGGTCGACCACTACTGGAACGCCCTGACCGCCGACGGCGGGCAGGAAAGTCAGTGCGGCTGGCTGAAGGACCGCTTCGGCCTGTCGTGGCAGGTCACGCCGCGCCAGCTGATCGAAGCCACCACCAGCAGCGACCGCGAAGCCGCCGGCCGCGCCTTCCAGGCGATGATGGGCATGAAGAAGATCGACGTCGCGGCGATCCAGGCGGCGTTTGAGGGGAAGGCCTAGATCCACCCCCACACCCCACACCCTCACCACCGATCATCCCCGCGAAAGCGGGGACCCAAGCCGAGTCAGCAGATGAGCCGCAGCAGCGCTACGTCCTGAAGGTCAGCTTGGGTCCCCGCTTTCGCGGGGATGGTCGGGTTAGGAGAGAGGTCTACGGACCTTGCTGACAGGCAGCGCCAACGCCAGGCTGCTGCCGCGCTGGGTTTCTTCCCAGCGGATGGCCCCGCCGATGGCCTCGGCGCGGCTGAGCTGGTTGGCCAGGCCCCGGCCGCCAGCGGGTAAGCCGGCTGGTTCGAAGCCCCGGCCGTCGTCCTGCACCCGCACCAGCACCTGGTCGCCCTCGGCTCGCACCGAGACCGTCAGGGTCTTGGCGCCGCTGTGCTTGAGCACGTTCGCTATGGCTTCCTGCATGATCCGCAGGATGTGCAGGGCGTGGCGCTGGTCCAGCCACTCCAGCGGCGGGACCTCGCCGGCGTCCCAGACCAGCTTGACCCCGGCCGCCTCCAGGCGCGGTTGCAGGCGGAAGCGCAGGGTGGCCAGCAATAGCAGCAGGTCGGTCTCGACCGGCTCCATGGAGTCGATGGTCAGCTTCAGGTCGTCGATGCAGCCGCGCAGGATGCCAACGGTGTCCAGTTCGGCGGTCTTGCCGCCCTCGAAGGCGCGCAGGGCGCCGACCAGGGTCGAGCCCAGGCCGTCGTGCATGTCCTGCATCAGCCGCTGGCGTTCCTGGTGCAAGAGCTCGCGGCGCTCGACCTCGCGCAGCTTGGCGTGGCTGGCGGTCAGCTCGGCCTCGCGCTGGGCGAGGCGCCGGGCCAGATCGGCCTTGGCCTGGGTCGCCGTCTCCAGCGCCTCGATGTAGCGGCCGAACATGATGTACCAGAACAGCAGGGTGAACCCGACGCCCGTGAAGTTGCTGACGAACACGCTCTCGATGCTGATCAGGTTCTGTTGCAGGCCCAGGTCGTAGATGCCCGACACCACCGTGATCAGGCACCAGATCGACAGAAGCATGGCGTCGCGCGACTTGAACCGGACCGACTGGCGTACGCCGTTGAAGGCCACCACCACCCCCAGGATCAGCAGGTTCACATAGACCGGCGCCGACATCAGCGTGGGATCGATCAGGCCTGGCAGGGTGGCGATGGTCGAGACGATGCTGACCAGCAGGGCCGCGCCGGTCAGCCAGGGCTGGCGCTTGCCGTGCAGCTCGGCCACGAACAGATGCAGCACCACGATCATCCAGTAGGGCGAGGCGACGGTGAGCCAGCCGAACCAGGCGTCGGAAATGATCAGCGGGTGCACCCCGACGAAGGTGTGCAGCATCCGCAGGAAGACCAGCGCCGAGGTCAGGAAATACAGCAGGTAGATCGGCTCGTTGCGCCGGGTCAGCCAGACGAAGAAGGCGAACACCCCCGTCGCCAGGAAGGCGAAGGACGAGAACGAGGTCAGCTGCACCTGCAGGATCTCGCGGATGGTGTAACGCGGGGCCAGCTGGCGGTAGGTCCCGATCCAGACCGACGAGAACGCCCCGCCGATGCCGCGCACGTGCTGCATGCGGATGTCCAGCCTGTGGGGCGGATGCGAGACGTCGGTGCGCGGGACCTTGATCAGCAGGGGCTCGTTGGAGCCGTTCCATTGCAGGTTGGCGTGCGACTGGTGGATCAGATGGCCATCGGCATAGACCGCCAGCGAGCCGTCCGACTTCCAGCGCGGGATGTAGAGATAGAGCTGGCGGCCGTCGTCCGGCAGCGGCGGGACGCTAAGCGAGTACCAGGTGACGCGGGTGGCGATCTTCTGCGGCGAGGTCTCGGCCGTGGGTGCGAACACCGGCGCCGGCGCGTGCGGCATGGTCACCGCCCGGCCGCTGGTCCGCAGGCTCTCAGGGCTGGTCGCCGGCGGCAGCTGGTAGCCGGTGGTGTCGCTCGTGGTCATCCGCGCGGCGGTCAGGCGATGGCCGCCGGATCGCGACTCGATGACGAAGGCCACGCCCAGGGCGACCAGGCCCGCCAGGACCCAGGCCACCCACGGAAACCAGCGGTGCTGCGTCAGCGCCAGCCTAGAGGAGGCCATAGGCGCGGGCCTCGAACACCGCCTCGGTCTTCGAGCGCACCTCCAGCTTGGCGTAGATGCGGCGCACGAAGGTCAGCACCGTGTTGCGCGACACGCCCATCAGCTCGGCGATCTCCTCGAACGAGAAGCCGCGGGTGATCAGCTGCAGCGTTTCCTTCTCGCGTTCGGACAGGCTGGGTATGCCCGACTTCTCGGCCGCCTCGGCGTCGGCGCTACCCTCCTCGGCGGGCTTCTCGTCGGGGCGGAAGCGCATCAGCACCTGGCGGGCGATGCGCGGGCTGATCGGGCTGCCGCCGGCGTGCAGGACGCGAATGTCCTCGGCGATGGTCGGCAGCGGGCTGTCCTTCAGCAGATAGCCGCTGGCCCCGGCCTCGATCGAGGCGATGACGTGACGCTCGTCGGCGAAGGTGGTGGCGACCATGATGGCGCAGCCGGGCCAGCGCCCGTGGGCCTCGCCGATGATGTCGACGCCCGAACCGTCAGGCAGGCCCAAGTCCACCACCAGCACGTCGCAGGGCGCTTCGCCCAGCATGACGCGCGCCTCGGCGGCGGTCGCGGCGACGCCGACCATCGACAGGTCCGGCGCGGCGGCCAGGGCGTTGCGGAACGCCTGCTGGAACGCGGCGTCGTCCTCGACCAGGGCGACCTTCAGCGGCGTCGTCGACGCAGCTTCCATGCTCATTCGGCCTTTCCTCGTCCTCCGGCCAAACCCGGAGACAAATCCCTACACAAACCCTTGTAGCAAAAGGCGTCCTGGAACTCGCGTCACACGACGTCATCACATCTTGCGACACCCCCGACATTGCTCCGCTCGCCTTCTGTCGGCAACTAGACTGTGTCGAAAGGCTGGTGAGCAACGGCCTTCGAAGGGCTCGCGCGGTGGGGCGCATAAGGGCCGGGGACGTCGCACGCCCGCGACGTCCCCGCTCCGGCTCGATCCCGTCTTGCGAGGCGGGCGGCATGTCGCCGCCGATCCGGCGACATGCCGCTAGCTCCGCGAGGCCTGTCCGTGCCGTGGCGTTCGTTCAGTTCCCGCCGATGGAGACCCGAGAACCGGGCGCTGGTGGTCGTGGTCACGGCGCTGCAACTGCTGCTGATCATCGTGGTCTGGCTGCTGGCCATCGTGCCGGCCGGCTTGCTGGCGCTGACGGCCATGGCCGTGAGGACGATCAAGGGCGGCGCGGCGCCCGGCGGGCCTGATCCTCGGCCGTAACCGGCGCGGCATAGTCGCCGGCCGGCGCCGGCTGGCTGTGGTCCAGCTGCGCCAGGCTGATCGGATACCCGCCAGCCGACACGAACACCTTGGTCTTGGCCTGGGCCAGGCCCTCGGCGCTGGTGGCGGTCAGGCGGATTTCCTTTAGGAAGACCGGCCCCGCCTTCGTCGGCGCGGCCTGCCAGGAGCAGGTCAGCTCATCGCACGCCATCCGAAAGACGACGCAGGCGCCGTCCGCGCAGGTCTGGCGCAGAAACTTCGCCGGCACGGTGTTGATGAAATCGTTGGAGACGACCTGGATCCGTACGCCCAGCCGCTGGACCGCCTGCTCATCGGCGCGGATCGCCCGTCCCGCCGTATCCACCTTGCGGAACATGCCCGTGGTCTCGGCCGCCGGGGCGTAGTCGCGGGCGATGCAGAACGGTGCGGTATCGCAGATCAGATCCAACATGGGCGGCCCCCGATCCACCCAAGGTAGATCAGATGCGCTTAGGCTTCCAGCTTCATCAGGCTGCCCGGCGGCATGTCGCGGCGGATCTGCTGGTCCAGGTCCTCGGTCATCGTCTCGAGGTCCTTGATGCCTTCCTCAGCCTCCTTGACCTCGTCCGAGCGCTCGAACTTGCCCGGCTGGGTCAGGATGCCCTTGGTCTTGGCCGTGGTCAGGTCGTCCTTCAGCGCGTTGGCGATGCTGCGCACGCCCTTGATGAAGTCCATGTCGGCGCTGGCCTCGCCCTTGGCCTGGTCCTCCAGGTCCTTGCGGGCCGCCATCTGCTGGTCGGGCGTCAGCGAGGCGTCCGGCGCGGCGGCGAAGTCGGCCTTGAACATCTCGCCGCTCTCCTTGGCGGCCTTGGCGTAGTCCTTGACCGCGCCCTGCAGCTCCTTGGCCGCGGCGGCCAGGGCCTTGGCCATCGTCTTGGGGTCGTTGGCATACAGCTTCTTGAGCAGCTTCAGCTTTTCCAAAAGCTTCTGCAGCTTCTCGCGGGCCCGCCCCTTGGCGTCGCCGATGGCGTTGCGGCGATCATTGCGCTGGCTAGCCTTCAGGCGATCCAGCGCCTCGGCCTCGGGGCTCTTGGGCGCCGCCGGCTCGTCCTTGTTCGGCGTAGGCGTCACGCCCATCGCCTTGCCATAGGCCGCCAGGACCATCGGTCCCGCCTGCCCCGCCGCCGTCATCATGGCTTCTGCCCCACCGGCCTTCTGGCCTGTTCGTGGGGCAGAGTAGCGCCGACGGGTTAAGCTAGGCCTTCTTCACGAACTCGGTGCGCAGAACCAGGCCCTTCACCTTGTCGACATTGGCCTCGATCTCGTCGGGGTCGCCGGTCAGGCGGATCTTCTTGACGACCGTGCCGCGCTTGAGGGTCACGCCGCCCGAACCCTTGACCTTCAGGTCCTTGATCAGGGTGACGGTGTCGCCGTCGGCCAGCAGGGTTCCGTTGGAGTCGCGGGTTTCTTCGGACATGTGAAGCCTTCCGGATGGGGCGGCCGATTGGCAAACCCGTACACTTTGTAGGGGTTTCCTACGCATTTTCGGGCCGGCGTCAACGCGAGCGGCGCCTTAAGGCTTCTTGCGCCCCAGCGGATGCTTGGTCTGGACGACGTGCGCCAGGTGCTCGCCGGCCACGTGGGTGTAGATCTGGGTGGTGGCGATGTCAGCGTGGCCCAGCAGGGTCTGGATGACCCGCAGGTCGGCGCCGCCTTCCAGCAGGTGGGTGGCGAAGGCGTGGCGCAGGACGTGCGGGCTGACCTTCTCGCGGTCGACGCCGGCGGCGATGGCGGCGTCCTCCAGCAGCTGGGCGACACGGCGGGCGGTCAGGCGGCCGGTCGAGCCGCGCGAGGGGAACAGCCAGGCGCTGTCCTTCGCGCCCTTCGGCAGGAATGATGGCCGTTCGGTCAGATAGGCCTTCACCGCCGTCCGCGCGGCGTCGTTCAGAGGCGCCAGCCGCTCCTTGCCGCCCTTGCCCTTGACGATCAGGTAGGCCGGATCGCGCGCCAGGGCCGACAGCGGCAGGGCCAGCAGTTCGGAGATCCGCAGGCCCGAGGCGTAGATCAGCTCGATGATGCAGGTCAGCCGCAAGCCTTGCGCGCCGTCCTTCCGGGTCGCGGCGGCCAGCAGGCGCTCGATCTCCTCGCGCTCCAGCACCTTGGGCAGCGGACGGCCGGCCTTGGGGGCGGCGACGCGTCTGGAGGGGTCGTCGGCGCGCCAGGTCTCGCCCAGCACGAAGCGGTAGAACTGGCGCACGGCCGAGCGCCGGCGGGCGGCGGTGGCCGGCGACAGGCCGCGCGCGGCGAGGTCCTGAAAATAGGCCTCGACCGTTTCGGCGTCGGCGTCGTCCAGGTCGCAACCCTTGCCGGCCAGGAAGGTCCGGGCGTCGTCCAGGTCCTTGCCATAGGCGGTCAGGGTGTTGCGGGCGGCCGCGCGCTCGACGGCCATCATCTCGAGGAACGCGTCGACCCAACCCGCGCCCTTGGTGCTCATTTCACGAAGGCCAGGCCCAGCAGGCCCTCGACGACGATGGCGCGGGCGTCGGCGGACAGGCCGGCGTGGTTCAGGGCGCGGGCGATACGGGCGCGGTCGGCGGGGATCGGGCCGGTCGCGCCGCTGTCGACGGCGATCGACAGCGCGATAAGGCCCGCCTCGCCCTTGCGCTTGGCCGCGCCTGCGTCCTCCAGCACCTGCATCCGGGCCGGCGAGGCGACGGGCTTTCCGAGGTCGAAGCCTGCGAACTGGGCGCGGGCCTCGGGATCCAGGCTGCCGCCCAGGCTGGACAGCAGCACGGCGGCCGCCTGAGCCTTGGCGCCGCCCGACACGCCGCGCGAGATCAGGTTGCCCAGCACCTGGTTGTCGACCTTGCCGGACGCCGCCGCGATCAGGGCGTCCAGCGTGGCCAGATCGGCGGCGGTCGCGCCGGGGATGGTGTCGCCGGTCAGGCGGCCGCGAATGGCCTGGGCGCTGGCGACATCGCCCGCCGCCAGGGCCGCGCGGGCCATCAGCACCGGATCCTGCAGCGGCCCTCCCGCCGCCGCCAGGGTGGCGATCGAGGCCGAGGCGGCGCGCGCGGCGTCGATGAAGGCCGGCAAGGTCTTGGCCTGGCGCAGGAAGGCCAGGTTCGAGGCTTCCTGCGCGGTCAGGTCGGCGCCGGACGACACGCCCGAGATGTCCCCGCTGGTGGTGATCAGGGGCTTCAGCGCCGGCGAGGCCGAGGCGATGGCGGCGGCCGACTGGATGTCCAAGTTCAGGCGGCGCGACAGGGCGTAGTTCACGCCGTTCTTGAGGTTGGCCGCGCCGGGGGCCGTGCCGCTCAGCGCCGCGCCCATCAGGCGGGCATAGTCGGCGTCCTTGGTGGCGTTCTGAGCCAATTGGAAAGTCAGCTGAGCGGGATCGGTCTGGCCCGCCTTCAGCTGGCAGAAGGCCCGCAGGCGCAGCCAGTAGGCGCCGCCGCGATCGACGGTCAGGGCGTCCTGGGTGCGGCAGGCCTTGTCGTCGTCGCCGGCGATCAGGGCCGCCTCGGCGGTGGCCATCGACAGCGCCGCGCTGCCCGGCGCGCCGGTCGCGCGGTCCAGGATCGTGTTGGCGCCCTTGGCCTCGCCCAAGGCGATCAGGGCCAGGGCCCGCTGGGCGCCCATCTCGACATTGTCACCCACGCCCGCCGGGCCGTTGGCGCCGGTCGACAGCAGCCGCTTGGCCAGGCTGGCGAAGGCCGGCGACAGGGGCTTGGATCCGCCAAGCTTGGGAATCACGTCGCGCAGGATGTCGGGGGCGGTGTCCTTCCACAGGTCGCCCGGGAGGCCGGTGTCAGCGGCGGGCGCCGAGAAGTAGTCGGGCGCGGCCAGGCTGGTGACCTTGACCTCTTCCTGGGCGGCGACAGGGGCGGAAACGCCCAGAGCGAGGAGCAGCGCGAGACGCATGATAAGGACCATGGACCGGTTATGACGCATGACGGAGTTCTCGCAAACTTGGCGGTTTGGCCAAGCCTCGTGTAAACCCGCGACCGCATCATGACCGAACACGCCCTCACCTCTGAAGATCTGGCCGCGCTGCGCGAGAAGACCATCGTCCTGGTGGGGCTGATGGGCGTGGGGAAATCCAGCGTCGGCCGCCGCCTGGCCGGGGTTCTCGACCTGCCGTTCCGCGACGCCGACAACGAGGTCGAGGCCGCCGCCGGCCGGTCGATCTCCGAGATCTTCGCCGAGCTGGGCGAGTCGGCCTTCCGCGACGGCGAGCGCCGGGTGATCGGCCGCCTGCTGGACGAGCCGCCACATGTGCTGGCCACCGGCGGCGGGGCTTTCGTCAATCCCGAGACCCGGGCCCTGATCAACGAAAAGGCCGTCTCGGTCTGGCTGAAGGCCGATGTCGAGCTGCTGGCTCGCCGCGTCTCGCGCAAGGACAACCGGCCGCTGGTGCGGGGCAAGGATCCCGTCCAGGTGCTGACCCAGCTGGCGCAGACCCGCAACCCCGCCTATGCCGAGGCCCAGGTGCACGTCCAGACGGGCGACACGCCGCACATGGTGGCCGTCGAGGCCATCCTGGCCGCGCTGCGCGCCCGTCCCGCTGTCGAGTAAGGAGCTTAAGCCCATGATCCGCACCGTTCCCGTGGGCCTGGGCGATCGCGCCTATGACGTGGTCATCGGTCCGGGCCTGCTCGACAAGGCCGGCGAGCAGATCGCCCCGGTCCTGGGCAAACGCAAGCGCGTGGCCATCGTCACCGACTCGAACGTCGGCGAACACCACGGCGAGCGCCTGGCCGTCTCGCTGGAAAAGGCCGGCGTCGCGGTCGACGTCATCACCATCCCGCCCGGCGAGGAGAGCAAGAGCTTCGAGGGTCTGCAGGATCTGTCGGACCAGCTGCTGGCCCTGGGCCTGGAGCGCGGCGACCAGATCGTGGCCTTCGGCGGCGGCGTCGTGGGCGACCTCGCCGGCTTCGCGGCGGCGATCTACAAGCGCGGCATCGACTTCGTGCAGGTCCCGACCACCCTGCTGGCCCAGGTCGACAGCTCGGTCGGCGGCAAGACCGCCATCGACACGCCGCGCGGCAAGAACCTGATCGGCGCCTTCCACCAGCCGCGCCTCGTCCTGGCCGACCTGGACGTGCTGTGCACCCTGCCCGCTCGCGAGCTGGCCTGCGGCTATGCCGAGATCATCAAG
Organism: Caulobacter sp.; assembly: GCF_017744445.1. Classification (GTDB taxonomy): domain Bacteria; phylum Pseudomonadota; class Alphaproteobacteria; order Caulobacterales; family Caulobacteraceae; genus Caulobacter. The sequence goes on from NZ_JAGIBH010000002.1 coordinate 131,093, forward strand.
TACGGCCTGCTGGGCGACTTCGCCTTCTTCGAGTGGCTGGAGACCAATGTCCGGGCCGTGCTGGACCGCGACGTCGACGCCCTGGTCCGCGCCGTCGGCCGCTCGGTGCAGATGAAGGCCGAGATCGTCGCCGAGGACGAAAAGGAAGCCGGCCGCCGCGCCCTGCTGAACCTGGGCCACACCTTCGGCCACGCGATCGAGGCCGAGATGGGCTTTGGCGATGCGCTGAAGCACGGCGAGGCGGTGGGCGTCGGTATGGCCCAGGCGTTCCGGTTCTCGGCCAAGCAGGGCCTATGCTCGAGCCAGGACGCCGTCCGCGCGGAAGCGGCGATCAAGGCCGCCGGGCTGCCGACCACCATGGCCGATGTGCGGGCCGAGCCGTTCTCGGCCGACGCCTTGGTCGCCCACTGCGGCCAGGACAAGAAGGCCGAGGGCGGGAAACTGACCTTCGTCCTGGTGCGCGGGATCGGGGATGCGTTCGTGGCCAAGGACGTGGATCGCGAGGCGCTGAAGGCGTTCCTCTTAGAGGAAGGCGCCATCTAAAACCTCCGGGGCAGAGCCCTCTCCTCCCCCTCTTGGGGGAGGTGGCGCGCCTGCGAAGCGCGGCGTGACGGAGGGGGCTGGTCATGAGTCGGCCGCGCTGGCCCCTCCACCGGCGTTCGCCGGTCCCCCTCCCCCAAAGGGGGGAGGAGAGAAGAACCCCGCGATCAGACTGACTTGCGCCCCTTCACGGTGAGAGCAATGGCCGCCACCAGGAAATAAAACGCCCCGAACCCCGCATAAGGCGCGATCTCCACCGGCGCCGGGGGATGACCGCCGCCGGCGAGCGACCGCGTGATCATGAACACGCCCGCCAGCACCGACTGCGCCCCGCTCAGCACCATCGGCCACTGCCCGCCGACCGAGCGCCAGCGGCGCAGGCCCGCGACCAGTTGCAGGATGCCCGAGAACGCCGCCCAGACGCCGAACACGGTCAGCACCCGGTGCGGCTGGGCCTGCAGCGTGAACAGCACGGCGCAGGCCACCGTCAGACTGACGATCAGGTTGAAGGTCTGCGGCCCATTGGCCGCGAAGCCGCCGTTGCTCCGCGCGTCCAGCGCGTTGGCCAGAGCGTCCCAGGCCGGATAGGCGACCAGCAGCACGCCGCCAATCAGCGGATTGCCGGTCCCGACCGCCACGGCGGCGATGATCCAGGCGACCGACACGCCGGCCCGCAGGAAATAGTAGCGCTTGAGACCGTCGCGCTGAACGTCTTCGACATGGGCCATGACGGCCTCCCTGAAGTGAGATTTTTCATGCCGAGACATTATATGTCGCGACATATGAAATCCTCTAACGCATCGACCACCGCCGAGTCTAGCCGTTATTTGTCACGACATCTAATTTCGCGGTATGAAAGCCGACGACCAGGAGCCACGCCGTGTCCGACCACACCCCCACCCTCGACCAGCAGCTGTGCTTCTCGCTGTACGGCGCCAGCCTGGCGATCAACCGCGCCTACAAGCCGCTGCTGGACGCGCTGGAGATCACCTATCCGCAGTACCTGGTGCTGAGCGCCCTGTGGGAGACGGACGGCCTCAGCGTCGGCGCGATCGGCGAGCGGCTGGGGCTCGATTCCAGCAACGTCACGCCGCTGGTCAAACGCATGGAGGGCGCGGGCCTGGTCAGCCGCCTGCGCAACCCCGCCGACGAGCGCCAGGTGGTGGTCAGCCTGACCGACGCCGGCCGCGACATGCAGGCCCGCAGCACGTGCCTGGGCCAGACCCTGTTCGCCGCCGGCGGCATGAGCATTCAGCAGCTGGTGCAGCTGAACAAGGACGTCCAGGCGTTCAGGGACTCGGTCGCGCGGTTTGTCAGCGACACGCCGGCCACCTAGGAACGCCGAACGATCCCCGCCAGCGCCTCATTGATCCGCCCCTGCCACCCCGGTCCTTGGGCTTTGAAATAGTCGACGACGGTCCGATCCAGTCGAATGGAGACAGGGACCTTGGTGTCGGCCTTCTGCGCGCCCCGCACCCGCACGGCCGTCTTGGGAAAAGCCGCTAGAACGTGGGCCGGCAGGCTGTCGGCGCCTTTAGCGCGAGCGAAGTCGGCCTCCGACCATTCCGGGTTTTCAACATCGACAACCGGCTTACGGGACATGGCGCTTCATCTCCTTCTGATGGGCGCGGCGCAGGCTGATCGCCCCGCAACACGCCTTCTCGATCGGTGAACACCAGGCAATGGGCGATACCGTCGATCAGGCCGAACGCGCGGTAGCGGGTTTCGCCATAGTCGTGACGGTCGTCCTCAAGGACAGCCTGGATGTCCATCTCAGCGGCCCGTTCAAGCGAAACACCATGCTTGGCGATGTTGGCTTCGTTCTTGGCAGGGTCGAACTGCATATCAAATCGTATATACGATTTAACTCATCCGTTCAACGACACCCTCCCCGGCCTCACCGGCTTGGCCTAAGAACACCGATATGCTCACCGCCCTGCTCGGCCTCGCGCCCGTCGTCATCGCTCTGCTGACCCTGTCGGCGATCTTCTCGGCCGCCGAGACGTCGATGACGGGGGCCAGCCGCGCCCGCATGCACCAGCTGGAGCGGGAGGGCGACGCGCCGGCGCGGCGGGTCAACAAGCTGCTGTCCGACCAGGAGACGATGATCGGGGCGGTGCTGCTGGGCAACAACCTGATCAACATCCTGGCCTCGGCCCTGACGACCCAGGTGTTGACCACCCTCATCCCCGGCCCGTGGGGCGTGGCCGTCGCCACCGCCCTGATGACCGTGCTCGTCCTGGTCTTCGCCGAGGTGCTGCCCAAGACCGTGGCCATCGTCCGCTCCGACGATGTGGCCCGCACCCTTTCGGGGCCGACGCTGTTCATCGTTCGGCTGTTTGGTCCGATCATCTACGCCATCCAGTGGATCGTGCGCCGCACCCTGCGGCTGTTCGGCGTCAAGCTGGACATGGCCGTCGACGTGCTGGCCGCCCACGAGGAGATCCGCGGCGCGGTCGACTATCACCACTCCGAAGGCCTGGTCGAAGCCGGCGACCGGCGCATGCTGGGCGGGGTGCTGGACCTGTCGGACATGGACGTCTCGGAGATCATGGTCCACCGCAAGTCGATGGTGCTGCTGGACGCCGACCTGCCCGCCCGCGAGCTGGTCGACGAGGTGCTGGAGGCCCAGCACACCCGCGTGCCCCTCTATCGCGACGAGCCCGACAACATCGTCGGCGTGCTGCATGCTCGCGACCTGCTCAAGGCCCTGGCCCAGTCGCCGACGGGGGTCGAGGGCCTGGACATCGCCGCCATCGTCCGCGAGCCGTGGTTCATCCCCGACACGACGAACCTCAAGGACCAGCTGAACGCCTTCCTCAAGCGCAAGAGCCACTTTGCTTTGGTCGTCGACGAGTACGGCGCCCTGCAGGGCCTGGTGACCCTGGAAGACATTCTGGAAGAGATCGTCGGCGAGATCGACGACGAGCACGACACCGCGCTGGATGGCGTGCGGCGCCAGGGCGACGGCTCGGTCAATGTCGATGGCCACGTCACGGTGCGCGACCTGAACCGGGCCATGGACTGGCGTCTGCCCGAAGGCGACGCCGTCACCATCGCCGGCCTGGTCATCCACGAGGCCCAGATGATCCCCGAACCGGGCCAGACCTTCATCTTCCACCGCCATCGGTTCCAGGTGTTCCGTCGACAGAGGAACCAGATCACCGCCCTGCGGATCAGCGCCCCTCTGGACGACGACGACGAACTCTGAATCACTACAGCCAAGTTTCCGGCGCCATCTTTGGAACCGGATGAGAAAGGACGCGTTTCGTGTCCTTACGGACCAGGGGCGGTCCGGTGTGGAGGGGCGCGTTGGTCAAGTTGGCTGAGACCGACATTCGCGGGGACGGCGAAGCCGTTCTGCGTGCGCGTCTGGCCCGGCTTGAAGGCGCGCTGGCCGATGAGGTCCGCAAGTCCGACACCCTGGCAAGGGTCAGCGAGGCGGTCGCCTCCAGCCTGGACATCGACGCTTGCGTGCAGGTGGTGATCGACGGGGCCCGTGAGATCAGCGGCGCGGCGTTCGGCGCATTCTTCTACAATCTGGTCGACGCCGACGGGGAGTCCTACACCCTGTATCGGTTGTCGGGCGCGCCACCCGAGGCCTTCGCCAGCTTCCCGATGCCGCGCAAGACCGAGATCTTCGCCCCGACCTTCGACGGGACCGGGGTGGTGCGCTCGGACGACATCACCCAGGACCCCCGCTACGGCCGCAACGCCCCGCGCAAGGGCATGCCCGAAGGCCACCTGCCGGTGCGCAGCTACCTGGCCATTCCCGTCTCCACGCGCCAGGGCGAGGTGCTGGGCGGGCTGTTCTTCGGCCATCCCGAGCCCGGCCGCTTCTCGCCGCGCGACGAAACCCTGCTGGTCGGCCTGGGCGCCCAGGTCGCCGCCACCATCGAGTCGATCAAGCTGAACGTCGGCTCGCGCGCCGAGCTGGACCATCGTCGCAAGGCCGAGGAACGACTGAAGTTCGCCCTGGACAGCGGTCGCATGGGCTCGTGGGATCTGGACGTGGCCACCAAGGCCTACGAGGCCTCGGACCTGTGCAAGGTCAATTACGGTCGTCGGCCGGACCAGACCTTCACCTTCGCCGACCTGGTCGCCACCATCCACCCCGAGGATCGCCCGCGCATCCTCTCGGCCATCGAGGCGGCCATCCGCGATGGGGCCGAGTACGATGTCGAGTACCGCGTGGTGCACCCGACCGGCGAGCTGCGCTGGCTGCATGCTCGCGGCCGCGCGGCCACGATCGCCGACGACGGCGGCGTGCGTCGCCTGGCCGGGGTGTCGCTGGACATCACCGAGCGCAAGCGCGCCGAGGAACGCCAGAAACTGCTGGTCAACGAACTGAATCACCGGGTGAAGAACAGCCTGGCCACGGTGCAGTCGATCGCCGCCCAGACCCTGCGCTCGGTGGCCGCGCCGGAATTCTTCCGCGACGCCTTCGAGACCCGGCTGATCGCCCTGTCCCAGACCCACGACCTCCTGACCCGCGAAAGCTGGGCCGGCGCCAGCCTGCGCGAGGTGTTCGACGTCGAGCTGCACGCCATGGCTGGGGAGGACCGCGTGACGTTCGACTACACCGGCGACGTGCGGCTGAACCCCAAGGCCGCCGTGGCCTTGGGCATGGGCATCCATGAACTGGCCACCAATGCCGTCAAATACGGCGCCCTTTCGACACCGGATGGCCGCGTGGCCGTGGAATGGTCGGTCGAGGACGGAGTCCTCCGCCTGACCTGGACCGAAAGCGGCGGCCCGCCCGTCACCCCGCCGGCCCGTCGCGGCTTCGGCGTCCGCCTTCTTGAGCGCGGCCTCGCGGCCGAGCTATCCGGCGGGGTCGAGCTGACCTATGATGCCACCGGACTCGTCTGCCAAATGGCGTTGCCCCTGCGCGCGCTGGAGCCCTGACACATGACTGCACTTTCCGCCCTCAAGGTTTTGGTCGTCGAAGACGAGGCCCTGGTCTCGATGCTGGTCGAGGACATGCTGACCGATCTCGGCTGCACGATCGTCGGCCCCGCCGCCGAGATCGAGGAGGCCCTGAAGCTGGCCACCACGGCCGACATCGACGCGGCCCTGCTGGACGTCAATCTGGGCGGCCGCCCGATCTTCCCGGTGGCCGACGCCCTGAAGGCGCGCGGCGTACCCTTCGCCTTCGCCAGCGGCTATGGCGAGGCGGGCCTGACCGAGGACCACAAGGGCGCCACGGTGCTGCAGAAGCCCTTCCGCGAGGCCGACCTGCGCCGCGTGCTGGAGAGCCTGGTGGGCCAGACGGCGTAACCGCCTTCTCCACCGGAAAACAAAAAGGGGCGGCTCCGCGAGGAGCCGCCCCTTCTTTTTGGCTGAAGCCTGCTCTGGGAAGAGCGGCCGGGAGCCTGGGCTCCCGGCCGTCGTCGCTTAGAAGCGGGCGTTCAGGCCGATCTGGTAGTAGCGACCCAGGACGTCGTAGACGCCCAGGCCCGTGGTGCCCCACGGCGCTTCTTCGTCGAACAGGTTGCGGACGTTGAGGCGAGCCTTCACGCGGTCCAGACCCAGACGGCCGCCGACAACGTCGGTCAGGTCGTACGAGATGGCCAGGTCGTTCAGGTAGTAGTCCTTGACCCACAGCGGATCGCGGGTTTCCGGGGTGAAGTCCTTGTTGAAGTAGGACTTGCCCGTGAAGCTGGTCGTCAGGGTGACGGCCAGCGGACCGCGCTTGTAGGTGGTGTCCAGGCGCCAGGAGACGTCCGGGTTACCGATTTCGCCCTTGTCGTCGTTCAGGTCGAAGCCCAGGCCGGTGACCGAGGTCTCCTGCTTGTTGACGTGGAACAGGTCGAAGTTGAAGCCGAAGCCGCCCAGGTCGGCGCCGTTGGCGCTCTTAGCCAGGAACGGGATGTCGGTCAGTTCGAAGTTGTAGTCCACGCCCAGGGTGGCGCCCTGGAAGTTGGTGTAGCCGGCGTTGACGAAACCAGCGGCCGGGCCGGTGTAGCCCGTGGTGGTGTCGGCCGTGATGATCTGACCGGCCGAGTTACGACGGAAGCGCGAGCAGACGTCGGCCGGCTTGCTCGGCGAGTCGTAGCAGACCTGCATGATCGAGGTCAGGCTGAAGTTCACGATCGCGTCGGTGATGTCGACGTTCACCCAGTCGAAGCTGACCGCCAGGCCCTTGATGAACGAGGGCTGATAGACGAAGCCGACCGACCATTCGTCAGCCAGTTCGTTGCGCAGACCACGGTTGCCCGAGGTGGTGCCTTGGACGGTCGCGGCCTGGACGTTCGAGGTCAGGTTGAAGTTCGTCGGCAGACCCAGGGCGGCGAAGTCGGCGCGGCAGTTGGCGCCGCGGGTCGCCGGGTTCGGACCCGAGTTGATGTTACGCGCATCGCAGGGGTCGGTCGCGGTCATGAAGCTGACCGCGTTCGGCAGGAACAGCTCGGTGATCGCCGGAGCGCGGAACGCGCCCGAACGGGTGCCGCGGATCAGCAGGTCGTTGATCGGCTTCCAACGGATGCCATAGCTCCAGGCATCGTTCTTGCCGGCCAGCGAGTTGTCCACGCGACGACGGGCGCCTTCCAGTTCCAGGCTACGCATGCCCGGGAACGAGAAGTCGCCGCCGAAGATCGGGATCAGACCTTCGATGTAGGCTTCCTTGGTCGTGTACGAACCGCTCAGGGCCGTGATGGCGGCCGAACGGCCGACGCCCAGGCGCTGCGGATCGTTCGGCTGGAAGCGCGACTTCTCCTTGCGGTACTCGTAACCGGCGTTGAAGCTGACCATGCCGGCCGGCAGCTTGACCAGGTCGCCGCCGAAGTTGGCTTCGTAGCCCGTCTGGATCAGCGCGTAATCGCTGACGAACTGAACGCCGATGTACTTCTTGGCGGCTTCGCTGGGCGCGCCCAGGCCGAACATGTTCAGCGGGGCGCAGCCTTCGGCGCGAGCAGCGGCGCTGCGGCAGACGATGGCGCCCGACGAGTCACGCACCGCGTCGATCGCGTTGTTGAACTTCACCTGGTCGATGTTGGGCGACGAGAACGAGCCCCACGACTTGCCGAAGTTGGCCGCGGCGTTCCAGAAGAACTTGCGGTCGGCGAATTCGAAGTCGCCTTCCAGGTTGAACACCGTGCGCAGCAGGTCGCCTTCGGTGCTGGTCTTGTTGTTGCCCAGGTCGGCCGAAGCGCGGCTCAGGTAGAAGATGCCTTCGCCCGGGTTGGCGGCGTCCGGCGTCAGCGGGGTCGGTTGACCCAGCAGAGCGGTGCGGGTCGCGGCCGGCAGGAACGGGTTGGCCGTCGAGAAGGCCAGCGAAGCCGAGGTGCCGCCGAAGATCGGGGCGTTGTAGATCGGCTGGTTGTACGGCTCGACCGAGGTCTGGTGGTTGTAGAACACTTCCGAGTTGAAGCGGATGTGGTCGGTGACGTCGTAGCGCGCGAAGAAGGTCGCGACGTGACGCTTCACCGGCGAGATCAGCGACGACAGGTCGGCCAGGTTCATGCCGTCACCGCCCGAGGCGACGCTGGCGCTCCAGAACTGTCCGGTGTTGTACGGGATCAGCGTGCCGCCCGGACCAAACTGGGCCGTGACGCGCTGGCCCGGGTTGCTCGGGTCGGCGATGGTCAGCAGGCTCGACAGGGCCGAACCGTTGTTGCGGAACGCGATGCCGCCCAGGGTCACTTCCGGGATGCGGCGGTTCAGGGCGATGATCGAGCCCGGGATGCCGTCCGTGGTGGTGCGGTTGGCCGGGTTGACGACGAAGGCCAGCTGACGGGCGGTGATCGGACGATCGTTGAAGCCCAGCTGGGTGGTTTCGTTGTACTCGTAGCTGCCCGACAGGTTCAGGCGGCCGTCCATGAAGTTACGGCCGGCCGTGATGCGGCCGCGATAGACGTCAGCGTCGTTGCGGTCCGACACGCCGTACTGGCCGTCGATTTCCACGCCTTCGAAGTGCGTCTTGGTGATGACGTTGATGACGCCGGCGATGGCGTCCGAGCCGTAGACGGCGGCGCCGCCGGCCTGGATGGTTTCGATACGGTCGATCAGGCCGGTCGGGATGGCGTTGAAGTCGACCTGACCACCGCCGCCAGCGCCCGAGAACAGCGAAGCGACGTTGCTGCCGACGAAGCGGCGGCCGTTCACCAGGGTCAGGGTGCGGTTGGTGCCCAGGTTGAACAGGTTGATGTAGTTACGACCCGTGCCGAACGAGCCTTGGTCGCCGATCGGATTGATCGGGACGCCGGCCGACGGCATGTCGTTCAGGGCGTCGGCGACGTTGGTGTAGCCCTTCGAGTCGATCGACTCCGAGCTCAGCACTTGGATCGGTTGAGCCGAGACGAGGTCCGGACGGCGGATGCGCGAACCGGTGACGACGACGGCTTCGAGTTCAGCGGTATCCTCTTTCGGAGCGCTGGCTTGCTCGGCTTGAGCGAAAGCGGCGCCCGCGCTGGCCAGCGCGATGAGCATGCTGGTGCCGAGAAGGACGGAACGACTGATCATGTAAGGAAAAACCCCCGAATTGGACAAGCGGCCCACTGAGCCCCGCATCAGCCAAACGCGGGACTTCGGAGTGAGCCTTGTGGGGGAGCCTAGGCGAGCGTCGGGTGGGTGACATCACCCAATGAGGCGATTGCCTCGACTTCGTGCTGAAACCGTTACCTCCAGGACACAGAAATGCCATAGAGCCCCGACTTCGACACGCAACGTTGCATTACGCAAAGTTAATAGGTTCTGCCCGCCGGCCCGGAAATGGCGGCAAAAACATCCATTTTTCCGTACATGTCACGCAGTCAGGGCAAAAATTTTCACCTAACGTCAAAATTCGATGATTGAGTTCGGAACATGCGTTTGAACTGTACGTCGAAATTCTAAAGTCCAGGATTTTGACCTTTTCGCCCGAATTCGGCCTCAGTCCAGGTCTCGCGGACCGAAGGAATGCGGCAGCAGGCTCCAGAAATCGACCCGCTGGGTTGTCTCTCCGCCCTGCACCGAGACCACCTGACAAGCGTCACCGGCGAACTCGGCGATACGCTGGCGACAGGCCCCGCAGGGCTGGACCACGGCGTCCGAACCCGCCGCGATCAGCACCTTGTCGATGACCCGCGAGCCGCCGGCCGTGATCATCGCCCCGATCGCCGTCTGCTCGGCGCAAGTGCCGACTGGATAGGCCGCGTTCTCGACATTGACGCCGTAGTGGACCCGGCCCTCGGCGTCGATCACCGCCGCCGCCACCGTGAACTTGGAATAGCGGGCGTACGAACGCTCCAGGAGGCCCGGCAGGGCCTTGGCGGCGTCTTTTTCAAGCGAGTGAGCTGCGAGGCTTTCTGGGGCGCTCATGGTGTTCCTAGCCTTCCGGCAAAGGATCGCGCCGGGGAGAGAGGCAATCAGCCGCAGCCGTCCCACGCAAGTGAAAAAGTAAGCGCCGCCTTACCCCTCGCCAGGAGCCGTTGCGACGATCGACAGGGCGTGGACCGGCCCCGCCAGCTCCTCGGCCAGCACCTTCATCACCATGCGCTGGCGCATCACCCGCGCCTTGCCCGCAAAGGCCTCGGCTTCGATTCGCAGATTGAAGTGGCTTTCGCCCGAACCATTGTGCCCGGCGTGGCCATGGTGGCGATCGCTATCGTCCACCAACTCCAGGCGGGAGGGCGAAAAAGCCTCGTTCAGCTTGCGTACGAGGGTGTCGGCGACGGCGCCCATGTCGGTCTCTTGCTTGTCAATCCTTGAACGGAAATAGCCTGGGCTTACTCTAGACGCCATGAGCCGCGAGTTCGAATACCGCCCCAAATTCACCGACATCCGGGTCCGGCCGCCCAAGAAGGGCGAAGACGACCCGGTCAACGACGTGCTGGGCCTCAAGCCTGGCGAAAAGCGTTGCGACCATCCCGACTGCCGCCTGGCCGGAACGACCAAGGCGCCGAAGTCGCGCGACCTGCCCAACCAGCACTACTGGTTCTGTCAGGCGCACGCGGCCGAGTACAACAAGAACTGGAACTTCTACGCCGGCATGAGCGAGGCGCAGATCCGCGCCGCCCAGGAGACCGAGCGGATGACCGGCGGTCGTCCGACCTGGAGCTTCAAGGCCGACGCCAATTCGCGCGAGGCCGCGGCCGCCGCCGCGCGTGACGCCCGCGCCTTCGCCGACCCGTTCGGGATCTTCCGCGCCCAGCAGCGCCGGGCAGAGTCCGCGCGCACCGCCGCCGAGCGCAGCCTGGGCAAGCTGGAGCGCGGCGCTCTGGCCGACCTGGACCTGGAAGCCGGGGCCGACAGCGCCGCGATCAAGGCCAAGTACAAGGAGCTGCTCAAGCGCTTCCACCCGGACGCCAACGGCGGCGACCGCGGCACCGAGCACAAGCTGCAGCGGGTCATCAAGGCCTATAAGACGCTGCAGAAAGCCGGGATGGTGAAGAGCTAGGGGGCGGATGGCAGCTGCCGGTGGGAAACGGACATCCGGACTCGGAGAGCCAGGTCGCCCAGGTCAGCCGCCGTAGTCGAAGTTGGACGGCTTCTTGGACTTGCCGCCGAGGGCATAGCTTAGGCCCAGCGTGAATCGGCGCGAATTGTTGTCGTAGTCCACCCTCTGTCTCAGGCCGGACTGCGTAACGTATTCCCGGGTCTGGCTGGTGTTGAGCACGTCGCGCGCCGTGGCGACCAGCGACAGGCGCTCGTCGATCTTGTGGCGAAAGCCCAGGTTCAGCGTGCTGTAGGCCGGGGCGTAGCCTTGCGGCGTCAGGCGCTTGGCGCGGAGCTGGGCATTCAGCTGGAAGAGATCGGCGGAGGTGATCTGGCAGTTCAGTGAACCCTTGCCGCCCACCAACAGCGCCGAACGGGTCTTCTCGCCGGTCAAGCCCTCGGCCTCGATCTCGGAATAGGTCGCCGTCGTGCTGGCGGTGTAGGTCAGCTTCGAGGTCAGTCGCCCGCCCACCGACAGCTCCAGGCCGACGTTACGCTTGCGACCCAGGTTCTGCTTGGTCGACAGCAAGGTCCCGCCTTCCAGCGGCGTGACGATGTCGGTGACCGTGTCGCGGATGTCTCGATAGAACACCGTCGCCAGGTGATAGGCCGGGCCGTCGCGATACTCGTAGGAAGCCTCGACGCCACGGGTTTCTTCCGGTTTCAGGGCGGGGTTGCCGGCCGTGACCGTCAGCGCGCCGGCGGTGTTGGGGAAAGGGTTCAGATCGTCGGGATCGGGCCGCTCGAGGCGTTGGGTGTAAGACCCCTTCACCTGGCGGCGATCGTCGAGGGCGTAGCTGAGGTGCAGTGACGGAAAGGCGCGGGTGTCGGTGTCGCGATGCGTCCCGCCCAAAGTCAGCTGCTCGGTCTTGATCCGCGCGCTCTCGACACGCAGTCCCATCAGGGCTGTCAGCTTGCCGAACGGCCGCTCCAGCGTCGCATAGGCCGCCGAGACCACCTGGCCGTAGCGGAAGCGGTTGGTCAGGCTGGGGTCCGGGCGGGCCGTCGCCGCGTCGGCTCCCCGCGCGCCGCTGTTCTCGTAGAGATAGCCGTCGTCCTCGACCTGGACGCCGGCCGTCAACTTGGCGCCCTCCGGCAAGGGTTTGCGGTAGTCGGCGGAAAGCCGCGTCAAGGTCTGGCGCTGGTCGAAGTCCATGGCCTGATACGCGCCCGTTTCCGGCGCGCCGGCCAGGTAGGCGTAGGGCTGACGGTCCTTGTTGGTTATCGCGCCGTGATCAAGGTCCAGCGTCAGGTCGTGATCCTCGCCGGCGAACTTGCGCACCAGCTGGGCCTCGATCCCGTCGTCATAGACCCGATAGGTCTTGCGGCCGACGCGCGTGGACGAGATCTCGCGCCCAGGGGAGCGGATCTCGAAGGCGTCCGCCTCACGGGTGACCCAGTCGAGGCGCAGGTGGTGGGCGTCGGCGGAAAGCTGCGTACGCTCGCCGACCTCGTATTGCGCCGACAGATGGAGATTGCTGAAAGAGGCGGATGTGCGCCCCTGATAGACGCCGTCGCTCTCGACATCGCCAGCCAGGTCGCGGTGCTCGCGCGTCCTTTTCTTGAGGATGTTTCGCCGGACGGAAAGGTCCCCGTTCAGCGACAGCCTGCTGGAATTGTAGCCGACGTTCCCAGCGCCGTTCGCCAGGCCCTGGTCGCCGACATTGGCCTGCAGCGAGCCCGTGATCCCGGCGCCCTTGGCCTTCTTGCTGATCAGGTTGATGACCCCGCCCGAGCCGTTGGCGTCGAAGGCGGCCGACGGGTTGGTGATGATCTCCACCCGCGCGTATCGGTCGGCGGGCAGCTGCTGCAGGGCGGCGGCGCGACCCGCGCCCTTGAACAGGCCAGAGGGCTTGCCATCGACCAGGATGGTGACATTGGCGTCGCCGCGCAGCGAAAGCTTCCCGTCCGGATCGACCTCGACCGACGGCAGATTGCCCAGCGCATCGCCAATCGAACCGGTCTTGGCCTGGAGGTCGTCGGAGAGACTGTAGCTCCGGCGATCGATCCGCGTCTGCACACCCGCTTGCGAGGGCGCGGAGATGACGACACCGTCGATTTTGTTGGCGGGCGCAGGCGGCGTGGGAGCTTGGGCTAGAACGGGTTGAGCGGCAAAAATAACGGCGAGGCCCGACTGGCCAAGCAAAACTCTCATCGCCGCGTCTCACCCTGAAGGCTGCAAAATCCGAGCAACCTAGAGATTATGTCGGGGCCCGCAACAAGGACGAGGGCCCACCGGGCGGCGGCGGCGGCTACCTGTTTCCGCGACGGCCGCAGGTGGCGGACCTTCTTCGGCAATGACGACCAGACGCCCTTCCGCGAAAAGCCGGGCCTGATCGCCATCGCGTTCGACAAGGCCGGTCGCGTGGTCGCTTCCAGGGACCAGCCGTTCAAGCCTTTCGCGTAGGTAACTTGCGAAGCAGTCGCGGACTGAGCCATCTTTCGCCGCCTGGTTTCAGGACCATTGGGGCGAGGGACGACTCTTCGATGACCGACAGCGATCGCGAGTGGCGCGCCCCGGCCGATCCGCCGACGCCGGTGACGCCGGTGCCGTTCGGCAAGCCCTGGAGCATCTGGTTCTGGGGCGGCCTGCTGTCGACGGCGGGCCTGGCCCTGGCCGTCGCCCCGCGCGTGGTCCTGCACCTGCTGGACGTCGATGTCGGCGAGGCGGGCCTGCCCTGGGTGCGGTTCGCCGGCCTCGTCCTCCTGGCATACGCCATGGGCTATCACGTCGCCGGCTGGACCGGGCAACGCACCTATATGCGGGCCTCGGTGGTGCTGCGGGTGTTCTCGCTGGTGGTGATCGGTGCCTTCGTGCTGCTGGACTGGCTGCCGAAAGCCTGGCTGGCCGTGGGCCTGGTCGACTTCGTCGGCGCGGTGTGGACGACGCTGGAACTGCGCTGGCGGCCTAAGCCGAAGGCCGCTTGAACCGTCGCTGCACCAAAAAGGCCGCCAGCCAGCAGGCCATCGCCCAGGCCGCGCCCACGCACCAGCCGGCCAGCACGTCGCTGGCCCAGTGGACGCCCAGATAGACGCGGCTCGCGCCCACCAGCAGGCTGACCAGCACCGCCGCGACCATCGCCAGCACCTTGACCCGCCGCCGATCGGCGAAGCGCGAGGCCAGCACGCCCAGGGTCAGGAACACCACGGCCGACAGCATGGCATGGCCTGACGGAAAGCTGGCGTTTACCGCCTCGACCGCGCGATAGGCCAGGTCGGGCCGCTCGCGCCCGAAGACCAGCTTCAAAGTCTGACTGATGACCAGGCCGCCGCCCGCACCGGCCAGCAGCAGCAAGGCCTCGGTCCAGCGGCGCAGGGACGCCAGCAGGGCGACGGCCAGGGCGATCACCAGGGTCAGCACCGCCACCGAGCCCAGGGCCGTGATGTCGGTCGCCGCCAGGTGCAGCCACTTGGGACCGATCATCTGGTCGGGCAGGCCATCGACTCGCAGAGCGCGCAGCACCGCCATATCGAAAGCCCGAGTCTCACCTTCCGCCACTTCGTCGGCGATCGACAGGAACCCCCAGGCCCCAAAGGCGGCGATCAGCAAGGCGGCGGTCGCGCCCAGCTCGCGCCGCGCGGTGTCCAGCAACCCTCGAAAGGCGATACGGATCAAGCGGATAGCTCCAGCAATGCAGGGGTCACGCTACAATATTTCCTTGTTGAAACATGAACTTAAGCTGACCAAGGCCGTTCAGGTTCCGACCATGTTGGACCTCGTAGGTTCGACTTCTCAACAAGGAGACCCGACATGAAACGCCTGATCACTGCTTCCCTCGCTGTTCTGATGCTGGCTGGTACGGCCGGCGCCGCCTCGGCCCAGTACCGCGACCACAACAACAACGGCCGCTACGACCAACGCGACCGCGCCTATGAACAAGGCCGCCGCGACCAGGCCCGCGCCGAAGACCGTCGCGACCGTCGCGACTACCGCCGCTGGGCCAAGGGCCAACGCCTAGACCAGCGCTATCGCGACAACCGCTACTATGTCAGCGACTATCGTCGCTACGGCCTGCGCCAGCCGCCGCGCGGCTATCGTTGGCAGCGTGTGGACAACCAGTACCTGCTGACGGCGGTCGCCACCGGCCTGATCGCCTCGGTGATCATCGCCAACCACTAAAAAAATGGGTCTCTGGGGGCGTCGCGGTGCGGCGCCCCCTTCCCTCACCCAGAGCGCGACGGGTCGCGCTCAGTGTTTGAATCCTGCCGTTTCAATTGGATTTCCAATTGAAACGTGGGGGGTCAAAGCGCTAATTCGGGACCATGCCCGAGTTCGCCGATAACAGCTCCGCCAACGATCCCCTGATCACCCTGGTCCCCGACAAGTGGGTGACGCTGCGCGACACGTTCGGCGTCGACAGCGACATGAAGGTCCCGTTCTTCTCGCACCGCGACGCGCACGTCCCCGAGATCGACACGGCCTACAAGTTCGATCCGCAGACGACGAAGGCCATCTGCGCGGGCTTCGCCAAGGACCGCCGCGTGATGGTCCAGGGCTATCACGGCACCGGCAAGTCGACCCACATCGAGCAGATCGCCGCGCGCCTGAACTGGCCGCTGGTCCGCGTGAACCTGGACAGCCACGTCTCGCGTATCGACCTGGTAGGCAAGGACGCCATCGTCCTGAAGGAAGGCAAGCAGGTCACCGAATTCCGCGAAGGCATTCTGCCCTGGGCCCTGCAGCGCCCGATCGCCCTGGTGTTCGACGAATATGACGCCGGCCGTCCGGACGTGATGTTCGTCATCCAGCGCGTGCTGGAAGCCGGCGGCAAGCTGACCCTGCTGGACCAGAACCGCGTCATCCGCGCCAATCCGTATTTCCGGCTGTTCTCGACGACCAACACCATCGGTCTGGGCGACACCACCGGCCTCTATCACGGCACCCAGCAGATCAACCAAGGCCAGATGGACCGCTGGTCGATCGTCACGACGCTGAACTATCTGGAGCACGACGTCGAAGCCGCCATCGTGCTGGCCAAGAACCCGTCGTACGACACCGCCGAGGGCAAGCGCACCCTGGCCGCCATGGTCCGCGTCGCCGACATGACCCGCAACGCCTTCATGAACGGCGACATCTCGACCGTCATGAGCCCGCGCACGGTCATCACCTGGGCCCAGAACGCCGAGATCTTCGATCACGACGTGGCCTTGGCCTTCCGCCTGACCTTCCTGAACAAGTGCGACGAACTCGAACGCCCCACGGTCGCCGAGTTCTTCCAGCGCGCGTTCGGCACGGACCTCCCGGAAAGCGCGGCGCGGGTGAAGGTGGCTTAGCGCCTGGAGGTCACGCCGCTCGCGGCGTGATCTTCTCTAGTTCAGCACCCATCTTCCGGCGCTGCTCCATCAGGTCGTAGTCCATCTGAAGGTGAAGCCAGAAACCTTCAGAGAGCCCCCAATAGCGCGCCAGGCGCAGGTCCGTGTCGGCCGTGACCGCGCGTTTGCCCAGAACAATCTCGTTGATCCGGCGCGGCGGCACGTTGATCGCCTTGGCCAAGGCGGTCTGGCTCATGCCGATCGGCTTGAGGAACTCTTCCAGCAGAATGTCGCCCGGCGTGGGATTGGGCAGCCAATCGGCCGGGTCGATCTCAATGGTAGTCGCAAATCTCGACATCTTGGGCGCCTTGGTCACACCAGCGGAAGCAGATGCGCCACTGGTCATTGATGCGGATGGAGTGCTGCCCGGCGCGGTTGCCCTGCAACGCCCCTTATAACGCATAACGTTATACGGATCAAACATTCACCACCTTCGCTTGATCACGTTTAAATTACTTAACCATAGAGTGCATTTTTGGCAATGCAAACCCATAGCGACGCCGCGGTCATTTCCGACAAGACCGCGTCATCGGAACCGCGTTAACTGGCGGTCGTTCGATCCTGACATTTTTCGGAGACGCCCCATGACCGACATCACCTACAACATCGTCGAGCACGACGGCGGCTGGGCCTACAAGGTCGGCGACACCTTCTCCGAGACCTTCCCGTCGCACGATGCGGCGCTGAAGGCGGCCAAGACGGCGGCGGCTGAACAGCGCCAGCCCGGCGAGACCGAGGGCATCGTCTATGAGGACAAGAACGCCGTCTGGCACGGCGAGGTCTCGTCCGGCGACGACCGCCCGACGACCCACGTCCGGGACTCCGAATAGCGCGGTTCGGAAATTGGCCCTGATCTTGCGGCACGAAGCTTCCTGAAGCCCATTTTGAGACAAGGTCGCCGCCGATGTTCGCCAAGAAGAAAGAAGCCCCCGCGTCGCTGGCCCTGACTCCGCTGGAACAACCGCGCCCGGCAGCGCCGGCGGCGCAGGTCCAGCCGCAGCAGGCCGCCCCCGCGCGTCCCAAGCCCGCCTCGCTGTTCTCGCAAGGCCTGACCGTGCGCGGCGACATCGTCGGCGACGTCGAGGTGCACGTCGACTGCGCGGTGCTGGGCGACGTGAAGGTGGGCAAGCTGGTGGTCGGTCCGAACGCGCGCATCGAAGGTTCGGTCGTGGCCCAGGCCATCGAGGTCCACGGCCTGGTCATCGGCTCGGTCACAGCCCAGGCCGTGCGCCTGTACGGCACCGCCCGCGTCGACGGCGACATCACCCATGAGCAGCTGGCCATGGAGACCGGCGCCGAGTTCCAGGGCCGCAGCCTGAAGTTCCGCCGCCCGGCTCCGCCGCAACCGCAGGCCCAACCGCAGCAGCACGCGCCGCAAGCTCACGCGCCCCAGCCGCAACCGGCCCCGCAAGCCGCGCCGGCGACGCCGTCGGCCTCGCAAAGCCCCTACAGCCACACCTCGCACTGACGCGTTTTGAGGCGCCGCGCCGCTCATTGTGGCGCGGCGGCCACGCTGCCGAGGGTTCGGGAAAACCGGCGGAACGCTCACGCTAAGCCGGGCTTTGTTATGGTGTGGGTTGGCGTCAGCCGACCCGGATCCAAGGAGCCCAAATCCATGGCCGGCAAGCCGTTGAAGATCGTGTCGCCCGTCCCGGGCGTGGCCGAGGTCTACGACCTGGGGCGTGGCCCCGAGTCCACCGCCCAACGCGTCAAACGCCTTCAGGACGAGGCCCGCATGCTGGCCCGCGAAGAGGTCGAGCGCCTGGATCGCGACCTTCGCAAGCTGGCCGACCAGGCCAAGACGATCGCCGACGGCGGCGACGCCTATCCGGCCGGCATCCGCGAACTGGCGGGCCGCATCGGGGTGGACACCGCCCAGCGGGCGGAGATCCTGCGGGCGCTGCTGGAGCGGCTGCACTAAGGCGCAGTACCCATCCCACCCAAATTGCCTTCCTAGGCCTTGTGCCTAGGACCCATGGATCGACTTGGCTGAGATTGCCCGTGAGCACGCCGTCAGCGTGGGCGCACACCCTGCCGAGCCGTAGCAGCTGAACGATGGGTCCTAGGCACAAGGCCTAGGAAGGCAGGATCTTTTGAGCTGTGGGCGCAGCGTCCCAAAACGACCCTACGCCCCCGCATTCGCCATCTTCCTCAGTCGCCGCGCCAGGTCTTCCGGCCGGTCGGCGATCTGGTCGAACAGGGCCTGGACCTCGGCCTCGCCGAAGCCCGCCGCGCGCAGGGTGCGCCAGGCGCCCGCCAGCACGGCCTCGGCGATGTCCAGGCGGTCGTCGGCCAGGGCGAGGCCCGCGCCAAACGGGCTCTGCGAAACAGCGTAATCAGCGGCGAGCGACATGACGGCCTCCATCGGTCGGCAGTAATGTTCCTTTTTTGTTCGCATTCCGCAAGAGAGTCGAGTCCCCATTTCAGGACACGAAAAACCCCGAGGTCCGGAGACCTCGGGGCTCGCG
This sequence comes from Caulobacter sp., assembly GCF_017744445.1. Taxonomy (GTDB): domain Bacteria; phylum Pseudomonadota; class Alphaproteobacteria; order Caulobacterales; family Caulobacteraceae; genus Caulobacter. Next base: position 149,830 of record NZ_JAGIBH010000002.1, read on the forward strand.
CGGTCGGGGCGGACCTACGCGGTATCAGGCGGTCGGCTCACAACGCCCGCCCAATTGTCAGAAGGGCTTAGCGGCAGACGGTCCGCTCGCGGTAGACGCCCTCGTAACGATCGTAGTCGCGCGTGGTCCAGCACTCGCGGTCGCCATAGTACGGACGAGGGGCGTAGCCGTAGCCATAGCCGTAACGCGGCGGGGGCGGCGGGGCGTAGGCGCGGCGGCCGTAATAGCGATCGTCGTAGTAGCGGTCGCCTCGGTTGCCGTCCGAGATGGCGGCGCCGACGGCCAGGCCGACAATGCCGGCGGCGACGGCCACGGCGGCGGTGTCGTTGCCGTGACCACGGTGATGACGATAGCGCGGATCGGCCGAGGCGGTCGTCGCCACGACCAGCGACAGGGCGGCCGCGCCGGCGGCGACCTTGCCGATCGTGCTGAACAGGTTGCGGGCCATGGAGCCCTCCTTGGGTTTCGCTTCCCGGCGCCCTTCGCGTCGTCCAGCGTCGAAGATGACGATCGGACTTCGTCCCTGAACGGCGCCTGAACGGAGCATTCAACGGACCTATTCAACGATCGGCGGAACCGGTTTGTTCACCTTTTTGCGCCAGGGTGGTGTCGAACGGGGGTTCCAAGCGACCTCCGCGCTACGGAGATCGCCATGTCCAGCACCGTGTCGTACGCCCAAGGCCAGGCCCTGCAGGTCCTGTCGTTCGAGGTTGGCGCCCAGACCTATTGCGTGCCCGTCAGCGCCGTCCGCGAGATCCGCGGCGTCACCCCGCCAACCCCTCTGCCCGAGGCGCCGCCCTATGTGCGCGGCGTCATCAACCTGCGTGGCCAGGTCATGCCGGTCATCGACCTGTCGTGGCGCCTGGGCAAGGGCGCGGCGCAGGACGGCGCCCGCCAGGTGATCATCGTGGTCGAGAACCAGAACGACGTCGCCGGCCTGCTGGTCGACGCGGTCTGCGACAGCTTCACCGTCGAGGCCGAACACATCAACGCCCCGCCGCCCCTGGGCGATGGCGAGGACTCGCCGCTGGTCTCGGCCGTGATCACCTCGGGTGAGGGCGACATGACGGTCCTGCTGGCCGTCAGCCGTATCCTGCCCGAGCGCCAGATCCAGCTCGCGGCCTAAACCGCCACTTCTCCTGCCACCTCGGCGATCAGCGCCCGCAGCCAGCGGTGCGCGGGATCCTGCCGATAACGCACGTGCCAGCCCATCTGCACCGGGAAGGTCCCCAGATCGACGGGGGCCGGCAGCACCTTGAGCCGTGGATCGCGCGTCAGATGGCGGCAGATCAGGTTCGGCAAGGTCGCGCAGTAGTCCGTGGCCGCCACCATCTCCGGCACCGCCAGGAAGTGGGTGACCGACACGGCCACCTCACGCCTTAGGCCCCGCTGATCCAGCGCCTGGAACAGGCCCGTCCGCATTCGCCCCGGCGGCAGCACGTTGACGTGTTTCAGCCGCTCGTACTGCTCGCGCGAGAGCGTGTCGCCGATCTCCGGATGATCGGCGCGCACCACGCAGGACAGGCCCTCGTCCATCAGGTGCTGCACGACCAGATTGTCCGGCGGATCGACGATGCGCCCCAGCACCATCGCCGTGTCGCCTGACATCACCCCCGTCTCGGTCAGGTCATTGCCGAACGGCATGAGCCGCAGCTTGATGCCCGGCGCCCGCTCGCGCAGCCGCGTGACGATCGCCGGGGCCAGCACGAACTCGACATAGCTGTTGGGCGCGATGGTGAAGAGGCGCACGGCCTCCCCCGGATCGAAGTCCTGCTGCCCCAGGATGGCGTCGTCCAGCCGGGCCAGGGCCGCGGCGATCACCGGGGCCAGCTCCTCGGCCATCTGGGTGGGCCGCACGCCGTAGCGCTCGCGGATGAACAGTGGGTCGCGCATCGTCGTGCGCAGCCGCGCGAGGGCGTTCGACAGGGCCGGCTGGGTGATGCCCAGGCGCTGGGCCGCGCGCGTGACGCTGCGCTCTTCCATCAGGGCCACGAAGATCGGCAGCAGGTTCAGGTCGTATCGCATCAGATATCAGCCTGATGGATATCCAAGATCACATCAATAAAGTTCTGGAATACTTGCGTCCGGCGCATGTTTGGTCTGTCCCGAGGGGACGCCAACAACCGGCTCAGGAGGCCAACATGTCCAAGGGTAAGGTTCTCATCATCGGCTCGAACGCTACGCAGATCGAGGTGCGCGGCGGCCTGGGCGCCACCGGCCAATATCTGAACGAGACCGTCGTGCCGGCCATGGCGCTGGTCGAGGCCGGCTACGAGATCGTGCTGGCCACGCCTACGGGTGCGAAGCCCTACATCGATCCGGCCTCGGACGACGCCGGTCACTTCGACAACGACCAGGCCGCCTATGAGCGGGGCAAGGCCTTCTACGAGACCGATCCGGCCATGAACCAGCCGCGCACCCTGCGCTCGGTGATCGGCGAGGGTCTGGACAACTTCGTCGGCGTGTTCGTGCCCGGCGGCCAGGCTCCGGGGGTCGACCTGATGCAGGACGCCGAGACCGGCGTGATCCTGCGCCACTTCCACGACCGTGGTCAGCCGACGGCCCTGCTGTGCCACGGCCCGATCGCCATCGCCTCGGCCATCGATGACGCCGCCGGCTTCCGCGCCGCCCTGATCGCCGGCGACACCGCCAGGGCCGCGCAGCTGGCCAAGGGCTGGCCCTATGCCGGCTACAACATGACCATCTTCTCCAACAGCGAAGAGAAGGTCGTCGAGGAGCACATCCTGCACGACAAGCTGTTCTTCAACGTCGCCGACGCGCTTGAAATCGCCGGCGGCAAGGTGAGCACCAACCCGGTGAACTTCGAGCCGAACGTGATCGAGGACCGCGAGCTGATCACCGGCCAGAACCCGCGCTCGGACCACCCGCTGGCCGCGACGCTGGTCGCCGCGCTCGACCGGTCGCTGAAGGCGGCCTAATCCCTGACGGCCTGGGCGGTCGGTACACCGGCCGCCCGGTCTCTGAACGAGGAACTCCTACGATGTCGAACACCGTGAAGATCGTGGCCATCCTGACCGCCCGCCCGGGCAAGGCGCAAGCGCTGTGGACCCTGCTGTCCGGCATGGTCGCCCCCAGCCGCGCCGAGCCGGGCAACCTGCGCTGGGACATCTGGCGCGACCAAGCCGACGCGACGCGCTTCGTGCTGGACGAGCTCTATGTCGACAACGCCGCCGTGGCCGCCCACCGCCAGACGCTGCATTTCCAGGACTATTTCGCGCGCATCAACGACCTGGCAGAGCGGACCGCCTTGGTCGCCGATCCCGTCGAGGTCGCCGACTAAACATTTGTTCGAATTTCCTCTTCCGCTCGCCCCTCGGCGAACGCTAGTCTCCCGGCAAGTCAAAGGGAGAGACGCATGAAGGCCGCTGTTCTGCGCGAGGTGGGCAAGCCCCTCGAGATCGAGACCGTGGCCATCGGCAAGCCCGGCCCGCGCGAGGTGCTGATCCGCACCAAGGCGGCCGGCGTCTGCCACTCCGACCTGCACTTCATCGAGGGCTCCTACAACCACCCCCTGCCCGCCGTGCTGGGCCACGAGAGCGCCGGCATCGTCGAGGCGGTTGGCGACGAGGTGCGGACCGTGAAGGTCGGCGACCACGTGATCACCTGCCTCAACCCCTATTGCGGCCACTGCGAGGTCTGCCTGACCGGGCACATGAACCTGTGCATCAGCCCCGAGACCAAGCGACCCAAGGACGCCGAGCCCCGGCTGTTCAAGGAAGACCTGGGCGGCGGCGGCAACGGCAAGATGGCCCAGTTCCTGAACCTGTCGTCCTTCGCCGAGTACATGCTGGTGCACGAGCACGCCTGCGTCGCCATCCGCAAGGACATGCCGTTCGACCGCGCCGCCCTGATCGGCTGCTCGGTGATGACGGGGGTCGGCGCGGTGATGCACACCTCCAACGTCCGGCCGGGCGAGACCGTGGCCGTGATCGGCTGCGGCGGCGTGGGCCTGGCCACCATCAACGGCGCGGCCATCGCTGGGGCCGGACGGATCATCGCCATCGACCGCGTGGCCTCCAAGCTGGAGCTGGCCAAGCAGTTCGGCGCCACCGACGTCATCGACGGCTCGGCGGTCGACGATATCGCCAAGGCCGTGGTCGAGCTGACCGGCGGCGGCGTGCACCACAGCTTCGAGGCCATCGGCCTGAAGGCCACCGCCGAGGCTTCCTTCAAGATGCTGCGCCGGGGCGGCACGGCCAACGTGATCGGCATGATCCCGGTCGGCACCAAGATCGAGCTGCACGGCGTCGATTTCCTGGGCGAGCGCCGCATCCAGGGCAGCTATATGGGCTCCAACCGCTTCCCGGTCGACATGCCGCGGCTGGTGGATTTCTACATGCAAGGCCGGCTGAAGCTGGACGAACTGATCTCGCGCCGGATCAAGCTGGAGGACGTCAACTCGGCGTTCGACGAGCTGAAGCGCGGGGAGCTGGCGCGATCGGTGATCGTGTTTGACTAACACTCCCTAACCCGTCTCCCCGGCGAAAGCCGGGGCCCAGATCGAACACATGAGCGCTTCGGAAGCGGACAGAGCGTTAGGCGCGAACACCCAAACCTCTCCGGATGAATCTGGGCCCCGGCTTTCGCCGGGGAAATCGGATAGGGGTTGAGTCTTGGATTGTTTAGGACGCCACCGCATGCTCCGCCCCTCCCTGCTCGCGCTCGCCGTCGCCCTGGTCGCCCTGCCCGCCTCGGCCGCGGCAGACCCCGCCAAGCTGGTCGCCTCGCCGGCGTTCAAGAAGGCCGTGGCCAAGCTGGACGCCGACTACGACCGCACGGTCGCCGACATCGTCACCCTGACCGAGATCCCGGCCCCGCCGTTCAAGGAAGAGGCGCGCGCCAAGGCCTATCTGGAGATGCTGAAGGCCCACGGCCTGACCAATGTCGAGATGGACGCCGAGGGCAATGTCATGGGCGTGCGCCCTGGCACGGCGACCAAGGGCAAGGGCCCGTTCGTGGTCATCGCCGCCCACCTGGACACCGTCTTCCCCGAAGGCACGGACGTGAAGGTCAAGCGCGAGGGCACGAAGCTGATGGCCCCCGGCATTGGCGACGACACCCGGTCCCTGGCTACCCTGCTGGCCTATCTGCGCGCCCTGGACGCGGCGGGCGTCAAGACCAAGAGCGACATTCTGTTCGTCGGCAATGTCGGCGAGGAAGGCCCCGGCGACCTGCGCGGCACGCGGTTCCTGTTCAACAAGGGTCCGTACAAGGGTCGGATCAGCGCCTTCTTCTCGATGGACGGCTCGGACCCGTCGCGGATCGTCGACAAGGGCGTGGGCTCCAAGCGCTATCGCGTCACCTTCAAGGGTCCGGGCGGCCACAGCTACGGCGCGTTCGGCATCGTCAATCCGATGGCGGCGATGAGCCAGGCCGTGGTCGACCTCTACGCCGTACAGGCACCGAAGGCCCCGAAGGTGACCTATTCGGCCAGCGTCACGGGCGGCGGCACCTCAGTGAACTCGATCCCGAACGCGGTGTTCATGGAGTTCGACATGCGCTCGGAAAGCGCCGCCGAACTGGCCAAGCTGGACCAGACCTTCATCGGCATCCTGGACAAGGTCGTCGCCGGCGAGAACGCCGCGCGCGACACCCGCAACGGCAAGATCAGCTACGAGGCCAAGGTGATCGGCGAACGCCCGGCGGGGAACACGCCCCAGACGGCGGAGATCGTGAAGCTGACGGCGGGCGCGATCACCGCCCTGGGCTTCACGCCCCAGCACGAGGACAGCTCGACCGACAGCAACGTGCCGATGAGCCTCGGCATCCCCGCCGTCACCATCGGCGCCGGCGGCAAGGCCGGCCGCGCCCACGCCCTGGACGAATGGATCGACGTCGAGAAGGCCGACAGCGTGAAGGGGATGCAGGTTGGGCTGGCGGCGTTGTTGGCCGTCGCTGGCGTCAACTGACTCCCACACCGCTCATCCCCGCGAAAGCGGGGACCCAAGCCGAGTCCGAAGATTGGAGTTCGGCCGCGCCAAATCCTGAAGGGCCGCTTGGGTCCCCGCTTTCGCGGGGATGAGCGGTTTATTGGGGTTTGGCCTGGGGTTTGCGCGTCACCAGCCAGATCCCCGCGCACACCAGCGCCAGGGCGGCGGCGTTCTTCCAGGCCAGCACCGGCTCATGCAGGAACACCGCCGACAGCAGCACCCCGAACACCGGGATCAGGAAGTTGAACACCGCCAGCATGCCGACGGGGTTGTGCTTGATCAGCAGGCTCCACAGCGCGAAAGCGGCCGCCGACAGCGCCGCCATATAGGCCAGCAGGGTCAGCGACCGCGCGTCGAAGCCGCCCAGATGTCCGCCCGCGACCTCGCCGATCGCCAGCAAGGCCGCCCCGCCGATGGCCAGCTGCCAGCCCGTCATCACCATCGGGTCGATCGTCCGCGAGATGGCCTTGCCCCAGATCGAGCCCGCGGCCAGCACGGCGGCGGCGATGACCACGAAGCCTTCGCCCAGCAGGCTGAACTCAAAGTCCAGCCCCTTGCCGCCAAGGTTCACGGCCAGCACGCCGGCGAAGCCCAGCAGGCAGCCGGCGACCTTGCGCGGGGTCAGGCGGTCGTCCTCGAACAGGAAGTGGGCCAGGATCACGCCGAAGAACGCGCCGGTGGCGTTCATGATCGACGACTTCACGCCGGTGGCGTGGGCCAGGCCGACATAGAAGAACACGTACTGCACGGTGGTCTGAAACAGGCCCAGGCCGACGATCCGTCCGACCTGATCGCGCGGAATGGCGACGGGCTTGCGATTGACCAGCGCCAGGACCAGCAGGATCAGCCCCGCTGCCAGGAACCGCCAGCCGGCGAACAGCATCTGCGTCGCCGTGTCGGTCTTGGCCACATGCAGCAGGGCGTAGCCGGCCTTCACCGCCGGAAACGCGCTGCCCCACAGCAGGCAGCACAGCACGGCCATGCCGATGACGAAACGCTTGTCGCGATAGAGGTCGGCGGAGGAACTGGACAAGCAAGGCGTCTCGAAGGGCGGTCGAAGCGCCGCTTCTAGGGCGCAGGGCGGCGCGCTTCAATCACGACCACAGCCGGGCGTTCATGGAAATATTCGTTGAACGACTTTGAATAACATCGTTCTTCACGGAGACATTTCGCCGCAGGCTACAAGTCTTCTCAGGCAATCTTCCCAGGGTTGTCACGCTACTCAAGCGTCACTGATATCGATGTTCTAGCTTTCGATGTCAGCGAGGGACCTGGTCGCGATGACCCAGACGGCCGTCCACAAGACCCTGTCCGAGGACATCATCGCCTTCTTCGACGTCTCGCTGGACCTGCTGATCATCCGCGACATCGAGGGCCGCGTGCTCAAGGCCAGCGGCTCGTGGCTGACCAAGCTGGGTCACGACCCCAAGGAGATGGAAGGCCAGAAGCTGCTGCGCCTGGTCCATCCCGAGGACATGCCCGGCACGCTGAGCAGCGTCATCGAGGTCGAGAACCGCAAGGATGGCGATGCGGTCGTCGGCTACACCAACCGCTACCGGCACAAGGACGGCCACTACCTGACCTTCGAATGGCGGGCCCAGCGGCTGGGCGACCGCATCTATGGCGTGGCCCGCGACGTCACCGAACGGGTGGAGGCCGAGCGCGCCCTGGTCGAGGCCAAGGCCGCCGCCGAGGCCTCCAACCGCGCCAAGACCGACTTCCTGGCCAATATCAGCCACGAGATCCGCACGCCGCTGAACGGCGTGATCGGCATCGTCGACGCCCTGTCGCGCACGCCGCTCAACGCTGATCAGGCCGAGATGGTCGGGCTGATCCGCGACAGCGGCGCCACACTGGAGCGGCTGGTCTCGGACTTCCTGGATGTCGCCAAGATCGAGGCCGGCCAGCTGCGGCTGGAAGAGCGCGCGTTCTGCCTGGACCAGACCCTGCGCCCCGGCATCGAGGTCATGCGCCACCGCGCCGAGGAGAAGGGCCTGTCCTTCCAGGTCGAGGGCGAGGTGCGCGGCCGTTACCTGGGCGACGGCACGCGCATCGGCCAGGTGGTCGGCAACCTGCTGTCCAACGCCATCAAGTTCACGGAAGACGGCGGCGTCACCTTCCGCGTCGCCACGCAGGCAGCGGGCCTGACCCTGGAGGTCGAGGACACCGGCATCGGCTTCGACGCCGAGCACGCCGCGGGCCTGTTCGCCCGCTTCCACCAGGCCGACGCCTCGATCAGCCGCCGGTTCGGCGGCACGGGCCTGGGCCTGGCGATCTGCCATTCGCTGGTCGAGATGATGGGCGGACGGATCTCGGCGGTCTCGACGCCCGGCGCCGGCAGCCGCTTCACCGTCTTCCTGCCGCTGTTGCCGATCGATGCGACGCCGGAGGTGCGCGAGACGTCGACCGACGCCATCGAGCCTTCCGACGCCCCTCTGCGCGTGCTGCTGGTCGAGGATCACCCGACCAACCAGCGCGTCGCCCAGCTGATCCTGGCCACCCAGGGCGCGGAGGTGGTCACGGTGGGCGACGGGCTGGAGGCGATCGACGCCTTCAAGGCCGGGACCTTCGACGTCGTGCTGATGGACATGCAGATGCCGCGTATGGACGGCCTGGCCGCCACCCGCGCCATCCGCGCCCTGGAGCTGGAGGCCGGCGCGGCCCGCACCCCGATCATCATGCTCAGCGCCAACGCCCTGACCGTCCACCGGGAGCAGACACTGGCGGCGGGCGCGGACTTGCACGTGTCCAAGCCGATCACCGCCGCGAACCTGCTGGCGGGGATCCAGGCGGCGGTGGGCTAGCCCGCTAGCGCTGGAACATCATCAGACCCACACGCCACATCCGCTGGAAGTGTTCCTTGAGGAACGCCCGGCGTTCGGCCGGATCGTACCCGGCGAGAACCGGGTCCGCCTCCATTGCCGCGATCGTTCGCGAACCGTCGCACCAGGGGAAGACAAGCGTCTCGGCCTCGCTCACGGGGAAGCCCGCGGATCCCCGGATGATCAGCCGCTGGCCATCCTGCACACCGACCGACGCGTCGGGAAAAGCGCGGGGCCGATACGCCAGGTAGTCATCCCCCTCGAACGACACCCGATGCACACGGTCAGGATGGCGCAGAATGAACATGTGGCGCATCGCCGTGCCCAGAAGGGCCTCGACCGCCGCCCAGCGATCCTCGTCGGGCAGCGCCTCCAGCCTGGACGCGATGTCCGGCAGGTGGGCATAGGGCTCGTACCGGGCGTTCTCCATCCACGACTGGAACCCCAGGCCGACGCCTTTGACCCAGTCCATGATCTGCGACACGTCGTAGGCGCGGTCCTGAGGATGCAGGAACGTATCCACGATCCCCGCGTCATAGCTCAGGTCCGTCGCGCAGCTGCGGTACCACTGCACGGGATGGCCGGGCGGCAGCTTGTCGAGCAGCGCCCTTACGAAGGCCACGTCCTCGGGGGTCTGGGACACCCCCATGCGCCGAAGCGCGTCCTGCACCAGATAGACGCCGGCGCGGCCGATCGAGGCGTAGAGCATGATGAACATGGCGCCGTCGGGCGACAGCACCGACTTCAGGGCCGACAGCCCCGAGGCCGGATCGGCCATGTGGTGCAGCACGCCCGTCGAGACGATCAGGTCGAACGTCCCGCCGATCTTGCCGACGTCACGCAGGTCGCCTTGATAGAGCTCGAGATTTTTCAGGCCGAACGTTTCGCGCAGATAGCGCTGGTGCCCCAGGCTGGCGTCGGAGATGTCGATGCCGACAACCTGGGAATCCGGGTTCGAGTAGGCGATCACCGAGGCCTGGACGGTGCCGCAACCCGCCACCAGGATCCGCGGCGGCGTCGACCGCCCCTCGGGCCAGAACATCGGCCCGAAATACGCAGGGTCGCCGAAGTCGACGTGGCCGGCCTTCATCCTGACATCCAGGTCGGCGAAGGCCTCAGGATAGCTATAGGCCGTGTACTGCGCGGCGACGCGAGCGGTGACGTTGTCCATGCCGCCTGAATAGCCGATCACGCCTACCGCGCAACCGCTCTGGCTCGTCCTAGCGCAGCTTGACCTTGTCCAGGTCGGCCTGGGCCAGCTTCGGGGTGTCCTCGCCGCTGACCGCCTCGCCGCCGGCCGCCAGCATGCGGTCGATGCGCGACTTCTGCGACTTGAACGAGGCCAGTTCCGAGCCCGCCAGGATGGTGCCTTGCGGCACCTTGGCGCCGATCGGATTGACCCGCTCGCCCTTCAGCCAGACCTCGTAGTGCAGATGCGGACCGGTCGCCAGACCCGTCGAGCCGACATAGGCCACGACCTGGCCCTGGCGCACGCGCGTGCCGGCGCGGATGCCCGGCGCGTAACGCGAGATGTGGCCATAGCCGGTGTCCCACTGGCCCGAATGGCGGATGCGCAGCCAGTTGCCGTAGCCGCTCCAGCGGCGGGCCTCCAGCACGACGCCGTCGCCGGCGGCCAGGATCGGGGTGCCGGTGCCGGCCCCGAAGTCGACGCCCTTGTGGGCGCGGGTGTAGCCCAGCACCGGGTGCTTGCGGGTGCCGAACACCGAGGTGATCCGCGCGCCGTCCACCGGCGTGCGCAGCAGGAAGCCTTTGATGTTCTTGCCAAACTCGTCGAAGAACTGGCTCTTGCCGTCGCTGTCTTTCCGGTCGAAGGCGTAGAACTTCTGGCCCTTGACCTCGGCATATTCGAGATCGCCGGCCTCGATGGTGCGGCCGCTCTCGGTGACCTTGCGGTCGAACACCAGGCAGAAGCGGTCGCCTTCCTTGATGTCGCGCGAGAAGTCGATCTTGTGCGAGAACAGCTTGGCCGCCTGGCTGATGATGGCCGGCGTGCCGCCGACATTGGCCACGCTCTCGTAGAACGAGCCGTTCATCTCGCCGCACGCCACCTTCTGCTCGTCGCGGACCTTTTCCTCCAGCTCGCGCAGGCGCATGGCGCCGTCGAAGGTGCGCGAGACGGTCAGGGTCGAGGACGGGCTGGCCCGCATGGACAGGCCGATCAGGCGGGCCGGGCCACGCTGGCCGCGACGCTGGGCGATGGCGGCCTCGAAGGCCATGCCGGCCTTGATGTTCACGGTGTCGATCGCGCCTTGCAGGGTGGCGACCACGGCCTGGGCGTCTTCCGGGGCGACGCCGGCGCGCTGCACGGCGCCTTGCAAGGTCTCACCCGGACGAACCTTGACGGCGACGTTCTCGGGACGCTCGAAGCCGGGCTGAGCCTCGGCGCTGGCGAAGGCGACGTGTTGCAGGGCGACCAGGGCGGCGGGATCCAGCGCGGCCTTCTCCGCGCCCGGAGTCTTGGCGTCATCGGCGGTCAGCTTCCAGCCCAGGCTCAAGGCGGCAAGGCCGGCCACGGCGGTGAAAACCCTCGGCGCCCAGCGCGTTGCGCTGCGTCGCGGATCAAATTCCTGCATCGTGCCCCCGTCGGTTCGATGCCGCGCAAGTCAAAATGACACGGCCGAGAAGCCCCCCAGCAACTGTCGGGCCGGAACATGCTCAGGCGCGCCCTCGGCGGCAAGAACTATTCGGCGCTTCGGTCGATTTGTCACGGCATGGTTAACGTCGGTTAACGGCCGAAGCGTAACCATATGATCGATAAAAGAAAACGCCCACCGTTTCCGGTGGGCGTCTTGGGTACGCTTTTACTGTTACGCTTACTGAAACTTGGAGACCTTAGGCGGCGTTGACCGCTTCGTTCGGGTCGCGCAGCACGTAGCCGCGGCCCCAGACCGTCTCGATGTGGTGCTTGCCATGGGCCGAGGCCGCCAGCTTCTTGCGCAGCTTGCAGATGAAGACGTCGATGATCTTCAGCTCGGGCTCGTCCATGCCGCCGTACAGGTGGTTCAGGAACATTTCCTTGGTCAGGGTCGTGCCCTTACGCAGGGAGAGCAGCTCGAGCATCTGGTACTCTTTGCCGGTCAGGTGAACGCGGTTGCCGTTCACTTCGACCGTCTTGGCGTCCAGGTTCACGATGATGTCGCCGGTCTTGATGACCGATTGAGCGTGACCCTTCGAACGACGAACCACCGCGTGGATGCGGGCGATCATTTCGTCCTTGTGGAACGGCTTGGTCATGTAGTCGTCGGCGCCGCCCGAGAAGGTCTTCACCTTCGTGTCGATTTCCGACGAGCCCGACAGGATCATGATCGGCGTGTTGATCTTCGCGACCCGCAGGGTGCGCAGAACATCAATGCCGCTCATATCCGGAAGATTGAGGTCGAGCAGGATGAGATCGTAGTCGTAGATCTTGCCCAGATCGACGCCTTCCTCACCCAGATCCGTCGTATAGACGTTGAAGCCTTCAGACTTCAGCATCAGTTCGATGGTCTGCGCCGTCGCGCTGTCATCCTCGATCAACAGTACGCGCATGAGCCCCTCCACGCCAAAGCTGGCGTATTCGAACGTCTTAGGCGGAAGTCCGCCGATAAACCCTGCGGCCACTGTGGCGTAGAGTTAATTTAAGACTGGTTAATGGTGAATGTTTCCGTTGGCCGAATGGTTAATCTGATTTGCGAATCGGGTGCAAGCGGCCCGCGGGCCCTTGGTCACATTGGTCGCAGGCGTCGCAGGGGCCTCTGAGAAACCCCTAATTCGGCGGTAAAGATCCCTAAAATCCGTGCGCTTGCAACGATCCGAACGGCGTTACGCCAGTAAGGCTCAGCTGCCTTTCCGTTCGCTCATGAGGCGAGATTGCGGCGTTCCGTCGCGGGAATTTGAACGCCATGCTCGCGCTTTGCGGGTGGCGATCCGCAGGTTGAAGCTTGGCTGTTTCGACGAGGCCGCGACGCCCCGCCGCAGCCCTCAGGCGGGATTTTCTTCGGCCAGCCAGCCGGCGGCCCGCAGCTTGGCCACCGAGGCCCGGCTGACCGGCGCGGTTTCGCCGTCCACGAGCTTCAGCCGAAGGTTCCGACCATCGCGCTCCACGCCCACGATCGCCCGACGCGCCACCCACCACGAGCGGTGAACCTGCAGCCCCTCGATCCCGGACAGGCCGGACGTCACCCGCCCCAGCGGCCCCATCTCCAGCCGCGAGCCATGCTCGGTGCGGATCCGGACATAGTGGTCCTCCATCTTCAGATAGAGCACCGCCCCCGGATCGGGCGCCGGCGCGGCCACCGGGACCAGCCCCTCGCGCGCGGGCGTATGCGTGAGCGCCCGCGTGTGCGCTCGTACGCGGAGGAAGTAGTAGGCCAGGACGATCGGCGTCGTGATGGCCACGCACTGCCCGTACCATTCCAGCGGCGGCACGGCCCGCTGGATCTGCGGCCAGATGGCGATCGCCACGGCCCGCAGCGGCAAGCCCTGGATCGCGCTGCCTAGCAAGATGACCGGCGGGACGATGGCCCAGTCCGGAACACCGAACCGCAGCGCGCCCGCCGCGGCCAGCCGCGTCAGGATCCCGAAGAACACCATGCCGCTGCAGGTGGTCCCGACCCAGTAGGCGATCCGCAGCGGCGGGTTATCGTTGAAGAAGCTCCCGAACGGCCCCATCAGCCCGAGCAGCAACCCGACGCCCACGCCCACGGCCAGGTCTGCCGCCCATTCACGGGCGGTCCCCAGCAGCGGCGGATTGGAAGCGGCGGTCATATCCCTCGTATAGATCGCCGTTACGCGGAGTCGCCAGAGGTCAGGCGGCGGCCTCGTCGCCAGCGTCGCCATCCGCTTCGGACGCCTTGGAGACGGTCAGCTTCAGCCCCAGCGCCTGAATGACCCGCAGCACGGTGTCGAACCGCGGCGAGGCGCCGTCCTTCAGGGCCTTGTACAGGCTCTCGCGACCTAACCCGGCCTTCTCGGCGACCTCGGTCATACCCTTCACGCGAGCGGCCACGGACAACGCGTCGAGAATGACGCCCGTATGGCCGCTCTCCAGGCAGTCAGTCAGGAAAATCGCCAGATCCTCGTCGTCCTCGAGATAGTTCGCGGGATCGAAACGCCTCAATTCCAGCGTCATGGGTCTGCTCCGAAGATCCGCAACGACGTCAAATCGCTCGCCTGGAGCGCTTCCGCCATCGCCTTTGCGCGTTCGATATCCGCTGCCTGCGAACCCTTGTCGCCACCCGAAAGCAGCACCACCACGAGTTCGCCTCGGCGGACGAAGTAGATGCGATAGCCGGGACCAACATGGATGCGCAGTTCGCTGACGCCGCCGCCAACAGGTCTCGCATCACCGAACAGACCGCGCTGAAGACGATACAGACGACCGATGACCAGGTTGCGCGCCTGCCTGTCTCGCAGAGCATCAACCCAATCGATAAAGGCCTTGGTTTCCAGAACATCGACCACGGAAACGTATCCAATTAGATACAAACATGCAAGGCCGGACCAACAGCCATCGCTAGCTCTCAAATAGAACATAACAGGAACACAACTTTCTCGATACCCGCAAGCTGCAACCCATCCGCCCGCCCGCGAACCCATTCGCCCATTCGCGCAAACGCCCTGGCGAGGCGGCGGCCCGGCGGTCACAGCGGCGTCATCGTCACTCGCTGAAGGACCGCCATGTCGCTCCGCCATTTCTTCGCCGCCGCCGTGATCGCGGCCGCCGTTTCCTCCCCCGCCCTCGCCGCCAACGCCGGTTTCATGGTGCTGCAGGAGCCCCGCCCGAACGCGCCGCCGGTCGAGGTCGGGGTCTGGTATCCCACCGACGCCGCGCCCAGCTTCATGGCCCTGGGCGCCTGGGGCCACACGGTGGCGGCCGGCGCGCCGATCACCGGCGAGCGCCTGCCGTTGATCGTCATGTCGCACGGCAACGGCGGGTTCTTCGGCGGTCATGCCGACACCGCCCAGGCGCTGGCGGAGGCCGGCTTCGTGGTCGCCGCCCTGACCCACCCCGGCGACAACTACAAGGACCAGAGCCGCGCCACGGCCATGGCCGATCGCCCGGCGGCGCTGTCGAACCTGATCGGGTGGATGTTGGACGCCTCGCCGCTGAAGGCCAAGCTGGATCCGAGCAGGGTCGGGGCGTTCGGCTTCTCGTCGGGTGGCTTCACAGTGCTGGCGGCGGCGGGCGGTGAGCCGGACATGGGCCGGGTGCCCAGCCACTGCAAAGTCCACCCGGCCAACTACGACTGCAAGCTGACCGCCAGCCACCCGATCCCAGCCGACATCCTGACCGCCAAGTGGGCGCATGACTCCCGCATCAAGGCCGTGGTCTCGGCCGCGCCCGCCCTGGGCTTCGCGTTCGGCAAGGATGGGCTGAAGGGGATCAAGGTCCCGCTGCAACTCTGGAAGGCGGCCGACGACGAGGTTCTGCCCGGCGACGACTATGCCGAGTTCGTCCACAGGAACCTGCGCCGCCCGCACGACTACCGGGTCGTCAAAGGGGCGCGGCATTTCGACTTCCTGACGCCCTGCACCACCGCCAAGGACGTCGAGATCCTGTGCGTCAGCGCCCCCGGCTTCGACCGCGTGGCCTTTCACAAGGACTTCAACACGGCGGTCACCCGGTTCTTCACCGACCAATTGGTCGCACCGGCAAAGCCGCCCACCAGGCCGTAATTTCATACCTGATTAACCACGATCGCAGAGTCTGGCCATGCACTTCAGGAGCCGTCTTGCGTAGCCTCATCGCCGCCGTCGACCGTATCGATCCGCTGACCATCTAC
This sequence comes from Caulobacter sp., assembly GCF_017744445.1. Taxonomy (GTDB): domain Bacteria; phylum Pseudomonadota; class Alphaproteobacteria; order Caulobacterales; family Caulobacteraceae; genus Caulobacter. The sequence continues at coordinate 165,388 of NZ_JAGIBH010000002.1, forward strand.
GGCCGCGTGGCCGCCGTGAACGGTCTGCTGATCGAGGTGCGCGGCGGCCTGACCCGGCTGTCGGTCGGGGCCCGCGTCGAGATCGAGCGCCTGGGCCAGAAGCCCCTGCCGGCCGAGGTCGTCGGCTTCCGCGAGGCTCGCGCCCTGCTGATGCCGTTCGGCCCCGTCGAGGGCGTCGGCCCGGGCGCGGAGATCCGCATCATGCCCGAAGGCGCCGTGGTCCGTCCGACCAAGGCCTGGCTGGGCCGCATCATCAACGCCTTCGGCGAGCCCATCGACGGCCTGGGCCCGCTGCCCCAGGGCGAGATCCCCTATCCGCTGAAGACCTCTCCGCCGCCGGCCCACGCCCGCGGCCGGGTGGGCGAGCGCCTGGACCTGGGCGTGCGCTCGATGAACGTCTTCACCACCACCTGCCGGGGCCAGCGCCTGGGCATCTTCGCCGGCTCGGGCGTCGGCAAGTCGGTGCTGCTGTCGATGCTGGCCAAGGAGGCCACCTGCGACGCCGTCGTCGTCGGCCTGATCGGCGAACGGGGCCGCGAGGTCCGCGAGTTCGTGGAAGAGACCCTGGGCGAGGACGGCCTGCGCCGCGCCGTCGTCGTCGTCGCCACCTCGGACGAGCCGGCCCTGACCCGCCGCCAGGCCGCTTACATGACCCTGGCGATCAGCGAGTACATGCGCGACCAGGATCAGGAAGTCCTGTGCCTGATGGACTCGGTGACCCGCTTCGCCATGGCCCAGCGCGAGATTGGCCTGGCCGCCGGCGAGCCGCCGACCACCAAGGGCTATACGCCCACCGTCTTCACCGAGCTGCCCAAGCTCTTGGAACGCGCCGGTCCCGGTCCGATCCGCCCGGACGGCACCACGGCCGCGCCGATCACCGCCCTCTTCACCGTCCTGGTTGATGGCGACGACCACAACGAGCCGATCGCCGACGCCACGCGCGGTATCCTGGACGGCCACATCGTCATGGAGCGCGCCATCGCCGAGCGCGGCCGCTTCCCGGCGATCAACGTCCTGAAGTCGATCAGCCGGACCATGCCGGGCTGCCAGCACCCGCACGAGCGCGACATCGTCAAGGGCGCGCGCCAGGTGATGGCCGCCTACGCCAACATGGAAGAGCTGATCCGCATCGGCGCCTATCGCGCCGGGGCCGACCCGACGGTCGACCGCGCGATCCGGCTCAATCCCGCAATCGAGGCCTTCCTTAGCCAGGATAAGGAAGAAGCAACCTCTCTGGACGACTCTTTCGGTCATCTGGGGCACATCCTGGCGAGTGAGTACTGATGACCAAGTGGGCCGCCTCGCTGATCCGCATCTCGAACCACGAGGTCGAGACGCTGCAAAAGCGCCTCGCCGAGATCAATGAGCGCCGCATGGCGGCCGAACTGCGCATCACCATGCTGGACGCCGAGGCGGAAGCCGAAGCCAAGAACGCCGAGGGCGACGCCCAGGCCGGCTGGTACATGATCGGCTACCGCGAGGGCTACAAGCGCCGCCGCGCCGACATGCTGGTGCAGATCGAGCAATGCCAGGCCGAGGAAATCGGCGCCCGCGACGCCCTGTCGGAAGCCTTCGAAAACCTCAAGAAATACGAGCACGTCGCCGAGCAGGCCAAGGTGCTGGCGGCCAAGAAGCTGGGCCAGTTCGAAGCCGCCCAGATGGACGAGGTCAGCATCCGCCGCGCCGCCATGGGCGGCCGGTAAACACGATGACGCGGCTGACCCGCCGCTCCGCGATCGCCTCGGCGCTGGCCCTCACCGCCTGCAGCCAGGGGGCCAAGAGCCAGCCGGCCGTGACGCCGCCCCCGCCGCTGCGGACCCTGACGCCCTTCCCGATCGGCTGCTGCGTCCAGGAACGCTGGCTGCACGAGCCCGAATACGCCGACCTTCTCGGCGAGCAGTTCTCCCAACTCACCGCCGAGTGGGAGATGAAGATGGAATACATCCTGCGCGACGACGGCGGTTTCCAGTTCGACCGGCCCGACAGCATCGCCTCGTTCGCCAAGGCTCGCGACATGGCCCTGCACGGCCACTCGCTGATCTGGTTCGCCAACGAGAACGAGGCCTTCAAGCGCCTGGACGGTCGAGGCAAGCCATTCGCCGACGCCTATCGCAACTACATCCTGGCCGTGGCCGGACGCTACAAGGGCGTGGCCCGCAGCTGGGACGTGGTCAACGAACCGGTGGCCGACGACGGCGAGCGCCTGCGCGACAGCCTGTGGAGCCGGAACCTAGGCTCGGACGACCACATCGCCCTGGCCCTGGAGCACGCCCACGAGGCCGATCCAAACGCGGTGCTGTTCCTCAACGACTACCACCTGGAACTGAAGCCCAACAAACGCGCCACCTTCATGCGGCTGATCGAGCGCCTCTTGAAGCGCGGCGCGCCGCTCAGCGGGATCGGCACCCAGACCCACATCGACTACGACCTGCCCCAGGGCGCGGTCGCTGAGGCCCTGCGCGACCTGGCCAACTTCGGCCTGCCGATCCATCTGTCAGAGCTGGATATCTCGCTGGGCGACCACTACGTCCCGGCCATCCCCGGCGACCGCGTCAAGCGCCAGGTCGCCAAATACGCCGAGGTCGCGGAAGCCTTCATGGCCCTCCCCGCCCGCCAGCGCTTCGCCTTCACCATCTGGGGCCTGCGCGACGACAACACCTGGCTGCGGGGAGATTCCGGCCAGCGCCCGAAGGACCAGCCGCTGCTGTTTGATGAAGCTGGCAAGGCGAAGGCCACGTGCCGGGCGCTGGCGGACGTGTTTGGGCGGCGGGGTTAGGCACGCGGCTCTGAGCCACCCCTTCCCCGATTTTCCCCGCGAAGGCGGGGATCCAAGCCGAGTCAGCGGATCATCGCTCGGCCTTGCCCCATCCTGAGAACCAGCTTGGGTCCCCGCTTTCGCGGGGATGGTCGGTGGTTGGGGGTGATTTCGCTGAACTCGGGCAGCTCGCCCATAAGGTGCAGCTTTGCACAGCCAGCACCGGGGTCCAGCGCCCAAATTCCCCCCGTGCTCGCCTTAACGAAACACCGACGTTTTGCGACGCATAGTCGCATCCTTAGACCATCGGGGAGAGGTGGGGCGAAGTGAGCGTGGGCGTGCAGCGGGGGGCGGCGTTCCAGGGGTCGGCCAAGCCGATCGCCTTGACCTGCGCCTATGTCGCCGGGCTCGCCTACAGCCTGTTCCTGGCCGGCGCCACGCACAACATCCCCACGATCTGGACGGCCAATGCGGTCGCCATCGCCGCCTTCATGATCCTGAACCGGCGCCAGGCGCTGAGCTTCATGGTCGCCACCGGCGTGCTGCACATCGTCGTGGAGCTGCTGATCGGCGCGCCGCTGCGCTTCGTCATGATCGTCACCGTGCTGGACACGATCCAGACGGCCGGCACGGCGGCGCTGCTGCGCTGGATGCGCGTGCCGACCCGGGTGCGCGACCCGCGCAGCCTGTTCCTGGTCATCGTCGTCGCCTCGCTGGTGACGGCCATCGGCTCGATCCTGGTCCACGGCATGCTGGTCGCCAGCCGAGGCGGGCCCTTCTTCAAGGGCTGGGAGGACTGGACGGCGTCCAACGTGCTGGGCGTGGCGGTCATCCTTCCGGTGATCCTGATCCTGACCGACCACCGTCATCGCGAAGGCTACCACGTGCGCCCGCTGGAGGCCGCCGCCACCCTGCTGATGGTGATCGGGGCCTCGTCCTGGGTGTTCGTCAACGACGCCAGCCTGCAAGTGCTGCTGTTCGCTCCCGCCTTGCTGGCCGCGTTCCGAGGCGGGCCGCGCGCGGTGGCGGTGATCGTCACCACCTCGCTGGCCGTGGCCATTCCGGCCGTGCTCCATCGCACCGGCATCGACATCAAGATCGCCCTGGGCCCGCTGCGCCATGCCCTGCTGTTCCACGTCGTGCTGTACGCCGTCAGCTTCGTGGCCGCCCTGGCCTTGAGCCGCCAGGCGCGCCTGCAAGCCCTGCTGCTGCGCCGTCAGGCCGCCGCCCGCGCCGCCCAGGCCCGCGCCCAGGCCGCCAGCCAGGCCAAGTCCGACTTCCTGGCGACCATCAGCCACGAGATCCGCACGCCGCTGAACAGCATCCTGGGCTTCGCCTCGCTGGTCGCCGACGATCCGCAGCTGTCGCCCGAGAACCGCCGCCGCCTGGACCTGGTCGGCCGCGCCGGCCGCTCGCTGGCCGAGATCGTCGGCGACCTCCTGGACTTCGCCAAGGTCGAGGCCGGTCGCCTCGATTTGACCCTGACCCCCGCCTCGCCGTCGGCCCTGCTGCGCGACGCCGTGGCCATCATCGCCCCCGAGGCGGCGGCCAAGGGCCTGTATCTACGCACCGTCTGCACCGCCGAGGGCGAAGGCGACGTCGACCAGCCGCTGTCGCTGGACGAGACCCGTCTACGCCAGGTGCTGCTGAACCTCTTGGCCAACGCCCTGAAGTTCACGTCCGAAGGCGGCGTCACCGTGCGCCTGACGGCCGGTCCCACGCCGGGCCTGCTGCGGTTCGAGGTGGTCGACACCGGCATCGGCATCGCGCCCGAGGTGCAGGCGCGCCTGTTCCAGCGCTTCAGCCAGGCCGACAGCTCGATCAGCCGCAGCTATGGCGGCACGGGCCTGGGCCTGGCGATCAGCAAGGCCCTGGTCAGCCGCATGGGCGGTTCGATCGGCGTCGAGAGCCAGCTGGGCCATGGCGCGCGCTTCTGGATCACCCTGGCCGCCGAGCCGGCGATCCTGCCGCTGCCGTCCGACGGTCCGGCCGCCGAGACGCCCGAGCGCGCGGCCCGCGTGCTGCTGGTCGACGACCACCCGATGAACCGCGAGCTGGGCAAGGCCCTGCTGACCCTGGCCGGCTGCGAGGTGGTCACCGCCGACGACGGCCATCAGGCGCTGGACGCCGTGCAGTCAGGCGACTTCGACCTCGTCTTGATGGACGTGCACATGCCGGGGATGGACGGCCTGGCCGCCACCCGCGCCATTCGCGCCCTGCCCGGCCCGGTCGCGGCCATCCCGATCGTGGCGCTCAGCGCCGACGTCCTGCCCGAGCAGATCGCCCGCTGCCGCGCCGCCGGCATGGACGACCACGTGGCCAAGCCGATCCGCCGCGAGGAGCTGATCGCCACCGTGGCTCGCGCCCTGGAAGCCGCGCCTTACGCCCGCCCGGACGCCGCTCACGGCTGATTTTGTCGCCTGGTCTCGTCGCCGGCCGCCCCGGTCGCGGCCGCCGAGACGTCGCGCGAAGGCTTGGACTACCCATCCCCTGTCGCGCTTCGCAGGGTTAAATCCGCCTCATGACAATCTTGTAAGTTGAGACTTACCTCGGTCGCCCGTACACCGCGCGACCTCGGCGAAGTAACGCCGTTCGATTTTCCATCATCAGCGTATCCCGAACGCGCGCGACGGCTGTTGCGCGCCGCGCGGACGGTTGCGCCTTCATCACGCAGAGCAGCACTCCAATGATCCACCACCTGTCCGTCAGCGCCGCCGCCCCCCAGGGCGCGGCCGAGTTCTTCGCCGACATCATGGGCGGCGTCGTCGTCGACTTCCCGCCCAATCCCGGCAGCTTCATGGTGTTCAAGGCCGACGGCATGGGCACCGCCATCGAGATCTATCCGGCCGGCAGCGTCATGGTCCCGAACGGCGAGCCCGGCTCGATCTTCGTGCGCCAGGCCGAAGGCGCCGATCGCCGCTCGCCGACCCACTTCGCCCTCAGCGTCTCGATGGCTCGCGAAGAGGTCATGGCCAAGGCCGCGGCCAAGGGCTGGGAGACCTATGTCTGCGACCGCGGCGGCCACTTCCACGTCATCGAGGTGTGGATCGAGAACACCTGGCTGGTCGAGATCCTGCCGCTGGACTTCGCCGCCGAGTATCTGAGCTTCGCCGGCGCGATCACCGAGATGGCCGACCCGAACGAGGCGCTGGACGCTCACCAGCCGCAGGCCAAGACGCTGGAAAACGCGTAGTCCGCCTTCATTGTCATCCCGGACAAGCGCGTAGCGCGCCGATCCGGGACCGCAGGAAGCGCCGAGCTTGTTGCGGTCCCGGCTCTTCGCTTCGCTACGGCCGGGATGACAGGAAGGCTCAAAAGCCAGCCAGCATCCGCGTCAGCGCCCCCGCCCCCATCGGCCGGCTGGCGCGGAACGCCTGGCCGGCCCAGAGGGAGCTGAAGTCGCCGCGGCCGCCGGCTTCGGCGGCCTTGCGCAGGGGCAGCACCGCCGCGCCAGCGGTGGGGAACGGCGGGGCGATCTCCGACAGCGGACCGACCTCGGCCATCAGACGGTTGACGATCCCCCGCGCCGGGCGGCCGGTGAAGAGGTTGGTCACGGCGGTGGCCTCCTCGGCCGACGCCAACGCCTGTCGATAGACCTCCGAGATCGCCGCTTCGGGCGTGAACAGATAGGCCGTGCCGACCTGGGCGGCCTCGGCCCCCAGCGCGAAAGCCGCCAGCACCCCGCGCCGATCAGCGATGCCGCCGGCCGCGATCACCGGGACCGAGACGGCGTCGACGATCCGGGGGACCAGCGAGAAGGTCCCGACCTGCTGGCTCATGTCGTCGGTCAGGAAATTCCCGCGATGGCCGCCAGCGTCGAAGCCCATGGCGATCACCGCATCGACGCCCCGCGCCTCCAGCCAACGCGCCTCGACCACGGTCGTCGCCGACGAGATGACCTTGGCGCCGGTGCGCTTGACCCGCTCGACCAGCTCCGGCGACGGCAGGCCGAAGTGGAAGCTGACCACCTCGGGCCGGTAGTCCTCGACCACCTTGGCGAAGGTGTCGTTGAACGGCGCGCGGCCAGCGGCGGGGATCGGCTGGTCGGGATCGAGGCCTTCCTCGATGTAGTAGGGCCGTAGCCGCTCGCGCCAAGCCGACTGCCGGGCGGGTTCGTCCTCCGGGGTCTGGTGGCTGAAGAAGTTGACGTTGATCGGCTTCTTCGTCCCCGCCCGCACCGCATCCAGCGCCGCCCGTAGCTGCTCCTCGGAATAGAGCGCGCTGGGCAGGGAGCCCAGGCCCCCTGCCTCGCTGGCGGCGATGACCATGTCCGGCGAGGTCGCCCCGGCCATCGGGGCCTGGATGATCGGCAGCTCGATCCCGAACAGGTCGAGCACGCGGTTGGACGTGGTCATCACGACCTCCTAGACCTGACCGGCGGCCTGGCGCCGACGGTATTCGAGCACGGGCACGCCGCCCACGCCCCAGTTCTCCAGCTCGACCTCCTGGATGACCACGAACGTCGAGTCCAGCGGCTTGCCCAGCACGTCCAGCAACAGCTGGCTGACGCCCGCGATCAGCTGAGCCTTCTCGTCCGCCGTGACGGCCGAGCGGCCGGGGGCGGAACCTTGGCGGGTGACTTGGATGGTGACCATCGGCATGGCGGCTCTCCCCCTAGTGACCGGCGCTCTGGCCGCCGTCGACGTGCAGGATCTCGCCCGTCACGAAGCCTGCGGTCTCGAGGTAGAGAACGGCCTCGACCACGTCGCGGATCTCGCCCAGGCGACCCACCGGATGCAGGCCGGCCAGGAAGGCGTGGGTTTCGGGGGCGTGCATCGGGGTCTTGATCACCCCCGGTGAGACGGCGTTGACCCGCACGCCCTTGTTCGCGAACTCGATGGCCAGCGACTTGGTGGCCGAGTTGATGCCGCCCTTGGTCAGGCTGGCCAGCACCGAGGGTACGTCGGCCAGGGCGTGGTCGGTCAGGGTGGTGGTGATGCTGACGATGTGGCCGCTGCCCTGCTTCAGCATCTGCGCGGCCGCCCGCTGGGTGACGTGGAAGAAGCCGGCCAGGTTGGTGGCGGTCTTGGTGGCGAAGTCCTCGGCGGTGTAGGCCGTGAACGGCTTGGCCATGAAGATCCCGGCGTTGTTGACCAGGGTGTCGACGCGACCGAACCGCGCCAGGGCTTCAGCGACCACACGGTCGGCGGTGTCGGGATCGCCGATGTCGCCGGCGACGGCCAGGATGTCCGGGTCGCTGCCTTGCTTGATCGATCGCGAAGTGGCGACCACCCGATAGTCGCGGTCGCGATAGGCCTTGACCAGCGCCTCGCCGATGCCTTGCGAGGCCCCGGTGATAATGGCGACTTTCCGTTCGTTGCTCATGACTGCCTCCTTGGCGTTGTCTGATGAGCAGGAAGATCGGATCGATCGCCTTTCGCGTGAATGGGTGCCTTAAGGCAGTCACCCTTCCGTCAAACGGCGGAATGAAAGCTCGTCATCCCGGCCGCAGCGCAACGGAGAGCCGGGACCCAGGGGCCAAGGCAATGCGGTTGCCCCTGGGTCCCGGATCGGCCTTCGGCCGTCCGGGATGACGGCGATGGGTAGGAAGGATTTCTCAGCTCCCCGCCAGCACCTCGGAGTCCGCCGACAGCCGCGCGAACACCGCCCGCAGCCGGGGCGCGGCGAAGTCGATGAAGGCGCGGACCTTGGGCGTGGCGGTGCGGCCCTGGGGCGTGAGCAGGTGCACCGGTAGCGGCGCGGGCTCGGCGTCGCGCAGGACGATGCGAAGACTCCCGTCCAGCACCCGCTCGGCCACGTGATAGGTGTAGAGCCGGGTCACGCCGCGCCCCTCGACCGCCGAAGCCAGGGCCGCGCGCACGCTATTGACCACCAGGCGGGGCTTGAAGTGAACGGCGCGGGCGATCGTCTGGCCCGGCGCGGGCGGGAACACCCAGGTGTCGTGGCCGAAATGGGTGGTGGTGACGACCTGGTGCTTGGCCAGATCCGCCGGCTCGTCGATGCGCGGATGCTGGTCCAGATAGCGCGGCGCGCCGACGATCACCCGCCGCACGTCGCCGCCAACCCGCGTGGCCACCAGCGAACTGTCCGGCAACTGGCCCACCCGCAGGGCGACATCGAAGCCCTCCTCGACCAGGTTGGTGTGGCGGTCGAGCAGGACGAGGTTCACCGACACGGCCGGATAGGCGTCCAGATACGCATCGACGATCGGGCGCAGCACGTCCTCGCCGCTGATCGGCGGGGCGGTGATGGTCAGCATGCCGCGCGGGGCCGAGCGCTCGCCCAGGGCCGCCAGGTCCGCCTCCTCCAGGTCGGTCAGGATGCGGCGGCAGGCGACGGCGTAGCGCTCGCCGGCTTCGGACAGCCGCAGCGAACGGGTCGTGCGGTGCAGCAGCTCGGCCCCGACATGCTGCTCCAGGAAGGCGATGGCGCGGCTGACCGCGGCCGGCGAGCGGTTCAGGCGGCGGCCGGCTCCGGCCAGGCTGCCCTCTTCCAGGGCCGCCACGAACACCCGCATCGCTTCGATCCGATCCATTCGACCACTTTCCGCACGAGTGAGCGCTAAGACGGGCAAGCTACCGCTGCCGTGCAGCGCAATCCACGCATTACGCCGAGTTCACTTCCCTCGCTACAGGCGTAGCGCTACACCTGTAGCGACACGTGAGGGAGCCTGCCTTGATCGACGCCCTGCCCAGACGCGAACGCGAGGTCTTCGAGACCCTGTGCCGGCTCGAGGCCGGCACGACCGCCGAGGTGCGGAGCGCCCTGTCGGATCCACTCAGCGACAGCGCCGTGCGCACCATGCTCTCGCGCCTGGAGGCCAAGGGCCTGGTCGAGCGGACCAGCGGCCCGGACGGCGTGCGTTTCAGCCCCGTGCAGGAGACCGAGACGGTCGCCGTCAGCGCCCTGCGCCGGGTGATCGACACCTTCTTCGCGGGCTCGGCCGCCAGCGCCGCCACAGCCCTGCTGGGCATGGGCGAGCGGCTGACGCCGGAAGAAGCCTCCGCCCTGGAAGCCCTCATCGACGAGCGTGTGGAGACCAAGTCATGACCTGGATCCTGCTGATCTCGCTGCTGGTGAAGTCCAGCCTGGTCGCCGGCGCGGGCCTGATCTGCTCGCGCTACATGACCCGCCGCCCGGTCGAGCGCGTCGACATCCTGCGCGGCACGGTCTGCCTGCTGCTGGCCCTGCCGGCGATCATGAACATGCTGCCGCCGCTGGAACTGGCCCTCTTGCCGCCCCTGCCGGCCGAGCCCGTCGTGACCTTGCCCGTCACCGGCGATGGGCCGGCGCCGCAGTTGGATCCCTATCCCTGGTGGATGTCGCCCGCCTCGATCACCGGCGGCCTGTGGCTGCTGGGCGCGGCGCTGATCGGCGGCCGCCTGGCCGTGGGCCTCAACACCCTGGAGCGCTGGACCCGCAAGGGCGAGCCCGTGACCGATCCCGCCTGGCTGGCCCCGATCGAGGACCTGTCGCCCGCTGACCGTCCGGGCCTGGTCGCCTCAGACCGTGTCTCAGGCCCGCTCAGCTGGGGCGTCGCGCCGGGCGCCATCCTGCTGGACCCGGCCACCCTGGCCGAACCGCAGACCGCCCCCGCCATCATGGCTCACGAACTGGCCCACCTGCGCCGCCACGACTGGATCTTCCTGATCCTGTCACGGCTGGTCCTGGCCATCTTCTGGTTCAACCCGCTGGTCTGGCGCCTGCACGCGGTGCTGGCCGAACGCACCGAGGAGGCGGCCGACGCCGCCGCCGTCGACAGCGTGGACCGCACCCTCTACGCCCGCACCCTGGTGCGCCTGGCCGCTTCACCCGTCCCGCACGGCGCCACTGCGATGGCCGCCGACGCCAAGACGCTCAAGACAAGGATCGCCTGCCTGATGACCGACACGCCCGAACGCCGCCGCCCGCTGACCGTGGGCCTCACCGTCGCCGCCCTGGCCATCGTCGCCACCCCGCTGGCCGCCTTCGGCCTCAGCCGCCAGGTCGCCCCGGTCCCGCCCGTTCCGCCGACGCCGCCGGCCATCACCAGCGCGCCGCCGGCTCCCCCTGCGCCGCCTGCCGCTCCGGCTGAAGCCGCCCCGCCCGCGCCCGAAGCGCCGCCCGCCCCGCCGACCCCCGCCGCGCCCCCGGCAAGTCCCTGGACCTACGCCTTCTCGCACCGCTGGCTGAGCGACGCCGACATCAAGGCCATCGAGGAAGCCCGCCAAGGCGCCGAACACGCCCGCGCCCAGGCCGAGCTGGTCCGCCTGTCGGCCGAAGACACCCGTCGCATCGCCGAGGACGCCCGCCGCGAAGTCGAGGCCCATCGCGGCGAGATCGAAGCCGCCGCCCGCATCGCGTCGGAGCAAGCCCGCCTCTCGGCCGAGGACGCCCGCCGGATCGGTGAGGAAGCCCGACGCGCCGGTGAAGAAGCCCGCCGCGACGGCGAACGCATCCGGATCCAGGCCATGAAGGTGGCGCGTGTCGAGATGACCAAGGGCGTAGGCCAGATGCGCGCCGGCGCCCGCCAGATGCGCGAAGAAGCCATCCGCCTGCGCGATCCCGCCTACCGCGCCAAACAAATCGCCGACAACCGCGCCCGGGGTAACCGCGAGGTCACCGACGAGGAACTGCTGGACGTGGCGCGCAAGCTGCCGGCGCAGGCCGATGACCTGGAGCGCCAGGCCGAGAAGCTGGCGGAGAAGGTGCGGGATATGAGCTGATCTCTAGCCGCTCATCCCCGCGAAAGCGGGGACCCAAGCCGACCATCCAACAACACCCCGCTTTCCTAGGCCTTGTGCCTAGGACCCATGGGTCAGCTGGGCGGGCAGTCCTCCGGGAGAGTTGCCGCCGACCTTGGCGAACACCGGCCCGTCCCATGCTCTCGGAACGATGGGTCCTAGGCACTAGGCCTAGGAAGGCAAATTAGATGAAGCGTCTGACGGGTTGTGGCTGGCCGGTCCTCTCAGCACTACACCGCGAGTGCGGGCGGGAGGTACGAGCAGGCGGGATTGCACGACCGGACGTCGAACCCCCATCTTACGGCATAGCGCCTTGACCATTTCCAGGAACCAAACATCTGCCGCCGGTGAAATGACGACGCGCTCTATGAGATGGTTCAGATTGCACGCAACCTCTACCCCCGGCGGAGGCGTAGGAAGCGGTCCTATTTTACCGCCGCTTCCGAACATATGGATTAATATAGCTTCAGATTCATAGGCATAGCTGAGCCGCTTCTTAAGCGCGACATCAAACAGATTGGGCCCCATGAACTGAGCTTCATGGTCCACATAGCTGACTTGGCCGAGGTGGACTTCTAGTTTCGATTTTCGAAATGCTCGAGCCATTCGCTCAGAGCTGCTCACTATCGCGATGCCTGCATGCTCTGAAGCATATATTTTCCACATCGCGACAGATTCGACCGCCGACATGTGCCAACAATTTACAAACAGATAGGGTCGAACCGTCTCATAAAGCTTTGCAAGTTGCTCTTGAAAGTCAGGCATGTCGGCATGCCCGGCATTCTGAAGATCCGCTCTAGCAAAGTCAGAAAAAGCCTTAGCCGAAGGCTCAGGCAGGGTCGCCTCGTAAGGATCTTGGACGGCGAGTTGCTCAGCGCTCGATAGCCATAGCTTTTGTCCGAGCAACAACGCCGTGAACTTAGCAAGGTCAGTATATCGCCAGAGCAGTACTGAAGCCGCTGGCTCCGTTACATTCGGATGGGAGACCAGCGGCATTTAAATCGTTAGCTGTCCAGGAAGCTCCGCAGCTTCCGCGACCGGCTCGGGTGCTTCAGCTTGCGCAGGGCCTTGGCTTCGATCTGGCGGATGCGTTCGCGGGTGACCGAGAACTGCTGGCCGACTTCTTCCAGGGTGTGGTCGGTGTTCATACCGATGCCGAAGCGCATGCGCAGCACGCGTTCTTCGCGCGGGGTCAGCGAGGCCAGCACGCGGGTGGTGGTCTCCCGCAGGTTGGACTGGATGGCCGCGTCGATCGGCAGGACGGCGTTCTTGTCCTCGATGAAGTCGCCCAGGTGGCTGTCTTCCTCGTCGCCGATCGGCGTTTCGAGCGAGATCGGCTCCTTGGCGATCTTCAGGACCTTGCGGACCTTTTCCAGCGGCATGGCCAGCTTTTCGGCCAGCTCTTCCGGGGTCGGCTCGCGGCCGATCTCGTGCAGCATCTGGCGGCTGGTGCGGACGATCTTGTTGATCGTCTCGATCATGTGCACCGGGATACGGATGGTCCGGGCCTGGTCGGCGATCGAGCGGGTGATCGCCTGGCGGATCCACCAGGTGGCGTAGGTCGAGAACTTGTAGCCGCGACGGTATTCGAACTTATCGACCGCCTTCATCAGGCCGATATTGCCTTCCTGGATCAGGTCCAGGAACTGCAGGCCGCGGTTGGTGTACTTCTTGGCGATCGAGATCACGAGACGGAGGTTGGCTTCCACCATCTCCTTCTTGGCCTGACGGGCCTCGCGCTCGCCCTTCTGCACCGTCTGGACGATGCGGCGATAGTCGTCGATCGGCACGCCGGTCTCGGTGGCCAGGGCGGCGATCTCGCCACGGATGTCGGTCACCGACTGGCTGTCGTTCTCGACGAACTTGGTCCAGCGCACGCCCATGCCCTTGACCTGGTCGCCCCAGTTCGGGTTCAGCTCCGAACCGAAATAGGCCTTCAGGAACTCGCCGCGGCTGATGCCGTAGCTGTCGGCCAGGCGCAGCAGGCGGCCTTCCAGGCCGATCAGGCGCTTGTTGATCGCATAGAGCTGCTCGACCAGAGCCTCGATACGATTGTTGTTCAGCTTCAGCGTCTTCAGGTGCTGGATGATCGTCGCCGACAGGCCTTCATAGGCCTTGCGGTCGGCGTCGGTCAGGTCCTCGCCCTTCAGGCGGCTGCCGACCAGCTTGTCCTGCAGCTTGCGGAAGCTTTCGAACTCGCTGGCGATGGCGTCCAGGATGGCCATGACGCCTTCGCGCAGCTCGCCTTCCATGGCGCTGACGGTGGGCCCGGCGCCGTCGTCGAAGTCGTCCTCGTCCTCGCCGCCTTCGCCCTCGGCCTTCTGCTCGCCGCCGGCTTCATCGTCGACGGGCTCGGCCGGGCCTTCCTCGTCGTCGGCGGCCGGCTGGGCGGCCACGCCGTTGATCGCGGCATAGGTGGCTTCCAGGTCGATCACTTCACGCAGCAGGATGCGGCCGGTGCCCAGTTCCTCGCGCCACACCATGATGGCTTCGAAGGTCAGGGCCGACTCGCACAGGCCGCGGATCATGGTGTCGCGGCCGGCCTCGATGCGCTTGGCGATGGCGATTTCGCCCTCGCGCGACAGCAGCTCGACCGAGCCCATTTCGCGCAGATACATGCGCACGGGGTCGTCGGTGCGGTCGTAGGCGGCCGGCTTGTCGCTGGTGATGACGGCGGTGTTCTCGTCACGGGTGGCGACTTCGCCGCCTTCCGAGCCCTCGGCGTCTTCTTCGGCTTCAACGACGTTGACGCCCATCTCGCTGAGCATGGCCAGCGTGTCTTCGATGGCGTCGGGACTGACTTCCTCGGACGGCAGCACCTTGTTCAGCTCGTCCATCGTGACGTAGCCGCGGGCTTTCGCCTGCTTGATGAACTTCTTTACGCCGGCATCGGTCAGGTCGAGCAGAGGACCGTCACCACCGGTGGCTTCGGGCGCTTCCGTCTCGGCCGAGGAATTGTTGCTCATCAAGCTCTCCGAAATCGACACCGCCAGCTCTGCAAGAGCGGCGCCGAGAAAATCCGTTTCGAAAAGGACCGCCGTCGTCGGTCGGCGCTGTGATTCAGCGCACGCCCAACGATCACGTTCCCGTCAGAAGCCGCCCAAGCGCGCCCTTTCCGCCATGTACGAACGCTCCGCGGGAAACCCGGCGGAGGCCCAGAGGCGTGGGCGCGGCCTGGCGTCTGCCCTGATCGGGTCGACGACCGCTGGGGACCTGGGGCGGCAACGAGGGTGACATCCTGTTTCGGTATAGGGCGCGCGCTGCGGCGGCCCGAGCGATGTCAGTCAGTTGCTTGGCAGTTCCTTGAGTCGGCATGTGGCTTTGGGTGACGCCGGTGTCAAGATGGCACGGGTGACTATCGCAAAATTTGCAGGCTCCTCTCCCACCCGTTTCTCCGGCGAAAGCCAGGGCCCAGATCCATCCGGAGAGGTTTGGGCGATCGCGCATGGGGCCTAGCCAAGACCACTTCGCGTAGTGGGTTCGATCTGGATCCCGGCTTTCGCCGGGAAGACGGAGAAGGGCCGTTACTGCGCCCGCCAGAACTCCAGATTGCTGATCTGGCGCTGCAGGACGCCGATCCGGTCGCGCAGATCGCGGGTGGCGGCGAGGCTGGCGGCGGTGACCTCCTCGCGGCGCATGCCCTCCAGGGCCCGCTCGGAATCGGCGATCTCGATCACCGCCTCGTAGCAGGCGGCCCACAGGGCGCGGGCCTTGGCCGGGTCGAAGCGGGCGTCCAGGAACGGGGCGTCCGAGATCGCCAGCCGCTCGATCTCGGCCAACGGTTCGGACAGGCCCTTGCGCGACAGCCGCTCGCGCAGGGGCACATCGTCGCCGTGGTCGTCGCACAGGGCCAGGAACAGCTCGTGCGACAGAGGCTTGAGGCGCGGATCCCCGAAGCCGACACGCTCGATCGCCTCGTCATAGCTGCGTGCCCAGCCGGGATGGTCGATGGCGGCCAGGGCGATGGCGGCGTGGAAGGGCTTGATGCGGCCGGTGATCTGCACCCGCGCCGTCGGACGCAGGCCCGGGTCGGGCGGCTCGCGCTTGCCGTTCTTCCAGGTCCCACCGCCCCCGCTTCGGGGCGTGAACGGACGGTCGCGGAAACCGCCGCCGCCGCCGTTGAAGCCGCCGCCATACTCCCCGCCGCCGCCGTCTTGAGGCGGCCGCCGGCGCTGGAACAGTTCGTCATAGCGTTCGCGCAGGTCGTCCTTGTAGGCCTGGGCCAGGTCCTTGTCGGCGATGGTCCCGGCGGCGGCGCGCAGGCGCTGGCGCAGGCCGGCCTTGCGCTCGGGGGTGTCCAGTTCCTCGAGATCCCGCTCGCGTTCGAACAGGGCGACCACGAAGGGCTTGGTGTCGGCCAGCTGCTCGCGCAGGGCCTCGGGACCCTGGTCGCGCAGCACGTCGTCGGGATCCTTGCCGCCGACCGGCATCGAGAAGCGGAACGAGCGGCCGGGCTTGAGCAGCGGCAGGGCGCGGTCGATCGCGCGGTGGGCGGCGCGCTGGCCGGCCTTGTCGCCGTCGAAGCACAGGGTCGGCTCGGGATGCAGGCGCCACAGGGCCTCCATCTGCTCCTCGGTCAGGGCCGTGCCCATGGCCGCCACGGCCGGCACGTTGGCGCGCTGGCAGGCGATGACGTCCATATAGCCCTCGACCACCACCATCGGCGTGCGCTCGTTAGGCGCGGCCGACTGGTTGGCGTGCAGGATCTTTCGGGCCTCGAACAGGCCATAGAGGACCCGGCTCTTGTGGAAGAGCCCGGTCTCGGGACCGTTCAGGTATTTGGCGCGGGCGTTGGGATCCATGGCCCGGCCGCCGAACGAGACGACCTTCCCCCGGCTGTCGGCGATCGGGAAGATGATGCGGTCGCGGAAGCGGTCATAGGGCTGGCCGCCGTCCTCGGGCGAGATCAGCACGCCGGCGTCCACCAGGTCGCCCGGCTTGGCGCCCTTGGCGACCAGATAGTCCTTCAGGCCCGTGCGGTTGTTGGGCGAAAAGCCGATGCGGAAGCGGCTCCATTCCTTCTCGGGCAGGCCGCGCTTTTCGAGGTAGGCGCGGGCGGTCTGGCCACCAGGGCGACGCAGCTCGGCCTCGAACCAGGCGGTGGCCAGCTCCATCCAGTCGCCCAGGGATGAACGCTTCTGCTCCTCGCGGGCCATCTGCGGATCGACGGCGGGCAGGGTCATGCCGGCTTCGGCCGCCAGCCGCTCGACCGCCTCGGCGAAGGTCAGCCGCTCGGTCTCCTGCAGGAAGCTGATGATGTCGCCGTGCTTGCCGCTGGAGAAGCAGTGATAGAAGCCCTTCTCGTCATTGACGAAGAACGACGGGCTCTTCTCCTTGGTGAACGGCGACAGCCCCGCATATTCGCGCCCCTGCCGCCGCAGCTTCACCGACTTGCCGACGACGTCGGACGGGCGAAGGCGGGACTTCAGTTCTTCGAGGAAACGATCGTCGAAACGCATCTAGGGGTAGGCGGAACTTCGCGGGCCAGAAAACAACACCCTATGTAGGATGACGCTTCGGCATAAGCGGTCGCAGGCCCGCCATCCAAGCCGGGGGATCAATCCCCCACAAGTTACCCACAGATTAACGGTTCGCAGCTCGGCAGTAGGAACACCGACTCCGCCCTCTCCGTTTTGAGAGCCGGGGCGCCTCGACGCGCCCACAGCTTTCAACAACGCCACGGAGAAGATCCATGCCCCAGAGATGGAATGACCGCGAAGGCCGCTTCGATGTCGAGGCCGACGGCGATTTCGACCGCAACCGCCAGGATCGTGGCTACGGCTACGACGCGTCGCGCCGACGAGACCCCGAACGGTCCAGCTACGCCAATTCCGGCTATGACCGCTCGTACGGGCAGGACGCGCCGCGCGAGCGTTATAACGGCTCCAATCGTAGCCCAAGTCGCGGCGGCAGCGAGTTCCTGCGCGCCGCCCAGCAAGGGACGCGCGACTACGGCGCCGGATCCCGCGGCTACGAGTCGCCAGGCGGCTATGGCCGGGTGGGCGGCCACGACTTCGGCGGCGCGACCGGCGACTACGGCTCCAGCGGCTATTCCAGCCGCACGGCCGACTATGGCGACGAGCGCTATTTCGACCACCACGACCGTGACCAGGAAGCCCGGGAGCGCAGCTATCGCGGCGCCTATGGCAATCACGATCCCTATCGCGCGTTCGGCCCCGGCCGGCGGCACGAGGAGGATCGCAGCTGGTTCGACAAAGCCCGTGACGAGGTCTCCTCGTGGATGGGCGACCAGGACGCCCTGCACCGGCGCGAAGCCGACGGCGCTCATCGTGGCCGTGGGCCGAAAGGCTATCGCCGCTCGGACGAGCGCATCCGCGAGGATGTCAGCGACCGCCTGACCGACGACAGCTGGCTGAACGCCAGCGACATCGAGGTCTCGGTCTCCGACGGCGACGTCACCCTGACTGGCTCGGTCCGCTCGCGCGAGGACAAGAAGCGCGCCGAGGCCCTGGCCGAGAGCGTGACGGGTGTCGACAACGTCCAGAACAACCTGCGTATCGACCGCGGGACCGGAACGACGGCGACGAGCGTGCCGCTGTCGGATCCGCTGTAAGCCTGAAGGCCCCGGCGTCAGCCGGGGCCTCTTCTTTACTACCCCACCGCCGCCATCCCGGCCGCCGCCAGGATCGCGCCGCCCATGGCCCAGTTCATGGCCCGCTGGCCCTTCACGCCCAGCTTCACCCGGCCCAGCACCACGCCCAGCGCCAGCCAGGCGATATCCACCACGATCATCACCGCCACGCACAGCGCCCACTTCACCGGCGCATCCCAGCGCGGGCTGGCCACCACGAACGAGCCGAACAGCGAAACGAAGGCCAGATAGGCCTTGGGATTGGCCGCCCCCAGCACGAAGCCGCCCGCGAAGGTCAGGCTGGCCGAGGTCCCGCCACCGACCTCCCCTTCCGGCGGCGCGGTCGCCACGCTCCAGGCCAGCCAGACCAGATAGCCGACCGACACCACCGTCAGCGCCAACCGCAGCACCGGCGCGGCCGCCAGCAACGAGGCCAGTCCCGCCGCGCTGAGCCCCGCCGCCAGGGCCAGGCCGACCTGCATCCCGGCATAGAGCCGCAAGCCGCCGGCCAAGCCCAGGGTGCGCCCCGCCACGATCAACGCGGCGATCCCCGGGCCAGGCGAGCCCAGCAAGGCCGTCGCCGCCAGCACGAACAGAAGCGCTTCCATCGCTCACCCCATGACATAAAGATATGCATATATTTTTATGTCACACTCGAAACCCCTGTAAACCGGGCGTTCCGATTGCGCGCGCGTCGCTTTGTTTCCGTCCGGAAACGGAACAGCGCTCCGCGTACCCATGTTCTGCATACGGAGGCCAAGTTGTTCTCGACAAGCACAGGTTAACGACACAAACATCCCGGCTTCTCAGCCGCGGGAGGGAGCCCGCGCGCCGCATTGGGGTGTTTCGTGAAAGCGCTGTTCTTCTCCGTCTCCGTCCTGTCGCTGGTCGCGACCGCCGCCATGGCCCAGGTCCCGACCCCGGCCGCCAACCAGCCGATGCCGGAGGCCGCCTCGACGACCCCGCCGATCGAAGCCCCGCGCGACGTGCCCTATGCTGGCACGGTCAAGGTGGCCGTCGACGCCACCGATCTGGACCGCAAGATCTGGAACGTCACCACGACCATGCCGGTCAGCAAGGCGGGCGACTTCGTGTTCCTGTATCCGCAGTGGGTCCCGGGCGGTCACTCGCCGCGCAACGACCTGGACAAGCTGGCGGGCCTGGTCGTCACGGCCAATGGCAAGCGCATCCCCTGGACCCGTGACGTGGTGTCGGTGAACGCCTTCCACGTCGACGTCCCGGCCGGCGTGACGGAACTGCAGATCAGCTACCAGTTCCTGACCGCCGTCGAGGCCAAGGTCGGCCGCACGGAAGTCACGCCCGAGATGCTGAACCTGCAATGGCTGCAGGTCACCATGTACCCGGCCGGCTACTACACCCGCCAGATCCCGATCGACGCCAGCGTCAAGCTGCCCGACGGCTGGAAGCTGGCCACGGCGCTGGAAACCGCCAAGACCGAGGGCGCCACGACCACCTTCAAGACCACCACGGTCGAGACCCTGGTCGACTCGCCGATCTTCGCCGGCAAGTACTTCAAGTCGATCGACCTGGACCCGACCGGTCCCGCGCCCGTCCGCCTGAACCTGGTCGCCGACAGCCCAGAGCTGCTGGACGCCAAGCCCGAGCACATCCAGATCCACAAGGATCTCGTGCAGCAGGCCTACAAGCTGTACGGCTCGCACCACTACGACCACTACGACTTCCTGGTCTTCCTGTCGGACAAGATCGGCGGCATCGGCCTGGAGCACCACCGCTCGTCCGAAAACCGCGTGGTTCCGAAGTACTTCACCGAGTGGGACAAGAGCTTCGTGGGCCGCGACCTGCTGAGCCACGAGTACACCCACTCGTGGAACGGCAAGTTCCGCCGCGCCGCCGACCTGTGGACCCCGAACCTGAACGTGCCGATGCGCGACAGCATGATGTGGGTCTATGAGGGCCAGACCCAGTACTGGGGCAACGTCCTGGCCGCCCGCTCGGGCCTGCTGACCAAGCAGCAAGCCCTGGACAGCCTGGCGGCCACCGCCGCGACCTACGACAACCGTCGCGGCCGCGACTGGCGTCCGGTGCAGGACACCACCAACGACCCGATCATCGCCAACCGCAAGCCGCTGTCGTGGCTCAGCTACCAGCGCAGCGAGGACTACTATTCCGAAGGCCTGCTGGTCTGGCTCGACGCCGACACCCTGATCCGCGAGAAGACCGGCGGCAAGAAGTCGCTCGACGACTTCGCCAAGGCCTTCTTCGGCGTCGACAACGGCTCGTACGTGTCGCGCACCTACACGTTCGACGACGTGGTCAGCACGCTGAACGGCGTCTACGCCTATGACTGGGCCACCTTCCTGAAGACCCGCATCCAGGACGTGCAGGAAAAGGCCCCGCTGGATGGCTATGCGCGCGGCGGCTACAAGCTGGTCTATACCGACACGCCCACCGAGTTCATGAAGACGGCGGAGAGCAAGTCCAAGAGCACCGGCCTGCCCTATTCGCTGGGCCTGTCGGTCGGCTCGGACGGCGTGCTCAGCGACGTGCAGTGGGGCGGCCCGGCATTCAAGGCCGGCCTGACCCAGGGCCTGACGGTCGTGGCGGTCAACGGCGAGGCCTTCGATGGCGACAAGCTGAAGGCCGCCGTCACCGCCGCCGTGAAGCCCGAGAACCCGCTGGTCGAGCTGCTGATCAAGGACGGCTCGCGCTATCGGATGGTCAAGATCGACTATCGCGGTGGCCTGCGTTACCCGCGCCTGGAGAAGATCCCTGGCGCGCCGTCGCGCCTGGACGACATCCTGACGCCGCGCAAGTAACAGGCGAGCTATACGTCGCCAGGTTGCGAACCGCTCGCAGCCTGCGACGATTTGGGGAAGGGCGGGAAGACGGCCGGTGTGTCATCTTCCCGACTGTTCAATCCCTCTGAACGCGTACCGAAAAGGGCCCGCTCCCTCTCCCAAGGCGGGCCCTTTTTTACGTCCGCGGCCTTGGCGCTCGGCCGGCCGCCCCGCTATTCAGTCGGCTATGCCGGACTGCCCTGAACTCCAGCGCATCACGACCGAATACGTGACGATCGAGGACCGCCTGCGGCTGACGGGCGCGACGGGCGACGATCAGATCGTGGTGTTGTGGCTGACGCAGAAGCTGCTCAACCTGCTGGTCCCGCAGCTGACCGGATGGCTGGAGCGTCAGGGCGGGGCCGGCGGCGAGCTGTTGCAGGAGTTCGCCCAGCAGGCCGCCGAAGCGTCCTTGCCCATCGAGGCGGCGGTGCGGGCGGCCGCTCCGGAGACGAACGCCCTGGTGGTCACGGTCGACATCGCCACTCGCGCGGAGGGCGCCATCCTGGTCTTCAAGACCGAGGACAACACCCCATTGGCCAGCCTGCCGCTTCCCTTCGAGGCCCTGCGCCAGTGGCTGGGCATCGTTCGCAACCAATATGTCGCCGGCGGCTGGCCGACGAGCGCCTGGCCAGCCTGGATGGACGAGACCCACATAGCGCCGCCCGCCCAGACGACCGCCTTGCACTAGCAGGCCGCGCAAGACAGAAATGAGACCGGTACCATTTCTGCCTTGAGTGGTCAGACAACTGCCCCCATAGTGCCGGCCAACGGCGGCCAGCTCAGAGCCGCCATGACGCAATGCGCAGCCTCGGGGAAGCACCAGGATGACCACCACCCTCACCCGCCGCCTGTTCGGCGCGAGCCTCGCCGCCCTCTCCGCGGCCGCCATGCCTGGCCTGGTTCAAGCCGCCGAAAAGGCCGCTAAAAAGGGCGACAAGCCGCTCTACAAGGATCCGACCCAGCCGATCGACGCCCGCGTCCAGGACCTGCTGGGCCGCATGACGCTGGAAGAGAAGGCCGCCCAGCTGATCGGCATCTGGCTGACCAAGGCCAAGATCCAGACCGACGCCGGCGAGTTCTCGGCCGAACAGGCGGCCAAGAACTTCCCCAATGGCCTGGGCCAGATCTCGCGTCCGTCGGACCGTAAGGGCCTCAAGCCCGCCACCGTGGTCGATGCGGCCGCCGGCGCCGACGACGGCGCGATCAACCGCAACGCCAAGGAAACCGCCCGCTACACCAACGCCGCCCAGAAGTGGGCGATGGAAAAGACCCGCCTGGGCATCCCGCTGCTGATGCACGACGAGGCCCTGCACGGCTATGTGGCGCGTGACGCCACCAGCTTCCCGCAGGCCATCGCCCTGGCCTCGACCTTCGACACCGAGCTGACCGAGAAGATCTTCGCCGTCGCCGCCCGCGAGATGCGCGCCCGGGGTTCGAACCTGGCGCTCGCGCCGGTCGTCGACGTGGCCCGCGACCCCCGCTGGGGCCGCATCGAGGAGACCTATGGCGAGGACCCGCACGTCTGCGCCGAGATCGGCCTGGCCGCCATCCGCGGCTTCCAGGGCACGACCCTGCCGCTGGCCAAGGACAAGGTCTTCGTCACCCTCAAGCACATGACCGGCCACGGCCAGCCCGAGAACGGCACCAATGTCGGCCCGGCCCAGATCGCCGAGCGCACCCTGCGCGAGAACTTCTTCCCGCCCTTTGAGCGCGCGGTGACCGAGCTGCCGGTGCGCGCGGTCATGCCGTCGTACAACGAGATCGACGGCGTCCCCTCGCACGCCAACCGCTGGCTGCTGACCAAGATCCTGCGCGAGGAGTGGGGCTATAAGGGCTCGATCCAGAGCGACTACTTCGCGATCAAGGAGCTGATCGCCCGCCACAAGCTGACCACCGACCTGGGCCAGACCGCCGTGATGGCCATGCATGCCGGCGTCGATGTCGAGCTGCCCGACGGCGAGGCCTACGCCCTGATCCCGGACCTGGTGAAGGCCGGCCGCATCCCGCAGTTCGAGATCGACGCCGCCGTCGCCCGCGTCCTGACCATGAAGTTCGAAGGCGGCCTGTTCGAGAACCCGTACGTCGACGAGAAGACGGCCGACGCCAAGACCAACACGGCCGACGCCATCGCCCTGGCCCGCGAGGCCGCCCGCAAGGCCGTGGTTCTGCTGAAGAACGACAAGGGCCTGCTGCCGCTGGACGGCAAGAAGGTGAAACGCGTGGCCCTGCTGGGCACCCACGCCAAGGACACCCCGATCGGCGGCTATTCGGACATCCCTCGCCACGTGGTCTCGATCCACGAGGGCCTGACCGCCGAGGCCAAGGCCCAGGGCTTCCAGCTGGACTACGCCGAGGCCGTGCGCATCACCGAGTCGCGCATCTGGGCCCAGGACGAGGTCAAGCTGGTCGACCCGGCCGTCAACGCCAAGCTGATCGCTGAAGCCGTCGAGGTCGCCAAGAACGCCGACGTGGTGGTCATGGTGCTGGGCGACAACGAGCAGACCAGTCGCGAGGCCTGGGCCGACGCTCACCTGGGCGACCGCGACAGCCTGGACCTGATCGGCCAGCAGAATGACCTGGCCAAGGCGATCTTCGACCTGGGCAAGCCGACCGTGGTGTTCCTGCTGAACGGCCGCCCGCTGTCGATCAACCTGCTGGCCCAACGCGCCGACGCCATCATCGAGGGCTGGTACCTTGGCGAGCAGACCGGCTTCGCCGCCGCCGACGTGCTGTTTGGCCGCGCCAATCCGGGCGGCAAGCTGCCGGTCAGCATCGCCCGCGACGTCGGCCAGCTGCCGATCTACTACAACCGCAAGCCCACGGCTCGCCGCGGCTACCTGCTGGGCGACACCAGCCCGCTGTACCCGTTCGGCTTCGGCCTGTCGTACACCACCTTCGACATCTCGGCCCCGCGCCTGGCCAAGGCCAAGATCGGCACGACCGAAAGCGTCAAGGTCGAGGTCGATGTCACCAATACCGGCAAGGTCGCCGGCGACGAGGTGGTGCAGCTGTATGTCCACGACGAGGAGGCCAGCGTCACCCGTCCGGTGCTGGAGCTGAAGCACTTCAAGCGCGTGACCTTGGCGGCCGGCGCCAAGACCACGGTGACCTTCGAGATCAAGCCGTCGGATCTGTGGATGTGGAACCTGGACATGAAGCGGGTCGTGGAGCCGGGGGATTTCAAGATCCTGGTCGGCCCGAACTCCGTGGACCTGAAGGCGGCGACGCTGACGGTGGCGTAAGGCTACTGAAGCGCTTTCCCAAAAACCGATCTCCCCGGCGAAAGCCGGGGCCCAGATCGAGCCCAGGGCAGAGTGGGCTTTGCCGAGGCTTTCGGCGGGCCCACCCAGACCGCTCCGGATGAATCTGGGCCCCCGGCTTTCGCCGGGGAAACGGGGTTAGATTGATACCGCCCGAGAGAGGCGGACGGAGGACTCCCCCATGCGCCGTTTCGCGCCGATCCTGCTGGCCGCCCTCGCCGTCTCGCCAGCCTCCGCCCAGTCTCTCCTCAACGGCCTGTTCTCCGACCACGCCATCGTCCAGCGCGACCGGCCCCTGCCCGTGTTCGGCACGGCCAAGCCCGGCGAGACGGTCACCGCATCCTTCGCCGGCCAGACCCTGACCGCCAAGGCCGGCGCCGACGGCGCCTGGCGCGTCGACTTCCCGGCCACGCCCGCCGGTGGTCCCTACCAGATCACCGCCTCCGCCCCCTCGGGCAGCGCCGCCGCCGCCGACGTCCTGGTCGGCGATGTCTGGCTGTGCTCGGGCCAGTCGAACATGGAGATGCAGGTCGGCGCCTCGGGCGACGCCTGGAACCAGATCAACAACGGCGCGGCCAACGACACGATCCGCATGGTCACGGTCGAGAAGGCCGACGGCCGCGCGCCCGCCGCCGACTTCAAGAAGCCGCCGGTCTGGAAGCCCACCAACAAGGACAATGTCGGCGCCTTCTCGGCCGCCTGCTTCTACTTCGCCCGCGAGCTGCAGAAGACGCGCAAGGTTCCGATGGGCCTGGTCCACGCCTCGTGGGGCGGGTCCGGCATCGAGGCCTGGATGACCCCGGCCGCCCTGCGCAAGGTCGGCGGCTATGACGACGCCATCGCCACCCTGGAACTCTCGCTCAAGGACCCCGCCGCCGCCAACCGCCGCTGGGGCGAGACCATCAAGGGCTGGTGGACCGCCAAGCATCCCGGCGCGGCGGCGACCGCTCCCTGGACGGGCGGCGGCGCCTGGACAGCCGCGCCCGACGGCCTGGGCGTCTGGGAG
The DNA here is from genome assembly GCF_017744445.1 of Caulobacter sp. GTDB lineage: Bacteria > Pseudomonadota > Alphaproteobacteria > Caulobacterales > Caulobacteraceae > Caulobacter. Next base: position 190,507 of record NZ_JAGIBH010000002.1, read on the forward strand.
CGCTGGGGCGTGCCGGCCCTGGCCGACTTCAACGGCGTGGTCTGGTTCAAGGCGCAGGTCGAGCTGACCGCCGCCCAGGCCCGACAGACCGCCACCCTCGCCGTCGGCCAAGTCGACGACATGGACACCACCTACCTCAACGGGGTGGGCGTCGGCGCGACCTCGGGCGGCTGGGTCGATCGCGACTATCCGCTGGCGGCCGGCGCGCTAAAGGCGGGCAAGAACACGATCGTGGTCTCGGCCTACGACACCTATGCCAATGGCGGCATGTACGGGGATCCGGCCAAGCGGGCCCTGACCCTGGCCGACGGCACGAAGCTGCCGCTGACCGCCTGGACCTATCAGATCGAGCCTCGGGTCGGTCCCGACCAGCCCCGCGCGCCGTGGGACACCCTGGCCGGCGTCTCGACGCTCTACAACGGCATGCTGGCGCCCATGGGTCCATACGCCTATGCCGGCGTGGCCTGGTACCAGGGCGAGACCAATGTCGGCCGCGACCAGACCTATGCTCCGCTGCTGAACGCCTTCATGGCCGAGCGCCGCCAGGGCCAAGCCGCCGACATTCCGTTCCTGGTGGTGCAGCTGGCCGACTACGGGGCCTTCGCCGAGCAGCCGGGGACCTTCGCCACGGCCGCCCTGCGCGACGCCCAGCGCCGCGCCGTCGTCGCCGATGGCCACGCCGGCCTTGCCGTCACCCACGACATCGGCAATCCCCTGGACATCCATCCGGGCGAGAAGCAGGAGGTCGGCCGGCGTCTCGCCCTGGCCGCCCGCCGCGTCTATGGCGAAGCCGTGACCACGGGTCCGGAGGTCGTCTCGGCCAAGCGCGTCGGCGACACGGTGGTGGTGAGCTTCGCCCAGGTCGGCGGACGTCTCGTCGCGCGGGGCTCGGATCGCGTCATAGGCTTCGAGCTGTGCGACGCGACCTGCCGCTGGGCGGATGGGAAGATCGACGGCAACACGGTGGTGCTGACCGGTGTCGGGACGAAGGTCCGCTTCGCCTGGGCCGACAGCCCGACCTTCAACCTGTTCGACGCGTCGGGCTTGCCGGCGGGGCCGTTCGAAGTTTCGGTTCAGTAGATGCCCTCCACCAATCCTCATCTTCGTTTCCCCGGCGAACGCCGGGGCCCAGATTTATCCGGAGAGACTGGGGTGTTCGCGCCTTTCGCCAACGCCAAGGGCGCACACGCTCGTGGGTTCGATCTGGGCCCCGGCTTTCGCCGGGGAAACGGGATTGGGGTTGCTGCTCTCGCCCTGGCGATTGGGCTTCTTACCACCACCCCGACCTTCGCCGCCGAACCCGCCGCGATCACGCTGACCGCTTCCGCCGACGCCTTCCCGCTGATCGCGGCCGGCAAGACCGCGCGGATCGAGTACGACCAGACCGACTTCCCCGGCGCGATCCGCGCGATCCAGGGCCTGCGCGACGACCTCGCCGCCCTGTCCCGGACCGCCGCCCCCGCCAAGGACGCGCCGGTCGTCATCATCGGCACGATCGGCAAGAGCGCCGCCATCGACGCCCTGGTCGCCTCGGGCAAGCTGGACGTCTCTAAAGTCACCGGCCAGTGGGAAGCCTTCGTCCAGCAGGTGGTCGAGAACCCGCGGCCCGGCGTCGCCCGCGCCCTGGTCATCGCCGGAGCCGACAAGCGCGGCACGATCTTCGGGGCCTATGACCTGTCGGAACGCGCCGGCGTCTCGCCCTGGACCTGGTGGGCCGATGTCCCCGTCCCCAAGCGCACCGACGTCTTCGTCGCCCCCGGCGCCAACGTCCAGAAGCCCTCGGTCAAGTACCGCGGCATCTTCCTGAACGACGAGAACCCGGCCCTGTACGGCTGGGCCAACAAGACCTTCGGCGGCTTCAACCACGCCTTCTACGAGCGGGTGTTCGAGCTGATCCTGCGGATGAAGGGCGACTATCTGTGGCCGGCCATGTGGGGCAAGTCGATCTATGACGACGACCCGATGAGCGCGCCCCTGGCCGACCAGATGGGCGTCGTGCTGGGAACCTCGCACCACGAGCCGATGAGCCGCGCCCACGTCGAGTGGGAGCGCTATGGCCAGGGCCGCTGGGACTACGCCAAGAACTCCGAAAAGCTGCGCCAGTTCTGGCGCGAGGGCGTCACGCGGATGGGCTCAAACGAGAGCCTGGTCACGGTCGGCATGCGCGGCGACGGCGACGAGCCGATGAGCGAAGGCACGGCCACCCAGCTCCTGGAAACCATCGTCGCCGACCAGCGCAAGATCATCGGCGAGGTGACCGGCAAGGACCCCGCCAAGACCCCTCAGGTCTGGGCGCTCTACAAGGAGGTCCAGGACTATTACGACGCCGGCATGCGGGTCCCCGACGACGTCACCCTGCTGTTCGCCGACGACAACTGGGGCAACATCCGCCGCCTGCCGGAACTGGGGAAGACGCGCCCCGGCGGCTACGGGGTCTACTACCACTTCGACTATGTGGGAGGTCCCCGGAACTACAAGTGGTTGAACACCAACCAGATCGAGCGCACCTGGGAGCAGATGAAGCTGGCGTCCGACTACGGGGCCAACCAGCTATGGATCGTCAATGTCGGCGACCTGAAGCCCATGGAGCTGCCGACCGAGTTCTTCCTGGACTATGCCTGGAACCCGGACGCGATCCCGCTGGAGAAACTGCCGGCCTACACGAAAGGCTGGGCGGCCCAGCAGTTCGGGCCCGACCACGCCACCGAGATCGCCGCGCTGCTGGACGGTTACACCAAGCTGAACGCCCGCCGTAAGCCCGAACTGATCAATGAGGCGACCTTCAGCCTCGTGAACTTCCGCGAAGCCGAGCGGGTCGAGGCCGAGTGGACGGATCTCGAGAAACGCGCCGACGCCCTGCGCGCGGTGATCCCCCAGGCCCAGGATAGCGCCTTCTTCCAGCTGGTCTGGTTCCCGATCAAGGCCAGCGCCAACTTCAACCGGCTGTATATCGCCACGGGCCGCAACCGGCTCTATGCCAGCCAGGGCCGGATGGCCGCCAAGGCCCAGGCGACTCTGGTGCAGAACCTGTTCGACCGCGACGCCGACCTGACCCGCCAGCACGACGCCATCAACGGCGGCAAGTGGGTCCACATGATGGACCAGACCCACATCGGCTATACGGGCTGGCAGCAGCCGGATGCGAACATCATCCCCAAGACGCAGATCGCTGACCCGACCGGCGGCTGGGGCGTGGCGCTGGAAGGCGGCGGTGAAACCTTGCCGTCCCTGACCCGCTGGGGCCCGCAGAGCCGCTGGATCGACGTCTTCAGCAAGTGGGCGCCGATCAATGTCCGGCCCAGCGTCGACGTCCCGTGGCTGAAGGTCGCCAAGGGCCGGGCCAGCAACACCGGCGACGTGCGGCTGGAGGTCTCGGTCGACTGGGCCAAGGCGCCGAAGGGCGACCACGTCGCCACGATCACCCTGGTCGATGGCGAGACGAAAACGATCCCCGCCCCGATCTCCAACCCCGACCGCAAGCCCGCCAAGGGCGCCTTCGTCGAGGCCGGCGGCCTGACGGCGATCGAGGCCGAGCACTATGCGGCGGCCTCGGGCGGGGTGTGGAAAGTGATCCCGAACCTGGGGCGCACGCTGTCGGGCGTGACCAGCTATCCGACCACTTCCGCCGCGAGCACGCCTGGGAAGGGCGGGGCGTCGCTGGACTACCTCGTGGACTTCGAGAAGGCCGGACCGGTCGACCTGACCGTGCTGGTCTCGCCGACGCTGGACTTCCGGGGCGGCAAGGGCCTGACCTACGCGGTGTCGCTCGACGACGGCGCGCCGGTGGTGGTCAACAGCCAGCCGGATCAGTCCGATAAGGCCTGGAACAAGGCCGTGGCGGACAATGTCCGCTCGCAGACCACGACACTGAACGTGCCCGCGGCCGGTCCGCACAAGGTGCGGCTGTGGCGGGTGGATCCGGGGGTGGTGTTCCAGCGGCTGGTGCTGTCGCGGGGGGCGGTGGCGGAGAGTTATCTCGGGCCGCCGGAGAGTGTGCGGGCCAAGTAAAACCCTCTCTCATAGAGAGAGGGAGGGGCCCACCGCGAAGCGGTGGGAGGGTGAGAGGTTACACTCTCTCCGGACAAAACTCTGACTAAAGGGCGCTGGCGGAACGGTCCGGACTATCCGGCCAATGGCGAAACCTCTCACCCCTCCCACCGCCTTTGCAGCGGGCCCCTCCCCTCTCTCTATGAGAGAGGGTGTCACGTCCCTGTCCCCCTTAAGTAAGAATCCGAAGCTAAGTTTGATCTCGGCGGGGTTCAGCTGCCGCCTCGAAAGACCCATGTTCCGGCCATGGCTGTTCCCCCGCCCCAATTCACCGATGACGAGATCGACCGCTTGGTCGAGACCTTCTACGCGCGCATCCGCCGGCACCACCGCCTGGGGCCGATCTTCGAGAACGCGATCGGCGAGGACGGCTGGCCGCATCACCTGGCGACGCTGAAGGACTTCTGGTCGTCGGTGCTGAACACCACCGGCCGCTACAAGGGCCAGCCGATGATCGTCCACCAGAGCGTGGAAGGCATCACCGAGGGCCTGTTCACGCCCTGGCTGAACCTGTTCCACCAGACCGCCGTCGAGATCTTCGACGCGCCTCGCGCCGCCATCGTCGGCCAGAAGGCCGAGCGCATCGCCGCCAGCCTGAAACTGGGCCTCTTCTTCAAGCCGGGCGCGGTCGCTTGAGCGCGCTCGCGACGGAAGGCTTCGTCCGCTTCGAAGCCGACGAGACCCGCGCCCTGCTCGGCCCCGAGGCCTCAGCCGCATGGACTAGCTTCGCCGACAGCTGGAACGACCTGGGCCTGGACACCTTCATGGCCGACGGCGGTCGTTATCGCCGCCGGCGGTTCGCGGCCTTCTCGGCCCTGCCCGGCGCGGTCGAGCGCAAGCCGCACCAGCCCCACTGGCAGAGCCGCGACTACAACCCGCTGAACGGCGGCGTGCAGCGCTGGTTCGAGCCCGTCACCGACACGATCGCCGAGCACCCGGTGACCCAGGCGGTGATCAAGGCGGGCCTGGACCAGCTCCACCCGCTGTCGCCGGCCTCGGACCAGCCCTGGCACGTCGAACTGCACCAGTTCCGCATCGAGGCCCGCGCGGGCGAGCAGGGCATGCCCACACCCGAGGGCGCGCACCGCGACGGCGTCGACTGGGTGATCGTCATGCTGGTCGACCGCCAGAACGTCGACAGCGGCGTCACCGACATCTTCGCGCCGGACGGGGCGAGCCTGGGCTCGTTCACCTTGGTCGCGCCCGGCGACGCGGTATTCCTGGACGATCACCGCGTGCTGCACGGCGTCACCCCCATACGGCCGCTAGATCCGGCCCAGCCGGCGGTTCGCGATGTGCTGGTCGTGACCTACCGCCGCGAGGCCGTCGGTTAACCAAACACCCGCCAAGGTTGCCGCTGCGACCGCTTGTCGCATGCGGTCTGTGATCACGACGTGCCACGGTGAGGCTCCGCTGCCCCAGGGAAAGAGCGTCCGTCACGCATGTCTCGAGACGACAACGCCTTGCCGTCCTACCCGCCCCTGGAAAGACGCGCCGTCTTCTCCAGCGCGATGGCCGACGCGGTGCCCATCCTGATCGGCTATGTCGACCGCGAGCAGCGCTATCGCTTCGTCAACCGCGCCTATGAACAGTGGTTCGGCATCGACCGCTCGCTGATCGAGGGTCGCACCCTGCTGGAGGTGCTGGGCCACGAAGCCTATGGCCGACTGCGCGGTCACGTGACCCGCGCCCTGGCCGGCGAGAGCGTCACCTTCGAGGGCGAGGTCAGCTACCAGGCCGGCGCCCGCTATATCGAGGCGCAGTACGTGCCCGACATCGCCCGCAACGGCGAGATCCCCGGCTACTACGTGCTGGTCACCGACATCTCCGAGCGCCGGCAGCAGGCCGCTGAGCTGGAGCGCATGCTGGTCGGCGAGCGTCGCCGGGCGGCCCTGCTGGACCTCGGCCAGAAGCTGCGCGACGAGACCAATCCCGTCGCCATCGCCCAGCTGGCCGCGCGCATGCTGACCCAGCAGCTGGGCGTCGCCCGCGCCGGCTATGCCGAAATGGACGAGGACGGCGACGTGGCCGACATCGTCGCCGACGACGGCAGCACCCACAGCGGCGTGGCGTCGCTGAAGGGCCTGCGCTTCCGCCTCGACGACTTCGGGCCCGACATGAGCGCCGACATGCGCGCCGGCCGGCTGGTGTCCGTCGGCGACGTGGCCCTGGACCCGCGCACCAATTCACCCGAAGCCCTGGACGCCTATGAGGCCATCGGCATCCGCGCCTTCGTCACCGTCTCGCTGATCAAGGCCGGGGCGCTGTCGGCCTATCTGTTCCTGGCCCATGACGGCCCGCACGCCTTTTCCGCCAACGAGACCGCCTTCGTCGCCGATGTCGCCGAGCTGATCTGGACGGCCAGCGAGCGCGCCCGCTCGGACCTGGCCCTCAAGCGCGCCCAGGAGACCGAACGCCTGCTGATCCGCGAGGTCGACCACCGCGCCAAGAACGTGCTGGCCGTGGTCCAGTCGCTAGCTCAGCTGACCCCGTTCGAGGACAAGGCCCAGTACGTCCAGGCGCTGTCGGGCCGCATCGGCTCGCTGGCCCGCGCCCACAGCCTGCTGTCGACCGCCCGCTGGAGCGGCGTCGACCTGCACGACCTCCTGCGGCTGGAGCTGGATCCCTATGGCATCGACGGCGAGGGCCAGATCGTCATCGACGGCCCCCCGGCCCTGATCGACGCCCAGGCCGCCCAGTCCCTGGCCCTGGTCATCCACGAGCTGGCCACCAACGCCAGCAAGTACGGCGCGCTGTCGCGTCCGCTGGGGCGACTGAACGTCAGCTGGATCTGGGGTGTGGGCGACGTGCTGCGCCTGATCTGGCGCGAGGACGCCGGCGCGCCCGTGGTCGCTCCGGCCCGGCGTGGCTTCGGCTCGACCCTGATCGAGAGCGCCGTCAAACAGGTGGGCGGCCGGGTCGAGCTGACCTGGCGGCCGCAGGGCCTGAAGGTGCGCCTGGACATCCTGAAGGGCGCCCAGGCCCGCGCCACCGAGTCGACGCCAGCCTATCGTCCTGGCCTCTCCGTCGAGGAAAGCCCCGCCCTGCGCGACCAGCGCGTGCTGGTGGTCGAGGACGAGGCCGTGGTGGCCATGGAGCTGACCCGCGTGCTGACCGCCGCCGGCGCCAAGGTCGTGGGGCCGGTCGGCACGATCGAGGAGGCGCTGCATTTGCTGGACGACCAGCCGATCGACCGCGCCCTGCTGGACGTCAATCTGGGCGGCCGACTGATCACCCCGGTGGCCCTGGCGCTCAGCCGCCGCCGTATCCCGTTCGTCTACCTGACCGGCTACCAGGAGCCCGACGTCGACGACGGTCCGGTCCTGCGCAAGCCCGTGGCGCCCAGCGCCCTCCTGGGAGCGCTGGCGAGAGGCGCACTGGTCCCCGCGCAGTAACCCACCGTCGCCTTCCTAGGCCTTGTGCCTAGGACCCATCTGTCCGCCGGCCTTGCGCACGAGCGCTTGCTCGCCCTCCCCGCATTCCCTGCTTAGCGTCCCTGCCAGCTGAACCATGGGTCCTAGGCACAAGGCCTAGGAAGGCAGCTGTTGGGATAGTTCCTACCCACAGCGCGTGTTGTGGCTTGAAATTGCAATTCGTTCTCAAGTAAGGACGAGCCTTCCAACGCCAAGGTTCGTCAGTACGCCGTGAAATCCGCCGCCGACCAGCATCGCCGCTCTTTCTGGCTGAAGCAGCTGCACCAGTGGCACTGGATCAGTGCGGCGGTGTCGCTGATCGGCATGCTGCTGTTCGCCATCACCGGCATCACCCTGAACCACGCCGGCCAGATCGAGGCCAAACCCGTCGTCGTCTCGCGCAAGGCCACCCTGCCCGCCGACCTGCTGGCCGTGCTGGCCAAGGGTCCGGAAGAGGGCAAGCGCCCCCTGCCCGTCCAGCTGGAGCCGTTCCTCGACAAGGCCGTCGGCGCCGACGTCGCGGGCCGCGAGGGCGAATGGTCGGCCGACGAGGTCTATGTCGCCCTGGCCCGTCCGGGCGGCGACGCCTGGGTGTCGATCGACCGCGAGACCGGCGCTGTCGAGCACGAGAAGACCACGCGCGGCGCGGTCAGCCTGCTCAACGACCTGCACAAGGGCCGCAACACCGGCAAGGCCTGGGCCTGGTTCATCGACGTGTTCGCCGCCGCCTGCGTGGTCTTCACCGTCACCGGCCTGATCCTGCTGCAGTTCCACGCCCGCGCCCGGCCGCTGACCTGGCCGCTGGTCGGCCTGGGCCTGGCCGCCCCGCTCATTCTCATCATCCTGTTCGTCCACCTTTAGAGGCAGACCCCGTGAAGCGTCCGATCTCCCTGCTCACCTTTGCTGGCGCCGCTGTCGCCGGCGCTCCGGCCCTCGCCGCCGACCTGAACGTCACCGTCGAGGTGCCGAAGCTGACGGTGGCCGAGTACCACAAGCCCTATGTCGCCATCTGGATCGAGAACGCGGCCGACAGCACCGCCGCCGGCACCCTGGCGGTCTGGTACGACGCCGACTCCAAGGAAGACCACGGGACCAAGTGGCTGAAGGACATGCGCCAGTGGTGGCGCAAGGCCGGCCGCGAGATGAGCTTCCCGGCCGACGGCGTCACCGGCGCCACCCGCGCGCCGGGCCCGCAGACCGTGGTCTTCGGCGGCTCGAAGGGCGCGCTGAAGGCCCTGAAGCCCGGCCAGTACAATCTGGTGGTCGAAGCCGCTCGCGAAGTCGGCGGCCACGAGGCCGTCCGCGTGCCGTTCACCTGGGGCAAGCCGGGTAAAGCCACTGCCAAGGGCGCGACCGAACTGGGCGCCGTCACCGTTTCCGTGAAGTGAGAAAAGCCATGACCTTCAAGAAGCGCCTTCTCGCCGTCGCCGCTGTTGGCGTGGCCCTCGCCCTGCCGATGACCGCCTCGGCCCACCGTGGCTGGATGGTTCCGTCGTTCACCAACCTGTCGGGCGAAGGCGCGTGGGCGACCATCGACGCAGCCGTCTCGAACGAGCTGTTCCACCCCGACCACCGCCCGATGCGCCTGGACGGCGTGCAGGTGCTGGCGCCGGACGGGACGCCGGACAAGATCCAGAACAGCGTCACGGGCCAGCTGCGCTCGGTCTTCGACGTCCAGCTGAGCAAGCCGGGCACCTACAAGATCTTCACCGCCACCAACTCGGTGATGGCCAGCTACACCGAAGGCGGCGTGGTCAAGCGCTTCCGCGGTTCGGCCGAAGACTTCGCCAAGCAGGTCCCGGCCGGCGCCGCCGACCTGAAGGTCATCAAGATGGCCAGCCGCAACGAGACCTTCGTCACGCGCGACAAGCCCAACACCGACGCCCTGAAGCCGACCGGCAAGGGCCTGGAGCTGGTCCCCGTCACCCACCCGACCGACGTGGTGGCGACGGAAGCCGCGACCTTCAAGTTCGTGCTGGATGGCAAGCCGGCCGCCGACCTGGAAGTCACCTTCGCCCCCGGCGGCCACCGCTGGCGCGCCAATCCCGGCGAGATCAAGCTGAAGACCGGCCGCGACGGCGCGGTGAAGTTCACCCTGCCCGAACCCGGCATGTACTGGGTCAACGCCACGGTACGCACGGGTGAGACCGGTCGCGGCGGCGGCATGGGTGGTCCGGGTGGCGGCGCTCCGCCGGCGCCGGGCGCGGCTCCGGCCCCTGCGCAACCGCTCGCCGGCAACGGCCAGAGCGCCAGCTACACCGCCGTGATCGAAGCTCAACGGCCGTAAAGCCGTTCTCCTCCCTCGCGTAGCGGGGGAGGTGGCGCGGCGCGAATACGCGCCGTGACGGAGGGGGCGCACCCCACCGTCGACGCCCCCTCCACCGCTTCGCGGTCCCCCTCCCCCGTTTCACGGGGGAGGACGAGATTTCAAATGCCCCGCGTCCTCGTCCCCGCCCTGACCACGCCGCCTGCCCGCCCCGTCGGCGGCAGCGTGCGCGCGTTCGGCGGCGAGACCATGGGCACGACCTGGTCGGTCAAGGCGGTGCTGCCGGCCACGACCGACCTCCCGGCGCTCGAAGCCATGGTCCAGCGCGCGCTCGACGCGGTCGTCGCGCAGATGAGCCCGTGGGAGCCCCTGTCGGACCTCTCGCGCTACAACCGCGCCGCTGCGGGGAGCTGGACCACCCTGCCCGCCGCGACCGCCACGGTCCTGCGCCGCGCGATCGAAGTCGCCGAGCGGACCAACGGCGCCTTCGACCCGACCTTGGGCGCGCTGACCGATCTCTGGGGCTTTGGCCCCCGCCCCTTCTCCGGCAGCCCGCCGGAAGCGGCCAACATCGCCGCGCGGAGAGACGCCGGCGGCTGGAAGCGCCTGGCCCTCGACGGCGACGCCTTGTTCCAGCCCGGCGGCCTGCGCCTCGACCTGAACGGCATCGCCAAGGGCTTCGGCGTCGACCAGGCCGCCGCCGCCCTCGATCGCGCCAAGGTGACGAGCTACCTCGTGGAGGTTGGCGGCGAGCTGCGCGGCACGGGCGCCAAGCCCGACGGCCAGCCGTGGTGGGTCGAGCTGGAGCGTCCTCCGACGGCGAACGACGCCGAAAAGACCGTCGTCGCCCTGCACGATCTCTCCGTCGCCACCTCGGGCGACTACCGCCGGTTCTTCGATCACGACGGCCGCCGCTATGCCCACACCCTGGACCCGGCCACCGGCGCGCCGACGACCAATCCGACCGTCAGCGTCACGGTCCTCGCGCGGGACTGCATGAGCGCCGACGCCTGGGCCACGGCCCTGACCGTCATGGCCCCCGACGCCGCCCTGGCCTTCGCCGCCGAGCACGACCTGGCGGCGCTGATCGTCAGCCGGGGTCCGGCGGGCCTCGAGGAGCGCCTGTCGCCGGCCCTGCGGGCGATGCTGGACTGATGCTCGACCTTTCCGCTTTCCCGCCCGAGACCCGCCGCCTGATCGAGGCCGGCGCCGTGGCTGGCGTCTACGCCCTGTTCTGCGCGGGCGTCGCCGTCCGCGAGGCCCTGCGCGCCGCCGCCGTCCGCCGCGAGGCCAAGGCCCTGTCGCAAGGCGCCGGCGAGCCCGTGCTGGTCGCCTTCGCCAGCCAGACCGGCTTCGCCGAGGAACTCGCGACCGCCACCGCCAAGGCCCTGTCGGAAGCCGGCGTCCCGGTCACCCTGCGCGAGCTCGGCGCCGTCACCGCCGCCGACCTGACCGGCCGCGCCCTGTTCGTCGTCAGCACCACCGGCGAGGGCGACGCGCCCGACCCGGCCCGCGCCTTCATCCGCGACGTGATGAAGGACGGCGTCGCGCTGCCGGGCCTGCGATACGGCGTGCTGGCCCTTGGCGATTCTACCTATGCCGAGTTCTGCGCCTTCGGCCGCAGTTTGGACGCCTGGCTGGCCCACTCAGGCGCGCAGCCCTTGTTCGATCGCGTCGAGGTCGACGACGGCGATCCCGCCGCGCTGCGTCACTGGCAAGGGCAGCTCTCCCTGCTCACCGGCGTCACCGACGCTCCGGACTGGACCCGCCCCGCCTATGGCCGCTGGACCCTGGCCGAGCGCACCCTGCTGAACCCAGGCAGCCCCGGCGGCGAAGCCTGGCACATCCGCCTGGAACCTAAAGACGCCACGACCTGGCAGGCCGGCGACATCCTTGAAGTCGGCCCGCGCAACGACCCGGAACTCCCGCACCGCGAATATTCGATCGCCTCCCTGCCCAGCGACGGCGCCGTCGAGCTGATCGTCCGCCTGATGACCCGCGCGGACGGCCAGCCGGGCCTGGGCTCGGGCTGGCTGTGCCACTCCGCTGAAGTGGGCCAGACGATCGACGCCCGCGTGCGGACCAACCGCAGCTTCCATGCGCCGGACGCCAGCCGCCCGCTGATCCTGATCGGCTCGGGCACCGGCCTCGCCGGCCTGCGCGCGCACCTGAAGGCCCGCGCGGCCGCCGGCGTGCGCTGGAACTGGCTGGTCTTCGGCGAGCGCACCAGCGCCCACGACTTTTTCCACCGCGCCGAGATCGAGGGCTGGAAGGCCTCGGGCCTCTTGGACCGCGTGGACCTGGCCTTCTCGCGCGACCAGGACAGCCGCATCTACGTCCAGCACCGCCTGCGCGCGGCCGCCGACATCCTGCGCCGCTGGGTGGCCAACGGCGCGGCGATCTATGTCTGCGGCTCGCTGGAGGGGATGTCGCGCGACGTCCATGCCGTGCTGGTCGAAGTGCTGGGGGCGGAGATGGTCGAGCGCCTGGCCGACGAGGGGCGGTACCGGCGGGACGTGTACTGACCAAATAAACTCCGCTCATCCCCGCGAAAGCGGGGACCCAAGCGGCACTGGTCATCAAACGCCGTGCATCACAGTCTTGCTCAGCTTGGGTCCCCGCTTTCGCGGGGATGAGCGGTTTGGGTGAGAACCTCGCGCTCCTCCGGCGTATTCGCCCCCCGCAGCCTTGCCAGCGCACCCTCAGGGACCGGCAGCGCCATCAATCCCGCCCGCTCCACGAACCGCCGCAGCGGCCAGCCAGCCTGTGCATCGGCGGGCAGCGCGGCCGTCTCGACTACCATCGGCACGGGCAGGCCCTCGTAGTAGCCGCCCGCCGCCAGCAACGGCGCCAGATCCTCGACCGTCACGGTCGGCGCATCCACGGCCAGCACCAGCAGCCGCTCGCAGCCCAGCGCTCGCGCCCCCGCCAGCACCCCGCCGACCGGCCCCGCGCCGGCCTCGTCATCGGCAATCCACGGCAAGCCCAGGTCCGCCCCGGCGGTGACCAGGGCCTGCGCCCCCACGGCTCGCGCCAGGGCCGCGACCCGGTCCACCGCCCGCACGCCATCCCAGGCCAGCACAGCCTTGTCGCACCCCATCCGCCGGGAGCCGCCGCCGCACAGAATGATCGCGCCCAGCATGGTCATGCCCGCGTCTTAGCAGGATTTTCGCTTGCTCTTCCAAGCTCTGCCCGAAGCGGTCTAGTGTCCGCCCCGCAAAGGGACGGAAAAAGAATGAGCCAGCCTGCCGAGCGCCAGCGTCGTCGCACGACCCAGAGCGCCACGATCCGTGACGTCGCCGCGCGGGCGGGCGTGTCGCCCATGACCGTGTCGCGGGTCATCAATCGCGAGAGCACGGTCAAGGAAGAGACCCGGGCCCTGGTCGAGAAGGCCATCGCCGATCTCAACTACGCCCCCAACCCCGCCGCCCGCAGCCTGGCCGGCAGCGCGCCCTTCCGCATCGGCCTGCTCTACGACAACCCCTCGACGGGCTATCTCTCGGAGTTCTTGGTAGGGGCCCTGGACGAAAGCAGCCGCACTGGCGCCCAGATCGTCATCGAGAAGTGCGCCGAGCCCGAGCTGGCCGGCGCCACCCTGACCCGCCTGCTCAAGACCGGCGTCGACGGCCTGATCCTGCCGCCGCCGCTGTGCGAGTCGGCCCAGGTCCTGGCCGAGGTCCGCGCCGCCGGCGCCGCCGCCGTGGCCGTCGCGCCCGGCATGGCCAGCACCGACATGGCCACCATCCGCATCGACAACGAGGCGGCCGCCTTCGAGCTGACCCAGCACCTGATCGGCCTGGGCCACAGGCGCTTCGGCTTCATCAAGGGCCACCCGAACCAGACCGTCAGCCAGCAGCGCCTGGACGGCTTCATGGCCGCCCTCAAGGCCGCCAATATCCCCATGGAGGACATCCGGGTCGAGCAGGGCTACTTCACCTATCGTTCCGGCCTGGAAGCGGCCGAGCGCATCCTGGCCGTCGAACCGCGCCCCACCGCCATCTTCGCCGCCAACGACGACATGGCCGCCGCCGCCGCGGGCCTGGCCCACCGCTTGAGCCTGGACGTGCCGGGCGACGTCTCGATCGTCGGCTTCGACGACACCTCGATCGCCGACAATATCTGGCCCGCCCTGACCACCGTCCACCAGCCCATCGCCGCCATGGCTCGCGCCGCCGTCGACCTGGTCCTGGAAGAAATCCGCCGCCACCGCGACGGCGGCGGCGAGCCGAGGCAGCTGATGCACCCGCACACGCTGATCGTGCGGGATTCGTCGGGGCCGGTTAGCGCCGAATAGCTCCCTCTCCCATAGGGAGAGGGTTGGGGTGAGGGGTTACACCCTCAACCGGCGTGCCGGCACGCCGTCTGCTCTCGTAACCTCTCACCCTCCCACCGCTACGCGGTGGGCCCCTCCCTCTCTCTATGAGAGAGGGACAAATAAGATTGGTCAGACAACGTGCTTGCCGTCTCCACATGTTAGCGCTACCAAGCATCTGACGAACGAGCGCCGCCGATAGTCCTCGGCTGCCTTGAGACGCTCGAACAAAGGGGAGACGACGCCGTGGGCGTGAGTGAATTCCTTCCGGAAGACTGGAAAGACGCGACTCTGCTGGGTCGGATCGACTTCGGCGATGGCCCGACGCCCGTGCTGGTGCGCGGCGGCCGTGTCGAGGATGTCTCGAAAATCGCCCCCACCGTCGCCGACCTGATGAACGCCTTTGGTCCCGGCGCGGCGATCCCGCGCGGCGAGGACAAGGGTCCGCTGGAAGCCCTCGACATCCGCCCCGTCTGGGAAGACGCCGACGGCCAGGCGGCCGTGAAGCTGCTGGCGCCCGTCGACCTGCAGGTGCTGAAGGCCGCCGGCGTGACCTTCGCGGTCTCGACCCTGGAGCGGGTGATCGAGGAGCGCGCGCGCGGCGACGCCGCCGCCGCCCTGAAGATCCGCGAACAGCTGTCGGCCAGCATGGGTGGCGACCTGAAGAGCGTGAACCCGGGCTCGGAGGGCGCCGAGCGCCTGAAGCAGACCCTGATCAAGGACGGCCTGTGGTCGCAGTACCTCGAGGTCGCCATCGGCCCCGACGCCGAGATTTTCACCAAGGGCCCGACCCTGTCGTCGATGGGCTGGGGCGACCATGTCGGCGTCCGCTATGACAGCCACTGGAACAACCCCGAGCCGGAAGTCGTGCTGCTGTGCGACGGCCAGGGCCAGATCCGCGGCGCCTCGCTGGGCAACGACGTCAATCTGCGCGACTTCGAAGGCCGCTCGGCCCTGCTGCTGAGCAAGGCCAAGGACAACAACGCCTCGTGCGCCATCGGTCCGTTCTTCCGCCTCTTCGACGACGCCTTCAGCCTGGACGACGTCCGCTCGGCCGAGGTCACGCTGAAGATCACCGGCCGCGACAACTTCGTGCTGGATGGCCACAGCAACATGAGCCTGATCAGCCGTGATCCTGCCGTGCTCGCGGGCCAGGCGTTCGGCAAGCAGCACCAGTATCCGGACGGCTTCGCCCTGTTCCTGGGCACCATGTTCGCCCCGATCCAGGACCGTGACACCGCCGGCCAGGGCTTTACGCACAAGGTCGGCGACCGCGTCCGCGTCTCGACCGCCAAGCTGGGCGTGCTCGAGAACGAAGTCACCACCTGCGACAAGGCCCAGCCGTGGACGTTCGGCATCTCGGCCCTGATCCGCAACCTGGCCGGCCGCGGCCTCCTCTAATTCGAAAGCAAGCGCGATGACCGATACCCTGCGCCACTACATCGGCGGCGAACGCGTCGCTTCGGACGCCCCGACCCAGAGCCTGAACCCGTCGAACACCAACGACGTCGTCGCCCAGGTGCCGAACGGCGGCTCGGCCGAGGTCGACGCCGCCGTCGACGCCGCCAAGAAGGCCTTCCCCTCGTGGTCGGAAGCCTCGCCGGAAGTCCGCTCGGACCTGCTGGACAAGGTCGGCAGCACGATCATCGCGCGCAGCGCCGACATCGGTAAGCTGTTGGCCCGCGAAGAAGGCAAGACCGTTGCCGAAGGCGTCGGCGAGACCGTCCGCGCCGGCCGCATCTTCAAGTACTTCGCCGGCGAGGCCCTGCGCCGCCACGGCCAGAACCTGGAAAGCACCCGTCCAGGCGTCGAGGTCCAGACCTACCGCCAGGCCGTCGGCGTCTTCGGCCTGGTCACCCCCTGGAACTTCCCGATCGCCATCCCGGCCTGGAAGGCGGCTCCGGCCCTGGCCTTCGGCAACACCGTGGTGATCAAGCCGGCCGGCCCGACCCCGGCCACCGCCAACGTGCTGGCCGACATCATGCAGGAATGCGGCGCTCCGGCGGGCGTGTTCAACATGCTGTTCGGCCGCGGTTCGATGGGCGACGCCCTGATCAAGCACAAGGACGTCGACGGCGTCTCGTTCACTGGCTCGCAAGGCGTGGGCGCGCAAGTCGCGGCCGCCGCCGTGGCCCGCCAGGCCCGCGTGCAGCTGGAGATGGGCGGCAAGAACCCGCTGATCATCCTGGACGACGCCGACCTGGAGCGCGCCGTCGCCATCGCCCTGGACGGCTCGTTCTACGCCACCGGCCAGCGCTGCACCGCCAGCTCGCGCCTGATCGTCCAGGACGGCATCCACGACAAGTTCGTGGCCCTGCTGGCCGAGAAGGTCGCCGCCCTGCGCGTCGGCGACGCTCTGGACCCCAACACCCAGATCGGCCCGGCCGTCTCCGAAGACCAGATGGAGACGTCGTACAAGTACATCGACATCGCCAAGGGGGAAGGCGGCCGCCTGGTCACCGGCGGTGATCGCCTGAAGCTGGACAACCCCGGCTGGTACGTGCAGCCGACCCTGATCGCCGACACCCAAGCCGGCATGCGGATCAACAACGAGGAAGTCTTCGGCCCCGTCGCCTCGACCATCCGCGTCGGGTCGTACGAGGAAGCCCTGGAGATCGCCAACGGCGTCGAGTTCGGCCTGTCGGCCGGCATCGCCACGACCTCGCTGAAATACGCCCGCCACTTCCAGCGCCACGCCAAGGCCGGCATGACCATGGTCAACCTGGCCACGGCCGGCGTCGACTACCACGTGCCGTTCGGCGGCACGAAGAGCTCGAGCTACGGCGCCCGCGAACAGGGCTTCGCGGCGGTCGAGTTCTTCACCCAGACCAAAACCTCCTACTCGTGGTCGTAAGCAGCATGTCGTCAGCCATCTACCCCAGCCTGAAGGGCAAGCGCGTCGTCATCACCGGCGGCGGCTCGGGGATCGGGGCCGGCCTCACCGCCGGCTTCGCGCGCCAGGGCGCGGAAGTGATCTTCCTGGACATCGCCGACGAGGACTCCAAGGCGCTGGAAGCCGAGCTTTCGGGCTCGGCCATTCCGCCGGTCTACAAGCGTTGCGACCTGATGGACCTGGACTCGATCAAGGCGGTCTTCGCCGAGATCGGCGACGTCGACGTGCTGGTCAACAACGCCGGCAATGACGACCGCCACAGCCTGGGCGACGTCACCGGCGCCTATTGGGACGAGCGGATCAACGTCAACCTGCGCCACATGCTGTTCTGCACCCAGGCCGTCGCGCCGGGCATGGCCAAGCGTGGCGGCGGGGCGGTGATCAACTTCGGCTCGATCAGCTGGCACCTGGGTCTGGAGGACCTGGTCCTGTACGAAACCGCCAAGGCCGGCATCGAGGGCATGACCCGCGCCCTGGCCCGAGAGCTGGGCCCCGACGACATCCGCGTCACCTGCGTGGTGCCGGGCAACGTCAAGACCAAGCGCCAGGAGAAGTGGTACACGCCGGAAGGCGAGGCCGAGATCGTCAAGGCCCAGTGCCTGAAGGGCCGCATCGTGCCCGACAACGTCGCCTCGCTGGTGCTGTTCCTGGCTTCCGACGACGCCTCGCTGTGCACCGGCCACGAGTACTGGATCGACGCGGGCTGGCGGTAACCGGAGAGGCCGTTCGACCAAAGGGGGACTTCCCTGGAAGCCCTCCCCGTCCTATCGAACGGCCAACACCGGTTTTACGGAGACTATGCGAGTATGAGCGCCGCCACCTGCGTCTGGGATCTGAAGGCCACTCTGGGCGAGGGTCCCATCTGGACCGGCAATGCGCTGTGGTTCGTGGACATCAAGGGCCACAAGATCCACCGCTATGAGCCGGCGACCGGCGACGCCGTCACCATCAACGGCCCCGAGCAGATCACCTTCCTGGCCCCGCTGGCCGTGGGCGGCGGCTTCATCGCCGGCCTGAAGTCGGGTCTCTACAAGTTCAACCAGCTGACCGGCTTCCAGCGGATCATGGAAGTCGAGGATCCGGCGCTGAACAACCGTCCCAACGACGCCACGGTCGACGCTCAGGGCCGCCTGTGGTTCGGCACCATGCACGACGGCGAAGACGTCAAGAGCGGCTCGCTGTACCGCATGGACGCGACCGGCGTGGCGCGGATGGACAAGGACATCTGCATCACCAACGGTCCGTGCGTCTCGCCGGACGGCAAGACCTTCTACCACACCGACACCCTGGAAAAGATCATCTGGGCCTTCGACCTAGCCGAGGACGGCGCGCTGTCGAACAAGCGCGTCTTCGTGCAGATCGCCGTCGGCGACGACGTCTATCCCGACGGTTCGGTGGTCGACGCCGAAGGCTATGTCTGGACGGCCCTGTGGGGCGGCTTCGGCGCCATCCGTTTCTCGCCCACCGGCGAGGCCGTGGCCCGTATCGAGCTGCCCGCCCCGAACGTCACCAAGCCCTGCTTCGGCGGGCCTGACCTGAAAACCCTGTTCTTCACCACCGCCCGCAAGGGCCTGAGCGACGAAACCCTGGCCCAGTATCCGCTGGCCGGCGGTCTGTTCGCGGTTCAGGTCGACGTCGCGGGCCAGCCGCAATACGAGGTTCGCCTTGCCTGATCGCACGCCCCGCCGGTTCCGGTCCCGCGATTGGTTCGATAACCCCGACCATATCGACATGACGGCGCTCTATCTGGAGCGCTTCATGAACTACGGGATCACGCCGGAGGAGCTGCGCAGCGGCAAGCCGATCATCGGCATCGCCCAGACCGGCAGCGACATCTCGCCCTGCAACCGTATCCACCTGGACCTGGTAGCCCGTGTGCGGGATGGCATTCGGGACGCCGGCGGCATCCCCATGGAGTTTCCGGTCCACCCGATCTTCGAGAACTGCCGTCGCCCGACGGCGGCGCTGGACCGGAACCTCTCGTATCTCGGTCTCGTCGAGACCCTGCACGGCTATCCGATCGACGCCGTGGTCCTGACCACCGGCTGCGACAAGACCACCCCGGCCGGCATCATGGCCGCCACCACGGTCAACATCCCGGCCATCGTCCTCTCCGGCGGTCCGATGCTGGACGGCTGGCACGAGAACGAGCTGGTCGGCTCGGGCACCGTGATCTGGCGCTCGCGCCGCAAGCTGGCGGCCGGTGAGATCACCGAGGCCGAATTCATCGAGCGCGCCGCCTCCTCGGCCCCCTCGGCCGGCCACTGCAACACCATGGGCACGGCCTCGACCATGAACGCGGTCGCTGAGGCCCTAGGCCTGTCGCTGACCGGCTGCGCGGCCATCCCCGCCCCGTACCGTGAGCGCGGCCAGATGGCCTATCGCACGGGCCAGCGGATCGTCGACCTGGCCTATGAGGACATCAAGCCCAAGGACATCCTGACCAAGAAGGCCTTCGAGAACGCCATCGCCCTGGTGGCGGCGGCCGGCGGTTCGACCAACGCCCAGCCGCACATCGCGGCCATGGCCCGCCACGCCGGCCTGGAGGTCACCGCCGACGACTGGCGCGCGGCCTACGACATCCCGCTGATCGTCAACATGCAGCCGGCCGGCAAGTATCTGGGCGAGCGCTTCCATCGCGCTGGCGGTGCTCCCGCCGTGCTGTGGGAACTGCTGCAGCAGGGCCGCCTGCACGGCGACGTGCTGACGGTGACCGGCAAGACGATGGCCGAGAACCTGGAAGGCCGCGAGACCAGCGACCGCGAGGTGATCTTCCCCTACGCCCAGCCCCTGGCCGAGAAGGCCGGCTTCCTGGTGCTGAAGGGCAACCTGTTCGACTTCGCGATCATGAAGGCCAGCGTCATCGGCGCCGACTTCCGCGAGCGCTACCTGTCCCAGCCGGGCCACGAGGGCGTGTTCGAGGCCCGAGCCATCGTGTTCGACGGCTCGGACGACTATCATCACCGGATCAACGATCCGGCGCTGAACATCGATGAAAGCTGCATCCTGGTGATCCGCGGCGCTGGTCCGATCGGCTGGCCGGGTTCGGCGGAAGTCGTCAACATGCAGCCGCCGGATCACCTGCTAAAGAAGGGGATCATGAGCCTTCCGACGCTGGGCGACGGCCGTCAGTCGGGCACCGCCGACAGCCCTTCGATCCTGAACGCCTCGCCGGAAAGCGCCGTCGGCGGCGGCCTGTCGTGGCTGCGCACCGGCGACACCATCCGCATCGACATCAACACCGGCCGCTGCGACGCGCTGGTGGACGAGGCGACGATCGCCGAGCGCAAGAAGGAAGGCATCCCGGCCGTGCCGGAGACCATGACCCCCTGGCAGGAAATCTACCGCGCCCACACGGGCCAGCTGGAGACCGGCGGGGTCCTGGAATTCGCCGTGAAGTACCAGGACCTGGCGTCGAAGCTGCCCCGGCATAACCACTAACCTCTTCCCTTCTCCCCTTGCGGGAGAAGGTGGCCCGAAGGGCCGGATGAGGGGTCGATAAACGCAGAACGCCGCGACTGGCCGATGGGCCGGTCGCGGCGTTTCTGTTCGTGCAACCCCTCACCCGAGCGCCTATGGCGGCCACCCTCTCCCGCAAGGGGAGAGGGAAACTCAGTCCTCGGCGAACGACCGCCGCTCGGAATCTATGCCGCTCTGCTCGAGCACGTCGTTGGCGATGGCCAGCACCGACTCCGCGTCCTGCTTCGAGCGCGAGACCAGCACGACCTCGTCGCCGACCGCCACGGCCCAGCGGTCGCCGTAACGGCGGACGGAAAGATTTCGGTTCTGGTCGGACATCCAGCCACTCAAACGCTGAACCCAGGGTCGAGCCCCAATGGGGCCAGAGCATGGCAGCTTGACCGCTTGGCCTGTGGACCGCCTCATGGTGAACGGAGGGGCCCATGACATCGCAGGACTTCGAGGACGGCCTGGCGGCCATGGCAGCGGCCGCGCGGGAAGCGATCGCCTATCGGCGCGGGGTGGCCGCCGCCGAGACGACGCCGGTGGCGACCTATCGCGACATGCTGGCCGCCTTCGACGCGCCTCTGCCCGAGACGTCGGGGGCGCCCGGCGAGATCATCCAGGACCTGATCACCCGCGCTACGCCAGGCATCCGCGCCGCGACCGGACCGCGCTTCTTCGGCTGGGTGATCGGCAATTCGCACCCGACGGGCGTGGCCGCCGACTGGCTGGCCTCGGCCTGGGGTCAGAACGTCGGCAACCTGGTCTCGGCCCCGGCCGCCTCGGCGATCGAGACGGTGGCGGCCAACTGGCTGCTGGAGATCCTGGACCTGCCGCGCCAGGCCTCGGTAGGCTACGTGACCGGCGCGACGGTCGCCAACTTCGTCTGCCTGGCCGCCGCGCGGTCCGAGGTCCTGGCTCGCATCGGCTGGGACGTCGAGGCCGACGGCCTGATCGGCGCTCCCCCCGTGCGGGTGCTGATCGGCGCCGACGCCCATGCCACCGTGTTCTCGGGCCTGAAGTATCTGGGCCTGGGCGCCAGGCGGGTGATCACGGTCGAGACCGACGACCTGGGCCGCATGCTGCCGTCCGCCTTCGAACAGCGCGACCACCGACCGCGACGGCGAGATCACGGTCGCCGCGGTGATTTCGGCCTGGCGTATGGTTAAAGAGGCCCGGAAGTAAACAAGCCTGACCATGTAAAGAAGCTTAAGAATTTCCTAAAAAACCTGCAGTGAATTGTAAAATTCTCTTCTGGGTTGAAACTCAAAATAGGTCTATGGTTGCGAGATCGGGGGCTGTTTTATCTAGTGCGGACAGCATGTTGTCGGTGACACGCGCCCCTCTTCAACGCCCTGAATCGCCAACCCTCGTGGTCCTGGTGACGGCGCTGCAGCTCGGCCTGGTCGTGGTGGTCTGGCTCCTGGCCTTGATCCCCGCCGCGATCGCCGCCTTAACCGTCTTGAGCTTCAAGGCCGTGCGCGGCGCGTTGCGAAAGGCTCCGGCTGTCCTGCCTCCCCTGAAAAACAAAATGGGGGAGGATGGCCGATGAGCGTTCGCCCCGCCCAGGCTCCTGATCTCGCGCCCCTGGCCCGCCTGTGGTGGCAAGGCTGGCGCGACGCCTATTTGCCGCTGGTCCCCAAGGCCCTGGCCGCCCGCCGCACCCTGGACAGCTTTATCGACCGCATGGCCGTGGCCCTGCCCCGCGTGCGCACGCTAGGCCCTGTCGGCGCGCCGCTGGGCTTCCACCTGGTCAAGGACGATGAGCTGAGCCAACTCTATGTCGACGAGGAGTATCGGGGCGCGGGCATCGCCACCATGCTGGCGGTCGACGCCGAACAGCGCCTGCTGGACGCCGGGATCACCACGCCCTGGCTGGCCTGCCCCATCGGCAACGCCCGCGCCGCCCGCTTCTGCCAGAAGTCCGGCTGGACCCTGGCCCGCGCCCAGACCATCCCGACCGAGATCCCCGGCGGCTGGTACCCGCTGAAGATCTGGCGCTACGAAAAGCACCTGACCCAGCCCTCGCCCTGGGCCGCCCGCGCGGAGGATGAGCTGTCGGGCTCGGCGCGGCCCAAAACCCTCTCTCATGGAGAGAGGGAGGGGCCCGCCGCGAAGCGGTGGGAGGGTGAGAGGGTACGCCCTCTCCAATAGCGCACGGTCAGTGCGCCAAGGGCCTCGGGATTTTCCGGCTAAGGGTGAAACCTCTCACCCTCCCACCGCCCATGGCGGCGGGCCCCTCCCTCTCTCTATGAGAGAGGGAATTCATCCCTAACCCGGCCCGCCGCTGCTGAAGTCGAACTGCTCGGGCCGCGCCTTGCCGCCGCCGAAGGCGTAGCTGAAGCCGAAGAACACCGAGCGGACATTGGCGGTGCGGCGGGTGCGGTCGCGCAAGGTCGGGGTCTCGGTGACCACCACGTCCTGGAACCAGTCGGCCACGTCCTGGGCCGTGACCACGAACGACAGCTTGTCGTTGACCTTACGGCGATAGCCCAGGTTCAGCATCTTGAACGGCTCGCGATAGCCCTGCGGCGTGATCCGCTTGCCCGAGCTGAAGACGTTGGCCTGGAAGAAGTCCTTCGGGGTCGCCTGCCAGTTCAGGTTGGCGCGGCCCGACAGCGTCGTGCCCGAGCGCGTGCCGGTGAAGCCCAGGTTGGCCGCGTCGATCTCGTTCCAGAACACATTGCCCGACAGGTTGTAGGTCAGGGTCTTGGTCAGGCGGCCGTTGGCGACCAGCTCGACGCCGCCGCTGCGGCTCTTGCCCAGGTTCTCGCGGGTGGTCAGGAAGACGCCGTTGCCCAGGTTGCTGACCACGTCGGTCACCCCGTCCTTGGCGTCGCGGAAATAGGCCGTGGCCAGGTAGGTCGTCGGCCCTTTGCGGTACTGGTAGCCCAGCTCGAACGAGTCGGTGATCTGGGGCTTCAGGTTCGGGTTGCCCTGCCGGTAGTTGAAGGGGTCGATATAGACCCGATACGGATGCAGGTCCTGGGCGCCCGGCCGCTGGACGCGGCGGCTGAAGCTGGCGCTGAGGTTCTGGTTCTCGTTCAGCTGATAGCGCGTGTGCAGGGTCGGATAGACCTTGAAGTAGCTGTTGTCGGCCTTCAGGGCGTGGGTCACGTCGTTCAGGTCGATCTGCACCTGCTCGGCGCGCAGGCCGCCCTGCACCGTGAAGTCGCCGAACGGGCGCTCATAGGTCACGTAGCCCGCATAGACGTCCTGGTCGTACAGGTAGCGGTTGGTCCGCGCCGGATCGGTCACCAGGCCGCCGGCCGTGGCGCCGCTGGCCCCGAAGTTGGTGAAGTCGTTGCTCGAAAGCTCGAAATCCAGGCCCGTCTTCAGCTTGACGTCCTTGGGCAGCGGCTTTGAGTAGTCCAGCTTCCAGTTGGCCCGCTCCTGGTCGACGCCCAGGCCGACGTGCTCATAGACCGTCGCGCCCGGCGTGTTGGCGGTGCGGGCGTCGAAGTCGCGCTGGAAGTCGGTGACCTCGTACTCCAGGTGCGAGGTCAGCAGGTGATCGGCGCCCTTCAGCTGCCGGCGCCAGTCGGCGCTGGCGGCGGCGTTGTCGCGGGTCATCTCGCCGTCCAGCGTGCGGACATAGGAACGCGCCAAACCACCGGCGGCGTTCTGGGCCGCGTAGGTCTCGTCGATGTCGCTGTCGAACTGCATGCGGCGATAGCGGACCTCGCCGCTGATACGGTTCTGCTTGTCGAGATCGTAGTCGACGCCGCCGCGCAGGTTGGCCATGCCGCCCTTGTTCTGGACGTCGGCGTCCTGGGTGCTGGGCAGGAAGCGGCCGCTGGCCGTGTCCAGGGTCTCGCGCTGGATCAGCTGGCGGGCGTCCTGGGTGTCATAGCGATAGCTGGCGTCGCCGCTCAGGGTCAGCTTGCCGTCGCGGCGCGTGGCGCTGACGCCGCCGTTGTGGCGGCCTTGGGTGTCGACATTGAAGCGGAACGTGCCGTTCGTGCCCGGCTTCATGGTCTTCTTGGTGATCAGGTTGATGATCCCGGCCGAGCCGTCCGGACGGAAGGCGGCCGACGGGTTGGTCATCACCTCGACGCGCTCGATCTGGTCGGCCGGCATCGACATCAGGGCGTCGCCCTTGCCCTCGCCGGTAAACTGGTTGCTGGGCTTGCCGTCGATCATGATCGTGACATTGGCGTCGCCGCGCAGGCTGACATTGCCGCGCACGTCGACCTCCACCGAGGGCACGTTGCGCAGGGCGTCGGCGATCGAGCCGGTCTTGGCCGTCAGGTCGTTGGCGACGCTGTAGCTGCGGCTGTCGATCGAGGTGCGGGTGGCGGTGTTGTCGGACGTGATGGTCACGGCCTCGACGGCGGTCGAGCCCTCTTTCGCAGCGGGCTTGGGCGCCGTCTGCGCGGCGGGCGCGGGAGCCGTCTGCGCTTGTACGGCAACCGGCAGCAACGCCGTCGCGGCGGCGAAAAGAGCAAGCTTCAGACGCACGGATATCCCCCAGAGACGCAGCAACCGACGCGCCGACGCTGCAACGCCGACACCGGCAACATTACAAAATGTACATGTGTAAGATTTAGCCTTCCGATGTGTAGCGCCCCTTTGGCCCGGAAGACAAATATCTTTTCCGCAATGTTCCCCGCCGCGCGTCCTACTCACGGACACTGCGGAAACTGCTATCCAGGGTCCGCAGGGGTGAGTCTCGTGCGCTGAAGGGGGCCCTAAGAACCGCCGCTTGCGCGCTGATACCGGTAACACTAAGGTCGCCGGCAACTAGAGGTCCGACAAGGACCATAGGGCATCAAACGGGCCGGACGGGCCCAACGGGGAGGACACCTGTGGCTTCAGTTTCCAACGCTGGCCCTAGCGCCGGCATGAGCGCCGATGGGGGCAAGGTCAACATGGCCTTCGTCGCCGGCATCGTCGCCGTCGCCACGATCGGCGGCTTCATGTTCGGCTATGACAGCGGCGTCATCAACGGCACCCAGGAAGGCCTGAACAGCGCCTTCAAGCTCACCGAATTCGGCACCGGCCTGAACGTGGCCGCCATCCTGATCGGCTGCGCCATCGGCGCTTTCGCCGCCGGCCGCCTGGCCGACGTGTGGGGCCGCCGCACGGTGATGATCATCTCGGCGATCCTGTTCATCATCAGTGCGCTGGGCACCGGCGCGGCCCACACCTCGACCATCTTCGTCATCTTCCGCCTGATCGGCGGCCTGGGCGTCGGCGCGGCCTCGGTGCTGTGCCCCGTCTACATCTCGGAAGTCACGCCCGCGAACATCCGCGGCCGCCTGTCGTCCGTGCAGCAGATCATGATCATCACCGGCCTGACCGGCGCGTTCCTGGCCAACTACGTGCTGGCCCACACCGCCGGTAGCTCGACCGCCGAGTTCTGGCTGGGCCTGCCCGCCTGGCGCTGGATGTTCTGGATGCAGGTCATCCCGGCCGGCGTGTTCTTCCTGTGCCTGCTGGGCATTCCGGAAAGCCCGCGCTACCTGGTCGCCAAGGGCCAGGACGCCAAGGCCGAGGCCATCCTGTCGCGCCTGTTCGGCGAAGGTCAGGGCGCCAAGAAGGTCGCCGAGATCCGCGCCTCGCTGAGCGCCGACCACAAGCCGAAGTTCTCGGACCTGCTGGACCCGGTGACCAAGAAGATCCGTCCGATCCTGTGGGCCGGCCTGGTCCTGGCCATCTTCCAGCAGTTCGTCGGCATCAATATCGTCTTCTACTACGGCTCGGTGCTGTGGCAGTCGGTGGGCTTCACCGAGGACGACAGCCTGAAGATCAACATCCTGTCGGGCGCCCTGTCGATCCTGGCCTGCCTGGCCGCGATCGCTCTGATCGACCGCATCGGCCGCAAGCCCCTGCTGCTGATCGGCTCGGCCGGCATGGCCGTGACCCTGGGCATCCTGACCTGGTGCTTCTCGACCGCCACCACGGTCAATGGCGCCCTGCATCTGGACGGCAGCGTCGGCCCGATCGCCCTGGTCGCCGCCAACCTGTACGTGATCTTCTTCAACCTCTCCTGGGGCCCGGTCATGTGGGTCATGCTGGGCGAGATGTTCCCCAACCAGATGCGCGGTTCGGCCCTAGCCGTCGCGGGCTTCGCCCAGTGGATGGCCAACTTCGCCATCTCGTTCAGCTTCCCGGCCATGGCCAAGATGAGCCTGGCGGCCACCTACGGCTTCTACGCCGTCAGCGCCGTGGTCTCGTTCTTCCTGGTCCAGAAACTGATCCACGAAACCCGTGGCAAGGAACTGGAGGCGATGGAGGGCTAAGCCTCTTCGTCAGCCTGAAAAAGGAACGCCCGGGGGTCATCTCCCGGGCGTTTTTTTGTGCGGATTTTCAGGGTCGATCGTTGTTACGGCCCTTTGTAGCGTTTTTGAAAAACGTCATAGAAATCAAACGCAACAAAGCATGACACCGGTGGACATCGCCACGGGCTTGCCGCTAAGTGACCGCAACCAAAGTACTCGTCGGGAGGAATACCCCATGGTCGATATCAATCGTCGCGGCGCGCTGGGCTCGCTGCTGACCGGCGCCGGCCTGGCCGCCCTGCCCGCCACCTCCGAGGCCGCCGGCCAGATGGGCCTGCTGCCCGCCAAGGCCACGACCGGCCCGACCTGGGTGAAAGGCGTCGAGGGTCAGCGCAAGGCCGACCTGGGCGACGGCACGTTCCTGAATCCGATCCTGGCCGGCGACCACCCCGACCCGTCGATCCTGAAGGACGGCGACGACTACTACATGACCCACTCGTCGTTCGACGCGTATCCGGGTCTGCTGATCTGGCACTCCAAGGACCTGGTGAACTGGACCCCGGTCACCACGACGCTGAAGACCAACGTCGGCTCGATCTGGGCGCCCGAGATCTGCAAGCACAAGGGCCGCTACTACATCTACCTGCCGGCCAAGTTCCCCAACAACAACACCAGCTACGTGATCTGGGCCGACAAGATCGAAGGCCCGTGGTCCGAGCCGGTCGACCTGAAGCTGCCGCGCTATATCGACCCTGGCCACATCGTCGACGAAAAGGGCGATCGCTGGCTGTTCCTGTCGGGCGGCGACCGCATCAAGCTGGCGCCCGACGGCCTGTCGACGGTGGGCGAGCCCGAACACGTCTATAACCCTTGGCGCTATCCCGACACCTGGGACGTCGAGGGCTTCTCGCCCGAAGGCCCCAAGGTCATGAAGCGCGGCGAATACTTCTACATGATCACCGCCGTGGGCGGCACGGCGGGTCCTCCGACCGGCCACATGGTCATCGTGGCGCGCAGCAAGTCGCTGGCCGGTCCGTGGGAGGATCACCCGCACAATCCGGTCGTGCGCACCGTCGACAACAGCGAGAAGTGGTGGTCGCGCGGCCACGCCACCCTGGTCGAGGGCCCGACGCCGGGCGACTGGTGGACCGTCTATCACGGCTACGAGAACGGCTATTACACCCTGGGCCGCCAGACCCTGCTGGCCCCGGTCACCTGGACCGCCGACGGCTGGTTCGAGGTGGGAGGCGGCGATCTCTCGCAGCCGATCAAGAAACCCAAGGGCGGCGAGCCCGGCCCGCACGGCAAGGCGCTGTCGGACGACTTCACCACCGACAAGCTGGGCGTCCAGTGGGCATTCTTCGACCCCAAGCCGGGCGAGGCCAGCCGCATCAGCCGCGCCAACGGCGTCATGACCTTGAAGGGCGCCGGCGAGGCCCCGTCCAGCGGCGCGCCGCTGATCTTCGTCAATGGCGACCAGGCCTATGAGATCGAGTGCGAGATCGAGGTCGACGCCGACACCCGCGCCGGCCTGATCCTGTTCTACGACCGCCAGCTGTATGCGGGCCTGGGCTTCGATCAGAAGAACTTCGTCACCCACCAATACGGCATCGAGCGCGGGCGGCCGGCGAACCCGCACGGCGCCAAGATGCTGATGAAGCTGATCAACACCCGCCACATCGTCAGCTTCCACACCAGCGGCGACAGCGGCCAGACCTGGAAGCGCTTCGACCGCGGCATGGAAGTCAGCGGCTACCACCACAATGTCCGCGGCGGCTTCCTGATGCTGAAGCCGGGCCTCTATGCGGCCGGCAAGGGCTCGGCGCGGTTCAAGAACTTCAAGTACCGGGCGCTGGCCTAACCCCTTCACCGATCGCCCCGGCGCCACGGGTCGCGCTTTGCGCGCCCGAGCATAAACTCCAGCCGGGGTCCAGATCGAACCCACGAACGCTCGACGGGCGGACAGGCAGACTGGCGCGAACACCCCGGCTGCTCAGGATGAATCTGGGTCCCGGCCTTCGCCGGGAAGACGGGAGATTGAGATGTCGTTGAAGGCTTTTGCGGCGATTGCCGCCCTCCTTCTCCCCGCCGCCGCCCACGCCCAAGAACCGATGTTCAAGGCCCCGAAGATCGTCCTCGTGGGCGACTCCACCACGGCGGTAAGCAGCGGCTGGGGCGGCAGTTTCTGTGCGAAACACGTCAGCTCGAACGTCGCCTGCGTGAACCTGGGACGCGGCGGACGCTCCAGCCGGACCTATCGCGAGGAGGGCTCGTGGGCCCTGGCCCTGAAGGAGATGACGTCGGGCGGCTTCGCCAAGACCTACGTCCTTATCCAGCTGGGCCACAACGACCAGCCGGGCCGGCCCGAGCGCTCGACGGATCTCGCCACCGAGTTCCCGGTCAACATCAAGCGCTTCGTCGACGAGGCCCGCGCGGCCGGCGCCACCCCGGTGCTGGTCACCCCACTGATCCGCCGCCAGTTCAAGGACGGCCAGATCCATGACGACCTCGCCCCCTGGGCCGACGCGATCCGCAAGGTCGCCGCCGAGACCGGCGCGCCACTGGTCGACCTGCACAAGCTGTCCAAGGACGCCGTTCAGGCCATGGGCCCGGTGGAGGCCCTGAAGCTCGGCGAAGCCCCGCCATCGGCCGAGGTCGCGGCCGCCGCCAAGACCGGCACCACCACCGGCGCGGCCTTCTACGAACCGGCGATTCCCGGCGCCGTGGTCCCGCCGCGTCCGCCGGCGGCTCCGCCGACGCCGCCCGGCCCGATGGGCAGCTTCAAGCCGGTGTTCGACTACACGCACGTCGGGCCTGACGGCGCGGATCTATTCTCGGCGATGGTGGCCAAGGCGCTGGCGGCGGCCGTGCCGGAGTTAGGGCGGCAGCTGCTGCCTTAGGACTTGCTCCCTCTCCCATAGGGAGAGGGTCGGGGTGAGGGGTTACAGCGTCAGCCGAAGTGCCGGCACGCCGTCAACCAGCGTAACCACTCACCCTCCCACCGCTCCGCGGCGGGCCCCTCCCTCTCTCTATGAGAGAGGGATTCTAGACGTCCGACATGTGTGGTTGGCGGACACGGGCTTAACCGCAGCGCGTGCCGTTTTGGCTACGCCATCGAGGATCGAGAGGCGCTAATCTCCATGGCCCTGGAAGGTCTGACTAGCTAAGATTGTAGCCAGACACGCTGGCAATCATTAGTCGGACGAGAGCATGGGTGGATCAGACGATAGCGGCTCCGGCGACAAGAGCCTTGATATTTTCGGCGTTAAGCCGGTCGGGCAGGCCGCACTGAAGGTGACGGAAGCCACGGTCGACGGGGCTGGAGAGTTTCTCAGCCGCATCTGTCTTCCAGCCGCTGAGGAATTTGGCTTGCTCCTGCAAGACCGAGTAAGGGTTTGGCGTTCGGATCAGATGCTCAAACTTACCGTTCGCAGCCAGAAAAAGTATCAGGAGGCATTTGGCAACGCCAAACGGCACGCCCATCCGCGCCTAGTCTCAGCGATTCTCGAGCACGGTTCATGGGAGGACGACGCCCAAATCCAAGATCTTTGGGCGGGGTTGCTGGCAGCGTCATGCACCGCTGACGGAAAGTCTCAGGAGACGCTGATTTTCATCAATCTACTCAAAGATATGACCTCGCCCGAGGCCAAACTGATCGCATTCCTTGCTGGCAAGTGCGCCAAGCGGAAAACTAAAACCGGCCTCATACTCAGCGAGTCGACTTTCTTCTCGACCCCAGATCTCTTTGAGGTAACGGGCGTGAACGATATCCACGTTCTCGACATCATGATCGATCATCTACATCAACTGGGGATGCTTGATGTCGGCTCATCGCTAGCCACCGACGGCCTCGAGCTGCACTCCCTCTCGATCGCCGCGCTCGCTCTCCACTTCTATTCGCGATGCATGGCGCCGGGAAAGTCTGTCTTCGAATTCTATGACGTCAAGGATCCACCTAATGGCGGCTGAAGGCCGCTCTCGACGACGCCAACATTACCTTCGACTCCAGTAAGCTCGACGCCGAGCCTGCGATACAGCTGCAGCGGGCCGACGCCTATCGCGAGCTGCTCAATCCTGCATCAACGAGGCGGCTCGCTCTACCATGGCGGCCTGCGCCATCGGTAGGCCTCTCCTCGCTAACGTCCGCAACGGGTCGGCAGACGCCGTTCTGCCCCTTGCTACAGACCGTCAGTCGGCGGCCGTGTCCGTGTTCACCGCCATCATCCTCGGCACGATCAGTCCCGCCGCATTCACCCGATCCCCGCCCGGCGCCAGGATCTCCAGGTGCACGTGGTCGGTGATGCCGGGGTAGTGGCTCTGCAGGCTCTCGACCTTGCCGATCCGGTCACCCAGGCGGACGGTTGCGCCGACCTCGACGTCCGGGGTCACGTAGAACGACCGCGCCGCGTAGCCCAGGGCCGGGTTGGTGATCTCGACGAACTTCAGGTCGGTGTCGCCGGCATAGGCGTAGCCGATCTTGGTGACGTAGCCCGACATCGGGGCGTGGACGGTCTGGCCGGCCCGGGCGACATAGTCGACGCCCTCGTGGGCGCGGCTGCCGCCGTCGCGGCGGGCGCCGAAGAAGCCGTCGCCGAAGTCGTCATGGCCGCGCGGGGCCGAGCCCGTGGGGTTGGCGAAGTCGCTGGCCCCGTCGCCGTCGATGTCGGCGCCCTTCCAGACCAGCTCCATGACTGGCGGCGGCGCGGCCTTGGCCGGGGCGATGCCGGCCAGCAGCTTGACGATCGGCGACGGGGTGGGATGGCGCGCGACCGGCCGCTCCATGGCCGCCACCACCATCGGCGCGAAGACAACCGCCAGGCCCAGGGCGCACCGCAGGGCAGCGGGCTTCGTCGCGATCGATGCGGTCATGGGAGACTTTCTGCCGTTGGGAATGGACGGCAGATATGGATTGGTTAACGCGCCTTCGCCATGCGACCGGACGTCGCGAAAATTCATGCTTAAGCTATGAATTCATTGGCGAATTTTTGACACAATCGCGAAGAGCGCCCCCTCCGTCTCGATGCGTATCCGCATCGATCCACCTCCTCCGTTTCACGGGTGAGGAGGCAGCTGCCCCCTCCTGCCCCGCTTGCGGGGAAGGTGGCGCGCTGTCGATAGACGGCGTGACGGAGGGGGCGCTAAGCCCCTATGTCAGCAGCCCACGAATGGTCGCCCGCAGCACCCCCGTCAGGGCCTCGCGGTTCAGGTCCGGGTGGTTCACCCCCCGCATCAGCAGACCGTCGAAGATCAGGCCCACGACCTCGCAGCGGGCCTGGAACTCTTCCTCGGTCCATTCGGGCTTGCGGTCGCGCTCCATCATGGTCTTGGCCAGGGCCCGTTCCTGGTGGTCGGCCTCGCGGACGATGGCGGCGACCTTGGGATTGCGGGCGGCCTCGGCCACGACCTCGAGGGCCAGGGCGGCGCGGCGCGGATCGAAGCACTTGTCTATGCCTTCCGGCAGATGGTCCTCGATCGCGTCCAGCAGGGTGCCCGGCTGGCTTTCCATCTCGGCGAACTTGTCGCGCATCTCGGCCAGGTCCTGGGCGACGATGGCGGCGATGATCGCTTCCTTGTTCTCGAAGTAGCGGTAGATCTGCCCGACGCTGAGACCTGCGGCCTTGGCGATGTCGGCCATGCTGGCGCCATGGAAGCCCGACTGCCTCACGCGTTCGCACGCGGCGTCCAGAATCTGCTGGCGGCGAGATTCCGGCGACGGGCGGTTGGAATGTGTCTCGTCAGGCATCAAAGGTCCCATTTGGGAAATTCCGGGTCGGCATTACATTTCCGTCAGGTCAACCAAAGCGTGGGACGGAGAGGTTGACTTGCGCCAGTACCGCTCCTATGTCCAGCCCGCTTGAGAATGAACGTTCATTCTCAGATTGTTCATCATGCCGGCTTCGTCAAGAGCAATAGCTCACGCAGCCATCGCATCCGGGGTCAGATAATGCACTTCCAACGCTCCGCCACGGTCACCGCCGTGGGGCTCGCCGCCATCGCCCTCACCCTCGCGGCCTGCGGTCAGAAAGGCGGCGCCGGCGGCGGCATGGGCGCGGGTGGTCCCGCCGAGGTCGGCGTCGTGATCGCCCAGACCCAGCCCGTGGCCCTGACCACCGAGCTGTCGGGCCGCACCTCGGCCTATCTGGTCTCGGAAGTGCGCCCGCAGGTGGGCGGCGTGATCAAGTCGCGCCTATTCCAGGAAGGCTCGTACGTGCGCGCCGGCCAGTCGCTCTATCAGATCGATCCGGCGATCTTCCAGGCCAACGTCAACAGCGCCGCCGCCGCCCTGGCCCAGGCGCAAGCCACCGCTACCGCCGCCAAGCTGAAGGCCGACCGCTACAAGGGTCTGGTCGAGACCGGCGCGGTGTCCAAGCAGGATAATGACGACGCCCAGGCCGCCGCCGCCCAGACCGCCGCCGCCGTGGCCGTCCAGAAGGCCAACCTGGACAACGCCCGCATCAACCTGAACTACACCAAGGTCGCCGCCCCGATCTCGGGCAAGATCGGCAAAAGCTCGGTCACGCCGGGCGCGCTGGTCACCGCCAGCCAGGCCCAGGCCCTGGCCACGGTGCAGGACCTGTCCAGCATCTATGTCGACCTGACCCAGTCCTCGGCCGAGATGCTGAAGCTGCAGCAGCAGTTCGCCAGCGGCAAGCTGGGCCGCTCGGCCTCGGCCCAGGTGAACCTGAAGCTGGAAGACGGCTCGACCTATCCGGTCCCGGGGCGCCTGGAGTTCTCGGACGTCACCGTCGACCCGACCACGGGCTCGGTGGTGCTGCGCGCCATCTTCCCGAACCCGAACGGCGTGCTGCTGCCGGGCATGTATGTCCGCGCTCAACTGAGCAAGGGCACGGCCAATGACGGCATGCTGATCCCGCAGGCCGCGGTCAGCCGCGACCCGAAGGGCAACGCCACCGTGATGGTGGTCGACGCCAAGGGCGGCGTCGCGCCGCGTCCGGTCGTCGCCGCCCAGACCGTCGGCGACAAGTGGCTGGTGACCTCGGGCCTGCAGCCCGGCGAGAAGGTCATTGTCGAGGGCCTGCAGAAGGTGCGTCCCGGCGCGCCCGTGAAGCCCGTCGTCCTCACCGCGCAAGCGCAACGCTAAGGGCGGCCCGTCATGCTTTCCCGCTTCTTCATCGACAGGCCCATCTTCGCGTGGGTCGTCGCCATCGTCATCATGCTGGCCGGCGCCCTGGCCATCCGCGGCCTGCCGGTCGCCCAGTATCCCGACATCGCCCTGCCCCAGGTCTCGATCAGCGCCGTCTATCCTGGCGCCTCGGCCAAGACCGTCGAGGACAGCGTCACCCAGGTCATCGAACAGAAGATGAAGGGCCTGGACGGCCTGGACTACATGTCGTCGACCAGCGACAGCTCCGGCGCGGCCACGACCACGCTCAGCTTCAAGGCCGGCACCAACATCGACATCGCCCAGGTGCAGGTCCAGAACAAGCTGCAGACGGCCACCGCGCTGCTGCCGCAAGAAGTGCAACAGCAGGGCCTGACCGTCGCCAAGTCGGCGCGGAACTTCCTGCTGATCGTCGGCATGTACTCGGACGATCCCAAGACCACCAACACCGACCTGGCCGACTACATCGCCAGCAACCTGCAGGACCCCCTGAGCCGCGTCGACGGCGTGGGCGAAGTGCAGCTGTTCGGCGCCCAGTACGCCATGCGCATCTGGCTGAACCCCAACCAGCTGGCCAGCTACAACCTGACCCCCGCCGACGTCATCGCCGCCATCCGGGCCCAGAACGCTCAGGTCTCGGCCGGTCAGCTGGGCGGCGTGCCCAACCTGCCGGGCATCGGCCTGAACGCCACGATCACGGCGCAATCGCGCCTGACCACGCCCGCTCAGTTCCAGGAGATCATCGTCAAGAACAGCCCCGGCGGCGCCATCGTCCACCTGCGTGACGTGGCTCGCGTGGAGCTGGGCGCGGAAAGCTACGGCTTTGGCGCCAAGTACAACGGCAAGCCGGCCGCGGGTCTGGCCATCCGTCTGGCGCCGGGCGCGAACGCGCTGAACACCGCCGACGCCATCAAGGCGCGGATGACCCAGCTGGAAAAGAACTTCCCGGCCAACTTCCGCTACGTGATCCCCTACGACTCGACGCCGTTCGTGAAGCTGTCGATCGAGGAAGTGGTCAAGACGCTGATCGAAGCCATCGTGCTGGTCTTCATCGTCATGTTCCTGTTCCTGCAGAACTGGCGCGCGACCCTGATCCCGACCATCGCCGTGCCGGTCGTCCTCTTGGGCACCTTCGGCGTGCTGGCGGTCTTCGGCTACTCGATCAACACCCTGACCATGTTCGGCCTGGTGCTGGCCATCGGCCTCTTGGTCGACGACGCCATCGTCGTGGTCGAGAACGTCGAGCGCGTGATGGAGGAAGAGGGCCTCAGCCCCGTCGAGGCCACCCGCAAGTCGATGAACGAGATCACCGGCGCCCTGATCGGCATCGCGCTGGTGCTGGCCGCGGTGTTCGTGCCCATGGCCTTCTTCGGCGGCTCGCAAGGCGTGATCTACCGTCAGTTCTCGATCACCATCGTCTCGGCCATGGCCCTGTCGGTGATCGTGGCCCTGGTCCTGACCCCGGCCCTGTGCGCCACCCTGCTCAAGCCCGTCGAGAAGGGCCACAAGGAGCACAAGACCGGCTTCTTCGGCTGGTTCAACCGCAGCTTCGACGATGTCAGCGGCCGCTATCAAGGCGTGGTCCGTGGCCTGCTCGGCAAGAGCGGTCGCTGGATGGTCGCCTATGGCGTGGTCATCCTGGTGATGGGCTTCCTGTTCATCCGCCTGCCCAGCGCCTTCCTGCCGGAGGAAGACCAGGGGACGATGTTCACCATCGTCCAGCTGCCGCCCGGCGCGCCGGAAGAACGTACGCAAGCCGTGCTGGACACCGTCCGCAACCACTTCCTGGTCGACGAGAAGGAGTCGGTGAAAGCCGTCTTCACCGTCGCCGGCTTCAGCTTCGCCGGCGCCGGCCAGAACGCGGGCCTGGCCTTCGTTCGCCTGAAGGACTTCGAGGAGCGCAAGGCCGCCAACCTCAAGGCTCCGGCCATCGCCGGTCGCGCCATGGGCAAGTTCATGCAGATCCGTGACGCCATGGTCTTCGCGATCGTGCCGCCGGCCGTGCCGGAACTGGGCACCTCGTCGGGCTTCGACTTCCAGCTGCAGGACATCGGCGGCGTGGGCCACGAGGCCCTGGTCGCCGCGCGCAACCAGGTGCTGGGCATGGCCGCCAAGGATCCGACCCTGGTCGGCGTCCGTCCCAACGGCCAGGACGACACCCCGCAGCTGAAGATCGAGATCGACCAGGCCAAGGCCGGAGCGATGGGCCTGACCACCGCCGACATCAACGCCGCGCTCAGCGCCGCGTGGGGCGGGGCCTATGTCAACGACTTCATCGACCGTGGCCGCGTGAAGAAGGTCTATGTCCAGGCCGATGCGCCCTACCGCATGCGTCCGGAAGACCTGAACAACTGGTACGTCCGCACCAGCAGCGGCACGATGGCCCCGTTCTCGTCGTTCGCGACGACGCACTGGATCTACGGCTCGCCGCGTCTGGAGCGCTATAACGGTCTGTCGTCACTGAACATCCAGGGCTCGCCGGCCCCGGGCAAGAGCTCGGGCGACGCGATCAAGGCCATGGAAAAGATCGCCGCCCAACTGCCCCCGGGCATCGGCTACGAGTGGACCGGCCTGTCGGCCCAGGAACTGGAGTCTGGCAACCAGGCCCCCGCCCTGTACGGCATCTCGATCCTGGTCGTGTTCCTGCTGCTGGCGGCCCTGTACGAGAGCTGGTCGATCCCGCTGTCGGTGATCATGGTCATCCCGCTGGGCATTGTCGGCGCCCTGCTGGCCACCACCCTGCGCGGCCTGTCCAACGACATCTACTTCCAGGTCGGCCTGCTGACGACCATGGGCCTGGCGTCCAAGAACGCCATCCTGATCGTCGAGTTCGCCAAGGACCTGTACGAGAAGGGCATGGGCCTGATCGAGGCGACGGTGGAAGCGGTCCGCATCCGTCTGCGCCCGATCATCATGACCTCGCTGGCCTTCGTGTTCGGCGTGCTGCCCCTGGCCATCTCCAACGGCGCGGGCTCGGGCAGCCAGCACGCCATCGGCACCGGCGTGATCGGCGGCATGCTGTCGGCCACCATCCTGGCGATCTTCTTCGTCCCGCTGTTCTTCGTGATCGTCGAACGGGTCTTCAAACCCAAGCACAAAGGCCACGACGAGGCGGTTGCGCATAGCGACTCGGCTCCGGAGGCGCACTGATCATGTTCCGAAATCTCACCCTGATCCTGCTGGCCTCCACGGCGGTCAGCGCCTGCACCATGGCCCCGAAGTACGAGCGGCCGACCCTGCCGGTCGCCCAGACCTGGTCCACGCCCAGCGCCGAGCCTGCCACCACGGTCTCGGCCGCCGACCTCGACTGGCGCCAGGTGCTGGTCGATCCGCGCCTGCAAGGCGTGGTCGACCTGGCTCTCAAGCAGAACCGCGACCTGCGCGTGGCGGTGCTCAACATCGAGAAGGCCCGCGGCCAGTACGGCATCCAGCGCGCCAACCTGTTCCCGGGCATCAACGGGACGCTAAGCGAACAGCGTACCCACACCCCGGCCAGCGCCACCCAGTTCGGCCAGGTCCCCGGCGCCGCCGGCGGCGCGATCGACGCCGAGATCTACAGCGCCACGATCGGCTTCACGGCCTATGAGCTGGACCTGTTCGGCCGCGTCCGCAGCCTGAACAACCAGGCCCTGCAGGCCTTCCTGGCCCAGCAGGACACCGCCCGCTCGGTGCGCGTCAGCCTGATCGCCGAGACGGCCAATGCCTGGCTGACCCTGGCCGCCGACCAGGAGCGCCTGGCCCTGGCCAAGAGCACCCTGGGCACGCGGGAAGACACCCTGCGCCTGACCCAGCAGCAGGTCGACGGCGGCGTCGGCTCGCTGGCCACCTTGCGCAACGCCCAGGTCCAGGCCGAGACGGCCCGCAGCGACGTGGCGGTCTACACCGCCCAGGTCGCCCAGGACCTGAACGCCATGACCCTGCTGACCGGCGGCAACGTGCCTGACAGCCTGCTGCCCTCGGCCGACCTGGCCAAGGCGCAGATCCTGGCCGACCTGCCGGCGGGCGTGCCCTCGGACGTGCTGACGCGTCGTCCCGACGTGCTGGCCGCCGAGCACCAGCTGCAAGGCGCCAACGCCAATATCGGCGCGGCCCGCGCGGCCTTCTTCCCGCGCATCGCCCTGACCACGTCGTATGGTTCGGCCAGCGGCGAGCTGGACGGCCTGTTCAAGGGCGGCACCAAGGCCTGGAGCTTCACGCCCTCGATCACCCTGCCGATCTTCGCCGGCGGCGCGAACGTGGCCAATCTGAATGTCTCCAAGGCCAACCGCGACATCGCCGTGGCGACCTACGAGAAGACGGTGCAGACCGCGTTCCGCGAGGTCTCCGACGCCCTGTCGGTGCGCCAGACGGTCGTCGACCGCCTGACCTCGCAGGAGCGCCTGGTTACCGCCGCCACCGACAGCCAGCGCCTGTCGCAGCAGCGCGCCGACGCCGGCCTCGACAGCGCCCTGACCCTGCTCGACAGCCAGCGCACGCTGTATTCGGCCCAGCAGGGCCTGATCACCGCGCGCCTGGCGCGCGCCACCAACCTGGTGACCCTCTACAAGACCCTCGGCGGCGGCGCGCCCGTCACCCAGAACTAACAGAGCTCCCCGGCGCGAGCCGGGGCGGTTCGCTGGCCATCATCCCCCACCCCCGATGGTCTCGCGAACGGAAGGGCGTCCTCCTCCCCCCATCCCTGGAGGCGCCCTTCCACCCGTTTTCAGACTTTACAGCCGCCCACCCATGCGCGACCGAAGGTCGATCATGTCGTTGAGGGGCGCCCCCTCCATACCCTTCTCCCCTTGCGGGAGAAGGTGTCGGCGAAGCCGACGGATGAGGGGTTGAAAGGCCTGTCCGGATAACGGAGTGCAACCCCTCACCCGGCCCTGCGGGCCACCCTCTCCCGCAGGGGGAGAGGGACAAGAGACCTACCGCTCCCGCTTCCACTCCGAGATCGGCACATTGCCGTCCGGGGCCTTGGGCACGCGCCAGCTCAGCGCGTCGCCGTTCAGCGCGTACGCCCGCCGCTGCGTCGTCCCCTCCCAGTTCTTGAACGACGCGCCTTCGATCTTGAAGACCAGTTGGTGGGTGGCTGCGTCGATCGAGATCTCGCCGTAGTGGGTCGAGGAGCCCAGGGCGGCGTCGGCATATTCTTCCGACGTGCCGCGCTTCTTGTCGCCGGAGGCGAAGCCTGTCCGCTCGGACTTGAAGATCTGCAGGCTGTAGCGACCGGTCGCGTCGACGATCAGCCGACCCTTGGGCGCGGCGCCATAGTCGTGCTCGCGCACCCCCGCCGGGGTGAGCCGGTCGGCGGCCGTCAGAGTCCAGGTCCCGGCCAGGGGGAAGTCGGCGGCCAGTAGGGCCAGCACCGTCATGGTCGTCAGCATATCGAAACCCCATGTAACTTATTTAACAGGTTACTGGCGCAAATTCGGCGAACGCCGCTAACCTGTCAATCCGGTTTCCAATGAGCGTGTCGTGACCCCCAAACCCGAAGAGACCCGCGACGGCTTCCGCTTCCGGGGCGGCCGCCTGCCCTTGGACCTGCCGGCGACCTTGGCGGGGCGGGTCAGCGGCAACCACCGCGACGCCCTGGCCGCGCCGGGCGACCTCGACCGCTGGCTGGTCGCCGCCGGACTGGCTGAAGGCTTGGCCGGCGCTTCGGCCGAAGATCTTTCGGCCGCCCGCGAGCTTCGCGAGACGCTCTACGCCCTGGCCCTGGCTCGCGCCGAAGACCGCCCGCTGCCCGATGCGCCGCGCGAGGCCCTCAACGCCTTCGCCGCCCGTCCTGCCGCCGCGCCGTGGCTGGACGCCTCGGGGACCCCACGCCTGAAAGGTACGGCCCGCGACCTGCTGACCAGCGTAGCCCGCGAGGCCATCGAGCTGCTGGGCGGCCCCGACGGCGCGCGCATCCGCCAGTGCCAGGGCCCGACCTGCGCCATCCTGTTCCTGGACACATCGCGCAAGGGCGACCGCCGCTGGTGCTCGATGAGCGCCTGCGGGAATAGGGCCAAGGTGGCGGCGTTTCGGGAGCGGGAGAAGGGCTAGAGCGGCAGCTGCACCGTGCTTTTGACCTCTTCCAGCACCGCATAGGTCCGCGTCTCGCGCACGCCCGGCATCTTGACCAGGATGTCGCCCAGGAAGCTGCGATAGGCCTCCATGTCGCGCACGCGGGCCTTGATCAGGTAATCGAAGCCGCCGGCCACCATGTGGCACTCCAGCACCTCGGGCGCGCGGCGGACGGCGGCGGCGAAGTGCTCGAAGGTCTCGCCCGTGGTGCGCTCCAGCACGACTTCCACGAAGATCAGCAGGGCTCGATCGACCTTGGCCGGATCCAGCAAAGCCGCGTAGCCGGTGATGTAGCCACGCTCGCGCAGGCGGCGCACGCGGTCGAAGGTGGCAGCCGGCGAGAGGTTGCAGCGCTTGGCCAGCTCGGCGTTGGTGATGCGGCCGTCGACCTGCAGAACCTTCAACAGCCTGCGATCGGTGTCATCTAGAGCAGAAATGGACATGGGGCGATTTCACCGAAGAAGCTTCGAAAATTAGCGCTCACAAACGGAGCACCTTCGGCAAGCTTAGCGTTACACCTCCGATCGTTCCAGCGCCGCTTGCGCTCCCCTCCTCCTGAAGGCGTGAGCGGACCGGTCAGCCACCGGCAGTCTGGAACCTACGCGACGCCCGCTCCCCCCAATAGGGCGTCGCGCAAGAGAGGAAGGGGCGTGAGCGCTCCCCCCAATAGCCGCGCCCCTTCCTCCCTCCCCACTTTCAAAGCATGCTGCCCACGCGCCGCCGCGCGCTGGAGCGGACGAACGTTTTCGGCGACTTTTCCGAAGAAGATACGGATCCGCCGATCAACAAACGAAGCACCTTCTGTCGAAGCCAAGTTAGACCGACGATATTCTAACGAAGGACCGACCATGACCGATTGGGACTCGCTCGACGCCGGCAAGTACCGCGACGAAGCCGCCGTGATCGCCGACCTGCTGGCCGCCAAGCCCTTGTCGAGCGAAGACCGCGCCGCCGTCCGCGCCGAGGCCGAGGCCCTGGTCCGCGGCGCGCGCCGCAGCGTCCGCAAGCAGGGCGTGGTCGAAAGCTTCCTGCAGGAATTCAGCCTGGGCACCCGCGAGGGCCTGGCCCTGATGTGCCTGGCCGAGGCCCTGCTGCGCACCCCCGACGACGAAACTCGCGACCGTTTGATCGCCGAAAAGATCGGCTCGGCCGACTGGGCCAGCCACCTGGGCGGCAGCGACAGCCTGTTCGTCAACGCCTCGACCTGGGGCCTGATGCTGACCGGCAAGATCGTCGAGCCCGACACCGAGGCCCAGAAGGACCTGCCCGGCTTCATCAAGAAGCTGGCCGGCCGCATCGGCGAGCCGGTGATCCGTGCCGCCGTCGGCCAGGCGATCCGCATCATGGGCGAGCAGTTCGTCCTGGGTCGGACGATCGAAGCCGCCATCAAGCGCGCCGCCAACGAAGGCGACATGTGCAGCTTCGACATGCTGGGCGAAGGCGCCCGCACCGCCGCCGACGCCGAGCGCTACGAGAAGTCCTACGCCGACGCGATTCAGACGGTCGGCAAGCTGTCCAAGGCCGCCGGCCCGGAGACCGGCCACGGCGTGTCGGTCAAGCTGTCGGCCCTGTGCCCGCGCTACGAGGCCACGCACGAGGACCGCGTGTGGGAAGAGCTCTATCCCCGCACCCTGCGCCTGGCCAAGATCGCCGCCCGCCACAACCTCAACTTCACGATCGACGCCGAAGAGGCTGACCGCCTGGCCCTGTCGCTGAAGCTGCTAGACCGCCTGTGCCGCGAGCCCGAGCTCGCCGACTGGACCGGCCTTGGCCTGGCCGTGCAGGCCTATCAGAAGCGTTGCGGCGAGGTGATCGCCCGCTTGAAGGCCCTCTCCGAGGAGACCGGCCGTCGCCTGATGGTCCGCCTGGTCAAGGGCGCCTATTGGGACAGCGAAATCAAGCGCGCCCAGGTCGCCGGCCGCCCGGACTATCCGGTCTACACGACCAAGCCGGCCACGGATCTCTCGTACCTGGTCAACGCCAAGGCCCTGATCGAGGCCGCGCC
The DNA here is from genome assembly GCF_017744445.1 of Caulobacter sp. Classification (GTDB taxonomy): domain Bacteria; phylum Pseudomonadota; class Alphaproteobacteria; order Caulobacterales; family Caulobacteraceae; genus Caulobacter. The sequence continues at coordinate 232,303 of NZ_JAGIBH010000002.1, forward strand.
GCACCTCTACGCCCAGTTCGCCACCCACAACGCCCACACCCTGGCGGCCGTGGTGCGCATGGCCAAGAACGCCGGCGTCAAGATCGAGCACCAGCGCCTGCACGGCATGGGCGAGGCGCTCTACAAGGCCGCCGACGACCTCTATGACGGCATCACCCTGCGGGCCTACGCCCCGGTGGGCGGTCACGAGGACCTGCTGCCCTACCTGGTCCGCCGCCTGCTGGAGAACGGCGCCAACACCAGCTTCGTCCACGCCCTGCTGGACGAGCGCGTGCCGGTCGAAAAGGTCGTCACCGACCCGATCGACACCGTGGAAGCCCACCCCGACCGCCACGCCAAGATCCCGACGCCGATCGACGTCTATGGCCCGCGTCGCCAGAACAGCGCCGGCCTGGATCTCTCGGTGAAGGCCGATCGCGAGCGCCTGGACGCCGCCGTCGCCGCGCTGGACGCCGTCACCCTGTCGGCCGGCCCGCTGGTCGGCGGCAAGGTCACCGCCGGCGGCCCGCCGCTGCCGGTCGTCGCCCCCGCCGACGAGGCCAAGGTGGTCGGCGCGGTCTCGGAAGCTCAGATCCCGCAGATCGACGAAGCCTTCCGCCTGGCCCGCGCGGCGCAACCCGCCTGGGACCAGGCCGGGGGCCCAGCCCGCGCCAAGACCCTGCGCGCCATGGCCGATGCGCTGGAAAGCAATATCGACCGCCTGATCGCCATCCTGGCGCGCGAGGCCGGCAAGACCCTGTCGGACGGCATCGCCGAGGTCCGCGAGGCCGTCGACTTCTGCCGCTACTACGCGATGCTGGCCGAGGATCAGTTCGGCGCGGGTGAAGTCCTGAAGGGGCCGGTCGGCGAGACCAACACCCTGCGCCTGGCCGGGCGCGGCGTCTTCGTCTGCATCAGCCCGTGGAACTTCCCGCTGGCCATCTTCACTGGCCAGATCGCCGCCGCCCTGGCCGCCGGCAACGCCGTGCTGGCCAAGCCCGCCGAGCAAACCCCGCTGATCGCCTTCGAGGCCGTGAAGCTGTACCACGCCGCCGGCCTGGACCCGCGCCTGCTGGCCCTGCTGCCCGGCCGCGGCGAGACCGTCGGCGCGGCCCTGACCAGCCATGAAGGCCTGGACGGCGTCGCCTTCACCGGCGGTACCGACACCGCCTGGCGGATCAACCAGACCCTGGCTCAGCGCCAAGGCCCGATCGTGCCGTTCATCGCCGAGACCGGCGGCCTCAACGGCATGTTCGTCGACACGACGGCGCAGCGCGAGCAGGTCATCGACGACGTCATCGTCAGCGCCTTCGGTTCGGCCGGCCAGCGCTGCTCGGCCCTGCGCCTGCTGTTCCTGCCCGAGGACACCGCCGAGCACATCATCGACGGCCTGAAGGGCGCCATGGACGCCCTGGTCGTCGGCGATCCGGCCCTGGCCGTCACCGACGTCGGCCCGGTCATCGACACCGAGGCCAAGGACGCTCTGGAGAAGCACCAAGTCCGCCTCAAGAAGGAAGCCAAACTCCTTCACGCCCTGACGGCGCCCGCCGGCGGGACCTTCTTCGCCCCGGTCCTGGCCGAGATCCCCGCCGCCGACTTCCTGGAGCGCGAGGTGTTCGGCCCGATCCTGCACGTGGTCCGCTACAAGCCCGAGCACCTCGAAGAGGTGGCCGGCGCCCTGGCGGCCCGTCGCTACGGCCTCACCCTGGGCATCCACTCGCGGATCGAGAGCTTTGCCGCCGACGTCCAGCGCCTGGTCCCGGCCGGCAACGCCTATGTCAACCGCTCGATGACCGGCGCCGTCGTGGGCGTCCAGCCCTTCGGCGGCGAAGGCCTGTCGGGCACCGGCCCCAAGGCCGGCGGGCCGCATGCCCTGCTCCGCTTTGCCGTGGAGCGCGCGGTCAGCGTCAACATCACGGCCCAGGGCGGGGATCCGGCGCTGCTGAATCTGTGATTTGACTTAGTCGGCCGTAGGCGAGACTCTTCGCCTATGGCCGATGGCTTCGACCTTCATATCGATCACGAACAGGCTGCCCAACTGAAGGTCGCGGCGGACAGGTTCGGCATGTCCGTGTCCGAATATACGCGAGCTCTGATCGACGCGGGTCTGACCAGGACGCTTCCTAGGATCATCGATCCGGATCCCGCCATCGACGAGGCGATCGCCGACGCCGTCGAGCGCGGCGAGGAGCCAACCATCACCCTCGACGAATTCCGCGCTCATGTGCGCCGTGTGAGCGCGGCCCTGGATTGACCTTCACGGTCTCGCTCACGGTCCGCGCCAAAAGGGACTTCAACCGTCTCGTCGTCTGGCTTTCCGTCCGCGACGCCCGTGCCGCAGCCAGACTTGGCCCTCTCTTAGAAGAAGCTGTGAGCAGCTTGGTAGAGTCGCCATTGCGAGGGCGCTCCGCCGGTTCAGCGGTTCGCGAGATCAACCTTCCCTTCGGCCAGCATGCCTACATCGTCCGCTATCGCGTGCATGGCTCGCAAGTGACCGTCGTCCGTTTCCTGCACAGCTTGCAGCAACACTAGCCCTTCGCTGAATCCCGAATGGTCTACCTTCACAACAATCACGCGTAGACCCTAAACTCCCCGGCGACATCGGGGAGTCCACATGCGTTTCCTGCCTCGCGCGGTCGTCGCCGCCGCTCTGCTCGCGCCGGCCATCGCCATGGCCCAGGTCGCACCCATCGCCGGCGACTGGTACGGAACCCTCGACGTCGGGGTGAAGCTGCCGCTGGTCTTCCACCTGCAAGCGGACGGGACCGCCAGTGTCGACAGCCCGGCCCAGAAGGCGACCGGCCTGAAGGCCACCGCCACCCTGGCTGGCGATCAGCTGACCGTCACCCTGACCGCGCCGGCCGCCGCCTACGAGGGCAAGGTCGCCGCCGACCGCAAGTCGATCACCGGCCAGTGGGTGCAGAACGGCGGCCGCCTGCCGCTGACGCTGGAGCGCGCCCCGCAGGCCGTCGTGGCGCCCAAGCGCCCGCAGACGCCCAAGCCGCCGTTCCCCTATCGCGCCGAAGACGTCACCTACACGAACCCGGCGTCCGGCCTGACCCTGGCCGGGACCCTGACCCTGCCGCCGGGCGACGGGCCGTTCCCGGTCGCCCTGCTGATCAGCGGCTCGGGCCCGCAGGACCGCGACGAGACCCTCTACGACCACAAGCCGTTCCTGGTGCTGGCCGACGCCCTGACCCGGCGCGGCGTGGCGGTGCTGCGGGTGGACGATCGCGGCGTCGGCGGCTCGCAGCCCGGCGACGTCCTCAACGCGACAACCCTCGACTTCGCGACCGACGTCGCAGCCGGGGTCGCCTATCTGCGCGGCCGCAAGGACATCGACCCGGCGCGCGTCGGCCTGATCGGCCACAGCGAGGGCGGGGTCATCGCACCGCTGGTCGCCGCCAAGGATCCGCGCATCGCCTTCCTGGTGCTGATGGCCGGAACGGGCGTGCCCGGCGACCAGGTCCTGCCCCTGCAGTACCACGACATCTACATCGCCTCGGGCGCCAGCGAGAAGGCCGCCGCCCAGCAGGCTCAGCGCATCGAGGCCGCCAACGCCATCGTCCTGGCCGAGCCGGACCAGATCAAGGCCAACCCTCAGCTGCTGGCGCTGCTCAAGGCTGATCCCCAGACCGCAGCGGGCCTGACCGCCCTGATCAACTCGACCTGGTACCGCACCTTCCTGACCGTGGATCCCGCTCGGAGCCTGGCTCAGGTCCGCGCGCCGGTCCTGGCGATCAACGGCGCCAAGGACACCCAGGTCTCGGCGGCGGTGAACATCCCGGCGATCAAGGCCGCCCTGGCCGGCAATGCCGATACGACCACCCTGGTGCTGCCGGACCTGAACCACCTGTTCCAGACGGCCCGCACCGGCGCCCCGGCGGAGTACGCCAATATCGAGGAAACGATCGCCCCGTCAGCGCTCGCGACCGTCGTCGACTGGACCGTGGCGCATTCGAAGCCGCGCTGAGACCAGCATTTCTTTCATCATCTTTATTTAATCGCCTTCCCCGTCGGCGCGTGCTCGGCTAGGCTCCCGCAAAACAAGGTTACGGGGGACTCCAGGATGATCAGCAGACGCTTTCTCTTGGGCGGCGCGGCCGCCGGCCTGATCGCTGCCCCGGCCCTGGGCGCGACCAAGAAGACCCCCGCCCCGCCGAAGGGCTTCGTCACCGTCAAGGACGGCCGGCTGATGCTGGACGGCAAGCGCTATCGCTTCACCGGGGCGAACCTGTGGTACGGGGCCTGGCTGGGCTCGCCCGGGGCCACGGGCGACCATGAGCGGCTCAAGCGCGAGCTCGACAGGCTCAAGGCCCTGGGCGTCACCAACCTGCGGGTCCTGGGCGCGGGCGAGCGCTCGCCGGCCAAGGCCGCCGTCGCCCCGACCTTCCAGGAAAAGCCCGGCGTCTACGACCAGGACCTGCTGAAGGGCCTGGACGTCCTGCTGGCCGAGATGGCCAAGCGCGACATGAAGGCGGTGATCTACGTCAACAACTTCTGGGATTGGTCGGGCGGCATGCCGGCCTATCTGAACTGGGTCGGCAACGGCCCCTGGTTCCAGCAGGGCGACCCGGCCCATCCGTGGCCGGAATTCCCCGACTATTCCGGCCGCTTCTACGGCGACGAGAAGGCCAACTCCCTCTTCCGCCGCTACCTGATCGGCCTGGTCGGCCGCCAGAACAGCGTCACCGGCAAGGCCTATCGCGACGACCCGACGATCATGGCCTGGCAACTGGCCAACGAGCCGCGCCCCGGCGGCACCGAGGACTTCGGCAACAAGAACCTGCCGACCTACTACAAGTGGATCCGCGACGTGTCGGCGATCATCAAGACGCTGGACACCCGCCACCTGGTCAGCACCGGCAGCGAGGGCAGCATGGGCTGCCTGCACAGCGAGACCTGCGTGGTCGAGGCCCACAAGCCCGACACCATCGACTACCTGACCCTGCACGTGTGGCCCAACAACTGGGGCTGGATCGACGTCAAGAACCAGCCGGCGACCTATGCCGACGGCGAGGCCAAGTGCCGCGAGTACGTCACCCGCCACATAGCCCTGGCCAGGTCGCTGAACAAGCCGCTGGTCATCGAGGAATTCGGCCTGATCCGCGAGGCGCGCTCGTTCGTCCCCGGCTCGGCCACGGCCGACAAGGACCGCTTCTACAAGACCATCTACGACCTGGCCCTGGACGACATGAAGGCCGGCGGCCCGGTGGCCGGCACCAACTTCTGGGCCTGGAACGGCGAAGGCCGCGCCCAGCACGCCGACGCCTGGTTCGTGCACGGCGACAAGAGCTTCGTCGGCGACCCGCCCCAGGAGGAGCAGGGGCTGTACGGGGTGTTCGATGCGGATGTGTCGACCAAGGCCGTGATCGCGCAGCACGCGGCGGCGGTGGCGGGGCTGTAGGGAGGGCTAAATTCCCTCTCTCTTAGAGAGAGGGAGGGGCCCGCGCGTAGCGTGGGAGGGTGAGTGGTTTCACCCTCAACCGGCGTGCCGGCACATCGCTCACAACAGCGCCCATATCACTCACCGGCTCCGCCTACCCACTCACCCTCCCACCGCTTCGCGGCGGGCCCCTCCCTCTCTCCATGAGAGAGGGTGATTTCCGGCCGCTTGACGCCCACGATGACAAGTGTCAACGTTCGACTCGTTGACACTTGTCATCGATGAGACGTGACCCATGGCAGGCATGAAGATCAGCGCGGCGGAAAGCGTGGTGATGGAGGCGCTGTGGCGACACAGCCCGCTGACCTCCGAGGCCATCATGGGCGAGGTCTGCGAGCCCAACGCCTGGACCGAGGGCACCGTGAAGGTGCTGATCAGCCGCCTCCTGAAGAAGAAGGCCATCGGCGCGACCGCCGAGGGCCGGCGCTATCTCTATTCGCCGCTGGTCAGCCGCGAGGCCTATGTCGGCAGCGAGAGCCAGGGCCTGCTGGACCGGCTGTTCGACGGCCGGCTGGCGCCGCTGGTGGCGCACTTTTCCGACAGCGACAAGCTGAGCGACCAGGACGTCGCCGACCTCAAGGCCTTGATCGAGAAGATCGGCAAATGAACGACGCCCTGCTCACCCTGCTGATCCGAGGCGAACTGGCCCTGACGGTCGGCGTGCTGCTGGCCCTGGTCCTGCGCCGGCCCGTCCGTCGGGCGCTCGGCCCGCTGGCCGCCTACGCCCTGTGGCTGGTCGCGCCGCTGTGCGTAATCGCGGCGCTGCTGCCCGCGGCCGCCCCGACCGGCGCCATGGCCCCGGTGGTCACCCTGGCCGCCGACGCCGCCTGGTCGGTGCGGCCGGTCTCGCGCCAGGTGCACAAGGTCTCCGAGATCCTGACCGCGCTCTGGGTCCTCGGCGCGCTCGGCGCGGCCTCACTGTTCGCCTTGCGCCAGGCGCGGTTCGTGCGGAGCCTGGGGCGTCTCGCGCCCTCGCCCACCGATCGCGCCTTGCTGCTGGGCCAGCACACGGGAGCTGGGCCAATGCTGCTGGGCGCCCTGCGGCCACGCATCGTCGCGCCGGCCGATTTCGAGGCCCGCTTCCAAGGCTCGGCGCGGGAGCTGGTCCTGGCCCATGAGCGCGTCCACCTGGCGCGCGGCGACGCGGCCGTGAACGCCCTGGTCGTCGTCGTGCGGTGCCTCGCCTGGTTCAACCCGCTGGTCCACCACGCCGCCCGCGCCTTGCGCATCGACCAGGAGATCGCCTGCGACGCCGCCGTCGTCGAGCGTCATCCCGACGCCGCGCGCCTCTATGCCGAGACCCTGCTCGGCAGCGCCCTGACCCCCATGTCCGCACCATTCGGCTGCCACTGGCCGGCCGTCGGCGCCCATCCCCTGAAGGAGAGACTGACCATGCTGCAGACCGCCTCCACGAGCCCAGCCCGCAAGACCCTGGGCGCCCTGCTGGTCGGGACCCTGGCCCTGGCCGCCGCCGGCGCGGTGTGGGCCGCCAATGCGCCGCCCGAGCCGACCGTGCGCAATCCGCTCTGGGTCCAGCGCCCCGGCCTCGAGGACATGACCCGCTACTATCCGGAGATCGCCCACGAGGCCGGCGTCACCGCCGCTCGCGTCACCGTCGACTGCTCGATCACCGCCGAGGGCCGGCTGGAGAACTGCCTGGTCCGCCAGGAGGACCCGGCCCAGTACGGCTTCGGCGAGGCCACCATCAAGCTGGTCCGCCACTTCCAGATGGCCCCCGAGGACCGCGACGGAAAGCCGACCGTCGGCGGGGTGATCCGCATCCCGATCGTGTTCCAGGACCCGAAGGCGTAGGGCGCATGCTCGTCGCCCTCGCCCTGGCCGCCGCGCTGGCCGTGTCCTGCGCCGGCGCGCGCGACCTCGTGGCCGACGAGACCGAGATGGCCCGCGTCGTCGCGCCGGTCGTCGCCGCTCACGATGCCCGGATGAAGGCCCTGGACCAGGGCGCGGCGGGCGAGACCTTCCTGTCGTTGCAACGCCGCTATCACCAGGACCGCTTCGCTGCCCTGAAGCCCCTGGCCGAGCACGGCAATGTCGCCGCCATCTTCGCCATCGCCCGGCAATATCAGTCGGCCGACTCCGGCTTCGCCGATCCCGTCCAGTGGACCCGGCTGATGCACTGCGCCGCCGCCCAGGGCGACCCCGGCGCGCAGCTGGAGCTGATGATGGAGACCTGGCACGACAAGGGCGACGGCAGCTTTGCAGCCATCCAGCGCAACCGCGCCAGGACCCTGGACCTGATCGAGCAGGCCGCCGCGCGCGGCGAGGTCGGCGGCCTCTCGATGCTGGCCACCTACATCCGAGGCGGCCAGCATCAGTATCCGATCGACCCGGACTTGGGCCGGCGGCTGGCGCTGTTGTGCCTGCGGGTCAGCGGCACGGGCTGTCGCGAAGAACTGCTCACGAGCCTGCCAGACCCTGTGGATAACTACGCGCTGCTGGCGGACCTGGCCCGCACCCAGCCGGTCCGCTTCGCCGCGCGTCGCGACGCGGCCTGGACCAGGCTGACGCCTGAGCAGCAGACCCGCACCGAGGCGGCGGCGAATGCCTTGCGCCGTGCGCCATGGGCTGAGCTGGCGCCGGAATGGGCCACCTTGTGCGCCCGGATCGTCGCCCAGGGCGATCCCGCCTCGGTCAGTTGCCTGCGCGGACACCTCTGCCCAGCGGCTTGAATTAGTGGATTGTCACCGGTGTCACCCGTGCTACCGCTACCGGCAAATCGTGCGTTAGACGCGCCGGAGGAAGCCTCGTGGACACCGTTCAGACTCGCCGCACCCTGATCACCGGGGCCGCCGCCCTGGCCGCCTTCGCCGCCCTGCCGGGCGCCAGCTACGCGGCGGCCGAGAAGCGCTCGCCGGTGATCAAGACCACCGCCGGCAAGGTGCGCGGCTATGTCGATGGCGAGGTCAGCGTGTTCAAGGGCCTGCGCTACGGCCAGGACACCGGCGGCGCCCGCCGCTTCATGCCGCCGATCAAGCCCGAGCCCTGGACCGACGTGAAGGACGCCCTGACCTACGGCGCCTCATGCCCGCAGGGTAAGGGCGAGGACGAGGTCCAGTCCGAGGACTGCCTGTTCCTGAACGTCTGGACCCCCGCGAAGGCCAAAAAGGACAGCCTCGCCGACGGCGGCAAGCGGCCGGTGATGTTCTACATCCACGGCGGCGCCTACAACACCGGCTCCGGCAGCCATCCCTGGTACGAGGGGACCAAGCTGGCCAAGCGCAGCGACGTGGTCGTGGTGACCGTGAACCACCGCCTGAACGCCTTCGGCTACCTGTACCTGGCCCGCCTGTTCAACGACCCATCGGTGGCCGACAGCGGCAACAACGGCCAGCTGGACCTGGTCCTGGCCCTGCAGTGGGTGCGGGACAACATCGCGCAGTTCGGCGGCGATCCGGACCGAGTGCTGTGCTTCGGCCAATCGGGCGGCGGCGCCAAGATCGCCACCCTGCTGGCCATGCCGTCGGCCAAGGGCCTGCTGCATCGCGCCGTCACCATGAGCGGCCAGCAGGTCACCGCCGGCGGTCCGTTCAATGCGACCAAACGCGCGAAAGCGTTCATGGACAAAACCGGCGCCAAGGACCTGGCCGCCCTGCGCGCCCTGCCGGCCGACAAGATGGTCGAGGGCCTGCGCGCCACCGACCCGATCGCCGGCCAGGGCAGCGTCTATATGGGCCCGGTGCTGGACCAGCGCAGCCTGAACCGCCACCCGTTCTTCCCTGACGCCTCGCCGGTCGGCCTGTCGGTGCCGATGATGTGCGGCAACACCCACGACGAGACCAAGGGCTTCATCGGCTTCGACGCCAAGGTGTTCCCCAAGACCTGGGACGAGGTGCTGGCCAAGCTGCCCGGCCAGTTCGCCGGCCGCATCGACATCGATCCCGAGACGGTGATCGCCTTCTACCGCCAGACCTATCCGAACTATTCGCCGTCGGACGTCTATTTCGCCGCCTCGACGGCCGGTCGCTCGTGGAAGGCCGCGATCATCCAGGACGAGGAACGCGCCCGCGCCGGCGCGCCCGCCTATGCCTACCAGATCAATTGGAAGTCGCCCAAGGACGGCGGGATCTTCGGCGCGCCGCACACCATCGACATCGGCCTGGTGTTCGGCACGCTGGACGCCAAGGGCTCGATCGTCGGCACGGGTCCGGAGTCGGTGGCGATGTCCAACACCATGAGCGACGCCTTCGTGAACTTCGCCCGCACCGGCGACCCGAACGGCGGCGCCCTGTCCAAGTGGGAGCCCTACACCCTGCCCCGCCGCCAGACGATGGTGTTCGACACCGTCTCGCGCATGGAAGACGACCCGCGCGGCGCCGAGCGCGAGTTCTTCAACCAGGTGCCGTTCACTCAGTTCGGGACGTGAGTTCGTAGGGGAGCGTGGGCGGCAGGTGCTCGACCAGGATCCTCGCGGTCACGTCGGGCGCGGCCTCGATGGGCGGCGGCTCGCCGAACACCGCCTCCCACAAACCGATCCATGCCTGACGCTCTTCGAAGGTCACTGAAACGCTCCTGACTGAGAGCGGAATGGTCAGTGCTAACAAGAGGTTGCTGGTTAACGGCGGGGTAACCACGAAAATTGTTGTGCAGCTTTTAACCTTCACCGTCATCTCGGCCGCAGCGAAGCGGAGAGCCGGGACCCAGGGGTTGCCGCACTGCGCTTGGCCCTGGGTCCCGGGTCGGCTACGCCGCCCGGGATGACGAGCGCTATTGGACGGGAAGCTCGAACGGCGTCGCCGGCAGGCCCGTCGCGCCGAACAGATTGATGATCGGACTGTCGGCCCAGGCATAGCGTATCTTGGTCGCGTTGGCGGCTCCGAAGAGGCGCACGGTCGCCCCCTCCACCGTTGCATCGACGAAGCGGCACGCCGCCTCGCAGACCTCGAACCCGATCGGCCGCGCGGCGCCATAGACCACCGCCGGCTGGTCCAGCGTCACCACCACGTCCGCACCGTCGCGGTGAACCGAAACCGGCGCCGGACCCGCCGCCAGCACGGCTTCGCCATAGGCGATCTTGCGCGCCAGCAAGGCCAGGCGTTGCCCGACCCGCGTCTTGTCGGCCGGGTGGATGTCGTACGGCGAGCCGATGTCGACCGCGCTGGCCATGCCGACCTGCGGATCAGCCGCCTCCACCCGGCGCTGGACGTCGCGCAATGCGGCCCAGTCGGAGTTGGCCACGCCTGGCTTCTGCGCCCCGAACGCCGCCAGTTGCACCAGCAGGAACGGCTGCGCCCCGAACGCCTTGCGCCAGTCGGCGATCATCGCCGGCATCAGGCGGGCGTACTCCGCCGCCTCGGTGACATTGGCCTCGCCCTGGTACCAGGCGAAGCCCTTCAGGCCGTATGGGACCAGCGGCGCGATCATGCCGTTGCGCAGGGTCGAAAGGCCGCTGGCGCCGAGCCACGGCGCGTTGGGCGGGACGGCGGTCTGCGACAGGGGCGCGGCGATCTTGTAGCGCCAGGTTCCGCTGAGCGGCACGACACTGCCGTCGTCAAAGCGCAGCCCCTTCTCCGCCGCCTCGCCCCAGGTCCCACCGCCGCCGCCGGTGTCGATCGCCCGCACGGCCAGGACGTTGCGGCCAGCCTTCAGCACGCCCGGCGCGATGCGGTAATTGCGCGAGCCGTTCCAGCTTTGGGTCGCGCCCACTTCGCGGCCGTTGACGAAGGTGGTGTCCATGTCGTCGACCGACCCCAGCGCCAGGATCGCGCCTTGCGCTGCCTGGGCCTTGGCCAGGGTGATCTCCGTGCGCAACCAAACGGTCCCGTCGAAGCCCTCCAGGCCGGGATAGCTTTCCCAGAAGTTCTCCATCGGCCCGGTCTTCCAGGCCCGGTCGTCCAGGTCGGGCTTCATGCCATCGTTGGCCGCACCCAGCTTGGCGGCCGCCCAGCGGTCCAGCATGGCCGCCCACTTGGCCTGGCCCACGGCTGGGTCGCGGGCGTAGTCGTCGAGGACGCTAAGGCCGTCGTCATAGGTCTTCAGCGCCGAGAGCCCCTCGCGGCTGATCCAGTCCTGGATCACCGAGCCGCCCCAGGTGGCGTCGATCAAACCGATCGGGACGTTCGCGGACTTGCGCAGATCCTTGCCCATGAGGAAGCAGGCGGCGCTAAACTCGGCCACGCTCGTGGGCGTGGCGGCCTTCCAGACGACGCTGGCCGGCAGGGCCTCCTGCGGCGCGGGCATGCTGATCTTGCCGGTCTGCAGCAGGCGGATATTGGGGTCGGCGGCCGCGGCCATCTCGCTGTCGCCGGCCAGGGTGCGGCGCAGCGGATATTCCATGTTCGACTGGCCCGAGCACAGCCAGACATCGCCCATGACGAGGTCGGAGACGACTTGGCGCTCACTCTCCGCCTGGACCGTCAGCGTCAGGGCCGGACCGCCGCCCGGACGGGCCGGCAGCTCGGCGCTCCAGCGGCCGTCCGTACCGGTGGTGGCGCTGACGGACGCGCCGGACAGATCGACGGCCACCGAAGCGTTCGGCGCCGCGCGGCCCCAGACCCGGATGGGCTGGTCGCGCTGCAGCACCGCATGATCGCTGAAGACGGAGGCCAGCGGCCCAGCGAGAGCCGGACTGGAAAGGCCCAATGCGGTGGCCAGGACGAGAGCTTTCAGCCGCACAGGTTCTCTCCTTATCTCCCCCACCACCGTCTCCCCGGCGAAAGCCGGGGCCCAGATTCAGCCTGAGCTTCGATCCAGTCCGGAACCGCTCAGCCTTGCGATCTGGGTCCCGGCTTTCGCCGGGAAAACGGGGGCGTGGGTTATTCCTATTGCGTGGCCTTGGGCGGACAGACCGCTCCGGCCGGGTCGGCCGTCAGCTTCACGTTGGCGATCGAGACCTGGAAGGTCCCGGCGGTTCCCAGGTCGAACGGGGCGACCACCTTGGTCACATCGGTCCCGGCGGCCTGGAAGCACTTCAGCGGGATCTTGACGCTGGCCCACTGGCCGGTCGGCGCGCCGGCCGGCGGGGTGACGTCCAGCTTGCCCGCGCCGATGGCCAGGATCACCGGCTTGGTCGCCGGGGCGTCGATCCGGTACTCGAAGCTCAAGGCCATCTCGGCATTGGTCTGGAACGACAGATCCAGCGGCTTTTCGCCGACGATCGTCGCGCGGCCCATCTTATCGCCGGCATAGGTGATCTGGCGGCCGGCTTCCTGGACGTTGCCGGCGTCGACCGGCGCGATCTGCACCGACGACGAGGGCGAGGCCTTGAACTCGAACGGCGGCGGGGTCTTGCCGCCGATGAAGTAGTTGACGGCGTTGTCGGCCACCGGCTTCACGCCCGAGACCTCCGACAGCTTCCCGACCTTGCCTGGACGGGCGTAGCTCAGGCCATAGCCATAGGCGAACTGCGGGTCGTAACCCTTGTCGCCCTTGTTCAGGCTGAACTGGGCGGCGGTCTTGGGCCAACTGAACGACAGCTTGCCCCGGAAGTCGTTGCGAGCCTTGCCGGCCTTGTCGCCCACCAGCACGTCGGCGATCCCGCCGCCTTCCGAGCCCGGCAGCCAGGCGGCGACGAAGGCGTCCGAGGCGTTGATCTCGGGGTTCACCCACAGCGGACGGCCCGACAGGAACACGACCACCACCGGCACGCCCTTGGCCTTCAGGCTCTTGAGCAGGGCCAGGTCGGTCTTGGCGCCAGGCTGGTACTCCAGCGTGGTCTTCAGGTCGCCGACACCTTCCGCATACGGATTTTCTCCGAAGACGACGATGGCGACGTCGGGTTTCTTGTCGAACGAACCATCGACCGACAGCGCCGCCGAACCGCCGCCGGCCTCGACCGCCGTCTTGATGCCGGCATAGATCGACTCCGCATTGGGGAAGTCGGCATTGGTGTTGCCTGTGCCCTGCCACGACAGGGTCCAGCCGCCCGACTGCTTGCCGATATCGTCCGCGCCCGAGCCGGCGACCAGCACGTTCGCGCTGGCCTTGACCGGCAGGACGCCGTTGTTCTTCAGCAGCACCAGCGACTTGCGCACCGCCTCGCGGGCGACGGCGCGGTGCTCGGCATTGCCGATCACGCCCTCGCGGCCCTCATAGGGACGGGCGGCCTGGAACAGGCCCATCTTGGCCTTCACGCGCAGGATGCGGCGGACGGCATCGTCCAGGCGGGCCATCGGGATCACGCCCGACTTCACCTCGGCCAGGGTGTTGGCGTACAGGGCCTTCCAGCTGTCGGGGGCCATGAACATGTCGAGGCCCGCATTGATCGACTGCGGGCAGTCGGTCGGCTTGCAGCCCGTGACCTGGCCGTGGCCGTTCCAGTCGCCGACGACGAAGCCGTCGAAGCCCATCTTGCCCTTGAGCACATCCGTCAGCAGGCTCTTGTTGCCGTGCATCTTGACGCCGTTCCAGCTGTTGAACGAGGCCATGATCGTCAGGGTCCCGGCATTGATCGCCGGCACATAACCCTGGGCGTGCAGGCGGACGAGGTCCGCCTCCGACACCTTGGTGTTCCCCTGGTCGACGCCGTTTTCGGTGCCGCCATCGCCCAGGAAGTGCTTGGCGCTGGCCGCAACGTGGCCCTGCTGGATCACGCCGCCTTGGGAGACAGCCCCTTGCAGGCCCAGGATCATCTCGCCGGCATATTGCCGGATGATGGCGGGGTCCTCGGAGTAACCCTCGTAAGTGCGGCCCCAGCGGTCGTCGCGGGGCGCGGCCAGGGTCGGGCCGAACGCCCAGTCGAAGCCGGCGGCCGAGGTCTCGTAGGCCGTGGCCTTGCCGATGCGGCGGATCAGCTCGGGATCGTGCGCCGCGCCCAGGGCGATGTTGTGCGGGAAGAGGGTCGCGCCGACGACGTTGTTGTTGCCGTGCACGGCGTCGATGCCGAACATCAGCGGAATGTGCGTCCCGCCCGGGCGCTGCGCCGCGCCCTCGCGGAAGGCTTTCGCGGTATCGACCCACGGCTTTTGCGGCGAGCGGTCGGGCGCGCCGATCGGCGGCGAGCTGCCCCCGCCCAGGATCGAGCCCAGGGGATAGGTCTTCAGCTCCTCGGGCTTGATCTGGCCGATATCGGCCTGGATCAGCTGGCCGACCTTCTCTTCCAGGGTCAGCTTGGTCAGGAGACTCTCGATGAAGGCCTCCGTCGCCGGATCGACCAGGCCCTGGCTCTTGGCCGCGGGCCAGTTGGCGGGATTGGCCGTGTTCTGCGGGCCCGTCTGCGCGAACGCCGCGCCGGACAGAACGGTCGACGCCAGCAAGGCGACGCACAGGGTCCTGGTGTTCATACTCCCCAACTCTTCTTTCGTTGTCGCCAAGTTCGACTGGGACAACGTTGTCATACCCCTGGACGGCGATCCATAGCTTGCCTAGTTTGTATGACAAATAGCCAGAACAAGATCGGGTTGGAAACTCCAAATGCAGGCTCGCGGCCAGTTTTTGACAGCGCTAGCAACCAGCGCGTGGGTTGGATGCCTGGCCAACGGGGCCGGCGCGGCAGAGCAGGTCGTGACCTCGCCAGGCGGCCAGGCAGAAATCCGCATTTCAGATGAAAGTGGTCAGGCCAATTTCTCGTTGAAGTTCAAGGGCCAGACCCTGGTCGCGCCGTCGCCGCTGGGGCTGATCTTGGACAAGGGCGGGCTGCTGTCGCGGAGTCTGAAGATCGCCTCGGCCAGCACGCGCCAGGTCGACGAAACCTATGACCTGGCAGTCGGCAAGACGAAGACCGTGCGGGATCGCTACGCCGAGACGACCGTAGAATTTCTCGAAACGAGCGGCTTGCAGCGGCGGCTGAAAATCGTCGCCCGCGCCTATGACGACGGCGTCGCCTTCCGCTACGTGCTGCCCGATCAGCCGAATCTGGCCGGCGTGGCGGTGCGTGGCGAGGAGACCAAGTTCGCGCTGTCCGGCGACGAGCGCTGCTGGGCGCTGAACCTGGGGCGCTTTGGCACCTCGCACGAGGGCGAGTACGACCCGATCCCGGCGAAGTCATTCCGCGCCCAGGCGCTCTATGAGCTGCCGGTGGTCTGCCAAACCAAGACGGCGGCCTTCGCCTTGGCCGAGGCGGACCTGAAGAACTGGGCCGGTCTCTACCTGACCGGCCGCGAGGACGGAGGCACGGGCCTGCAAGCCAAACTGTCGCCGCGCCTGGACGATCCGACCAAGGCCGTGACCACGCGGATCGGGACCGACACGGTTTCATCCTGGCGCGTGGTGATGATAGGTGACACGCCGGGCGACCTGATCAGCTCCAACCTGATGACCAGCCTCAACCCGCCGACGCCCCTGACCGACACCAGCTGGATCAAGCCCGGCAAGGCCGCCTGGGACTGGTGGAACGGCTCCAAGGTCGCCGGCGCGGAAGGCATGAACGACGCCACGATGAAGGGCTTCATCGACTTCGCCGCCGCCAACAAGCTGGAGTACATGCTGATCGACGACGGCTGGTACGCCGGCTCGGGCCAAGCGCCGCAGGTTCTTCCGGGCACGGACGTTACCCGCGCCATCCCCGACATCCACATCCAAGACCTGATCGCCTACGGCCGCGAGCGGGGCGTCGGTATCATGCTGTGGGTGCACTGGAAGGCGCTGGACGCCCAGATGGACGAGGCCTTGGCGGCCTACGAGAAATGGGGCGTGAAGGGGATCAAGGTCGACTTCATGGACCGCGACGACCAGCAGATCGTCGACTACTACCACCGCCTGCTGGAGAAGGCCGGCCAGCATCACCTGATGGTCGACCTGCACGGCGCCTATCGCCCGACGGGCCTCACCCGCACCTATCCGCACTATGTGACGCAAGAGGGCGTGCTGGGGGCCGAGTACAACAAGTGGAGCCGCCGCGTGACGGCCACCCACAACGTCACCCTGCCCTTCACCCGCATGCTGCTGGGGCCGATGGACTACACGCCCGGCGGCTTCCGCAATGTGCGACCGCAGGACTTCAAGGACCAGTTCCTGCTGCCCACGGTGCAGACCACGCGCGGCCAGGCGCTGGCCATGTACGTGGTGTTCGACAGCCCACTGACCATGGTCAGCGACAGCCCCATCACCTACGCCGCCTCGCCCGCGGGCCTGGACTTCATCAGCACCGTCCCGACCAGCTGGGACGAGACCCGCGTGCTGTCGGGCGAGATCGGCCAGTCGATCGTCATCGCCCGCCGCAAGGGCGACGACTGGTGGGTCGGGGCCATGACCAACGAGACGGAGCGGACGGTGAAGGTCCCGCTGGGGTTCCTGGGGAATGGCAGCTTCAAGGCCGAGATTCGCGAGGACGGCGCCGAGCCGACGGCATTGAAGACGCGGACCCAGGCGGTGACGGGCAAGCAGAGCCTTACCCTGACGCTGGCGCCGAGTGGTGGCGGGGTGGTGAGGCTGACGCCTGCCAAATGAGACCCAAACAAACCCCGCCTTCCTGGGCCTTGTGCCCAGGACCCATGCCGGAGGCAGGCTCGGCATCTGGCCAGCCTGCGGAGCGGCAAGTCCGCGATCCCCCTCCAAACTCAAGACCAGCTGAACCATGGGTCCTGGGCACAAGGCCCAGGAAGGCAAGATTTAGGGGTACTCGCTCGTGACCGTCACCCGACGCGACATGCTGGCGGCGACGGCCGCGCTCTCCGCCAGCCCCGCCCTCGCCGCGCCGCGTTTCCAGCCGTCTTGGGACTCGCTGGCGGCCAGCTACACGGTCCCCGACTGGTTCCGCGACGCCAAGCTCGGCATCTGGTCGCACTGGGGGCCGCAGTGCGTGCCCGAGTTCGGCGACTGGTACGGCCGGCAGATGTACCAGCAGGGCAACCGCTTCTACGAGCACCACCTGAAGACCTGGGGCCACCCGGCCGATTTCGGCTTCATGCAGTTCATCCCGCGCTGGAAGGCGGAAAACTGGGATCCCGAAGGCCTGATGAAGAAGTACGTCGCGGCCGGCGCGAAATACTTCATGTCGATGGCGAACCACCACGACAATCTCGACATGTTCGCCAGCCGCCACCACGCCTGGAACACCATGCGGGTCGGTCCGAAACGCGACATCGTCGGGACCTGGGCCAAGGTCGCGCGGGCGCATGGCCTGCGGTTCGGCGTCTCCAACCACGCCGCCCACGCCTGGCACTGGTGGCAGACGGCCTATGGCTATGACGCCGAGGGCCCGCGTCGGGGCCAGCGCTACGACGCCTTCAACCTGACCAGAGCCATGGGCAAGGGCCAGTGGTGGGAAGGCCTGGATCCGCAGGAGCTCTACACGGGGCAGAACATGGTCATCCCCGACGGGATCGACACCATCAAGGCCGCCAATGCCTGGCACGACGCCCATGACGGCGAGTGGCTGGATACCCCGCCGCCGAACAATCCGGGTTTCGTGAAGACCTGGCTCGACCGCCAGAACGATCTGGTCGACCGCTATCGGCCCGACCTGGTCTATTTCGACAATTACGGCCTGCCGCTGGGCCAGGCGGGCCTGGACGCCACGGCGCACTACTACAACCGCCAGAGCGGCGACGTCGTGGTGACGGGCAAGAAGCTGTCGCCCCTGCAACGCCGGGCCATCGTCGAGGACGTCGAGCGCGGCTTCTCCGACCGGCTGCGGCCCGAGCCCTGGCAGACCGACACCTGCATCGGCAGCTGGCACTACGACCGGCCGCTGTACGAGCGCGGCGGCTACAAGTCCGGGCGCGACGTCATCCAGCGGCTGATCGACGTGGTCAGCAAGAACGGCTGCCTGCTGCTGTCCATCCCCCAGCGCGGCGACGGCTCGATCGACGACAAGGAAGAGAAGGTCCTGGCCGACATGGGCGCGTGGATCGCCGTCAATGGCGAGGCGATCTACGGCTCGCGGCCCTGGCGCATGTTCGGCGAAGGCCCGACCAGGCTGGTCGAGGGCATGCAGAACGAGGGCGGCGCCAAGCCGTTCGAGGCGGCCGACATCCGCTTCACCACCAAGGCCGGCGCGCTCTACGCCCTGCCGATGGCCTGGCCCGAGGGGAGCTTGAAGATCGAGAGCTTAGCGGGCGCGCCGGGCGAGGTGCGGCGCGTGACCCTGCTGGGCGGCGATGATCCCCTGCCCTTCCGGCTCGAGGCCGGCGGGCTGGTCGTCGAGCTGCCGCAACGGCGGCCGGCGTTCACGCCGGTTCTCAAAATAGAAGGACCAGGCCTGACCTAGATCCCCCTTCATTGCCTCCCTAGGCCTTGTGCCTAGGGCCCATGGTTCAGCCGCCGCTTTCTTGAACCCGTGTGCGCCCGCACCGGCGGAGAGCTCCGTCCCTCGCCGAGCCCAGCCGCACCAGGGGTCCTCGCCACATGGGCGAGGAAGGCGAAATTTTGGAGCAACCAAGAAAAAGGGGCGAGCCTCGCGGCTCGCCCCCAGCCTTTCCAGGCGACCTTTACGCGGTCGCCAGGGAACCTCTCTTAGCGGAACAGGCTCAGGATCGACGAACTGGATTGGTTCGCGATCGATAGGGCCTGGATGCCCAGCTGCTGCTTGGTCTGCAGCGACTGCAGCTTGGCGCTTTCCTTGGCCAGGTCGGCATCCACCAGGTTGCCGACACCGGCGTCCAGGCTGTCTTGCAGCTTGCCGACGAAGGTCAGGTGGGTGTCCAGACCGGTCGAGGCGGTGCCCAACGAAGCCAGCTTGTTGGTGGCGGTGCCGATGGCCTTGTCGATGGTGCTGATCATCGTCTTGGCGTCGCTGGCGTTGGCGAAGGTCGGGACCGTGGTCTTGTCGATGCCCAGGCCTTCCAGGGTCAGGGACTGCGCCTTGACCGTGAAGGTCGAACCGTCGGTGTTGGCCAGGAACATCAGGTTGGCGGTCTTGCCGTCGGCGATGCTGATGCCGTTGAACTTGGCATTCGTGGCGGCCTTCTCGACCTGCTCGCGCAGCGAGTTGAAGTCCGACACCAGGGCGTTGAACGACGACGTGTTCAGCGAGGTGTCGGAAGCGGCCAGGGCCTTTTCCTTCATCTTGCCCAGCAGGTCGGTGATGGTGTCGCCAGCCGCCAGAGCCACATCGATGGTCGATTGACCGCGTTGCAGCGAGTCCTTGACCGCGTTCAGCGACGAGGCGGTGGCCGACTGGTTCTTGGCCATGGCCCAGATCGCGCCGTTGTCCTTGGCGTTACCGACCTTCTTGCCGGTGTTGATGCGCTGCTGGACGGTTTGCAGCTCGCTGTTGGTCGAGTTCAGGTTTTGCAGGGCGATCATGGCCCCGCTGTTCGTGTTGATGCTGTTCAGCGCCATAACGAAACATCTCCTATTCGAGGTGTTCCGGTGTCTTTTTGACGACCGGTGGGCATTTTACCCACCGCGACATTATGACGCCGACCTTTCGATACCCTTTATGAGTTGTAGTTACTTCCTTAACAACCAAACTAATCCGTTAAATACTTTTAACTGTGAGTCTAACTAGACTCACGAATGAGTCTGATCAGACTCATTCCTCCTGACGAATACTGGCCCCATAGAAAAAGGGCGGACCCGAAGGCCCGCCCCTCTCGACGACCAAAATCGCCGAAGTCAGCTTTAGCGGAACAGGCTGAGGATCGACGAACTGGATTGGTTCGCGATCGACAACGCCTGGATGCCCAACTGCTGCTTGGTCTGCAGCGACTGCAGCTTGGCGCTTTCCTTGGCCAGGTCGGCATCCACCAGGTTGCCCACGCCGGCTTCCAGGCTGTCTTGCAGCTTGCCGACGAAGGTCAGGTGGGTGTCGAGACCGGTCGAGGCCGTGCCCAGCGACGCCAGCTTGTTGGTGGCGGTGCCGATGGCCTTGTCGATGGTCGTGATCATCGTCTTGGCCGCGCTGGCCGTGGCGAAGGTCGGCGACGCGGTCGGATTGATCCCCAGACCGGCCAGGCTCAGGGACTGCGCCTTCACGGTGAAGACCGAGCCGTCCGTGTTGGCCAGGAAGGTCAGGTTGGCGGTGCTACCGTCAGCCACGCTGGCGCCGTTGAACTTGGCGTTCGTGGCGGCCTTCGAGATCTGGTCGCGCAGCGAGTTGAAGTCCGACACCAGGGCGTTGAACGAGGCGGTGTTCAGCGAGGTGTCGGAAGCGGCCAGGGCCTTTTCCTTCATCTTGCCGAGCAGGTCGGTGATGGTGTCACCAGCCGCCAGAGCCACATCGATGGTCGATTGACCACGTTGCAGCGAGTCCTTCACCGCGTTCAGCGACGAGGCGGTGGCCGATTGGCTCTTGGCCATGGCCCAGATCGCGCCGTTGTCCTTGGCGCTGCCCACCTTCTTGCCGGTGTTGATGCGCTGTTGGGTGACTTGCAGCTCGTTGTTGGTCGAGTTCAGGTTTTGCAGGGCGATCATGGCCCCGCTGTTCGTGTTGATGCTGTTCAGCGCCATAACGAAACATCTCCTATTCGAGGTGTTCCGGCGTCGTTTTGACGGCCGGTGAGCGTTTTGCTCACGTGCATCCTCACATAATAGGACTAAGCGTTCGTTGAGATTTCAGTATTCTACAATTAAGATTTTGGATTATTTTGTTAATTATTAAATGAAGACTACTTCTATGCCTGTATCAAAATGGCACAACCTCAACTCAACTTGGGTACATCTTAAAGTATAGAACCGCTACCTTAGGGTCAGCGATCGGCCAGGTAGAGGCGGGGCGAACGATAGTGCTTGGCGATCGCCCGGATGGTGATCACGAAGACGAACCCTTTCCACAGGTCGGCGAAAAAGCTGCCGCGACGACGCATGACGAGACTCCTTGTTTTGAGGTGGAACGAAGAAAAGGCCGACCGGCTCCCTGGGAGGGGAGAGAGCCGGCCGGCCTCTTACGACCGGTCGCTGGGGGAGAGGCGACCGGTTACGACCTCAAGCGCGATCAGCCGTGCAGCTTGATCGCGGTCTCGGCGATGCGGCGACCCTGATAGCGGGCGCCGTCCAGCTCGTTGGCGCTGGGCTGACGCGAACCGTCGCCGCCGGCGATGGTGGTGGCCCCGTACGGGCTGCCGCCGGTCACTTCGTCCAGGGTCATCTGGCCGGCATGGCCATAGTCCAGGCCTACGATCGTCGTGCCGAAATGCAGCAGGTTAGTGATGATCGAGAACAGGGTGGTTTCCTGGCCGCCGTGCTGGGTCGCCGTCGAAGTGAAGGCGCCGGCCACCTTGCCGTGCAGGGCGCCGCGAGCCCACAGGCCGCCAGCCGCGTCGAAGAAGGCCGCGACCTGCGAGGCCATGCGGCCAAAACGGGTCGGAGCGCCGACGATGATGGCGTCGTAGTTGGCCAAGTCTTCCACGGCCGCGACCGGGGCCTCCTGGTCCAGCTTGAAGTGGGCGCCCTTGGCGATTTCGAGCGGCACGGTTTCCGGCACGCGCTTGATGTCGACGGTCGCGCCGGCTTCGCGGGCGCCCTCGGCGACGGCCTTGGCCATCGTTTCCAGGTGACCGTAGGACGAATAGTAGAGAACCAGAACCTTGGCCATGACGGCTAATCCCTTGCCTTGATGCTTTGGCG
The DNA here is from genome assembly GCF_017744445.1 of Caulobacter sp. Lineage (GTDB taxonomy): Bacteria > Pseudomonadota > Alphaproteobacteria > Caulobacterales > Caulobacteraceae > Caulobacter. Next base: position 254,132 of record NZ_JAGIBH010000002.1, read on the forward strand.
AGAGCAGCTCGCCCCCGTCGTTGGCGGAGGTTTTGGCGCCGCTTAGGCTTGCGCGGTATCCGAATAAAATCGTCTATGACGTTCGATATTTTCGAATGACGAGAAAGAACGTGAGAGAGCCTGGCGCGCCCACCCTGGACCAGCTGACCGTGTTCCTGACCATCGTCGAGGAAGGCGGCTTCGCCGCCGCCGCCCGGCGGCTGAACCGGGCCAACTCGGTGATCAGCTACGCCATCGCCAATCTGGAGGCCCAGCTGGGCCTGGCCCTGTTCGACCGCGACGCCGCCAAGAGCCCGGTGCTGACCGAGGCCGGCAAGGCGATGCTGGCCCGCGCCCGGGTGATCGCCGGCGACGTCGCCGCCCTGCGGGCACAGGCCAAGGGCCTGCTGCAGGGCCTTGAGGCCGAGGTGCATCTGGTGCTTGACGTCATGCTGCCGAGCGCACGGGTGGTCGACGCCTTGCGCGCCTTCCAGGCGGCCTTCCCGACCGTGACCCTGCGCCTGCATGTCGAGGGCCTGGGGGCCGTGACCCAGATGGTGCTGGACCGCCGCGCCACCCTGGGGATCGCCGGACCGCTGGACGTCGTCCACGGCGGCGACGAGCTGGACTACATCGCCGTCGGCGCGACCTTGCTGATCCCGGTGGCGGCCCCGGACCATCCGCTGGCGAAAGGTCCCAACGCCCCCGGCGCGGGCCGCGACCACACCCAGCTGGTGCTGACCGACCGCTCACACCTGACCGAAGGCCGCGACTTCGCCGTCGCCAGCGCCCACACCTGGCGGCTGGCGGACCTGGGCGCCAAGCACATCCTGCTGAAGGAGGGCCTGGGCTGGGGCAACATGCCCGAGCCGATGGTGCGCGAGGATCTGGAGGCCGGCCGTCTGGTTCGGCTGGACATGGCCGAGATGAACGGCGCGCACTACACGCTGCACGCGGTGCATCGCAGCGATACGCCGCCGGGGCCGGCGACGGCGTTTCTGATCGAGCGGTTCAAGGGGCAGACGGACTAAAGCCCTCTCCCCTTGCGGGAGAGGGTGGCCCGCGAAGCGGGTCGGGTGAGGGGTCGCGCGGCGGCGCCGAGAAACCCCTCATCCGTCAGCTTCGCTGACACCTTCTCCCGCAAGGGGAGAAGGAAGCTACTTCCGCGTCACCACCACCGCGTCGCCGGCATACTCCACCGTCGCGTCGGCCGTCGCCGCGAAGTCCGCCGGCTTGGCGCCAGCCCCGATGAACCGCACCTTGAACGTCCGCTTGTCCACCATCCCGTCGAACTTGCCCGACCGCGCCCCGATCACCACCCGCCCGGTGGCGTTGTCGTAGCTGATCGGGATGCGGCTGTAGGCCCCGCGCTGGTAGGCCATGGTCAGGCCGTCGTCTTCATAGAGCTCGTACTTCCCGTCCCTGCCCGTGTAGATGACGAGCGTGATCGGCAGGTCGGGCTTTTCGCCGACATATTGCTGGACCTCGGTGGTCGGCACGATCGCGCCGGCCTTCACGAACAGCGGCATGCGGCCCAGCGGGGCGTCGGCCTTGATCGACTGGCCGCCGGCGTGGGCCTTGCCGGTCTCGAAGTCGTACCAAGTGGTCCCGGCCGGCAGGTACACCGACCGCGAGCGCGCCTTGAACTCGGTCACCGGGGCGACCAGGAACGCCGAGCCGTACAGGTACTCGTCATCGACGTTCCGGGCCTTCAGGTCATTGGGATAGTCCATGACCAAGCCGCGCATGATGCTGCCATCGCGGTGATAGGTCTCGCCCGCCAGGGTCAGGGTGTAGGGCATCAGCCGGTAACGCAGCTGGTCGTACCAGACGAGGCTGTTGTAGACCTCGGTCCCCTCGTCGGCGAGGTTCCAGATCTCGCGGAAGGGCTCCTCGCCGTGGCTGCGGAACAGCGGCGAGAAGGCGCCGAACTGGAACCAGCGCAGGGTCAGCTCCTGCCACTCGGCCCAGTGCTTAGGATCGCGCTTCTCATAACGCTCCTCGACCGAGAAGCCGCCGATGTCGGTGGTCCAGTTGGGGATGCCCGACATCGACAGATTCACCCCGGCCGAGATCTGGTCCCGGAAGTCGTCCCAGCGGGCCACGACGTCGCCGCTCCACAGCGCCACGCCCTGGCGCTGGATGCCGCCAAAGCCCGAGCGCGAGAAGATGTACGAGCGCTTGTTCGGATCCCGCTGATGCTCGCCGTCGAACACCGCCTGGGTGTGCAGCAGCGGGTAGGAGTTGAAGAACTCCGCGCCTGGCCCCTTGGTGGTCGGCCCCATGCGCAGGGTGCGCTCGGGAATGTCGAGATTGGAGTGCATGTCCGGCTCGTCCGAGTCCATCCACCAGGCGTCGATGCCGATGCCGCCCAGGTTCTCCTTGACCTGGCGCCAGTAGATGTCGCGCGCTTCCTGGGTATAGGGGTCGTAGAACGAGTTCAGGTAACCCGGCCCCACCCAGTCCAGCGCGCCCTGCTCGACGTTGCGGCGGTACATGTACTCTTTGGCGTCCAGCTCCTTGTAGTTCTTGGTCGTCGGATAGAACTTGGGCCAGATCGAGATCATGAAGTGGGCGTTCTCGTCGTGAACGTCCTTCAGCATCTTTTTGGGATCGGGGAAGCGGGTCTTGTCGAACTCGTGGCTGCCCCAGCTGTCGTCCTTCCAGTAGCGCCAGTCGAGGACGATGTTGTCCAGCGGGACCTGGCGCTTGCGGTACTCCTTGACGACTCCGACCAGCTCGTCCTGGGTGTTGTAGCGCTGGCGGCTCTGCCAGAAGCCATACGACCAGCGCGGCAGGGCCTGGGCCTTGCCGGTCAGCTCACGATAGCCGCTGACGACCTGGTCCAGGTTGTCGCCCGAGACGAAGTAGTAGTCGATCGTGTGCGCGACCTCGGACGTCAGGGTCAGTGACTTCTGCTGCGCGACCGGGATCGGGTCGTTGTGCAGCAGGGCGAGGTAGCCGTCGTTGGGATCCCACTCGACGCGCACCTTGTGCTTCGTTCCGGCCTTCATCGGGACGGTGAAATTGTGGAACCACGGGTTCCAGTTCTGCCGCCAGCGGTCGATCTTCAGCTGCCCGTCGACCCAGATCTTGGCGTAGCTGGACGAGTACAGCTTGAACTTCTGCACGCCGCCGGCCTTGGGCTCGACGTAGCCCTCCCAGACCACGGTCACGCCCTTGACCGGCTTCTTGTCGGCGGTCTGTAGCTCGGCCGGCCAATTGGGCAGGTCGTCCAGGTACTGGTAGTCGATGTCCTTCTCGGTCCGGGTCAGCTTCAGCTGCCCCCCGACATAGTACTTGGCGGTGAAGCCGCCGGGCTTGCCGCTGGCGTCAGTGATCTTCAGGTCGCGCGAGGCCAGGGCGTAGGGCGTCGGATCGCCGAAGCGGGTGATGCTGTTGTTGTCCCACAGGACGCCGTAGTTGCGCGTGGACAGCACGAACGGCACGGCGATGTCGCGATTATACTGGGCCAGCTCGACGTCCTGGCCGTTGTAGTTCATCTGGCCGTTCTGGTGCTGACCCAGGCCGTAGAAGCCTTCGTCCGTGGACGGATTGAAACGCTGCGAGATACCGTAGAAGCTCTTGCCGTCGATCGTCACCGGCTTGAACGCCGCCCGCCCCTGCTCGGCCAGGACGGTCTTGCCGGCCGCGTCCTTGAACGAGACCGCACCGTCTTTCAGCGTCACCTCGGCGGTGGCCTTGCCGGCCTTCAGCACGACCTTGCCGGCCGCTTCGGACACCGTGAAGCCGGAGGTCTTGGGCTGCGCGATCACCATCAGGCTCTGGGGCGCGTCGATGCTGTCGGTCGGCGAGGCGGTGACGCGGATGGTCCGGTCGTTCATCACCTGCAGCCGGACCTTCTTGGCCGGGCCGGAGGCGGGGGTGACGACGACGCCGTCGGCGGTCTTCTCGAAGCCGCCGTCGAGAGCGAAGGCGGACGTCGAGGCCATGAGCGCGAGGCTGAAGGCGGAGAGAACAAGAGTGCGCATGGCTGATCCCGTCAGTAGGTGGCGAGCTTGACCCGCAGGATCTGCGCGCCGCCGGTGAAGTTGAGGCCGTAGTCGGTCTGGTCGCCGTTCCACAGGCGGTCGAAGACCCATTGGCCGCTCTCGAAATGACCCTCTTCCACGCGGGCCATCAGCATCGGCTTGTTGTCCTTGAGGGCGCGGCCGAACTCGAAGCGGACATTGCGGCCGGTGACCAGGAATTCGTCGGGCGACAGCTGGGCGACGATGCCGCCACCGTCTGGGCCTTGCGGGCCAGGCGGGCGATCCTTCAGCCAGGCCCAGTCCGACGCCCCGAACTGCCACTTGCCGTAGCGCAGGGTGACGGTCCAGGCGCCCATGGTCGTCGTCTGGGGCGCGCGGTCGTCGGGCTCGGAGCCGCCGAAGACCTTGTTCTCGAACGAGAGCTTGGCCCACTCACGCGCCATGGGCCCGAGCAGGCGGTAGTTGGCCGCGAAGGCCTCGATCGTCGCCTCGTCCAGCTTGGCCGCGCCCAGCGGGAAGTTGGCGTAGCCGGTATAGTCCATGCCGAACGGCGAGAAGCCGATGCCCTGTCGGCCCAGGGTGTCGAACACGTAGCGCGCATAGACCGGATCGTTGCCGGTCTCGGCCACGAACAGGGCATTGCCGGGCCGCTTGTAGTGGGCCAGGGCGGCCGAGTACTTGACCGACTCCTTCATGTAGATGTCAGGCGCGATCAGGTCGACGGAGGGCGCGGCGGCCTTCCAGACCCCGATGACGTTGTCGGTCGGGCCGCCGGCCGAATAGCTCTTGGGCTCGCCCGGCTTGATGGGATCGCGCAGGGCGGCGTTGACGTACATCGGCAGCGGATAGACGGCCTTGCCGGCCGCCGTGACCTGGTCGACGAAGCGACCGATGTGCCAGGCGTGGAAGAATTCATCCGCGTCCTTGCCGAAGGCCTGGCTCCACGTACCGGGCTTAGCCCCGACGGCCTTGACCAGCGCGGCGGGCGCCGGGCCGTCGAACACCTTCTGGGCGGCGGGACCGAAGTCGCGGACCGTGCCGTAGGTGCCGGTCTCGTTCTCGACCTGGACCATGATGACCGTGCGCTCGGCCGCGTCCTTGGCCTTCAGGTGGGTCATCAGGGCGACGAAGGCCTTGCGGTCCGCATCGAGCGTCGATTGGGCCAGCGGCGACATTGAATACGAGCGCTGGCCGTCCTCCTTCTTCAGGCGCGGGAAGCGCTTGTCGTCCAGCTTGACCCACTCGGGGGCGTAGGACGGCGAGCTGTTCTTCCAGGTGCCGAACCACAGCAGGACGAGGCGCACATTGTGCTCGCGAGCCTGGGTCAGCAGCAGATCCAGGTACGAGAAGTCGAACTTGCCCTCGACCGGCTCGATCTGCTCCCAGGCGATCGGGACCTGGACGGTGTTGGCGCCCATCCTGGCGACGGCCGGCCAGACCTTGGCCATCTGCGAGGGCCAGGCGGACGAGTTGTTGACCTGGGCGCCCAGGATCAGGAACGGCGCGCCGTCGACCATCAGGGCGTGACGGCCGTCCTTCTCGACCAGGCGCGGAATGTCGGCCGCGAGGGCGCTGCCAGCCAGGCCCAGGGCCAGCGCCGAAACCAGACCCGCCGTGAAGCGTGAAAACCCCATCCGCCTCCTCCGTCCGCAGCGCCAAATCGATGTTAGCGCTATCAATTTTATGGTCGGATCGTTGCCCCGCCGGAGGGCGCGAGCAAGTCCGCTTGGCTCAAAAAAATCCGCGCACCGCCGCAGGTGACGATGCGCGGGGAAAGACGTCGCGCGACCTCGGGGAGAGGTGTCGCGCGAGGTGTAAGCCGAGGCCATGAAACCCCTCGCCACGCCGCCTAAGCTAGCCAGACTATAGTCGTATAATTCAGACCAACAAGCCGTTTTGATAGCGTTGTCATGCCCTTTTGACAGGACATGCTGTCGACCAAACCCAACACCGATCATCCCCGCGAAAGCGGGGATCCAAGCCGAGCTCGCGGAAGAATTCACGGCCGAACCACACCCTGAAAGTCAGCTTGGGTCCCCGCTTTCGCGGGGATAGTCGGATGAGGGGGAGCTTGGCCAGACACCATCCCTAATCCGCCACCGCATCCGCCCGGCACGCCGCCGCGATGAACGCGTCATGCGTCGGCAGCCGCGCGACAATCTCGGCGTTCATCCGGCCGATCCGCAGCAGCGCGCCGGCCACCTCGTCATAGGCCGCCACATCCGCCAGGCGGTCGTAGTCGCGCGGCGTGATCCCCTGCCCCAGGAACACCGCCAGCCAGCTGGGCTCGGCGAACAGCTGCTCGTCGAAGCGAGCGATCTTGGCGCGGCTTTGGAAGAGCTCGATCTTGTGGGCCAGGCTGTCGGGCACGGCCATGTCGCGGCAGTAGCGCCACAGCTCGGCGTCGTCGCGTTCGGTAGCCTTGTAGTGCAGGACGATGAAGTCGCGGATCTGCTCGTATTCGATCTCCGTCAACCGGTTGAACTCGACCTCGGCCGCCGGGTCGTAGCCGCCGATCGGCAGCAGCGACAGCAGGCGCATGGCCCCGGTCTGGATCAGGTGGATGCTGGTCGACTCCAGCGGCTCCATGAAGCCGCCGGCCAGGCCCAGGGCCACCACGTTCTTGCTCCAGCTCTTCTTGCGGCGCCCGGCGGTGAAGCGCAGCGGGCGCGGATCGGCCAGGGCCTTGCCGTCGAGGTTGGCCAGCAGAGTCTGGGCCGCCGCGTCGTCGCTGATATGGCTGCTGCAATAGACATAGCCATTGCCGGTGCGGTGCTGCAGTGGGATCCGCCACTGCCAGCCCGCCTTGCGCGCGGTCGAGCGGGTGTAGGGCGTCAGCGGATAGGCGTTCTCGCACGGCACGGCCAGGGCGCGGTCGCAGGGCAGCCAGTGCGACCAGTCCTCGTAGCCGGCCTCCAGCGCCTGCTCGATCAGGAGACCCCGAAACCCCGAACAGTCGACGAAGAAGTCGCCCTCGACCCGGCGGCCGTCGGTCAGGGTCAGCCCCGTGACGAAGCCGCTCTGCGCGTCCTGCTCGACCTTGGCGATCTTGCCCTCGGTGCGCTTGACGCCGCGCTGCTCCGCATAGGCCCGCAGGTACTTGGCATAGAGCCCGGCGTCAAAGTGGTAGGCATAGCCCAGCCCCGGCACGCCCGGCGGCAGATCCTTGGGCGGCAGGGCGAACTTGCCGGCCTTGGCGGCTACGGTGGACAGGGCGTAGCTGTCCAGGCTGCCGCCCTCGCCCTGCTCGCGCAGGCGCAGCCAGTAGTGATGGAAACCGACCCCGTCGATCGGCTGGCCATAGACGCCGAAGGGATGGAAGTACTCCGCCCCCAGCTTGGCCCAGTCGCGAAACTGGATGCCCAGCTTGAAGGTCGCTTGGGTCTTCCGGATGAAGTCGATCTCGTCGATGCCCAAGAGGCCGTTCAGGAACTGGATCGGCGGGATGGTGGCCTCGCCGACGCCGACCGTGCCGATCTCGTCGGACTCGATCAGCTCGACCTCGCCGACCTTGCCCTTCATGGCCTGGATCAGGGTCGCCGCGGCGATCCAGCCGGCCGTGCCGCCGCCGACCACCACGAACTTGCGATAGGGGAGATCGGTCATGAAGCCTGCTTCTCAAAAACAAGGTCGTCATCCCGGCCGCACCCCGGCGAAAGCCGGGGGAAGAGCCGGGACCCAGGGCAACCGCACTGCGCCCGCCCCTGGGTCCCGGGTCGGCTACGCCGCCCGGGATGACGAGGTTAGGTGTGCGTAGAGCAGGACGCTAGAACGTCCCCCGCAGCACCACCGAGTAGCGGCGATCGGCCACCACCCAGTTGTGACCCGTCAGGCCTTCTTCCGGACGGCCAGGATAGCTGACCAGGATCTTGGTCTTGGTGTTGGTCAGGTTCACGGCCTGGAAGCCGACCTTCAGCTTGTCGTTGAGGGTGTAGAACACCGAGCCGTCCAGCTGGCCGTAGTCGTCGTACCAGGCGGGGATGTTGATGTTGGCCGCCGTGGTGGTCAGCAGGTAGCGCTCACGCCAGTTGTAGGCCAGGCGGGCCGACACCTTGCCCAGGTCGTACAGGGCCGCGAGGTTGTAGCTCTTCTTCGACAGGCCCTCGAGCGGCATCTCGTCGCCGTGGGTCGTGATGTTGGTCAGCTGGCTGTTGTCGTACGGGTTGGAGGCGGCGTTGCGCGTCCCCTTGCTGTCGACATAGGTGAAGTTGGCCTGCACGCCGAAGCCCTTCAGCAGGCCCGGCAGGAAGTCGTAGTACTGCTGGTAGGCGACCTCGAAGCCTTTGATCGTGCCGTGGCCGCCGTTGTAGGTCTGGACCACCTGGACGTTGCGCGTCACCCCGTTGTTCGTGAACGACAGGTTCCGCGAGCCGTTGGTGATGAAGTTGTAGATGTCCTTGTAGAACACCGTCGCCGTGACGCTGCCGGTCGGGGCGAAGTACCATTCCCAGGCCAGGTCGTACTGGGTGGAGCGGGTCGGCTTCAGGTCCGGGTTCCCGGCATTGGCCGTGTACTGATAGACGCAGTTGGCCTGCGCGCCGCCGGGGATGGTGCTGGAGCAGGTCCCGCCGCTCAGATAGCCGTTGGTCGGCGCGATGGTGTAGTTCGGCTGCAGCTGGGCGAAGTCGGGTCGCACGATCGCCTTGGCGGCGGCGAAGCGGACGAACATCTCCGGCGTCACCTTCAGGCGCACGTTCAGGCTGGGCAGGACGTTGACATAGTCGCGGCCGCCGACGAACGGGCGCCGCGCGCCGTTGGCGAAGGCTAGGTCCGCCGCCGGGATCAGCGGCGCCGGGTTCGAGGCCTCCGAGTTCAGGCTGTAGCCCTGGACGCCCTGGCTGGTGGTCTCGGTCTTGACGACCCGCAGGCCCAGATTGCCGTCCAGCTCGCGTTCCTCGCCGCCGATCGACACGTCGTGGCCAAAGCGCAGCATGGCGTACGCCGCCAGGGTCTTTTCCTTCTGGTGGTTGGTGCTGCCCTTGCCGCCGGTCTGGGCCTGGCTTTCGAAGTCGCCCGCGAACGGACGCCAGCCGCCGTCATTGGCCGCCGCGATCTTGCCGATGATCTGGGAGAAGCTGGCGTAGTCGTGCACGAAGTCGGCGTTCGGCATGACGAAGGTCGCCGGCAGATTCACCGCGCCACGGAAATAGTTCTCGAACGGATAGAGCCCGTAGTGGCCCTGATAGCCATCCAGGGTGGCGATCGGCTTGACCGTTCCGCCCAGGCCCCAGCTGGGGGCCACGGTATCCCAGCGATAGGCCGTCTCGCGCGTCGTCGTCTGGCGATAGGTGCTGCGGACGCCGAACTTCAGCGACTTCAGCCAGCCGCCGTCGTCGAACTCATAGGCGCCGTCCAGTCGCGTGGCCAGCTCGCTGCCCTCGTTGCGGTCGTGATGGTCCATCACGGCCTGCAGGTAGTAGCTGGCCGGGTTCGAGGTGAACGCCTTGTCGTTGTTCATCGTGATGGTCGGCAGGTCGCTGGTCAGGTCCAGGCTGGCCGGCGAGGCGTCGGCGCTGAGCGCGTTGAACGCGGTCGTGTCGACGGTCTTGGTCTTGGCGTAGATGTACTGGACGTCGCCGCTGAACGACCACTTGTCGCTCGGATTGTACTTCAGGTTCAGCGAGTAGTCCGAGGTGACCGAGCTGCGCTCTGCATAGCGGGTGTCGATGGTCGACGAGCCCAGGCTGGTTCCGCCCGGCGTCTGGGCCAGCGTGCCCTTGGTGAAGTGGCCGCCGTTGTCGTAGGCGAAGGTCGTGCCGGCGGCCGGACCGTTGCTGGAGCCGACATTGAAGCCCACCGCGTGCTCGGACGAGGCCATCAGGGCCGACGAGCGCAGGAACTGCAGGGTCGCTTCCCACTGGTCGTTCGGGCGCCATTGCGCGACGGCGTCGATGCCCTTGCGCTCGCGATCGAAGTCCAGGCTGCGATAGCCGAAACCGCCGGGGACATAGACCGTCTTGCCAGGAACGAGATCCGTGCGGACGAAGAAGGGGTCGACCGAGATGGTGTCGGTGCGGCTCTTCAGCTTGGAGTCCGACAGGTCGATCAGGAAGCCGACCTCGCCGATGCCCGTCTGGAAGCGGTCGCTGTAGAGGATCGAGCCCGAGGGCTTCCACTTTTTGGCGAGGTCGCCGTACGAGCCGTCGATCGAATAGGCGATGATGCGCTTGGCGCTGTCGAACGGCAGGCGGGTGCGCAGGTTGACCGTGCCGCCGACGCCGCCCTCGATGATGTCGGCCGAGGGGTTCTTGTAGACGTCCACGCCAGCCATCAGCTCGGGCGGGATGTCCTCGAAGCTCAGGGTGCGGCCGCTCTTGGCCGAGAAGCTGTCGCGGCCGTTCAGTTCGCCGCGCACCCAGCTGAGGCCGCGGACCTGCACGCCCGAGCCTTCGACCGACAGGCGGTCGGCGTCGCGGCCGTCCGAGGTGCGGCCGATGGTGACGCCGGCGACCCGTTGCAGGGCCTCGGTGACCGAGCGGTCCGGCAGGGCGCCGATGTCGGTGGCGGTGATCGAGTCGACCAGCTGCTCGGCGTTCTGCTTCAGTTTCTGGGCCGACTGGATGGCGGCGCGCTGGCCGGTGACGACGATCTCGTCGACGGCCGTGCTCTCGACCTGCTGGGCGAAGGCCGCGGGCGCGGCGGCGCACAGGACCAGGGCCGAAGCGCTGGCCAGCATGATGTTACGACGTGACGAAGCGAGGCGCTGCATGCGCGGTTTCCTTCCCCTTTTGGGAGCCGTCCCGGCACGTTCTTGAGCGTCCGGTGACGTGCGGCCGACAGGTCGCGCGCTCCATGTCGGTAGCTATAATCGTATAATTGATACCTTCAAGCCGAAATTGATAGCGCTATCAATTCTGAGATGACAGCGTTGTTTCAGCCACACCAAAGGTGATGACACCGCGATCAATGGCGGCGGATAGGGGAAGCGCTTCCAAAGCTGGGCTGTTCGGCCAGCCGATTGCCTCGATCATTATTATATTATAAATGACCCCATAATTCTGGGAGGCCGGGCCAGTAGCCCGCGTTAGGGACGGACATGAGCGACGACACCGCGGGCAAGCGCCTGCGCAGCGGCGGGACCTATGGCAAGCTGGATCGGGACGGGTTCATCCACCGATCCTGGATGAAGAGCCAGGGCCTGCCCGACGACGTGTTCGACGGCCGGCCGGTGATCGGCATCTGCAACACCTGGTCCGAGATCACTCCCTGCAACGCTCATCTGCGCGAGATCGCCGAGCACGTGAAGCGCGGCGTCTGGGAGGCTGGCGGCCTGCCGCTGGAATTCCCGGCCATGTCGCTGGGCGAGACCCAGATGCGGCCCACCGCGATGCTGTTCCGCAACCTGCTGGCCATGGAGGTCGAGGAGTCGATCCGGGGCAATCCGATCGACGGCGTCGTGCTGCTGGGCGGCTGCGACAAGACCACGCCCGGCCAGTTGATGGGCGCGGCCAGCGTCGACCTGCCCACCATCGTCGTCTCGTCCGGTCCGATGCTGAACGGCAAGTTCCGCGGCAAGGACATCGGCTCGGGCACCGACGTCTGGAAGTTCTCCGAGGCCGTCCGCGCCGGTGAGATGTCGATGGCGGACTTCATGTCGGCCGAGAGCGGCATGAGCCGCTCGCCGGGCACCTGCATGACCATGGGCACGGCCTCGACCATGGCCGCGATCATCGAGGCCATGGGTCTGTCCTTGCCCTACAACGCCAGCATCCCGGCTGTGGACGCCCGCCGCCGCGCCCTGTCGCACGAGACCGGCCGGACGATCGTGCGGATGGTCAAGGAAGGCCGGGCCCTGTCGCAGGTCGCCACCCGCGCCGCCTTCGAGAACGCCCTGCGCGTCCACGCCGCGATCGGCGGCTCGACCAACGCCGTGGTGCACCTGCTGGCCCTGGCCGGCCGTCTGGGCGTGACGCTGGAGCTGGAAGACTTCGACCGCCTGTCACGCGACGTGCCGCTGCTGGTCGACCTGCAGCCGTCGGGCCGGTTCCTGATGGAGGACCTGCACTATGCCGGCGGCCTGCCGGCGGTGATGAAGCAGCTGGAGGCGGTGCTCGACCCGAACGCCCCGACCGTGGCCGGCCACCGCATCGGCGCCCAGTACGAGGCGGCCGAGGTGTTCAACGCCGAGGTCATCCGCACCATGGCCGATCCGGTGAAGCCCGACAGCGGCATCTGGGTGCTGCGCGGCAACCTGGCCCCCGGCGGCGCGGTGATGAAGCCCAGCGCGGCCAGCCCCGAGCTGCTCAGCCATCGCGGCAAGGCCGTGGTGTTCGAGACCATCGAGGACTTCCGCGCCCGCATCGACGATCCGGACCTGGATGTCGACGAGACCTCGATCCTGGTCTTGAAGGGCTGTGGTCCCAAGGGCTATCCGGGCATGCCCGAGGTCGGCAACATGCCGCTGCCTCGTAAGCTGCTGGAGAAGGGCGTCAAGGACATGCTGCGGATCAGCGACGCCCGGATGAGCGGCACCGCCTATGGCGCGGTGATCCTGCACGTCTCGCCCGAGTCCGACGCCGGCGGCCCGCTGGCCGTGGTGCGGAGCGGCGACGAGATCGTGTTCGACGGGCCTTCGCGCTCTCTGAGCCTGGCCATCAGCGACGCCGAGCTGGAGAGCCGCATCGCCGCCTGGCGCGCCGATCCGCCGCCGGCCAAATACACGCGCGGCTACGCCAAACTTTATGTCGATCACGTGCTGCAGGCCGACCAGGGCGCGGACCTGGACTTCCTGGTCGGAGCCTCGGGCTCGGTCGTCACCCGCGAGAGCCACTGATGGACCAGGACATCGTCATCGTCGGCGACTGGGGCACCTCGCGCCTGCGCCTCTGGCTGCGCCAGGGCAAGAGCGTGATCCACCGCCGCGATGGCCCGGGCGTCTCGGCCCTGACCGACACCCCGGAGAAGACCTTCCTGGACCTGGTCGGCGACTGGCGCGAGGCCAACCCAGTCGGTGCCCTGATGTGCGGCATGGTCGGCTCGCGCATCGGCTGGAAGGAAGCGCCCTACGCCGCCTGCCCCGCCGGTCCGGCCGACGTCGCCGCGAAGGCCCTGCGGTTCGAGGCCGACGGCCTGCCGGTGACCCTGGTTCCCGGCCTGTCCTGCGCCAACCCGCTGGGCGGTCCCGACGTGATGCGCGGCGAGGAGACGCAAGTCTTCGGCGCGCTGGCGCTGGACGGGACCTTGCGCACCGGCCGCCACCCGCTCGTTTTGCCCGGCACCCATAACAAGTGGACCGTGGTCGAGGACGGCCAGATCATGGGCTTCGTCACCGCCCCGGTTGGCGAGACCTTCGCCCTGCTCAAGCAGCACTCGACCCTGGCGGCCGGCGGCGGTTCGCAGGCAGACGGTTCGGCGGAAGGCTTCGCCCTGGGCCTCTCGCGGATCGCCGAGCACGGCGCCGCCCGCCTGCCCCACCTGATGTTCGAGACCCGCAGCCGCCAGCTTCTGGACGGCATGAGCCCGGCCGACGCCATGGGCTACCTGTCGGGCCTGCTGGTCGCCGCCGACGTCGCCGCCGCGCGCGACTGGTTCGGCCCGATGGACGCCGTGACCGTGATCGGGGCCGGCGCCCTCAGCGACCTCTACGTCCAGGCCCTGGCCAAGGTCGGGACCTCCGCCGCCGTCGTCGAAGGCGACGCGGCCGTTCTCGCCGGGCTCGCGGCGATCTCCAGAGTTCAAGGATAAGCTTATGACCACCGCCGCTCCGCCTCCGATCGTGGCCATCCTGCGCGGCGTGAAGCCGACCGAGATCCTGGACATCGCCGCCGCTCTGGTGGCCGCCGGCATCCAGGGCATCGAGGTGCCGCTGAACTCGCCCGATCCGCTGGAGAGCATCGGCAAGCTGTGCGACGCCTTCGGCGACCAGGCCCTGTGCGGGGCCGGCACGGTCCTCAGCGCCCAGGCCGTCGACGACGTCGCCAAGGTCGGCGGCAAGCTGATCGTCACGCCCAACACCGATCCCGAGGTCATCGCCCGCGCGGTCGAGCTGAACCTCACCGCCATGCCAGGCTTCGCCACGCCGTCGGAGGCCTTTGCCGCCGTCAAAGCAGGCGCGAAAGCCCTGAAGCTGTTCCCGGCCGGCACCTTCGGTCCGGGCCACATCAAGGCGATCAAGGACGTGCTGCCCAAGGACATCGCCGTCTACGCCGTGGGCGGCGTCGGCGCGGCCAATCTCGAGCCCTGGCGCGCGGCCGGCGTGGCCGGCATCGGCGTCGGCGGGGAGCTCTACAAGCCGGGCTATACGGCCGCGGAGGTCGGCGAACGCGCCGCCGCCCTGGTCGCGGCCTGGAACGCCTAACGACAACAAGAACGAAGGGGGAGGACCATGAACCTAGCCACGATCGATATCGCGGTGCTGGCGATCTACGCCGTCGCCATCTTCGGCCTGGCCCAGTGGGTCAGTCGCGACAAGGGCGGCCATCAGAAGGACTCGACCGACTACTTCCTGGCCGGCAAGGCCCTGCCCTGGTGGGCCATCGGCGCCTCGCTGATCGCCGCCAACATCTCGGCCGAGCAGATCATCGGCATGAGCGGTTCGGGCTACGCCATCGGCCTGGCCATCGCCTCTTACGAGTGGATGGCGGCGCTGACCCTGCTGATCGTCGGGAAATACTTCCTGCCGGTGTTCCTGAAGAACGGCGTCTACACCATGCCGCAGTTCCTGGAGCAGCGGTACGGCCCCAGCGTGCGCACGCTGATGGCCGTGTTCTGGCTGGGCCTGTACATCTTCGTGAACCTGACCTCGATCCTGTGGCTGGGCTCGATCGCCATCCACACCGTCACGGGCCTGGACCAGATGTGGGCCCTGGCCGCCATCGGCGCCTTCGCCCTGGCCTATCAGATCTGGGGCGGGCTGAAGGCGGTGGCGCTGACCGACATCGTCCAAGTGGCCTTGCTGGTCACCGGCGGCCTGATCATCGCCTGGCTGTCGCTGGGCAAGATCGGCAACGGCGACGTCGTGGCGGGCTTCCACCACCTGACGACCCAGTTCCCCGAGAAGTTCGACATGATCCTCGCCAAGGACAACCCGCACTACAAGGACCTGCCCGGCATCGCGGTGCTGGTCGGCGGCCTGTGGATCATGAACATCAGCTACTGGGGCTTCAACCAGTACATCATCCAGCGCGCCCTGGGGGCCAAGGACCTGAAGGAAGCCCAGAAGGGCATCGCCATGGCGGCCTATCTGAAGCTCTTGATGCCGGTGATCGTGGTGCTGCCGGGCATCGCCGCTCTTGTCCTAGCCCCGCAAGGCATCAAGCCCGACCAGGCCTATCCGGAGATGATGAAGCTGCTGCCGCCCGGCCTGCTGGGCCTGGTGTTCGCGGCGCTGGTTGCGGCGATCGTCGCGTCGCTGGCGGCCAAGATCAACTCGATCGCCACGATCTTCACCCTGGACGTCTACGCCAAGGCGCGCCCCGGCCAGAGCGAGAAGCAGCTGGTCACGATCGGCCGCCTGACCGCCGTGATCGCGGTGATCATCGGCGTCCTGGCCGCCAAGCCGTTGCTGGGCGGCGCCGAGCAGGCCTTCCAGTTCATCCAGGAGTTCACCGGCTTCTTCACGCCGGGCATCGTGGTGATCTTCATCCTGGGCATGTTCTGGAAGAAGGCCACCACCGCCGGGGCCCTGACCGCCGCCATCGGCTCGGCCGTGCTGTCGGCGTTGTTCTGGTGGCTTCAAGAACAGGCGATCTATGCGATGCCCTTCATGAACCGCGTGGGCGTCGTCTTCCTGCTGTCTCTGGCTGGGGCCGTACTGGTCTCGCTGGTCGCGCCGCAGAAGAAAGAGGTCAGCGTCGTCACCCTGGAGGGGGTCAGCTACAGGACCTCGACCGGCTTCAACATCGCCGGGATCGGGGTCATCCTGATCCTGATCGCGCTGTACGCCACCTGGTGGTGAGACGAGATGGGCGGCTCTCCGGAGTCGCCCATTTTTTCGTTTTGGTCAGACCTCCAGCCTGAACGCTCTTGCCGAACGCTCCCGGCGCGGCTGTATTCAGCGCAACCGCTCCATTCGCGAGCGGAGCAAATCAAGTTAGACAGCGGCGACCGCGTTTTTCGTCCCGCCGCAGGAAAGAAGATCCGCCGATGCGCACCCAGCCCGGCCTGAGTTTGACCTACGGTCTGGTGGAGCAACTGGGTCAGGCCATCGTGACCGGCGAATACGCCGAGGTGGGCTTCCCGACCGAGGGCGAACTCTCCAAGCAGTTCGGCGCCAGCCGCACCGTCACCCGCGAGGCGGTCAAGATGCTGACCGCCAAGGGCCTGCTCAGCGCCCGCCCGCGCCACGGCACCGTGGTCGAGCCGGAAGCCGAGTGGAACATGCTCGATCCGGACGTGCTGCGCTGGCTGCTGGAGCGAAAGTTCAGCCTTCGCCTGCTGGCCGACTTCACCGAGATGCGGCTGGGCATCGAGCCGGCCGCCGCGGCCCTGGCCGCCCGCAACGCCGACGAGGCGGGCCTTGAGGAGATCCGCAAGGGCCTGCGCCGGATGAAGGCCGCCGCCCAGGGCGAGGATGATCCTCTCACCGCCGACATCGCCTTCCACATCGCCATTCTCAGCGCGACAAAGAACCCGTTCTATCGCGAGCTGCACGAGCTGGTGAACACGGCCCTGCGCATCTCGATCCGCTTTACCAACCGCATCAAGGGCCGCACCGCCTCGATCCCCTCGCACGAGGACGTGGCCGAGGCGATCATCGCCCGCGACGCCGACAAGGCCTCGGCGGCCATGCGCGAGATCATCGTCGACGTGCTGGAGCTGATCCGCGCCGCCTCGCCGTCCACCGAAAGCGAAGCGGCGCGACGCGAAGCCTGACGCTCGGCGCTTGCTTTTCGGGCGAAGATTGACAACGTTGTCAAACAACGGCCGTCAGAGCCGTCTCTGGGAGCTCGCCATGGTCTCGATCCGCAAAATCCTCGCCATGGGCGCGCTCGCCGCCGCCCTCCTCGCCCTGCCGGCCGCCGCCCGCGAGATCTCGCCCGAGGCGCAGGTCGCGGCCATGAAGCGCGGCGTCAACATCATCGGCTACGACCCGCTGTGGAAGGATCCCGCCAAGGCCCGCTTCCAGCTGGACCGCCACTTCAAGACCATCAAGGTCGGCGGCTTCGACACCGTGCGGGTCAACCTGCAGGCCTTCGCGCACATGGACGCCGAGGGCCGCCTGGACCCGCAGTGGCTGGCGACCCTGGACAAGGTGGTCAAGGAAGCCCTCGCCGCCAAGCTGACCGTGATCCTCGACGAGCACGACTTCGACGTCTGCGAGAAGGATCCCGCCGCCTGCAAGCCGAAGCTGACCGCCTTCTGGAAGCAGATCGCCGAGCGCTACAGGACCGCCCCCGATGGGGTGGTATTCGAGCTGCTGAACGAGCCCAGCCGCCAGCTGGACCCGCTGTGGAACGACTGGGTCGTCGACCTGCTGGCCACCGTCCGGGCCAGCAACCCGACCCGTAACGTCATCGTCGGCCCGCCGCAGTGGAACAGCTTCCGCCGCCTGGCCGACCTGAAGCTGCCCAAGGCCGATCGCCACCTGATCGTGACCTTCCACTACTACGATCCGTTCCCGTTCACCCACCAGGGCGCGTCGTGGGCCAGCCCGGTTCCGCCGGTCGGCGTCAGCTGGGGCACGGTGGAAGAGCATGCTCGCATCGACAAGGATTTCGACACGGTCGTCGCCTGGGCCAAGGCCGAGGGCCGCCCGGTGCTGCTGGGCGAGTTCGGGGCCTACGACAAGGGTCCAATCGACTCCCGCATCGCCTATACGCAAGCTGTCGCCCGCTCGGCCGAGCGCCACGGCTTCGCCTGGGCCTACTGGCAGTTCGACAGCGACTTCGTCGTCTACGACATCAAGGCCGACGCCTGGAACGCCCCCATCCACGACGCTCTGATTTCTCAATAGACCAGATGACCTTCAGCTAGGGCTTTCCCAAAACCGATCATCCCCGCGAAAGCGGGGACCCAAGCTGCCTCTCAGTCCGTGACATCGGTTGGAAGCAGCTTTCGAACACCGCTTGGATCCCCGCTTCCGCGGGGATAGGCGGAGATAAGAATGGGCGACGGTGTTAGCTGTCGCCTCCGATTAAGAGGACCTCTCCCGTGCAAGCTCCCTACGTCGCCGCCGCCGACCGCTACAAGTCGATGCCCTATCGCCGCACGGGCCGCAGCGGCCTCGATTTGCCGGCGATCTCGCTGGGCCTGTGGCAGAACTTCGGCGGCGCCGACGTGTTCGAGACCGGCCGCGCCATCCTGCGCCGAGCCTTCGACCTGGGGGTCACCCACTTCGATCTCGCCAACAACTACGGCCCGCCCTACGGCTCGGCGGAAGAGAACTTCGGCAAGGTGCTGAACGACGACTTCAAGGCCCATCGCGACGAGCTCGTGATCTCGACCAAGGCCGGCTGGGACATGTGGCCGGGTCCCTATGGCGGCATCGGCGGCTCGCGCAAGTACCTGATCGCCAGCTGCGACCAGAGCCTGAAACGCATGGGCGTCGACTATGTCGACATCTTCTACTCGCACCGCGTCGACCCGACGACGCCGCTGGAAGAGACCATGGGCGCGCTGGCCCACCTGCACCGGCAGGGCAAGGCGCTGTACGTCGGGATCTCGTCCTACTCGCCCGAGCTGACCCGTCAGGCCCACGCCATCCTCAAGAGCGAGGGCGTGCCGCTGCTGATCCACCAGCCGTCCTATTCGATGGTCAATCGCTGGATCGAGGACGAGCTCTTGGACACTCTGGAGACCCTGGGCGTCGGCTGCATCGCCTTCTCGCCGCTGGCCCAGGGCATGCTGACCAGCAAGTACCTGAACGGCGCGCCGGCCGACTCCCGCGCGGCCAAGGGCGGCTCGTTCGGCGGCCACCTGCTGACCGAGGACAACCTCGCCCGCATCCGCGCTCTGGACGCCATCGCCAAGCGCCGCGGTCAGACCCTGGCCCAGCTGGCCCTGTCGTGGGTGCTGCGTGATCCGCGCGTCACCTCGGCCCTGATCGGCGCCCGCACGGTGGCCCAGCTTGAGGACAGCCTGGCCGCGCTGAAGACCCTGTCGTTTACCGCTGAAGAGTTGGCGCAGATCGACACCCATGCCTCAGAAGGCGGCGTTGATCTGTGGAAGGTGTCGTCGGAACTCGCAACTGGCGACCTGCCGTAACCATAATAGCAAAGGTTTAATGTTCCGGCGGCTTGTCGGCGGCGCGCGTTCGCATAAGGTTCTGCGCCATGGATAAGGGCGATCCTACCCTGTCTGACGAGGCCGTCGGCCTCGACCGCCTCACCGAGCGTGAGCGCGAATGCCTTCGCCTCGTCGATCGTCACATGAGCTCCAAGGAGATCGCCCGCGAGCTGGGCCTCTCCAAGCACACCGTCGACTGGCACCTGGACAAGGCCCGCCGCCGCCTCGGCGCGGCGGACCGCTACGACGCCGCGCGGCGGGTCTTCGACAGGGGGGCTGCCCCCCCTCCGACGCCCGCTCCCCCCCCTCCGATCGCGTCGGGGTCCGACACGGCCCGGCTAGGCGAACACCCCTCCTCACGGTCAGCTGACCTCATTGAGGAAGGAGTTCCCAGTGAACGAGTTGACCCCCCATCAGAAGGACGCGATCGGCCGAGCCGCGCATCTGCGCCAGGAAGTGTCGAGCTTCCAGGACATGTGGCCCCGGCTGAATTCGGCCGAGCTTATGCCCCCGATCACGTGGAGCGAGCTCGAGCGCCAGCTCATGAGCCTGGCGGTCACCCCGACCGCGGCCTCGATGGTGCCGGACCTGGTGGCCGCCACGCGCAAGCAGGCTTCGTTCAAGCCGACCGAACTGGTGATGCGCGAGATCCTGTGTATCGCCAGCGCGGTGATGGACGAGACGTTCCTGTCGGACTCCTCCTCTTTGGACTCGGAGGAGGACGACCTAATCACCTGAGCCTTCCCCTCCGACTGGCCTTCATCGCGGCCGTGATGATCGTGACCGCCCTTGCGTTCGGTTCGATCCTGGCGGGTCTCCACGCGCTGGAAAGCCTGTTCCCGCTCCCCTAGAGCGGCCAGCTTAAGACCGACTAGCCTGTAAGAACGGCAAGCCCGCGGAGCCGGGCGCCCCATTCCCCACCTCATCAACATCTGGCAACGCGCCGACACCGTCGGCGCGAGGGAGACTTCGTATGCTCAAGCAACGCCGTGAAGCCGCCGAGACCGTCGCCGAAGCCCTGTTCGCCGCGGAAAAGGCCATCGACGCCGCCATCGCCACCACCGCCACCCTGGCGGCCCTGATGCCCACCAGCCGCCAGGCCGCCCGCGTCTCGGCCCTGATCGGCCAGGACGCCATCATGTCGGCCATCAACACCATGCAGGCCCTAGGCGTGGCCCGCGAAGGCATCGTCACCACCCACAAGCACCTGTCGGTCGCCCAGCACGACGTCGGTCTGTCGGCCGTGTCGTTCGGCGAACCCGCCGTGAAGCCGGGCGACGAAATCCCCAAGACCGGCCGCCTGACCGTCGCCGCCTAAGGACGGCCACCATCCTTCCCCTGGCGCTCCCGCGCCGCGCGACCCTCGTCGGTTTTGGCCGGCGAGGGTTTTGCCGATCCGGGGTCGTTGCAATCTGAAAGAATGGCGCCACCCTGAGGTGATGATCTTCCTGTATCAATGGGCCAGCCTCGCCGCGCTGCTGATCTCCAGCGGCACGGCCCTGTGGCGTGGCGGATGGCCCGAGCGCCTGGCCGCGATGGCCATGATCCTGGCCTGGCTGGCCACCGGCCTGTTCTACAAGACCCAGCTGTGGTTCGGCCCGCAGACGGCGGTGTTCTTCGTCGACCTGGCCCTGCTGCTGGTGCTGCTGTTCATCGCCCTGCGGTCGGACCGCTGGTGGCCGATGTGGGCCAGCGGCTTCCATGCCCTGACCCTGATCCTGATGCTGGCTACCCTGCTCGACACCCGGATCTCCAATCGCGCCGGCTACATCGCCGGCGGCGGCGTCTTCAGCTACATGGTGATGGCCGCCCTGTTCTTCGGCGCCCTGCACCGGCGACGTTCGCCAACCCCGCTGAGCCCTGACGCCGCGTCACCGCTGACATAGCCTCGAACGCCTGTTTCACTCTTCTGAACAAGAGGAGGAACCGATGGGTGAAGCCTATATCGTGGCGGCCGCGCGGACGGCCGGCGGGCGCAAGGGCGGCAAGGTCTCGGGCTGGCATCCGGCCGATCTGGGCGGGGCGGTGCTGGACGCCCTGGCCGCGCGCACCGGCGCCGACCCGGCCCTGATCGAGGACGTGATCATGGGCTGCGTGGGCCAGGTCGGCGAGCAGGGCCTGAACATCGCCCGCAACGCCATCCTCGCCTCCAGCCTGCCCGAGAGCGTGCCAGGCACCTCGGTCGACCGCCAGTGCGGCTCGTCGCAGCAGGCCATCCACTTCGCCGCCGCCACCGTGATGTCGGGGGCCATGGACATCGTCATCGCCGCCGGCGTCGAGAGCATGAGCCGCGTGCCGATGGGGCTGTCGTCGCAGCTGCCTTACAAGAACGGCTTCGGGACCTACAAGAGCCCGCGCATCGAGGACCGCTATCCCGGCATCCAGTTCAGCCAGTTCACCGGCGCCGAGATGCTGGCCAAGAAGTACGACCTGTCGCGGGCCGAACTCGACGCCTACGCGCTGAAGAGCCACCAGCGCGCCATGGCCGCGACCAAGGGCGGCAAGTTCGCCGCCGAGATCGTGCCGATCGACGTGACGCTGGAAGACGGGACCACCGTCCGCCACGACGCTGACGAAGGCATCCGCTGGGACGCTACCCTGGAGTCGATCGGCGCGGTGAAACTGCTGGCCGAGGATGGCCGCATCACCGCCGCCACCTCCAGCCAGATCTGCGACGGCGCGGCGGGCGTGATGATCGTCAACGAGCGAGGGCTTAAAGCTTTGGGTGTCTCGCCGCTGGCTCGAATCCACAGCATGACCGTGATCGGCCACGACCCGGTGATCATGCTGGAGGCCCCGATCCCGGCCACCCTGAAGGCCCTGGATCGGGCCGGCATGAAGATCGGCGACATCGATCTCTACGAGGTCAACGAGGCCTTCGCCTCGGTGCCGACCGCCTGGCTGAAAGTCACCGGCGGCGATCCCGACAAGCTGAACGTCAACGGTGGCGCGATCGCGCTGGGGCACCCGCTGGGCGGGTCGGGGGCGAAGCTGATGACGACCCTGGTGCACGCGATGCAGGACCGCGGCGCGCGGTATGGGCTGCAGACCATGTGCGAGGGCGGTGGGCTGGCGAACGTGACGATCGTGGAGCGGCTGTAGGATTCAGCACTTGCCCCCTCCGGATGCTGCGCATCCTCCTCCCCCGGAGGGGGAAGAAGGGCGCGGCGTCATCTTCTTCCCCCTCCGGGGGAGGAGCGCCGCAGGCGCGGAGGGGGCCAGTAACGCCCTAGCAGCCCTTCGAACCATTTTATCGTCTTACGGCAAATTAACTCAGCGACCTCCGGTTTGTCGGCTAGAACCCCGTCGGGCTCTAACTGTCGCTGGGGATTATCGTGCTTTACCGGATCAATGGGCGCCGCCCGACTTTGAGCGCGCTGGTCTTGGTCCTGGGCGTGAGCGCGATCGCTCTGTCAGGCTGCGGCGACAAGAAGCCGAAGAAGGCCAAGGCCTCGCCCTCCGCATCGGCGACCGTCAGCGTCGTCACGGTGACCAGCCAGCCGATCGCCCGCCAGATCAACGCCACCGGCACGATCTCGCCCTGGGAAGAGGTGCCCGTGGGCGCCGAGACCGGCGGCCTCACCGCTGTCTCGGTCAATGCCGAGGAAGGCCAGGTCGTCCAGGCGGGCCAGGTGCTGGTCCAGCTGAACAGCGCCGTGCTGGCCGCCCAGTTGCGCCAGCAGGACGCCAGCGTCGCCAGCGCCAAGGCCACCCTCGCTGAAGCCAGCGCCGCCCTGAACCGCTCCCGCGAGCTGAACGCCAAGGGCTACCTGTCCCAGGCCGGTCTCGACACCGCCACCGCCCGCCAGGGCACGGCCGCCGCCAACCTGGCCGCCGCCGAGGCCGCCCGGGGCGAGACCGCCGCGCGCGTGGCCCAGACCTCGGTCCGCGCCCCCGTCGGCGGCCTGATCAGCCGCCGCAGCGTCACCAAGGGCCAGATCGTCTCGGCGGGCTCGGAGCTCTTCCGCATCGTCCGCGACAGCCGCCTGGAGCTGGACGCGGACATCCCCGAGACCGACCTGGCGGCCGTGAAGGCCGGCATGCCGGCCAAGATCTATTCCGAGAAGCTGGGCGAGGCCACCGGCCGCGTCCGCATCGTCACCTCGGAGGTCAACGCCCAGACCCGCATCGGCACGGCGCGCATCGCCCTGTCGTCGATGGGCGGCTTCCGTCCGGGCATGTTCGCCCGCGCCACGATCGACGCCGGCGACCAGCCCGCCCTGGTCGTGCCGTCGGCCTCGGTGCTGTACCGCGAGAACCGCCCCGGCGTGTTCGTGGTCGACGCCGCCAAGAAGGTTCACTTCCGCCGCATCGCCATCGTGGCCAACACCGGCGACCGCGTCGCCGCCACCGGCCTGACCGCCGGCGACAGCGTGGTGGTGGACGGCGCGGGCTTCCTGGGCGAAGGCGACCTGGTTCGCATCGCCGCCAAGCGCTGAGGACCGGCCGATGCGCAACATCTCGTCCTGGGCGATCAAGAACCCGATCCCCGTCATCCTGCTGTTCGTCCTGCTGTGCTTCTCGGGCCTGGTCGCCTTCAAGGGCATGCGGATCAACAACAATCCCGACGTCGACCTGCCGCTGGTCGTGGTTACGGCCGTGCGCCCCGGCGCCGCGCCCAGCGAGCTTGAGACCCAGGTCACCCGCCTGATCGAGGACTCGATCGCGGGCCTAGGCCAGGTGCGCCACATCAACTCCACCGTCGTCGACGGCGCCTCGACCACGGTCATCGAGTTCGAGCTGGGCGTCGACCACGAGCGCGTCACCAATGACGTCCGCAACGCCATGTCCAACCTGCGGGGCGACCTGCCCCAGGACATGCAGGAGCCGACCGTCACCCGCGTCGACATCTCGGGCGACGATCTGATCACCTATGTGGTCAAGGCTCCGACCCTGACGCCCGAGCAGCGCAGCTGGTTCGTCGACAACGACGTTTCCCGCACCCTGCTGGCCATCCGCGGCATCGGCGAGGTCAACCGCCGGGGCGGCGTCAGCCGCGAGATCGAGGTCGCCCTGGATCCCGACCGCCTGGCCGCGCGGGGCGTCACCGCCGCCGCCGTCAGCCAGGCCCTGGTCAGCTCCAACGCCGACCTGCCCGGCGGCCGCGTGACCATCTCGGGCGCCGAGCGCGCCATCCGCACCCTGGGCGCGGCCGGCTCGGTCGAGCAGCTGCGCGAGACCCGCGTGCCCGTCACCGGCGGCGGCACCGTGCGCCTGGCCGACCTGGGCGCGGTCACCGACCACTGGGCCGAGCCCCGCTCGCGCGCCCGCTATGACGGCCAGGAAGTCGTGACCTTCTCGATGATCCGCTCGCGCGGCGCCTCGGAAGTGCAGACCGCCGAGAAGGTCCGCAAGGCGGTCGAGAAGCTCGACAAGGAGCACCCCGAGGTCCAGATCGAAGAGATCACCTCGAACGTGAAATATATCGAGGAGAGCTATCTGGCCTCGATGGAAGCCCTGGTCATCGGCGCGGTCCTGGCCGTGCTGGTGGTGCTGCTGTTCCTGCGCGACTGGCGCGCCACCCTGCTGGCCGCCGTGGCCATCCCGATGTCGCTGTTCCCGACCTTCGCGGTGCTGGCGCCGATGGGCCAGTCGCTGAACGGCATCACCCTGCTGGCCCTGTCGCTGACCGTCGGCATCCTGGTCGACGACGCCATCGTCGAGATCGAGAACATCGTCCGCCACATGCGCGGCGGCAAAAGCCCCTATGCGGCGGCCATGGAGGCGGCCGACGAGATCGGCCTGGCGGTCGTGGCCACCACCTTCACCATCGTGGCGGTGTTCGCGCCGGTAGGCTTCATGCCCGGCATCGTCGGCCAGTTCTTCAAGGCCTTCGCCCTGGCGGCCTGCGTCTCGGTGCTGTTCTCGCTGGTGGTCGCCCGCCTGCTGACGCCGCTGATGGGCGCCTACATGCTCAAGGCCGACAGCAAGCACGAAGACAAGGACCCGCCGTGGATGGGTCCCTATCTGAAGAGCCTGAGCTGGGGCCTGCGCAACCGCTGGAAGGTCCTCTTGATGGGCATTCCGATGTTCATCGTCTCGATCCTGCTGGCCATGGCCCTGCCGTTCGAGTTCCAGCCGCAGGTCGATCGCGGCCGGGCCCAGTTCTCGGTCGAGCTGCCCCCCGGCGCGACCCTGGACGAGACCGACGCGGTGCTGCAGCGCGTGACCCGCGAGCTGCTCGCCCGAAAGGAAGTCCTCGCCGTCTACAGCTCGGTCGGCAGCAACAACGCCGTCAACAAGGGCTCGGTGACCGCCGACCTGACCGACAAGGGCCAGCGGATCAGCCAGAAGGTGTTCAGCCGCCAGATGGTCGACCAGTTCGCCCAGATCCCGGGCGCGCGGATCGGCATCGGCGGCAACAACGGCGGCGGCCCCTCGGACGGCAGCGGCTACACCCTGAGCCTGGTCAGCGACAACGGCCCGGCCCTGGAAGCGGCCGCCCGCAAGGTCGAGGCCGAGATGCGCGCGGTCCCGGGCCTGGCGCACGTGGTCAACACCGCCTCGATCGCCCGTCCCGAGATCGTCGTCACGCCCAAGCCCGACCAGGCCGCCCGCGCCGGCGTCTCGGCCGGCGCCATCAGCCAGGCCGTGCGCGTGGCCACCATCGGCGACGTCGACCAGAACCTGCCCAAGTACAATCTGGGCGACCGCCAGGTGCCGATCCGCCTGCGCCTGAACGACGACGCGCGCGGCGACATCGCCGTGCTGCAGACCCTGCAGGTGCCGTCGGCCAACGGCCCCGTGCCGCTGAGCGCGGTGGCCGACATCCGCTTCGGCGCCGGCCCCTCGCAGGTCGACCGCCGCGACCGCTCGCGCGTGGCCACCATCACCGCCGAGCTGGACGGCATCGTCGTCGGCGAGGCCGCCAAGCGCGTGCACGCCCTGCCCTCGGTCAAGAACCTGCCGACCGGCGTCAAGGAAGTGGCGGCCGGCGACGCCGAGTTCATCCAGGAGATGGTCACCGGCTTCCTGGGCGCACTGATCACCGGCATCCTCCTGATGTACGTCGTGCTGGTGCTGCTGTTCCGCAGCTTCGCCCACCCGATCACCATCATGGTGGCTCTGCCGCTGGCCATCGGCGGCGCCTTCGGTCTCTTGGTGCTGGCCAAGTCCAGCTTCTCGATCTCGACCCTGATCGGCATCCTGATGCTGATGGGCATCGCGGCCAAGAACTCGATCCTGCTGGTCGAGTACGCGATCATGGCCATGAAGGAACACGGCATGGACAAGCGCACGGCCATCATGGACGCCGCCCACAAGCGGGCGCGGCCGATCCTGATGACCACCGTGGCCATGGGCGCGGGCATGCTGCCCACCGCCGTCGGCCTTGGCGCCGAGGTCGAGTTCCGCGCCCCGATGGCCATCGCGGTCATCGGCGGCCTGATCACCTCGACCCTGCTGTCGCTGCTCTACATTCCGGTGGTGTTCATCCTGATGGACGGCCTGTCGGTGCGGACCGGCAAGCTGATGCACCGCATCTTTGGCGGCCAGCACCACGTGGCGGCGAAGAAGCCGATTATCGAGTAAGCTTTCCCACCATCCGATTTCCCGGCGAAAGCCGGGACCCAGATCGAACCCGGAGCGCCCTTCGTCGACCCTCGGCGGAGGGCGCTTTCACATCTGACGCACAGGATGAATCTGGGCCCCGGCCTTCGCCGGGGAAACGGGGGCTATTTAGGCGCGCTATGCCTTCAGCGCCTGCGCGACCACCGGCGCCAGCCGATCAGCGATGATCCGCGCGCCCTCGGCATTGGGGTGGATCCCATCCCGCTGCATGTAGCGCGACACCCCGATCACGCCGGTGAAGAAGTCCGGCGCGTAGAACACCCCCTGCTCCTTGGCCAGCTCCGGATACAGCGCCGTGAAGCGCCGGGCATAGGCCACGCCCAGCAGCGCCGGCGCGGTCACCCCGGCCAGCACCACGCGGACATTGCGGTTCTTCAGGTGCTGGATGATGGCCCGCAGGTTGGCCTTGGTCATCGATGGGTCCAGGCCTAGCAAGAGATCGTTGCCGCCCAGGGCGATCACGCAGACGGTCGTCTCGGCCGGCACGCGGTCGACGCGGGCCAGGCCGTTGGCGCTGGTGTCGCCCAGCACGCCGAAACCCTGCACCCGCGACTTGATGCTCATCCGGTCCAGCGCCGCTTGCAGCCGCGCAGGCATGGCCATGTCGCTCTTGAGCCCCAGCCCCGCCGTGATCGAGTCGCCCAGCACCGTCACCAAGGGCGGCGGAGGCGGAGGGAGCGGCGGCTTGGGCGCGGCCTTCTTGCGCGTGGCGGCGAACGCGCCGCCCGGCAAGGCCAGGGCGAGCAGGCCCGCCAGCAGGCGGCGACGTTGGGGAACGCTGGACTGGAACTTCACCATGGTCGAACCGTATCAATCTCCAGAACAGATATAAGTCCATGCGCGTTGAACACAGGGTGAAGGGAGAACCGCCGATGCATCGCCGAGTTCGCGAAATCTTGGTCGTCGGCGGCGCGCTCATGGCGCTCGCGGCCTGCGGCAAGAGCAACAGCCAGCAGAACAGCTCGGTCGGCTATGGCCCCAATCCCGCCTTGCCCGAACCAACCCGCACCCTGATCCCGACCGTGAAGGTCTCCGAGGTCGTCGGCTGGCCGGCGGGCGTCACGCCCCGCGCCCCGGCCGGCTTCCGCGTGCAGCCGTTCGCGACGGGGCTGGACCATCCGCGCTGGCTGCTCGTCCTGCCCAACGGCGACGTGCTGGTCGCCGAGAGCAACGCCCCGCCCAAGAAGGAGCCGCCCAAGGGCATCAAGGGCTTCTTCGAGGCCAAGCTGATGAAGAAGGCCGGGGCGGGCGTGAAGAGCGCTGACCGCATTACCTTGCTGCGCGACGCCGACCACGATGGCATCGCCGAGGTGAAGACGCCTTTCCTGACCGGCCTCTATTCGCCGTTCGGCATGGCCCTGGTCGGCGACACGCTGTACGTCGCCAACGCCGACGCCATCGTCGCCTTCCCGTACCTGGCCGGCGAGACCCGGATCACCGCCGCGCCGCGCAAGGTCACGGACCTGCCGGGCGGGCCGATCAACCACCACTGGACCAAGAACATCATCGCCAGCCCGGACGGGACCAAGCTCTATGCCACCGTCGGCTCCAACAGCAATGTCGGCGAGAACGGCATGGCCAACGAGGTCGACCGCGCCGCGATCCTGGAGGTCGACCTGGCCACCGGGAGCAAGCGTGTGTTCGCCGGCGGCCTGCGCAATCCCAACGGCATGGGCTGGAACCCGGTGGGCGGCCAGTTGTGGACCACGGTCAACGAGCGCGACGAGCTGGGCAACGACCTGGTGCCCGACTACATGACCTCGGTGCATGAGGGCGGCTTCTACGGCTGGCCCTACAGCTGGTTCGGCCGCCATGTCGACAAGCGGGTCAAGGACGCCGACCGCCGCCCCGACATGGTCGAGCGCGCCATGGTCCCCGACTACGCCCTGGGCGCCCACACCGCCTCGCTGGGCCTGACATTCTATACCGGCGCCAGCTTCCCGGCCCACTACAAGGACGGGGTGTTTATCGGCCAGCACGGGTCGTGGAACCGCAAGCCGCAGGCGGGGTACAAGGTGATCTTCGTACCGTTCGCCGGGGGCAAGCCGGCCGGCGGGGTGGAGGATTTCCTGACCGGGTTCCTGGACGCGGACGGCAAGGCCCAGGGCCGGCCGGTCGGCGTGACCGTGGACGGCGCGGGGGCGCTGCTGGTGGCGGACGATGTGGGGAATGTGGTGTGGAAGGTCAGCAAGCAATGACCGAGCTCCCTCTCTCTTAGAGAGAGGGTTGGGGTGAGAGGTTACGGCGCCCGACGGAGTGCCGGCACGCCGTCAAACCTCGTAACCACTCACCCTCCCACCGCTTCGCGGCGGGCCCCTCCCTCTCTCTAAGAGAGAGGGGTTTTGAGCTCCGCCTCAGCGCCCTTCACGATCAACTCCAACCCCCGCTCGAACAGCCCCTCGTGGTCGCTCCGGCGGTAGTAGGCGATCGCCTCCGCCAGGGCCGGATAGGCCCGCGCCGCCTCGTCCAGCCGCGCCTGCTCGGCCGAGCCGGTGATGGGCGAGGCCTGTTCCTCCAGCACGCAGCCGACGATGTAGCGGCTGATCGCCACGAACAGCTGCAGCGCTTCGCCCGGCGAAAACCCCGCCGCTGTCAGATGGCGGATCTGGATCTCGACATGGTCCAGGTCGTCGGGCGCGGCCTCGGTGCCGGCATGCACACGCGCGCCGTCGCGATAGGACAGCAGAGCGGCGCGGAAGCCGCGGGCGTTGCGGCGCAGGAAGGCCTGCCAGGTCTCGTCCGGCCGCGGCGTGCGCGCGTCGGCGGCCCGCGCCAGGATCTCGCCGTTGATGGCGTCCAGCAGGGCCTGCTTGTTCTTGAAGTGCCAGTAGAGGGCCGGCTGCTGCACGCCCAGGCGCTGGGCGATGGCGCGCGTCGACAGGGCGTCGATCCCGACCTCGTTCAGGACCTCCAGGGCTGTGTCCAGGATGCGCTGGCGGTCGACCTTCATTCGATTTTCCAGAGCCCCATATGAATCGCTTGACCTCGCGGCCGATATGAACTTTATCGCCGATAAAGGAATTTATCGATGATAAAGTTTGACCGCTCGAAAGCCGCCTTCGGCTTGATCCTGACCACCGTGGCCCTGGACGCCGTCGGCATCGGCCTGGTCATGCCGATCATCCCGCGCCTGCTGCGCGAAGTCGGCCACACCGGGGACCTCGGCTGGCGGTTCGGCGCGTTCCTGGGCCTGTACGCTCTGATGCAGTTCCTGTGCGCCCCGGTGCTGGGGGCGATCAGCGACAAGGTCGGCCGGCGGCCGGTGCTGCTGGTCTCGCTGGCCGGGGCGGCGATCGACTATGTGTTCATGGCCCTGGCGCCGTCGCTGTGGTGGCTGTTCGTCGGCCGCGCCATCGCCGGGGTCACCGGGGCCAACATGGCCGTGGCCCAGGCCTATATCGCCGACATCACCCCCGAGGCGCAGCGCACCCGCCGCTTTGGCCTGTTCAGCGCCATGTTCGGGGTGGGCTTCATCCTGGGCCCGGTGATGGGCGGGTTCCTGGGCGAGGTCTGGACCCGCGCGCCGTTCCTGGCCGCCGCCGCGCTGAACGCCGTCAACTTCCTGCTGGCCGTGTTCGTACTGCCGGAGTCGCATGAGAAGCGCGGCGGGACCATCGACCACGCCGCCTTCAACCCGTTCGCCTCGCTGCGCTGGGCCACGGCCTTTCCCGCCCTGCTGCCGCTGATGGCCGCCTTCACGATCCTGGCCATCGTCGGCGAGGTCGGCGGCACCATTTGGGTGCTGTATGGCGAGGACAAGTTCGCCTGGGACCCGTGGACGATCGGCTTCTCGCTGGCCGGCTTCGGCGTCTTCACCGCCCTGGCCCAGGCCTTTGTGGCGGGCCCCGTCGCCGAGCGGTTCGGCGAGCGCAAGACCCTGGCCATGGCCATCGTCTGCGACGCTTTCGCGTACGGAGCTATCGCCCTGGCGACCAAGGGCTGGATGGCGTTCGCCCTGCTGCCGTTCTTCTGCCTGGGCGGCATCGGCCACGCGGCCATCGCCTCGCTGCTGTCGGCCCAGGTCGGCGAGGACCAGCAGGGCCGCCTGCAAGGCGTGATGGCCAGCCTGGCGAGCCTGGCCTCGGTCATCGGCCCGGTGGTCATCGCCCAGGTCTATTTCGCCAGCCGCGGCGTCTTCCCGGGTCTGGTCTGGGCGGTCGGCGCGGGGCTGGGCCTGCTGTGCCTGCCCATCTTGCTGAGCGGACGTCAGGGGAAGCTTGCACAACAGGACTGACTGGACTTAGGGTTGCCTCCAAAGCGGAGGAAGCCCCATGAAAGTCGATCGCCTGCCCAAGGTGCGGACCTCGCTGTCGCCGACCAACCACCCGTACATGACCGGCGCCTGGACGCCGCTGCACGAGGAGGTCAACGCCTGGGACCTGGAGGTGCTGGAGGGCGCGATCCCCGCCGACCTGGACGGCGTCTATCTGCGCAACACCGAGAACCCCGTCCACGACCCGGTCGGGCGCTACCACCCGTTCGACGGCGACGGCATGGTGCATGCGATCGAATTCAAGGGCGGTGAGGCGACCTATCGCAACCGCTTCATCCGCACCCGCTGCTTCGAGGCCGAGCAGGAAGCCGGCGAGGGCCTCTGGGGCGGGCTGATGGACGGTCCGGGCACGTCCAAGCTGCCCGGCTTCGGCGCCCACGGCTCTCTGAAGGACACCGCCAGCACCGACATCGTCGTCCACAACGGCGAGGCCATCGCCACCTTCTACCAGTGCGGCGAGGCCTATCGCCTGGATCCCCTGACCCTGGAGAACCTGGGCGTGGCGGCCTGGGCCCCGCTGGAGGGCGTCTCGGCCCACCCCAAGGTCGACGAGGCGACCGGGGAGCTGATGTTCTTCAACTACTCCAAGACCTGGCCCTACATGCACTACGGCGTGGTCGATCAGAGCGGCAAGCGCAGCGTCTACCAGGGCGTGCCCCTGCCCGGCCCGCGCCTGCCGCACGACATGGCCTTCTCGTCGAAATACGCGATCCTCAACGACTTGCCGGTGTTCTGGGACCAGGACCTGATGGCGCGGAACATCCATGCCGTGCGCCTGCACAAGGGCCTGCCGTCACGCTTTGCCCTGGTCCCCCGCGAGGGCGGCGAGCCGCGCTGGTTCGAGGCCGCGCCGACCTATGTGTTGCACTGGCTCAATGCGTATGAGGACGGCGACGAGGTGGTGCTGGACGGCTACTTCCAGGAAAACCCCATCCCCCGCCCGCTGGAGACCGCGCCCGAGGGTCACAGCCACCTGATGGCCTATCTGGACGAGCACAGCTTCCGTTCGAAACTGCACCGCTGGCGCTTCAACCTGGCCACCGGCGAGACCACCGAGCGCCACCTGGACGACCGGGTGCTGGAGTTCGGCATGTTCAACCAGAAATACGCCGGCAAGCCGTACCGCTACGCCTATTCCACCACGAGCAAGCCGGGCTGGTTTCTGTTCAACGGCTTCGTGAAGCACGACCTGGAGACGGGCGAGAGCTGGGAGATTCAGCTGCCCGAGGGTGTGTATGCGAGTGAAGCCCCGTTCGCGCCGAAAGTCGGGGCGGTGGACGAGGACGACGGGTATCTGGTCAGCTTCCTGATCGACGAGAACCGCGGAACGTCGGAGTGCGCGATCGTGGATGCGAAGAGCTTCCAGATCGTGTGTAGGGTGGCGTTGCCGCACAAGCTCAGCAGCGGGACGCACTCGGTGTGGGCGGGGCGGGAGATGCTCACCAAATAGCCCACAAACAACCCGTTTCCCCGGCGAAAGCCGGGGCCCAGATCGAACCCAAAGCGTCTGATAGGCGGACGGGGCGCATCTCGGATCACCCCAAACCCGCTCAGGCTTAATCTGGGCCCCGGCTTTCGCCGGGGAAACGGGGTTTTGGATGTGGGATTTATGGTTAATCGGGTTTTTACCCTACCACCCTACCCTCCCGGGCCATGCGCCGCGCCCTGCTCGCCCTGCTGATCTTGACCACCGCCGGCCCTGCCTTGGCGCAGAAGGTCGCCGCCAAGGCGCCGCCCAAGCCCGTGGCCATGGCCTCGCAGGCGCCGGTCGACACCCAGAACTACGTCCTGCCGCCGATGATCCCGCTGGCCTCGCAGCGCCCCGGCGGCGACGCCGGCCAATGCCGGGCCTCGTGCGCCAAGCAGCTCTATTTCTGCGGCGTCGACAGCGACGACGGCACGTGCGGCAGCCTCTACGCCCAGTGCGCGGCCTCGTGTAAGGCCACCTACGCCGCGCCCCGCTTCAACGGCGCGCGCTGACCTAAGGTCCGCTTGCCCGCTCGCATAACGCCGATACAGTCCTGAACAACGATAAGTCAGGAGGGCGCGATGACGACCAGGCTCCCCAAGGCATGCGTCATCGGCGCGGGCTGCAGCGGCTTCACCACGATCAAGCGGCTGAAGGACTTCGGCGTCCCCTACGACTGCTTCGAGATGTCCGACGAGGTCGGCGGCAACTGGTACTTCAAGAACCCCAACGGGATGTCGGCCTGCTACGAGAGCCTGCACATCGACACGTCCAAGTGGCGGCTGGCGTTCGAGGACTTCCCGGTGCCGAAGGACTGGCCGGACTTTCCGCACCACGCGCAGCTGTTCCAGTACTTCAAGGACTATGTCGACCACTTTGGCCTGCGCGAGACCATCACCTTCAACACCCGGGTCGAGAGCGCCAGACGCACCGACGAGGGGCTGTGGTCGGTGACGCTCTCCACCGGCGAGACGCGGCTCTACGACGTGCTGTTCGTCTGCAACGGCCACCACTGGGACCCACGTATCCCCGAATATCCGGGCGAGTTCGACGGGCCGGCCTTCCACGCTCATGCGTACAGCGACCCGTTCGAGCCGGTCGACATGCGCGGCAAGAACGTCGTGGTCGTCGGCATGGGCAACTCGGCCATGGACATCGCCAGCGAGCTCTCGCAGCGGCCGATCGCCAAGAACCTCTGGGTCTCGGCCCGGCGCGGGGTGTGGGTGTTTCCCAAGTACCTGAACGGCAAGCCCGCCGATAAGAGCGCCATGCCCGCCTGGATGCCCAAGGCGCTGGGCCTGAAGCTGGCCCGCTCGGTGATCAAGAAGACCATCGGCAAGATGGAGAACTACGGCCTCCCGAAACCCGACCACGAGCCGCTGGAGGCCCATCCGTCGGTCTCGGGCGAGTTCCTGACCCGCGCCGGCTGCGGCGACATCAAGTTCAAGCCGGCGATCAAGGCGCTGGAGGGCAGGCGCGTGCGCTTCGCCGACGACACCGTCGAGGACGTCGACGCCATCGTCTTCGCGACGGGGTACAAAATCAGCTTCCCGTTCTTCGACGACCCGGCCCTGCTGCCGGACGCCGACCACCGCCTGCCGCTGTTCAAGCGGATGATGAAGCCGGGGGTGCCCAACCTCTTCTTCATGGGCCTGGCCCAGCCGCTGCCGACCTTGGTGAACTTCGCCGAGCAGCAGGCCAAGCTGGCGGCGGCCTATCTGGCGGGGCGGTACGCGCCGCCGCCGGAAGCCGAGATGGTGCGGATCATGGCCAAGGACGAAGAGCGCCACACGGGGCAGTTCTATGACTCCGCGCGGCATACGATCCAGGTCGACTTCAACGTCTACTGCGCGGATCTCAAGAAGGAGATCGCCAAGGGCGAGGCGCGGGCGCGGAGCGCTGGCGGGAAACTCCCCGTGGCGGCGCTGGCGGAGATCAAGACCGAACCGCTGCTGGCCCCCACCTGACCACGCTCCGCGTGGTCGTCCGCCCCCGGAGGGGGCAGAAGGTGCGCTGTCGTCCTTCTTCCCCCTCTGGGGGAGGAGCGCCGTAGGCGCGGAGGGGGCAAGTGCGCTACCTCTCCCGCCAAAGGAGCCCCCATGCCCAAGATCACCTTCGACAAGGCCACCCGCGCCAAGCTTGCGGGCGCGCTGTCCGACTACATGCGGACCGAGCTGGACCTGGAGGTGAAGGGCTTCGACGCCGAGTTCCTGCTGGACTTCATCAGCGAGACCCTGGGCCCGCACTACTACAACCAGGGCCTCCAGGACGCCCAGGAGCTGTTCCGCACCAAGTTCGAGGCGGTGCTGGAGGCGGTCTACGAGATCGAGCAGCCGGTGAAGGGGCTCTGAGCCAATCCCAAACCCAAACCCCAATCCCGTCTCCCCGGCGAAAGCCGGGGCCCAGATGGAAGAGCGCTGGGGTGGGTTCTAGGAACTCCGAGCTTTTCCAATCAGCCCCAGCGCCTTGAGATCTGGGCCCCGGCTTTCGCCGGGGAGACGGATGTGGGGAGATCGGGCGGTGGATGATCTTCCCCTCGCGTAAACATTGACGCCCACCGCCAGCGGCGCATGCTTCCTGAACAACGATAAGTCGCTCATCCCAGAGCGACGGGAGGAAGCTCGATGGCCGACGGCTCCGCCGCCTTCGCCCTGCCCCGCGTCTGCGTCATCGGCGCGGGCAGCTCGGGCATCGCGACCTGCAAGCAGCTGCATGCGGCGGGCATCCCGTTCGACTGCTTCGAGGCCTCGGATCGGGTCGGCGGCAACTGGGTGTTCCAGAACCGCAACGGCATGAGCAGCGCCTATCGCTCGCTGCACATCAACACCAGCCGGGACAAGATGGCCTATTCGGACTTTCCGATGCCGGCCGACTATCCGGACTATCCGCACCACAGCCACATCGCGGCGTACTTCGACAGCTACGTCGACCACTTCGGCTTCCGCGACCGGATCACCTTCCAGTGCGCGGTGACCTGGGCCAAGCGCCGCGAAGACGGCCTGTGGGAGATCACGCTGGAGACCGGCGAGAAGCGGCTCTACGACGCCCTGTGCGTCGCCAACGGCCACCACTGGGATCCCCGCTGGCCCGAGCCCAAGCCGCCGGGCCAGTTCACCGGGCTGGAGATGCACAGCCACTATTATATCGACCCCGCCACGCCCCACGACCTGCGCGGCAAGAAGGTCGTCATCGTCGGCTTCGGCAACTCGGCCCTGGATCTGGCCTGTGAGCTGGGCCGGCGGGAGAACACCGACGGGGTCTATCTATCGGTGCGGCGCGGCTACTGGGTGGTGCCGCGCTATTTCGGCAACGAGGTGCTGGACCACTTCAACAATCACCCTAGCGAAGACCCCCCGCTGCTGGCCCGCCTCCTGCCCGGCAGGATGGTCGCCAAGATGCTGGAGAAGAAGATCGCCACCGTGCACGGCCGGCCCGAGGACCACGGCCTCCCCAAGCCCGACCACGACTTCGGCGCCAGCCACCCGGCCATCAGCCACGAGCTCTACAACCGCATCGGCTCGGGCGACGTGACCATCAAGCCCGATATCGAGCGGTTCGACGGCAAACAGGTGTTCTTCAAGGATGGGACGTCGGTCGAGGCCGACGCGGTGATCTGGTGCACCGGCTACAAGATCACCTTCCCGTTCTTCGACAGCCTGGTCATCGACGCGCCCGACAACGACATCGCCCTGTGGAAGCGGATGGTCGATCCGCGCTTCGACAACCTCTTCATGGTCGCCCTGGTCCAGCCGCTGTGCGCCATGATGCCGATCGCCGAGGAGCAGTCGAAACTGATCGCCGCCTACCTGACCGGCCACTACGCCATGCCCGATGCGGCGACCATGGCCCGCGAGCGCGACGCGATGCACCAGGCGGTCAAGTCGCACTATGTCGCCTCGGCCCGGCACACGATCCAGATCAATTGCGGGGAGTACGCCTATGACCTGCGCAAGGAGCTGAAGCGCGGGATCAAGCGCGCGAAATCCAAAGGTAATCCCCTGCCGATTCAACCGAGAGCCGTGAAGGTCTTGCGTGTTGCCGCAGAGTAAGGCTGTGATCATGACGGGGCGTCACGATCGTCCCGTCCTTGAGTCGCGGTCCATGTCGAATATCGCCTACTTCCCCAAGCCCCACGTCGACCAGCGACCGGGCAAGCGGGAACGCACCAAGACCGCCAACCGCCAGGCCATCCTGGACGCCGCCCGCGAGGTGTTCGGCGAGCTGGGCTACGACGCCGCCACCGTGCGCGACATCATCCGCCGCACCGGCCTCGCCTCGGGCACCTTCTATAACTACTACAAGTCCAAGGAGGAGGTGTTCGACGCCCTGGCCGACGACGGCGCTCGCCGCTTCCGGCCGCTGCTGCGCGAACAGTCCGAGAAGGCGACCGACTTCGAGAGCTTCGTGCGCGGGGCGATCCTGGCCTATTTCAACTTCGTGGCCACCGAGCAGGAGGCCTGGCGGATCAACCGGCCGCCGGGCGAGCAGATCCCGCATGCCCGTCCCACGCCCGAGGTCACCGCCGTGTTCGACGAGGTGCGCGAGGCCTTCGCCCGGGTGCTGGAACACACCCATGCGCCGCCCGTGGACCTGGACTACCTGACCACGGCCTGCATCGCGGTGGCCCGCGAGATCGGCGACAAGATGCTGGAGCGGCGGCCCGTCGACACCGAGGGCGCGACTGACTTCGCCGTCAAGCTGATCCTGGGCGGGCTGCCGGCTCTGCCGAGGTTGTAGGCTTTGACCGCTATGTCCCCTCTCTCCGTTCTTCCCGGCGAAAGCCGGGACCCAGATCGAACCCAGAGCGCCCGACGCGCCGATCTGGGCGTATTTCGGATCATCCCCAGACGCTCAGGCTGAATCTGGGCCCCGGCCTTCGCCGGGGAAACGGGCTTGGGTAATAATCAAAAAGACATTGGGAGCACACATGGCCTCCGACGCCGCCCAGAAGACCATCCTGAAGCTGATCCTGTCGCTGCCCAGCCCGGTCCTGCGGGCCATGTCGGGCGGCGGGGTCGTGTACAAGGGCGGTCGCACCCTGGACCCCCGCTTCCAGTTCTTCGCCCACGCCGCCAAGAAGATGCCGCCGATGAGCAGCGTCTCGCCCGCCGAGGCCGTCGCCGGCAGCGCCAAGGGCCTGGCGGCCGTGCAAGGCCCGCTGGAGCCGGGCGTGCGCACCGAGAGCGTGTCGATCGAGGGGCCCAACGGCGCGATCCCGGCCCGCGCCTATCGCCCAGAGAGCCAGGACGCGACCGCGCCGCTGATCGTCTACGCCCACATGGGCGGCGGGGTGATCGGGGACCTGGAGACCTGCCACGCCTTCTGTTCGATCCTGGCGCGGATCGTGCGCACGGCGGTGATCTCGGTCGACTACCGCCTGGCCCCGGACCACAAGTTCCCGGCCGGACTGGAGGATGTGCTGGCCGCCTATCGCTGGGCGCGCGACAACGCGGTGCGCTTCGGCGCGGCGGCGGTCCCGCCGGCTATCGGCGGCGACAGCATGGGCGGCAACTTCGCCGCCATCATCGCCCAGGAGATGGCCCGCAAGGGCGAGCCGCAACCGGCCGCCCAGATCCTGATCTATCCCGCCGTGGACGTGGCCAGCGAGACGGCGTCCATGACCACCTATGCCGACGCCTATCCCCTGACCCGCGCGACCATGGACTGGTTCATGGGCCACTATATGGGCACCGACGCCGACCCAGCCGACCCGCGCCTGTCGCCGGACAAGACCGCGGATTTGACCGGCCTGGCTCCGGCTGTAATCGCCACCGCCGGCTTCGATCCCTTGGTCGACCAGGGCGAGGCCTACGCCAAGCGCCTGCAGGCCGCCGGCGTGCCGGTGCTGTACCGCTGCTACGACAGCCTGGCGCATGGATTCACGGCGTTCACGGGGGCGATCCCGGCGGCGGACGGAGCGTGTCGCGAGATCGCGGGGCTGGTGCGCCAGACGTTTGACGCTTGGGCTACTCAATAGGCCCGTATTCCCGGCGAAAGCCGGGACCCAGATCGAACCAGAAGCGCCCGACAAGCTGACAGGGCGCATCTCGGATCATCCCAAACCGCTCAGGCTGGATCTGGGCCCCGGCTTTCGCCGGGGAAACGGAGGGGGAGAGGAAAGGCCTTGAGTTCCACCATGCGCGCCCTGGTCGTCGAGGATCTGGCTCCGGATTTTGCCGGTTGCGCCATCCGTGACGTCCCGACGCCCGCCCCAGGCCCCGGCGAGGTCCTCGTCCGCGTCCGCGCCGCCAGCGTCAACTTCCCCGACCTCCTGATGACGCGCGGCGAATACCAGTTCAAACCGCCCCTACCCTTCACGCCTGGCCTGGATATCGCCGGCGAGGTCGCGGCGCTGGGCGAGGGCGTCAGCGGCTTGAGCATCGGCGACGCTGTGGTCGGCGGGGCGCGGCTGGGCGGCTTCGCGGAATATGCCGTGCTCTCCGCGGACGCTCTGAAGCCCAAGCCTGCGCGGCTGTCTTATCCCGAGGCGGCCGCCTATGGCGCGGCCTACCTCACCGCCTATGTCGCCCTGGTCCGCCGCGCGCGGCTGGAGCCGGGCGAGTGGGTGCTGGTCCACGGCGCGGCCGGCGGGGTGGGTCTGGCGGCGGTCGACCTGGCCAAGGCCCTGGGCGCGCGGGTGATCGCCGCCTCGGCCTCCGACGACAAGTTGGCCCAGGTGCAGGCGCTCTACGCCCCTGACGCGGTCGTCAACGTCACCGGCGGCTTCCGCGAGTGCGTGAAAGAGATCACCGGCGGCCACGGCGCCGACGTCATCTACGACCCGGTCGGCGGCGACGTGTTCGACGAAAGCGTCCGCTGCATCGCCTTCGACGGCCGGCTGCTGGTGATCGGCTTCACCTCGGGGCGGATCCCGACGGTCTCGGTCAACATGCCGCTGATCAAGGGCTTCTCGGTCATGGGCGTCCGGGCGGGCGAATACGGCCGGCAGTTTCCCGAGAAAGGCCGCGAGAACGGCGAGGCGATCTGGCGAATGGCGGATGAGGGGACGATCCGGCCGCATGTGCATGCGGAGTTGCCGTTGGATCGCTGGCGGGAGGCGTTTGAGCTGCTGAGCGAGCGCAAGGTGGTGGGCAAGGCGGTGCTCACGCCCTGACACCGCTCCTACCCCGTCTCCCCGGCGAAAGCCGGGGTCCAGATCGAACCCACGGGCGCTGGGCGGGCGGACAGGACGTATCCCGGATCATCCCCAACCGCTCCGGATGAATCTGGGCCCCGGCTTTCGCCGGGGAAACGGGTATAGAGGGAAGTGGATGAAGGGAGCGGACCAAGAACCGTAACCCTCTGAACCGACTCAGGTTGACATCCCGCGCCCGTTCTTTTATCCACCGCCCCTCACTCGCGGAGCCCTTGGCCTCGCGTCCAACGTTTATGCATTTCGGAGCCACGTCGTGAAGCGCACCTTCCAGCCGTCGAAGCTCGTGCGTGCTCGCCGTCACGGCTACCGCGCGCGTATGGCCACCAAGAACGGTCAAAAGATCGTCGCGCGTCGCCGCGCCAAGGGCCGCAAGCGCCTGACCGCCTAATTTCTCTTCCTCCCCCGGGAGGCAAGACGATGATCAAAGCCGCCTTTTCCACAGACCTGGTTTCAGGTTCTCGCCGGAAAGGCGGCTTTTTTCATGCCTGAGACTCAAGCTTTGAAGTTCGAGCGCCTCAGAAAGCGCCCCGACTTCCTGCTGGCGGCCAAGGCCCCGGCCCTGTCGCGCGGCGCGGTCTTCATCCAGATGCGCAAGCGGCCCGACGAAGACCCCACGGTGCGGGTCGGCTTCACCGCCACCAAGAAGATCGGCGGGGCCGTCGACCGAAATCGCGCCAAACGCCGCCTCCGGGAGGCCGCGAGGCTGGTGCTACCCCTTCATGCGCGGCCTTCGCACGACTATGTGTTCATCGCGCGCGGCGGAACCACCGCCCGCGAATGGGGGCGTTTGCTTGACGACGTCAAAACCGCGCTGATAAGCCTCGCCGCCGAGTACGATCGCGGAGGAGCCAAGGTTCCCCAACGTCGCCACGGCCAGACATCTGAAGCCGCCTCTTCCCAATCACCCGATCCCAAAGTTTCCGGTTAAGCGCTCCATGCAGAACGACAACAAAAACACGCTGATGTTCATCGTCAGCGCGTTCGCGATCCTGATCGGGTACCAGTTCTTCGTCCTGGGTCCGCAACAGCGCAAGGCCGAGGCCGAGGCGCGCGCCAAGAAGGCCGCCGCCGTGCAGATGGCCGCGACCCAGCCCGGCGTGACCCTGGACGCCAACGGCAACCCCGCCCCGCTGCGCCTGTCGCGCGAGACGGCCAAGGCCGCCAGCCCGCGCGTTCCCGTCGACACCCCGGCCCTGTCGGGCTCGATCGCCCTGAAGGGCGGCCGCATCGACGACCTGTTCCTGCGCAAGTACGCCGAGACCACCGACAAGAACTCGCCGCCGGTCGAGCTCTTCCGTCCGGAAGGCGCCGAGCACGCCTGGTTCGCCGATTTCGGCTGGGCCGGCGCCAACCTGCCGGGCCTGCCCGACAGCCGCACCGTCTGGACCGCCGCGCCGGGCCAGGTGCTGCGCCCCAACTCGCCTGTCACCCTGACCTTCGACAACGGCCAGGGCCTGCTGTTCACCCGCGTGATCGCCGTCGACGCCGACGCGATGTTCACCATCACCGACAGCGTCAAGAACAATGGCGCCAACGCCTTCCAGCTGGCCCCCTACGCCACCGTCCAGCGCCAGGGCATCACCGACCACCTGGGCAAGACCCAGATCGTCCACGAAGGCGCCATCGGCGTGCTGGGCTCGGGCAAGGACCAGAAGCTGGAGCTGAACAAGTACGGCAAGTGGAAGAAGGACAAGCCGCTCACGACCTTCGACTCGGTCGGCGGCTGGGCCGGCATCACCGACAAGTACTGGCTGGCGGCCCTGGTCCCGAACCAGGACCAGACCATCAAGGCCCAGTACCGCATGACCAATGTCGGCGGCACCGATGTCTATGACGTCAACATCGTCGGCCCGACCCAGGCCCTGAACCCGGGCGCGACCCTGACCCAGGCCACCCGCCTGTTCGCCGGCGCCAAGACGGTGCCGCTGCTGCGCAAGTACGAGTACAATGGCCAGGCGCCCGAGTGGTGGAAGTTCTGGGACAGCCGCAAGGCCGAGATCCCGCGCTTCGACTGGGCCGTGGACTGGGGCATGTTCTCCATGTTCACCCGTCCGATCTTCAACATCCTGGAGATCTTCTATCGTCTGGTCGGCAACTTCGGCCTGGCCATCATGCTGCTGACCGTCGTGCTCAAGCTCGTCCTCTATCCGATGGCGGACAAGAGCTATGAGAGCATGGCCAAGATCAAGAAGATCCAGCCCGAGGTCGAGAAGCTCAAGGCCAAGCACAAGGACGATCCGACCAAGCAGCAGCAGGAAATGATGCAGCTGTATGCGAAGGAGAAGATCAACCCGATGATGGGCTGCCTGCCCATGCTGGTGCAGATCCCGGTCTTCTACTCGCTGTACAAGGTGCTGACCGTCACCATCGAAATGCGCCACGCGCCGTTCTTCGGCTGGATCCAGGACCTGTCGGCCCGCGACCCGTCGACGATCTTCAACCTGTTCGGCGCGATCCCCTGGGATCCGGCGACGGCCCCGCTGATCGGCTCGTTCCTGGGCGGTCCGCTGCACATCGGCGTCTGGCCGCTGCTGTACGGCTTCACCATGTGGCTGACGACGGCGATGAACCCGCCCGCCGGCGACCCCATCCAGCAGAAGATCTTCCAGCTGTTCCCGATCATCTTCACCTTCACCCTGTCGCAGTTCGCGGT
The DNA here is from genome assembly GCF_017744445.1 of Caulobacter sp. Classification (GTDB taxonomy): domain Bacteria; phylum Pseudomonadota; class Alphaproteobacteria; order Caulobacterales; family Caulobacteraceae; genus Caulobacter. Next base: position 296,387 of record NZ_JAGIBH010000002.1, read on the forward strand.
GGGCCTGGTGATCTACTGGTGCTGGTCGAACGTCCTGACCATCATCCAGCAGTACATCATCATGCGCCGCTACAAGGTCGAGAACCCGATCGACAAGATCATCGCTCGACTGCAGGGCAAGACCGCAAACGCGACCTGATGACCGACGAACCGACCATCCAGCCCGACTTCTCCGATAAGTCGGAGTTCACCGAGGAGCAGATCGAGACGGCGCGGGTCTTCTTCGCCCAACCCGTCTCGTTCGTGATGGGCGCTGTCCGCATGGACACGATGCCCTCCACGGACCTGCCGGAAGTGGCCTTCGCGGGCCGCTCCAACGTCGGCAAGTCCAGCCTGATCAACGGGCTGGTGGGGCAGAAGTACCTGGCCCGCGCCTCGAACGAGCCGGGCCGCACGCGGGAGATCAACTTCTTCCTGCTGGCCGAGAAGATGCGCCTGGTCGACTTGCCCGGCTACGGCTTCGCCCGCGCCTCGCGCTCGATCGTCGACAAGTTCCAGGACCTGGGTCGCGCCTATCTGCGCGGCCGTCCGAACCTGAAGCGCGTCTATGTCCTGATCGACGCCCGCCACGGCCTCAAGAAGGTCGACCTGGAGGCGCTGGACGCCCTGGACGTGGCCGCCGTCAGCTACCAGATCGTCCTGACCAAGGCCGACAAGATCAAGCCGCACGAAGTCGACAAGGTCGTGGCCGAGACCCTCAAGGCCATCGCCAAACGCCCCGCCGCCTTCCCCCGCGTGCTGGCCACCTCGTCCGAGAAGGGCCTGGGCATGCCGGAGCTGCGGGCCGAGATCGTGCGGCTCTGCATCGACGAGTGACCTAGATCCGCCCGAGGGTGTCATCCCGGAAGCCTCGCAGAGGCTATCCGGGACCCAGGGGCAACCGCACTGCATTGGCCCCTGGGTCCCGGCTCTCCGCTTCGCTGCGGCCGGGATGACACACTTGGGGGCATTGGCTTTGAGGGCTATCCACAGCCCTATTGTCGTCCATTAACCCTGCGCTAGGTTCCCTCCGCCAGAACCGCCCGCTTTCCGTTTTTCTAGAAAAGTCCGCCCGCCATGACCCGCCACGAACTCAAGACCTGGCCCAAATATTTCGCCGCCGTCCGCTCGGGCCAGAAGCGCTTCGAGATCCGTCGCAACGACCGCGACTTCAAGGTCGGCGACATCCTGGTGCTGTCGGAGTTCGATCCGGAAACCGACAGCTACACCGGCCAGGCCGAGGAGCGGCAGGTGACCTTCCTGCTGTCGGAAGAAGACTATGGCGGCGTGATCCACGGCTTCGTGGCCATCGGCTTCGGTGAAGTCGCCCCGCACCCGGACGCCGCGGCCGAGGTCACCGCAGAGCAGCTGGCGACCTGGCACGAGACCGCCGCCTCCAACGCCGCCCTGCGCGCCCAGGAGGCCCGCAAGGTCTCGGAAAGCTACGCCGCCAGCAACATGGGCGTGGCCCGCGACCGCCACGGCGCCGTGGCCGACCTGGCCGAAGCCGAGGCCGGCTTCCACGCCGCCGCGGCCCGGATCGTCCGCAAGGGCTGACCTGCGCGCAGCGCGCAAAGAAAAGGCCGCCGGGGGCAACCCCGGCGGCCTTTCTCTTACCTGGATGGAAGCGACTTAAGCCGCTTCGCTGACCTGGGCCGGGAAAACGTCGTCCATGCGCAGATAGGTGATCAGGCGGTTTTCCATCGAGATGATGGCCTGGATGTAGCGCAGCTCTTCCACGCCGACGTCCGGGGCCGGCTGCAGGCTGTCGCGCGGCACGGTGAAGGTTTCCGACACGGCGTCGACCAGGATGCCGGCCAGGCGGTCCTGGCACTCGACGACCACGATCACGTGGCGGGTCTCGGGGATGGTGACGCCCAGGCCCAGGCGGTTGCGCAGGTCGATGACCGGCATGATCGCGCCGCGCAGGTTGATGACGCCGCGCATATAGGCCGGAGCGTGCGGGATCGGGGTGGCCGGGGTCCAGCCGCGGATTTCGCGGACCGTCTTCACGTCGATGCAGAATTCCTGCTCGCCGATGCAGAACGAGATCAGTTCCAGCGCGGGCGCGGTGTTGTCGGTCATGGCAGTCCCCAGGTCGAATGTGTGCCCGGAGCGGCGCGTTCGGCGCGCTCCCGTGGCTGGATGCCAGAAGAGCCCGAAGCGCCTTTAACAACGGTTAAGGCTGACGGCGAAGGGGCGCGGTGCAATGTCGCGGGCCGAAAAAACCTGTCATCCCGGCCGCAGCGCAGCGGAGAGCCGGGACCGCGGAAAGCTCGGCGCTTCCGGCGGTCCCGGCTCGGCGTGCTTCGCACTTGGCCGGGATGACAGTTTTTAAGGCGCGTCCAGCCCTTCATCCCCCTCGTCGGACAGGTTGAACTCGTACCAGATGCCGTTCAGCACGCCGAAGCCGACGGCGAGGCCCAGGCCCAGGATCCAGGTGAAGTACCACATGCTGAGGCCTCCTCAGTACAGGTCGGGGTTGGTGACGAGGGCGCCGGTGGTGCTCTTGCCCCACAGGACTTTGTAGACCCACGCGGTGTACAGCAGGATCAGCGGCAGGAAGACCGCCGTGACGATCATCATCACGAACAGCGTCAGGTGGGTCGACGAGGCGTTCCAAACCGTCAGGCTCGAGCGCGGATCGTAGCTGCTGGGCAGGATGAACGGGAACATCGACACGCCCACCGTCGCCACGATCCCGAAGGTCGAGGCCGACGAGCCGCCGAACGCCGCCCAGGCCTTGTTGAAGCGCATGCCGTAGAGGGCCAGCGCCGCGCCCAGGAAGCCCAGCACCGGGGCGATGATCATCCAGCCGTGGCGACCATAGTTGTCCAGCCACGCGCCCGGCGCCCGCACGGCGGCGGCGCCACGCAGCGGGTTCGAGGGTCCAGCCGCATCGGCCAAGCCTTCGATCCGGAAGCCCATGCCGCCGAACGCCACCCAGAAGCCGCCGGCCGCGAACAGCACGATGCTGGCCAGGCCGGCGATCTCGCCGATGCGGCGGGCGCGCTCGGTGACCGGACCGTCCTCGGCCTTGACCGTCAGCCACGCCGCGCCGTGCAGCACCAGCATAGAGACCGACAGCAGGCCGCACAGCAGGGCGAACGGCGAGAAGAGGCCAATGAAGCTGCCCTCATAGAAGGCGCGCAGGTCGGTATCCAGGCGGAAGGGCGCGCCTTGCAGCACGTTGCCCAGGGCCACGCCGAAGCACAGCACCGGCACGAAGCCGCCGACAAACAGGCCCCAGTCCCAGAACGACCGCCACTTGGCGTTCGGACGCTTGGACCGGTACTTGAAGCTGACCGGCCGCAGGATCATCGCCGACAGCACCACGAACAGGGCCAGATAGAACCCCGAGAAGGTGATGGCGTAGACGAACGGCCAGGCCGCGAAGATCGCGCCGCCGCCCAGGATGAACCACACCTGGTTGCCTTCCCAGGTCGGGCCGACGGTGTTGATGACCATGCGCCGCTCGGCGTCGTCCTTGGCCACGAAGGGCAGAAGGGTCCCGACGCCCATGTCGAAGCCGTCGGTGAGGGCGAAGCCGATCAGGAGGATGCCCACCAGGGCCCACCAGATGACCCGCAGGGTGGCGTAGTCGATAGGGAGTTCCATGTTCAGGGCTCCTCTTAAGCGGTCAGCGGCTCGGGCTCAGCCGGTTCCCCGTCCGGGACGGGGTCGTGCTGGGCGAACGGGCCTTTCTTGATGGCGCGCAGGATCAGGCCGACCTCGACCACGGCCAGCGCGCCGTACAGCAGGGTGAAGACCGCGATGCTGGTGATCAGCTGCGGGACGGTCAGGCTGGAGGCCGACAGGAAGGTGGGCAGCACGCCGTCCACCGCCCAGGGCTGACGCCCCACCTCGGCCAGCACCCAGCCCAGCTCGGTCGAGATCCACGGCAGCGGCAGGGCCAGCACGGCGATCCACAGGAACCACTTGGTCTCGTGCTTGCGCATGGTCACCAGGGCGAAGGCGGTGGCGAACATCAGGATCATCAGGACCCCGATCCCCGCCATGATCCGGAAGGCCCAGAACATCACCGGCACGTTGGGCACCGCGTCCCAGGCGGTCTTCTTGATCAGCTCTGGCGTGGCCGTGCGCGGATCCTCGACATAGCGCTTGAGCAACAGGGCATAGCCCAGGTCGCGGCGGTGCTGTTCGAAGGTGGCGCGGGCGGCGACGTCATTGGGATTGTTCTTCAGCGCTTCAACGGCTCCATAGGCGACGACGCCGCTCTCGATGCGGTCCTCGGCCTTGGCGACCAGCGAGAAGATGCCTTCCACCGGCTTGTCGAAGCTACGGGTGGCGATCAGGCCCAGGACATAGGGGATCTTGATCTCGGCGTGGGTCTTGCGTTCCTTCAGGTCCGGGATGCCGAAGGCGGTCAGACCGGCCGGGGCGGGCTCGGTCTCCCACATGGCTTCCAGAGCCGCGAGCTTCATTTTCTGGTTGTCGGTCAGGGCATAGCCGCTCTCGTCGCCCAGCACGACCACCGACAGCGAGGACGCCAGGCCGAAGGCGGCGGCCACGGTCATCGACCGCTTGGCCACGCCGATGTGCTTGCCCTTCAGCAGGTACCAGGCCGACACGCCCAGCACGAACACCGAGGCGATGACATAGCCGGCGCTGACCGTGTGCACGAACTTGGCCTGGGCCACCGGGTTGAACAGCACGTCGCGGAAGCTGGAGACCTCCATGCGCATGGTCTCGGGATTGAAAGCCGCCCCGATCGGGTTCTGCATCCAGCCGTTGGCGACCAGGATCCACAGCGCCGACAGGTTGGTGCCCAGGGCGACCATGAAGGTCACGAACAGGTGGCCCACCCGGCTCAGCTTGTCCCAGCCGAAGAACATCAGCCCGACGAAGGTGGCCTCCAGGAAGAAGGCCATCAGCCCTTCGATCGCCAGCGGGGCGCCGAAGATGTCGCCGACATAGTGCGAGTAGTAGGACCAGTTCATGCCGAACTGGAATTCCATGGTGATGCCGGTGGCCACGCCCAGGGCGAAGTTGATGCCGAACAGCACGCCCCAGAAGCGCGTGACGGTTCGCCAGATCGGGCGCTTGGTCATCACATAGACGCTCTCCATGATGACCAGCATGAAGCTGAGCCCGATGGTGAGCGGAACGAACAGGAAGTGGTACAGGGCGGTCAGCGCGAACTGGAGGCGCGACAGGTCGATGACGGCGGGGTCCATGGACAGCTCCGAGACGAACGGCCGAAGATCACGCCGATCGATGAGCCAAAGCTCCTAGACCGCCGCGACCGCCCGGTCCTTGATCGGGATCAAGGCTTCCGGATGAACCCAACCTACACTCAACCCATGGGCGCCCGCATAGTACAGATTGATCATATGTCCGAGGCGCCCAAGGCAGTGCTGAAACATCTGGAGCGCTCGGCAAGTCCGGCGGGGCAGCGCGCGCGGCTGCTGATGGCGCTGGACGGCCTGGCCGCGATCGCCTTCGCGGCGGGCCTGGCATTCGGGATCGACGCCATCGCGCAGGGGCGCGGCATGGCCCCGTGGCTGGTTCTGGCGCTGGCGGCCATGACGTTTCGAGGCGTGCTGGCTCATTTGACCGGCGTCGCCGGAGCCCAGGCCGCCGCCGAGGCCAAGGCCAGCGTGCGCGCCGATCTGGCCCGGTCGATTTTCGGCGGGCCGCGTCGCGCCGCCGGTGAAGCGACCACCGCCCTGGTCGAGGGCGTCGAGGCCCTGGACGGCCATGTCGCCCGCTTCCTGCCCGCCCGCTTCTCGGCCGCCGCCCTGCCGCTGGTGATGATCGCCGTCGCCGCCATCGCCAGCCCGGTCTGCGCCGGCATTCTCCTCGCCACGCTCGTCCCGTTCATCGCCGCCATGGTCCTGGCCGGCACGGCCGCCGCCGCCGAAAGCCGGGCGCAGTTCCTGGCCCTGGAGCGCCTGTCGGGCCTGTTCCTGGACCGCGTCCGCGCCCTGCCCGTGGTGCTGGCCTTCCAGGCCGAGGGCGCGACCACGGCAGCCCTGAAGCGCTCGGCGTCGGAGCTGGCCGAGCGCACCATCCGCGTTCTGCGCGTGGCCTTCATCTCGTCGGCGGCGCTGGAGTTCTTCGCGGCCCTGTCGGTGGCGCTGGTCGCGGTCTATTGCGGCTTCAACCTGCTGCGCCTGTTGCCTTTCCCGGTCCCTGAGCAACTGGACCTCAAGCGCGCCTTCTTCGTCCTGGCCCTGGCGCCGGAGGTCTATGCCCCGATGCGCCGCCTGGCCGCCGCCTATCACGATCGGCAGGCGGCGGAGGCGGCGAGCGCGAGCCTGTCGACGTTCGAGGCGCCGACGCCGAAGCCGGCCGCTGCGGTTGCGACTGAGGCGCCGACCATCCGCTTCGAAGGCGTCACCGTCCGCTATCCCGACGCCGACGCGCCAGCGCTGGAGAACTTCTCGCTGGTGGCCCAGGCCGGAACCATCACCGCCCTGGTCGGCCCCAGCGGCGCGGGCAAGAGCTCGCTGCTGAACCTACTGCTGGATCTCGCGCCCCTCACCGCCGGCCGCATCGAAGCGCAGGGCGAGATCGCCTGGGCCGGCCAGTCGCCGCTGATTCTGCCCGCCTCGATCGCCGACAACATCGCCCTCTCCCGCCGCGACGCCTCGCGCGCCGAGATCGAGGCCGCCGCCCGCGCGGTGGGCCTCGTTGTCGACCGTCCCGGCGGCCTGGACTTCGTGCTCGACGAACGCGGCAGCGGCCTCTCCGGCGGCGAGCGGAGACGCCTCTCCCTGGCCCGCGCCCTGCTCAAGCCCGCCCCGATCCTGCTGCTGGACGAACCGACCGCGAACCTGGACGCGGCATCGGAAGCCGCCCTGCTGGACGCCATCCGCGAGGCGGCGAAGGGGCGCACGACCCTGATCGCGACGCACTCGGAGGCCGTGGCGGCGCTGGCGGACCAGGTGGTGAGGCTGTGAGCTACAACCGCCATAACAAACTCCCGTCATTCCCGCCCTTGTGGCGGGAACCCCTCTATCCGCCGCTGGCGAAGACGGGGCGGACCGTCGGCGGTCCGCTTGCTCCGCACTTGCGGGTTGAACCAGGGGTTCCCGCCACAAGAGCGGGAATGACGAATGTTGAGGGGATCGTGAACTAATGTCGCCCTCCCCCCTCGACCACCTCATCCGCGCCCAGAAGCGCGAGCGGGCCGGGATGCTGCGCCTCGCCATCGCCAGCGCCGTGGTGCTGGGCGCCGCGTCGACGCTGCTGATGGGCCTGTCGGGCTGGTTCATCGTGGCCAGCGCCATCGCCGGCGCGGCGGGCCTGGCGGTGGCCCATACGTTCAACGTGCTGCTGCCCAGCGCCATGATCCGGCTCCTCGCCATCGGCCGCACCGCCGCCCGCTACGGCGAGCGCCTGTCGGGCCACGCCGCCGCCCTGCGGGCGCTCGCCGCCATCCGGCCGGCGGTGTTCGCCAGCCTGGCCGCCGCGCCGCCGTCGGAGGCCCTTTCCCTATCGCGCGGCGAGGCCTCGGCCCGGCTGGTGCAGGACGTCGATGCGATCGAGACCCGGTTCGTCCGCCTCTCCGCGCCGTGGAGCGCCGTCGCGGGGCTGGGTTCGGCCATCGCCCTGGCCGCGCTCGCGGGTCCCGCGCCCGCCGTCGTGATCCTGGTCGCGGCGCTCGCGGCGATCCTCTCCGCCCGCGCTCTCGCCAAGCGGTTCTCCACCCCCGCCCGCGCCGCCATCCAGGCCAAGGTCGGCGCGCTGAAGGACACCGCCGCCGCCCTGGTCGCCGCCAGCGCCGAGCTGCGCGCCTACGGCCTTGAGGCCTGGGCCGGCGAGGCGCTGAACGCCAAGGCGGCCGAGCTGGACGCCGCGCGCCTGGAGGCCGCCCGCGCCCAGGGCCTGATCGTCGCCAGCCAGGCGGTGATCCTGGGCGCGGCCGTCGCCGCCGCCATCGCGACCGCCGCTCCGGCCGGTCCCGCCCTCGCCGCGCTGGCGGGCCTGGCCGCCGCCATGGGCGTCGACGCCCTGGCGAGTCTGGCCCACGCCTTCGACCAGGACGGCGCGGCGCGGGAAGCATGCGAGCGGCTGGACACGATCCTGCGCCACCAGCCGCGAGCCGCGCCGAAGCTGGAAGCCGTCCCCACGCTGACCATCCTCGGCGAGACCCTGGCTCCCGGCGAGCGCCTGGCCATCGTCGGCCCGTCCGGCTGCGGCAAGACCACCGCCATCGAGACCCTGCTGGGCTTGCGTGGAGAAAGCGCCCTGCCCCGCGCCGCCTTCGCCTGGCTCCCGCAGGACGCCGGCCTGGTCGCCGGCACGGTGCGCGAGAACCTGCGCCTGGCCGCGCCCAAGGCGACCGACGATGAGCTGTGGCAAGTGCTGGAAGACGCCGCCCTGGCCGACCGCATCCGCGCCGCGCCGCAAGGCCTGGCCGCCTATCTCGGCGATAATGGCGAACGCCTGTCCGGCGGCGAGCGCCGGCGCCTGGCGCTCGCCCGCGCCTACCTGCGCGACGCCCCGTGGCTGCTGCTGGATGAACCGACCGAAGGCCTGGACGCGGCGACCGAGGCGCTGGTGGTGGAACGGCTGGACGCCCGGCTCCAGCGCACCGGCCAGGGCCTGATCTTGGTCAGCCATCGCCCCGCCCCGGCCGCGCTGTGCGGCCGCGTCGTGCGGATGGGCTAGCTGTCCTTCGGCGCCTTGCTCTGCAGGATCGTCCAGCCGCCGCCCTTCACCAGAAGCGCGGCTGACCGGGTGATGGTCTGGCCGTGATAGAGCAGCAGGATCACCAAGGCCGCGGTGACCACGCCCTTCTTCTTGGCCAGCGCCGCGATCAGCGTGAAGGTGGTGAAGATGGCCAGGCCGATCCACAGCATCGGCCGGTTGATGGCCCCGAACTCGCCCGTGCCCAGGGTCAGGGTCGTCAGCACCGCGACCATGACCAGGTTGGCCGCCAGCACGCACAGCAGCACGATGCGGCGGTTTTCCCAGAAGTGCTCGTCCAGGTGCGCGCCTTCAGGCGGGTCCTTGGCGAACACCAGGCTGGCGGCGACATAGAAGGTGATGGCCACGACCAGCCCCAGGATCAGCAGGGCGAAGTTGAACGGCGCGAACCGCAGGATCGTCCAGGCCTGGGCCCAGAAGGTGGCGATGTCGATGGCGACGAAGGCGGCCAGCAGCACGGTCAGGTAGCCGAAACGCACCGTCCGCCGCCGCTGCACCAGCCCCGCGAATCCGCCTGCCAGCTCGGCGGCGGAAAAGCCCAGGACCAGCCCGTAGAAGCTGAAGAAGAATTCGAACGCGCTCACTGAAGTCCCCCGCCGTGAAGCTTCCCGGACCGGCATAGTCGAGGAGGCGGGTTTTCCCAAACCCGATCTCCCCGGCTTTCGCCGGGGAGACGGGGTTATGGAGGAGGAGTCCTACTTCATGTTGACCCGGATATAGGTCACGAACAGCACCACGGCGAACGCGCTGAACGCCGCGATCACCAGACCCAGATACGCCATTTGCCCGCCCGACATCGAAATCTCCCGTGTGTTGGCAAAGACAGCATCGGACCTACGCAATGGCCCGTCCTTGACCTGGCTCAAACCGGCGCGGCTATAAGGACTTTCACGTTGGAGCTCCCATGAAGCCGGCCCGGGGCCTGTCCTCGACCCTGTTCAGCGATCCGCACCCCACCGCCTACCTGGCCGCCTTCGCGGCGGTGATGGCGACGGCGGTGGCGCGCCTGTACCTGCCGGAAGCCTTCACCGCGCCGTCGTCGTTCCTGCTGTTCGTGCCGGCCGTGCTGATCGCCGCCGCGCTGGGGGGCCTGGGGCCGGGCGTCTTCGCCACCACCTTCGCCTGGGGCACGGTGTGGTGGGTGACCCGGTCGATCCCGTTCAACCTGGTCAGCGGCATCTGCGCGGCGATCTTCCTGTCGGTGGGCTTTGGCATGGCCGTGGGCGGCGGCTGGTTCCACGCCGCGCGGCGGCGAGCGGCGGCGATCAACGACCACCTGCAATCGATCCTCGACACCGTGCCCGACGGGGTGGTGGTCATCGACCGCGCCGGGATCATGACCTCGTTCAGCCCCGCCGCCGAGCGCATGTTCGGCTGGAAGGCGTCCGAGGTGCTAGGCCGCAATGTCAGCATCCTGATGCCCGAGCCCAACGCCGCCGCCCACGACAGCTATATCCAGCGCTACCACCGCACCGGCGAGAAGCGGATCATCGGCGCCGGCCGCGTCGTGGTCGGCATGCGCAAGGACGGCTCGACCTTCCCCATGGAGCTGGCGGTCGGCGAGACACAAGGGCAGGTGCCCTCCTACACCGGCTTCATCCGCGACCTGACCGAGACGCAGGAGACCGAGACCCGCCTGCAGGAGCTGCAGAACGAACTGGTCCACGTCTCGCGCCTGACGGCCATGGGCGAGATGGCCTCGACGCTGGCGCACGAGCTGAACCAGCCGCTGTCGGCCATCGCCAACCTGCTGACCGGCTCGCGCCGCCTGATCGACCGGGGCCGCGAGGCCGACCAGGCCAAGGTGCGCGACGCCATCGACAAGGCCGCCAACCAGGCCCTGCGCGCCGGCGAGGTCATCCACCGCATGCGCGACTTCGTCCGCCGCGGAGCCAGCGAGCGCGAGGCCGAGAGCCTGTCCAAGCTGATCGAGGAGGCTTCGGCCCTCGCTTTGATCGGCGAGAAAGACCGCCAGGTCGATGTGCGCCTGTCGCTGGATCCCGCCGCCGACGCGGTGTTCGCCGATCGGGTCCAGGTGCAGCAGGTGCTGCTGAACCTGATCCGCAACGGCATCGACGCCATGCAGGACCAGACGGCCCGCCGCCGCGCCCTCCTGATCACCACCGACGTCACCGAGGAAGGCTGGTCGCGGGTCAGCGTCGCCGACACCGGTCCGGGCATCGCCGACGCGGTGCTGGAGCGCCTGTTCCAGCCGTTCATGACCACCAAGCCCCAGGGCATGGGCGTGGGCCTGTCGATCTCGCGCTCGATCATCGAGGCCCATGGCGGCCGGATCTGGGCGGAAGCCAATCCCGGCGGCGGGGCGCTGTTCCGCTTCACCCTGCCGCCCGCCGAGCACCATCAGAAGGAATCCGCAGATGACTGACGCAGTCGTGCACGTGGTCGACGACGACGAAAGCGCCCGCGAGTCGCTGGCCTTCCTGCTGGAGTCCGCCGACTTCGAGGTCGTGGCCTATGCCAGCGCCCCGGCCTTCCTGGACGCCCTGCCGGCCGCCAAGCCCGGCGTGATCATCAGCGACGTGCGCATGCCCGAGATGAGCGGCCAGGAGCTGGTCGCCCGCCTGGCGGCCCAGAAGATCCGCATGCCGATCATCATGATCACCGGCCACGGCGACATCCCGATGGCGGTCGAGGCCATGCGCTCGGGCGTCGTGGATTTCATCGAAAAGCCGTTCAGCGACGCGCGCATGCTGGACGCCCTGGAGCGCGCCATGAAGGCCGCCGAGGCCTCGCCCGTCAGCGACGACCAGGCCGCCGTGCTGCACCGGCTGGAGACCCTGTCCGAACGCGAACGCCAGGTGCTGGACGGCGTCGTGGCAGGCCACGCCAACAAGGTCATCGCCCGCGAGCTGGGCATCAGCCCGCGCACGGTCGAGATCTATCGCGCCAAGCTGATGACCAAGATGCAGGCCGACAACCTGGCGGCGCTGGTCCGGATGACGCTGTCCGCGCGCGGGGGTTAGTTAGGCCCTGAGGTTCAGCAGGCCGCCGGGCCGCACGCGGGACGCATCGCTGGCCTGGCCGCCGATCTTCTGCTTCAGCCAGCCGATCATGACATCGGGCGACGACGTCGTCTGGTCGCCCATGGTCGCGCTGAGCAGGCCCTTCTTCACCATTGGGTTCGAGGCCAAGTTCTCGAGCATGGCCAGCTTGGTCTTCGCCTGATCGGCCGTGTAGTGCGTGAAGTCGCCGATCGACGACGGGCGCCAGGTCTGGCGCGGGGCCTCAGTGGCGGGCGCCTGCTCGTCCGTGGGTTTCGCCTTAGCGCCAGAGGTGCGTTTCAGAGTCTCCTCGACCTCCGCCTTTTGCTGCGAAGTGAGTTCCTGCGGCTTGGGTTGGAGGGTGCGGAACGGCCCCGTCGGCGTCGACGTGGACGTCGGGAACTGGCTCTGGAGCTCGGCGCGGATCGCCATGGTCCGCTCTCTGTTCGTGATGTCCATGGTCGGCGCCCTCGACGGTTCACCGAAAAACATGCACAAAACACGCCAACTCAACCGAGCTTCAATCGGTTGATTTGTAAGGTAAAAAACTTCACCTTTCGCGTCACCCGACGCGGGCCGGGCAAGTTTCTCCCGGCGGTATTTTCCCCAGCAGAGTCGACAGCTTTCGCTCCAGCGCGTCGTCCAGCAGCGGCTTTTCCACCACCGCCACCCCGCTGACGCCCCGGCGCATGAGCCGCTCGGCGTCGCCCGTCAGCATGATGGTCGGCAGGCCCTGGACCGGTCCGCGCCAGTCGCCCTCGTCGACCACCACCGCCGCCACCGGCCGCCCGTCCGGACGCGTGGCCACCGCGTAGCCTTCCGTCTCCAGCGAGAACCGCAGGGCCTCGCGCAAGGGCTCGTCGTCGACGAGCAGCAGGATCAGGGGGCGGTTGGACATCTTGCCATCTTGCGCGCGCGCCCGCGCCGCGGCCTTGATCCGCCTCAAAAGCGGGCGCCCCCGCATCCCCGCGTAAGGGGGTTTCCTTAGGCGCGGCTCCCGAATGGCCCGCCGCGAGGGAAAGGCGCAAAGACCTTAATAACAGAAGGGTCTTTCCATGCTGTCTCCGCTTCGTATCGACGCCGCGCCTCTCGCCCTGGACCCGGTCCTGGCCATCCCCGGCGCCTGCCCGCTTTTCCGCCGCGACGAAGAGGTCTTCGGCGAGGGCGAAGAGGCCTCGCACGTCTATCAGGTGGTGTCGGGCGCGGTGCGCACCTACCGCATCCTGCGCGACGGCCGCCGGCAGATCGACGAGTTCCACTTCGCCGGCGACTATTTCGGCCTGGAGATGGGCGAGGCCCACCGGGTGACGGCCGAGGCCATGACCGACGCCAGCATCCGCATGATCCGGCGCGGGGCGCTCAGCGAGCTGGCCGCCCGGCGCGGCGACGCGGCCCGGGCCCTCTTCCGCCTGACCGCCGAGAACCTGCAGCGCTGCCAGGACCACGTGCTGATGCTGGGCCGCCGCTCCGCCCAGGAGCGGGTCGTGGGCCTGCTGCTCGACATCGCCGAACGCACCCATGCGACCGCCGAGCTGGACGTGCCGATGGGCCGCCAGGACATGGCCGACTATCTGGGCCTGACGATCGAGACGGTGTCGCGGACGCTGACGGCCTTGCAGGACGAGGGGCTGATCGCGCTGCCGACGGTGCGGCACGTGGTGCTGAAGGATCGGCGGGCGCTGGAGCGGATGGTGGCTTAGGGTTCACCTGCCCAATCCAAAATCCTGCCTTCCTAGGCCTTGTGCCTAGGACCCATGCCGACGCTCGCACTGGCGCCGCCGGGCGCGCGACCACACCGCCGAACGCTCCCAGAATTTCAGAACCTGGCAGAACGATGGGTCCTAGGCACAAGGCCTAGGAAGGCATGAGCTTTTGAAGCGTGAGGGGTCAAACGCCCCCCTCATCCGTCCGCTCCAGCCCCGCTATCGTGGCCTCCTCTCGCGCATCGCGGTCTCCCGCCGCGCGCAGCATGGCCTGGCGCAGGGCGTAGCCCAAGAGCGCCGCCAGGATCACCGCGTTCAGCACGAACGGGCCCCAGCCGATCTTCTCGTAGAGCAGTACAAATAGCGGGGCGACCACCACGTTCAGGCCGTTGATGGCGGCGATGGCCCCGGCCGCGCCGGCCTGGTCCTTGGCATCGACCGACAGCGAAGCCCCCGCCGTGAAACCCGGCCGGGCAAAGCCGTAGCCCAGGCTGGCGATGGCGTAGCCGATGGCGACAGCGGCATAGTCCGGCGCGAAGGCGACGATGATATTCCCTAAGGCCGCGCAGCCGACGCCCCAGCGCATCAGCTCGCGCGGGCCCATCTGGAACATGCGGATCAGGCCCCACTGGGCCAGCAAACCCGCCACCGCGCCCGCCGCCATGGCCAGGGTGATGAAGCCCTGGGCCTTGACCGGCTCCAAGCCCAGCTTGTCGATGATCAGGAAGCCCAGGGTCTGGGTCTGGGCCGTCTGGCACGAGGCGACCAGGAAGCCGAAGATCAGGAAGGGCTTCAGGCGCGGGTCCTTCCACAGCGCCGCGCCCTCGCCGCGCCAGGGCAGGCCGAAACGCCGGTGGCGGGGCGGGCTGTCGCCGCGTCCGGGCTTGAAGGTCTCGGGCAGGCCGCGATGGACGACGGCCATCATCACCGCGGCGACGATGGCGAAGGCGAACATCGGACCGGCCAGACCTACACCCGGCAGCACGAACAGCGGGGCCAGCAGCGGTCCGACCACGGTGCCCAGGCCGAACGCCCCGGCCAGGGTGGCCATGGTCTGGGTGCGCTCTTCGCGGGTCGTGCGCTCGGCCATATAGGCCTGGGTCGCCGGATTGGCCGCCGAGCCGAAGCCGCCGAATAGCGCCCGGCACAGCAAGAAGAGCACGAAGATCACCATCGGCGGGGCCAGGTGATGCAGCCCGGCCGAAACGACCAGGGCGCACATCAGCATCGAGATGGAAAAGCCCGCCAGGCCCAGCAGGATCAGCGGCTTGCGGCCTCGGATGTCGGACTGCCGCGCCCAGATCGGCGAGGTCACCGCCCACAGCACGGCCGACAGCGAGAAGATGCCCGCCACCAGGGCGTCGGGAATGCCGATCTGGCGGCCGATCGCCGGCAGCACCGACAGCATGCCGGTGTTCCCCAGGGCGGTCGCGACCGACACGCCGAAGAGGATGGCGAACGCGCGCCGGTGGTCCGACGCTGGCTTTATCTCTCCCGTCATCAAACAAACGTTAGAGGCCACAAGCTTCACACGCAATGTGTCGCAGGTCACAGACCGGCTGGCCAAACGCGTGAGAACCTTGGATTAATCATTAATCGGGATGATGCGCCGTCAATCTCGGGGCCCGCCTACCACCATGTTCCAGATCATCGGCATCGTCCTGCTCTTCGGCATGGTGTTCGGCAGCTACCTGATGGGTGGCGGCAAGCTGGACGTCATCATCGAGGCGGCGCCTCACGAACTGATGGCCATCCTGGGCGCGGCCGTGGCCGCGTTCCTGATCTCGAACTCGATGGTCGTGATCAAGGGCACGGCCGGCGGCTTCGGCAAGATCTTCAAGGGCCCCAAGTGGAAGCCGGCCGACTATCGCGACCTCTTGTCCCTGCTGTTCCTGCTGACCAAGACGATGAAGTCCAAGGGCGTCATCGCCCTGGAAAGCCACATCGAAAAGCCGCACGAGAGCACGATCTTCGCGCGCTATCCCAAGGTCACTCACGACCACTTCGCCGTCGACTTCATCTGCGACACCCTGCGGATGATGACCATGAACCTGGAGGATCCCCACCAGGTCGAGGACGCGATGGAAAAGCAGCTCGAGAAGCACCACCACGAGGCGCTGGAGCCCGCCCACGCCCTGCAGGCCATGGCCGACGCCCTTCCGGCGCTGGGCATCGTCGCCGCCGTGCTGGGCGTCATCAAGACCATGGGCTCGATCACCGAACCGCCGGCCGTCCTGGGCGGCATGATCGGCGGCGCTCTGGTCGGCACCTTCCTGGGCGTGTTCATCGCCTATGGCATCGTCGGCCCGATGGCCACGCGCCTGCAGGCCGTCGTCAACGAAGACGGCGCCTTCTACAAGATCATCCAGGCCGTCCTGGTCGCCCACCTGCACGGCAACGCCGCCCAGATCTCGGTCGAGATCGGCCGCGGCAACGTGCCCTCGCCCGCCCAGCCCAGCTTCGCCGAGCTGGAAGAGGCGCTCTCGCAGATCCCCAACGAGTAGGCGCACGTTAGCGCGTCGTAACTTGCACGCGCTTTCGAACCGGTATTCCTTGCCGTCAACGAACGCCAGTTGGCGGACAGACAGGGGAAACCACCTCATGAGCACCATTCGCAAACTGCTGATCGCCGGCATCGCCGTCTCGGCCCTGTCGCTGGCCGCCTGCGGCGGCAAGCACGAAGAAGCCGGCGGTGAAGACGCCGCCGCCAAGGCCGCGGCCGCCGACGCCTCGACCGTGACCGACGCCGCCTCGGCCCAGGACCAGGCCGCCGCCGACGCCAACAAGGCCGCCGCCGACGCGGCCGCGGCTCCCGCCGATCCGGCCGATACCGCCGCGCAAACCGCCGCTGACGCGGCCGCCACGGGTGCGACCTCGGCTCCGGCCGCTGAGGCTCCCAAGCCAGCGGAAGAGAAGAAGGCGGCGCACTAAGGCCAACAAGAACGCCGATCTTCCCGGCGAAAGCCGGGACCCAGATCGAACCCAGAGCGCCCTTCGTCGATCCTCGGCGGAGGGCGCTTTCACATCTGACGCTCAGGATGACTCTGGGCCCCGGCTTTCGCCGGGGAAACGGGGTGGGGTTGACGGTAGGCTCGCGCCGGCGCTCTAGACCCGCATGGATCCCACCGCCTCATCTCCCCTCGTCTGGCGCGAGGACGGCCTGCCACAGTCCAGCCTGTACGGCGACGTCTATTTCTCCAGCGTCGACGGCCTGGCCGAGACGCGGGCGGTGTTCCTGACCGGCTGCGGATTGCCCGAAAGGTTCGCGAAGACCTTCGTCGTCGGCGAGCTGGGCTTCGGCTCGGGCCTGAACATCGCCGCCCTGCTGGACCTGTGGCGGCGCGAGAAGCCCGCCGGCGCCAAGCTGCGCATCTTCTCGATCGAGGCCCATCCGCTGGAGCGCGACGAAGCCGCCCGGATCCTGGCCCATTGGCCCGAGCTGGGCGAGGCCGCCCAGGTGCTGCTGGACCACTGGCCCGGCCGGGCGCGGGGCTTCCACCGCGTCGACCTGCCCGGCTTCGATGCGGTCCTGGACCTGGCCGTCATGGATGTGATCGAGGCGCTGGAGGCCTGGGACGGCGCGGCCGACGCCTGGTTCCTGGACGGCTTCTCCCCGGCGCTAAATCCGGCCATGTGGCGCGAGGAGGTGCTGGCCGCCGTCGCCAGGCGCTCGGCCCCCGGGGCCCGCGCGGCGACCTTCACCGTGGCCGGGGCCGTGCGGCGCGCCCTGCAGGCGGCCGGCTTCGAGATCGCCAAGCGTCCGGGCTTTGGCCGCAAGCGCGAGCGGCTGGAGGCCTGGCTGCCGGGTGAGCGCGCGATCGCCCCGCCTCCCGAGACCCTGGCGATCATCGGCGGCGGCATCGCCGGCGCGTCCCTGGCCCGCGCGGCGCGCGCGGAAGGCCTCTCGGTCACCGTCGTCGACGACCCGGAGGGCGTCGCCGCCTCGGGCAATCCCGCCGCGCTGGTCACCCCCGCCCTGGACGCCGGTGGCGGCCCGCGCGCGGCGCTCTACGCCCAGGCCCTGGCCCGCGCGGCGGCGCTCTACGAAGCCGAGCCCGGCGCGGTGATCGCGCGCGGCGTGACCCAGCTGGCCGCCAGCGAGCGCGATCCCGTCCGCTTCGCCAAGGTGGCCCAGCAGGACCTATTCGAGCCCGGCGCGATGCAAGCGACCGAGACAGGCCTCACGATGGCCAGCAGCCTGGTCATCCAGCCCTCGGTCATCACCACCGCCTGGTCCGGCGAGGTGGCGCATCGCCACGTCGCCAAGCTGGAGCGCGGCAACGATGGCTGGCGGTTGCTTGACGAGGCCGGCGACCTGATCGTGCGCGCCGACCGCGTGGCCCTGGCCGGCGGGATCTCCACGGCGGACCTGCTGCCCCTGCCCCTTAAACCCGTGCGCGGCCAGGCCAGCTGGACGGACGCGCCCGCCTCGGCTCCGACGGCGTTTGGCGGCTATGCGGTCCCCACGCGCGACGGCGTGCTGTTCGGCGCCACCCACGATCGCGGCGAGACGGCGACGGACGTCCGCGAAGGCGACCACGCGCGCAACCTCGACACCCTGGCCAAGGGCCTGCCGGCGCTGGCCGCGTCCCTGGCGGACAAGACCTTCGAAGGCCGCGCCGCGATCCGCGCTACCACGCCGGACCGCATGCCGCTGGCCGGGATCACCGAAGGCGGCCTCTTGGTGCTGACCGGATTGGGCTCGCGCGGCTTTTGCCTGGCGCCCCTGATGGCCGAGCATCTGGTCGCCCGGATGCTGGACCTGCCCTCGCCTCTCCCGGACGTTTTGTCGCACCCGGTTGAATCCCGGCGTTTCGACTCGCCTGACACGAGCAGCGGCGTATAATCGAACGCGGTTATCGGAGCGCGGAAGCGGTCCCCTTTTCCCGCGTCCCACTCTTATTGCCATGACGAAGCCGACTGCCCCTTCAGGTCGGTTCGTGCGACGGCGGCCCTCCGCCCTCTTGGTCCGCCGGATCGGACGCTCCCGACGCCCCATCGGGAGCGTCTTTTCGTTGATGCTCCCCCGCGATGCGGGGGAGGATCTATCCAGACAAGGCTAGGGGGCCGGCCCGAAGGCCGACCCCCTGTCACCCCACCAATAGTCTTTTTTAGTCTTAGAACGTGATCGACACCGTCGAGCGGCGGTTCAGCGGTTCCTTCACGCCGTCACCCGTGGCGACGGCCGGAGCGCTTTCGCCCTTCCAGTCGACCGACAGGGCCGTGGCGTTGACGCCCATGCTAACCAGGCCATCGGCGACGGCCTTGGCGCGGCGTTCCGAGAGCTTGGCGTTGTACTTGTCCGAGCCCGAGGTGTCGGTGTGACCCGTCACCACGATCTTCGAAGCGCCGCCGCCCTTGGCGTATTCGGCGGCCTGCTGGACCACCGCCTGGGCTTCCGTCGTCAGCACGTACTGATCGAACGGGAAGTAGACCACGAACTCGCGCGCTTCATACGCCGGAGCGGCCGGGGGCGGCGGCGGGGGCGGAGGCGGCGGAGGCGGCGGGGGAGGCGGCGGCGGAGGCGGAGGCGGCGGGGGCGGCGGAGGCGGCGCCGACCCGAAGGTATAGCGCAGACCCAGGGTCACCGAGGTGTCCTTGTAGCGGCCCGAGAACGTGCCGACATC
Organism: Caulobacter sp.; assembly: GCF_017744445.1. Taxonomy (GTDB): domain Bacteria; phylum Pseudomonadota; class Alphaproteobacteria; order Caulobacterales; family Caulobacteraceae; genus Caulobacter. Next base: position 315,377 of record NZ_JAGIBH010000002.1, read on the forward strand.
CGTGATCGAACCACCGGCCGGGCCGGCGTTCTGCGTCACCGAACCCCAGTCCAGCTTGCTGGTGCGCAGGTAGCGGCCGGTCAGGTCCAGCGACCAGTTGTCGGCGAAGTTCCAGGCCACGCCCAGGATGCCCTGCATGGCGAACGCCTGGTCGACGTCGTCGAAGCTGGTGTTCTGGTAGATGGCGGCGCCGGCCGGAACGCCCGACAGCTGGCCATAGACCTTGTTGTGCACCCAGGCCGTACCGACGCCGGCGCCGATGAACGGGTTGATGCTCGAGTTCGGGGCGACGTCGAAGATGGCGTTGGCCATCAGGGTCGTGGCCTTCAGGCTGCCCTTGGGTTCGCCGCAGGTCGGGGCGGCGGCGGTGCGGCCGACGCCGGCGGTGCACAGACCGAACGGCTGGCCCGCGCCCGTGCCGCCGACGCCGATGGCGCCAGCGCCGCGGACGCTCTGCATGTCGCCCGGACGATAGCCGTACTCGGCCTCGACGCGGAAGTTCGGGGTGAACTTGTAGCCGAAGCGGCCGAACGCGGCCCAATCCTTATCGGCCGAGAAGTCCCACTGATAATTGCCCGTGGAACGCGCCTTGACCGAGTCCGGCTCGTGATAGCCGGCATCGCCAGCGATGTAGAAACCGCTCGTGGCGCTCTGGGCCAGGGCGCCCGAGGCGGCGCCCAGCGCAACCGCCGCGACGCCGACCAGCAACCGCATTTTCATTGAAATACCCTCTTCTACGAATGTCGCGGGCCCGACTTGCCCGGCGCTCGAGACGACAAACGCGTCATGTCCGAAAATGGGTGTGTCGAATGGGCCACACATCTGCCTCGAATGTGAAAATTGTGGCCGGCGGCGCCATGGTCCGGCAGCGCTTAGCTTGGCGAAAAGCTTGGCCACAAGCTGTGCGCGTTTGTCGCAAATAGCCGAGATTGCAGAGGAATTCAGCATTCACCATACTCGTCTCAAGTGGCGTGTGGAGTACGGTCGTGAGCCTTGAACCCTTCCCTTTGGCGACGGACGAATTTTTGGAAACCGGCAGCGCGATCACCGGTGGTGAGCAGCCGAACGCCTTCGTCAACGCCGACTCCCGCGCCGGCGTGGTGGCCGGCAAGACCAGCCTGACGGTCGACCAGGCCGCCTCGCAGCTGATCCGCGGCGAGCCCGGCTGGGGCCCCGCCCTGCAGAAGGCCGCGACGGTCAGCTACGCCTTCCGCGCCACGGCGCCGACCACCATGCCCAGCGACACCGCGACCTTCTCGCAGTTCTCCTCCGCCCAGATCATCCAGGCCGAGAAGGCCCTGACCGCCTGGTCGGACGTCGCCAATGTCGTGTTCACCCGCGTGGGCTCGGGAACCGGCGGCGAGGCGGCCTACAGCAACAACGCCTCGATCCTGTTCAGCAACTACAACAGCGGCCAGTCCGGCGCGGCGGCCTTCGCCTACTATCCCGGCAACACCGCCCCCGGCAGCATCTCGGGCGACGTCTGGATCAATTCCAGCCTGAGCTACAACTCCATCCCGACCAGCACGAACTATGGCGGCATGGTGCTGGTGCATGAGATCGGCCACGCCATCGGCCTGGCCCACCCCGCCGACTACGACGCCGACGGCAGCGCGCCCCTGACCTACGCGGCCGACGCCGGGTACTATGAGGACAGCCGCCAGTACACGGTGATGTCCTATTTCAGCGAGAGCAACACGGGCGGCGCGTTCTCGGGGACCTACGCCTCCTCGCCGCTGCTGGACGACATCGCCGCCGCCCAGCTGGCCTATGGCGCCAACATGACCACCCGCACGGGCGACACGGTCTACGGCTTCAACTCGACCGCCGGCCGCGACTGGTTCAGCGCCATGGCCACGCCCAAGCTGATCTTCGCCGCCTGGGACGCCGGCGGGACCGACACCTTCGACTTCTCCGGCTACAAGGTGGCCCAGACCATCGACCTGCGCTCGGGCTACTTCTCCAGCGTCGGCGGGCTGACCGGCAACGTCACCATCGCCATGGGCGCGACGATCGAGAACGCCATCGGCGGCTCGGCGGCCGACACCATCAACGGCAACGCCGTCGCCAACCGCATCGTCGGCGGCGCGGGCAACGACGTCATCGACGGCGGCCTGGGCGTCGACACCGCCGTCTATGCCGGCAGGTTCGGCGGCTACGCCATCAGCGCCAAGGCCGACGGCGGCTGGCAGATCAAGGACAATGGCGGCGCGGGCGAAGGGACCGACAGCCTCGTCAATATCGAGAGCCTGGCGTTCTCGGACCGCACGGTCTCGATCGTCGACAGCCGCGTGGCCACGGCGATCACCAACGTGCTGCGTGTGGCGGCCTTCTCGGTCAATGGCGACGCCACCATCAAGACCTTCGCCGCGGCCATGGCCGGCGGGACCAGCTATACGGACGCCATCGCCCAGGTGACCAAGACGGCCATCGCCACCAGCGAGGTGGCGGTCCTGTCGTACCAGTTCTTCACCGGCAAGACGCCGACCGCCGCGGGCATGGACTTCCTAGTCAATCCCGACGGCGCGAACGTCAATAACCTCAACAGCGCCTACTACCAGTCGTTCAACATCGAGAACCGCTACATCAACTTCGCGGTCAATCTGGGCAAGGTCGGCGAGGGCGCGGCCAGCTTCGCCCAGACCTACGGCGCCCTGACGCTGGAGGACGCCACCAGCAGCGCCTACGCCAAGATCTTCGGCGCGGCGCCCACCGCCGCCAAGGTGCACGAGTTGCTGGACGCGACCTTCAGCTTCGGCGGCCAGACCATCACCCGCGCCCAGTACTTCGCCTATTACGGCCAGGACGGCGTCGGCGGCCAGGGGACCAAGGCGGCCATGGTCGGCTGGCTGATGGCCGAGGCCGCCAAGGCCGACATCGGCGTCTACGCCAAGTCCGCCGACGCCCTGTTCGCCGACCAGCTCAGCCACAATGTCTACGGCGTCGACCTGATCGGGACCTACGCCAAGGCGGAATACAATCTGGTCTGAGGGCTGCTAGGCCTTGGGAGCCTTGCCCGGCTTGGCCTTGAGGATCGCCAGGGCCTCCCACGGCTTGCCCTTGACCGCCACGCCGGCCGCCAGGCCCGCGACAAAGGCGCCGCTGGGGTGGGCCTGGATCAGGTCGACGATCCGCTGCTCGACCGAGGGCCGGCGATGCCGCGCCCGGTGCTGCTTGTGCGCCAGAGCCCACACGGCGACCGTCACGCCCGCCAGGGCCGTGACCGCCACATAGGCCCAGGCCCGCCCCAGATGCGGGACCAGGAACGCGAACACCGCCATGGCCCCGGTCACCGCCGCGATCGCCGCCGCCATGATCAATCCCGCGCCCGTCATCAGCCGCGAAATCAGGTCATCGATGAAGTCGTCCAGCATTGCCTGTCCTCCAGCGCCCACTCTGGAAGACGAAGGCGACGGAGGGCCGTTCGGTTCCGGCGCCCCCTAGAACGGCAGGTTGTTGACGGTGGCGGTCTTGGGCCGGTCGGCGTGCAACTGGCCTGAAGCGCCGCCCCTTACTGCGTAAGATCCGCCGACGCCCCGCCTCGCTGCGTCAGCTGCGGCTTGAACCTTGAGCACACGAAGTTTCGCGCCTCACTGGTGTCGCCTTCGCCTCGACGCCAGGCCCTGGCGGGGTAGGGACATAATGGCCGCTGCATCGAGACGCCTGCCGTCGGCGAGGCGTCGGTATAGCGTGTCGCGATAACCTGCGATGGCGCACTGCCCTTCTCGACCCACGCGGTCAACGCGGTGAAGAGGTCATATCGCGCGTCCAACGACGGCGGCGGCTTGGCCACGCCGGCGGAATTGAAAGCGTCCGGTCCCGTCCCGCCCCCGCAATGGGCCATGCCCGGCGCCATGAACAGTCGCGCGAAGCTCTGCGCCTGCCGGACACCGCCCGCATCCTTGGCGACCCGGTCGTAGAAGGCGATCGACTGTTCCGGAGGGACGAGGCTGTCAGCCCAGCCGTGATAGATGATCAGCTTGCCGCCCCGGGCCTGGAAGGCGCGCAGGTCGCCGCGCGTGGCGTCGTTCACCGAGGCGCCGAGGGCGGCGTCCACCTTGGGCATGTCGCGATCGACCTGGAAATCCGACCAGTTCCAGTCGGCGCCGTACACCCACTTGAACAGGCTGACGAACGGCGGCTGGCCGCCGGGGCGCGACTGCAGGAAGTCCCAGCCGAAGTGCCCGGGCGCTTCGCTTCCCCTCGGCCAGCCGAAGAAACGGGCTCGCCCCGTGCGATCGGCGGGGCCGGAGTAGAAGGCGCGAACCGTCGCGACCTCCGCCTGGGTCAGGCAGCTGGGCCCCTCGGCGGCTTTGCAAAGCAATGCGGCGGGATCGAACCGGCAGGCGGCCGGATCTCCCAGGAACGGATCGCCGGCGACGCCGCTGCCTAGACCGCCGCATTGCGCCAGGACCGCGGCGTTGAGGGTGCGCAGCTTGGCGTCCGACAGATGTCCCCCCGGCCGCAGATTGGCCGCCAGGTCATTCCACAGCACCGCCGCGTGGCCCCAAGTGCGATTGATCACCGGCGCCCCGACCAGGATGCCGTCGTAGTCTTCCGGGTAGTACAGCGCCTCGATCAGGCCCTGCTGCCCGCCTGTGGAGCAACCGGTGTAGTAGGATCGCTCCGGCTTGGCGCCATAATAGGCTTGGGCGATCGCCTTGCCGGTCACCGTCATGGCGTGCGCGGAGAGACGCCCCCAATCGCGCCACTTGCGGGGATGACCGATCAGGGCGTCACCCGCCAGCGGCGTCGCCGGCGCGGTTCCAGCGTCCTGGACGGCGGAGGCGTAGCCACGGCGCAGCCCCGCCTGCATAGGGCCGTAGCCCGCGGTGAGCACACCGCCGAAGCCGCCATTGCCATTGCCGTGGAAGACACCCTTCCACCCCGTCAGCGGCAGCCACACTTCCACCCCGACATCGGAGTCGGGCGCGGCTCTGACCGAGGCCACCACACGGCAAAAGGCCGGCGTATCGGGCAGGAGCTTGAGGCCGGGCGCCCCTCCCGCCGGAACCGTCACGGCGCTCTTGATCACCGTATCGGGCAGCTTCAGGTCGGCGAGCCCCTCGCAGGACCCCGCCCAACTGTGTGACGCGAAGCCCAAGGCCAGCATGCCCGCCGCCAGGCCCAGGCCACGACGCAGGATCGCCGTGACGCCCTCGCGCCGGTCGGGCGTTCGCCGATTGAACATCACATGCTCCTGTCGAAGTGTTGGAAACGTACGCGAAAGCCGTGGGGAAGGCCCACCGATCATGAACCCCGGATCCTTCGAGGGTCCACGACCTCCACGGGCAGGCCGGCAGCTCGCTTCTTCTCGTCCATGACCCTGCGAGCAGCCAGGACCGTGCCGTCGATCCAGGCGGGCGGGTCGATCCGCCGCCCGATGAACCCGAGGGCGTCGTAGAGGCGTGGGGACAGGGATGGCCCCACGTGCTCGCCGCCCTGCACCAGCCTGTACTCGTGGGCGACGCCGGCGTCGAAAAGCACCCGGTGCAAGAACTCGACACCATGGTTCAGGTACAGCAGGTCCTGGTCGCCGACGTCCAGATAGACACCCAGGTCGATCAGCCGCCGGGGATCGCGCTGAGCGATCGTCGCGGGATTGTTCGCGGCCCAGAAGGCCGTATCGACCGGCGCGCCGAAGATATGTTGGTAGATCTCGTCCGAGCGCCAGAACTTGACCCGCGGACCGATCGCTTGCCAGCTCAGCACCGGCTCGACCGCTGGCTCCAGCGCCGCGACCGCCGCGAAGAGATCCGGGTGCTTGAACGCCAGTCGCAGGCTGCCCAGCCCGCCCATCGACCAGCCACCGACAAAGGTGTGCTTGCGCTCCAGCGAAACCGCGAACGCGGCGCGCAGATGCGCCAGCAGCTCCGAGACCACGAAGGTCTCCCACCGTTCCGAACCATCCCGATAGTCCATATAGAGCGACCGTCTCGCGCTGGGCGTGGCCACGACCAGCGGCGGTATCCGCCCATCCCGGACGGCCCGGTCGATCACGGGCGCGAAACGCGCCAGGTCCCGCTCGCTGCCATCGCCGCCGTGCAGCAGCAACAGGAGCGGATACCGCTTGTCCGGCGTCGCCCCATAGCCTGGCGGGAGATAGACGCCGACCGCGACCTCGCCGGGCACGTGAGCGGACTGCAGGCGATCGGTCCTGAGCTCTCCCCCTGCCCTTTCCGCCGCGCTGGCAGCGGACGACATCGCGCTCGCCGCCAAGGCCGTGATCGCGGCGAAGCGCCTGCGGCTGATCATTGCACGCCCTCCGAGACTTCAAACCTGTCCAGCCATCCGGACCCGGGCGGGGGAGCGCCCGGGTCCGCGTCGTTCCGATCGGCTCCGCTGGCCGTTGCGGGTTCGATCAGAACTGATGGCTGAGCGTGACGCCGTACATTCGCGGCGCGCCGATCGAACCGATGCGAGACGGGTTCGCCGCCACGCGGGTGTTCGACTGGGTCACGTACCGCTTGTCGGTCGCGTTGCGGACCCAGCCCGACAACGACCAGTCTCGCTCCAGGGTCGCCACCGCGACCGAGGCGTTCAGCAGGCCGTACGATCGCTCGGCGTTCAGCGGGTTGTTGTAGAAGTCGAAATAGACCTTGCTCTGCCACTTGTAGTCGGCGCGGGTCGTGATCTGCAGGCCGTCCGAGATCGGGAAGGAATACTCGCCCGACAGGCTGGCCTGCCATTTCGGCGCCTGGGTCAGCCGATTGCCGGAGAGATCCTTCGCCCCCGGCGGCAGCGGCTTGCCATCGCTCAGCGTCGCCCCAACGCATCCGGGATCGGTGGTCGCGGTCGCGTACAGAGGATCGTTGTTGCAGAACTGGCCGTAGGTCGCGTCCAGTCGCGTGGCCGAGCCGGTGAAGCGCAGGCCCCTCACCGGCGCGGCCTCGAACTCGAACTCGACGCCCTTGATCTTGGCCTTGGGCGAGTTCTCGACCTTGGGGAAGCGCACCCCGGTGGCCTCGTTTACGCGGAAGATGCTGGCCTGCAGGTTGGTGTAGTCGGCGTAGAAGGCCGTGAGCCCGAACCGCAGCCGCTTGTCGAACAGCGTCGCCTTCGTGCCGACCTCGTAGTTCCAGACATATTCCGGATCGAAGAAGTTCACCGGCTGGTTCACGTCGCCCAGCGTGTTGAAGCCGCCCGATTTGAAGCCGCGCGAGACGCTGGCATAGACCAGGGCCTTCTCGCTGGGCGCATAGTCCAGCACGAAGCGCGGCGTGAAGGCGTTCCACTTGTCGCTCGCCGCCTTGACGATGTTCGAGCTGACCGCGTTCAGGTCGTAGTTCTTCCGGTCGGACGTGTAGCGCCCGCCGATCGTCGCGCGCAGGCTGTCGGTCAGCCGGTAGCGAACCTGGGCATAGGCGGCGTAGGAGTTGAGCTCCTCCGACGGCAGCAGGACCAGCGCGTTCTTGACCGTGGCCGTGCTGAGATACAGCGGCTCGCTGGAGTCGCCGTGCATGTAGAACAGGCCGCCCACAAAGTCGGCGCGATCGCTCAAGGTGGCGGTGGCGGTGAACTCCTGCGTGAACTGCTTGGCATAAAGCCCGATCAGGTCGAACCGCGAGGTCGGGGCCGGCGTCCCGTCGTTGTCGATGTCCTGCAGGTCGATGTCGTGCTTGATGAAGCCGGTCGTCGACGTGATGGTCAGGTTCGGTCCCAGCACCCAGGTCGCCAGGAGGCTGGTGCGAAGGTCTTCCACGTCCCGGCGGTTGGGCTCGTTGTAGTAGGCGGTCAGGTTGTTGATGTCGTTGCGGGGATAGGCGTAGCCCGGCAGCTCATCCGGCGTCGGGATGTTCGGCACGGCCCGCCCGAGCAACAGCGCGAACGACGGATCGCCGCGATCGCGCGTATATTCGGCCAGAGCCCGAACGCTGAAGGCGTCGGACGGCTTGTACAGCAGCGTCCCGCGCAGCTGGGTCATGTCGGTGTCGTCGTTGCGGCGGCCCAGATAGGCGTTCTTGAGCCAGCCGTCGGCGCGGTCGGTCTGGAAGGCCAGTCGTCCCGAGAGGTTGTCCGAGAGCGGTCCGTTGACGAAGCCCCTGACGCTGACCCGGTCGTAGTTGGCGACGGTCACCGACGCCTCGCCCGAGGGCTGGTCGGTCGGGGTCTTGCTGTAGATGTTGATGGCGCCGCCCGTGGCGTTGCGCCCCGCGATGGTGCCCTGCGGCCCGCGCAGCACCTCGACACGTTCAACGTCGAAGAAGGCGGGGTTCATCATGAAGTGGTTGAGCAGCGGCACGCCGTCCAGCGAGACGGTGACGCCGGACTGGCTGCCGATGTCCTGCCCCGCCTGGCCGATGCCGCGAAGGGCGATGAAGACGTTGGTCGACCGGGTGCCGAACTGCAGGCTGGGTGTCAGCTGGACGAGGTCGCCCACCTCCCGCACGCCGGCCTTCTGCAGGGTCTCGCCGGACACCGCCGTGATGGCGATCGGGATGTTCTGCAGCCCTTCGGCGCGCTTTTCAGCGGTGACGACGACCTCTTCAAGGGTCGTGGCGCTCTGCGCTTGCCCCCAAGCCGGGGTCGATAGCAGCCATCCCCCTAGCGCGGCGCTGGCGACCATGGACAGGGTACTGGCGCGATGGATCAATTCCTGGCGTTTCATTTCTTCCCCTTCCAACCTCTGTGGCTGGCTTCGCCGAAGATCTCAGGCCTTCGGTCGACGGGAATTCTTGGCGCGATGGAATGAAACACAATGACAGGGATGACGCGGGAACTTGGCTCAACTGACATGCTCCACGCCCCAGGCCAGAAGACATCGCACGTTCATTGAAGCGCGATGGTTGCACGCGCCAACAGATCCTCGTCAGGGTGTTGGAGGACAGGAGTTACGCGCCGGGACGTCCGCGCCGCGTAGCAGCGCGCCATCGGCATTCGCGGCCGCCGCGATCAGGTACGCGTGGAAGCGCGCCGCCCGCTCCAGCGCCTCGGGCGGCGTCGAATAGAGGTCATCGCCGGTGGTATGATAGACGCCGCCTGATGCGATCATTTGGGTCTGCGGCGTGCTCTTCAGATCCGAGAACCCGTTGAGGTCGCCGGGCAAGGCCTGGTCGACGATCCTCTGCCCCTCCAGGCCAAAACACGCGATCCCTTGCCGCCACAGGTCGATCAGGAACGGGGCGCGGTTATTGACCGCGATCTGCTTGGGCAGGTCGCCGGACGCGAGGGTCATCGCGGAGCCGAAGTTGTCGTCCTGGCGCTCGACATAGGTCCGCATCATGGCGCTCTGCGCCGGATGCTCGATGTTCACGATCAGGTCGGCCTTGGCGACATAGTCGCCGTCGTGATGCGCCCGGAACGCCCGCACGCCGTTGGCGCCCGCGCTGTGATGCCCGGCGCTGGCCACGAACACCAGCGTGCGGTCGAGCCTGGGTCCGGCCGCGAAATGCCGGGCCAAGGCGACCATGACCGCCAGGCCCGAGGCGTTGTCGTCGGCGCCGCCGAACCATCCGTCGGCGTGGGCCACCACAATCACCGTCCGGTCCGTCTTGCCCGGAAGCGTCGCCACGGCGTTCGAGACGTCGCGATCCAGCGTCTCCGAGGTCGCCGAGAGGGTCGCGGTAATGGCCTTGCCGGCCTTGGCGGCCTCTCCCAGGACGGTCTGCAGGAAGAAGCCATCCTCGCCGCCCACGGTGAAGCACAGATCCCGACCGCAGCCGTGCCGGTCCCGATCGAAGCTCTTGAGATTGCCCGGCTGCGCCAGGATCTCGATCGCGCCGACCGCGCCGGCGGCCATGACGGCGGCCAGGCGGTTCGAGGGCACGGCGGCGTAGAGGCTGGGATCGGGCGTCGCGACCACGACGGCGATCTTTCCCTTGAGGTCGCGTCCAGCCAGGTCGGCGTCCAGCCCTTGGCCGACATAGACGAGCGGCGCGGTGACCACACCGTCGACTGGCCCGTCACCACCGACCATCGCGGACTTCAGGACGATATCCTGGCTCCCGGCCCCCATCGCCTCGGTTCCGACCAGGCGGATCTCTCCCGAGACGGGCAGATTGACGCCGGCGGCGCGGAAGGGCTCCAGACGGGCGTCCGCCAGGCCCGCGCGCCGCAGCGCCTCAGAGGCCCAGGCGACCGTCTCGTCATAGGCCGGCCGACCGGTGACACGCCCCCAGAGATAGTCCCCGGCCGCCCGGCTCTCGTGCGAGAAGCCGACGATCGTCGCTACGTCCCGGTGGATGGCCTCGCCGCGCAGGGCCGGATCCATGGGTCCGGGCGCGAACTGGGCGGGGCGCGCGGGCAGTCTTGTGTCCGGGCTCTCCAGAGGCCCTTGGACCGGATCCGTTTCCGGACCGGGGAGGCGCAGGTTGAACCAGGCCGGCGTTTCGGACCGTGCGGGCGGAACGGGGCGCATGAAAGGCCGGACGACGGGCTGGGTCGCCGCCAGCAACGCCAGCGACACCGCCGCCCAGCTCATCGCGCGGTGTCCGCCTTAGGGATCCACCCCGGCTGGCCCGCGCCGCCGACGAGGCCCGCCGCGACCCGCTGCTTGAGCAAGGCCGGCGGGCGGAAACGTTCTCCGTAGGCGTCCTGCAGGATCTGCTGGACCTGCAGGCACAGGCCCGACGACACCGCGTCCATCAGGGCGAACGGGCCGATCGGATGGCCCAGGCCCAGCCGGCAAGCCGTGTCCAGATCCTCGGGCGTGGCCACCCCCTCCTCCACCAGCTTGATCGCCTCGATCAACATGGCGTGCAGCAGCCGATTGACCGCGAAGCCGGCCACATCCTTGACGACGATGGGCGTCTTGCCGATCCGCTGAAGAACGTCGACGACCTGGTCCTGCGTCTCCGCCGCCGTATCGAAGCTCGGAATGACCTCCACCAGCGCCATGCGCGAGACCGGCGAGAAGAAGTGGGCCCCGACAAACCTTGAACGACGCGCCGGCGCGAGCGCCGCGCTCAGGGTCGAGATCGGCAGGGTCGAGGTGTTCGACGTCAGCAGGCACCGCGGTTTGCAGACCTCATCCAGCGTCTTGAGAACCGTCTGCTTGACGTCGAGCGCCTCGAACACGGCCTCGCTGACCAGGTCGCATTCGGAAAGTCGGCCGATGTCGGCGACGGTGGTGATCCGCGCGAGCGCCTGGTCCTTGGCCTCGGCCGTGTAGATCCCCCGCGCGACGCCCTTGTCGAGCAATGCGGTCAGGCGGACGATGCCACGTTGCAGCGCGGCGTCGTCCCGATCGTTGAGCAGGACCTCGAACCCGCCCAACGCGAAGACCAGCGCGATTTCGCCGCCCATGAGGCCCGCCCCAACCACGCCGATCTTCATAGCCATTCCTCCTTCGCCCGCGCCGCCTGAGCCGCGTACCAAGGCACGAGATCGGGATTGGCGATGGTGTCACGATTGATCACCTTGGCGACCGGCCAGCCCTGGAACAGGCGCTTGACCGGCAGCTCCAGCTTCTTGCCCGAGAGCGTCCGCAAGACCCCTGGCGCTTCGATGAACTGGTCGGGGATGAAGCGCGGCGACAGGCTGGCCCGGATGGCCTCGGCCAAGCTGGACTCCATGTCGGCGTCCAGGCGGCGTCCGTCCGCGGGCGTGACGAACATCAGGAGCCGGCTGCCCCCCTGGCCGTACTCGATGTCGACGGCCAGGGTGTCGGCCACGTCTGGCAGCCGCTCGACCGCCGCGTAGAGCTCGGCCGTCCCCATGCGCAGGCCGTGGCGATTGATCGTCGCGTCGCTGCGGCCGCTGATCGAACAGCTGCCGTCCGCCTCGATGCGCAGCCAGTCGCCGTGACGCCAGACGCCGGGCCAGACGCCGAAGTAGGACGATCGGTACTGGCTCCCGTCCGCGTCGCCCCAGAAGTACAGCGGCATGCTGGGGAACGGTCGCGTGCAGACCAGCTCGCCAACCTCGTCGATCACCGGCTGGCCGTCCTCATTCCAGGCCTCGACGGCGGCGCCCAGATGGCGGCATTGCAGCCGGCCGGGCGTCGCCGGCAGCTCGCGATTGCCGGTCATGAACGCCGCGGCGATGTCGGTCCCGCCGCTGATATTGCACCACCAGATATCTGGACGCCCCAGTCGCGCGAACTGGTCGGATCCCCACGCCTGCACATCGGCGGGCAAGGGCGAACCGGTCGTGCCCAGGGCGCGGATGGCGCGAAGGCCCGCGCGCTCACCCAGCGCGACGCCCGCCTTCTGGCAGCTGCTGTAGAAGGCCGCGCCGGCGCCGAACCAAGTCACCCTGTGGCGCTCGGCGAAGTCCCACAGCGCGACCCAGCCGGGCCGCGCCTTGGACCCGCTGGGCGAGCCGTCGAACAGGCAGATCGTGGTCCCTGACAGCAACCCGCCAACCTGCTGGTTCCACATCACCCAGCCGGTCGCGCTGTACCAGTGGAAACGCTCGCCGAACGTGTTGACGGCGTAGCTCGCGCCCAGGTCCAGGTGCATGTTGCCGGCATAGGCGGTGACGATCACGCCGCCATGCCCATGCACGATGGCCTTGGGCAGGCCCGTCGTCCCGCTGGAATAGAGGATCCAGAGCGGGTGATCGAAGGGCACCCATTCGGGCTCGAAGGCCTCGACCTCGTCGTCCCACCGCGCCATGGCCTCGGCGAGATCCAAGGCGCCGTCGATGCGCGACTGGCCATATCCGGTCTCGAGCACGAACAGCGCCGTCACGCTGGGCAGAGCGTCGCGGATGCCTAGGACGGTGTCGACGCGATCCATGGCCTTGCCGCCGTAGAAGACCCCGTCGACGACGATCAGCACCTTGGGCGACGCCTGCCTCAGACGGTCCAGCACGGCCGGCGCGCCCATGTCGGGCGAACACAGCGTCCAGATCGCGCCCAGGCTGGCGCAGGCCAGGAAGGCCGTCACCGCCTCGGGAATGTTGGGCAGATAGGCCGCGATCCGGTCGCCCGGACCCACGCCTTGACGGCGAAGCTCCAGGGCCAGGGAGGCGCTGCGCTGGCGCAGGGTCCGCCAGTCGAGCTCGATGCTCTGGCCCTGCTCGTTGTCGGCGACGATCGCCGGCTGGCCGGCCGCCGTGGCCGCCTCTAGATGGCGAAAGACCTCGTGGACGTAGTTCACCCGCGCGCCTTCGAACCAGGCGACGCCCGGCATGGCGTCGCCCTGCACGACCGACGTGAACGGCGTGTCCGACCTTATGCCGTAGTAATCCCAGATGCTGCGCCAGAACGCCGACAGGTCTTGCGTCGACCAGCGCTGCATCGCGGCATAGTCGTCGAACCGAAGACCGCGCTCGCGCTCCAGCCATTCGCGATAGAGCCGAAGCTGCGAAACGGGCTCGCCGGGGACAGCATCACTGACGTTAGCGTGCATGGCGCGCGGCCGCTCTGGCGACGCCGAAATCCTGGTTCATCCCTTCCCTCTTATCACTCCGGCGGATTGATCACGCTCGGGTGCGGGGAAAGTGACAGCCGCCCACCGGAAGGACATGGCGGGAGTGACAAAAGGATTTGCCGGAAGTGACGGAGGCCGCCGGCCTTACGAAATCCGCCGTTCCTTGAGCAAGGCGGTGGCGGCGGCGATCATCGCCGCATCGCCTGAATGGGCGGCGCGATAGGCCGACGGCGCCATGCCCGCCCAGGCGAAGAAGTGCCGCGAGAAGCTGCCCGGCTCGCTGAAGCCCAAGGCGAACCCGATGGCCGTGACGGGCGTGTCGCTGGCCAGGAGGTAGGCGCTGGCCAGCTCTCCGCGCAGGCGGGTCCTGATGTCCTGGAAGCTCTCGCCTTCCAGCGCCAGGTCGTGACGCAGGCGCCGAGGGCGGGTTCTCAGGCGCGCGGCCACGACCTCGATCGGCGCCGACCACAGGCCGGCCTTCTGCAGGTCGACCAGCACCTGCTGGGTCCGCTCGCGCCAGCTGGGCTCACCGCCCGGGGTGGCGAACCAGTCCGGCTCGCTGCCGTAATAGTCGTCGTATTCCTTGATGGAGCCGTGCACCAACCGGACCGTCAGATCGCTGAAGTCGTAGCTGAGCGCATCGACCGGAGCCTCGTAATTCACAGGACAACCGAACAGCGCGAACCGATCAAAGCCGTTGGACTGCACGGGGCGCGGCCCTCTCACCGACACCTCGCGCAGCGCTAGCGGGCGGCCGATCAGCCAGCTGAAGAAGTGGTAGATCCACACGAAGCGGATCCAGACCAGGATGTCGCGGTCGACGCCCGGCACGGTGTGGTACTTGCAGATGTGCTGCAGGCCCGAGCCGTGCTCCTCGGTGATCCCCGGCCCCACGTCCGTCGACATCGCATCCGTGAACCGGATGCTGACGCGCAGGGCCTCCCCGAAGGTGGCGCAGCTCAGGAACGACAGCAGCCGCTCGGTTTCCAGCGCCATCCGGCAGCCCTGCGCCAGGAAGCCGAGATAGACGTCGTCGAGCGAGAACTGGATCTGCCGGACCAGCCTCACCAGCGCGGGTCCGTCGATGGCCGCGTCGGGATTTTCATAGACGCGCGGATCGATCAGGGCCTGGCGCAGAATGGCGTCCGGGTCCTTCCCCTTGAGCACGGCCCCGCTCAACAAGGCGGCCACCGCTCTGCCGTCCAGGCCGTGTTCCAGTGTGCTGTCCTTCCCGTCGTGCCGGTCGCGTTCTTCCAAGCGCGCTCAGCGCTTCATGACACGGCTTGCCGCACCGTCAAGGCGCCCAACGCCAGGGCCCGACACGCTGGTCACTTGTGTTAAATCCCCGCGTCACCCGCGCCATGGCCAAGCCCCTCACCGTCCGACATCGATGAGCCAAATCACGCTCCCGCGAACAAGGGAGCCCCCGGCCTTGCCCCAAAACGCGGGCAAGACGGCGTAAGAACAAAGGGAGGGATACCCGTGGAAAAGTCTTCCAACGGCAAGCTGCGCCTGGCGCTATCGAGCGCGTCCTGGCTGGCGATCGCACTGACCGCGCCGGCGACGGCCTGGGCCCAGGCGTCGGACGCGTCGGATCAGGTCTCCGAGATCGTCGTGACCGGTTCGAGCATCCGCGGCGTGCCGCCGACGGGCTCGAATCTGATCGCCGTTTCGCGCGAGGACATCCGCACCGTCGGCGCGAACACGACGCCGGATCTGCTGGCCAGCGTGCCGCAACTGAACAGCTTCAACACCGCCCCCCGGGCCGCCAACGGCGGCGTGGGCGCCTTCGCGCCGGGCCTGCGCAGCCTGCCGGCCAGCGCGACCCTGCCGCTGATGAACGGCCATCGCCTGGTGGCCGGCGGCACCAACCAGACCAACCCCGACTTTCCGTTCCTGCCCGACCTGGCCATCGAACGCGTCGAGATCGTCGCCGACGGCGCCTCGGCGATCTATGGCTCGGACGCCGTCGCCGGCGTCGTCAACTTCATCACCCGCCAGCACTATTCGGGCGTCGACGCCTCGGTTCGTTACGGCGCGGCCGACGACTACCATACGTTCAGCGCGAGCGGCCTGGTCGGCCATGACTGGAAGAACGGCTCGATCGTCGCCGCCTACCAGTACTCGGAGAACGGCAACATCGTCGGGGGCGACCGCGACTATCGCATCGTCGACTTCCGGCCGTATGGCGGCGTCGATGCTCGCTCGACCGTCTGCCCGTCGCCGAACGTGAAGGTCAACACCACCGCCTATGCCGTCAACTATGCCGCGCCGGGCCTGGCGGCGGGCACGACGAACTACTGCGACAACGGCGCGGTGGCCGACCTGGTCCCCAAGTCGCGGCTGCACAGCGCCTATGTCACGGCGCATCAGGAGCTTAGCGACAGCGTCACGCTGTGGGGCGAACTGCTGTATTCGGATCGCAAGGACACCGTCCGGGCTCCGCCGCCGGCCGCGGCCGGCGCGTCGGGCGGTGTGATCCTCAACAACATCCCGGGCTTTGCGAACCCCTTCTTCAAGGCCCCGCCCGGCACGGGCGCGACCACGGAATTCATCCAGTTCCGCACCGACAATCTCTATGGCGCCGATCACATCGACAATCGCTTCCGCGTCCGGGCCGGCAACTCGTCGGCCGGCGTCGACGCCAAGCTCACCAGCGACCTGAAGCTCAGCGTCTATGGCACCTATGACTGGGCCAAGAACGACTCGTATCTGCCGGCGATCAGCCCGGCCGCGCTCGACGCCGCGGCGGCGGGCACGACGGCCGCCACCGCGCTAGACCCGTTCGGCAACGGCACCGCGCCCGCCGTGGCCGCCAAGATCACCGACTACGCCGGCGATCTGGCCATCGACCAGCGCACCTATCTGGGCGCGGCCAAGATCGATGGCCCCCTGGCCGAGCTGCCCGGCGGCCAACTGAAGATCGCCGTCGGCGCCGAGTATCGGCACGAGACCTTCCAGCAGCGCGGGATCTATGGCGGCTCCCAGGTGCCCGAAAACCTGACCCGCAACATCGGATCGGTCTATGGCGAGCTGTACGTGCCGATCTTCGGGGCCGGCAACCCGGCGCCCCTGATGCGCAGCCTCGCGCTGTCGCTGTCGGGTCGCTACGACCACTACAGCGACTTCGGCTCGACCAAGAACCCCAAGATCGGGATCAACTGGGAGCCTGTCAGCGGGCTTACGCTGCGCAGCACCTACGGCCGCTCGTTCCGGGCTCCGGGCCTGCGCGATGTCGGGGCCACGGTCGGCGCCTACTACTTCAACGCCGCCGCCATCGCCGGCAGCACCTACCGCGACCCGACGCGCGGCTCGGCCCAGGTCGACACCGTATTCCTGCTGGGCGGCAATCGCGGCCTTCAGCCGGAAAGGGCCAGGACCTACTCGTTTGGCGCCGACCTGCGCCCGACGGCCCTGCCCAACTTCCGCGCCAGCGTCACGGTCTACGACATCCGGTACACGAACGTGATCGGCACTCCCGGCGGCGCCATCGCCTTCACCGATCCGACCTTCGCCTCGGTGGTCTATCGCAATCCCACCGCCACGCAGCTCAGCGGCCTGCTGGGCATCGCGGTGCCGGTCAACTTCGTGCCCGGCGCCCTTCCGGCAATCGGCAACCTGCTCGACTTCCGGCAGGGCAATTTCGGCGTGCGCAAGACCAACGGCCTGGATTTCGACATCGGCTATCGCCAGCCGACCGGCTTCGGCGCGGTCTATGCGGGCCTCGCCGGCAACTACATCTTCAAGTTCGAGACCCAGCTGTCGCCGACCGCGCCGGTCTCCGACAGCCTCAAGCTGGGCGTGCCCAAGGCGACCTTGCGCGGCACGCTCGGGGCCCAGGCGGGGCGCTTCAACGCCGTGGCGTTCGTCAACTACCGCGACGGCGTGACGAGCCAGTACGCCACGCCCACCGGCACGGCCAGCTATAGCGCCAAGAGCTACAAGACCGTCGATCTGCGCCTCTCGATGAAGCTGCCCGACACCGGCTTCGCCAAGGGGACGGACGTGGGTCTGCAAGTGAACGACCTGTTCGACCAGAAGCCGCCCTTCTTCCCGGCGACCGATGGCATCGGCGGCGCCTACAACCCGATCGGCCGCTACGTAGCGCTGAACGTGCGCAAGAGCTTCTGACCATGGCCACGCCTTCCAGGCCCCCGACCAGCCCGGGCGCGCGGATCACGCTGGCGATGCTGTGCTTCGTCTATGTGCTCAACTTCCTCGACCGCCAGCTGGTCTCGATCCTGGCCAAGCCCATCCAGGACGGCCTGAAGATCACCGACGGCCAGCTGGGCATGCTCACCGGCTTCTACTTCGCGCTGTTCTACTGCTTCATCGCCATTCCCATCGGCTGGCTGGCCGATCGCACCAGCCGGGTCCGGGTTCTCGCGCTGGCCTGCGCGGTCTGGAGCGCGGCGACGGCGGCCTGCGGCATGGTCGGAAGCTATGGCCAGCTGGTCGTGGCGCGCATGATGGTCGGCGTCGGCGAGGCCGGAGGCGTGCCGCCGTCCTACGCCATCATCTCCGACACCTTCCCGCGCGAGCGGCGCACGACGGCCATGGCCATCTTCAACCTGGGCCCGCCGCTCGGCTCGGCGCTGGGCGTGGCCTTCGGCGCGGCGCTGGCGTCCGCGTTCAGCTGGCGCATCCCCTTCTACGTCATCGGCGCGGTCGGGGTTGTCACCGCCGTGGCCGTGATCCTGATCGTCCGCGAGCCCAAGCGCGGTCAGATGGACGCCGCGACCGCCTCGGCCGCGCCGCGTCTTGGCCTGTTCGCCACGATCGCGCAGTTCTTCGGCGATCCGCTGATGACCGTGGCGTCGCTGGCCAGCGGCGCGGGCAACTTCATCACCTACGGCCTGCTGAACTTCGCGACCCTGTTCCTGATGCGCGAGAAGGGCATGCAGCTGGCCGACGTCGCGATCTGGTACGCCCTGGTGGTCGGGATCGGCATGAGCGCGGGCATCTACGCCTCGGGCCGGATCGTCGACCGGTTCGCGGCGCGCGGCAAAGCCGCCTACGCGACGGTTCCCGCCGTCTCGCTCGTGCTCGCCCTGCCCTTCTTCCTGGGCTTCGCCTGGGCGCCGACCTGGCAGCTGTCCCTGCTGTTCCTGCTGGTCCCGATGTTCCTGAACTCGTTCTTCCTGTCGGCGACCGTCACCTTCGTGCAGGGCGAAGCGCCGCCCGAAAGACGCGTCATCTCCGGCGCGCTGCTGCTGCTGGTGATGAACCTGATCGGCCTGGGCCTGGGCCCGACCTATGTCGGCATGGCCAGCGACCACTTCCGCCCCACCTACGGCCCCCACGCCCTGCAGGCGGCCTATTTCGCGCTCGCGCCCATGTACCTGATCGGCGCGGCGCTGTTCCTGCTCCTCGCCCGCCTGATCCGCCGCCGCGAGCGCGCCTACGAAGGACACTAGTGATGAAGCGTTTCTCGCGCGGCCTGGCCGCGACCTTGGCCGCGGTCCTTCTGGCCAGCGGCGCGACCTCGGCGTTCGCGGCCAGCGACGCTCCGGTCGTCGCGGCTCCCGCCGGCTCCGTCCAAGGCCTGCGCGAAGGGAACGCCGACGTGTTCCGGGCCATCCCCTACGCGCTTCCGCCCGTCGGCGAGCGTCGCTGGCGCCCGCCCGCGCCGATGCCGAAATGGACGGGCGTCCGCGCCGCCCAGACGATGGGCGTGGCCTGCATGCAGCCGCCGATGGGCGCTGGTCCCTATGATCGGGGCAAGGTCCCGATGTCGGAGGACTGCCTCACACTCGACGTCACCGCGCCCGCCAACGCCCGCAAGGCGCCGGTGATGGTCTGGATCCACGGTGGCACGCTGATCTGGGGCTCCGGCCATTCGGAGATGTACGACGGCCAGGAGTTCGCCAAGCGCGGCGTCGTGCTGGTCTCGATCAACTATCGCCTGGGCGTGCTGGGCTATCTGGCCCATCCCGAGCTGAGCAAGGAGTCGTCCGAGGACACCTCCGGCAACTACGGCCTGCTCGACCAGATCCAGGCGCTGAAATGGGTGCGCGAGAACATCGCCGCGTTCGGCGGCGATCCGGCCAACGTGACGATCTTCGGCGAGTCCGCCGGCGCGCTCAGCGTCGAGTACCTGCTCGCCTCGCCCCGGGCGCGCGGGACCTTCGACAAGGCGATCGTCGAGAGCGGCTACCTCTTCACCATGCCCGAACTGCGCGGCAAGCGCGGCGAGGAATTCGCGGCCGAGGACATCGGCCTGTGGCTGGCCGGCAAGCTGCAGGCGCCCAACCTCGCCAAGCTGCGGGCCATGGATGCGCGCCAGCTGGTCGAAGACGCTTCCAAGGCCGGTTATCCGCCTTATGGGACAATCGACGGCAAGATCCTGAAACGCCAGCTGGTCGACACCTTCGATCACGGCGAGCAGGCGCCGGTTCCGCTGATCGCCGGCTTCAACAGCGGCGAGATCCGTAGCCTCCGCTTCCTGGCCCCGCCGGTTCCCACTAGCCCCGAGGCCTATGCCGAAGGGATCAAGGCCCGCTACGGCGATCTGGCCGACGACTATCTGCGCCTCTATCCGGCGACCGGCGACCTGGCCCAGGCCGGTCTGGACAGCACGCGAGACGCCGTCTTCGGCTGGGCTTCCGAGCGTCTCGTGCGTAAGCAGGCCTCGCTGGGCCAGCCCGCATACCTCTATTATTTCAGCCACAGCTACCCCAGCGCGGATAAGGCCGGCCTGACCGGCTTCCACGCCAGCGAGGTGCCCTTCGTCTTCGGCACGATCACCAAGACGCCGCCGGCTTGGCCGGCGATCCCGGACACGGCGGGCGAGCGCGCGCTCTCCAGCGCGATGCTGGACTACTGGACCAGCTTCGCCCGCAGCGGGAAGCCGTCGTCCGGGCAGGCGCCCGTCTGGAACGCCTTCGGTTCGGCGAACGCCTTCATGACCTTCGCCGACAGCCCCCGGGTCTCCACAGGTTTCATGCCCGGCATGTACACTCTGCACGAACAGGTGATGTGCCGCCGCCGGGTTGACGGGAGCCAATCCTGGAACTGGCGCACGGGCGCGTCCGCGCCGGTCTTGCCCTCTCCGGCGGCGTCATGCTCATCGACGCCCTAGGATGGGCGTAGCCTGCCTTAAGCTCGAAAAGCATCCGGGATGGCGCACGGCGGAAAAAGCATTGCGCGCCACGTCTCTCCCGTCTTTGCGGGACAGACGATCCCTGCCCACGCGATAGCGCCGGCGATTTCGCAGCCCCAAGACGCCTTTGAGCTCTTGCTGCGCCCCAAGCTTCACAAGGTTTAGCCGCCGAAGCCGGATCGGCCTGAAGAGCCTGAACCGCCACCATTTTCTGACGGTCTGGAAGTGACCGTGTGCAGCATGGTGGTGTCGCAGAAGCCCTTGTGCGCTCTGGATTTTCCAGATTTCGCAGGCAGTTCATGGGTTGGGAGGAAATGGTGGACGCGACAGGGATTGAACCTGTGACCCCTACGATGTCAACGTAGTGCTCTCCCGCTGAGCTACGCGTCCGCCGAAGCGATCCGAAGCGTCTTCGAGAAGACGTCCCGGCCGGGAAGGTGTGGGGGTATAGCGGCGGCTTTTCCGGTAGGCAAGCCGCCTTTCGAAGTTTTTTAGGCCGCCATCATCTTTTCCACCTCGGCGACCAGGTCGCGCAGGTGGACGGGCTTGGACAGCACCTTGGCGCCGGCCGGCGCGCGGTCCTGCGCCGACAGGGCCACGGCGGCGAAACCGGTGATGAACATGATGCGCAGGGACGGATCGCGGGCGGCGGCCTGGCGGGCCACCTCGATGCCGTCCATGCCGGGCATGACGATGTCGGTCAGCAGCAGGTCCCAGGGGGCTTCCAGGTGCTGGACGGCTTCCTCGCCGTCGGCGCAGGCCTGGACTTCGAAGCCGGCGCGCTCCAGCGCCCGGGCCAGGAAGCCGCGGAGGGAATCGTCGTCTTCGGCGAGAAGGATGCGGGCCATCAGGTCACGTGTCCGGAAGATGTGCGTCGATAGAGGAGCCACCTTACCGCGCGCATCGTAAATCGGGGATGAACCTAATCGTCGCGGGTCGCAGCCGGCTGTGGACGGATCGCGCTATTGGGGCCCTTGCGAATTATTCGCGTTTGACCCCGGACCGCCCGCCTTCGATGATGGCGGCATGAGCGCTTGGCGGCCCCTCTCCGGCGATGACTCGACGACCGCGCCGCTGGAGACCCTCGGCGGGCCGGCGTTCGAGATCACGCGCGCCGCCCCGGCCGGCGCGCCGCCGCCGACGGCCCTGGTGTTCGCCTCGCCCCATTCCGGAGACGTCTATCCCGAGGACATGACCTCGGCCGCCCGCCTGCCGGTCGAGACCCTGCGCGCCTCGGAGGACGCCTTCGTCGACCGGATCGTGGCCGGGACCCCCGCTTTGGGCGCCAGCCTGATCCGCGCTCGCTTCGCCCGCGCCTATGTCGACCTCAATCGCGAGCCGTGGGAACTGGATCCGGCGATGTTCGAGGGCGAGCTGCCGGAATACGCGCGGGGCCGCACGGCGCGGGTGGCGGCGGGGCTCGGCACGATCCCCCGCATCGCCGGCGAGGGCCGGCCAATCTATGCCCGCAAGCTGACCTTCGCCGAGGCCAAGGACCGGGTCGAGCTGGCCCACCGGCCCTATCACGACGCCCTGGACCGCCAGCTGGCGGCGGCGCGGACGGCGCACGGCGTGGCGGTGCTGATCGACTGGCACTCGATGCCCGCCGCCGCCGCGCGCGGCCAGCGGGCCAAGGGCGGCGGGCCGTGCGACATCGTGCTGGGCGACCGCTTCGGCGCGGCCTGCTCGCCCAAGTTGACCGGCCTGGTCGAGCGCGAGCTGGAAGGCCTGGGCTACCGCGTCGTGCGCAACGCCCCCTATGCCGGCGGCTACACCACCGAACACTACGGCCGCCCGGCCAAACGCACCCACGCCCTGCAGATCGAGATCAACCGCGCGCTCTATATGAATGAGACCACGCGCGAGCCGACCGAAGGGCTGGCCAGGCTGACGGCCGACGCCGAGGCGCTGACCCGGGCGCTGGCGGGGTTGGATGTGGGGGAGCTGCGCTAGGCATGCTTCCCGCCCTCGCCGCCGCACTCGCCCTGGCAGCCCCTGCCTCGACCGCCGGCTGGGACGGCGTCTACAGCTACACCTATGACGGCGGCCGCACGGCGGGCGGGTCGCCGATCCTGGTCACCTGGCGGCTGACGCTGAAAGACGGGACCTGCCAGTTCCACGGCGAGGGCTTCCAGACCCTGGAGACCCTGATCTGCGACACCCAAGCCTCGCCCGAAGGCCTGACGGTGCGGTTCCTGCGTTATCCGCCCCCTGCGGCGGGCAATCGGTTCGGGGTCCAGACCTACAAGCCCGGCGCGCCGCTGTTCGTGCTGTCGCGATCGGACGGGCGGCTGCTGACCCGCTGGACGGGCTTCGTCCCCGACGAGGGCGCGACGCGCTCGCCCGCCCCTTTCTTCAAAAAGGTCCGCTGATGCGCGTGTCCAAGGTCGTGATCGCCCTGCTGGTCGTGGCCGGCGTCGCCGCCGCCGGGATCTTCGCCTACGAGGTCGCCCGGCCGCGCGTCCATCCGATCAAGCAGGCCGACGCGGCGAAGTACGGCGTCCAGGCCGCCCAAGCCCCGGTCGATCCGGCCGATCCCCGCACGTCGCTGTTTGGCCTGGCCCGCGCCCTGGACGGCGACACCCTGCTGATCCAGGGCGTCGAGGCCGATCTCTGGACGATCGACGCGCCGGAACTGGCCCAGACCTGCGAGGACAAGGATGGTCGCTCGTGGGCCTGCGGCGAGGCCGCGCGCGAGCATCTGGAAAAGTTGATCGGCGGACGCCAGGTGGCCTGCCGCCCGGAAGGCCCGCCGACCACCGACGGTCGCTGGCTGGGCCTGTGCTTCGTCGCCGACGCGCCCTGCCCAGACGCCACAGAAGAGGGCGCGACGGGCGCTTGCGAGTCGGATCTCAAGTCCTTGAACCTGGCCATGGTCGAGGACGGCTGGGCCGCCGACTTCGAGGGCCAGTACGCCGACTCCGAGAGCGCCGCCCAGGACCGCAAGGCCGGACTGTGGGCGGGCAAGTTCGAGTCGCCCGCGCAGTGGCGCGCGCGCGAGCTGCCGCGCGACCTGACCACCCAGCCCTAGCGGGGCGCTCCCGGCGGCAAGGCGAAGCGAATCGTGATTCCGGGCATGCGGCGCTGCACCTGCACCGCGTTCGGGCCCGTCACGTCGACCTGGTAATAGGTCATGGCCATCAAGGCCGCGCCGCCGAAGCCCAGGCCTTCGGGGTTCTCGCCCCGCACCACGCAGTCGCCGAAACTTCCGTCGCGGCGGATCACGCATTCCAGCGTGGCGGCGCCCTCGACTCCGGCCCGGCGGGCGGTGGCGGGGAACAGACCGGCCAGGACGTCCGGCGACGGCGATTTCAGGATTCGCAGCGGCGGCAGGCGCTGCTGGGCGGGCGTCACACTGGTGACACCGACGGCGGCCAGAAGAGCCGCCCCGAACATCATGCGCCGTCGTTTCAAAGCTTACCCCCCGGTTCGCTCTGCAATCGTCAGCAGTGGGAGGGATCGACGCTTTTCTGTCAAACGCCTGCGCGCTGAACGGGAACCCAAGGGCCTTTCGCGACCTCTAGGTCCGCTCAGGCCAAAAAAAAGCCCGGTGAAACCACCGGGCCAGTTCATTAGGGAGGAAACGCCCAGGAAGGGCAGAAGCGGCAGCGCCGCCTCACAGGATTGTTTATAGGGTGCGGCGCAAAATTAGGCAAGCGGAAAATTGCGCTTCAATGTCGATTTTTCGACAGGGGATTGAGGCAACCCGTTGCTGCACAAGGATTACGTAACGGCGCTATTTGAAATAGCCTAAAAATTGTGCATGTTGCAGCGCACAATTTGTTGCGTTTGAAACGGTCTCTCGAGCAAACATCGCGCAAAGCCAAGCCGGATAAGGCTTTGCGAATGACACCGGTTACCTGCGACAAGTGTTTCACAGCGTCAGGGCTAGATAAATCGAGCGCAGTCGCGTAAAAGCCGCGCGCCTGACGCGTGATGCGTCATCCCCTATTCCTCCCGAAAGTCCGTCCGCCCCCATGTCCATGCGAAATATCGCCATCATCGCGCACGTCGATCATGGCAAGACCACCCTCGTCGACCAGCTGCTGGCCCAATCGGGCGTCTTCCGCGCCAACGAAGCCACGACCGAGCGCGCCATGGACTCCAACGACCAGGAGCGCGAGCGCGGCATCACCATCCTGGCCAAGTGCACCAGCGTCCTGTGGAACGGTGAAGCGGGCGAGACCCGCATCAACATCATCGACACCCCCGGCCACGCCGACTTCGGCGGTGAGGTCGAGCGCATCCTGGGCATGGTGGACGGCTGCGTCCTGCTGATCGACGCCGAGGAAGGCGTCATGCCGCAGACCAAGTTCGTGCTGACCAAGGCGCTGAAGATGGGCCTGCGCCCGATCCTCTGCATCAACAAGGTCGACCGCGCCCACGCCGATCCGGACCGCGTCCACAACGCCGCCTTCGACCTGTTCGCCGCCATCGGCGCCACGGACGAGCAGCTGGACTTCCCGCACATCTACGCCTCGGGCCGTTCGGGCTGGGCGACGCTGGACATGAACGTGCCCAGCGACAACCTCGCCCCGCTGTTCGACCTGATCGTCCGCCACGTGCCGGAACCCAAGCAGGTCGCCAAGAAGGACGAGCCGTTCCAGATCCTGAACGTGCTGATCGAAAGCGACCCGTTCCTGGGCCGTCTGCTGACGGGCCGCATCGAGAGCGGCCGCGCCGTCCCCGGCATGGCCATCCACGCCCTGGACCGCAACGGCAAGGAAATCGAGCGCGGCCGCATCACCAAGGTGCTGGCCTTCCGCGGCCTGAAACGCCAGCCGATCGACGAGGGCGCGGAAGCGGGTGACATCGTCGCCATCGCCGGCATGTCCAAGGCGACCGTGGCCGACACCCTGTGCGCCCTGGAAGTCACCGAAGCCCTGCCCTCGCAGCCGATCGACCCGCCGACCATCTCGATGACCGTCTCGGTCAATGACAGCCCGCTGGCCGGCCGCGAAGGCGACAAGGTCCAGTCGCGCGTCATCCGCGACCGCCTGCTGAAGGAAGCCGAGAGCAACGTCGCCATCAAGGTGACCGAGACCAGCGAAGGCGACGCCTACGAAGTCTCGGGCCGCGGCGAACTGCAGCTGGGCGTTCTGATCGAAAACATGCGCCGCGAGGGCTTCGAGGTCTCGATCTCGCGTCCGCGCGTCGTGTTCCAGACCGACCCGGAAACCGGCAAGCGCCTGGAGCCGATGGAAGACGTCATGATCGACGTCGACGACGAGTTCTCGGGCATCGTCATCGAGAAGCTGTCGCTGCGTAAGGCCGAGCTGAAGGACATGGGTCCGTCGGGCGCCGGCAAGACCCGCATCCAGCTGACCGCCCCGTCGCGCTCGCTGATCGGCTATCAGGGCGAGTTCCTGACCGACACGCGCGGTTCGGGCGTGCTGAACCGCGTGTTCAGCCACTACGAGCCCTACAAGGGCGCGATCGACCAACAGCGCAAGGGCGTGCTGATCTCGAACTCGGACGGTGAAACCGCGGCCTACGCGCTGTGGAACCTGGAAGAGCGCGGCGTGATGTTCGTCGGCGCCGGCGAGAAGACCTACCTCGGCATGATCATCGGCGAGAACGCCCGTTCGGACGATCTGGACGTCAACCCGATGAAGGCCAAGCAGCTGACCAACGTCCGCGCCTCGGGCAAGGACGAGTCGATCCGCCTGACCCCGCCGCGCAAGATGACCCTTGAACAGGCCATCGCCTATATCGAGGAAGACGAGCTGGTCGAGGTGACCCCGAAGAACATCCGCCTGCGCAAGCAGATCCTGAACCCGTCGTTCCGCAAGCGTCGCGTCAAGGAAGAGTAGTCGTTTACGACCACTGAGATTGGGGCCGCCGTTCGCAAGGACGGCGGCCTTTTTCTTTGGCCTGCTCCCCCTCCCCCCACTCCGCTTCCCCGGCGAAAGCCGGGGCCCAGATGGAAGAATGCTGGGGTGGGCTCTAAGAACGCGGGGCCATTCCACTCAGCCCCAACGCCATGAGATCTGGGTCCCGGCTTTCGCCGGGAAGACGGGCCAGGGGCGGATTACGTTAGGTCAACTGAACTCACCCCCTCGAATACCGCCGCCCTACTCATTTCACCCCTCAATTTACTCCGCGAATTCGAGACCTTAACCGCAGGTTTACCCGGCCGAACGATGGTTACCGAGGGGGACTTCCGCTCCGTCGAACCAAAGGGCACGCGCCGTGCGCATCGCCGCCAGCACGCTGATCAATCGCGGCGCGTCCGCGCTGCACGACCGCCTGCTTCCGCACGTGCCCGAGGCCATGGCCGGCCGCGTCCGCATGGAGCAGGTGCAGAGCATCCTGCGCATGACGCCCGTGATGATGGGCGCCAATATCGTCATTGCCCTGCTGGTCGGGCTGGCGGGCCTCAACAGCCGCCACACCGCCGTCCTCACCGTCTGGGCCGCCCTGGTGGTCAGCTACGCCTTGCTGGGCCTGCGCGGCTGGGTCGTCTCGCAGCGCCGCAAGAGCACCAAGAATTCGGTCTCGGCGCGCGGCGTGCGCCGCATCACCTGGCAGGCCGGCGTGCTGGGCTGCCTGTGGGGCGCGCTGCCGATCCTGACCATGCCCAAGGAGCAGGGCTTCGCCGGCGCCATGCCGATGCTGGTCGCCTCGGTGCTGGCCGGGATGATCGGCTGCGGCGGCTTCGCCATGCTGACCCTGCCGGCCGCCGCCATCGCCTATTCGACCCCGATGGTCGTCGGCGCCCTCTATGTGCTGGCCACCAGCAACGATCCGATCCTGTACGCCCTGGGCGGCCTGCTGATCTTCTGCCACATGGTGGTCAGCGTCTCGTGCCTGTCGCACGCCAAGATCTTCGCCGACCGCCTGGTCGCCGCCGAGGAGCTGGAGCAGCAGCGCCAGGTCGTGTCCCTGCTGCTGTCCGACTTCGAGGAAGGCGCCAGCGACTGGCTGTGGGAAGTCGACGCCAACGGCGCCATGACCTACGTCTCCGACCGCATGGCCGCCGCGGCCGGGGTCGACAAGAGCCAGCTGCTGGGCCGTCCGATGTCGGAGCTGTGCGGCGCCGCCGAAGGTCCGATGGGCCCGATCGCCGCCCTGGCCCCGCTGTTCTTCGACCAGAAGGCCTTCCGCGACGTGACGGTCTCGATCGCCGTCGGCGGTCAGACCCACTGGTGGTCGCTCTCCGCGAAACCGGTCCACGACCTGAGCGGCGTCTTCACCGGCTTCCGCGGCGTGGGCGCCGACATCACCCAGGCCCGCGAGGACCAGGCCCGCATCTCGCGCCTGGCCCATTACGACGTGCTGACCACCCTGCCCAACCGCCTGTCGTTCCTCCAAGCGCTCAGCAAGGCCTGGACCGAGCATGGCAAAAAGGGCGGGACCGGTTGCGCGGTCCTGTGCCTGGACCTCGATCACTTCAAGGGCGTCAATGACAGCCTGGGCCATCCGATCGGCGATGATCTGCTGATCCAGGCTTCGGCCCGCCTGCGCGACACGGTCGGCGAGCTGGGTCTGGTCTCGCGCCTGGGCGGCGACGAGTTCGCCGTCGTCATCGCCCCCTCGCCCGGCCACGAGGCCCTGGGCGAGCTGGCCCGCGCCATCGTCGCCACCCTGTCGGATCCCTATGACGTGCGCGGCCACCACGTGCTGATCGGGGCCAGCGTCGGCATCGCCGTGGCGCCGTTCGACGCCGATGATCCCGACGGCCTGCTCAAGAACGCGGACCTGGCCCTCTACCGCGCCAAGGGCGACGGCCGGGGCGCCTATCGCTTCTTCGAGACCGCCATGGACGTCTGGGCCCAGGAGCGCCGCGCGCTGGAGCTGGACCTGCGCGACGCCCTGGCCAACAACGAGCTGAAGCTGTTCTTCCAGCCGCTGATCGGCAGCGTCGAGCACGAGACCATCGGCTTCGAGGCCCTGCTGCGCTGGCAGCATCCGCGCCGCGGCCTGGTGCCGCCGGCCGACTTCATCGAGTGCGCCGAACAGTGGGGCCTGATCGGCACCATCGGCGAGTGGGTGCTGCACGAGGCCTGCCGCACGGCCGCGACCTGGCCCTCGCACCTGAACGTGGCGGTGAACCTGTCGCCCAACCAGTTCGCCTCGGGCGATCTGGTGGCCCAGGTCCGCGCGGCTCTGGACGCCTCGGGCCTGGCCCCGCAGCGCCTGGAGCTGGAGATCACCGAGGGCCTGCTGCTGCACGACAGCGTCAAGACCCTGGAACAGCTGGCCGCCCTGAAGGCCCTGGGCGTCAAGATCGCCATGGACGACTTCGGCACCGGCTATTCCAGCCTGGCCTATCTGTGGCGGTTCCCGTTCGACAAGATCAAGATCGACCGCTCGTTCGTGGCCGAGATGCAGGACAACACGGCCATCGCCGACATCCTGCGCACCATCGCCCTGCTGGGCCAGACCCTGAACCTGGAAGTCACCGCCGAGGGCGTCGAGACACCGGCCCAGGCGAAGCTGCTGACCGACATGCGGTGTGACCAGTTCCAGGGCTTCCTGTACGGGCGGCCGATGCCGGTGGGGGATATTCCGAGCTTCCTGTTGTCGAACCTGGCGCGGCAGATGCGGCGGGAGAGCGAGGACGACGGGGCGTCTGAGGAAGCGGTTACGGGGTAGAGCGCCCCCTCCGTCTCGCTGCGTATCCGCAGCGATCCACCTCCCCCGTTTCACGAGGGAGGAGGCGGCTGAACCCTCCTGCCCCGCTTGCGGGGGAGGTGGCGCGCCGTCGATAGACGGCGTGACGGAGGGGGCGCAAACCCGCCCACCATGCTACGCAACCGCCATGGTTCACCCCGTCTTCGACAACCTGCCCACCACGATCTTCGAGCGCATGAGCGGCCTGGCCCGCCAGCACGGCGCGATCAACCTCGGTCAGGGGTTCCCCGACGACCAGGGCCCCCTGCCCGTGCGCGAGGCCGCCGCCCGGGCGCTGATCGAGGGCTCCAACCAGTATCCGCCGATGCGCGGCCTGCCCGAGCTGCGCGCCGCCGTCGCCGGGCACTATGGGCGGACGCAGGACCTGCAACTTGACCCCGACACCGAGATCGTCGTCACCTCCGGCGCGACCGAGGCCCTGGCGGCGGCGTTCACCGCGCTGATCTCGCCGGGCGACGAGGTGGTGCTGTTCCAGCCGCTGTACGACGCCTACCTGCCGCTGGTGCGCCGGGCGGGCGGGATCCCCCGACTGGTCCGCCTGGCGCCGCCCGACTGGCGCTTCACGCGCGAGATGCTGGAGGCGGTGTTCAGCGACAGGACCCGCATGGTGGTCCTGAACAGCCCGCTGAACCCGGCCGCCGTCGTCACGCCGGAAGAGGACCTGGCGCTGCTCGCCGAGTTCTGCGTGAAGCACGATGCGATCGCCGTCTGTGACGAGGTCTGGGAGGCCGTGGTCTTCGACGGCCGCCACCATCGCCCGCTGATCACCTTCCCCGGCATGCGCGAGCGCACGGTGAAGATCGGCTCGGCCGGCAAGCTGTTCGGCATGACCGGCTGGAAGGTCGGCTTCCTGATGGCCGCTCCCGCCCTGACCAATGCCCTGGCGGCCGCGCACCAGTTCCTGACCTTCACGACGCCGCCCAACCTTCAGGCGGGCGTGGCGTGGGGGCTGGAGAACCACCGCGCCTGGTTCGACGAGATGCCGGCTGATTTGCAGCGATCGCGGGACCGGCTGACGGCGGGGCTACGGGCGGCGGGGTATGTCGTGCTGGAGAGCCAGGGGACGTACTTCCTGAACGTCGACTTGGCGGCGTCGGGCGTGGCGCTGGACGACGTGACGTTCTGCGAGCGGTGTGTGGTCGAGTTCGGGGTGGCGGCGATCCCGGTGTCGGCGTTCTTCGCCGAAACCCCGGTGACGAACGTGGTGCGGCTGTGTTTTGCGAAGGCGGATGGGACGTTGGATGCGGCGGTGGAGCGGTTGGCGAGGGCGAAGGCTTCTTTCGCCCAACCCTAACTTCCGTCATTCCCGCCCTTGTGGCGGGAACCCCTGGTTCAGCTGGCAGGTGAGAGACAAACGGCCCTCCGCACCTGCGGCGGACAGAGGGGTTCCCGCCACAAGGGCGGGAATGACGGAGTTATAGATGGGAATGTAGGTGCGCTCCCCTAAAGCGCGCTCAGCCCCGCCGCCAACTCCCGCGCCACACCCCGCGCCAGGCACCGGTCCATCGCCGACAGCAGATTCCGCAGATCAATCGGCTTGGCCACGTGCGCATCGCACCCGGCCTCCAGGCACGTCTTGATCTGCGCCGACATCACATCCGCCGTCAGCGCGATCACCGGCAGCTTCGCGAAACGCGGATCCCGCCGCAGCCGCCGCGTGGCTTCCAGGCCGTCCAGCACCGGCATGTTGACGTCCATCAGCACGATGTCGACCGGTTCGACCTCCAGCGCGTCCAGGGCCTGCTGGCCGTTCTCGGCCTCGATCAGCTCGCAATCGAACGGGTCGAGGAACAGGCGGATGACCCGGCGGTTGACCGGGTGGTCGTCGACCACCAGCACCCGGCGGCCTTGCAACGCCGCGAAGCCGCCGGCCTCTTCGTCGCCCGTCTCGGCCTCCCACACCGGGACGTCGGCGGCCTCGGCGGCGTCGACCAGCATCTCGATCGTGAAGACCGAGCCCAGGCCTTCCTCGCTCTCGACGCGGATTTCGCCGCGCATCATCTCGACCAGGCGGCGGGTGATGTTCAGCCCCAGGCCCGTGCCGCCGAAATTGCGGGTGGTCGAGGCGTCGGCCTGCACGAAGGGCCGGAACAGCTTGCCGACCGTGGCCTCGTTCATGCCGATACCGGTGTCAGCCACGCGCAAGCGCACCCGGACGCGGCCTTCGTCTTCCGGGTAGCAGGCCAGGGCCACCTCGACCTTGCCGTGGGTGGTGAACTTCAGGGCGTTGGAGACCAGGTTCGTCAGGCACTGGCGCACCCGCACCCCGTCGAACATCAACGGCCCCGGCGCCTCGCTCTCCAGCTTGAAGGTCAGGCAGACGCCCTTCTCGCGGGCCGTGGGCTGATAGCCGTTGACCAGGCGCGAGCAGGTCTGGACCAGGTCGCCGACCGTCGGGGCGATCTCCAGCTTGCCGGCCTCGATCTTGGAGAGGTCCAGAATATCGTTCAGCAGCACCAGCAGGGTGTCGCCGCTGTCCATGATCAGGTCGACCTGGTCGCGTTGATCCTGGGTCAGCTGGCCGGCGCGCAGGGCCTGGCCCACGCCCAGCATGCCGTTCAGCGGCGTGCGCAGCTCGTGGCTCATCACCGCCAGGAACGCGGACTTGGCCTTGTTGGCGGCCTCGGCGTGCTCCTGCGCATCCTTGAAGCGGCGCGAGGCCCGGCGTTGGTGCACGGCCCAGGCCACGCCGCCGGCGACCAGCACGCCCAGCAGCAGCGCGATCACCACCGAGGCCCGCGCCAGGCTGCGGCTCAGGCGGACTTCCTCGGTCAGGCGGCGGTTGTCGTCGCGCTTGGCGCGCAGCTCGCTGTCCAGGGCCGAGGACATCTCGGCGACGCTGCGCGAGTGGTCACGGTCGGCCTCGACGCCGTCGATGCGCCGCCAGGCGTCCAGTTTGCGGAAGGCGTCGGCCCCGCGCCCCTCGGCCTGGTCGATATAGGCGTCGATCAGGTTTTCCAGATGCGGGTCGCGGGTGGCCAGGGTCGTCGGGATGGCCTTCAGGCGCGCCAGGTCCGTGCGGGCCGCGTCGGCGTCGCCCAGCTGGGCCTCGGCCAGGGCGCGCTGGCCCAGCATCAGCACCTGCAGGCGGCGATCAGGCGCGGCCAGCTTGTCGGCGGCCGACGCCAGGCACTCCAGCACCTTGGCCGGCGCGTTGCGATAGCCGGCGATCCGCGCGCACAGGAAGCGGTCCCAGGTGATCAGGTCCTTGTCGCCGTCGGCCGCGGTCATCTTGTGATGCAAGACGGCGAACCGCTCGGCCGCGTCCAGTTCGCCCAGGTCGGCGGCGGTGTAGGCGATGTCGTAGACCCGCTCGATCTTGCGCAGGTAGAAGGCGTCGCGCTCGTCCAGGCGCGCGGCCTGGGCCATGTGGTCCAGGGCCCCTTCCTTGTCGCCGATGTCCGACAGCGTGTAGCTGTGCACCTGGTGCAGCTCGGCCAGCAGCGGCTGGGCGATGCGGCCGCGCTTCTCCAGGTCGGTGGTCAGGTCGGCGGCCAGGCGGGCGGCCTGCGCCCAGCGTCCCACCTGCCCCAGGTGGCGCACCCGCTCGATGCCGGCCATCAGCCGGATGTCCGAGCCCGACCGCAGCATGAACCGGCCCCAGTCGGCGTCGGTGAAGGCGCGGAAACCCCGCGTCTCGTGGCGATAGGCGACGCTCTCCAGATCGACCAGCGTCGCCAGGGCCTGATCGTGGTCGCGGGCGGCGACCGCGCGGGCCTCCTTGGCCCAGGCGTCGAAGCGACCGGGGATCTGGTTGCTCTTGTAGGCGTACAGCACCCGCCACAGGCCAAACAGCCGGGCCTGGCCGCGCTCGTTGATCGCGCGCCGGCCGGCGCGCTCGATGTCCTCGTTGTCGCGCGGCGGGTTGCGGGTCTCGTGGGCGCCGATCTCGCGGCTCAACTGGTCCAGTCGCTGGCCCAAGGGGAGGTTCGCCTCGGGAACGTTTCTCTGGGGAATACTGGTCTGCGCCCCGGCGGCGGTGGCCGCGAGACTGGCGAACATGACAAGGGACGTGAGCAAGCGCCGCATTGGCGCTGAGATTTCGCGGGTATAGATGTGAGAAGAGTTAAGCTTACCGCGCAGGTTGCCAGGATCAGATCGTGGCGCCCCCATCCACTACCAGAGCTTGTCCAGTCATGAAGCTGCCGGCCTTCGAGGCCAGGTAGATCGCCGCGCCCGCCAGCTCGTCCGGCTCGCCGATTCGGCGCAGCGGCACGCCCTTGGTCGAGCGCTCCAGGGTCTCGGGATTGTCCCACAGCGCCTTGGCGAAATCGGTCTTGATCAGGCCCGGCGCGATGCAGTTGACCCGCACGTTGTCGGGGCCGAACTCGTGAGCCAGGTTGCGGGCCAGCTGGAAGTCGGCGGCCTTTGAGATGTTGTAGGCCCCGATGATGGCGTTGCCGCGCAGGCCGCCGATCGACGACACGATGATGATCGCCCCGTCCTTCCGCGCCCGCATTTCCGGAGCGACCATGCCGATCAGCCAGTGATTGCTGATGATGTTGTTGTCCAGGATCTTGCGGAACTGGTCGTCGCTGATCCCGGCCAGCGGGCCGTAATAGGGATTGCTGGCGGCGTTGCAGACGCAGATGTCGACCTGGCCGAAGGCTTTCAGGGTCTCGTCGACCAGGTTCCGCAGGTCGTCCTTCGAGGCGATATTGGCCGGGACCGCGATCGCCGTGCCCGCCCCGTGCCTGGCGTTGAGGGCCGCCGCGACTTCCTCGCACGGCTCGATCTTGCGCGACGAGATCACCACCTTGGCCCCGTGCTCGGCCATCCGCTCGGCGATCGCCTTGCCGATCCCGCGCGAGGATCCGGTGATGATCGCCACCTTGCCGGTCAGGTCGAAGAGGTTCACGGCGCGCTCCCTAAACGCTTGTTTGAAAGGAGAGTGCGGCGGGGAGGCTTGTGGGTCAAGGGTGGGTCAAAGATTGGGAACGCCTTCCCAAATACTCCCGTCATTCCCGCCCTTGTGGCGGGAACCCCTGGTTAAGCTGACACGTAAGATGCAAGCGGCCCTCCGCACCTGCGGCGGACAGAGGGGTTCCCGCCACAGGGGCGGGAATGACGGGTAGAGTTTAGGGTAGTTCTGAACGTCTTCAGTCGTGCGGATGCGCCCGCCCGATCGACTCCTCGACCGCGTCGTCCTCATCCGCGTCCTCGGGCGCGATCACCGACGGCTCAGCCTGCCGCGCCAGGTCACGAGCGCCGACGCCGCCGCCCTGCTGGATGTTGCGTTCGACCTCGACGCTGGTCGGCTCATAAGCGTCTTCGCGTTCAGGCATGACGGTCGCTCCTGGTGTGGGTGTCACAGGCCAACGAGCCCCCGTGAAAAAAGTTTCGAGGTCGATGTCGCATCGGGTGGAAGTGCTTCGTCCTTGAGGCGAGAGTTCACTCCAACCGACAAAGGAAACGCCCCCATGGCCCTCGACACCGCCGCCACCTTCCCCGCCGATCGCGAACTCGTCCTGGAACGTGTTCTCGAGGCCTCGGCCGAGAACCTCTACAAGTGCTGGACCACGCCGGAGCTGATGGAGCAGTGGTTCTGCCCCGCGCCCTGGACCGTCAAGAACGTCCGCACCGACGTACGCACCGGCGGCAACACCTTCCTGGAAATGCACGGCCCCAACGGCGAGGTCATGCCGCAGCCGGGCGTCTATCTGGAAGTCGTGCCCAACAAGAAGATCGTCTTCACCGACGCCTTCACCGAAACCTGGCAGCCCTCGGCCAAGCCGTTCATGGTCGCCATCATCACCTTCGAGGACTTGGGCGACGGCAAGACCCGCTACCGCGCCGTGGCCCGCCACTGGTCGGCCGAGGACAAGGCCGCCCACGAACAGATGGGCTTCCACGAAGGCTGGGGCATCGTGGCGGGGCAACTGGAAGCGCTGGCGAAGACGCTTTAGGGCCCCGAAGCCTCCCCCCATCCGTCTCCCCGGCGAAAGCCGGGGCCCAGATCCCAAGGCTCTGAGGCTAATTGGACAGGCGCAGCGCTTCTGGACCCACCCCATCGTTCTTCCAGCTGGGCCCCGGCTTTCGCCGGGGAAACGGGGGCGGGTTAGGAGCGCGCCGCTAAGAACACTTCGTCCACCCACTCATATCCAGATGGAAGTGGTCGCGGTGCTCGGCGTTGTAGTCCGGGCTCAGCGTGGTCAGGAACACCTTGCAGGCGCCGTCCCGTACGCGTCGCAGGAACTGACCGCGCGGGCCCGGATCGGTCCAGTCGCTCGCCACGCCGATCACCGAGCCGTCGGCCAGCCGGAAACCGGCCACGTCGATGGCGTCGGCGGTAGCGTGCTCGCTGACCGGGCCCTCCTGCAGGCCGTACATCCGCCGGCAGGCATAGGACCCGTAGTGCACCAGGGACGACACGCCTTGGCCCAGCAGTTCGTCGGCCGCCGGCTGGACGACCTGGCGCTCCCAGATGGTCAGGGCCAGGGCCTCCTTGCAGACCAGCGGGGCGTCAGCCGGCTCGAATTTCGCCAGGCCCGCTTGCAGCTGGACGGCGTCGCGCAGCTGGCAGAACTCGCCCTCGGTACGGTCGGGGACCTCGGCATAGGTCACCCCCGCCCGGGTCATTATCCCGCGGCACAGCTTGGGATCGGCCCCCGCCCGCGCCGCCTTGACCCGCGTGGCCAGGCCCACCGGATCGACGACGCTGAGCGGCTTCCAAGGCAGGTGCTGGTCGGGGATCTTGCGCTCGGCCACGAAGGCCATCAGCAGCACGATCAGCCACAGGATCACCAGCCCGGCATAGCGGGCCAGGCGCGCGCGGTGTTTGACCTCGTGCTCGATACGAGGGTTGTGCGGTACGCGATAACGCATGGAGCGGGGGAGCGCCCTTTAGCCGAAAAGGTTAACGCCGCACCCAAGCACGACCATGGCGACGGGTTCAACCCGCCCCTGCTCTCATCAACGGCAAAGACTGTAGCCGGCCGGGTTCAGGTGCAGATGGTCGGCGTGCTCGGCGTTGTAGTCCGGGCTCAGGGTGACGCCGAACACCCGGCAGGCCCCGTCACGGGCGGCGCGGACGAAGCGGCCCTCGGGCGTATCGGCGCGGAAGTCCTTCAGCACCGTGATCCGCCGCCCGTCGGCGGTGCGGAAACCGGCCACGTCCAGGGCGTTGGCGCGAGCGTGCTCGCTGGGCCGCTCGCCGGGGCGGCCATAGATCGTGCGGCAGGC
Organism: Caulobacter sp.; assembly: GCF_017744445.1. GTDB lineage: Bacteria > Pseudomonadota > Alphaproteobacteria > Caulobacterales > Caulobacteraceae > Caulobacter. The sequence continues at coordinate 351,614 of NZ_JAGIBH010000002.1, forward strand.
ATAGGTCCCGAGCTGGTCGATCCGGACAACCGGCGAGCCCAGGATCTCGCGCGCTCTCGGAACCGCCACCTGCCGCTCCCAGAGGGCATAGCGCAGGGCCAGCGGACAGGTCATGACCGGCGCCTTCGGGACCAGCAGGCTCGGCGCCCGCACGGTGTCGCGGGTGGAGCAGAAGCCCTCCTCCCGCACGGGCTGGTCGACGAAGCTGATCCCGCCCTCGCGCAGCGCCACGCGGCACTTGGCCGGATCGGCGGTGATCACGGCCAGCTTGCCCGCCGTCGCCAGGCCGATCGGCTGGCTCAGCGAGAACGGCTTCCACGGCAGGTCCTGCGGCGGCGCCAGGCGGTCGACCAGCAGGAAGGCCAGCATGCCGGCCAGGGCGAGATCCAGCAGGACCGACCACAGCTGGGCCAAGGCGAGCGTTTGCGGCGAGACGAGCTTCACCCCGGACCAACGAAGCACAACCGCCCGGGTTCACTTGGCGGCCGCATCACCCTAGATGGAAGCCGAAAGGGAGGGGACGCAGATGGCCGCCGGACTGAAGATCGACAAGGACCTGGCGCCGCGCTTCGCCCTTCTGTGTCTAGGCATCTGGCTGAACGCCGCCGACACCCTGGTCACCGCCACCATCATGCCCAGCGTCGCCCGCGAGATCGGCGGCTACCAGTATTTCGGCTGGTCGGTGGCGGCCTATCTGACCGGCTCGATCGTCGCCGGGGCCTGCTCGGGCAAGCTGTCGATGGCGCTGGGGCTGCGCACCGCCACCGCCCTGACGGGCCTGGTCTACGCCATCGGCTGCGCCATGAGCGCCCTGGCGCCCGAATTCGTCACCTTCATCGTCGGCCGACTGATCCAGGGCCTGGGCGCGGGGGCCGTCGTGGCCCTGTGCTACGTGGCCATCACCGCCCTGTTCCCCGAACACCTGTGGCCCAAGGTCTATGGCGCGGTGGCCGGGATCTGGGGCGCGGCGACCCTGCTTGGCCCGCTGCTGGGCGGCCTGTTCGCCGAGGCCCACTTCTGGCGCGGGACCTTCTGGTTCTTCGTGGTCCAGGCGGTGATCTTCGTCGGCGCGGTGATGGTCATGCTGCCCAGCGACCACACGGACCGGGGCCGCGGCCGCATCCCGACTCTGCAGCTGATCCTGCTGGTCATCGGCGTCAGCCTGATCGGCGGCGCTGGCATCGTCGCCTCGCCCCGGCTCTCGGCCGTCCTGGCCCTGGGCGGCGTGATCGGCATGGCCGCCATGCTGGCCGCCAACGCCCGCACCCAGGACCGCCTGCTGCCCCGCACGGTCGCCGACCTGCGCACCGCCACGGGCCTTGGCCTGCTGCACATCTTCGCCTGCGAGGCGGCGATCATCGGCTTCACGGTCTATGGTGCGGCCTTCATCCAGGCCCGCCACGGCGCCTCGCCGCTGACCGCCGGCTATGTCACCGGCGCCATCGCGGCCGGCTGGACCCTGGCGGCCCTGGCCGTGGGCAACACGCCCGCCGAGAAGGACCACCGCATGATCCGCCTGGGCGCGGCCGTGATCGTGCTGGGCGCTCTAGCCAGCGCCTGGGCCACCGCGCGCGGGACCCTGGTCGAGAACGGCCTGGCCTTCCTGTTCCTGGGCAGCGGCTTTGGCCTGGCCCACGCCTTCGTCGCCCGCCGCGCCATCGCCGCCGCCCCCGCCGACGAGCAGGGCATGGCCGCCTCGGCCGTCCCCACCGCCCTGCTGATCGGCGGCGCCGTCGGCTCTGCCGGCGCCGGCGCCCTGGCCAACGTCCTGGGCTTTGGCCACGGCATCGATCTGGCGCTGGCGCCCGTCAACGGCCTGATGCTGTTCGGGGCGTTCCTGCCGCTGGCGCTGGTGGGGTTTGGGGCGGCTTGGCGGCTGACGCGGCGCTAGGGCCTCTTCCCACACCGGCCGTCATTCCCGCCCTTGTGGCGGGAACCCCTCTATCCGCCGCTGGTGCGGGAGGGGCGGACTGCTTAGCAGGCCGCTTGCGTCTCACGTATCAGCTGAACCAGGGGTTCCCGCCACAAGGGCGGGAATGACGGGGTAAATTTGTTAGCTCAGCTTGGGTCCCCGCTTTCGCGGGGATGATCGGTGAGTAGGTAACCTAGATGTAGGCAACTTCGCTCAGCACACGGTCCCGCATCAGCCTGTGCAAAGTGTCAGGCGTCGCAAGGTCGAGTTCACTGGCCAGGGCGTCAGCGAGGCAGTCTCGAAGTGTGAAGAAGTCCAAGCCCGGATGCCGCTCCGGATCGAACTCCACCAGCACGTCCACGTCGCTGTCCGGCCCCGCCTCGCCCCGCGCCGTCGAGCCGAACACGCCCACCCGCGCGACGCCGTAGCGGTCGAGCAGCGGCTTGGCCGCGCGCAGTTTCGTCAGGGCCTCGTCGAGGGTCATGAGGCCATCCTAGCACAGCGCGCCCGTCACCCGTAGGTCGTGATCTTCGCCGTGCTCGGCACGTCCGTCGCGCCGTGGATCGGCAGGACGAAGCCGTTCGAGGTCCAGGGCTGGACGCGCAGGTCAGGGCGGATGGCGCGCAAGGCGGCCAGGGCTTCGTCTGAGCTTAGGCCGGTCGGGGTCAGCAGCAGGTCGCGCGAGCGCCCGTCCTTCAGCACCAGGGTCAGCTCGAAGCCGTTGCGGGGGTGAGCGACGAAGTCGATGGCGTCCCAGCCGACCGGCTCGCGCCAGGCTGGCGCATACACGCCCTCTGCGTCGATCCGCAGCTCCACCTGGGTGCGCCAGGTCCGGACCACGAACCGGACGATCCCGGCCAGCAAGACCAGGCTGGCCGCGACCGCCCCGACCAGGCGCGGCAGGTCGCCGGCCTGCCAATGGGCCCAGCCCATGCGCGCCAGCGGCGGCAGCAGGGCCATGGCGAACAGCACCAGCAGCAGCCGCTGCACGCGCTCTGCCCGCGAGGTGCGCCAGACACCGGCCGTCTCGAGATTCACCCGGCCGACGATGCGCCGCACGCGATCCTGCGCCAGCAGCCAGCGCAGCACGCAGATCACCAGGACCGACGGGCCAAACAGCGAGCCCGGCGCGGGCTCCAGCGGCTGCTCCAGCCAGTTCAAAAACACCACGCCGCCGACGATCAGCGCCAGGAACACCGCCCAGTCGACGGCGGGCCTGTACGGCGCCAGACGGTGGAAGAGCGCACGGATCATGCGCTCAATCTAGACGATAGCGCCTAGCCTGTCACGCGGTTCTCCAGCGCCGTCGCCTCGACCAGCCGCACCACGTCGCCCATGATCTCGGTAATCCGGAAATCCTTGGGCGTATAGATCCGCGCCACGCCCATCTGCTTCAGCAACAGGGCGTCGGCCTCGGGGATGATGCCGCCCGCGACGACCGGGATGTGGCCCAGGCCCTCGGCGCGCATCACGCGGATGACCTCCTGCACCAAATCGAGGTGCGAGCCCGACAGGATCGACAGCCCGACCACATGGGCGCGGCTTTCCTTGGCCCGACGGACGATCTCTTCCGGGGTCGAGCGGATGCCGTCATAGACGACTTCCATGCCGACGGCGCGGGCGCGGGTGGCGATCTGTTCGGCGCCGTTGGAGTGGCCGTCCAGGCCGGGCTTGCCGACCAGGTAGGTCAGGGTGCGGCCCAGCAGTTCCGAGACCCGCTCGACCTCCTTCTTCACCGCCTCGACGTCCTCGGCCTCGCCCGTCGAGACCACCACCGCCACGCCCGTGGGCCCGCGATACTCGCCGAACACTTCTCGCAGCGCCCCGGCCCATTCGCCGGTGGTGACGCCGGCCTTGGCCGCCGCGATCGAGGGTTCCATGACGTTGCGGCCGTCGCGGGCGGCGGCTTGCAGGTCGGCCAAGGCCGCTTGCACGGCGCCGTCATCGCGGGCTTCGCGCCAGGCTTTCAGGCGGGCGACGACATCGGCCTCGAGCCGCGGATCAACCGTCTCGATCGCCCCCTCGCCGGCCGACAGCGGCGACGCCTCCGTCTCGGTCCAGCGGTTGACGCCGACCACGGTCAGGTCGCCGGTCTCGACCGCCCGCACCCGCTGGGCGTTGGAGGCCACCAGCTGGCTTTTCATCCAGTCGATGGCGCTGGAGGCCCCGCCCATGGTGTCGATCTGCGCCAGCTGGTCCAGCGCGCCCTTGGATAGCTCGGCGACCTTGGCCTCGACCACGTGCGAGCCGTCGAACAGGTCCTCGTATTCCAGCAGGTCGGTCTCGTAGGCCAGCACCTGCTGCAGCCGCAGCGACCATTGCTGGTCCCACGGCCGCGGCAGGCCCAGGGCCTCGTTCCAGGCCGGCAGCTGCAAGGCCCGGCAGCGCGCGTCCTTGCTGAGCGTGACGGCCAGGGCCTCGATCAGGATGCGGTAGACGTTGTTCTCCGGCTGCGGCTCGGTCAGGCCCAGGCTGTTGACCTGCACCCCGTAGCGGAACCGCCGCGCCTTCTTGTCCTGCACGCCGTAGCGCTCCAGCAGGATCTGGTCCCACAGCTTGGTGAACGCCCTCATCTTGCAAAGCTCGGTGACGAACCGCACGCCGGCATTGACGAAGAAGCTGATCCGCGAGGCGACGATCTCGAAGTCCTCGTCGGGGACCTGGCCGCCGGCCTTGACCGTGTCCAGCACCGAGATCGCCGTGGCCAGGGCGAAGGCCAGCTCCTGCTCCGGCGTCGCGCCCGCCTCTTGCAGGTGGTAGCTGCAGACGTTCATCGGGTTCCACTTGGGCATCTCGCGATAGCACCAGGCGATCATGTCGCCGATCAGCCGCAGGCTGGGCGCGGGCGGGAAGATGTAGGTCCCGCGCGACAGATACTCCTTGATCAGATCATTCTGGGTCGTGCCTTGCAGCAGGGCCCGGTCCGCTCCCTGCTCGTCGGCCAGCGCCACGTACATCGCCAGCAGCCAGGCGGCCGGCGCGTTGATGGTCATGGAGGTGTTCATCTTCTCCAGCGGAATCTCGCTGAAGAGCGCGCGCATGTCGCCCAGATGGCTGATCGGCACGCCCACCTTGCCGACCTCGCCGCGCGCCAGGATATGGTCGGGGTCGTAGCCGGTCTGGGTCGGCAGATCGAACGCCACCGACAGGCCGGTCTGCCCCTTGGCCAGGTTGGCCCGGTACAGGGCGTTGGACTTCTCCGCCGTCGAGTGCCCCGCATAGGTGCGGAAGATCCACGGCGGATCCGGCGCATGCTGGTACGGCGTCGAGGACATGGCGGAGCTCCCGATGCGGCGCTTACAGCTCTTGGTTATCGGGGATCATGAGCCGGGATTTGCTGCGATGCAATGTGGGCGTTCGCGGGTGCGGGAGGGGCGGCCTGGACGTCGTCGTCAGATTGCGGAATCACATAATGTGAGCAAAGGTTGTTATCGGAAAAAAACTGCGGGGTAGCTGTGAGAAGAGAGAAGCGAGAATGGTGGAAAGCCATTCCGGTGGTGATGATCGTCGTACTGACCTGCGCCCTAACGCTCATCTGGTGGGTCTGGTGGCAGAACGTGGACGCGCATGGTGGCCACTACGCCGTACTGACTTGGACTGAAGATAATCAAGGTCTGGTCTCGGTAGCTGCCCTCGCGTTCGCCCTGCTATGGGCGCTATGGGAAAACCATAGAGCCAACACCGAAGGGCAGAGGCAAGCAACAGCATTCAATGACGCCATTTCTGATTTGATTGATCGCAGTGTTCGTGCTCTCACCGATCTGGAAAATGCCCAAAATGACCACCCAGGAAACCCTGACTACTATTGGAAGTGGGATCATTCACGGGCACTAACGCGAAAAGCACTGGACTATCTGAGGCAAGCAGGACCACCCGATGCGTCTCTGACGATCGCACTAACCGAACTAGACGAGCTTTTTGAAAATAGACTCGGACAGGGCAATCGACTTCCCGACGGGAGGACTCCATTTCTTCGCAATATTGATCCGTCTGAATTCAAGGATCTTAGAGATAAGCTGAAGGACAGTCAGACCAAGATCAGGGGAGCGAATCCATAGACATGGAGCGAATGACCGCATTCCTCGGGCTTGCTTAAGAGGAGGCCTCAATGCGCCTATTCCACATTTCGATCGCTCCATCCGCCGCGCTCCTCCTCCTCAGCCCAGCCGCAGCCCACGCCCAGGTGCGAGGCCTCGACAGGATGAAGATCCGGGGCGTCGAGGCCGGGCAGGTCGCGCTGGCCAAGGTCTGTCTGCCGGCGATCCTGCACGCGCGGTCGATCGAGGCGCTGGCAGTGGCCGAGGGCATGCTGCCGGCCTCCTTCGCTGGCGGCAAGGCGGACAAGGCCTGGCGCCTGGGCATGGCCCAGCCGGCTCATGCGGTGGCCTGGGGCGATGACAGCTGCACAGCCGTCGTCGACAAAGGCTCGGCCACGGACCTGCGCGCCATGGCCGAGCACGAAATCCTGGCGCGGCCCGAAGGCTTCAAGCTGGGCTCGACGGCTGTCGTCGAGGACGGGCGCCTGGAGCGAAGCGTCTACTGCGCGCGCACCGACGCCGGCTGGGCGCTGGTCAGCATCACCGTCCCCGGCCCCAAGCCGGTCGCACGCACCCGCGCCCTGTCCTCGACCGTCTATCTGCGACCGACGCCGTCGGCGCTTTGCGGTCCGGGCCAGTAGCCCCTCACCGCCCCGTAAACACCGCTGGCCGCTTGGCCATGAACGCCGCTCGCGCTTCGGCGTGATCGGCGCTCGCGGCGAGAGCCGGGATCTCTGCCTCGGTCGTCGAAGCGCCTGAGGCCACGCGCTTGGTGGCCTCGATAGCTAGTGGGGCGCGGGAGGCGATCACGCGGGCCATGGCCAGCGCCGCGTCCAGCAGCCCATCCGCCGGGTGAACCTCCGCCGCCACCCCATCCGCCAGCGCCCGCGCGGCGTCGAAGGGTGCGCCCGTCAGGAGGTGCGGCTTGGCGCGGCTTTGGCCGATCAGGGCGGTGAGGCGGTCGGCCGACGCCGTGAGCCCCATCCGAACCGCCGAGCAGGCGAAGCTGGCGCGGTTGCTGGCCAGGCGAATGTCGGCCGCCAGCGCCAGTTCCAGGCCGCCGCCGATGCACCAGCCGTCTATGGCGGCGATGACCGGCACGCGGCAGGCGGCGACGGTGTCGCACATCGCCAGGAAGTGCAGGATCGCCGCGCTCTGGGTGTCGGCGTCCCGGATGATGGCCTCGGCCAGGTCGTCGCCCGTGCAGAAGGCGCCGTTGCGGCCGGTGAGGATCACGGCCCGTACCGCCTTGTCGGTCTCGACGGCGGCGAAGGCCTCCAGCAGCCTCGCCCGTTCGGCCATGGCCAGGACGTTGGCGGGGGCGGTGTCCAGTTCGATCAGGGCGATCGACGGTTCGGGAAACGACAGGTGGATCATGGCCGCACCCTCGCCCGCCCCGTTGGCGCCGGCAACCTTCCCCACACGCCATGCTGCGACGCACAAGATTCCCCTTGCCAGGTTCAAACAGTTGTCTCAGCCTCACTCCCAAGACCCGGAAACAGCCGGGCGCGCATAGCCGAGTTTAGTCCTCAAGCGTTGTTGCGATGCGAGAACACGGGGAGAGTGACATGGCGGAGCCTGTCCTGAAGGACCTCTACGAGATCGGCGAGATCCCGCCGCCCTTCCACGTGCCCAAGTCCATGTACGCCTGGAGCATCCGCAAGGACCGCCACGGCAAGCCCTCCGACGCCATGCAGGTCGAGGTGGTCCCCACCTGGGAGATCGGCGAGGACGAGGTGCTGGTGCTCGTGATGGCCGCCGGGGTCAATTACAACGGCATCTGGGCGGCGCTGGGCGAGCCGATCAGCCCGCTGGACGGCCACAAGCAGCCCTTCCACATCGCCGGCTCCGACGCCTCGGGCATCGTCTGGGCGGTGGGTTCCAAGGTGAAGCGGTGGACGCTGGGCGACGAGGTGGTCATCCACTGCAATCAGGACGACGGCGACGACGAGGAGTGCAACGGCGGCGACCCGATGTACTCGTCCAGCCAGCGCATCTGGGGCTACGAGACGCCGGACGGCAGCTTCGCCCAGTTCTGCCGGGTGCAGTCGCGCCAGCTGATGCCGCGCCCGCGCCACCTGACCTGGGAAGAGGCCGCCTGCTACACCCTGACCCTGGCGACGGCCTACCGCATGCTGTTCGGCCACAAGCCGCATGAGCTGAAGCCTGGCCAGAACGTCCTGGTCTGGGGCGCGTCGGGGGGCTTAGGGGTCTTCGCCGTGCAGCTGGCCGCCGTCGCGGGGGCCAATGCGATCGGCGTGGTCAGCGACGACGACAAGCGCGAGTTCGTGCTGTCGATGGGCGCCAAGGCGGTGCTGAACCGCAAGGAATTCGACTGCTGGGGCCAGCTGCCCAAGGTCAACGGCCCCGAGTTCTCCGACTACATGAAGGAGAGCCGCAAGTTCGGCAAAGCCATCTGGCAGATCACCGGCAATCGCGATGTCGATTTGGTGTTCGAGCACCCCGGCGAGTCGACCTTCCCGGTCAGCGTGTTCGTGGTGAAGCGCGGCGGCATGGTGGCCATCTGCGCCGGCACTTCGGGCTTCAACCTGACCATGGACGCGCGGTTCCTGTGGATGCGGCAAAAGCGCGTGCAGGGGTCGCACTTCGCCAACCTGATGCAGGCCTCGGCGGCCAACCAGCTGGTCATCGACCGCCGCGTGGATCCTTGCCTGTCGGAGGTCTTCCCCTGGGACCAGATCCCGGCCGCCCACGAGAAGATGCTGGCCAACCAGCACCTGCCGGGGAACATGGCCGTGCTGGTCTGCGCCCAGCGGCCGGGCCTTAGGACCTTCGAGGAGGTTCAGGAACTGGGCGAGACGTAGCCGGTGTGGCATCCTGCGAGAACGCTCAGAGGATGCTCGCCATGACTTCCAGACTGCTCGCCGCCCTGGTCGCGACCATGTCGCTGGCCTCGACCCTTCCCGCCGTCGCCGCCCCGCCGGCAGGTGTCGAAGGCACCTGGCGACAGTGGATGACCTGCAGCACCCAGGACGACAACTTCAAGTTCTTCCACCAGATCAAGATCTATCGCGACCGCGACGGCTTGCGCTTCGTCGGCAATGCGCCGCTGAACAAGCTCAGCAACTCGCTGCGGGACCCGACCTTCGCCGGCAACTATTACGGCGCGGCTCGGCTGGACGGCGACATCCTGACCCTGCGCGTCAGCGAGCGCTACAAGCGCGACTACCAGAACAAGGGGCTGGTGCGTTACGGCGTGGTGAGCGCCCAGGACGCCACCTATCGCCTGACCGCGAGCGGCGAGCTGATCGCCCAGACCCAACCGATCGGCGTCGCCCAGGGCGGCTGCCAGTCGACGCCTCTGAAGCGGGGCTAATCCAGAAAACTGTCGGCCAGGGCCTGGTCGGTCTCATGCACCCAGCAGGCGTCCAGGCGGCCGTCCTTGGCGGTGTAGACCAAGAGGCGCTCGACCACCGCCTCGCGGCCGTCGCGGCGGAAGCGTTCGCGGGCCAGGATGGCGGCGCGGGTCGCGCCGACCATCACGTCGACGATCTGGACACCGACGGTGCTGGGCATGGCTGGCTCGCGGTCAGGCTCTAAGGCGCCTCCGACTTGGCCGCCCGCGCGCCGAGGACTGTCAGCAGGCCGGCTGACAGGCCCGTGGCCAGGGCCACCGGAACCAGCGCCCCGACCACCGCGCCGCCCGCCGCGCCCGCGCCGATCAGCTGCGCGGCCGCCAGCGGGCCGAAGATCGAGCCCAGGCGGCTGGCGGCGATGGCCGCGCCGATCCCGCTGCCGCGCACCGCTTCGGCATAGAGCTGCGGCGCCAGGCTGTAGAGCGTGAACTGCCCGCCCATCAGCAGGAAGCCCGCCACGAAGGCCAGCAGGGCGATCTCGCCGCCATCGCCCGCCGCCGCCAGACCCAGCAGCGCCAGGGCCAGCCCCGCGAAGGTCCCGACCAGCGGCCAGCGCGGGCCGATGCGGTCGACCAGCAGGCCCAGCAGCACGCCGCCGGCCGCGCCGCCCAGATTGAACAGCGCCGCCGCCCCGGACGCGGCGCTCTTGGGCAGGCCGCGCGCGACCAGCAGGGTCGGCAGCCAGTTGAGCAGCAGGTGCAGGATCAGCGCCGTCAGGGCCACGCCCAGCCACAGACTGACCGTGATCGGCAGGCGGCGCGGCGAGAACAGCGCGGAAAGGGCCGCCCGGCCCTGCCGCTCGATCGCCTGCGGCCGGCCCAGCGGCAAAACCAGATGCAAGAGCGGCGCGGCCAGCAGCGGGGCGACGCCGCCGACCACGAAGATCATCCGCCAGTCCTCGGCCAACGGCGAGCGCGCCAGGAGGCCCGCGACCGCTCCGCCCAGCGGCAGGCCGGCAGTGACCAGGCCCACCGTCACGGTCTTGCGCGCCGGACCGGCCTGCTCCGAGGCCAAGGCGATCAGCATCGGCATGGCCCCGCCAAGGCCCACGCCCGTCAGGATGCGCACGACCAGCAGGGCCTCGAAGTCGCGCGCCAGGGGCGTGGCCAGCGAGAAGAGCCCGAAGGCCGCCGCCGAGAACACCAGCACCGGCCGCCGGCCAATTCGGTCGGCCACGGCGCCGCCGGCCGAGGCCCCCAGCATCAACCCGATCAGGCTGGCGCTGAACGCCCACCCGGCCTGGCCGGGCGTCAGGCCCAGGGCCGGGACCATGCGCGGCGCGGCCACGCCCATCGACTGGATGTCGAACCCCTCCAGCATGGCGGCGAGGAGGCAGACGGCCAGGATGAGCCAGATGGGCTTCTTGTCGGTGGCCATGGTCCCCTCCCCCTGTTGGGGCGAACACTAAGCCATCAAAAAATCCCCGTCATTCCCGCCCTTGTGGCGGGAACCCCTGGTTCAGCTGACACGTGAGACGCAAACGGCCCTCCGCACCTGCGGCGGATAGAGGGGTTCCCGCCACAAGGGCGGGAATGACGGTGGTGGGGTTTAGGCGCGGGCGCTACGCCCCGCCCGCACCGCCGCCGCCAGGTCGTCCAGCACCTTCACCGAGGTCTCCCAATCGATGCAGGCGTCGGTGACCGACTGGCCGTAGGTCAGGGGCTGGCCGGGGACGATATCCTGGCGGCCGGCGACCAGGTTGCTCTCGATCATCACGCCCATGACCGGCGAAGACCCCGTGGCCACCTGGGCGCAGATGTCGGCGGCCACGGCCGGCTGGTTCTCGTGGTTCTTGCCGCTGTTGGCGTGGCTGACATCGACCATGATCCGGGCCGGCATGCCCGCCTTGGCCACGGCTTCGGCGGCGGCGGCCACGCTGGCGGCGTCGTAGTTGGGCGTCTTGCCGCCGCGCAGCACCACGTGGCAGTCGGCATTGCCCGTCGTGGTGGCGATGGCGGCGCGGCCTTCCTTGGTCACGGCCAGGAAATGGTGCGGCTGGCTGGCGGCCATCACCGCGTCCACCGCCACCTTCACGTCGCCATTGGTGCCGTTCTTGAAGCCCACCGGGCACGACAGGCCGGACGCCATCTCGCGGTGGATCTGGCTCTCGGTGGTGCGGGCCCCGATCGCGCCCCAGGCCACCAGGTCGGCGATGTACTGCGGGGTGGTGACGTCCAGGAACTCGCAGGCGGCCGGCAGGCCTTGCGCGCAGACGTCCAGCAGCACGCGGCGCGCCAGGCGCAGGCCCTCATTGATGTGGAAGCCGCCGTCCAGGCCGGGGTCGTTGATCAGGCCCTTCCAGCCCACCGTCGTGCGCGGCTTCTCGAAATAAACCCGCATGACGATCTCCAGATCGCCGGCGTGGCGCTCGCGCTCCACCGCCAGGCGGCGGGCATATTCGAGGGCGGCCTTGGGATCGTGGATCGAGCAGGGGCCGATCACCACCACCAGGCGGTCGTCGCGCCCGTTCAGGATCTCGTGCACGGCCCGGCGGCCGGCGCCCACGACCTCGGCCACCTGCGAGGTGGCGGGGGCCTCGCCGATCACCTGGGCGGGCGGGCTCAGGGTCTGCAGGCGCGAGATCCGCAGGTCATCGGTCGGGATGGGCAGCGAGACAAGATTGGCGGCGGTCGAGGAAGGCATGGCGTACTCCGGAAAATCGTTTGAAGAGGTCCGGCGGCCATTAAAAAAGCCGCCCGGGGAACCCCTGGCGGCTGGTGAAGATGTTTGTGGTCCTGGTTGATCTCAGGCCAAACGATCCCCTCCCGGCGCCAGAGGCGTCGGATAGCTAAAATACCAAAACAGCTGTTGGCTGGCGGCGAGGGTCATCGCCAAGCAACCTAGAGCCAAGTTTTCCAGGAGTCGAGAGGGCGAGGCCGCAAGCGACCCCGCCCCCGCTGTTAGAACTTCGCGTCGAGCTTCAAGAAGAAGTAGCGGCCGATCGCGTCGTAATAGGCCGGACCGATGTTGCGGCCGTCGCCCGCGCCGTGCGGCGAGATCGCCGTGTCCTGGATCGCCGGCGGCACGCCGTAGTCGTCCAGGTTCTTGACGCCCAGGCCGACGTCCAGGTTCTCGCGCACGTGCCAGGTGATGTTGACGTCCTTGTAGAGGAAGGCCTTCACGTCCGGGAACTCGTTGTACTCGTCGGTCGAATTGACCGCGTACTTGCTCTTGCTGACGAAGCGGTTGTTCATCCCGACGGTGAACTTGCCGACCTCGTAGCTGGTGGTCAGGGTCGCGCGGTAGCGCGGGTAGTTCCACTGGCCGGCGTTGTCGATGCCGGCCTTGCCCTTTTCCGAGATGGTCGTCTGTTCCAGCAGCTTGGTGGCCGACAGGTTCAGGCGCAGCATGCCCGGACCGACTTCGTGGCGATAGCGCGCCGACAGGTCGATGCCGCGCACGCGCTGGCCGGCCAGGTTGGCGAACTGGGTGCGGACTTCCTTGACCGAGCCCTCGATCAGCGTGCCGTCGGTGTCGCGCGTCCCGGCCGGGTTGCGGATCACGTACTTGCAGTAGGCCATGTCCGGACCGCCGGCGGCGTCCACGCAGTTGTTCATCAGCGTGGTGTAGGCCAGCGAGGTGATGACGTTGTCGACCTTGATATCCCAGTAGTCGACGGTCATGTCGAAGTTGCGCAGCCAGCGCGGCTGGAACACGACGCCGTAGGTCAGCGAGTTCGAGGTCTCCGGCTCCAGGTCCGGATTGCCGCCGCTATAGACGATCGGCACGTTCAGGTTCGGATATGGCACCGGGAACTTCACGCCCGGCAGGGTGGCGGCGCAGTTGGCGGCGCGGTTGGGCTTCAGCGTGATGTAGGCGCTGGAGCACGGGTCATCGATCTTGCCGTAGCTGGAGAAGCTGATCGGCGTGTACAGCTCGCCGAAATTGGGCACGCGGATCGAGTGCGACTTGGTCCCGCGGAAGGTCAGGTCGCGCACCGGCGACCAGGTCAGGCCGCCCTTCCAGGTGTCGGTGGCGTCGTTGTCGCTGTAGTCCGAGTAGCGATAGGCGCCTTCCACCTGCAGGCGGTGGGCGAACGGCAGGTCGGCCAGCACCGGCACGACCACTTCGGCGAAGGCTTCCGCCGTCTTGCGCTGCTGGTGGAAGTCGGGGTGCAGGGCGAAATCGTTGCCCGGCGTGAAGACGATGGTCGACAGCTTGGCGGTGTCCGGATCGTCCCAGGTGTTCAGCTTTTCCTGGCGCCACTCGACGCCGACCGAGGCCTTCACCGCGCCGGCGGGCAGGTTGAACAGCTCGCCGTCGACACTGGCGCCGATGTTCAGCATCGAATTGCGCGTCTTCTCGAAGCGATCGAACATCAGATAGTCGATCACGTCCTGCGGCAGCTTCTCGGTGGTGAAGAAGTCCAGCGGCTTGCAGCCGGCGGCGCGGGCGCTGGCGTCACGGCAGACGATATTGCCGCTGGCGTCCTTGATGCTGTCGCGCGCGAACAGCCACTGGTCGCGGCCGACCATGTTGGTGGTGGTCCAGTCGTCATCGACCTGGCCGTAGCGGACGAAGGCGTTCCAGCTGAGCTTGCTGGTCAGCTTGCCCGTGACCTCCGACCCCAGCAGGAAGTTGCGGCGATCGTGGTGCTCCATCGTCTGGGGCAGGTTGTTGTAGCTGCGGTCCAGGCCGAGCGACGTCAGGCCGTTGGCCAGCATGTAGTCGCGCATGGCGGCCGGCAGGAACGGATTGGTCAGGGTGGCGATCTCGCCGGTGTTGGCGACGCCGTTATTGCCCCACCAGATCTTGCCGGTGCGCGCGTCGGTCCGGTACTCGGGGAACTCGCCGGCGCCGCGCGTGGTGCTGCGCGTGAAGCTGACCGTGCCGTTCCATTCCAGGTCGTCGCTGAACGCATAGTTGACGTTCGAATAGACCGACTGGCGGTTGGAGCCGTTGCGGATGAAGTGGTTCTCGTTGCCGTTCAGGCCGGGACCGCCGTTCTGGCCGCCGGTCTCGCCGTTGGTGACGATGCCGTAGCTGCTCTGCGGCACGGCCACGACCTTGCCGTCGACATACTGATACCACTGGCCGTTGTTGTTCCCGCACGGGTTCTTGCCGCCGTACATGCACCAGGTCGGCACGATCGAGCGGTACATGACACGATAGTCGCGATAGAGCAGCCGGTCGGGAATGCCGTCGTTCGGACCCGTATTGGCCGGGTTGGCGCTGTAGACGTCGCGGTTGATCCAGCGCTCGGTGCTGCGCAGCTTGTCGGTGGTCGAGACGTTGCCGCCCACCACGACATGGCCCTTGCCCTGCGCGAAGTCGAAGCCGGTGGCCAGGGTGGCGTCCGACTGGCGCGCGTCGGTATGCGACGAGATCCCGGTCGTGGCGCTGAAGTGGATCCCCTTCATCTGCTTCTTCATCACCACGTTGACCGCGCCGGTCACCGCGTCGGCGCCGTAGACGGCCGCCGCCCCGCCCGTGACCACTTCGAAGCGGTCGATCAGGGCCGTCGGGATGGTGTTGACGTCGACCGCCGAGGTGCGCGCGCCGCCCGACACCCAGCGATGGCCGTCGACCAGCACCAGCGAGCGGTTGTTGCCCATGTTGCGCAGATTGATGTTGGCGACGCCGGCGTCGTACTCCTGGCCCAGCGAGCTGGCCTCGCCCAGGCCCGGGCCCATGGCCGGGTTCTGCATCAGGGCGTCATAGACGGTGACGCGGGCGAATTCCTTGGCCTGCTCCATGGTCGTCACCGAGATCGGCATGGCCGACTCCAGCTCAGGACGGGCGATGCGCGAGCCGGTGACGACGACGCTCTCGACCGAGGTGTCGTCCGGGGCGGCGCTCGCCTGTTGCGCCATCGCGGTCGGCGCAATCCAAAGCGGTGCGATGAAGGCGCTGGCCAGCGCCAATTTCCTGATGGTCACGATAATCCCCCTCACTATCCGCGTCGGATAGGAAACACTTCGCGGCATCTCCCTCCGGATGCCGCGTGAGGCGGGGCGATATCGTCGCGACTCTCGATTTTCTTGTCGGATATATGAAAGAACAGCGACAGCGCGATAAGCGGTTTTTTACTTCAAAAACCTGTAGCGGTTTTTCGCTCGTCGCGACTCTTATATCTCTATGCCTCTTTCCAACTGAGCCGAAACAGCGCTCAAAGTCGCGCCCGGATCCGAAATGTGCCTAAGCGCGGCTTTACCAAAAACTCAACTTCGGCTGGCATCTTCCCGCTCACGCCCACTGTGGGGCGATAGGGGGATTTGAACATGCCGAAGAGAACCCTGGCCGACCTGGTCCTGATCGCCACGTATGGCGGCGGCTTCGACCTCAGCGCCAACGACTACACCTACGAAGAGCTGGTGAAGGCCGCCGACGCGCTGTGCAACGGCGCTTCGATGCGCGTCTTCCACACCGACGGCCTGACCACCGAGCAGCTGAGCATCATCGCCCAGCACGGCGGCCCGGGCGGCGTCCAGTTCGTGTTCGTGGCCTAAATCACACCTAGCCCCGTTATAGGCGCCCGCGCCGGCCGCCCTTGAGGCGGTCCAGGGCGCGGGGCTTATGCGGCGGCGGTTCCGGCGTCTCGGCGAAAGCCGGGAGCGGGCCCGCCGCCGGCTTCCTGGCCGGGACCATCGCCGCGATCTTGCGGGCGGTGGCGGCCATGACGCCGCAAACCCTGGCCTTTTCACGGGCCTTGCGGATCAGGACGGGGTCGTCGCTGGCCTCGATCGAGGCCCAGACGGCGTCCAGCATCGCCATCAGCTTGGCTTGGGTGTCTTCGCACCAGGTTTCCGCGGAGGTCTTTGTCATGCCCTCAGCTTGCGGCCGCCCGGCGCGGCGGGGATAAGAAACGTGCGTTTTCCTATAAGGCTTTGAATTATTTCAGGGTGAGGCAGAAAAGTACGGGGATTGAGAGATCCTCCCCCGCGATGCAGGGGAGGTGGCCCAGAGGGCCGGAGAGGGCTAGCTCGGCTTAGGCAGCACTGGCCCCCTCAGTCGCTCCGCGACAGCTCCCCCGCATCGCGGGGGAGCATCTCCACCTCGCACCCTGTGGATAACTTTCCGCAATAACGAGATTGTCGCGTATCGAAATCCAAAGCACAGTCTCCCCAACAAATGTTCGGGGAGTTGGCCATGGGTGTCGGGGGTAAGGTCGCGCTGACGGCCGTGGGTCTGGTTCTGGCCGTGACGGCCGTGGTCGCCGTGCGCACCGCCACGTTCAAGGCCCCCGCCGTGGTCGATCCGGCCAGCGTCAAGCTGGCCTCGGCGCGTCCCGTCGATGTGAACAAGGCCGCCGGCCACCTCGCCGAAGCGGTGCGCTTCCAGACCATCAGCCACCAGGACCGCGCCGACGACCAGCCGGCCGAGTGGGACAAGCTGCACGCCTGGCTGCAGGCGACCTACCCTCTGGCCCACAAGGTCATGACCCGCGAGGTCGTGGCCGACCACACCCTGGTCTACACCTGGACCGGCTCCAACCCCGCCCTGCCCCCGATCGTGCTGATGGCCCACCAGGACGTGGTGCCGGTCACCCCAGGCAGCGAAGGCCAATGGAGCCACCCGCCGTTCGACGGCGTCATCGCCGACGGCGCGGTCTGGGGCCGGGGCGCGATCGACGACAAGGGCTCGCTGGTCACCCTGTTCGAGGCGCTGGAAGGCGTGGCGGCCAGCGGCTTCAAGCCGGTGCGCACCGTGATCATCGTCAGCGGCCATGACGAGGAGGTGCGCGGCGTGGGCGCCCGCGCCGCCGCGGCCCTCTTGAGGTCGCGCAACATCAAGGCCCAGTTCGTGCTGGACGAAGGCATGGCCGTGGTCGCCGACCATCCCGTCACGGGTAAGCCCGCCGCCATCATCGGCACGGCCGAGAAGGGCTACGCGACCCTGAAGGTCACCGCCCCGGCCGTGGGCGGCCACAGCTCGGCCCCGCCGGCCGACGGCGGCGGCGTGGTCGCCCTGTCCAAGGCGGTGGCGGCGATCAACGACCACCAATTCCCAATGAAGTTCCAGGGCCCTGGCGCCGACATGCTGGGCGCCATCGCCCCGCACGCCAAGCCCGAGGTGAAGATCTTCGCCGCCAACACCTGGCTGTTCTCGCCGCTCTTGGTGAAGGTCACGGCCAAGACCCCGGCGGGGGCGGCCATGCTGCACACCACCATCGCGCCGACCATGATCAAAGGATCTCCAAAGGAGAACGTCCTGCCGCAGGACGCCACCGCCTGGATCAACTACCGCATCGCGCCCGGCGACAGCTCGGCCACGGTGATGGCGCGGGCCAAGGACGCGGTGGGCAAGCTGCCGGTCCAGCTGGCCTGGAGCAAGACGCCGGACGAGCCCTCGGCCGTCTCGTCGACCAGCTCGGACGCCTGGAAGACCCTCGCGGTCCTGGCGGGCGACGAGAGCCGCGCCCCCGTCGTGCCGGGCCTGGTCACCGCCGGCACCGACAGCCGCTACATGGGCGGGGTCGCCAGCGACGTGTACCGCTTCCAGCCGCTGGTGCTGAAGGTCGAGGAAACCAAGATCATCCACGGCACCGACGAGCACATCAGTCTGGACAATGTCGAGCGAATGGTGCGCTTCTATCAGCGCCTGGTGGAGACCGCCGCGTCGCGGTGACGTCTTCCTCAGGAAGGGGCGTGTTCGGGGGAACACGGTCGGGGGACTTGGCGGAGGTAATCCGCCCACAACTTTGGCTGTCGATTTCTCGAGCCTGAATACGGCTGTCGCACACGCGTGTGACACTGCGCCTCACGTTACAGCGTTATCCCAACCGCTAAGAAGCGCACCATGCCCGCCGACGACGCCCCGCTGCTGAAGTCCGCCAAGCCGGCCACGAAACCCATGACCGACAAGTTCGGCGAGGGCTTCGTCTGGGACGCCTGGTACGTCGCCTGCCTGTCGCCGGACATCAAACCCGGCAAGGCCGAGAAGCGCGAGTACCTCGGCGAACCGATCCTGCTGGGCCGCACGCGCAAGGGCGAGGTCTACGCCATCCGCGACATCTGCCCCCACCGCGCCGCCGCCCTGTCGGCCGGCCGCGTCCACCGCGAGGCCGATGGCACCGACACCATCGAGTGCCCCTATCACGGCTGGCGCTTCGGCCCCGACGGGGCCTGCAAGTCGATCCCGTCGCTGACCGGCGACAGCGACTTCGACATTTCCAAGGTGCGGGTGCGCAAGTATCCGACCGTCGAGGCCCAGGGCCTGGTGTGGATCTGGATGAGCTCGAACCCGCGCTTCGACGGCGCGCCGCCGGAACCGCCGCCGACCATCCCCGGCGTGGTGGGCGGCAAGCCCAAGCTGGTCGACCACCTGGACTACGACATCCACATCGACCACGCGGTGCTGGGCCTGATCGACCCGGCCCACGGACCTTACGTGCACCAGCAGTGGTGGTGGCGGACCAAGACCAGCCAGCACGAGAAGAAGAAGACCTTCCGCGCCTCGGAGGCCGGCTTCACCATGGTGCGGCACGAGCCGTCCAAGAACTCCAAGGCCTACGCCATCCTGGGCGGCGAGCCCCTGACCGAGATCACCTTCCGCCTGCCGGGCCTGCGCTGGGAGCATGTGACGGTGGGGGAAAAGCAGGTGCTGGCCCTGTCGGCCATGACGCCGATCAACGCGACCAAGACCCGGATGAATCAGATCATGTGGTCGGATCACTGGGCCTTCACGGCCTTCTATCCGATCATCCGCATGGCCGCCCGCGCCTTCCTGCGCCAGGACGGCAAGATCGTCGCGGCCCAGACGCCGGGCCTGCAGTGCAACCCGCCCCTGATGTGGGTGGGCGACGCCGATCAGCAGGCGCGCTGGTACCACCAGTGCAAGCGCGAATGGAACAACAGCCAGCGCGAGGGGCGGGCGTTCGTGAACCCGGTGCGGGACCAGACGCTGCGGTGGCGGACTTAGGGGGTAGCCCCAACCACCCCCACTCCCACTCCCACTCCCACTCCCGTTTCCCCGGCGAAAGCCGGGGCCCAGATACAGCCTGAGCCTTTGGGGTGATCGCGCCCACGGCCTCGTGTACCTCTCCATCGTCAACGGGTTCGATCTGGGCCCCGGCTTTCGCCGGGGAGACGGAGTGAGGGGAATGGCGCTGAGCTTGAACGTCTACCGCCACCGCCTCCTCACCAGCCTGCGCACCCTGCCCACCCCGCGCGGCTGGCTGCTGTGCGCCGCCGTCTCCGCCGCCACCCTCGCCCTGATGCTAGTCATCGGCTTCGTCACCGGGCTCTACCGCCTCCAGCCGACCGAGCCCGGCCTGCCGCTGCGGATGCTGGTGGTGTTCTTCATCCCCGCCCTGGGCGAGGAGATCCCGTTCCGCGGCCTGCTGACCCCCGGCCCCAACGAAAGCGCGCGCCCCAGGCTGGAGATCGCCGTCTCCACCGCCCTCTACACCGCCTGGCACGTGTTCGAGGCCGTGACCTTCCTGAAGTCCGCCGCCGGGATCTTCCTGCGGCCCGACTTCCTGCTGTGCTGCGCGGTGCTGGGCCTGGGCTGCGCGATCACCAAGCGGGTCACCGGCTCGATCTGGCCGGCCGTGATCCTGCACTGGGCGCTGGTGGTGGTCTGGCAGACCTGGCTGGGCGGGGTCAGCGCGCTGGGGCAGTAGAGCTTGGGCGGGTTGATACCCCCGTCGCTCCACGCCAGAGTGCGCCGCTAAACCTTTGGAAGAGTTTCCATGCGACGCGTCCTCTGCCTGGCCCTGAGCCTCCTCGTCGCCGCGCCGGCCCTGGCCGCGCCCAAGCCGCTGACGCCCAAGCAGGAACTGGCCCGCTACAAGAAGGTCGCCAAGAAGCACGGCTGTCCCGCCTTCGACGCGGCCGACCTGGCGCTGCCCGACTCGTGGCGGACGCCGCGTCCGGCCCTGGAGGAGCACAGGGCGCTGCGCGCCAAGACCGAGGCCCCGCCGCCGCCCGAAAGCGGCCAGCGCCTGATGGTGTATTGGGCCGGCGGCCATCTTGAGATCGTCCACGGCAGCTTCGCGATCGTGCGCGGGGCCGACGGCCTGTGGCGCGGCGAGGGCGTGCGAACCTCCGAAATTCCGATCCGCGGCCCGAACGGCGAGCCGCCCCGCCCGACCGTCACCAAGGTCGCATGGACCCTACCCGCGGACGATAGCGCCAGGATGGACGCCCTGGTCGCCAACCCATGCCTGGCGGTCGAGCCCCGCTCCATCCATCGGATGGGCACGATCATCGGCGGAGGCCACACGACGCTGGAGGTCTTCGACGCCCGGGAGAACCGGCTGGCCAGCGTGCAGCATGGCGGCAGCTGGGGCGTGTCCGGACAGATCCTGAACCTGGCCTTCGCCAAGGCCCCGAATTAGCGCGCCAGGTTAGCAGGCACGAAAAAGCCCGCCCGGTCCTAGGGGGTGGACCGAGCGGGCTCTCTTCTCGGAGCGCGGCCAGAGGGACGGAGCGGACGCGCTCCGAAAGCTCGACGAGGGTGACAGCCGAAAGTGGAAGCCGGTTTCGGCGCCCGTCACCCTCGAAAGCTAAGACTCCCGCTTAGGCGCGGTAGACGTAGGCGCTGGAGACGTAGCCGACGCCGACGCCGTTCTGGCCGACCAGGATCCACTTGCCGTCACCGGTGCGGCCCAGGGCCTGGAAGGTCGAGCCCGAGCTGACCGAACCCAGGCGCTCGCCCCGGGTGGAGGCTTCGGCCCGCAGGTTCACGGTCGAGCGGGTGACGTACTTCTTGTCCATCTTGACCAGGGGAGCGGCCTCGACGGTCTGGGCGTAGCGATAGCCGCCCGACTTGTAGATGCCGCCGACGTCCTTGGCCGCCTCGCTCTTTTGCATGTTGCAGCCGACCGCCGAACCGGCGCCCGCGCCGACCACGGCGCCGATGGCCGTGCCCGTGCCGCGATCGCCCTTGCCGGCGATCTTGTTGCCGGCCAGGCCGCCCAGCAGACCGCCCAGGACGGCGCCGACTTCCTGCTTGGAGCCCGAGGCCTTGCAGCCGACGACGCCGGCATTGGCTTGCGGCGCGGCGGCCATCGACAGGGCCGCGGCGGCGGCGCCCAGGGTCAGGGTGATGGTCTTGATCGAGTTGGTCTTGGTCATGGTCGTATTCCTTCGTCCCTTGAAAGTTTCCGGGGTCAGCAACCCCGTGAGACAGACCATGACAGGGCGAAGCTGAACGGTTGCGGGAACCCGTTCAGCAGATTTCGTTCATGTTGAAAAAAGTTTGGGGGAGCGGCTTTGCGCCCAACCCAAAACCCGTCTTCCCGGCGAAAGCCGGGACCCAGATCGAACCCAGGGCGCCCGTTAGTTTGGCGGGGCCAAGGGCGCGTCATCCCAAGACGCTCAGGCTGAATCTGGGCCCCGGCTTTCGCCGGGGATACGGGGATGGGTATGGGGTGGGCTTCAAGCCCCCAGCGCGTAAGGCCCGCTCTTCTCCAGCGCCGTCTTCCAGGCCGGGCGGGCGTGCATGCGCCCAATCCAGGCGGCCATGTGCGGATAGTCGGCCAGCTTGCCCATGGCTTTCGCCACCTCGGGCACGAAGCTCATCTGGATGTCGGCGCCGGTCAGGGTCTCGCCGACGAAATACTCCCGCCCTGCCAGGTGGTCGTTCACGAACGCCAGGTGGTTGGCGATCTCGCTCTGGATGCGCGGGTGCAGCGGCGCGCCGGCCTCGCCCAGGCGGCCGACATACATGTTGAGCATCAGCGGCAGCATGGCCGAGCCCTCGGCATAGTGCAGCCACTGCTGGTAGCGGTCGTAGTCGGCGCTGGCCGGATCGGGCGCCAGGCGGCCTTCGCCATGGCGGCGGATCACGTAGTCGATGATCGCGCCGGACTCGATGACGGTCAGGTCGCCATCCGTGATCACCGGCGACTTGCCCAGCGGATGCACGGCCAGCAGCGACGGCGGGGCCAGGCGGGTCTTGGGATCGCGGGTGTGGAAGACGATCTCGTAGGGGACGTTCAGCTCCTCCAGCAGCCACAGGATCCGCTGCGAGCGCGACTCGTTGAGGTGGTGGACCGTCAGCATGTTTCTCTCCCCTGATTGTGAACCGCATGCTGCGGCGCGGCATTGCTCGCACGTGCGAAAAGCGCGAGGGTGAAAGAAAACGCCTGTTCGAGGCTGGGGAGCAAGCATGACGCATACGGCAAGTGAGACCCTGGTCCTGCCCGGCCTGACCGGCCTGCTGCGCGAGGCGGCCGACGCCGCCGGTCTGTTCGTGGCCGAGGCCAAGCCGCAGGTGCTGGCCCATATCTCCGGCGAGAACGGCAAGGTCGACCGCAAGCTGGCCGACGTGCACCAGCACCGGGTCCACGGCTATGGCTGGTACGCGGCCTATGCCGAGCTGCTGAACCAGGTCGCCGGCTGGGCCGAGCGCCTGCAGGACGAGGGCAAGTTCGGCGAGGTCGAGGCCCTGCTGGCCCAGCTCTTGTTCTCCGAATACTGCGCCCAACTGGTCGGCGGCGTGCCGATGAACCAGGGCGAGATCGTCCGGCCCGCGCACCTGGTCGAAGACCGCGCGGTGCTGAACCGGCTCTATTCCAACGGCCTGATGAAGCTGATGGTCGAGGGCGGGACCCAGGCCGTGAAGACCCGCGTCGCCAAGCATCTGTCCGAGGCGCGCGGCAAGCCCACCCTGGAGCAGACCGGTCTCGACGAGACCTTCGAGATGATCCGCGACCAGTTCCACGCCTTCGCCGAGGAGAAGGTCACACCTAACGCCCACGAGTGGCACCTGAAGGACCAGCTGATCCCGATCGAGCTGGTCGAGGAGCTGGGCGCCCTGGGCGTCTTCGGCCTGACCATCCCGGAGGAATACGGCGGCAGCGGCATGGGCAAGACGGCCATGTGCGTGGTGTCGGAAGAACTCTCCCGCGCCTGGATCGGCGTCGGCTCGCTGGCCACCCGCTCGGAGATCGCCGGCGAGCTGATCCTGACCGGCGGCACCGACGCCCAGAAGCAATACTGGCTGCCGAAGATCGCCAGCGCCGAGATCCTGCCGACGGCCGTCTTCACCGAGCCCAATACCGGCTCTGACCTGGGGTCCTTGCGCACCCGCGCCGAGCTGAAGGGCGACCACTATGTGGTGACCGGGAACAAGACCTGGATCACCCACGCCGCCCGCGCCGACGTCATGACCCTGCTGGTCCGCACCGATCCGGCGACGACCGACTATCGCGGCCTCTCCATGCTGCTGGCTCCCAAGCCGCGCGGCGTGGAGGGCGAAGACTTCCCGGCCGACGGCATGAGCGGCGGCGAGATCGGGGTGATCGGCTATCGCGGCATGAAGGAGTTCGAACTGGGCTTCGACGGCTTTGCCGTGCCCGCCGAGAACCTGCTGGGCGGCGTCCCCGGCCAGGGCTTCAAGCAGCTGATGGCCACCTTCGAGAGCGCCCGCATCCAGACCGCCGCCCGCGCCGTCGGCGTGGCCCAGGCGGCGCTGGAGACGGGCCTGGCCTACGCCCTGGACCGGCAGCAGTTCGGCCAGGCGATCTTCGAGTTCCCCCGCGTCGCCAACAAGCTGGCCATGATGGCCGCCGAGATCATGGGCGTGCGCCAGCTGACCTACTACGCCGCCCGCCAGAAGGACGAGAGCAAGCGCTGCGACCTGGAGGCCGGGATGGCCAAGTTGATCGCGGCGCGGGTGGCCTGGGCGGCGGCGGACAACGCCTTGCAGATCCACGGCGGGAATGGGTTCGCGATGGAGTATGCGGCCAGCCGCCTGCTGGCCGATGCGCGGATCCTCAACATTTTCGAGGGCGCGGGGGAGATTCAGGCGCAGGTGATCGCGCGCAGACTCTTGGATGGCGCCAACTAAGCTCCCTCTCTCTTAGAGAGAGGGTTGGGGTGAGAGGTTACGAGGCTCGACGGCGTGCCGGCACTCCGGTTGACGTCGTAACCTCTCACCCTCCCATTGCTGCGCAATGGGCCCCTCCCTCTCTCTATGAGAGAGGGATGATAATTGCGCCTTGCCGCGCCCTTGAGCATCGGAATAGCCTCGCGACCTTCACTGTAAGGACCGCCCATGCTTGCCACGACCCGCCGCTCCGCCCTCGTCTCGGCTCTCGCCACGGGCGGCCTCGCGGCGTTCGGCAGCAAGGCCTTCGCGCAGGAGACCGGCTCGGTCGCCGCCGCCGTCGACAAGCTGGCGCAGGAGGTCATGGCCGCCTTCCCCGACCAGCCCGGCCTGGGGATCACCGTCGTCGAGAAGGGCAAGATCACCCTGGCCAAGGGTTATGGCGTCAAGACGCTAGGCCAGCCGGATCGCTGCGACGAGAACACCATCTTCGGCATCGCCTCCAACACCAAGGCCATGACCGCCGCCCTGATCGCCATGCTGGTCGAGGACGGCAAGCTGGCCTGGGACGATCCGGTGACCAAGCACCTGCCGAACTTCCAGATGAGCGACCCGGTGGTCACCAAGCTGATGACCGTCCGCGATCTGCTGGTCCACCGCAGCGGCCTGTCGCTGGGCGCCGGCGACCTGATGATCTGGCCCGACCCGACCCACACCCGCGCCGACATCGTGGCGGGGCTGAAGTACCTGCCGATCGGCGGCCAGTTCCGGGGCGGCTATGCCTATGACAACGTCCTCTACGTCGCCGCCGGGGCGGTGATCGAGGCGGTCACCGGCCAGTCGTGGGAAGCGGTGATCAAGGCCCGGATCTTCGATCCCCTGGCCATGACCAGCACCGTCTCCAGCCCGTCCCTGGTCGACAAGAGCCGCCGGGCCGCGCCGCACGCGCGCCTGGGTCCGCCGGTCCGGGGCCTGGGCCCGCAGACGGTCCTGCCCTTCGACAACAGCTTCGCCTCGGCCGCGCCCGCCGGCGGGGTCAACACCACGCCCAGGGACATCGGCCAGTGGATGCTGGTCCAGCTGGGCTTGGGCATGACGCCCGGCGGCAAGCGCCTGTGGGGCGAGCCCTCGGCCAAGGAGATGTGGAAGCCCCAGACCATCACCGCCTGGGCCGACGGCCCCAGCGACGAGAACCCGGTGCGCCCCACGATGCAGGCCTATGGCCTGGGCTGGTTCGTCCAGGACCATCGCGGCGAGCGCCTGCTGTGGCACACCGGGGGCCTCGCAGGCTTCATCTCGTACACCGGCCTGCTGCCGGGCCGGAAGTCGGGCATCATGATCATGACCAATGCCGAGGAGGCCCCGGTCCTGCGCACCCTGCGCTATGGCGGGCCCGACCGGCTGCAAGGGCGCGGCGACTTCGACTGGATCGCCTCGTCCAAGCGCGTCCAGGCCCAGTCGGAAGCCGACACGATCAAGGACGCCGCCCGCGCCACCACCACCGCCACGCCGGGTGGGGCCAAGCCCAGCCTGCCGCTGGCGTCCTATGCCGGCGTCTATCGTGATCCTTGGTACGGTACGGTGACCATCAGCCTGACGGGCAAGGGCAAGAAGCAGGGCCTGCACGTCTCGTTCGACAAGACCCCGGCCCTGCGCGGCAAGCTGGATCCGTTCGACGGCGAGATGTTCAAGACCACCTTTGACGACCGCACCCAGGAGGACGCCTTCATCACCTTCGACCTCAAGGACGGCAAGGTGGTTTCGGCCCTGGTCAAGGCGGTCTCGCCCCTGGCCGACTTCAGCTACGACTACCAGGACCTGCGCCTGTCGAAGGTCAGCTGACGGTCAAATTGCAAAGCTTCGGAACTCACCCCCAACAGCCGCGTTGTCGGATTAGTTTGGGGGTGGGTTTGCTCTAGGCGGTACGGTCAAGGTTCGACTGCCGCCCCTCACCCCCAAAACGTCAGTCAACGCACGTGGGGGTGCATGGAAATGCAAGGCGTTTTGGAGCGGTCCGCCAGCGGCCGCGAGCTCGACGGCCATCAGCTGCTGGCGGCGCTGCGCGCGTTCCGCCGCGGCGACTTCTCGGTCCGCCTGCCGACCGACCTGTCGGGCCTGGACGGCGAGCTGGCCGAGGCCTTCAACGACGCTGTCGACCTGAACGACCGGATCTCCAAGGAGTTCGAGCGCCTGCGCGACGTCGTGGGCCGCCAGGGCAAGATCAACCAGCGCGCCCAGCTGCCGGGCGCGGTCGGCGCCTGGGCCGAGAGCGTCGAGAACGTCAACAGCCTGATCACCGACATGGTGCACCCGACCGCCGAAATGGCCCGGGTGATCGGCGCCGTCGCCAATGGCGACCTCTCCCAGACCATGGACCTGGAGAACGAGGACCGCCCCCTGCGCGGCGAGTTCCTGCGCACCGGCAAGGTCGTCAACACCATGGTGGGGCAGCTGGGCAGCTTCGCCTCGGAAGTCACCCGCGTGGCCCGTGAAGTTGGCACCGAGGGCAAGCTGGGCGGCCAGGCCCAGGTCAAGGGCGTCACCGGCGCCTGGAAAGACCTCACCGACAACGTCAACCTGATGGCCGGCAACCTGACCGGCCAGGTCCGCAACATCGCCGAAGTGACCACCGCCGTCGCCAACGGCGACCTCAGCCGCAAGATCACCGTCGACGTGAAGGGCGAGGTGCTGGAGCTGAAGAACACCATCAACACCATGGTGGACCAGCTCAACAGCTTCGCCTCGGAAGTCACCCGCGTGGCCCGCGAAGTGGGTACGGAAGGCAAGCTGGGCGGCCAGGCCCAGGTCAAGGGCGTCACCGGCGCCTGGAAGGAACTGACCGACAACGTCAACCTCATGGCCGGCAACCTGACCGGCCAGGTCCGCAACATCGCCGAGGTCACCACCGCCGTGGCCCGCGGCGACCTCTCCAAGAAGATCACCGTCGACGTGCGCGGGGAAATCCTGGAGCTGAAGGACACCATCAACGTCATGGTGGACCAGCTGAACGCCTTCGCCAGCGAAGTGACCCGCGTGGCCCGCGAAGTCGGCACCGAAGGCAAGCTGGGCGGCCAGGCGCGAGTCGAGGGCGTGACCGGCGCCTGGAAGGACCTGACCGACAACGTCAACTTCATGGCCGCCAACCTGACGGGTCAGGTGCGCAACATCGCCGAGGTGACCACCGCCGTCGCCAATGGCGACCTCTCCAAGAAGATCACCGTCGACGTGAAGGGCGAGATCCTGGAGCTGAAGTCGACCATCAACGTCATGGTCGATCAGCTGAACGCCTTCGCCTCGGAAGTGACCCGCGTGGCCCGCGAAGTGGGTACGGAAGGCAAGCTGGGCGGCCAGGCCAACGTCACCGGGGTCGGCGGCACGTGGAAGGAGCTGACCGACAACGTCAACCTGATGGCCGGCAACCTGACCGGCCAGGTGCGGAACATCGCCGAGGTCACCACCGC
Organism: Caulobacter sp.; assembly: GCF_017744445.1. Taxonomy (GTDB): domain Bacteria; phylum Pseudomonadota; class Alphaproteobacteria; order Caulobacterales; family Caulobacteraceae; genus Caulobacter. The sequence goes on from NZ_JAGIBH010000002.1 coordinate 379,119, forward strand.
CGTCGCCATGGGCGACCTCTCCAAGAAGATCACCGTCGATGTGAAGGGCGAGATCCTGGAGCTGAAGAACACCATCAACACCATGGTGGACCAGCTCAACTCGTTCAGCTCGGAAGTCACCCGCGTGGCCCGCGAAGTGGGTACGGAAGGCAAGTTGGGCGGCCAGGCCCAGGTCAAGGGCGTCACCGGCGCCTGGAAGGACCTGACCGACAACGTCAACTTCATGGCCGCCAACCTGACCGGCCAGGTCCGCAACATCGCCGACGTCACCACCGCCGTGGCCAATGGCGACCTCTCCAAGAAGATCACCGTCGACGTGAAGGGCGAGATCCTGGAGCTGAAGTCGACCATCAACATCATGGTCGACCAGCTGAACGCCTTCGCCTCGGAAGTGACCCGCGTGGCCCGCGAGGTCGGCACCGAAGGCAAGCTGGGCGGTCAGGCCCAGGTGAAGGGCGTGGCCGGCACCTGGAAGGAGCTGACCGACAACGTCAACCTGATGGCCGGCAACCTGACCGGCCAGG
>NZ_JAGIBH010000030.1 GCF_017744445.1 Caulobacter sp.
GGGATGCGGAACGAGGCGCCACGCTTGTGGAACGCGGTTTCCGAGGCGGCGCGCTCGACGCTGGTGCCCATGGCGTACTGGTTGTTCTCGATCACGTACACGACCGGCAGCTTCCACAGCTGGGCCATGTTGAAGCTCTCGTAGACCTGGCCCTGGTTGGCCGCGCCGTCGCCCATATAGGCGTACGAGACGTTGCCATTGCCCTTGTAGCTGTTGGCCAGCGCCAGGCCGGTGCCGAGCGCCACCTGGGCGCCGACGATGCCGTGACCGCCGTAGAAGCCGGTGGCGATGTCGAACATGTGCATCGACCCGCCCTTGCCCTTGGACGAACCACCGGCGCGGCCGGTCAGTTCGGCCATGACCTCGCGGGGATCCATGCCGGCGGCCAGCATGTGGCCGTGGTCACGATAGCCCGTGATGATCTGGTCGCCCTTCTGCGAGATCGACTGCATGCCGACCGCGATGGCTTCCTGACCGATGTACAGGTGGCAGAAGCCGCCGATCAGGCCCATGCCGTACAGCTGGCCGGCGCGCTCCTCGAAGCGGCGGATCAGCAGCATGTCCTGATAGAATTTCAGGAGTTCGTCCTTGCCGACGAAGGCGTTGACACCGGTTTCCGGCGCCTTCCCCTCAGAGGCCTCAGCCTTGCGCGTACGCGCCATTCAAATCTCCCTGGCCAATCTTCATCGCGGCCTTCGTCCTGAGGATGTTTCCCGCCGAAAAATCGTCGGTTCCGCGAAGGAAATACCCTGGTGCACTCTTGGACCAACCCGGGATCTGGCGATCCTCAGGCCGATCCGCAATCGATTCCGAGAGAATACGGGATCGGTCAGCTAGGACGCTTGACCCGGATCACATAGTCCCTTGGGTCGGCATATCCTAGGAGGGAACGCGCACGCTCCTCCAAGAGATCAGCCGACAGACTGCCGCTGCGTAATAGACGAGCACGCGCCTCCAGGTCCATCCTCTCCGCGCGTATCTTCCTGAGTTCCTTTGTTTTTGCTGCGAGGTCCGCATTGCGTTGCGAGATCGACAGCAGGCCTCGATCACCCGTCAGAGCGTGAAAGGCGAAGTAGAAAATCAGGAAAAAGATCGCCGCGGTCGGCAGGAAGGGTTGCAGTCGGGCGAACATTTCAGCGTCCCAGAGAGGGACTCGCAGAGTCGCAGACCGTGCTTAACGCCTTCTAAATCCAGGCATTGAGAAGGGTTATCACCGGTTCGCGAATTAGGCGAACGATGCTTTCAGATGAGATGGTTTCACCAGCATCTAGATGCCGCATCGCCGAAGCCATTTCGCGACCGCGAACGGCACGGAAATGGTCTCGTTTGAAACGACTGCTCAGCTTTTAGAAAATTTGTGGGTTAACCGCGCCAGCAACCATTTCGGCTGACGAGGAAATGGCGCGGCGAGCGTCAGAATCGCGACCTAAAACCCGCGCAAAACAAAAGGCGCGGCCCCTTTCGGAAGCCGCGCCCTCGTCATTTCCAACGGTCTGGAAGGGCTCTTAGCGGCCCTTCAACGCCGCGCGAGCGGCGTAGACGCCTTGATCGTCCAGCATCTCTTCGATGCGCAGCAGCTGGTTGTACTTGGCCGTACGGTCCGAGCGGGCCAGCGAGCCGGTCTTAATCTGACCGCAGTTCAGGGCGACGGCCAGGTCGGCGATCGTGGAGTCCTCGGTTTCACCCGAGCGGTGGCTCATGACGCTGGTGTAGCCGTGGCGGTGGGCCAGTTCGACGGCGTCGATGGTTTCCGACAGCGTGCCGATCTGGTTGACCTTCACCAGGATCGAGTTGGCCAGGCCCTTGTCCAGGCCCATCTGCAGGCGCTTGGGGTTGGTGACGAACAGATCGTCGCCGACCAGCTGGACCTTCTTGCCCAGGGTGTCGGTCAGCAGCTTCCAGCCTTCGAAGTCGTCCTCGGCCATGCCGTCCTCGATCGACAGGATCGGGAACTTCGAGGCCAGGCCCGCCAGATAGTCGACCATCTGGGCCGGGTCGAGCGACTTGCCCTCGCCTTCCAGCTCGTACTTGCCGTTCTTGAAGAACTCGGTCGAGGCGACGTCCAGGCCCAGGACGAAGTCCTCACCGGCCTTGTAGCCGGCCTTCTCGCCAGCCTTGACGATGAAGTCCAGCGCGGCTTCGGCCGACGCCAGGTTTGGGGCGAAGCCGCCCTCGTCGCCGACGTTGGTGTTGTGGCCGGCGTCCTTCAGGGCGCCCTTCAGGGCGTGGAAGATCTCGACGCCCATGCGCAGGCCTTCGCGGAACTCCTTGGCGCCGGTCGGCAGGATCATGAATTCCTGGATGTCGATCGGATTGTCGGCGTGGGCGCCGCCGTTGATGATGTTCATCATCGGAGTCGGCAGCACGCGGGCGTTCACGCCGCCGACGTACTTGTAGAGCGGCAGGCCGGCTGACTCGGCGGCGGCCTTGGCGGCGGCCAGCGAGACGCCCAGGATGGCGTTGGCGCCCAGGCGGGCCTTGTTCGGCGTGCCGTCCAGCTCGATCAGCAGGTTGTCCAGGCGGCGCTGGTCTTCAGCGTCCACGCCCGACAGGGCGTCGAAGATCTCGCCGTTGACGGCGTCGACGGCCTGCTGGACGCCCTTGCCCAGATAGCGGGCCTTGTCGCCGTCACGCTTTTCGTTGGCTTCGTGAGCGCCGGTCGAGGCGCCCGACGGCACCGCGGCGCGACCGAACGCGCCGTCTTCCAGGATGACGTCGACTTCGACGGTCGGGTTACCCCGGCTGTCGAGAATTTCGCGGGCGATGATGTCGACGATCTCGGTCATGGACTGCTCCTCAAGGCCAAAAGGCGCGGCAGCCTTTAGCCGCCATGCGAGCCGTGCGCAACTTGACTTCCCCGAGGGAGGCTCACTGATCGTCAGTCAGGAACGGGAGGATCCCATGCTGGACGTCGAACGGCGCGGCCCGACAGCCATCGTCACCCTCAATCGACCTGAGGCCATGAACGCCCTTTCCAAAGGACTGCGACAGGCTCTGTACGACGCCATGGTCGCGCTGGACGCCGATCCCAAGGTCAGCGTGGTGATCCTGACCGGCGCGGGCGAGAAGGCCTTCACCGCCGGCCTGGACCTCAAGGAACTGGGCGCTGACGGCCTGGGCGCCGCGAATGATCAGGATGCGCGCTCAAACCCCGTCCGCGCGGTCGAGACCTGCCGCAAGCCGGTGATCGGCGCGATCAACGGCGTGGCCATCACCGGCGGCTTCGAGCTGGCCCTGGCCTGCGACGTGCTGGTCGCTTCGGAGAACGCTCGCTTCGCCGACACCCATGCCCGCGTCGGCATCATGCCGGGCTGGGGCCTGTCGCAGAAGCTGTCGCGGCTGATCGGGATCTATCGCGCCAAGGAGTTGTCCTTGACCGGCAACTTCCTAGACGCCCGCACCGCCGCCGACTGGGGCTTGGTCAATCGCGTCGTACCGGCCGGCGACCTGTTGCCGACTGCCCTGAAGCTGGCGCAGGACATGGCCTCGATCCCGGTCGAGACGCTGTCGTTCTACAAGGCGCTGATCGACGAGGGCTACGCCCAGACGTTCGGCGACGGCCTCGAAACCGAGAACGCCCGCTCTACCGGTCACAATCGCGAAGTCACGCCGGAAAAGGTCGAGGAGCGCCGCCGCCAGGTGATGGCGCGCGGCCGTTCCCAGTAGATTTGGCACGGTAGCCTAGGCGCTGAGCGTCGGGGCGATCAGACCGCCCTGCCCCAGCCGAAACAGCACCCGCCCGATCCCGAAGTCCAGCTCGACCCGGGCGAACAGGCGCAGCACATCGACGCCCAGCAGCGCCGCCGGGCGGTCGTTCAGCCCCCAGACGTCGAAAATGTGCAGGTCGGCGAAAGCCATCGGAATGTTGGTGATCCGCAGTTCGCCCATGGTGATGGAGGGCACGACGCGGAACTCACCCAGCAGCATCTCGCCGCCGGCGGTCAGCAGCCGGGCCGGCTGGAAGTGGTCGGGCGAACGGCGTCGGCGGGCGGCGATGGCGCGGGCCAGGGCCATGTTACCGATGCTGACCCCGCCCCCGGAATCGATGAAAGCCAGCGACCGCGCCCCGGCGATCCGCGAGTCGGCCAGGGTCAGCCGCCCGAACTTCTCGTCGGCCATGACCGAGACCTCGCGCGGCAGGCGGAACGAACCGTTGACCGGCGAACTGCGGCGGATCTCCAGCTGCTTCTTGCGGAAGTCGATGACGATGTTGCGGTCTTCGAGGATGTCGACGCCCAGCAGGCCGTCGGCGCCGATGCGCTCGAACGGCAGGACCGGCAGGGTCGCGTCGGTCAGGCGCGAATCCCCGCTGCGCAGCAGGGTCACGAGCGCGGTCTGGCTGAGAACCGAACCAGAGACCCCGTGCACCATCACGTCCGGTCCGCGCGGCAAGGCCAGGCGCTCCGCCACGCTGGGCGTCAGGACGCTGCGGTCAGCACCGGTGTCGACGACGAATTGGAAAGGCCCCTGCCCGTTGATCATGACCGGCACGGTCAGGCGGGCGTCCTGGTCCAGCGAGGCGTCCAGGACCAGCAAAGGCTGCTCCGTGGGCGGGACCGGCGCGGGCGGTGTCTGAGACAGCGAAACCGGCGTGATCGCGCCAGCCAGCGCTGGTGGCGCGGCTAGCGAAAGACCCAGTCCCGCCGCTATGTCGCGGCGTGTGAGCATGGGCGTACCTCCCTTACCGGAAGCGTAACACCGTTCTTTTATTTCGTGACGGAAATACGACGAAAAACGCCGCCCGGGCGACCCGAGCGGCGTCTTCAAAGCCGTCAGTGACGGAAGGAGACCTTAGTCTTCCTTCGGCGTCAGGATCTGCTTGCCGTTGTACATGCCGGTCTTCAGATCGACATGGTGCGGACGGCGCAGCTCACCGGTGTCCTTGTCCTCGATGAACGAGTTGGCGCCCAGGGCGTGGTGCGACCGGCGCATGTTCCGGCGAGAAGGCGAAGTTTTTCTTTTGGGAACGGCCATCGAAGTGACTCTGCTCGCTGAGCGTGAAAATTAGGAGCGGCGACTTGGGTTCGACCCAGGCCGCCGCGTGAGCGGGGGCTTATGCCCGAATCTCTCCCCAAGTGCAAGCACCTGGGGAAAAAGCGTCACACAAGCCGTCCGTGCTCCTTCGCGGCAGCGATGAAGCTGGCGAAAAGCGGGTGCGGCGCGAACGGACGGCTCTTCAGTTCCGGGTGGTACTGGACGCCGATGAACCACGGATGGTCGTCCCGCTCGACGATCTCGGGCAGCACGCCGTTGGGCGAACGGCCGGTCAGTTTCAGGCCCGCGTCCTCCATCAGGTGGACATAGCCGATATTGACCTCGTAGCGGTGGCGGTGGCGCTCGCTGATCTCGGTGCCGCCATAGATCTCGGCGACCTTCGAACCGGCCGTCAGGACGGCGTCATAGGCCCCCAGGCGCATGGTGCCGCCCAGGTCGTCATTGGCGCGGCGCTGGACGGTCTCGTTGCCCTTGATCCACTCGGTCATGATGCCGACCACCGGACGCTCGGTGGGGCCGAACTCGCTGGAAGTGGCGTCGGCGATGCCGGCGACGTTCCGCAGGGTCTCGATGACGGCCATCTGCATGCCGAAGCAGATGCCGAAGTACGGCACCTTGCGCTCGCGGGCGAACTGGGCCGCGCGGATCTTGCCTTCCGCGCCGCGCTCGCCGAAGCCGCCGGGCACCATGATGGCGTGGGCGTTCTCCAGGCGGGCCGCGGCCGCGCCCTCGTCGCCCTCGAAGGTCTCGCTCTCGACCCAGTCCAGGTTGACCTTGACCTTGTTGGCCAGGCCGCCGTGGTGCAGGGCTTCGATCAGCGACTTATAGGCGTCCTTCAGGACGGTATATTTGCCGACGACGGCGATGGTGACCTCGCCATCCGGATGCTGGACGGTGTCGTCGATGGTCTTCCAGCGCGACAGATCCGGCGCTGGCGCGTCGTGCATGCCGAAGACGTCCAGCACCTCGGCGTCCAGGCCTTCCTGGTGGTAGTCGATCGGCACGGCGTAGATCGAGGAGCTGTCCATAGCCTGGATGACGGCGCTGGGCCGCACGTTGCAGAACTGCGCGATCTTGCGCTTTTCCTCGGCCGGGATCTCCTGCTCGCAGCGGCACAGCAGGATGTCGGGCTGGATGCCAATCGAGCGCAGCTCCTTGACCGAGTGCTGGGTCGGTTTGGTCTTCATCTCGCCGGCCGTCTTGATGAACGGCAGCAAGGTCAGGTGCACGTAGCAGCTCTGGCCGCGCGGCAGGTCCTGGCGCAGCTGGCGGATGGCTTCGAAGAACGGCAGGCCCTCGATGTCGCCGACGGTGCCGCCGATCTCGACCAGCACGAAGTCGACCGGCTTCTTGCCCGTCTCGTCCATGGCCGGAGACAGGACGAAGTCCTTGATCTCGTTGGTGACGTGCGGGATCACCTGGACGGTCGCGCCCAGATAGTCGCCGCGGCGTTCCTTCTCGATGATCGTCTTGTAGATCTGGCCCGTCGTGATGTTGTCGGCCTTCTTGGCCGACACGCCGGTGAAGCGCTCGTAGTGGCCCAGGTCGAGGTCGGTTTCCGCCCCGTCGTCGGTCACGAAGACCTCGCCGTGCTGATACGGGCTCATCGTGCCCGGATCGACGTTGAGATAGGGGTCGAGCTTACGAAGGCGAACCGTGTAGCCACGCGCTTGCAGCAGCGCGCCAAGCGCCGCCGAGGCCAAACCCTTGCCAAGCGAGGAAACCACGCCGCCGGTGATGAAAATGTACCGCGTCATGGGCGATCAGATTACCCGTGATTCGACGACGCCGGTGAAAAGACCTGCGTTCATCAACAAGATTAAACCCCCGAGGTTGCCCTCGGGGGTCGGTTCAGATCCGTCCTGCGACGGTTATGGCTTGGGCTGTTCGGCCGGCGGAGCCGCGACCGTCGGGGTCGCCGCGGCGGCCGGAGCCGCTTCCGCCGGTTTGGCAGCGGCCTTGGCGGCCGGCTTCTTGGCCGGTTCGGCCGGCGCCAGCAGCGAGGGCTGCGGCGCGGTCGGGGCCGGCGCGTTGATCTGCGGGGTCGGAGCCTGGATGGCGCCCGGCTGGGCGGCCGACGGATCGATCGCGGGAGCCTGAGGCAGCGGCGCCGCGTTCAGGGTCTTAGCGTCCAGGCTCTTGATGTTCAGGCGGTCGGTGACCGAGCCGCCGGTGTTCGAGCGACCGGTCAGGATCGTCAGCGTCAGGCTGATGACGAGGAAGATGGAGAACAGGATCCAGGTGGTGCGGGTCAGCAGGTCGCCGGCGCCGCGAGCGGTCATGAAGCCGGTGTTGCCGCCGCCCATGCCCAGCGCGCCGCCTTCCGAGCGTTGCAGCAGGACGACCCCGATCAGACCGAGGCAGACGACGATATTGATGGCCAGCAGGACGCCGATGAGCATGACGAAGTTGTTCTCGATCCGGGCGCGGGCGAAATGCCGCGCGAAAAACGAAGCGGCCCCTCTACCACTAGAGGCGGCTACGCGCCATAGCTGGGAAGCGTGCTCCCCCACGCAAGTCCCAAAGCTGAATCTCCGGACCGCATGATCCTCGAGACCGAACGCCTGACCCTCGCCCCCCTGACGGTCGACGACGCGCCCCTGATCTATCCGTTCCTCAGTGACGCGGAGGTGATGTCGAATCTGGATCAGGAGCCGATCGAGGATCCCGACGAGGTGGCCGGCCGCGTCGCCGCCCAGGTCGACCAGATGGGCGCCGGCGACGCCGCCTATTGGTGTATCCGTCACACGATGAGCGGCGCGTTCCTGGGCTATTGCGAGTTCATCGACATCGACAAGCGCCACGATCGGGCCGAGATCCGCTTCGTGGTCGATCGCAAGGGCTGGGGCCAGGGCTTCGGCGCCGAGGCGGTCAGCGCCCTCCTCGCTTACGGCGCCAGCAGCGGCCTGAAGAGCCTGGTGGCCAGCACCCACGTCGGCGACAACCGCGCCGAGCACCTGCTGCAGAAGCTGGGTTTCAAGGCCGAGGGCTATCTGAAAGGCGCCGTGCACCGGGACGGCGAGCGCCGGGATCGTCGACTTTACGCCCTTGAGCTGTAAAAAGCGTGGGTAACTCCGGGTGCGGCGATCCGTATTATCGACCCGGATAGTTAACGGATGCATGTTCCGTGTTAACCGCCGCACCCCGAATCGGGTGCGCCCGGAACGGAGATCCCGATGCGCTCGCCCGCCGACATGGACATCGTCCAGATCGACATCAGCACCAAGTGCCACTTGGCCTGCTCGAACTGTACGCGGCTGATCCCGCACCAGACCCAGCGCCGCGACATGGAGCTGGAGACCTTCGAGCGCTCCGTCAAAAGCATGGAGGGCTGGAACGCCCCCAACAAGGTGATCGGCGTCATCGCCGGCGAACCGACCCTGCACGGCAATTTCGAGCAGATCTCGCGCCGCTTCGCCGAGCTGTGGGGCGGCGAGAACACCTCGAACGGCCGCGCGCCCATCAAGGACTTCAACGACTTCGCCACCCAGCGCCTGTTCGACCGCTCGAACGGCCGCGGGCTTTGGACCAGCCTCGGGAACGGGTTCTACAAGAACTACGAGACCATCATGGAGGTCTACAGCCACTTCAACACCAACACCCACGAGACCGCGGGCCAGCACCAGGCGCTGCTGATCAGCCGCAAGGACTACACCCAGGCGACCGGCATGTCGGACGCCGAGTGGGAGTACAACCGCGACAATTGCTGGGTGCAGAAGCTGTGGTCGGCGACGATCAACGATAAGGGCGCCTATTTCTGCGAAGTGGCCGGCGCCATCGACCGCCTGTATTTCGACGGCGCGCGCGCCTGGCCGGTCGAGCAAGGCTGGTGGCAGCGCACGCCCGACGACTTCAAGGATCAGCTGGATCTCTGCAACTATTGCGGCCTGGCTCAGCCGGGTCCGTCGCAGCTGGACCTCCTGGACCGCGACATCATCTCGGCCGAGCACAAGGCGATCCTGAAGAAGCTGGGCAGCCCGGCGATCCGCAAGCGCGCCTACGAGATGTTCGACCCCGAACTGCACATGCAGAAGCGCCAGGTCGAGACGCGCGACAACTATGTCGGCGACGCCAGCTCGGGCCGCCGCGTCGGCATCGGCCACAACTCGACCAAGCCGCGCAAGCTGGCCTGCGTCCTGACCTCGGTCGGCTATGGCGACGACCTGGCCCAGACCCTGCCCCAGAACATGCGCGAGTTCGACGAGATCATCGTCGTCACCTCCAGCGACGACCTGCGCACTCAGGAGGTCGTCAAGGAGAACGGCGCGACCCTGGTGATCTCGGACCGCTGCTTCGAGGACGACCACGCCTTCAACAAGGGCAAGATGCTGAACGATGGCCTCAAGGGCCTGAAGGACGCCGACTGGATCGTCTTCACCGACGCCGACATCATCATGCATGAGGGCTTCTATGAGCTCTTCATGTCGCACTCCTGGAACCCGGGCTGCCTGTACTTCACCAGCCGCGTCGACAGCCAGAAGGTCGAGGGCAAGGGCGAGCAGACCAATTTCGAGCCGAACGGCTATTTCCAGCTGTTCAACGCTCGCGCCCAGGCGATCCGCGACAACTGGCCCAACGTCGTCAGCGAAAATTTCTGCTCGGCCGGCAGCGTCGACAGCTGGTTCTACCAGCAATGGAAGCGCGAAAAGCTGTTCGGCATCAGCGACATCCCGGTCAAGCACATCGCCAGCGCCCGGCTGGGCGAGAACTGGAACGGCAAGGAAGCCAAGCCGAAAAAGTGGCGCCAGTTCGGCATCCTGACCACCAACGGCTTCACCGCCCTGGACCCGACCGCCACCGAAGTGCCCGAGACCATCCGCCTGACCGACACCTGTCACGGCGACACGGTCGAGCTGCACCGCGACGACCTGGACAAGCACATCCACATCGGCCCCAACGGCCTGGTCTTCCAGGGCAAGGACATCGGTCACATGCACGTCCACGTGGCTTACTTCGCGGATTGACGCTCACAGCTCCGCCGCTTCACGCGGCCAGCCGCTGAAGGTGGGTGGGGAGGTGACGGAGCGGCCGGGCGAACCCGGAGACCGTAAGGTTTGTTTGTGTTTCGGCTCGGACGACCGCTCCGCCAGGCTGTTCTCTGCCGTGAGGATGGCCGGCGTGAGCGTTATCTG
>NZ_JAGIBH010000031.1 GCF_017744445.1 Caulobacter sp.
CTGCAGAAGGTCGAGATCCTCGAGCCGGGCGACACGGGCCTCATCAAGGGTGACCACCTGGATAAGCCCGAGTTCGACAAGGAACAGGACAAGGCGATCGCCCGCGGCGGCCGTCCGGCTGTGACCCAGCCGGTGCTGCTGGGCATCACCAAGGCCTCGCTGCAGACCAAGAGCTTCATCTCGGCCGCGTCGTTCCAGGAAACGACCCGCGTCCTGACCGAAGCCTCGGTGCACGGCAAGACCGACACCCTGGAAGGCCTGAAGGAAAACGTCATCGTGGGTCGTCTGATCCCCGCCGGTACGGGTTCCTACCTGCGCAGCCTGCAGCGCGTCGCCGCCAAGCGCGACGAGCAGCTGGCCCAGCAGCGCGAAGAAGCGATGGAGCCGCTGCCGGCCGAGATCGCGCTCTCGGACGCCGAATAGGCGTCCGAGACACTCGGAAACTCGGACGCCCGATGGGCGTCCGGGGCCGACAGCGAGTAGGCTTCTGCTTCAAGTGACTAACGGAAAGGCCCGGGAGCGATCCCGGGCCTTTTTCGTTTGAGCCGGCCATGCCAACCTCTCGGCGAAGAGGGGCCTCACCATGCAATTTGATCGTCGCAGGCTGCTGACCGGCGTCAGCGCCACCCTGGCCGCCGGGGCGGCCTTCCATGCCGGGGCTCAGGTCCTGCCGCCGGCCGGCTACGCCACGCCCGCCGGGACCAGCCCGTTCGCGCCGGACGTCTACCGCGCCCGCCGCGCCAAGCTGATGGAACAGCTGAAGACCGGCGTGGCGGTGATCTACGGCGCCAACGCCGTCGAGAGCAGCGCCCCGGTCGCGTCGCCCTTCTATCAGAACGGCGACTTCGCCTGGCTGACCGGCATCGTCGACGAGCCCGGCGCCATCCTGGTCCTGGCCCCGGCCGAGCGCACCGTGAAGGAGTGGCTGCTGCTGCCCTCGCGCGACACCGAAACCGAGCGCTGGAACCAGGAGCGCATGCCGCTGGGCGCGATGCTGGAACAGCGCGTCGGCGTCCAGCGGGTGATGCGCACCTCGGCCCTGGGCGGCCTGGTGACATCCCTGGCCTCGCGCTCCAAGGAGCTGCGCTATCTGGGACCGATCGGCTCGGCCAATGCGCCCGTCTCTCCGGTCCTGGAGCTCTACGGCAAGGTCGCCCAGCGCGTGCCGGGCTGCGCCGTCCGTGACGATACGGGCCTGCTGCCTCGTCTGCGCTGCGTGAAGGAGCCGCGCGAGTTGGAGATCATGCGCAAGGCCATGGACGCCACCCGCGCCGGCCACCTGGCGGCCATGCAGCAGGCCAAGCCCGGCATGTCCGAGAACGAGCTGCGCTTCATCGTCGAGAGCGCCTTCCGCCGCGCCGGCGGCACGGGCCTGGCCTATGACAGCATCGTCGGCTCGGGCCGCAACGCCGCCTCGCTGCACTACGCCACCGCCACCGGCATGGTGCATGGCGGCGAGCTGATCCTGATCGACGCCGGGGCTTCGGTCGGCGGCTATGCCTGCGACGTCACTCGCACCTTCCCGGCGTCGGGCAAGTTCACGCCCGAGCAGAAGGTGCTCTACGACCTGGTGCTGGAAGCCCAGACGGCCGCCGTCTCGAAGCTGAAGGCCGGCGCCTATCTGGAAGACCTCAGCGAAGCGGCCAAGGCGGTGTTCCGCAAGGCCGGCCGCATCGACGAGTTCACTCACGGCCTGGGCCATTATGTCGGCCTGGACGTCCACGACCCGGGCGACACCTCTCAGCCGATCCCGGCCGGCTCGGTCATCACCATGGAGCCGGGCCTCTACCTGCAATCGGCCAATTACGGTATCCGGATCGAAGACCTGTACCTGGTTACCGAGACCGGCGCCGAACGCCTGTCGACCGGCGTACCGCGCACCACCCAGGAGATCGAAAGCTTCATGGCGCGGGGGTGAACGGAAGCCCCTTGCGGTTGAGCTGCAAACCCCGCATCCCTGCGACGCGACTTGAGTTCGTCGCCAAGAACGACAGGGTGGGGAGCCCACACAGCGCATGACCACGACCGCCACGGACGCCACGGCGCCCGCCAAGAGCCACTACGTCATCCTGGACGGTCTGCGCGGCGTCGCGGCGCTGATGGTGGTGGTCTTCCACCTGTTCGAGGCCTGGTCGGGCGGGGATCCGGAAAAGCAGATCATCAACCACGGCTACCTGGCGGTGGACTTCTTCTTCCTGCTGTCGGGCTTTGTCGTGGCCTATGCCTATGACGACCGGTGGGGCGCGGGAATGAGCCCGTGGGACTTCTACAAGCGCCGTCTGGTGCGGTTGCAGCCGATGATCATCGTCGGCGGCCTGATCGGGGCCGCGTTGCTGGCGTTCCAGCACGGATCGCTGTTTCCCAAGCTGGACACGGTCACGCCCTGGCAAATCCTCGGCGTTCTGCTGCTCAGCTTCGTGATGATCCCGATGACGCCGTCGGCCGAGATTCGCGGCTGGGGCGAGATCTATCCGCTGAACGGGCCGCAATGGTCGCTGTTCTACGAGTACATCGCCAACATCCTGTACGCCGTGGGCCTGCGGAAGCTGCCTATCCGCTGGCTGGGCGCGCTGGTCGCCGTGTCGGCCGTGGCGCTGATCGGCCTCCTGGTCCTGGGCCCGCGCGGCGACGTGATCGGCGGCTGGGCGCTGGACGCCAAGGGCGTGCAAATTGGCCTCACCCGCGTGATGTTCCCGTTCTTCGCCGGCGTGCTGCTGATGCGCCTGGGCAAGCGGATCAAGGTCAAGAACGCGTTCGCCGTCTGCAGCCTGCTGCTGGTCGCGGCCCTGTCGCTGCCGCGCTTCGGCGTGGGCGACCAGCGCTGGATCAACGGTCTGTACGAGGCGGCCTGCGTGATCGTGCTGTTCCCGCTGATCGTCGCCATCGGCGCGGGCGAGAAGGATGTCGACGGACCCAGCGTGCGCATCGCCCGCTTCTTCGGCGATCTGTCTTACCCGCTCTACATCACCCACTATCCGCTCATCTATATCTACACGACCTGGGTCGTGGACCAGAAGCCGCCGGTCGGGCGGGGCGCGCTGGTCGCCGTGGGTGTGTTCGTGGGCGCGGTGACGATCGCGTGGGCCTGCCTGAAGCTCTATGACGAGCCGGTCCGGCGCCGCCTGGCGAGCAGATTTCTGGCCAAATCTGCGTCGTAACGTCGCGGAGCGTGACTATGACGCTTTCCGAACAACGTTATTAATCAGGACTTTAACTATACGGGGCATCCCGGAATTTGATCTCGCTCAAATTTCCGGGCCCTCATGCGCGCCAGCATCTCCACCAAGGTCAGCCTGACCATCGCCTCGGCCTTCCTGGTCCTGACCCTCGCGGTCCTCGGGATCGTGGCCAAGAGCTCCCTGGACTTCGCCCGCCAGCAGGCGACGCAGGCCCAGGAGTCGAGCATGCGGGTGGCCTGGGATGTGATCGGCGAGCGCGGCAAGAGCTTCAGCCGCCAGGGCGACACCCTGCTGGTCGGCGACCACCCCGTGAACGGCGACTTCGCCGGCGTCGATCGGGTGAAAGCCCTGGTCGGCGGCACCGCCACCGTCTTCATGGGCGACAAGCGCGTCACCACCAATGTCACCAAGCCGGACGGCTCGCGCGCCGTCGGCACCAGCCTGGCCAAGGGCCCAGTCTATGACGCGGTGCTGGGCAAGGGCGAGCCCTATCGCGGCGAGGCCAAGATCCTGGGCAAGCCATTCTTCGTCGCCTATGACCCGATCAAGGACGCCTCGGGCGCGGTGATCGGCGTGCTGTATGTCGGCGTGCCGCAAGCTGACTACTTCCAGCCCGTCTATCACCAGCTGACCGTGCTAGCCCTGACCTGCCTGCTGCTGGGCCTGGCCGGCGGCTGCGCCTCGGTGCTAATGACCCGCCGCCAGCTGTCGCCGCTGTCGACACTGCGCGACGCCATGAGCCGCTTGATGCGCGGCGACCTGACCGTGACCCTGCCGTTCGCCGGCCGCGCCGACGACATCGGCCTGATGGCCGACGCGGTGCACGGCTTCCGCGACGAGGCGCTGGAAAAGAACCGCATCGCCGCCGACGCGGCCGCTCATCGTGAAGCCTCGGAAGCCGAGCGTGACGCCGCCGGCGCCGACAGCGCCCGCCGCGCGGCCGAGCAGGCCCAGGTGGTCAAGCGCCTGGCCGAGAGCCTGCACAGCCTGTCGGCCGGCGATCTCACCGTGCGCCTGACCGAACCCTTCGCCCACGACTACGAAGGCCTGCGCGCCGACTTCAACCGCGCCGTCGAGGGCCTGGAAGGCGCGATGTCCGCCGTGGTCTCGGCCGTATCGGGCCTGAACAGCGGGGCCGGAGGCATCGCCTCGGCCGCTGACGACCTGTCGCGCCGCAGCGAGCAACAGGCCGCCAGCCTGGAAGAGACCGCCGCCGCTCTGGACGAGATCACCGCCACTGTCCGCCGCACGGCCGAGGGCGCCAAGGAAGCTCATAGCGCCGTCAACGCCGCCCAGGTCGAGGCCGGCCGCTCGCGCGACGTCGTCGCCTCGGCTGTCGAGGCCATCGGCGGCATCGAGGCCTCGTCCCGCCAGGTCGCCCAGATCATCGGCGTGATCGATGAGATCGCTTTCCAGACCAATCTGCTGGCGCTGAACGCCGGCGTCGAAGCCGCGCGGGCGGGTGAAGCCGGCCGTGGCTTCGCCGTCGTCGCCCAGGAAGTGCGGGCCCTGGCCCAGCGCTCGGCCGAAGCGGCCAAGGAGATCAAGGTCCACATCGCCGACTCCGAGCGGCAGGTGGAATCGGGCGTGTCGCTGGTCGGCGCGGCCGGCGAGACCCTGCAACGCATCGCCGGCCAGGTGGGCGCGATCAGCAGCGTGATCACCGAGATCGCCGCCTCGGCCCACGAGCAGGCCGCCGGCCTGTCGCAGGTCAACACCGCCGTCAATCAAATGGATCAGGGCACCCAGCACACCACGGCCATGGCTAGCCGTTCGGCGGCTTCTAGCCAGTCGCTGCTGGATGAGGTGCGCGGCCTCGCCGAGCTGGTTCAGCGCTTCCGCGTGGGCGCCGGCGCCGCTTCGGTCCGCCGCGCGGCCTAAGGCAAGGCTTCGTTAACCACGTTTGGTCAGGGTCCCCCGCAGAGTAAAGGGGACCGTCCATGCGCGCCGTCTTCATCAAGGGTCCGTCACAGTACGACGCGACCCGGCTTTTCACCGATGAGCTGGCCGCCGCCTTCACGGCCGCCGGGCACGAGGCGGTCGTCATCGACGCCGTGGGGCAGGCCGATCTCGCCGCCACCCTGCGCGCGGCGGCCGAAGCGCCCACCGACCTCGTCCATACCTACGGCATCCTGGGCGACGCGCGAGGGCTGATCGGCCAGTCGTTGGGCGAGATCTTCGCCGCGCCGCACGTGCTGCAACATGTCGACTATCCGCTGAGTCACCTGACCCAGCTGGAGGCCACGGCCCGTGAGACCGTCATCCTCACGGTCGACCCATCCCATGTCGACGCGATCCAGGGGACCTTCGGGCCCGACCACTTCGCCCATGTCGCCTTCTGCCCCCACGCGGCGGTGGGCAAGCCGACGCCGGCCGACGCGGACGCCGAGGTCTTTGCCGAGCAACGGCCGATCCCGATCCTGTTCGCCGGTTCGTTCTACCGCGCCGAGACTCTTCCCTGGGCCGAGGAGGGGGTGGGCATCCGCCAGATTTTCGACCGCGCGCTGGACCTGGCCCTGGGCACGGAGTTTCTGCCGGCGCTCGAGGCCCTGGACCGATCCTTGCGCGACTACGGCGAGGACCCGGCTCATCCGCGTTACGAGCGCATGCGCCGCTATGCGACCTGGGTGCACGAGCAGGTGCGCCAGCTTCGTCGGCAAGCCCTGCTCGAATTGGCGGGCCAGGCGGGCCTGCCGGTGTTCTGCGTCGGCTCGGGCTACGAGGGCTGGATCGAGCGCCACAAGAGTTTCCGCCTGGGTCCGGCGATGACCCTGTCCGACACTGTCGCCCTGATGGCCCGCGCGAGGGTGGTGCTGAACGCCAACGCCAATTTCGGCCGGGGCTCGCACGAGCGTCCGCTGACCGCCATGCTGGCCGGCGCCGCCGTCGTCACGGACGGGGCGTGGTGGACCGAGCAGTTCGAAGCGGGGCGCGAGGTGCTGTCCTACAAGTGGACCCGGTTGGAGTCGGATCTCGCCGACTTGGCCGCGCTGGTCCATAAGCCTGAGATCGCTCACGCGATCGGCCTGGCGGGACAGGCGCGGGCCGTCGCCGCTCACCGGTTCGAGCATCGGGTCGACGCCATCATCGCCGCGGCCAAGGCCGCCTAAGGCCTATTTCTTCTGCAGCTCCAGGAAGCGCCGGGCGCGGTCGGCGCTGTCGGCTTCGCGCCGCTTCTGGTCGACGACCGACTTGCGGGCGCGGCCCAGGCCGTCCTGCTCGGCGCCCAGGACGAAGGGGATCTCCTTCATCGTGCCGGGCTGGTCCTTGCTGCGATGGTCGACGCCGGGGGCCATGGGCGCGTCGAGGTAGCGGCGATAGGCGTCCTGGGCCGCGCCCTGGGCCTCCAGCTCGCGGCGCTTGGCGGCGCTCATGCCCGACAGCGGATCGCCCTTGGGCTTGGCCGCGCCGAAGCGTTCGTCGCACTTCTCGCGTTCGCGGCGGTTCAGGCCCACGGCGTCGGCGCTGATGCAGCCGGTGCTGGTGCGCAGGGCCGAGCGCAGGTCCCCGGCCGCATCGCCCGGCAGGGGCGCGGGGCGGATCGCCGTGCCCGGTCGCGCGACGCCGGCGGCGGGAACGCTCAGGGTCGGAACGCCGGCTGGCGCGGGCCGGGCCGGCTGGCGCACCTGGAACGGCAAGACCGGGGAGGGCGTCTGCGCCTGCGTCGCGGCGGCGGGGCGAGGCTTGGGTTGCTCTTCAGTCTTCGGCCGGATCAGGTCGACCGTGACCGTCGGCAGGTCGTCGGCGATCAGGTTTTCCAGCAGCGGCGGCACGGGCAGGGCCAGCCAGGCCAGCAACAGCACGTGCAACAGCAGCGAGCCGGCGACAATGGTCGCCCGCCGCCTGTCCTGTCCGCTGATCCTCACGCTGACGCTCACCGGTCCTCTTGGCGCTGGCTCCCGCCTCCCCACATGGAGAGAGCGGGCTGGCAAACAAGTCGCTCCATTTGACCGTGAGCAAGCGCAGCTTGCGGTGGCGAAAACTTGGCCGCAAAACCGGCCTTAAGGCGGCGTTAACCGACGCAGGAACAGGCGGTTGACGTTCAGCGGCTTCGCGAGTACATACCGCGCTCTTTTTCGAGGCGTGCGTTCGCGTGCGTCCTGATGAGCTTGCGTTCCGCCGGTGTGCTTCCCGCGCCCCGGCGAGTTTCGTGTTTATCGGGTCTCCAAGCGGAGCCTTGAACCAAGAACAACAAAGACAAGGACCTGAAGCGCTTCGGCCGAAAGGCACACGCTTCCATCAGAGCAGAGACTTAATGCCTACCATTAACCAGCTCATCCGTAAGCCGCGCGCTCCGAAGCCGGTACGGAACAAGGTGCCGGCCCTGAAGGGCTGCCCCCAGCGTCGCGGCGTCTGCACGCGCGTCTACACCACGACCCCGAAGAAGCCGAACTCGGCTCTCCGTAAGGTCGCCAAGGTCCGTCTGACCACCGGCATCGAAGCCGTGTGCTACATCCCGGGCGAAGGCCACAACCTGCAGGAGCACTCGGTGGTGCTCATCCGCGGCGGCCGCGTCAAGGACTTGCCCGGCGTCCGTTATCACATCCTGCGCGGCGTCCTCGACACCCAAGGTGTCAAGGATCGTAAGCAGCGTCGTTCGCTCTACGGCGCCAAGCGTCCGAAGTAAGGAAGAAGAAGAATGTCCCGCCGTCGCCGCGCAGAGAAGCGTCAAGTCCTGCCGGACCCCAAGTTTGGGGATCTGGTTGTCACGAAGTTCATGAACTACGTGATGTACGAAGGCAAAAAAGCCGTCGCCGAAAACATCATCTATGGTGCTTTCGACATCCTGGAAGCCAAGCGCAAGGACCAAGGTCCGCTTGAAACCTTCCACTCCGCTCTGGACAACGTCGCCCCGGCGATCGAAGTCCGTTCGCGCCGCGTCGGCGGCGCCACGTACCAAGTGCCGGTTGAAGTCCGTCCGGACCGTCGCCGCGCCCTGGCCATCCGTTGGCTGGTGACCGCCGCTCGCAAGCGCGGTGAGAACACCATGACCGAAAAGCTGGCCGGTGAGCTGCTCGACGCCTCGAACAACCGCGGCACCGCCGTGAAGAAGCG
>NZ_JAGIBH010000032.1 GCF_017744445.1 Caulobacter sp.
GGCGGTATTCGCAACGAGATCGGCGCGGGGCGCGGAGAACATCGAAAGCTCGCTTAGTCTTGAAATGGTGCGCGACACCGCGAGCGGAGTGCAAGGCGCTCCACGCTGTAGGCATCGCGCCAGTCTAAAGGACGTTAGTACGCGTTCTCGGCCATCAGCAGATGCGGAATGGTCATCAGCAGGATCTTAACGTCACCGCCCAGCGTCCAGCGCTCGATGTATTCGTTATCCGCATCGATCCGGGCGGCCATAGCCTCGACCGCGCCGGTGCCGCCGCGCAGGCCCTTGATCTGGGCCAGACCGGTGAGGCCCGGACGAGCGCGGAAGCGCAGGTGATAGTTGGCGATCACCGCGCCGTACTGCTCGTCGTGAGCCAGAGCGTGCGGACGCGGCCCAACGATCGACATGTCGCCACGCAGCACGTTCAGAAGTTGCGGCAACTCGTCAATGCTGGTCTTGCGGATGATCTTGCCGACAGTCGTGATCCGATCGTCGTCGCGCTTGGCCTGGACGACCTTTGCCCCGTTCTCCTGGCACCGCATCGAGCGGAACTTAAATATCGTAAAAGCCTGACCATTGAGCCCCCCGCGGGACTGGCGGAACATCACCGGACCAGGCGATTCCAGTTTGATCAGGACAGCGACGAGCGCAAGGAGCGGCGCGAAGAACAGCAAAGCGCTGCCCGCCACCAGAATGTCCATCGCTCGCTTGAGCGGATCTCTGGCGACCGGCGACGACTTCACGACACAGGTTCGCTGATCCGCTGACGGATTAGTTGCAATAAGCACGTGGTCCCCACCAGTGTAAACGCCCGGGTCTTTGCCCGATGATTTAGAAAGCCTTTACTAAATCGCCGTTCGCTAGACAACCGCCCGCATGGATTGTTAACCAACCTTTTTCGCGGCATGGCGCTTAGTGCATGTCGAACAGACATTCTCGCCGCATCGGCGACCAGTTTGGCCAGAAAATGTTCTGATCTCCTCTGTTAAGTTTAACGGCTGGCCGGTTGTTGGCGGTGACGAAATGCACCAGATTGCGCCGCTTCTCTTTACGGACAGATTCTTGAGGCCATGGCGAAGACGGCTTTGATCACCGGCATCACGGGCCAGGACGGTGCCTATCTCGCCAAGCTGCTGCTTGAGAAGGGCTACAAGGTCCACGGCATGCTGCGCCGCTCGGCCTCGGCCGACGTGATCGGCGACCGCCTGCGCTGGATCGGCGTCTATAACGATATCCAGTTCGAGCTGGGCGACCTGCTGGACCAAGGCGGCCTGACCCGCCTGATGCGCCGGCTGCAGCCCGACGAGGTCTATAATCTGGCCGCCCAGAGCTTCGTCGGCGCCTCGTGGGACCAGCCGCACCTGACCGGTTCGGTCACGGGCCTGGGCGCGACCAACATGCTGGAAGCCGTGCGCGAGGAGTGCCCGCAGGCGCGCTTCTACCAGGCCTCGTCGTCGGAGATGTACGGCCTGGTGCAGCACCCGATCCAGTCGGAGAAGACCCCGTTCTATCCGCGCTCGCCGTATGCCGTGGCCAAGATGTACGCCCACTGGATGACGGTGAACTATCGCGAGAGCTTTGGCCTGCACGCCTCGGCCGGCATCCTGTTCAACCACGAGAGCCCGCTGCGCGGCATCGAATTCGTGACCCGCAAGGTCACCGACGCCGTGGCGGCCATCAAGCTGGCCCAGCAGAAGACCGTCGAGCTAGGCAACCTGGACGCCAAGCGCGACTGGGGCCATGCCCAGGACTATGTCGAGGCCATGTGGCTGATGCTGCAGCAGGACGTCGCCGACGACTATGTCGTGGCCACCGGCAAGACCTGGACGGTCCGCGAGATGTGCGAGGTGGCCTTCGCCAGCGTCGGCCTGAACTACCAGGACCACGTGACGATCAATCCGAAGTTCCTGCGTCCCGCCGAGGTCGACCTGCTGCTGGGCGACCCGTCCAAGGCCAAGGAAAAGCTGGGCTGGGAGCCCAAGATCAGCATGCAAGAGCTGATCGCCGAGATGGTCGGAGCCGACATCCAGCGGCGCTCGCGGAACTAGCCACCCCTTCCCTGCCCCCTGAGGTCCAGACAAGACATGATGCAAGATCTGCCCCGCATCGCGGTCGCGGTTCCAAGCCTGGACGGCAACGAGCGCGACTATGTGCTCGAATGCCTGGATTCGACCTGGATCTCGTCCGGCGGCCGGTTCATCACCGACTTCGAGAAGGCGTTCGCCGACTACTGCGGCGTCAAGCACGCCATCGCCTGCAATAACGGCACGACGGCCCTGCACCTGGCCCTGGTCGCCATGGGTATCGGTCCTGGTGATGAGGTGATCATCCCCAGCCTCACCTACATCGCCTCGTGCAACGCGGTGACCTATTGCGGCGGCACGGTCGTGCTGGTCGACAACAACCCGCGCACCTTCAACGTCGATCCGGCAGCGATCGAGGCCAAGATCACCCCACGCACCAAGGCGATCATGCCGGTGCACCTGTACGGCCAGGTGGCCGACATCGACCCGATCCTGGAGATCGCCAGGAAGCACAACCTGATGGTCATCGAGGACGCGGCCGAGGCCGTGGGCGCGACCTACAAAGGCAAGATGTCGGGCTCGCTGGGCGACTGCGCCACCTTCAGCTTTTTCGGCAACAAGATCATCACCACCGGCGAAGGCGGGATGATCACCACGAACGACGACGAACTGGCCAAGACCATGCGGCTCTACCGCAGCCAGGGCATGGATCCAAACCGCCGCTACTGGTTCCCCGTCGTCGGCTTTAATTACCGCATGACCAACATCCAGGCCGCGATCGGCTTGGCGCAGCTGGAGCGGGTCGAGCACCACCTGGCCGCTCGCGAGCGGGTCGTGACTTGGTACGAGGAGAAGCTGGCGCGCCTGGGAAACCGGGTGATCAAGCCATTCGTCGCCGACACCGGCCGCCACGTGTTCTGGATGTACACCGTGCGCCTGGGAGAGGGCCTCACGACCTCGCGCGACCAGGTGATCAAGGATCTGGACACCTTGGGCATCGAGAGCCGCCCGGTGTTCCACCCGATGCACATCATGCCGCCCTATGCCCACCTGGCCACCGGCGACCTGACCCAGGCCGAGGCTTGCGGCGCGGACGGTCTGAACCTGCCCACCCATGCAGGCCTGACCGAAGGTGACATCGATCGCATCGTTGCTGCGCTCGATCAGGTCCTGGTCTAGGCAGTTCCAAAAGCGATCGCTGGCGCGATTCCAATACCAAGGTCGCGAAGAAGCCGGCCAAGCTCCGAAGCTTGCGGAAGGCCGCTGCATCAGAGAGCGCTTCCGGGATGGACGATTGAGCCGTCAGCGGATGGGCATCGGCCGAGGCGGGTAGGCCTCAAATTTCTCGGCGGCAAGCCAGTTGGCTAGTTCCTGTGGCGAGCCATAGCGCCTCACATGCCGATTCTCGCTGAGGCAGCGCAATTCACCCCTACCTGCCCGTCTGATCCGCGAGCTTGGCTTCAGCCGCGCGCCCGCGCCGATATCAATGAAAAGCCCCCGGACGTCTCTCTCCGAACGCCGGGGGCTCAGTCGATACGGTGAGGGCAAAGGGGTGAGCTCAACACCGCCTCGGGAGCTAAACTCCCCATAGTCGAGCTTGTTCCGGTTAAGCTTTCAGAAAATGAAAAGGCCCCGGCGCATCGTACGCCGGGGCCTTGAGGGATCGCCGGAAGTCGGGGGCTCTTCGCGATCGCCCACATCAACACCGCGCCCATGGGTTCGTTCCCCTAGTAAGGTTAGGCTATCTGCGATGCGCGCGCATCGAGGCGCACGTCGTGGTTCAACGGCGCGGCGAGCGCGCCATCGATCGCGGCCGAGCAGCTGCATCCTCCAAGGCTCGCCCAAACGGTCAAGTTGGCGCGTGGATCCGGAGCCGGCCGACACATGGCTGCCAAGGCCCCGATCGCCGACGCGCCACGTGGCCGACCCCGACCCCGCCCCACACTCCCGATCGACCCGTCAGGCCCGCGGCGGCCCTGGAACCTTGCCCCAAAAATCTCGATTTCTCTCGTCTCTGTAGGCGCGCAAACGGGCGCGGCGCCGTCGGGAGCGACGTGTCCGAGCCGGCCGTCTGGTGGGGGACCTGCGGCCGGCCGCGCGGCGTACGCCACCGCCGAGCGGCAGGCTTCAACCCTGACCAAGAACTGCAACAACGCCTGTCGCAATGCGCTAAAGGGTCAAGCTTGCATCCTTTTCCCGACAGCGAAGTTGTTCGCGCCTTAGTGCATTATCCGGCGCCAGGAGGCTTTATGACCGACGCCCTCGAAACTCGAACGCCCAACGCCATCGATCGTCATGTGGGCGCGCGTGTGCGCATGCGGCGCAAGATCGTCGGCGTCACCCAAGAGCAGCTGGCCGGGGCGCTCAAGCTGACCTTCCAGCAGGTCCAGAAATACGAACACGGCGCCAACCGCGTCAGCGCCTCGAAACTCTACGAGATCGCCAAGATCCTGCAGGTCCCGGTGTCCTACTTCTTCGATGGCCTCCCCGACTCCGCCAACGAGGATGGTGCTGAAGCCGCTAACGCCGCCAACCGCGTCGTCACCGACTTCTTGGCGACGCCCGAAGGGCTGGAGCTGGCGCAGATGTTTCCCAAGATCGCCAAGGGTAATGTGCGCCGCCACATTCTCGATCTGGTTCGGTCCATGGCCGACGGCGCGCGCTAGCCGCCCGCCCATCGCCGCCGCGTCGGCGCGCGATCGGTAAGATCGCGCCCAGCACGGCAGGCAAGCGGTGGACTTGCTCGACTAGGCCTTGGCGCTGCGCGCCCTGCCCCCACGACGCTTGTTACCGGCGCCCAAACCCAACGACCTGGCCATTTCCGAGCGGACGGCGCTGTAGTTGGCCGCCGTCGTCGGATAATCGGCGGGCAAGCCCCACTTGGCCTTGTAGGCTTCAACCGATAGCCCCAGCACCGACAGATGGCGCTTGAGCGTCTTGTAAGGCTTGCCATCCTCGAAGCTGATCAAGGCGTCGGGCGTGATCGACTTGCGGATCTGGCTTGCCGTGGCCTTGGGCGCAACGGCTGCCATCGCGGCGCTCTCAGCCGACCCGACACTGGCCAGCGCCTGCATCGTCGCGCGGATCAGGTCCGGCACGTCGCGGACCGGCAACACATTGTTCCCGACATAGGCCGCTACGATCCCGGCAGCCAACTCCAAGGTCTTTCGATCGTCGGTCAAGATTTATCTCCCGAGTTCTTCGAAGCTTAACCCTATTTGAGATAAGACGTTGCGCCAGAGCCCAAGTCTTGTGTGCCCACACTAAACTGGGATGGCGCTGGCTTCTCATATATGTGCTCGACCGGGTCTCGTTTAGCTGGCGCGCGTTGAACTGTCGGACGGCGCGCTTTGGCCAGCGGCGAGCTGCCGAGGTTCAAGCTCGGTCATAGCTTCGACAAGAAGCACCTCCAGATCCGAGAGGCCACGTCGCCGGCCGCGTTGCGTCAGACGCGCTCAGGCGCGCTCAGGCGGGGCGGACCCGTGACAGAGTTGCTCACACCCCTGAATTTCAACGGGTAGGCGCTCGGCGGCCTTGGCCTTAGACTCTAGTTTCGCACGCCTTCGCCGCCAACCTTTGATTGATTCCCACGCCCTCGATGAAGACCTCCCTTGCCCATCTGCCATCGGCCAAACGGCGCGAACTGGAGTTCGTGGTCGAGACGCTGCGCGCGGGCTTCGCGCGAGCGATCGCTCATCGGACGATGCCGCGGTTTCGGAGCGGCAAGCTGCTGAAGATCATCCTGTTTGGCAGCTTCGCGCGCGGTGACTGGGTCGAGGATCCCAAGGGGCGCTACTTCTCCGACTACGACATCCTGGTCGTGGTCAACCACAACGACCTGACCGATCTGGAGGAATTCTGGGACAAGGCCGACAGGACGCTGCTGGAAGCCCTGGCCTCGGGCGAGCACCTGCGCACCCAGCCCAACTTCATCGTTCACAGCCTCGACGACGTGAACGAGAAGCTGCGCCTGGGCCGCCACTTCTTCACCGACATCCTGCGCGACGGCATCACGCTTTACGAGGACGGCGACGCGCCGTTCGTGGCGCCGCAGGCCCTTTCACCGCAGGACGCTTACAGCGAGACCAAAGGCTACGCCGACGAGTGGT
This sequence comes from Caulobacter sp., assembly GCF_017744445.1. Lineage (GTDB taxonomy): Bacteria > Pseudomonadota > Alphaproteobacteria > Caulobacterales > Caulobacteraceae > Caulobacter. Next base: position 6,134 of record NZ_JAGIBH010000032.1, read on the forward strand.
CTCGCGGTTCGGCGACCTTTCTACGTGGCGCCAAGTTCTATCGATCCGAAGGTAGTCCGAAAGAGGCCGCTTTCTCGCTTCACCAGGCCGCCGAGAAGGCCTACCACGGCCTGATCCTCACCCTGACACTCTACAGCGCCAAGACCCATCGGCTGAACCTGCTGCGCGATCGCGCCGAGGCGTTGGACGGCCGCCTGATCGGCATCTGGCCGCGCGGCAACAAATTCGAGCGCCAGGGCTTCGACCTCATTCGACGCGCCTATGTCGAGGCCCGCTATTCGTCCCACTACGAGATCTCCGACGAGCATCTGGCCTGGCTCGAAGAGCGGGTCGCCCTGCTTCAGGACACCGTCGGCTTGATCGCCCGCGAAAGGATCGAGACGCTGCGACGGGCCGCGGCCTAAGCAGCCGGCGCGAGCCGCGCCTAGGCGCGGCGATAGGAACACGGTCACAGTCTTCCGCCCGATGCCGAACAAAGAAGGCCCCGGCGGGGAGCCGGGGCCAAGTTGGTCTTCGAAAGGGGATGCCGTCACAACGCGGCAGAAGCTTAAGCGTTGCTGGGCCGCGAGCAGATCGCCAACGCCGTCGGCCAGGCCCAGGCCGCTCGGTTGACTACGTCCTGACATTCAGCCGGATAGGCGCCTGGTTCAACGCGAAATAGGCGACGCTGAAGGCGGTCTTGGCGTGGTTGCCCCGTCCCAGGCTTGGCAAGGCGCGGTATCCTTGGAGGTCGTCCTCGGCGAGGGGCGAACTCGAATAGTCCAGGAGGATCAGCACGCCGAGACCCGGGTGCTTCAGGAGCTTGCGGACCTCGTCGGCATTCTTCTCGGGTAGGACATCAGCGCGCGGGCATCCTGGCCGCCGCACCGCCAGTTCGACGGCGACGTCGTAGACCATGAAATCGAAGCGCCCCAAGCCGGTGAGCTTGCCTGGCAGGGCCGTCATCCGCTCGGGCTCGGCGCGCGGCCCGAAATAACCCAGCAGGAACGTCCGCACGAGCGGCAGCAGTTGCCGCTCCGACCAGTGATCGAACTTGAACGACTTGCGAAATTCGGGGCGGCGCAAGCTCTCATAGAAAAGCGAGAAGGCGTCGATCACCTGGCTAACGCTAGACATGCGCCATCCCCTTCTCGGTGTGCGACTTCGCCTCGGCTATCCCTGCCGCTGCTCGACGACGGCCCGTAGAACGCGCTGCATGACCTGGCGCTCATCGGGGGATAGATGGTTGAAAAGCTTGGCTTCGTTCGCCTCGGCATGGGCGGCGAGCACGGGAACCAGCGCCCTGCCCTCCGGGGTCAGATAGAGCCGATGCTGGCGGACGTCCTGGGCGTTGACGTCCCGGATCACCAGGCCCTTGGCGACCAGGCGGTCGGCCAGGCGGGCCACGGCGCTGTCGGTCAGGGCCAGGCGCTTGGCCAGCCGGTTGGGCATGATGTCCTCGACATCATGCAGCTCGCGCAGGAGCGACCATTCGGCGGTCGTCACGCCTTCGGCCCGCAGCCGGCGGCCGAGCACGAACGAGGCGTGGTTGGCCGCGGTCCGCAGCCAGTACTCGAGATGCTCGTTCAAAGGTGCAAGGGGCGTCTGCGCCGACATGCCTTGGGCCCTATCACGCACCGCAGCGGGCGCATGCTTTCCTTATCAACAATGAGGGTCTGAAAGAACGGCTTTCTTCAGCACGCACAAGAAATACATGCGCATTACTGATGGCGGACGGGATATGCTGGTAAAACCTTGGGTGCGGGGACAGGATTTGAACCTGTGACCTTCAGGTTATGAGCCTGAC
>NZ_JAGIBH010000033.1 GCF_017744445.1 Caulobacter sp.
AGACCGGCGTCATCACCTACAAGCTGGCCGCCCACGCCGCCGACCTCGCCAAGGGTCACCCGGGCGCGGCGATGTGGGACGACGCCATCAGCCGCGCGCGGTTCGAGTTCCGCTGGGAGGACCAGTTCAACCTGGGCCTGGACCCCGAGACCGCCCGCAAGTTCCATGACGAGACCCTGCCGAAGGAGGCGCACAAGACCGCCCACTTCTGCTCGATGTGCGGTCCCAAGTTCTGTTCGATGAAGATCAGCCAGGAAGTCCGCGACTTCGCCGCCGGCAAGGCGCCCAACAGCGCAGAGATCGGCATGGCGGAGATGAGCGAGAAGTTCCGCGAGCAGGGCTCGGAAATCTATCTGAAGACCGAGTAGAGGGTGGCGAGAGGCGGCGCGGGTAGCGTCGCCTCTCGCGACCTTACGGCGATTTCACTGGCGCGACCCTGGAGAGGTGGTTGAGGTTGCGAGCATGAAAGCTCCGCTGCTCGCCGTTCTTGCCCTGTCCGCGCCGTTCGCCCTGTCCGCACCTGTCGCCGCCGAGAACGCCTATCGGCCCGTTGTCGAGAACGGTCAGGTCGCCGGGCCCCTGCAAGGCGCGTGGCGCTCGCGGGGCTATGGCTGGATCGCGATGTTCGGTCCTGGGGGTTCGTCGCTCTTCCAGACCGCCGGGAAGGCCTGCTACCCCGATCCGCGCTCGCAGCCCGATCCCGACGAGGTGCTGGCGCTATGGCGTCCCGAGGCTGAGGGCGTGGTGGCCCTGGCCGGCGAGGCGGACGGCACCCGCTACCTCTTCGATCGCCTGGACCACCTGCCTAACGCCTGCATCAGCGCAGCGGGTTGGACGCCCGACCGGATCGGCCTGTTCGCGGCGGACACCTTCGCCCAGTTCTATCCGGCCTCGGCCGCGCGCCGGATCGATTGGAGCGCCCGCCGGGCCGCGATCGCCGGGCGGCTCAATCCCAAGTCGACCGATACGGACCTCTGGAACGCCTTGTCCGACCTGCTGGCGGGGTTGGACGATCCCCACGTCGAACTGCACGGCGTCGTCGACGGCAAGCAGCGCGATCTCGAGCCTGGCGAGGCGCCGACCTTGGCGCGGGTGCGAGCCGCCGATCCGAAGGGTGGCGAGAAGGCCTGGCTGAGGGCCTATCGCGACGGCGTCATGACCGGCGTGCTGAAGGGGCAGGGGCGGCAGGTCGCCAACAACCGCATTTTCTGGGGGCGCATCGACGACGTCGGCTACATCAACATCGTGACCATGGGCGGGTTCGACAAGGATCCGGCCAACGAGGCCAAGGTGCTGGAGGCGACGCTGGACGAGGCGATGACGGCCTTCAAGGGCGCGCGCGCCGTGATCGTCGACGTCAGCAACAACCGGGGCGGCTACGACGTGCTGGGCCGGGCAGTCGCCTCGCGCTTCACCGACCAGCCGCGCCTGGCCTACGACAAGGTCGGTGTCGGCGCCGACGCGCCGCCCCAGCCGGTGGTCGTGGAGGTCGCCACGCGTCCGGCTTTCACCGGACCGGTCTATCTGGTGACCAGCGACGTGACGGTCAGCGCGGGCGAAACCTTCACCCTGATGATGCGCGCCCTGCCCAACGTGCGGCAGGTGGGCGGAATCACGCGCGGCGCGTTCTCCGACAAGATCCCCAAGCCGCTGCCCAACGGCTGGACCCTGGCCCTGCCGGCCGAGCTCTATCGCGATCCCCAAGGTCGTGTCGTGGAAGGCAAGGGCCTCGCCCCGGACCTGCCGTTGAACGTCTTCCCCGCGAACGACCTGTCGGCCGGTCACGCCAAGGCGATCGAAGGCCTGATGGCCAGGATCCGGGCGGGAGATGCGACGCTGAAGGCGCCGGCCGCGCGATAGGGGCGCGAAATCCGCCCCGATGTCGGAACCCGACGCCGTCGAACGTCCTCGGTCTGTAACAACGGAGGAAGTCCCATGGCCTATGTCGACGGTTTCGTTCTCGCCGTGCCCAAGGCGAAGATCGAGGCTTACAAGGATATGGCCCGCCTGGCGGGCAAGGTGTGGATGGAGCACGGGGCGCTCAGCTATGTGGAGACGCTGGGCGACGACGTGCCCTATGGCGAGCTGACCTCGTTCCCCCGCGCCGTACAGGCGGGCGACGACGAGATCGTGGTGTTCTCCTGGGTCACCTACACGGACCGAGCGTCGCGCGACGCCATCGTGGCCAAGGTGATGGCGGACGAGCGCCTGAAGTCCGACATGGCGAACATGCCCTTCGACGGCAAGCGCATGATCTTTGGTGGCTTCCAGGCCTTCCTGGAGCTGTAGGGCGGAAGGCTACGAAGCCCATTACCGAAGACAACGGGGTCGTGCGCGATCCGACCGTCACCCGGGCCGGAGAACCCTGCTTAGACCGCAATCCGGGCCCAGGAGCGGCCGCGTGGGCTGCCCTGGGTCCCGGGCGGCCTCTGCGAGGTTCCCGGAATGACGAGAATGGGGCGCTGGCCCTGCTGAGCCATTCCGAGCGCCGACAGAGGCCGCCGCCTAGTAGAGGAACTTCTCCTCGACGATCTTGCCGTCGCGCACGGTATAGAGGCCGATCTCCTCCATGCTGATGCGCTCACCGGTGGCCTTGCGGGTGACGTCCATCTTGAAGCCCACGGCGAACTGGTCGCCGTTGATGAACGGGCCAGTGACTTCCGAGCCATGCACTTCGTGGTTGGCGGCCCACCATTCGCCTTTGCCGCGCACGGCGGCCTTGCCCTGCACGCGGGCCATGTCGCCCGGCATGGCCTCCAGACTGACGACATCGTCGGCCCAATACTTCTCACCGGGCTCGTCGAACTTGCCGGCCTTGCACAGGGCCACCAGGTCGTTGGCGATCTCTTGAACGCTCATGCTGACACTCCTTGGATCTTGAAGGGATTAGGTGCGATCACGAGAGGTCTGAACGCCCTCACTATCGACCCATTCGACCGCCCCGGCAAGCGTTTGTTCTTTATATGTTCCTGTCTTCGCGTGGCGACGGGGCCGCGATGCGCAGGGCGTTTCCCTGGCGGCAATCACGCTGTGGTGATGACGCGTCTAGCGACTTGGCGGGCGCCCTTTTTGGTGTTGTAGATCTATCAACTCAACCATAGGGACTCATCATGGCTCTTCCTCCACTCCGCCCGATCGTCCTGGCTCACCAGAACGATCCCCACTGGATCATCGAGCTCTGGCTGAAGATCCATGGCGGCGACCCCGCCCCCGATCTGCGCGCGGTGAACAAGGCCACGGTGGATATCGTCAAGGCGCTGGTTCCCCACCTGGACGCCGCCAAGCAGAAGGCCGTTTTGGCCGCCCTGGGCTGACGGTTTCGGGCCGATCCGGCCCGAGTTGGCGGCCTGCCTTTGGAAGGCTCGGTGCGTGGCGCGCGGACTCGTTCTAGCATCGCGCCATGACCCGCTTTTCCTTCAACGGCTTCGCCCCCTCGGACCTGGAATTCCTGAAGGGCTTGGCCGCTCAAAACGATCGCGAGTGGTTCACGGCCCACCGCGCGATCTATGACGATGGGCTCAAGCCCGCCTTGGCGGACCTGATCGGCGCGTTGAACGAGGCGTTCGCCGCGCGGGGCCTGCCCTTGTCTGGCGATCCGAAGAAGAGCGTCTTCCGCATCCATCGCGACGTGCGCTTTTCCAAGGACAAGCGACCCTACAAGACCCACGTGTCGGCCACGCTGACGCGTGATGGACTGAAGATGTCGCCGGGCATGGCCTATGTGCATATCGAGCCCGAGGGCGGCACGCGCCCGGCCTTCGATCCCCAGACCATTGACCCGCTGGATCCCACGACCTTCCCCTCGGCCCAGGAGGCCGACGACGGCTACGCCGGCCGCGGGCCCTTCGCGGCGGCGGGCTTCTACCTGTCGGAGCGCCCGCACGTCGACGCCTTCCGCCGAGCCATTGTGGCTGATCCCAAGGGCTGGTCGGCGGTCGAGAAGGCGCTGGCCAAGGCCGGCCTGCCGCTGGAACCCGGCGATCCCGTCAAGCGCATGCCCAAGGGCTTCGAGGACCAGGCCGGCGGGCCGGTGGAGGCGGTTCTGAAGCGCACCCGTTGGCTGGTGCGTCGCCCCTTGACCGGCGCCGAGATCGCTGGGGCGGGCCTGCCCGAGGCGATCGCCGATTTCGTGGCTGGCGCGCGCCCGCTGCTCGATTTCGGCTGGAAAGCCCTGCACGGCGTGAAGATCGAGCGCTAGGGTCTGGACTCAATTGAGCCAGTAAGCGCAGAGGGCGGCGATTAGGACGCCGGAGAGATAGTTCCTGGCGAGCTTGTCATAGCGAGTAGCCACCCGACGGAAGTCCTTGAGCCTGCACCACATACGCTCAACGCGGTTGCGATCCTTGTAGGCCTGGGCGTCATAGGGGATGGGGACTTTGCGCGAGGTGGTCGACGGGATGACCGCCTCGGCGCCGCGCTCAGCCAATCTCTGTCGGAAGTGGTTGGCGTCGTAGGCGCGGTCGGCGAGCAGACGACGGAATGGCCCAGCGGCCTGGATCAGGGCCGCCGCCATGCTGATATCGTTGATGTTCCCAGCGCTGAGCAGCAGCACCCGCGGCTTGCCGCGCTCATCGACCAGGCCGTGAACCTTGGTGGTGCGGCCACCGCGTGAGCGGCCTATGGCTTGGAGGAAGGCCCCCCTTTTGCGCCGGCCGCCGAGCGGTGCGCCTTGATGTGGGTGGCGTCGATCGCCGCCCCGTAGATGCCCGTGTGCCCTGTCAGGGCCTCGAACATCTGCAGCCACAGGCCCTGGCGGCTCCAGCGGTTGAAGCGGTTGTAGACCGTCGTGTAGGGACCAAACTCCGGCGGGCAGTCGCGCCAACGCGCCCCGCTCTTGAGCATGTGGACGATGCCAGAGAC
>NZ_JAGIBH010000034.1 GCF_017744445.1 Caulobacter sp.
GAAGCGCTGGATGCCGGCCGGCCGGTCGAGCGGCTGTGCCTGCCGGTGGCGGATGGCCGGGTTGCGGAAGCGGGCCAGGATCGCCTCGATGTAGGCCTGCGGATCGAAGCCCTGCGGCAGCCGCAGCGAGGGCACGATGTCCTCGCCCATCAGCCGGGCGACGAAGCCGGCCAGCACCGGTTCGCGCATGGCCTGTGCCACCGTCTCGATCTCCATCAGCGAGCCCAGGTAGGCCAGGGCCGAGTGCGGCGCGTTGAGCAGGCGCAGCTTGGCCCTGTCGTAGCCGGCGATGTCGTTGCTGGGAACCACGCCAACGCGTTCCAGCGGCGGCCGGCCGCTGCGGAAGTCGTCTTCCACCACCCACTGCGTGTACGGCTCGCGCTGGATCGGCCAGGCGTCCTGCACGCCGAGCTGGGCCGAGACCTGCGCGCGCAGGGCGTCGTCGGTGGCCGGGGTGATGCTGTCGACCATCGAGCGCGGGAACGCGACTTCGGTTTCGATCCAGTCGGCCAGCCCGGCATCGAACTGGCGCGCGTACTGCAGCACCGCACGGCGCAGGCGGCCGCCGTTGTCGGCGAGGTTGTCGCAGCTGAGCACCGTGTACGGCTCCAGCCCGCGCTCGCGGCGCTGGCGCAGGCCGGCGACCAGCCAGCCGATCGCGCTGAGCGGGAACTCCGGGGTGGCCAGGTCGCGGACGATGTCCGGGTGCTGCAGGTCCACGCCGTCGGGCGACAGGCAGTAACCCTTCTCGGTGATGGTCAGGGTGACCAGGCGCACGTCGCGGTCGGCCAGCCGCGCCAGCACCGCGGCGTGTTCGTCGCGCGCGCACAGCACTTCCCGGATCGAGCCGATGACGCGCAGCTTCGGCGTGCCGTCGGCCTGCGTCTGGCCGAGCAGGGCCAGCGTGTACAGGCCGTCCTGCGGACGCAGCGCGTCGCGCACTCCGGCGCTGTGCAGCGACACCGCGCTGATCGCCCAGTTCGGGTCGGACGCGAGCACGTCGTCGAAGTACACGGCCTGGTGCGCGCGGTGGAACGCGCCGGGGCCGAAGTGGACCACGCCGATGCGCGTGCTGGCGCGGTCGTAGGCGGGCAGCTGCACCTGCGACGGCAGGCGGGCCATGATGGCATCGGAGAGGCGGGACGGAACGGAAGTCTGGGTCATCGGGAATTCGTATCGCTGTCGCTGGCGCGGGTCCGGCGCGGTTGCGGGCGGCCTGCGCCTGGGGAAAGGGAGGTCCGGCGAAGCCGGCGACCTGGGAGAGTCACCGCCGGCTCCGCCTCGCCTCGACCGGTCGTCCCCCGGGGAGAGGGACGACCGGTACAACCGGCTTACTTCTTCGCGCCGACGGTGAGCGGCGTGCGCGCACGGATGTCGGCGCTCGACGCACCGACCTGCACTTCGTAGCGGCCCGGATCGACCACGTAGGCGCCGGCCTTCTCGTCCCAGGTGCGCAGGTCCTTCTCCGGCACCAGGCTGAACTCGAGCGTGCGTTCCTCGCCCGGCTGCAGGTTCACGCGCTGGAATCCGCGCAGCTCCTTGCCGGCGCGGTCGCGCCTGGCATCGAGCGGATGCAGGTACAGCTGCACGACCTCGTCGCCGGCGCGCTTGCCGGTGTTCTTCACCTTCACCGAGACCTTGACCGGATCCTTGGCGCCGGCGCTGGTGCGGTCGAGCTTCAGGCCCGAATAGCCGAACTGCGTGTACGACAGGCCGTGGCCGAACGGATACAGCGGCTGGCCGTCGTAGTAACGGTAGGTGCGGCCCTGCATCGAGTAGTCGTCGAACGCGGGCAGCGTGGCGTCGGCGCTGTAGAAGGTCACCGGCAGGCGACCGGCCGGGTTGGCGTCGCCGAGCAGGACGTCGGCCACCGCGCTGCCACCGCGCTGGCCCGGATACCAGGCCATCACGATCGCCGGCAGGTTCTGCTTGGCCCAGTCCACCGCCAGCGACGAACCGGCGGTCAACACCAGCACCACCGGCTTGCCGGTCGCGTGCAGGGCTTCGAGCAGCTTGCGCTGGGTCGCCGGCAGGCGCGTGTCGGTGCGGTCGCCGCCGGCGAAGCCCGGGTAGTTGACCTTCATCTCCTCGCCTTCGACGTCGCCGGTCAGGCCGCCGACGAACACCACCGCATCGGCGCCGCGCGCC
>NZ_JAGIBH010000035.1 GCF_017744445.1 Caulobacter sp.
GCGAGGGGGCGCATGGCCTGCTGGGCGGGGTGAGCCTTGGGACGGCGTTCTGGGCCCGTCCGGCGATTTCCGATGACAACGTCCACGAGGGTCGCGGACTGGAACTCAACCTCAGATTCGATTAATTGACGGGACAATGTTCTGTCGACTGGTCGACATGTGGGGGATCACCGATGGCCTATACTCTGAAACAACTGACCATGGCCTGGACCGCTGTCCATGGCGGCATCGCGCCCGACGCCGAGACGCAGGCCCAGCTGCAGCTGCGCACCAACGCCTCGTTCAGCGACCAGGACGCCCTGGCCTACGTCCTGAACAGCGCCGACAACAGCACCGCCCTGGCGGCGCTGAGCTACCAGTTCTTCACCGGCAAGAGCCCGACCGAAGCTGGCATGGCGTACCTGACCAACTCAGCGACGAACCCCAACGACCTGAACGACGCGTACTACGCCAAGTTCAACATCGAGAACCGCTACATCAACTTCGCTTCCAACCTGGGCCTGCAGGGCGAAGGCAAGGACGCCTTCGCCGGCAAGTACGGCGCGATGACCCTCACCGCCTATATCGCCTCGATCTACGAGACCATCATCGGCTCGACCTACGCCAGGGGCGCCGGGATCGATCCGCAGAAGGCGCAGCTCGACATCACGCTCCGCATCCCCGCCATCCTGAGCACGGCCCAGTCGGCGGGCATGATCACGTCCGACATGACCGCGGCCCAGAGCACCCTGGCCCTGAAAGCCGCCATCGCCGGCTATCTGATGGGGGAAGCTATCAAGTCAGATGTCGGCGTCTATGCCGCCGCCGCCAACAACTTCATGCTGGCCCTGGCCACGGGAACCGCGACCTACAACACCGACCTGACCACGACCTACAAGCCGACGGATGGCCAGGGCGCGGGACAGACCGTGACCACCGCCCCGCCGGTGAACACCGTCGTCGGCTACGAGCCGCCGCCTCCGCCTCCCCCGCCGCCCGAGCCCGATCCGGCCCCGGTCGCCCACAGCTTCACCCTGACCACCGGCGACGACACCTTCACCGGCGAAAGCCTGGCCGACACCTTCACCGCCACGCTGGGAACCGTCACGACGCTGAACGCCAACGACGTCCTGGACGGCGGCGACGGGGACGACACCCTGACGATCACCAGCGACGCCGGCTCCAGCTTCAGCTTCAACGGCGCCAAGATCAGCAATATCGAGCACGTCCGTGTCACCGCGACCGGCAACGCCACGCACCTGTACTTCAACGAGATGGTCTTCACCGACCTGACGAACACCGGCTCGACCCAGGACGTGTATTTCCACGAGGTCGGCGCGACGACCAATCTGAAGATCGCCAACACCAGCTCGGCCACCACCTTCGAGACGCCCAACACCGGCCTGAGCGGCAACGCCGACGCCCTGACCCTGACGCTGAGCGACGTGACCGGCGCGGCCGGGGTCACGATCAATGACGGGAATGGCGCCCCCAACCAGTACGAGACGCTGAACATCGTCTCGAACGGGACGGCCAATTCCATCAAGCTGGGCACCGACAACCACCAGACCAGCCTGGCGACGATCAACATCAGCGGCGCCGCGCCCCTGACCCTGGCCTTCGCCGCCACCAGCGATCACGTCACCACCAACAACATCACCATCGACTCCCACACCGCCACCGGCGGCGTGACCATCGGCAGCTCCGCCGTGCCGCTGGGTGGGGGCGCCAATACGATCATCCTGGGGACCGGCCCCAATGTCGTGTTCTTCGGCGCGAACCAGCTGAACACCAACGACACCGTGACCGCCACCGCGGGCACGAACGATACGCTGGTCATCAGCGACACCGCCGTCACCTCCGGCGCCCTGACCCACGTCACCGGCATCGAGACGTTCCGGTTCATGACCTCGTCGGGCGCCATGATCCAGAATGTCGCGGCGTTGCCAAACGGTGCGAACCTGGAGGTCGATGGCGCCGCCACCTTCGTCCAGTTCGGCAACCTGGCCAACAATACAACGGTGACCGTCCTGGATGCCGACCAATTGAACTTCGTGCTGGCCGCCAACACCGGCGCCGACGCCCTGACGGTGAAGATCGCGCCAGGGACCTCGGCGGGCG
>NZ_JAGIBH010000036.1 GCF_017744445.1 Caulobacter sp.
GGCCGACCGTGGTGATCGTCCCCTCGCCGCCCGTGCCGCCGCCCCCGCCGATGCTCTGGGCCATGATCCCGTGCGACAGGCGGCCCGAGGTGTAGATCGCGCCGTTGTTGGTGACCGTGACCACGCCGCCGTCGCCGGCCGAACCGCCCGTGCCGCCGATGCTGATGCCCCAGTCCGGCTCGCTGAACGAGTCGATCAGCTCCTTCGTGGAGGTGAGGTTGCCCACCACCTTCATCGTGTCCGACAGGCCCTTGCTGTAGGAATAGGTGTCGTCGCCGTCGTAATCGGTGGCGCCGCCCGTGCCGCCGCCGCCGCCCACGCTCTGGGCGAAGACGCCGCGTGACAGCGCCCCTTCGGTGACGATCGTGCCGTTGTTGGTCACGCGGACCTCGCCGCCGTCGCCGGCCACGCCGCCCTGGCCGCCGATGCTGACCTGGCCGGCCAGGCCCGAACCGCCGTCGCCGCCGCCGCCGCCCACGCTCTGGGCGAACACGCCGTGCGAGTCGTTGCCCTTGGTCCAGATCAAGCCGCTGTTGACCACCTTGACCAGGAAGCCGTCGCCGCCGCCCGCGCCCGAACCGCCGATGGCGATCTGGCCACCCTTGGCCTCGCCCTTGTTAGCCATGTCGAGGAAGGTGACGACCTCTTCGCCCTGGGTCGAGATCAGGCCGCCACGACCGCCGCCGCCGCCCACCGACTGGGCGAACACGCCGTGCGAGTCGCCGCCTTCGGTCAGGATCTGGCCGCTGTTGTCGACCCACACCTCGCCGCCGTCGCCGGCCGCGCCGCCCTGGCCGCCGATCGAGACGTTGACCGAGGTCGCCTTGGACGTGCCCGCCGCCTTCTTGGAGAAGCTCAGCGAGAAGCCGCGGGCGTCGCCGCCCGAGCCGCCGCCGCCGCCCACCGACTGGGCGACGATGCCGCTGGAATTGCCGCCGACCGTGCTCAGCGAGCCGCTGTTCTTGACGTCGACCAGCTTGCCGTCGCCGGCCGCGCCGCCCGTGCCGCCCAGGGCGATGGCGTAGGTGCCGTTCTGGCCCTGGCCGAAGCTGCCGGACGCCGCCGTGGCCACCCCCGCGTCGCCGCCGCCGCCGCCGACGCTCTGGGCGTAGATGGCGTTGGCCTGGGACTCGCCCGTCGTCGCCACCACGCCGGTGTTGGTGACCCGGACGACGCCGCCGTCGTTGCCCGTGCCGCCGGCGCCGCCCAGGGCGACCGAGATGTTGTTGCTCTTGGAGCCCAGGCTGACCGTGCCGGCGCCGCCGGCCATGTAGTCGGACCACTGGTTCTCGTCGATGCCGGCCATGCCGCCGTGGCCGCCGCCGCCGCCGATGCTCTCGGCGAAGATGCCGTGCGACTGCTCGCCGTGGGTGACCACCACGCCGCTGTTGACGACGGTGACGTCGCCGCCGATCGAGCCCGTCGCGCCCGCCCCGCCGATGTTCATGGCCAGGTTGGTCGACTCGCCGCCCGAGACCGCCAGGGCCCCGGCCGCGCCGCCGGCCCCGCCGCCGCCGCCCACGCTCTGGGCGAAGATGGCCGTGGCGTCGTCGCCTTCGGTGACCACCAGGTCCGTCGAGGTGACCTTGACGTCGCCGCCCTTGCCGCCGCCGCCGCCCGAGCCGCCCAGGCCGATCGAGACGTTCTTGGACTTGGCGCCGCCCAGGGC
>NZ_JAGIBH010000037.1 GCF_017744445.1 Caulobacter sp.
AAGATGTTTCTCGCCCACGTCGCGGCCTCGTACAATCCCAGCAACGACCCGGGCGTCACGCCCTATGGCCGCAATCCGCGCCTGACCCAGATGCTGCTGGACGTCCTGGAGGACGGGCAGCGCAAGGGCGAGGTGCGCGGCGACCTGGACCTGCGCCTGATCGTCGACACGCTGAAGGCCGCCTATGCCTGGAACTACCGCATGACGGCGGCCGCCGGCGGAACCCTGCCGGCGGCCGAGATGTCGGCGGTGATGGACAAGCAGATCGGCGTGATCGCCGAGGGCTGGAAGCCGCGGTAATTCCGCGCTTCTAGAACCTACAAAAGCTCGTCATCCCGGTCGCAGCGAAGCGGAGAGCCGGGACCCAGGGGCAACTGCACTGCGCCGGCCCCTGGGTCCCGGGTCGGCTACGCCGCCCGGGATGACGAATATTGGGTGCTGGGCTTCTACAGCCGCTCCTCCCACCCATACCGACGATCCAGCTTGTTGATCTGGCTGTTGAAGCCCATGACCGCCATCTTGGTCCAGTGCGGATCGCGGTGCGGATGGATGGTCACGACCATGCGGGCCTCTTCGCCCTTGGGGTAGAAGTCGACCTCGATCACGCTCTCATAGGTCTCCATGCCCGGCACGAAGTCGATGTCATGGGTCAGGACCAGGCGCGTCGTCGGCTTGAACACCGTGTAGCGGCCGTGGGTGGCGTGCGAGATCGGCTGGCCCATCTGTTTCATGGCCGCGATCGCGTCGGGGGCGTCGGCGATCATGTCGTAGGTCAGCTTGCCGCCCTCGTGGGCTTCCAGGGCATGGACCTCGACGCGGAAGCCTTCCGGGCCCCACCACGACTCGAAGCCGTCCTTGGTGGCCCACAGCGCCCACAGGTCCTCGACGCTGGCGCGGTAGGTGCGTTCGACGACCACGATGGCCTGGGGGTCCTGGGTCATGCCTTGGGTTCCTTGGAGTGTTGGCGTTTTTCAAGCGCGGCCCCGAACCGGTCGAGGCGGGCCTCCCACAGCTGCCGGTAGCCGGCCAGCCAGGCTTCGAACTCCTGGAAGGGTTCGGGCTTGAGGGCATAGAGGCGGCGCTGGCCGTCCGGGCGCACCGTAACGAACCCCGCCTCGTGCAGGATCCGCAGGTGGCGCGAGACGCCCGACTGGTGGATGCCGGCGACCTGAACGATGTCGTTCACCTGGCGCTCGCCGTGGCGCAGCGCGTCGATGATGAGGCGGCGCTTGGGGTCGGCCAGGGTTTCGAAGGGGTCGGTCTGCATGGATATATGCATATTGATGCATATATCGGACGTCAAGCAGTCCTGTCATCCCGGCCGCAGCGAAGCGAAGAGCCGGGACCGCGGAAAGCTCGGCGCTTCCGGCGGTCCCGGCTCGGCGCGCTATGCGCTTGGCCGGGATGACAGTTTTTGCGGCCTTACAGCGTCGCCCTAGAGGGTGCTCATGTCGATCACGAACCGATACCGCACGTCGCTCTTGGCCATGCGCTTGTAGGCTTCGTTGATCTGGTCGATCGCGATGACCTCGATGTCGGCGACGATGTTGTTC
>NZ_JAGIBH010000038.1 GCF_017744445.1 Caulobacter sp.
CCGCGGTCGCACGCGACGCTCCGGCGGCGCGGCCGAGCTGGTTGCTGCGACCCTCGACGAAGTTCTCGAAGGTGTAATGCGGGTCGAGGTTGCCGTTGAACGGCTCGACCGGCACGGCCGGGCGGGCCGCGCCCAGCGCCGGGGCTGCCGCGGGAACGACCGTCGGCCGGGCCGGTTCGGCGGCGCGCGGCCGCGAGCCGATTTCCAGGGCCACGTTCAGGTGCCCGGCGAAATGCTGGGCCAGCTCGCGGATCCGCGGCAGGTAGCGGTCGCGGACCTGCTCGACGATGAAGGCGTTGGGCGCGTACAGCACGACGCTGTCGGCGCGCTCCTCGGCCTGAAGGGGTTTGAGCCAGGTATGGACGTCCTCGGCCGGAAATTCGGCTTCGAGGCGTTCCAGACAACGGGGCCAGGCATCCATCAGTAAAGACAAAGCTCTTGGGGCGATCGCCGCGCCGCCGGAGCGTCGCGTGCGACCGCGGAGGGTCGGAAACGGACTGGTCAGCCTATCACCGGGGTCCCGGTTTCCCAAGACTTATTCACAGGCCATCCACAGTGATGGCGGCGCGGCTCCCGGGCTGCCGCCAGGGTCGGCTTGACCCGCCCATACCCGGACCAGTAGAATTTCCGGTTCTTTCGATCCGAACACAGCCGAGCGCCACCATGGCCACCAAGCGCACCTACCAGCCCAGCAACCTCAAGCGCAAGCGCGACCACGGTTTCCGTGCCCGCATGAAGACCGCCGATGGCCGCAAGGTCCTGGCGCGTCGTCGTGCCAAGGGCCGCAAGCGCCTGACCGCCTGATCACCGTCCGGCTCCTGCCGCCGGCAGGACTGCCCCGTGCAGACGCCGGCCGCTGTGATCAGCAATACCCGATGACTCCCGACCCGCGCGCGCGATTCCCTCGCAGCGCGCGGGTTCGTTTGCGTGCCGAATATACCGTCGTGTTCGAGCAGGGCCGCCGACTCGGCGATCCCCTGCTCGGCCTGCACTGGGTGCCCGCATCCAACCCGCCGCGGCTGGGCCTGGCCGTATCGCGTAAGGTCGATCCGCATGCGGTCGGCCGCAACCGGATCAAACGCGTCCTCCGCGAAACTACCCGTCGCCTGCGCCCGCAACTGGCTGGCGGCGATTACGTGGTGGTCGCCCGCCCCGCAGCGGGCCGGGCCGGCAACGCTCAGATCATCGATGTCTACCTGAAACTGTTGCGCCGCGCCGGCGCATTGCCCGGTCCGGCCGCCGACGGCACAATGCCGGCGGCCACTTCGCCCCATTCGCCCAGTCGGTTCCCGACTTCCTCTTCCACGCCGGACGCTTGAGCCGGCTGAGCCTGCCTGCCCGATGAACCAGACCCGCGTATTCCTGATCCTTGCCTGGCTGATGGTGGC
>NZ_JAGIBH010000039.1:0-1055 GCF_017744445.1 Caulobacter sp.
GGCCTGGAGGGCGACCGCCTGCCGATCGTGCCTCGGATGACGGCCTCGGCCTCGATGGAGCGTCAGTGGACCCTGCCCGGCGACCTCGTCGGTCGGCTGCGCTTCGACGGCTCGTACGCCGGCATCGCGCGGTCGGCCTTCAACGCCGGCAACAGCGACTATCTAAAGATGGGCGGCTACGCGGTCTTCGGGGCCAGCTTCAGCCTGGAACGCCGCGACTGGACCCTGGACCTGACGGTCGACAACCTGCTGGACCGAGCCGGCCACGCCAACGCCGCGCGCAACACGTCGGGCCCGGTCGAGTACTTCGGCATAGCGCCGCGCACCCTTCGCGTGAGCATCGAACGCCGCTTCTGATCGCCGGTGCGGTTTTTCGCACCAGCCAGGTGAGGTAGCTCCGCCACCTTGCGTCTGATCCTACAGGCCGCCGTCGAGCGCGCCGCAAAGAGGGGATCAACAATGATGCAGTTTCGAGGCCTTCGCACCCTGGCCCTGGGCGCCAGCGCCCTGACGACCCTGGTCGCCGGCCAGGCGTTCGCCCAGACCAGCGACAGCGGCACGATCGAAGAAGTGGTCGTCACCGCGCTGAAGCGCTCCACCACCGTCCAGACCACCCCGATCAGCGTCAGCGCGGTCACCGAAAAGTCGCTGCAGGCCTTGGGCGCCCAAGGCATCCAGGACTATTTCCGTACGGTTCCGAACCTGCAGGTCGACGGCAACTCGCCCACCAGCCGCCGCCTGACCCTGCGCGGCGTGCGCAGCGCCGGTGAAGCCACGGTCGGCCTCTACTATGACGAAACCCCGCTGACGGGTCCGGCCGGCACCACCGCCGACGCCAGCTCGACCAGCGCCGACGTGAACCTGTTCGACGCCGAGCGCGTCGAAGTCCTGCGCGGCCCGCAAGGCACGCTGTACGGCTCGGGCTCGATGGGCGGCACCCTGCGCGTGATCCTCAACAAGCCCGACACCAGCCGCTACGCCGGCGCGGTCGAGGCCCAGGGCACCAGCACGAAGGGCGGCAGCACCGGCTACTCGGTGAAGGGCATGGTCAACGT
>NZ_JAGIBH010000039.1:1065-1361 GCF_017744445.1 Caulobacter sp.
CCCGCATCGACGGCGGCGCGCCGCTGATCGAGGACAAGCTGGCCGCGCGCCTGGTGCTCTACAAGACCGAAGGCGGCGGCTATGTCGACGACGTCCTGCTGAACAAGAAGGACATCAACGACCAGCACTCCAGCGGCGGTCGCCTGATGCTGGGCTTCACGCCCACCGAGAACCTGACGATCAACGCCTCGGGCCTGTACCAGAAGACCACCCTGGACGGTCAGAACAGCTGGTATCCGGCGCTGGGCAAGGACGCCTATTCGACCAACGCCCGCGTCATCGCCCCGACCAGCGAC
>NZ_JAGIBH010000003.1 GCF_017744445.1 Caulobacter sp.
TTTGGGCCGGATCCAAACGCCCTCCCCCGCGACGGGGATGGCTATGATTGTGCGGGGGATTTTAGCGCGGATCATTCAGAGGCGTGTAAAATCGACAAGCGTTTGATTTTACGGCCTTCGATCTCGCGAATTCCGAGGATAGAGGCCGCTGGATCCCCGTAAATCACCCTCTCCCATAGGGAGAGGGAGGGACCCGCGCGACGCGCGGGAGGGTGAGGGGCTACTGCCTCGGCCATACGAAGCACCGCCGAAGCCGATGGGATTATCTGGCCACCACCGAGCCCCCTCACCCTCCCACCGCTACGCGGCGGGCCCCGCCCTCTCCCAAGGGAGAGGGTGATGGAGATGCGGCCTCTACATTGCCCCGCACGCCCGCCACCCCACTCACCGTCATTCCCGCCCTTGTGGCGGGAACCCCTGGTTCAGCTGACACGTGAGACGCAAACGGCCCTTCGCACCTGCGACGGCCAGAGGGGTTCCCGCCACAAGGGCGGGAATGACGGAAGAAAAAGGGAAGCGCCCGCGCCACCCCCACCGCCGCCCGACCGCCCAACGGTCGGCGCGCGCCTTAAATCTCTTGGAGGCTGCAGCGTGCAGGGCTGATCAGGTCAGTTAAGGCGCGGGCCGGCAAAGCCGGACCCCGGGGGACGACGCTCGCGCGTCGCCGCGCGGCGGCCGCCCGGAGGGCGGTGTCGGCGGAGTGACCTGATCAGCCCTGCGATCGTCTCGCCGTGAGATTTAAGGAGGTATCTGCCAAAGGCATTTTCGTCGTTGGTGAGGGAGCGCTATCCGGGCAGAGATTCTGCGCGTCTCGGGGGTTCGGTCTCGCTGTACCGATTAAAAGGAGGACCACCGGTCAGCTCCCATTCGTCAGGCTCTGGTTTTTGGCCTGAGCGAACGACGGCGCGCAATGCCGCGAGGCACAGCTCCAGGCCGCGATGGGCGATCGTGCGCTCTTTTGGATCGTCGCCAAAGCCGGGGCTGTCGCCACCATGTACGAGCTTGCTACGCAAGTCGTAGAGCTTGCGGACCTCTGCCACTATCGCTGTGCGAGCTACGAGGTCGGTTCCCAGGAGCAATGCTGTGCGAACCGCTAGGCGATGCGTTAGTTCACCTCGTCCCTTGCCGGACAGCAACGACTCCATCGCCACGCATACATCGACCGCTTGGTCGCGTGCTGTAACGCGACGTCGCGCGAGATTGAGGCGCGAAATTGAAAAGTCGATTGCTTCCGTCGCGCAGGCTGGTAGCGCGAGATAGCGTTCGACCCACTCAAGCATTGCACCGTCGACCGAAGAGGGATGGTCGTTGTGCCGTCCATCTTGGCGACTTGTCATCCACATCACCCCAAGCTCCGCTGCCTGGAGATTGTGGTCGCAGAACTGTAGCCAGACAGACCCGAGTGTAGGTGCAGCATTGTCGTGCAGCGTGAGAGCAGCCACGGTCCGCTTCACAACTTGGATGTAGTCGAGAAAGCGTCTGTGGCTCGCATCATGATCGTCGCTTGCCTCAACCTCGCCGATGTCAAGAACCACCCCCGCCGGCATATACATCGCCGGTCCTATGCGGGTGGATGCCTTGAGGCTTTCAGTCTGTGGAGATGTCGGAAGATCAGCCAACGGCACGAGCTGCACGCCATTCGACAAAGTTGTTGCCTTAGGCGGTGCAATTCCATGTAGCTCGCCGACAAGGCGCATCTGGGCACGCTTCGTTTCGCGTACACGACGATACCAAGCTAAAGCTTCGCGTGCGCCAACCTGTGACGCGATCATAAGGATGTTGATCGACTGATGTTGGTTGAAGAACCCAATCTGCTTGCCGAGAAAAAAGGCGCTTGGCGAGCCGCTGAACTCGGGGTGCGCGTCCATCGCCTCTCGTAGCGGTGCCGCAATCTCCCAGTACGATGGTTCTTGGTGAATGCCATGCTGGGCAGCTTGACGGGCGGCGAATGTCGGACCGGCCAGCGATTGAATCAGGTCGATCAATTCTGCATCGGTCGTCATCGCGTTCCTTAGCTCTTGTCGAGTTGCGCTTAGCTGCTTCGCCGTGTTTGAGCGCTGGCACGGAGATCGTACTCTATTGCTCGCCATGCTTCCAAAGCGGTGACCCCTTCCCCCGCCGCCCCACCTAGGCTAAACCCCCACCCGCAATGACCCGCGCACCGCACCATCACGGCTGCCACCACCATCCGACCTCGCCTCGCGGGATCGGCCGGGTCCGTTCGCTCTAAAGCCAGCGACCCAGCCAGAGCCCCGCCTAGCGGATGGGGCTTAAGCGCAAGCGCCATCCGTCGAAGCCTTGAAGATTCAGGACCGACGCCGATGACCGACGACACCACCGAAAACACCGACTTCCGCCCCGAGGCCCGCGCCCCGCGCGGCTTCGCCGACAAGCGCGCTCGCGACCTGCGGGCCGAGCGGGCGATCCTGGAGGCGGTGTCGGCGGTCTATGAGCGCTACGGCTTCGAGGCCCTGGACACCGGGGCGTTCGAATATGCCGACGCCCTGGGCAAGTTCCTGCCCGACAGCGACCGGCCCAATGAGGGCGTGTTCGCGCTGCAGGACGATGACGACCAGTGGATGGCGCTGCGCTACGACCTGACCGCGCCGCTGGCCCGGTTCACGGCGCAGAACTGGGAGACCCTGCCCAAGCCCTTCCGCCGCTACGCCTTCGGGCCGGTGTGGCGCAACGAGAAGCCGGGGCCGGGGCGCTTCCGCCAGTTCATCCAGTGCGACGCCGACACGGTGGGCTCGGCCCGTCCGGAGGCCGACGCCGAGATCATCGCCATGGCGGTCGAGGGGCTGGAGGCCGCCGGCCTGCCGCGCGGCGCGGCGGTGCTGAAGATCAACAATCGCAAGCTGCTGAACGGCCTGCTGACGGCGGCGGGCGCGGACAGCGCCGGCCAGAAGCTGGCCGTGCTGCGCGCGGTCGACAAGCTGGACCGCCTGGGCGTTGACGGGGTCCGGCTGCTGCTGGGCGAAGGCCGCCTGGACGAGAGCGGCGACTTCACCAAGGGCGCGGGCCTGAAGGGCAAGGCGATCGACTCGGTGCTGGACTTTGTCCAGGCCGGGGCCGGCGGCCGTTCCGCGACCTTGGACAACATCGCCAAGGTGGTGGCCGGCTCGGCCGAGGGCGACGAGGGCTTGGCTGAGCTGTCGCGGATCGACGCGGCGCTGACCAGCCTGGGGATCGCCGACGACCAGGCCTTCATCGATCCGTCGATCGTCCGGGGGCTGGAATACTACACCGGCGCGGTGTTCGAGGCCGAGTTGCTGCTGTCGACCACGGACGAGAAGGGCAACAAGGTCTCGTTCGGCTCGATCGGTGGCGGCGGGCGTTATGACGACCTGGTGGCGCGGTTCACCGGCAATGTGACGCCGGCGACGGGCTTCTCGTTCGGGGTGTCGCGCCTGGCGGCGGCGCTGCGGGCGGCGGGCCGCGAGCCGGGCGGCGCAGCGCGCGGGCCGGTGGTGGTGATCACCTTCGACCAGGCGCACATGCCGGAATACTTCTCCGTGGTCGGACAGTTGCGCGCGGCGGGCATCCCGGCCGAGGTCTATCTGGGGACCTCGGGCATGAAGCCGCAGATGAAATATGCCGACCGCCGCAACGCGCCGGCCGTCGTCATGCTGGGCGGGGACGAGATCGCCGCCGGCACGGTGACCATCAAGGACCTGGACGCGGGCCGCATGGCCGCCGAGGGCCTGGCCGACAACGCCGCCTGGAAGGCCGAGCGTCCCGGCCAGCAGACCATCCCGCGCGATCAGCTGGTCGCGGCGGTTCGCAAGATCATCGGGGGCTAATTCGTGAGGCTCGAGCGTTCCATTCCGGCGGAGGCGCTCGACGCCATCCGCGCTCCCCTGCTGGCGGCCGGCGCCGTCGCCACCGACGCGCCGGTGCTGCAGCCCCTGGGCCTGCTGCTCGATTTGACCGGCGAGGCCATGCGCTCGCGGCTGTTCGTCGTCTCCGGCGACGGCGGCGAGGAGGCGGCCCTGCGGCCCGACTTCACCGTGGCCGTGGCGCGGCAGCATTTCGCCAACGGCGGTGAAGCCGGCCGTTACCGTTACGAAGGCAAGGCCTTCCGCGTCGCGCCGCGCGGCTCCGACCGCGCCGAGGAGTTCCTGCAGCTGGGCGTCGAGGCCTTCGAGGCCGGCGACCCCGTGGCTGCCGACTCCGAGATCGCCGCTCTTGCTTGGGCGAGCGCCGCCGCTGGCGGTCGCGACGACCTCAGCCTGATCCTAGGCGACGTCTCGCTGTTCGCCGCCTTCGTCGACAGCCTGGACCTGGCCACGCCGCTCGCCGCCCGCCTGAAGCGCGCCTTCGCCAAGCCGCGCCAGCTGAAGGCCGAGCTGGACGGCGACGTCGCCGCGCCGACCGCCGAGCAAAGCCGCATCGCCTCGCTGCTGGCCGGTCTTCCGGAGACGGAAGCTTCGGCGGTGCTGCAGGAGCTGTGGTCCCTGGCCGGCATCGAGCCCGTCGGCGGCCGCCGCCCGGCCGAGATCGCTCACCGCCTGGTCGAACGCGCCGAGGCCGCCAAGGCCGGCCGTCTGGACCCGGAGCAGGCCGCCAAGGTCCGCGCCTTCCTCGCCGTCTCGGATCGTCCGGACGCGGCGCTGGACGCCATCGCCGCCCTCGCGGGTCCCAACGACAGCGCGCTGAAGGCCGCCGTCGCCGGCTGGCGGTCGCGCCTCTCGGGCATGGCCGATCGCGGCGTGCCGCTGGAGAAGGCGACTCTCGCCGCCGCCTTCGGCCGGGCCTTCGGCTACTACGACGGCTATCTGTTCGAAGTCCGCTCGGCCGTTCTGGGCGACGAGCGGCCCGTCGCGGCCGGCGGTCGCTACGACGGCCTTCCGTCCAAGCTGGGCGTCTCCACCAACACCGGCGCCGTGGGCTTCATGATCCGCCCGGCGCGCGCCTATGCGGGAGGCGGCGAATGAGCGGCCCCATGATCTTCGCCATCCCCTCCAAGGGCCGCCTGAAGGACCAGGTCGAGGCCTGGCTGGCCGACTGCGGCTTCAAGCTGGAAATGACCGGCGGCGCGCGCGGCTATTCGGCCGAGCTGGCCGGGCTGCCCGGCGTCTCGGTGCGCCTGCTGTCGGCGGGCGACATCGCCGCCGGCCTCGACAGCGGCGACCTGCACCTGGGCGTCACGGGCGAGGACCTGCTGCGCGAGCGCGGCGACGACATGGACAGCCGGGTCATGCTGCTGCGGGCCCTGGGCTTTGGCCGCGCCGACCTGGTGGTGACCGCGCCCAAGAACTGGCTGGACGTGGATACGATGGCCGATGTCGACGAGGTCGGGCACCTGCACCTGGCCAAGACGGGCCGCCGCCTGCGCGTGGCGACCAAGTACGTCACCCAGACCCGCGCCTTCTTCGCCCGCCACGGCGTCGCCGACTACCGCATCGTCGAGAGCAGCGGCGCCACCGAGGGGGCTCCGGCCGCTGGCGCGGCGGAACTGGTCGTCGACATCACCACCACCGGCGCGACCCTGGCCGCCAACGGCCTGAAGATCCTGTTGGACGGCGTGATCCTGAAGAGCCAGGCCCAGCTGACCGCCTCGCTGATCGCGACCTGGAGCCCTGCGCAACGCGGCGCCCTGCGGCGCATGCTGTCGGTGGTCGAGGCCAAGGGCCGGGCCGGCAAGCTGGCGACCCTGGTCTGGCCGGCCGAGCAGGACGCGGCGGGTCAGTCGGCCGTGGCGGCCTTCGTCGCCAAGGGCGGCTCGCGCCGGGCCAATGGCGCTCTCCTGGCGACCGGCGACCTGTTCGACGCCGCCGCCGCCCTGGCCGCCGCCGGAGTCGAGCCGGTCACCGTCTCGCGCCCGGACTATGTGTTCGAGTCGCGCTCGGCGGTGCTGGATCGTTTCGTCCGGGCTCTGGAAGACGCGGCCGAAAAGTAAGTTTTGACATATCTGTCAAATATGGACGCGGAATCGAGGCGTTTCTTCGACTTTCGCGTCCAAACTACGCCTCAGGCGTCAAAAATTCGTCCAAACCTTTGCGAAAAAGGGATTTGCCGCGTTGACACCGTCATGAATTTGACGTTTCTAGATACTGCAAGGACGAAACGAGCCCACAGAGAGCTCCCGTTCTTCGGCGTTTCGGGGAGGAAACGCCCGCCTAGATCGAATGATCGAGAAAATAGCCAGCCCGTCGCGATTATCCCCCGCGGCGGGTTTGGTGTATCTGGGCTGTAGCACAGTTTTTTGACGATAGAGTCAAAAGTGGCCGCGCGGGCTGGAAGCGCTTCCAAATTATCCGGTGATCGGACGGGCTGAACGGCGATCGTCCAGACCCGTCCTGTCAGGGTGGCGCTACTTGTGTGCCTTGCCGATCAGGGCGACGACGCCCAAGATGACACCACCCCCGAAGCAGAGGGCCGAGAGCCCCTCCGGCCACCAGTTCCACCACTTGTTCCAATATGTGTCCGCCGCTTGGGCCGGGTCGCCCGCCTTAAGGTGCTTTTGCGTGGCGATGAGCTCAAAAACCGGAATCAAGGCCGCGAAGATCAGACCCGCGGCGAATATGCCGATCGGATAGAACCAAGCGTCGGCCATCGCTTGAATGTCTTTGACCTTTTCCTTGGCAAAGACCGCGTCCAGCACCTTGGCGCCGATCGTCGTCAGGAAGGCGCCATTCCCGACGGCCAGGAAGGTGGTCCATTGCGATTGCAGCGCGTCTCGCCGCTTCCGCAGATGATCGTGAATCTCGTCAGCCATGTTCACCTCTGATGAATGCATCCAGGGATTGTGTATGGCCATATGCGTTCGCAATGCGTTACCGGCAGGGTGGCTGACTCAACCTGTGAGTCGATGACTCGCTCCTAGGTGGCATGGAACCTGCACGGTTAATTCCGGTATCGCGCCCCCGGGCGCGCCGCGAGGACCACCGAATGATCCGCCAGGCCAACTCCAGCATGCTGTTGTCGTCCCTGCTAGGACTTGGCCGGCAAGGCGGCGCCGGGGACGAGACCGCCAACCTGGTCCGCGCGGCGGCCATGCGGGCGGACCAGGCCGTGAAGGCGGCGCCGACAAAAACAGCCGAGCTCCCGGCAAGAACCGCCACGGCGCGACCGGCGGTGACCGTGTCGCTGAGCCGGATGGCCCAGGCCGCTCAGGCGGCCCAGATCGCCAAAGCCGCCCAAGCCGCCCCGCCGCAACAGGCCGCCCTGCCGGAAGCAAGGTCGGAGCCGGCGCGTACGTCGAACGGCAGCCACTTTACCGACGAAGAGTATAGGAAGATGGGCGCGCTCATGGATTTCGCCCTCGTCCAGCACCAGGACTACATGCGCTTCCACCAGGAGAGGATCCTGCCCAGCGAGGACGTGTCGGCCATGACCCCGGTCCAGGCGCGGCAACGCCTGGATGACCTTTCCGTCCTCCCTCGGTGGATCGAGGTCGGGGGGCAGCTTGGCGGCGATACCTGGGCCAGGCCGAACCCCTTCTCCATC
Source organism: Caulobacter sp. (assembly GCF_017744445.1). Classification (GTDB taxonomy): domain Bacteria; phylum Pseudomonadota; class Alphaproteobacteria; order Caulobacterales; family Caulobacteraceae; genus Caulobacter. The sequence continues at coordinate 7,453 of NZ_JAGIBH010000003.1, forward strand.
GCCACCAACAACGGCGAGATCACCGAGTCGATGGACACCTATATGGGCTGGCTGAAGGACCGCGCCGCCCAGAGCGAGGCCCCGGCGAAGCCGACCTCGAGCCTGAATATCCGGGTGTAGGGCGGATCAGTTTCGGCGTTGACTTAACCCCCACCCGATCGTCCCCGCGAAAGCGGGGGCCCAAGCTGGCTTTCAGGATGGGGCGCGACTGAGCTACGATCCTCCGACTCCGCTTGGGTCCCCGCTTTCGCGGGGATGATCGGTGAAGGGGAGAAGCCAGACATGTTCTGGCATGACGCCGTACGAGGCGGCTGCCGGCCTCAGGCCGAGATATTCACCAGCGTGCCGGTCAGTTCGCCCGTGGTCTGGGCCAAGGCCGCGCCGGCCGAGGCGGTCGCCTTGGCGTTGGTCTGGGCCACGGCCAGCTGGGTCAGGTCGACGATGGGCGCCGGCGCCGGCGCCTCGCCCGTGGAAGCGGGCGGGGTGTAGCGGACGGCGTTGGACGCGGAGACCTGCACAGGGCGTTCCTCGAAAGGGATTCGCCCGCAATCTGAGTCCTAAGCCTTAAGCGGGCCTGACCAAACGTGGTTAAGGCGCCGCTTGGTCCAGCAGTGCGTCGATCTCCCGCAGGACGATGTCGGGGTGGGAATTGAAGACGTCGTGGTCGGCGCCGGCGATCTCCACGATCCGGGCGGCCGGATGGGCGGCGCGGTAGCGGCCGATCTGCTCGCGCCGCCATTTCAGCATCAGGGTCTCGTCGTCGCGTTCGGCCGGCGTCAGGTTCGGCTCAGGCGCGGGGATAGCGAAGATCGCCAGGATCGGGATGCCGGTGACGGCCGGGAACTTCTCCATGTTCTGACGGGTCATCAGCCGGGAGAGCGGCGCGGGCGGGCCTTCGGCCAGACCCTTGGAAAGCCGGCGCCGGCGCTCGGCGGCGGCGCGGATGTCGGTGGCCAGGTCGACCAGATCCTTGGCCAGCACCTCGTCATAGATCCGGGCGGCGTCTTGCTTGGAGCCGGACCTTGCGGCCTGCAGCTTGTCACGCAGGTCGGCCAGGTCGATCTCGACATTGACGGCGTCTGGATAGGCGTTGGCCGGCGCGTAGAACGCGTAGGCATAGGCCGCGTCCAGATAGATCAAGGCGGTGACCCGGTCGCGATGGTGACGGGCCAGGCCGCTGAGCTCGGCGCCGCCCAGCGACCAGCCGGCCAGGGTGGCCTTGGGCAGCTTCAGGGCGTCCAGCACCTCGACATCGTCCAGCGTCAGGCGGGACAGGGTGTGGGCCTCGGGGTTCAGCGGCGGCTTGTCGGAGGCGCCCAGCCCTCGGCGGGTGACGGCGTAGACGTGGTGACGGGCCGCCAGGCGCGGGGCGAAGGCGTCGAAGTCGTGGGCGGTGCGGCCGCCGCCGGAGATCAGCAGGATCGGCGAGCCGGCGCCGCCATAGTCCAGCACTTCCAGCTTCAGGCCATCGCTGGTGGTGACGAAGCTTGTCTTGTGGGCGGTGGCGTCGGCGGGCTCGGCCGCAAGACCGGGCGCCGCGCCTATCAGGAGGGCGACGGCCAGAACCACTCCCCGGAACATGGCGTCCCCGCCAGACCGGCGCGCGAAACCTGGATCAAACATGGCGTCGCTGCGCCCACAGCATCGCCCCGACCAGGCCGGCGGCGAACAGGGCGCCTTCCAGGGCGCCGGTGACGGCCTGGCTGAGCGGGCCGAGGCCGGGCTCGCCGAACAGGCCGCCGATCGTGGTCAGCTTCAGGCGCGAGTCCGGGAAGCTGTGGGCCAGGAGATCCAGGCTGCCGCCCAACAGGCGCCCGCCCAGCAGCGGGATGACCAGGCCAGCGGCGCCCCCGACCGCCGCCGCGACGGCGGCCTGGCGGGCGCCCGAGGTCTTGCCGGCCAGCCAGAAGGCCAGGCCCACGGCGCCGCCCAGCAGCACCCCTTCGCCGCCGCCGGTGATCCCATCGGGCGCGTGGCCCAGCAGCAGGGCGAAGGCGTCCAGGCCGACCAGCTTGACGACCGCCCCCACCCCGAGACCGCCGATCGCCCCGCCGAACGGCGCGCGCCACCACGGGCGGCCGGGGGCGAACTCGGCCAGGGCGACGCCGAACGCCACGCCGGCCCCGCCCAGCAGGGCGACCAGCAGGGTGACGCTCAGCAGCACCGCCAGGGCCGAGACGCCCGTCCCGGCCGCGAAGCCGTAGGCCAGGCCGCCGATCGCGCCGGCCGTCACGGCGCCGCCCGTCCCGGCCAGACCCAGCCGCAGGACGCGCGGCCAGTCCGAGGCCGGGCGATCCGGCGGGCTCTGTCCGTCCATAGGCGCGATGAAACGATAGCCGTGCTTGGGCACGGTCTGGATCAGCCGTGGCGCGCCGGCGTCGTCGTTCAGCAGCTTGCGCAGGGTGCGCACGCACTGGGTCAGGGCTTCGTCGGTGACCGGAACGCCGCGCCAGACCTCGTCCAGGAACCGCTGCTTGGTGACCAGCTTGCCCTGCTCGCGCACCAGCAGCGCCAGGGCGTCGAAATAGCGGGCGTTCAGCGCCACGGCCTCGCCGTCCCGCGTCAGCCGGCGGTCGGCCAGGTCGAGTTCGAAACGGTCGAAGCGGAACGGGGCCAAAGTGGAGAGAACCTCGCGAACAGGAGCGCGAGACTCCGTCACCGGCCGGCGAAAATCTAGTCCTGCGCCGTCAGGCTCAGCGTCTCGATGACCTGGAAGGCGTAGGTCGAGCCGACCGGCACCTTGATGTCGTCGGCCAGCACCACGGCGGTGATCGCCCGGCCGTGACCCTTGACCTCGCGCACCCGGCTGGCCCGGACGAAGGCCGAGCGGTGCACGCGCAGCAGGCCCGCCCCGCGCAGCTCCTTCTCCAGCGCCGACATGGTCGAGCGGTGCAGGTAGCTGCGGGTCGAGGTGTGCAGCAGGACATAGTCCTTGGCCGCCTCGATCCAGTCGATCTCGGACAGCGACACCCGCACCGAGCCTGTCCGCGTCTGCACCCAGATGGCGCGGCCGTCGATCAGCGGATCGGCGGGCTGGGCGGTCTTCTCGCGCCGGCGCTTGGCGCGCTCGATCGCCTGGCGCAGGCGATCGAAGCGGACGGGTTTGAGCAGATAGTCCAGCGCCTCGACCTCGAAGGCGTCGGCGGCGAAGATCTCGAAGGCGGTGACGAAGACGATCTCGGGCCGTTGCTGGATCGGCAGCAGGCTGGCCACGGTCAAACCGTTGAGGTCCGGCATCTGGATGTCCAGCAGGACGAGGTCGGGCCGCAGGTCGCTGATCGCGGCCAGGGCGCTCTCGCCATCGGCGGCCGAACCGACCAGCTCGACGCCGGGGATCTGGCGGATCAGGACTTCCAGCCGCTCCAGGGCGGCCGGTTCGTCGTCGACGATCAGCACACGCATCAGGCGGCCTCCTGGCCGGCGGCGCCATCCAGCGGCAGGCGCAGGGTGACGGTGAAGCCGGGGTCCCCGGGCTGCGCGGTCAGCGTGCCGCGCGGGCCGTACAGCACCTCCAGCCGCTCGCGGATGGCGGCCAGGCCGATGCCGCTGCTGGGCGCGGGCAGGCTGGAGCTCAAGGGCCGGGCGTCGTCGCTGACGGTGACCGCCAGGTCGTCGTCCCGCGTCTCGACACGAATGACCAGACTCACGCGGTTTCGGCTGCGCGAGACACCGTGCTTGATGGCGTTCTCGACCAGGGGCTGGAGTACGAAGCTGGGAACCTGGGCGTCGCGCAGGGCCTCGGGGCAGGCGACCTGCACCGACAGCCGCTCGCGGAAGCGCTCGGCCTCGATCTCGAGATAGGCTTCGACCGCGCCCAGCTCGTCCTCCAGCGGGATGAAGGCGCTGGCGTCGGTCGACAGGGTCATGCGCAGGAACGAGGCCAGCCGCGCCAGCATGGCCTCGGCGTCGGCGGTGCGCTGGGTGACCACGGCCGCGCTGACCGCGTTCAGCGTGTTGAACAGGAAGTGCGGGTTCAGCTGGTAGCGCAGCGCCGCCAGCCGCGCGGCGGTCGCGGTGGCGCGGGCCTGGGCGGTCTGGCTCTCGGCCAAAACCAGCTGCTCCTCGCGCTTGCGCAGGCGGGCGGCGAACTCGAGCAGCAGGGTCGCGGCCGCGAAGATCGCGAAGACCCAGCCCAGGAAGATGGTGTTGGCGACGGCCCGCACGGCCACGTAGCTGAGCGGCTTGGCCGGCGTCAGGCCGATCTTCTCCAGGACGATGCCGCCCACGCCGTCGGCCAGGCCCAGCAGCAGGGACGCGACGATCGTGCCGATGATGGCCGCGGTCAGAAGCTGCCGGGGGGCACGCTGCGAGCGCGTGCGCAGCCACTCGTACAGGCCCGCGCACAGCAGCCAGCCGGTGACGACGAAGATGGTGACCGTGATGATCGCGCTCAGCTCCAGGCCACCGGCCTTCAGCGCCGGCGAGACCAGGGCAGGAAGGTTCACGGTCCAGAGCAGGGTGGCGATCGCCCAGGCCCTCAAGCGCGGATCGGTCGGAAATTTCATGCGCAAAGCCTAGCAAAGGCTGGGCTTTTCGCCCATCGGCTCCGTCGTTCCAAACCGGCCGTTCGTCGAAGGCCGCCACCGCGCCGTTCGTCCTGTTCGTCGCTCGAGAGCGACCCCTGGTCGAAATCGCGGTCACGCTCGTCGCAGTGGAATTTCGCCGACGCCGCGCTCGTGGCTTTGGGAAAGGCAGGCGGCCCCCACCGCCATCCCATCACCCCCAGGAAACGAGACAGAGAGAGGCGAACGTGGCCAATATCAGCGGCACCGACGGCAACGACAACCTGACCGGCACGGCCGCCGGCGACACGATCATTGGCGGCAAGGGCAACGACACCCTGACCGGCCTGGAGGGCAACGACGCCCTCTATGGCGACGACGGCGCGGACGTCCTCGATGGCGGCGACGGCGACGATTATGTCTACGGCGGCGGCTCCAACGACTCCGACAATTTCAGCGACAGCCTGAAGGGCGGCAATGGCTTCGACCGCCTGTACGGCGGCATCGGCGACCACTTCGACGGCGGCGCGAACGGGGCCCAGGGCGACTACGCCTATCTGAACCTGACGGGCCTGACCTCGTCGGTGATCGTTGACCTGGGCGCGGCCGGCGTGCAGGCCCTGACCGGCGGCGGCAGCATCGTCAATGTCGAGCAGTTCGAGTTCTGGTCGGGCTCGGCCAGCGACCGCATCAAGGGCGGCGCGGGCGACGACAAGATCCACGCCGGCGACGGCCACGACGCCATCTATGGCGCCGACGGCGCGGACTTCATCTATGGCATGGCCGGCAACGACACGATCCGTGGCGGCGCGGGCATCGACAACCTGCGCGGCGACGGCGGCCACGACCGCCTGATCGGCGGCGAAGGCAACGACACCCTGGCCGGCGACCAGGACGCGGCCCTGGCGGCCGACGGCAACGACCAGCTGGATGGCGGCGAAGGCAACGACCTCCTCTACGGCCAGGGCGGCAACGATATCCTGATCGGCGGGACCGGCAATGACGAGCTGTGGGGCGGCGCGGGCGCCGACCGCTTCGCCTTCTCCGGAGCCAATCAGGGCAACGACCTGATCCGCGACTTCTCCAAGGCCGAAGACCGCTTCGACCTGGACGGCAAGTCGTTCACCGCCGCCGCCAGCGACGGCAAGGGCGGCACGGTCCTGACCTGGGACGGCGGCGCGATCACGGTCGAGAAGGTCGCCCTGACCCTGGCCGAGGCCAATGGCCTGCTGACCACCGGCGCCAACACCTTGGTGCGCCTGACCAACGCCTTCGACAACATCCTGCGCTACGCCCCGGCCAACGACGCCGATCGCGCCTATGTGCAGGGCCTGGCCGACAAGGTCGTGGCCGGTCAGCTGACCGAGGCCGCCGCGCTGAAGACGATCATCAACCTGGCCGACGCCTCGGCGGCGGTGGCGACGACGTCCTACGCCTTCTTCACCGGCCATGCCCCGGGCGAGGGCGGCATGGACTATCTGCTGTCGCCGATCGGTCCGAACCCGAACAACCTCAACAGCGCCTACTACCAGACCTTCAACGCCGAGAACCGCTACATCAACTTCGCGGTCAATCTGGGCCGCGACGGCGAGGGCAAGGCGGCGTTCCAGGCCGAGTACGGGGCCAAGAGCCTGTTCGAAGCCACCCGCAGCGCCTATGCCGAGATCTTCGGCGCCACGCCCGACGACGCCAAGGTCCACGCCCTGCTGGACACCCGGGTCGACTACTTCACCGCCTATGGCAAGACCGACATCGGGACCAAGGCGGCCATGGTCGGCTGGCTGCTGGCCGAGGCGATGAAGGCCGATGTCGGCCAGTACGCCGGCGCCAGCAACGCCTACTTCACCGACCTGGCCGACGGCGCGCCGTTCTCGGTCGACTTGATCGGCCAGTACGGCAAGCCTGAATACAACCTCTAACTCGATCTCTGGCGGGAGTTCCTCCCCGACAGGGTTCTCTGGCCGTCCCCCGAAACCACGGGCCAGAGAAAAAGGGCCGCCGGAGCGATCCGGCGGCCCTTCCTTTTGTCACCGACTATCCCCGCGAAAGCGGGGATCCAAGCGGCGCTTCTGTGCGAATATTGTTCATGATATGTTCCGTTTATGGATCGGATGTTCACCGTCTACATCCTGGCTAGCGGACCCTATGGCACACTCTATTGCGGCCACACGGACGACCTTTCTCGCCGCACCTGGGAGCACAAGGAGAAGGTTCGGAAGGGGTTCACCGCCAAGTATGGCGTCGATCGGCTCGTCTGGTACGAGCTGTGCGAAACGCGAGAGGGCGTGCTCATTCGCGAGCGGCAGATCAAGAAATGGAACCGCGCTTGGAAGATCGAGCTGATCGAGGCGCTGAATCCAGGCTGGGTGGATCTGTACGAGACCCTGAACTGCTGACCAGCCTGCCCCGAAATTCAGCCCGCACTCCGACTATCCCCGCGAAAGCGGGGACCCAAGCTGGCGTTCAGGATGTGGCGCGGCCGTGGTCAATCTGCTGACTCGGCTTGGGTCCCCGCTTTCGCGGGGATGGTCGGGGTAGGGGTAGAGGTCCTGGCCCGCCCAGCAAAAAGGGCCGCCGGATCTCTCCAGCAGCCCCCCTTGATCGTTATCAGATAGCGCGCGACTACCAGATCTTCACGCGGTCCGCCGGCGCGACGTACAGCTTGTCGGTCGGCTTGACGTCGAAGGCCGAGTACCAGCCGTCCTGGTTCCGGATGGTGCCGTTGACGCGGTAGTACGACGGCGAGTGCGGATCGCTGGCGATCTGTTGCTTCAGCGCGTCGTCGCGCGACTTCTGGCGCCACACCTGGGCCCAGCCCAGATAGACGCGCTGGTCGCCGGTGAAGCCGTCCAGGACCGGCGAGGGCTGGCCCTTCAGCGAGACGTGGTAGGCGTCCAGCGCGAAGGCCAGGCCCGACAGGTCGCCGATGTTCTCGCCCATAGTCAGGTCGCCATTGACGTGCACGCCCGGGAAGGGCTCGAACGCCGAGTACTGGGCGCCCAGCTTGGCCTTCTGGACGTCGAACTTGGCGGCGTCTTCCGCCGTCCACCAGTCGCGCAGCACGCCGTCGCCGTCGGACTTGCGGCCCTGGTCGTCGAAGCCGTGGCCGATCTCGTGGCCGATCACGCCGCCGATGCCGCCGTAGTTGACGGCCGGGTCCGCGTCCGGATGGAAGAACGGCGCCTGCAGGATGGCGGCCGGGAACACGATCTCGTTGTTGACCGAGTTGTAGTAGGCGTTGACCGTCTGCGGGGTCATGCCCCACTCGGACTTGTCGACCGGCTGGTTCAGGCGCTCGACGTCGTGACGGTAGTCCCAGGCGCCGGTGCGCATCAGGTTGCCGTAGGCGTCGCCTTCCTTGATCTCCAGCTTGGAATAGTCACGCCACTTGTCGGGATAACCGATCTTGACGGTGAACTTGGCCAGCTTGTCCTGGGCCTTGGCCTTGGTCTCCGGACCCATCCAGGTCGACGCGTCGATGCGGGTCTTCAGGGTGGTGCGGATGTCGCCGACCAGCGAGACCATCTTGGCCTTGGAGTCCGGCGGGAAGTAGGCGGCGACATATTCCTTGCCGACCGCTTCGCCCAGCATGGTGTTGACCTGGGCGACGCCGCGCTTCCAGCGCGGACGCTGCTCGGGCTGGCCCGACAGGGTCTTGTTGCGGAACTCGAACGCCGCGTCGGCGAAGCGCTTCGACAGCAGCGGGGCCGCGCCATCAATGACCTTGAACGCCTGCCAGGCCTTCAGCGTCTCGACCGGGGTGTCGGCATAGATCTGGGCGTACTTGGGAAAGCTGGTGTTGGTCGTGACGATGAAGCGGTCGACCTTGGGCAGTTCCGTACCCACCAGATAGCGGTTCCAGTCGTAGCCCGGCGTCAGGGCCTGCAGCTGCGCCAGGGTGGCCGGGTTGTAGGTCTTGTCGCGGTCGCGGCGCTCGACGCGGGTCCACGAGGCTTCGGCCAGCTTGGTCTCGAACTCGACGATGGCCTTGGCGTTCTCGGCCGGCTTTTCCCAGCCGCCCAGGGTCAGCAGCTTCTCGACATAGGCGAGGTACGCCGTCTTCTTGTCGGCGAACTTGGAGCTCAGATAGTAGTCGCGGTCGGGCAGCGAGAGACCGCCGGTGCCGGCATAGACCGCGTAGGCCTGCGGGTTCTTGGCGTCGGTCTGGATGCCCAGGCTGATCAGGCTGGCATACGGGGTGACCGAACTCTTGCCCATCAGGGCGGTGAACTCGTCCTTGGTCTTGACCTTCTTGACGCCGTCCAGCCACGGCTTGATCGGGGCTGCGTCCAGCTTCTCGATGGCGGCTTCGTTCATGAAGGCGCGGTAGGCGGCGCCGATCTTGGCCTTCTCGCCGGTCGCGGCCTTGTCGGCGGCGGCGCCTTCGATGATCGCCTTGGTGCGGGCTTCCGACAGCTCAGCCAGTTTGTCGAAATTGCCGTAGCGGGTGCGGTCGGACGGGATCACCGTCTTCGCATCCCAGGTCCCGTTGGCGTACTTGTAGAAGTCCTCGCCCGGCTTGGCGGACGTATCCATGCCCGAGATGTCGAAACCCCACGTCCCGTACTTCGGCGACTCCAGCGAGGTGGCGTCGCCGGCGGCGGCGACCCCTTCCGGCAGCAGCGATTGCACCGTGCACGCATCGTCGATGCAGGCGTGTTGTTCGTGGGCCTGGGCCCCGAAGGCCGAGATCGACAGGGCCGCGGCGGCGGCAGCGCCGAACCAAACTCTTTTCATGGAAGTCGTATCCGTTGGTGTGAGCTGGCGGCAATCTGCACGGGCGCGGAATTTTTGCTCCCTTAAAAAAAGTTCATGTGACCCATTTTTTGAAGGATCAGTGATGGTGCTCGCCGGCCGGGGCGGCCTGTCCGCTAGGCGGAGCCAGCTGTACGGCCAGTTCGACCTGCGCTTTGCGGCCGTTGTCGAAGACCAGCGTTACCGGAACTTTTTGCCCCTGGGCCTGGGCCGTCTTCAGGCCGATCAGCATCAGGTGATAGCCGCCGGGGGCGAAGGCGACCTGGCCGCCGGCCGGGATCACCACGCCGTTGTCCTGGCGGCGCATGCTCATCACGCCGCCCTTGGTCGAGGACTGGTGGATCTCGGCCTTGCCGGCCGCGGGGGTCTCGACGCTCTTGAGGGTCACCGGGGTCTTGCCGGCGTTGACGACGGTGAAGAAGCCAACCCCGTTCATACCGGCCTGGGCCGGACGGCTCCAGGCTTGGCGGATGGTCAGCTGGCCCAGCTTGTAGTCGCCCGCTTGGGCGGCGGTCGAGGCGGCGAGGATGGCGGTCAGGGCGATGGCGAACAGGCGCGACATGGGGCGCTCCTTTCTCAGTGATGATGCGCGGGCGCGGCCGCGTCGGGGGTCAGGGTTACGGTCGGAGCCGGGCGGTTCAGCTTGGCGTCCGGGGCCTCGGGGCTGGGAACCTCGGTCCACTGGCTCTCGCCCTTTTCGCAGGTCTGGACGATCGGGAAGATCAGCTTTTCGCCTTGCGTGGGCAGCTTCATCAGCACCGCGAAGTCGTCGAAGGCCTCGTCGGGCAGGCGGCCTTCGAAGGTGATGGCGGTCGGCGGGCTCTTCGGATCGTCCCGCTCGATGCTGTAGGTCCAGCCGGGCTTCACCTGCGGCCGGGCCGAGGCGACGCCGTTGGGGATCTCGATGCGGATCCTGGTCGTCACGTCGCCCGCCGCGCAGGCATGGCCCACGCGGAAGGCGATGGCCGAGTATGAGCCGGCCTTGGCGGTGTCGGGCACGGCCACGACGTGGGCGGCGGCCGGCGTGGCGACCAGCGCCAGGAGGGCGATCAGCGGGGCTTTCATCTTGTCCTCCTCCTAGAAGCTGACGGTCACGCCGCCGAACACCGACCGGCCGTCGCCGGGCCACAGGGTGGCGGTGGTCGCGGTCCAGGCCACGGCGGCCTGGGTGTTGGAGACATAGGCCTTGTCGGCCAGGTTCCGCGCATCGACGAACACCGACACGGCTGGCGTGACCTTCCAGCCGGCGTTCAGGTTGACGATGGCATAGCCCGGGGCCTTGGTCGTGTTCTTGTAGTCGATCCACTGGTCGCTGGCCGACCATTCCAGGGACGGGGCCACGAACCACCCGCGCGGGGCGTCGTAGCGGACCTCCGAGCGGTAGAAGTTCTTGGGCACGATTGGCAGGCGGTTGTCGCCAAACTGCGCGTCGCCCCGGAAGCGGAAGTCCGACCAGGTCCAGGTCTGGCGGATGCGCCAGTGCGGGGCCGGCGCCCAGTCCAGCGCCGCCTCGATGCCCTGGTGCAGGGTCTTGTCGGCGTTGAAGGTCGCCGCCGGGATCGACGAGGTCACCGCATATTGCAGCATCTCATCCCGCAGCTGCGCGCGGTACAGGGTCAGGTCATAGGTGAACGGCCCGCGATGCCCGCGCGCCCCGACCTCGCCGGTCCAGGCCTTCTGGGCCTTCACGGGGGCGAAGCCGGTATTGGTCGGCGACATCGAGCTGAAGTTCGGCGGCTCGACCGAGCGGGTCAGGTTGGCGAAGACCTGGTTACCGGTCTCGTCCTGCCACAGCAGACCGACGCGCGGCGACACCCAGTCATAGGTCTTGCCGGCCTTGAGGTTGAAGGTCGCCGCCTGGCCGGGGATGGCGAAGCTCGTATAGTCCCGCTCCGCCTGCCCCCAGGTCGCGCCGGCCACCAGGGCCACGCGGTCAGTGACGAACAGGCGCCCTTCGCCGAACACGTCCACGGCCTTGGCGTTCTGCAAGGTGCGCGAGGTCGGCGCGCCGCGGGCGCCCCGGTTGTTGACGTAGAAGTTGGAGTCCATGTTGCCGGTGCGGTACCAGGCGCCGAAGAAGGCGTCGGCCCGCTTGCCGGCCACCTGGCCGTCCCAGTCGAAGCGACCGAAGGCGCCGTAGTTGCGGCTCTGCTGGTCGATGACCTGGAAGATCGGGTGGTCCAGGTCCTTCCACACCGCATAGACCGCGCCCTCGAACACCAGCTGATCCGACAGCCGCCAGGTGGTCCGCAGCGAGCCGCGCAGGCCGCGCTGGTTGCGGCTCTGGTCGCCCGACAGATTGCCGGCCGCCGACTGGCGCGGATTGGCGTGGAACTGGGCCAGGGTCAGGGATCCGGGGATCTCCTGGTTGATGTTCGAGCCATTGACGATGAAGCGCACCTCGCGGTCCTGGCCGAAGCTGCGGCCGATGTTCAAGCTGCCGAACTGGATGTTCTGCTGGCTCTGCGAGCGCCAGCCCTGGCCCGTCTGGTTGGTGGCGGCGGCGAAGACGTCCCAGTCGCCCGACTGGCGGGCAATGGCGATGTGTTCGCGCGCCAGGCCGAACGCGCCGCCGTCCAGCCGGATCTGGTTCTCGAACCCGGCGTCCTTGCCGGTCGGCGTCACCAGGTTCACCGCCCCGCCCAGCAGCGCCCCGCCGAAGCGTAGGGCGTTGCCGCCGCGATAGACCTCGGCGTAGCGGGTGTTCAGCGGGTCGGCGACCTGGCTGTCGCCATAGCCGTCGGCCTCGTTCAGCGGCACGCCGTCCTGGGCCAGCAAGAGGCCTCGGTTGTGGTTGGCGTTGCCGATCCCCGAGCCCCGGATCGAGATGCGGATGTCGCCGCCCCACTTGCGCTGGGCGTACACGCCGGGCGCGTCGCGCAGCATGTCGTCCAGGGCCAGGGCCTGGCGGCTGGCATAGCTCTCCTGCGAGATCACCGACACCGCGCCGGGCGTCTCCGACAACCGCCGGCGGGCGTCGGCGACGACGGGCGGATCCTCGGGATTGGGACGGGCGGTGACGATGACCGACGAGACCTGGTCGTCGGTCTCGGCGGCATGGGCGAGGGGCGAGAAACAGGCGAGCGCGGCGGCGCCCAGCAGGGCGCGGCGGAAGGTATGCGACATGGAGGCGGAAGATCCCGGAACGTGGCAGGGCGCACGGCGTCAAAAACGCGGCGCGACGGAAAATGCTCAGGCGTTCAGGATTTGAGGCGGGCCCTGGCTGGGCGGACGCGGCGGGGCGCGGGCATGACCCCGCACGCCGAGCACGCGCTCGACCGGCGTCTCGACATATTCGGCGTACTGGACGGGTGCGATGGCCGGAACCGGCGCGCTGAGCGTAGCGGCCAGGGTCGGCCCCACGCAGTTGGTGCACTTCAGGCCCATGAAGCTCTTGGCGGGCGCCGTGCGGATCTGGCCGTCCTCATCGACGATCACGACCTTCGAGCCGTCCGCCGTACAGATCACCATCGCCGATCCGCTCTCGCGCAGGTCATGAGCCATGGCGGCGGCGGGGAGCAGCACCTGCACAAGCACCGCCAGCACCGCCGCGAACGCGGCGAGCAGAGTGCGGGAATGGCCGGTGCGGGCGGTCATGGTGGGGAGGTGGTAGGGCCGGGCGGTGGCGGGGTCAATGTGGCGGAGTGCGGCGGGGAGTACTTAAGGGGAGTGGGCAGTAAGATTGTAGGTTGCCGCCATGCCGCCAAACCTAACGCCAAGCAGAAGTCCTATCTTTACACGCGTAGAACTGATCGCCGCGCGATCCTGCTCGTGAATTTTGAGAAAGCTGGCATACTTTTCCTGCGGGATTTCAGGAGGGGGCATTGTGATACAAGAAACCGATCCAAATCGGGCCGCGCTCCATCGTCTCTCGGCCTTTGCTATACGCACCCAGCTCATTCTTCAGGCGTGTAGATGCCTGGTCGGCGCCTACCAGCCGCGCGCGCCGATGGGGCGGGCCCGGCCAGATCCCACGGGGCAGCTCAAGCCCGGTGAACTCCGGCGAGCCCTTTCATTGATCCTGATCGAGAATGGTGTCGACCTGAAGGGGGCTGAGAGGGCGATCGGCGATCAGCTGGACGAGATCGATTTGATCCAGGAGCGCCGCTTCCCGCCCGAACGCTACCAAGATGCTCTGTGCAAGCTCCTCGTGACTATGAGCGATTCATCTGGGCAGGATCTCTTGGTCGAAACGCCGCTCGAAGGACACTTTCTCCATACGGTGGAGGCCGCGATAAGCGCTCAAATTCAAGAGCTCTCACACCTGCAAAGGGAAATGGAGTATATGTTTTCAGCGCCGAGTGGCGCCGTCGGGGTTGATCTTGAGTCCGAAGTGCAAAGCGTCGTCGATCGCTTCAAGGACATGCAGGACGGCAAGAATAGATCCGTCAATTATATTGAGCCTCAGTTCATTGTTCCGATTGTCATGGTGCCGCCTGATCCATTTCGTCGGGTCGTCATTCTGCTCGTCGAAAATGGTGTCAAGTATACGCGCGACATGAGGAATGGGCAGCGGCCCTGGGTCGATATTCGGATCAAGACCAGCGACACGAAGGTGGAGGTCGAAGTCGACAGCTGGGGATGCCCGGTTTTTGAAGATGAAGAGGAGGCAGTCTTCGAACGCGGCGTTCGAGGGCAGGCGGCCAAGCGTCTGGGCATCGCGGGCAGAGGCGAGGGGCTGGCAGAGGCCCGAAGGCTGGCTGAGTCCTTCGGTGGAAGTCTCCGCATCTGGTCACAGGATCATCCGAAGCGAGATGATTGGGTTCCCGGTCAGAACATACGGACTTGGGCCGTCCTCAGTGTGCCGCGTTCAGGTCCGGACAAGGCGAGCGACTGACGGCGTCACATCTCGAGCGATGCAATGGATCCGCTCGTTTTGAGTGCCGATCACGGCGCCTTCCATCAGGGGTGAGATTGGCGGCCGCCATGTCCCGAGCCTGAAGGCTGGCGCTAGCCGCTTCTCAAACCGATCGATCACGAAGGCCTTGTCACTCACGGTAAAGAATTCCGATCCAGTCTGCGTCAGCCTCAGGATTTCGCGGCAGGTGATCTGGTCGTAGAGGCGCGGGGCGGGCATAGCGATGTTGTTGAGCGGGCTTGGGAAGTAGCAATGCACGACGTCGAACTCCACCCGGTCATCAAGCCTCGATAACTCCGCGTGGGCAACGCCTGTGACCACACCGACGTTTTTCAGGTTTCGCTTGGCGATTTGTCGGCCGATTTCATCCGCGGCGTGTATGTTCATATCTATCAGAACATGGAAGTCGTCCGGATTTTTTGTCGCCAGGGCTAGCGCGACTTCGCCATTGCCCGGGCCTAGCTCAAGCACGAGTCTGCCGCTTAGGCTGAGGCTATCGAGCCCACGATCGACGAGCTCGCAAATTGCAGGTCGTGGTGTCACGTGAAGTCCGAGAGTTCGCGCCTTAGGTCGTCATGCGCGTCTTGAATGCCCTTCGAGATGTCGACGTAGAGCATTCCCGACAAGTCACTTGGAAGTTCCAGATCGCCTTCATAGAGAAGCACGACCCGCCCCTGCTCTCGCCCGAACTTGCCCAGAAAATATCCGGCTTCGAAGATGACATTCTGCCTGGATCTGAAATGCAGATCTGGTTCGCTTCGTACGCTCTGGTCTGAAGCGTCTTTCTGAATTCCCTCCAGCTGCTGCCTACTAATGGCGCGGTCGTCGCGCGTAAGGAGCACGAAGACGGCATCGCAATGGGCGGCCGATCGCTCGAATTTTTCGATCAGGGACAGTCCAGCGCCGCGCTCATTTGCAAGAACAATGCGATGCTCGAACTTGGTGTTCAATCTCAGCCATTTGTCGAGTTCTGCGACCATTGCATGGTCGTGTCCGTGGACGATGAAGCAGCTCAGAGGGAAGGCCCGATTGAGTGCAAACCGTCGCCTCATGTAGTGGCTCACGGTACGAAGGTACCGGGAGCTATCTTTCTTGATTAGGAAGTTGTCGATTGAAACAAGGTCTGCGCTGGAGAGCTCGCTACGTTTCGATGACCCGATAACATAGGCTTCAGGGAACCGGCGCTTGAGGCATCTCGCCAAGTAGGAGCCATATTCATGAACATGGGCCTCCTGCGTCGTTTTGTTCTGTTGGTTCAGAGGAAGCATCATGTCGATTAGAGCGCAGTCGATGTGCGTGTGTTCTTCTATGATCGCGTATGCACTCTCATGGGTGTCGGCTTTGATGACTTCAAAGTGATCGGCCCCCACATAGTCAACGAGGCAGTCCAAAAGGTAGGCGTCGTCTTCGATGTGAAGAAGCACACGTCGTTGCACGCCGTCCTCCTCATTCGCCTTGGAAGTGTCGGCACGTATCTAATCGCCTTCAGGTGTGCTCGCCTAGCCTTAAACATCGCTTGGGTGGACGTCCAAGCACAGAATCCAGTGAGCACGAATTCCAGTCTCGCGGTTTCTATGCGGCACGCCTCCCACATCTCATATCTGCGCGGCGCCCGTCAGCTTTCTTTGTTGGCAACCTGGTCTTGCCTCGGGCCCTTGAGGTTGTCGGCGCCTCTGCGCAACCTTGTGAAGCTAGCACTGGACCCAGGACACCGGGCTGGACATGACGCGCATACTTCTGATCGAGGACGAGCCGGAGATGGCCCGGCTGGTGGCCAGTAATCTGGCGCGGGCGGGGCTGCTGGTGGATGTGGCCGGGTCGATCGACCTGGCGCGGGAGGTCCTGAGGACGGCGCGGTTCTCGCTGGTGCTGCTGGATCGGGGATTGCCCGACGGCGAGGGGCTGTCGCTGCTGCCCGACGTCCGGGCGACCCAGCCGGGCGCGCCGGTGATCCTGCTGACGGCCCAGGACCGGCTGGACGACAAGGTGCGGGGCCTGGACGCCGGGGCCGACGACTATCTGACCAAGCCCTTCTTCACCGACGAGCTGATGGCCCGCATCCGCGCGGCGCTGCGGCGGCCCGGCGGCGAGGCCGCCGCGCCGGTGGTGTGCGGACGATTGTCCTTCGACCTGCAGACCCGCGAGGCCAGCATCGACGAGACACCCCTGACCTTGGGGCGGCGCGAGCTCTTGGTGCTGGAGGCCCTGGCCCGGCGGGTCGGGCGGGTGGTGCAGCGCGACGCCCTGCTGGACGCTGTCTACGGCCTGGACGACGAGGTGCAGCCCAAGGCGCTGGACGCCCACGTCTCGCGCCTGCGCCGCCGCCTGAACGAGGGCGGGGCCGGGGTGATGATCCACCCGGTGCGCAATGTCGGCTACATGCTGAAGGCCCTATGAGGCGCCTCTCGTCCTCCTTGGCCGCGCGGCTGA
Organism: Caulobacter sp.; assembly: GCF_017744445.1. Lineage (GTDB taxonomy): Bacteria > Pseudomonadota > Alphaproteobacteria > Caulobacterales > Caulobacteraceae > Caulobacter. The sequence continues at coordinate 23,998 of NZ_JAGIBH010000003.1, forward strand.
TCGTCTGGTTTGTGGCGGTCCAGTCGCTGGTCTCGGTGCTGGCCATGGCCGTCACGTTGTTCCTCTGGCGCCAGCCCGGCGACGAATACGCCTTCGCCCAGATGCACCTGGAGGAGGTGGTCATGGCGGCGATCCGGCGCGAGCCCGACGGCCAGCTGGTGCTGGGCGAGACGCCGGCGCTGAAGGCCTTCCGCGCCGAGCGGCCGGACGTCGAGGTCGCGGCCTTGCACGGCGCGCGGATCCTGCCGGGCTCGTCGCCGGTGCTGGAGCAGGCCCTGCGCCGCCAGGGCGCGCCGGCCTTCATCAGCGCCACCTTCGTCTTCAGCCAGGGGCCGCTGGCCGGCCAGACCGCGACGGCGACGATGCGCGGCGGGCCGTTCGGCGACATCGTGGTGGTCGGGGTCGGCAATCGGCTGCGGCTGGCCGACCTGCCGGCGCTGGGCCTCTATATGGGCGCCTATCTGGTGCGGGTGATGATCCTGGTGATGCTGGGCGCGGCGGTGGTGACGCCGTTCGTCATCGGCCGGGCGCTGGCGCCCCTGCAGCAGGCTGGGCGCGAGGCCGCCCGCATCGACATCCGCCGCCGCGACCTGCGCCTGCCGGTGGGCGAGGGCGTGCCCAGCGAGCTGGCCGGGCTGATCGGGGCCATCAATGCGGCGCTGGACCGTCTGGACCACGGCGTGCGCCGCCAGCAGCGCATCGCCGCCGAAGCCGCCCACGAGCTGCGCACGCCGCTGGCCGTACTGGCCGCCCGCATCGACAGCCAGCCGGTCTCCGACGACCAGCTGGCCATGCGTCGCGACCTGGAGCGGATGCGGACCCTGGTCGACCAGCTGCTCTTGGTGGCGCGGCTGGAGATCGCCGACGCCCCGCGCGACGAGACCTTCGACCTGGTGGCCCTGGCCCGCGATGTGGTCGCCGACTGCACGCCGCTGGCCCTGGCGGGGGGCCGCGATCTGGCTTTGGTCCCCGACGTCGAGCGGCGCATGGTGCGCGGCAGCCGGCGCGTAGTCGAGGGCGCGCTGACCAACCTCGTGAACAACGCCATCCGGGCCGAGCCGGTCGGCGGGGCGGTGGAGGTGCGAGTGCCCGACGCCGACGAGCTGCGTGTCGTCGACCACGGGCCGGGCGTGCCGCCGCACGAGCGCGAGCTGGTCTTCGACCCGTTCTGGCGGCGCAATGACGACCATCCCGGCGCGGGTCTGGGCTTGGCGATCGTCAAGCAGGCGGCCGTGCTGCATGGCGGCCGGGCCTTCGTGGAGGACACGCCAGGTGGCGGCGCGACCTTCCGCCTGACGCTGGGCCAGGGGTAGGCGAACCTACTTCTTGGCGTCCTTGACGGCGTCCTTCAGGTCGCCCTGCTTCACGTTGCCGGCGACCTTGTCCTTCTTGCCCTCGGCCTTGAGGTCGTCGTCGCCGATGACCTTGCCGACGCCGGACTCGACCTTGCCGACGGTCTCCTGCTTGCGGCCGGCTTCCTTGTCGCAGGCGGCCAGGCCCGACAGGGCGGCGATCAGGGTCAGGGGGAGAAGAAGACGAGTCATGTTGGGCTCCGGTTGAACCTTCACAACGCAAGCGGGGCCGCTGACGATCCCTGATGTGATCGTGTGGAACGACCTGGGCCGCGCCGAATTGACGCCGAATGCACAAGACGCATCAGCTATTGAACCCTCGCACCGAAAGCTTTGCCCTGGCGGCGCTGCTGGGCCTGGGCGTGGCCCTGGCCGTGTTCCAGGACGTCGCCGACGACCAGGACGAGCCCGACGGCCAGGCGTCCGACTGGAAAATCCTCAAGGGGTTGCGGCGCGGCGGCGATCCGGCCCAGCCGGTCGGACCCGAATGGGTCAAGGATGGCCTGACCGAGCTGACCGCCGTGGCCGGCGTTACCGTGCTCGCTGGCGCGACGGGCGTGGTTTCGGGCGGCCTCTTGATCGCCGGCAAGCGGCGCGAGGCGCTGGTGCTGACGGCGTCGTTCGCCGGGGCCCTGGCCCTGAGCGAGGGGCTCAAGAACCTTTTCAAGCGCGGACGCCCGCCGGCCGAGTACCGCGCCGCCGAGGCCGTGAACGAGAGCTTCCCCAGCGGTCACGCCCTGCTGTCGGCGGCGACCTTCCTGTCGCTGGCCTTTGTGGTGGCGGAGGGCGCGAAAGGTTCGGCGATGCGCGCCTACGCCCTGGCGTGCGGTGCGGCGGGCGCGGCGGCCGTCGGCTTCAGTCGCGTCTATCTTGGCGTCCATTGGGCCAATGACGTGCTGGGCGGATGGGCGGCCGGATCGGCCTGGGCGGCGACCTGCTGGCTGCTAGGCCACCGCCGGGACTAGATCCCTATTTCGACGCTTCGGGCTCCGAGCCCAGCCACGCCTTGCGGAAGGCCAGCTGCGCGTCGGTGGGCTTCAGGTTGGCCTTCTCGAAGCGCACGACTTCCAGCGTCGGGTCGGCGGCGACCTTCAGCGGGGCCTCGCGCATCTGACCGCGCTGGACGAACTTGATGGTCGTGGCGTCGTCGGGCTTGAGGCGGTCAAGAGCGTCGGTCCAGTCGGCCTCATTGGCGAACTCGAAGCGGCCGATGCTGACGATGCGGTCGCCGACCTCCAGGCCGGCGGCGTAGAGCGGGCTGCCCGGGACCGGCGGGGCGTCCAGGATCAGCTCGGCGCCGTTGGCGCGGATGCGCGAGGCGCCCAGCCAGGCCTTCTTGGGCGCCTTCGGACGCAGCTTCAGGCCGGCCTGCTCCAGCAGCGGGGCGAAGTCGGGCAGGGCCGAGCCTTCGATGCTGGCCTTGAAGAAGGTGTCGGCGAACTTCGTGTCGTTCGTGGTCTGGGCCAGGGCGGCGCGGATATCGGCCGGCTTGTAGGGTTTCTCCGGCGCGCCGTGGGTCTTCCACATGCGCTTCATGAAGTCGTCCAGGCTGAGCGGCTGCTTTCCTGCTTCTTGGGGGCGCCCACGCAGCTGTAGGTCCAGAGCCAGGCCGATGATCGCGCCGTACGGATAGTACGAGGTGAAGATGTTCGGATTGGTTGGGTCCAGCGCGGCGGCGGCGTCGACGAACGGCGCGCGCAGGCTCATTTCCTGCGGCGAGCCGTACAGGCGGCCGGGACCGGTGACGACGCCGTTCAGTGTGCCCGACAGCGCAGCCAGGTACTCGTCGGTGGTCGACTGGCCGGCGCGGCGGATCAAGAGCGGGCCGTAGTACTGGGTGAAGCCTTCGGCCAGCCACAGCGACGGGGTCGGGTTGGCCTTGGTGAAGTCGAACGGCTCCAGCTCGGCGGGGCGGATGCGCTCGACGTTCCAGGCGTGGAAGAACTCGTGGCTGGCCGTGCCCAGCTGGGCGAAGTTGGCGCGGAACAGCGAGCGCGGCTGGCTGATGAAGGTGGAGTTGCGGTGCTCCATGCCGTCGCCGGTGATCTGCGGCATATAGTCGGCGATGAAGGTGTAGGTCCCGTGGTCGAACTTGGGCAGCTCGCCGAACACCTTGATGTGCTCGGGCACGATCGCTTTGAGTTTGGCGACGAACTTGTCGGCGTCCTCGTCCGTGCCGGGGTTATGCAGCGCCAGGCGGAAGGTGTAGTCGCGGCCCTGGTCGGTGACCTTCCACTCGCGCAGGGTGAAGGCGCTGATCTCGGTCGGGCTGTCCATGAAGTACTGCAGGTTCGGGGCCCAGTACGTGTCGGCCGCGCCGGCGACGACGGGTAGCTGGGTGGCGACCCGCCAGCTGGGATCGGCGCGCTTGAAGGCCACGCGGATCGGCTTGTCGTCATAACCGTCGGCCCACAGGAAGGTGGCGGGCATGTTCAGGTGCGCGTGGGTGGCGTCGACCTGGGAATAGGTGCCGTCGCCGCGGTCGGCGTACAGCGTGTAGGTGACCTTCACCGTGCCGTCGTGGCCGCTGACGGCCCAGCCGTAGGGATCGGTGCGCTCGACGGCCAGCGGCTTGCCGGCCCCGTCGACGGCGCTGACCTTGTAGACGTTCTTGGCGAACTCGTGGATCGCGTAGCGGCCGGGCGACGAGCGCGACATGTTCAGCCGCAGCGGGCCCTTCGGCGCGCCGCGATAGGTGGCGACGACCTGGGCCTCGTGGTGGGCGGCGTTCTCGAACGAGACCTCGTACTGGACGGGGGCGTTGGCGCCGGGATCGGCGGCCGCGTGGGCGGTGGTGGCCAGCAGGGCCAGGCCCGACAGGCCGAACAGAACTTTACGCATGCGCTCCCCCGAAAAACGAAGGGCGCACCATGGCCAAGCCCGCGCGTCGCCGCAAGGCGGGGCGGTTAGCCTCGGCTGGCGGGCTTGCGGCGGCGGGGCACGCGGACCACGGCTTCGCCATCCATGATCGGTTCTTCACCAACCAGGCCTTCGCAGCGCAGGGTGACGCGGGCGCTTTCCGGATCGATGGCCGCGACGGTGACACGGGCGGTGACCACGTCGCCGATCCGCACCGGCTTGTGGAAGGCCAGGGTCTGGCTGAGGTAGATCGAGCCGGCGCCGGGCAGGATGGTGCCGACGACCGCCGAGCCGAACGAGGCCGACAGCAGGCCGTGGGCGATGCGCCCGCGATAGGCCGTTTTGCTGGCGAAGGCCTCATCCATGTGGACGGGGTTGAAGTCGTCCGAGGCCTCGGCGAACAGGCCGATGCGCTCTTCGGTGACGGTGACCTGTTTCTCGGCGACCATCCCGACGGACAGTTCTTCCAGGATGTAGCCGCCGGAGGGGTGACGTTCGATCATGTCCGGCGGTTACCGCTCACGGAAGGCGGTGGCCAGTAAAATCGGCATTTGCCCCCTCCCAATACCGTTTTCCCGGCGAAAGCCGGGACCCAGATTCAGCCTGAGCGGCTGGGCATGATCCGAGAGGTGCCCTGTCAACGGGTCCGGCGCTCAGGGCTCGATCTGGGCCCCGGCTTTCGCCGGGGAGGCGGGTTTGGATCAATGATGCCCCGCGCTCGCTGCCGGCTTCTTCTTCGGCGCGCGCGCCAGCATGCCCTTGGCGATCTCCTCCTCGCCGATCAGGGCGTGGGTGGCGCCGGTCTGCTTGAGCAGGGCGACGTCGGCGTCGGTATAGGCGCGGGCGATGATCTCGCACTGCGGATTGGCCACGCGGGCCTGCTCGATGATGCGGGCGGCCTCGAACGGGTTGGGCACGGCGACGAACAGGTGGGTGGCCTTGTCCAGGCCGGCCTTCAGCAGTACCTCGGGCTTGACCGCATTGCCGCCGACCGTCTCGAAGCCGGCCTTGCGCAGGTCTTCCGCGCGCTCGGCGTCGTCCTCGATCACCACCAGTGGGGTCTTGCCTTTCAGGCCCTCGGCGACGGCCTTGCCGACGCGGCCATAGCCGATCAGCAGGGCGTGCGGCTTGGCGGCGGCCGGGATCGGCGGCTCGCCCGAGGCCTCGCGTTCCTTGGCGATCATCTTGGGCAGCAGGCGGTCCAGCCAGGCGAACAGCAGCGGATTGACCAGGATCGATAGGATGGCGCCGGCCAGGACGAGGTCGCGGCCGTCGTCGGGCAGCAGCTTCAGCGACACGCCCAGGCCGGCCAGGATGAACGAGAACTCGCCGATCTGGGCCAGGCTGACCGAGATGGTCAGGGCCGTGCTCATCGGGCGGCGGAAGGCCAGGACGATGACCAGGGCGGCCAGCGACTTGCCGATGACGATAATGGCCAGGGTCGCCAGCACGGCGACGGGCTCGCGGATCAGCACCATCGGGTCGAACAGCATGCCGATCGAGACGAAGAACAGCACGGCGAAGGCGTCGCGCAGCGGCAGGGTCTCGTTGGCGGCCTGTTGGCTGAGCTCGCTCTCGGCCATGATCATGCCGGCGAAGAAGGCCCCCAGGGCGAACGACACGCCAAACAGGGCCGCCGAGCCGAACGCGACGCCCAGCGCGATGGCCAGCACGGCCAGGCGGAACAGCTCGCGCGAGCCGGTGTGGGCGATGCGGTGCAGGATCCAGGGGATCACCCGGCGGCCGACGATCAGCATGAAGGCCACGAAGGCCACGACCTTGCCGATGGTCATGGCGAAGGCCATGCCGACACCGCCGGTCTGATGCGCGGGGGCCTCTCCGCCCAGCACGCCCGACAGCGCCGGCAGCAGCACCAGGGCCAGCACCATGGCCAGGTCCTCGACGATCAGCCAGCCGACCGCGATCTTGCCGCGCCCGGTCTCGATCAGCCGCCGCTCTTGCAAGGCGCGCAGCAGCACCACGGTCGAGGCGACCGACAGCGCCAGGCCGAACACCACGCCGGCGCCGACGCTCCAGCCCAGCGCCACGGCCAGGCCGAGGCCCATCACCGTCGCCGCCCCGATCTGCACGACCGCGCCGGGGATGGCGATGTTCTTCACCGCCATAAGGTCCTTCAGCGAGAAGTGCAGGCCGACCCCGAACATCAGCAGGATCACGCCGATCTCGGCCAGCTGCGGGGCCAGTTCCTGGTCGGCGACATAGCCGGGCGTGAACGGCCCGACGAGCACGCCCGCCAGCAGGTAGCCAACTAGAACCGGCAGCTTCAGCCGGTTGGCGATGGCGCCGAAGACGAAGGCCAAACCCAGGCCCGCGACGATGGTGGCGATCAGCGAGGTGTGGTGCAAAGGCTCTCCTTGACGATCAGCTTTTTCGGGCGTACTCAACCAATATGGGTGATAAAACCCAGGTACGCCAGATGCCGCACGCAAAAATTCTCCTTCCGGCCCAGTGCCGGGCCGCCCGGGGACTAATCAATTGGTCCCAGGGAGAGCTCGCCGACAAGGCGGGCGTGTCGCGCAGCACGGTCAAGGACTTCGAGACCGAGCGCCACGCCTTGCACCATAGCACCGAACGCCTCCTGATCGACGCGATCGAGGCTGGCGGGGTGTCCTTGATCGTGGCGGACGAGGCTGGACCGGGCGTGCGGCTGAAGCGACCGGTTTAAGGACGCCGAGCGCGTCAGGCGAAGTGTGGGCGGTTCGCCGCCCGGACGCGCGACAAACGAAAGAGAGGGGCAGTGGCGCACGAGGTTTCACCAGAGAGCTACAAGGACCTGGTCCTGTTCCTGGCGACCGCCGGCATCGTCGCGCCGATCTTCAAGCGCCTGAAGATCAATCCCATCCTGGGCTACCTGCTGGCCGGGGTGATCCTCGGACCCTTTGGTCTAGGTCGCTTCATCCACGTCGCGCCCTGGCTCGATTACTTCACCGTCGACAACCCCGACGAAATCGCCCAGCTGGCCGAGTTCGGGGTGGTGTTCCTGCTGTTCATGATCGGGCTGGAGCTGTCGTGGGAGCGCCTGCGCCTGATGCGCAAATGGGTGTTCGGCCTGGGCGCGATCCAGGTGATCGGCTGCTCGCTGGCCCTGGGCGCCGGGGCCATGGCGCTAGGCCAGAACCCGGTGGCGGCCCTGACCCTGGGCGCGGCCCTGACCCTGTCCTCGACCGCCATCGCCGTGCCGGTGCTGGCCGAGCGTCGCCGCCTGCACTCGGAAGCCGGCCGCGCCACCTTCTCGGTGCTGCTGTTTCAGGATCTGGCGGTCGCCCCGATCCTGATCACCCTGGCCATACTGGGCCGCGGCAATGGCGCCTTCCAGCTGAAGGACCTGCTGGCCCTGGCGCCCGCCGCCATCGGCCTGGCCGCCATCGTCCTGGTCGGGCGCCTGGCCCTGCGGCCGATGCTGAAGTCCGTCGCCAAGGCCAAGAGCGAAGAGATGTTCATGGCCGCCTGCCTGCTGGTGATCATCGGCGCGGGCATGGTCGCCGCCCTGTCGGGCCTGTCGATGGCGCTGGGCGCCTTCGTGGCCGGCGTGCTGCTGGCCGAGACCGAGTATCGCCACGAGGTCGAGGTCAAGATCGAGCCGTTCAAGGGGCTGCTGCTGAGCCTGTTCTTCGTGTCGCTGGGCATCCGTCTGGACCTGTCCTTGCTGGCCGCCCAGCCGGGCGCGATCCTGGCCACGGCCGTGGGCCTGCTGTTGCTGAAGACCAGCGTGGTGTTCGGCAGCGGCCTCCTCATGGGCCTGAACAAGCGCGCGGCGATCGAGGCGGCCCTGATCCTGGCGGCCGGCGGCGAGTTCGCCTTCGTCTTGCTGGACAACGCCATGAGCGCCCAGGTCGTCTCGCCCGCCATCGGCCAGGCGGTGCTGGTCTCGGCCACCCTGACCATGTTCCTGATCCCCGGCTTGGCGGCGCTGGGCGGGTATCTGGGCCGCAAGAGCGCGCCGCTGCCGGTCAGCGAGGCCCCGCCCTCTACCGAGCTCGAGCCCGACCGCGTGGGCCCCGAGCCGGCCGGCCAGGTGCTGGTCATCGGCTATGGCCGCGTCGGCAAGCTGGTCGGCGACATGCTGGGCCGCCACGAGCTGTCGTGGATCGCCGTCGAGCGCGACGCCCGCCTGGTCGAGCAGGGCCGGCGCGACGGCGCCCGCATCTATTACGGCGACGCCTCGCGCATCGAGCTGCTGGAGCGCTGCGGCCTGGCCACGGCCAAGGCAGTGGTCGTGACCATGGACGCCTTCGAGGTCGCCGAGGCCGTGGTCGCCGCCGCCCGCGGCGAGCGTCCCGACGTACCGATCGTGGTCCGCGCCCGCGACGCCCGCCACGCCGCCCGCCTGTACGAACTGGGCGCCACCGACGCGGTGCCCGAGACCATTGAGGCCTCCCTCCAGCTCTCGGAAGCGGTGCTGGTCGACATCGGCGTGCCGATGGGACTGGTCATCGCCTCGATCCACGAGCGCCGCGACGAGTACCGCAAGGTGCTGAACCGTCCGGATGCGCTGGGTGGACGGCGCCGGCGGTTGCGCGACGCGACGCTGCGGTAGTTAGGAGTTCCCCATGATCGAACGTATCGGCAAGGCCCAACGTTGGAGCGACGCGGTCGCCGCCCATGGCCTGGTGTTCCTGGCCGGCCATGTGGCCGAGGAGACGCGCGGGCAGTCGGTCTTCGTTCAGACGCAGGAAGTGCTGGCCCAGATCGACGACACCCTGGCCCAGGCCGGGGTGACCAAGGCCGCGCTGGTCAGCGTCACCATCTACCTGGCCGACATCGCCGGCTTCGACGAGATGAACCGCGCCTGGGACGCCTGGGTTGATACCGACAACCCGCCGGCGCGGGCGACGGTGGAGTCGCGCCTGGCCCGGCCGGACTACGCGGTCGAAATCGTCGGGGTGGCGGCGCGCTAGGCGGTCGATACTCAGCTCTGAACCACCCAAACCCGATCATCCCCGCGAAAGCGGGGACCCAAGCTGACTTTCAGGATGATGTGAGACCGAGCTCAAGCCCGCTGACTCGGCTTGGGTCCCCGCTTTCGCGGGGATAGTCGGTGATGGGGATAAGCTTCTAGCTTAGTGTCGATCCGCGCTAGCCGGCGACCCGGTCGAGATTGACCAGCAGGCGCTGCAGCAGGCTGATCAGCTGCTGGGTCTCCGCCTCCGAGAAGCCGTCCAGCACTTCCTGATTGCCCGCCAGCAGGGTGGCGACCGCGTCCGGCAGCCGCGCCTCGGCGGCGTCGGTCAGGGTGACGCGGCTGCTGCGGCCGTCGGCGGGATCGGGCGTGCGCTGGATCAGGCCGTCGCGCTCCATGCGGGCCAGCATCTGGGCCATCGGCGGCTGCTCGACCTTGGCGAAGCGGGCCAGGTCGCGCTGGGTGCTGGCCTGGCCGTCGCGCAGCGCGACCAGCACCGGCACGTGGCCAAGGCCAAAGCCCAGGGGCTTGAGCCGCGCCTCGCTGAGCCGGGCGAAACCGCGCGCGGCCAGGCTGATCAGGTGGCCCGGCGTCGACAAAACATCCATCGCGGCTCTTTCCTTGCATTCCGTCATGTCTAGATACATACGTGCATATGTAATTGGCAAGGAGTGATCCCATGGACGCCGAAATCGCGGTCCTCAACGGTCTGTACGAAAGCTTCAACGCGCGCGACATCGACGGGGTGATGGCCTGGTTGACCGACGACGTCGCCTGGGCCAACGGCATGGACGGCGGCCACGAGCAGGGCCAGGCGGCGGTGCGCGACTACTGGACCCGGCAGTGGTCGGTGATCAGCCCGCATGTGGCGCCGGTCGGTTTCCATCGCGCCGACGACGGGGCGGTGGTCGCCGAGGTCATCCAGACCATTCGCGACCTGGACGGCAATCCGCTGGAGGGCCAGACCCATGGTCTCAAGGACAAGACGGTCGGCCACGCCTTCACCTTTCGCGACGGCAAGGTGGCGCGTTTCGACATCCGCGACATAGAGTAGGCCAACCACAGGAGAGCCCCAGCATGATCACCCTCTACGGCGAAGGCCGGGGCTTTCGGGTCGCGTGGCTGCTGGAGGAGATGGAGCTGCCCTATCGGCTGCGGCCGGTGGACATGCTGGCCGGGGTCGAGAACGATGCGGAGTTCATGGCCATCAACCCGGCCGGCTTCATCCCGGCCATCCGCGACGGCGACGTCACCATGGTCGAGTCGATCGCCATCATGGAGTATCTGATGGCCCGTCATGGCCCGACGCCGCTGGCCCCCGGTCCGCTGGATCCGGCGTTCCCGGCCTATCAGCAGTTCCTGCACCTGGGCGAGGCGGGGCTGGCCGTGCCGATGTTCATGCGGGTGGTCAGCCAAATCCTGGCCCCTGACGACGAGAAGGACAATTGGGGCGCCCGCAAGGGCGTGACGATGTTTGAAGGCCGCCTGCGCCTGGTGAACCGCCAGCTGGAGCGCGCGCCCTACATGGCCGGCGAGGTGTTCACGGCGGCCGATATCTCGGTGACCTACGCCCTGCAGTTCGCCAAGCGCGCCGGCGGCTACGACCTCAGCGAGGCGCAACAGACCTATGTCGCCCGCACCACGGCGCGGCCGGCCTATGCCCGGGCGATGGACGTCTGCGCGGCGACCAAGGGCTGGGCCCAGTCCCTGGGAGAGGCGGTCGGATGAGCCACCGCATCTACGCCATGAGCTTCGCCAGCGTTTATCCGCTCTACGTCGCCAAGGCGGAGAAGAAGGGGCGAACCAAGGAGGAGGTCGACGAGATCATCCTGTGGCTGACCGGCTTTACACAGGCCGAGCTGGAGGCCCACATCGCCGACAAGACCGACTTCGAGAGCTTCTTCGCCCAGGCCCGCCTGAACCCGGCGCGGGCGCTGATCACCGGCACGGTGTGCGGCGTCCGCGTCGAGAACGTGGAAGAGCCGCTGATGCGCGAGATCCGCTACCTGGACAAGCTGGTCGACGAACTGGCCAAGGGCAAGGCGATGGCCAAGATCCTGCGGACGCCGGCTTAGTTCAGTTTTCCCAAATCCGACTGTTCCCGCAAAAGCGGGGACCCAAGCCGAGGCGGCGGGTCATCGCTCGGTCGCGCCCCATTCTGGAAATCAGCTTGGATCCCCGTTTTCGCGGGGACAATCGGTGATGGGGGAATCCACTCTAACCCAACCCCGCTTTCAGCACCGAATAGACACGTGGATCCTGCATCTGGGCGACGTTGAAGCGCATGAAGTCGGGGGCGGTCTGGGCGGCGCTGAAGACGTTGCCGGGGGCCAGGATGACGTCCTGCTCGAGGGCGGCGCGGGCCAGGTGCGAGGCGTCCTTGCCGTCGGGGAGGCGGCCCCACAGGTAGAAGCCGCCGCGCGGCGTGACCCACGGCTTCACGCCCAGGGCCGCGAGCTTGACCGTCGTGTCGCGGCGTGCGCCCGACAGTCGCCGGCGCAGGGCTTCGACATGGCGGCGATAGCCGGTGTCCATCAGGCTGTCGAAGACCAGCTTGGCCGCGACCGGGCTGGCCCCGCCGAAATTGGTCGCCACCTGCAGGTCGACCAGGGCCTCGATCCAGTCGGGCCGCGCGGCGATGTAGCCGCAGCGCACCGAGGCCGACAGGGTCTTGGAGAAGCTGCCGATGCGGATGACGTTGGTCAGCCCATCGAAGGCGGCCAGGCGCGGCGACGGTTCGGGCTCGAACTCGGCGAAGATGTCGTCCTCGACGATGACCAGTCCGTGAGCGGAGGCGACGGTCAGCAGCCGGTGGGCGGTCTGGGCCGTCAGGGTGGCGCCGGTCGGATTGTGGATCGCCGAATTGGTGATGTAGAGGCGCGGCCGCTCCGTGCTCAGCACCTCGGCGAACCGCGCGAGGTCCGGGCCAGTGGGCGTGTAGGGCGCGCTGACGATCCGCACCTGGTGGGCGCGCAGCAGGGCCTGGAAGTTGAAGTAGCAGGGATCGTCGACCAGCACCGCGTCGCCGGGCTTGAGCAGGAAGCGGCAGATCAGGTCGATGGCCTGGGTGCCCGAGGCGGTCAGCAGGACTTGCTCGGGCCCAACGTCCAGTCCGTCGGCTGCGGCGCGGCGGGCCAAGAGCTGGCGCAGGTCCAGCAGGCCGCGCGAATGGCCATATTCGACCAGCGCCTGGTCGTCGGCATGCGACAGGCCCCGCATCGCCTTGCGCAGGATCGCACCGGGCATCCAGTTGGGCGGCAGCCAGCCGCAGCCGGGCTTCAGCGCCTGAACCGAGGCGTCCAGCGACTGGCGCGACACCCACAGCGGATCGATGGCGCGGTCGGCGCGGGGCGCCAGGTCGTTGACGGCCGGGGTGGCGACGCCTTCCGAGACATAGAAGCCCGAGCCCGGTCGCGAGCGCACCACGCCTTCAGCGGCCAGCCGGTCATAGGCCTCGACCACGGTGGAGGGCGAGACCTTGTGGGTCGCGGCCAGGACGCGGATCGACGGCAGGCGCTCGCCGTGCGTCAGGGCGCGGCTGGCGATGCGGGCGCGGATCGCGCGCATCACCTCGTCGGTGCGGCTGGCGGCCTTGGCCATCGAAGTGTTCCTCAACTGTATGGCTATGAGTAGCATACAGTTCGGTTCGGATCGTATCGACCGTTTCTGTGTCCGGCGCGGTGGCGCTCGTACAGCACGCCCATGGAACAGACATCCAAAGGCTGGGGCAGCGGGCTCCTGGGCGTGATCATCTTCAGCGGTTCGCTGCCGGCCACGCGTGTGGCGATCGGCGGCTTCGGGCCGGTGTTCCTGACCTGCGCACGCGCGGTGATCGCGGCCCTGCTGGGCGCGGTGCTGCTGTGGGGTCTCAAGCAGAAGCGGCCGGCCCAGAAGGACCTGAAGCCGCTGCTGGTGGTGGCCCTGGGTGTGGTCGTGGGCTTTCCGCTGCTGACGGCGCTGGCCTTGCAGCATATCGACACCGCCCACTCGGTCGTCTTCGTCGGGCTTTTGCCGCTGGCGACGGCGATCTTCGGCGTGCTGCGCGGGGGCGAGCGGCCCAAGCCCGCCTTCTGGATCTTCTCCATCATCGGCAGCCTGTCGGTGGCGGGCTTCGCGGTCTCGCGCGGCGGGTCGGGCTCGGTGATCGGCGACCTCCTGATGGTGGCGGCGATCGTCGCCTGCGGGCTGGGCTATGCCGAGGGGGCGGTGCTGTCGCGGCGCCTGGGCGGCTGGCAGGTGATCTGCTGGGCGCTGGTCCTGGCTCTGCCGGTGATGGCGATCCTGGCGGTGGTCACCCTGCCGATGACCTGGAGCGGCATCGCGGCGGGCGCCTGGCTGGGCCTGGCCTATGTCTCGGTGTTTTCGATGCTGATCGGCTTCGTGTTCTGGTACCGGGGCCTGGCCCTGGGAGGGATCGCCAAGGTCGGGCAACTGCAACTGCTGCAGCCGTTCTTCGGCCTGGCGCTGGCCGGCCTCTTGCTGCACGAGGCGGTCGCGCCCGCCATGCTGGCCGTCACCGCCGTGATCGTGCTGTGCGTGGCCGGCGCCAAGCGGTTCGCCTAGAGCGCTTCCGCGCGGTACCGCCGTCGCGCGCCGGCGACCTTCACGATGCGCAGGAAGTGTGGGCAGTCCATCAGCTGGGGGACCTTGCAATCGGCGGCGTGGCGCAGGCCGTCGCGCATGCGGGTCAGCTGCTCGATTCGGCGATCGAGGTCGTCGGCCTTGGTCCGCAGGCGGCCGCGGTCGATGTCGGGGCCGTCGAGCAGGGCGGCGATCTCTTCCAGCGAGAAGCCCGACGCCCGGCCCAACGCGATCAGTGACAGCCGCTCGGCGGTGTCGGCCGCGAACATCCGCTTGAGCCCCCGCCGCCCGGTCGAGGCGATCAGCCCCTTCTCCTCGTAGAACCGCAGCGCCGAGGCCTGGGCGCCCGAGCGTTTCGAGAGTTCTGAAATATCGATGTCGAACACCGCTTGACCTCAAGTGCGCTTGAACTTGCAGGATGAGCGACGACACAAACGACCGCAACGACGGAGACAGGCATGAGTGATCGCGACATGGCGGCCTATTGGGACCGCGCCGGCCGGGTGTGGGTCGAGCACCAGGGCTTGCTCGACCGGCTGATGGCCCCGATCGCCGAGGCGGTGGTCGAGGCTGCTGGTCTCGTGAACGGCGAGGCCGTGCTGGACGTCGGCTGCGGTTCGGGCGCAACCACCTTCGCGGCGGCTTGGCGCACCGGTCCGACGGGGCGCGCGGTCGGGGTCGACATCTCGCCGGCCCTGGTCGAGCTGGCGCGCCGCCGCGCGGGCGAGGACGGCGTCGAGGGCGTCGAGTTCCTGCTGGCGGACGCCCAGACGCAGGCCTTCAAAGCCGAGTACGACGCCATCGTCTCGCGCTTCGGGGTGATGTTCTTTCCCGACCCGGTCGCGGCCTTCGCCAATCTGCGCGGCGCGCTCAAGCCCGCCGGCCGGCTGGCCTTCGCGTGCTGGCGAAGCCCGGCGGAGAATCCGCTGTCGCAGGTCCCGCTGAAGGCGGCCGCGCCGTTCCTGCCCGAGGTTCCGGCGTTCGACGCCACGGGCCCCGGCCGCTTCGCCTTCGCCGACGCCGAGCGGGTGCGCGGCATCCTGGAAACCAGCGGCTGGCGGGACATCCAGATCGCGCCTCTGGACACGGTCAACCCGCTGTCCTTCGACGAGCTGATGACCATGAGCCTGCGCGTCGGGCCGCTGAATCCAATCCTGAAGGACGCCGACGACGACCTGCGCGACACGGTCTGGGACGCGGTGGCCATCGCGCTGGAGCCTTATGTGAAAGACGGCGTGGCCCAGATGACCTCGGCCTGCTGGCTGGTCACAGCCAAGGCTTGAGTTTTTAGCCAAGACGCCTTTAATGACCGAAGAGTCATTAAAGGCGTGAGAGCATGCAAGCTGGATCTCCCAAGTGGCGCCGACGCGCCGAGGCCAGGCCGGGCGAAATCGTCCAGGCGGCCTTCGATGTGTTCGCGGAAAAGGGCTTCGCCGCCGCGAAGCTGGACGACATCGCCGCGCGGGCGGGCATCTCCAAGGGCGCGCTGTATCTCTATTTCGAGACCAAGGAGGACCTCTTCCGCGCGGTCGTCCGTGAGGCGGTCGTCCCCAATCTCGACATGGAGCAGGTGCTGGCGCAGACGACGGTCCCGTTCCCCGACCTGATGCGCATAGTGCTGGCCCGCATGGGCCAGATGATCGGCAAGACCCGCCTGGGCGCGGTGGCCAAGCTGGTGATCGGCGAGTCCCGCAACTTTCCGGAGCTGGCGCGCGTCTGGCACGACGAGGTGGTCAGCCGCGCGCTGGGCGCGTTGAGCACGGCCCTGGCCAAGGCGCAGGTGCGGGGCGAGATCCGCTTGGGCGATCCGCGCCTGCAGGCCTTCAGCATCATGGGGCCGATCCTGATGGGGGTGATCTGGCAGGAAACCTTCACCCCCGTCGGCGCGCCGGCTCTGGACCTGGAATTGTTGATCTCGGCGCATGGCGACACCGTGCTGGCGGGTCTGGCGCCGCGCGCGGGCGTCCTCAAGTGAAGCCGCCGGTCCGCACCGTCGCCATCGTCGCGGCCGTGGGTGTCGTCGGGTTCCTCGGCTGGAAGCTGCTGGGCCCGGACGCCCATCGCCCGCACCGCCTGTCGGGCTATGTCGAGGGCGAGACCCTCTATGTCGGCGCGTCGAACGCCGGCCTGGTCAGCACCGTCGCCGTCCAGCGTGGCGACAGGGTGAAGGCCGGCCAGCCCCTGTTCGCCCTCGACGCCGCCCAGCTGACCGCCGCCCGCGACCAGGCCGCCGCCCAGGCAGCCATCGCCTCGGCGCAGCTGCGTGACGCGCAGAAGGGCCAGCGGCCGCAGGAGCTGGCGGTGTTCGACGCCGAGCGCGCCGCCGCCGACGCCCAGGTGCGTCAGGCCCAGGCCGACTACAGCCGCATCGCGCCGCTGGTGAAGAAGGGTATCTACGCCCCCGCGCGCCTGGACCAGGTCAAGGCCGCCCTGGACACCGCCCGCGCCAACGCCGCCGCCGTCGCGCGCCGCAAGGATGTCGGGACCCTGGGCCAGCGCCCGGACGCGGTGAACGCCGCGCAATCGGCCGTCGCCTCGGCCCGCGAGGCCCTGGCCGCCGCCCAGGACCGCCTGGACCAGATCAGCCCGCGCGCGCCCAAGGCCGCCCGGGTGCAGGACGTCTTCTACCAGCCCGGCGAATGGGCCGCCGCCAACCAGCCGGTCGTGGCCCTGCTGAGCGACGACCGCGTGCGCCTGCGCTTCTTCGTGCCGGAGGCGGAGGTCGCGCGATATCGCGCCGGCATGGCGGTGCGCTTCTCTTGCGACGGCTGCGGTCCCGAGCGGACGGCGCGGATCAACTATGTCTCGCCGCGCTCGGAGTTCACCCCGCCGGTGATCTACAGCCGCGAGGCCCGCCAGCGCCTGGTGTTCCTGGTCGAGGCCCGGCCGGATCCCGGCGCGCCCCTGGCCCCTGGCCAGCCGGTCGACGTCGTCCCCCTGGAGGGCGAGAAGTGAGCGACCTGGCCGTCGACGTCCGGGGGCTGAACAAGAGCTTTGGTCCGCGCCATGTGGTGCAGGACGTCTCGATCCAGGTCGAGCGGGGACGGATCACCGGGTTCCTGGGCCCCAACGGCTCGGGCAAGACCACGACGCTGCGCATGCTGTGCGGCCTGCTCACCCCCGACAGCGGCGAGGGTCGTGTGCTGGGCCTGGACTTCCGGCGGGACGCCGAGGCGGTCAAGCGCCAGACCGGCTACATGACCCAGAAGTTCTCGCTCTACGAGGACCTGTCGATCGAGGAGAACCTCGACTTCGTGGCCCGCGTCCACGAGCTGGATCGCCGTCGCGAGCGGGTGCGCGACAGCCTGGACCGCCTGGGTCTGACCGCTCGCAAGAAGCAGCTGGCCGGCTCGCTGTCGGGCGGCTGGAAGCAGCGCCTGGCCCTGGCCGCCAGCGTCATGCACGAGCCCAAGCTGCTGTTGCTGGACGAGCCCACCGCCGGCGTCGATCCCAAGGCGCGCCGCGAGTTCTGGGACGAGATCCACGCCCTGTCGGCCGAGGGGCTGACCGTCATGGTCTCGACCCACTACATGGACGAGGCCGAGCGCTGCCACGACATCGCCTACATCGCCTACGGCAAGCTGATGGCGCGCGGCACGGCGGATGAGGTCATCGCCGACAGCGGCCTCGTCACCTTCCGGGCGGAAGGGCAAGGGGCCGACCGCCTGGCCCGTGAGCTGGCGGGCAAGCCCGGCGTGATCATGGCCGCCCCGTTCGGCGCGGCCCTGCATGTCAGCGGGACCGACCGCGCGGCGCTGGAAGCCGCCATCGCGCCTTATCAGAAGCCGCCGTTGGTCTGGACCGAGGTGCAGCCGACCCTGGAGGACGTGTTCATCCGGCTGATGGGCCAGTCGTCGGACAACTTTCAATGAGCGCGAGATTGTCCGGCGCCCGCATCCTGGCGGTGCTGATCAAGGAGTTCATCCAGCTCACCCGCGACCGGCTGACCTACGCCATGATCCTGGTCATGCCGATCGTGCAGCTCTTGCTGTTCGGCTACGCCATCAACAACGACCCGCGCGACCTGCCGACGGCGGTGCTGGTGCAGGACCAGGGGCCGATGGCGCGCTCGACCCTCTCGGCCCTGGTCAACAGCGGCTATTTCGAGATCGTCCGCACGGCGACCTCGCCCCGGGAGCTGGATGACGCGGTGGCGCGCGGCGAGGCGCAGTTCGCCCTGACCATCCCCGCCGACTTCACCCGCCGCGTGGTGCGAGGCGACGCGCCGCAGATCCTGGTCGAGGCCGACGCTTCGGATCCCGCCGCCACCGGCGGAGCCATCGCGGCCCTGGCCAACCTGCCGCGCACGGCGCTATCGCGCGACCTGGTGGGGGCCGTGGCCAAGCAGGGTGGCGATCCGTTCGAGGTGGTGATCCACCGTCGCTACAATCCCGAGGCCATCACCTCGTACAATATCGTGCCGGGCCTGCTGGGCGTGATCCTGTCCATGACTCTGGTGATGATGACCTCGCTGGGCGTCACCCGCGAGTATGAGCGCGGCACCATGGAGAGCCTGCTGGCGACGCCCGCACGGCCGATCGAGGTGATGATCGGCAAGCTGGCGCCCTATGTGGCCGTCGGGATCATCCAGACGGCGGTGATCCTGATGCTGGCGCGGGCGCTGTTCCAGATCCCGATGGCCGGCGGCTGGACGGCGCTTTGCCTGGGCGTCGTACTGTTCATCATCGGGTCGCTGGCCCTGGGATTCCTGATCTCGACCGTGGCCCGCACCCAGCTGCAGGCGATGCAGATGTCGTTCTTCTATATCTTCCCGTCGATCCTGCTGTCGGGCTTCATGTTCCCCTTCCGGGGCATGCCCGAGTGGGCGCAAGGCTTGGGGACCGTGATCCCGGTGACACACTTCCTTCGGGTGGTGCGGGGCGCCTTGCTCAAGGGGCTGGACGTCGCCCAGCTGTGGCCAAGTCTCTCCGCCCTCGGGGTGTTCGTCCTGGCCGTTTCGGCCCTGGCCATGGCCCGCTACCGCACCACTCTGGATTAGCCTCGCATCTGGCCAAGGTTGGTCGAGGACCTGACGGAAGCTGTGAAAAGGTGAGGTTTTTCGGCGACGATCTGCGAATGCTTGACCATTTCCTGGCTTCAAGCCCTTGCGTGCAAACGGTTCACGTGCGAACCCAGCGGAGCAGACGCTTATCTTCCGTGGGAGACGGCGGGCACGCTCGGAAGTTGATTCTGAGGGGCGGTCTTGTTGAGCTTTCCTGAGCAAAGGGCAGGGGGGCGAAACCTGACGAGTGTGTCTTTGCTGACACTTTCCCGTGGCGTTCGCCTTGGTATAACAATGCTCGGTCGGTCTCCGGCCTGGGCAGGGCAATAGAGGGCTCTTCAACTATGAAACTCAACCTCCTGGCAGGAGCTGCTCTGGCCGCGGTGTTCGCCGCGTCGGGCGTTTCGGCCCAAGAGACCGGCTGGTACGGCGCGGTCGACCTTGGCTATCACTGGCCGCAGAGCGTGAAGACCGAGTCGGACCAAAACGCTCCGGACGGCGCTCACTATCACTGGGCCTGGAAGTCCGAGAAGGACTGGACCGGCTTCGTGCGCCTGGGCTACCAGTTCAACCCGCACTGGCGTGCTGAAGTCGAAGGCGGCTATCGCCCCGGCGACCTGAAGAGCGTCCACGGCCCCGCTCAGCGTCTGCCGGTCGGCCTCTGCACCCCGGGCGTGACCCGCACCGCCGCCGCTCCGACCTGCGGCTCGCCGGACGGCTCGATCGAAGCCTGGACCCTGATGGCGAATGTCATCTATGACTTCGCTCCGGACTCGTGGCTGAACCCCTTCCTGGGCGCTGGCGTCGGCATCAACCGCCTGGACGTCAAGACCCTGGGTCAGTTCAGCAGCGTCCCGGGCGCCATCACGGCGACCAACCCGGCCATCCAGAACCTGACCGTTGACGACGACGATCTCGCCATCGCTTGGCAAGCCATCGCCGGCGCCTCGATCAAGGCCACGGACAAGCTGAAGATCGACTTCACCTACCGCTACATCACCGGCGGCGAGCACACCTGGCAGTCGCTGGGCTCGAACTCGCTGCAGCCGGGCGCCTTCGAAGGCCAGTACAAGGACCAGTCGGTGACCGTGGGTCTCCGCTACTCGTTCGCGTCGCCGCCTCCGCCGCCGCCGCCCCCGCCGCCTCCGCCTCCCCCGCCGCCTCCGCCTCCGCCGCCTCCCCCGCCGCCGCCGCCTCCGCCGCCGCCGCAGTATGAGGCCCGCGAGTTCATCGTGTACTTCCCGTTCGACCAATCGGTCCTTACGACGGAAGCGCAATCGGTGGTCACGGAAGCCGCGAAGTACTCGAACGACGGCCACGCGACGAAGATCGTCGTCGTCGGTCACACCGACACGTCGGGTTCGCCGAAGTACAACGCCAAGCTCTCGGAACGCCGCGCCAAGGCCGTCGCTGACGCCCTGGTCTCGCAAGGCGTCCCGGCTGCCGTGCTCGGCGTCGACTGGAAGGGTGAAAGCGCTCCGGCCGTCGCTACCGGCGACGGTGTGAAGGAACCGCTGAACCGCCGTTCCACGATCTCGATCAACTTCTAAGATCGAATCGACTGAAGACTTGGGAGGGCCCGGCGGCGACGCCGGGCCCTTTCTCTATGTCGGGACCCCTGATTGGTCCCCAGCTGACGCTTGGCGTCCGGGTCCAGCGACCCCACATTGGACCCGGAGGCCCGATTTCCGGGGCTTTCGTCGCGGTCGTTCCGCACGCGAGTTCACGGGCGTCGTCCACCCCCGACCACTATCCCTTGTGGCCATCCTGTTAACGAACGGCGTTGTCCGGGGGCGGATCTCTGGAGGCGCCTTGCGGCGTCCTGTCGCGGCTGAAAAAAGTTCGCCCAGGCAACCCCTTGTCCCGCCTACGCAAGTTCGCGCCGTTCACAGGTTGTTAACGAAAAACTGGGGTTCGAGGCGTTGACGAGTCATTCACCCTTATGGCCCCATATCTGGGTTGAGGGGGCTCCTCAGCCACAAGATATAGCGGCTGACCGGGGCACGTCCCTTCTCCGGAACACGCTGATTGAGCAATGGATTTGGTCATGAACGGCAGTGAAGCGGCGAAGACGAGCGTTCGGAATGAAGCCCGCCTGGCGGCGATCAAGCCCGCCAAGCGCCCGCAGCTGGCGCTGGTGCAGAAGGTCCAGGTGGATCGCTCGCGCGACGCCCTGCTGACCGACTTCGGCAAGACCACCCTGGAAGATCGTTACCTGCTGCCGGGCGAGTCCTATCAGGACATGTTCGCCCGCGTATCGACGGCCTTCGCCGACGACGCCGAGCACGCCCAGCGCGTCTACGACTATATGAGCCGCCTGTGGTTCATGCCGGCCACCCCGGTGCTGTCGAACGGCGGCGCGGATCGCGGCCTGCCGATCAGCTGCTTCCTCAATGCCGTCAACGACAGCCTGGACGGCATCCTGGGCGTCTGGAACGAGAACGTCTGGCTGGCGGCCAACGGCGGCGGCATCGGCACCTACTGGGGCGGCGTCCGCTCGATCGGCGAGAAGGTCAAGGGCCAGGGCCAGACCTCGGGCATCATCCCCTTCATCCGCGTGATGGACTCGCTGACCCTGGCGATCAGCCAAGGCTCGCTGCGTCGCGGCTCGGCCGCCGTCTATCTCGACATCCACCACCCGGAAATCGAAGAGTTCCTCGAGATCCGCAAGCCGTCGGGCGACTTCAACCGCAAGTCCCTGAACCTGCACCACGGCCTGTCGATCACCGACGAGTTCATGCACGCCGTGCGTGATGGGACCAAGTTCGGCCTGCGTTCGCCCAAGACCAACGAGGTCCTGCGTGAAGTCGACGCCCGCGCCCTGTGGCAGAAGGTCCTGGAGCTGCGCCTGCAGACCGGCGAGCCCTACCTGATCTTCTCCGACACCGTGAACAAGGCCATGCCGTCGTTCCAGCGCGAGCTGGGCCTGAAGGTGCGCCAGTCGAACCTGTGCAGCGAGATCATGCTGCACACCGGCACCGACCACCTGGGCAACGAGCGCACCGCCGTCTGCTGCCTGTCGTCGGTCAATGCCGAGACCTTCCTGGAATGGCGCGACCACCCGACGTTCATCGAGGACGTCATGCGCTTCCTGGACAACGTCCTGCAGGACTTCATCGACCGCGCCCCGGACGCGGCCGCGACCGCCGCCTACGCCGCGATGCGCGAGCGTTCGGTGGGCCTGGGCCTGATGGGCTTCCACAGCTTCCTGCAGAGCCAGAACGTTCCGTTCGAGAGCGCCCTGGCCAAGAGCTGGAACATGCGGATGTTCAAGCACCTGCGCCGCGAAGCCGACAAGGCCTCCATCGCTCTGGGTGAAGAGAAGGGCCCGTGCCCGGACGCCGCCGATCGCGGCTCGGTCGAGCGCTTCTCGCACAAGCTGGCCATCGCCCCGACCGCCTCGATCTCGATCATCTGCGGCGGCACGTCGGCGGGCATCGAGCCGATCCCGGCCAACATCTACACCCACAAGACCCTGTCGGGCTCGTTCGCGGTGAAGAACCCCTATCTGGAGACCCTGCTCGAGGAGAAGGGCCAGAACACCGACGCGGTGTGGGGCTCGATCCTGGAGAACGAAGGCTCGGTCCAGCACCTGGACTTCCTGAGCCAGGACGAGAAGGACGTCTACAAGACCGCCTTCGAACTGGATCAGCGCTGGGTGGTCGAGCTGGCCGCCGACCGCACGCCGGAAATCTGCCAGAGCCAGTCCGTCAACGTCTTCCTGCCGGGCGACGTCGACAAGTGGGACCTGCACATGCTGCACTGGATGGCCTGGGAGCGCGGCGTGAAGTCGCTGTACTACCTGCGCTCCAAGTCGGTGCAGCGCGCGGCCTATGCCGGCGCTGACGAGAAGGCGGAAGCCGTCAGCAGCGGCTTCGACGTGCCGGAAAAGACCGACTACGACGAGTGCCTGGCCTGCCAATAAGGTCTGTCACAGACTCAGATTAAGCGACGGCGGCGTGAGTGATCACGCCGCCGTTTCCTTATGGCGTAACGGTTCGGGGGAACCGTAGGCGTTTACGGCTGTTCACCACGTGCGCATTCGTCGCGGTGGACAGGCGACGCGAAGCGCGTAGGCTGGGTGGCAGTTGGATTGGGGAATCCGTGATGCGTAGCGCTGGGGAGCGTCGTATCTTGTGCCTTGTGGCCGTACTGGCCATGACGGGCGCTCATGCGTCATCGGCCTGTGCGGCTGCCAAGGCCGCCAAGGTCAAGGCGTCAGATAAGGCCGCCTCGGCCGCCAGCAAGCCTGCCCCGCCGATTTCTTTCCAGGTCAAACCCGAGACCCTGCGCCCGCTGGATCCCAGCAGCGCGACCGGCTTCATGACCAGCGCCATCGACGCGCCGGAAGGCGAGATCGAAGGCGGTTTCGCCCTCTCGCCCGCCGCCGCCATCGCCGGCGACGCCCGCATCCTGGACGCCGACCGCTTCTATGACGGCATGGGCCCGGTGACCTGGCGCTCGAACGCCTTCACCCGCCAGGCCGCGGCCGGCGGCCCGATCGACAGCGTGCGCGTCTCGATGGCCGGCGTGGCCCGCACCGCCGGGGTCGCACCCCTCACGCTCGTCCGTCCCGACAGCGACGCCTACGACGTCCAGGACGTCGACGTGACCGTGACTCGCGGCTGGCCCGCCGCCGTCGCCCTGAAGGGCCGCAGGTTCGCCCTCGACGTCACGCCGCACGCCGGACTGGGCTTCGGCGCCGCCGGCGGCTCGGCCGAGGCCGGCGCCACGGTGCGCCTGGGCAAGAAGAAGAACATGGGCGACCGGGTGAACGACGCTCTGGGCGTTCGCGAAGGCGACGACGCTTTCGGCGATCGCGGGCGCTGGTACATCTTCGCCGCCGCCAGCGGTCGGGCCGTGGGCTTCAACATGCTGCGCGGCCAGAATGGCGACTGGGCCCGGGCGGGCCTGACGCAGGACACCACCAGCCGCCTGATCGGCGACAGCCAGGCTGGCGTCGCCTGGCGCCGGGGTCCGATGCAGGCTTCGCTGGGCTACATCCACCGCGAGATCAAGGCCAAGGAAGGCATCATGGGCCTGGCCACGCAGAAGGATGACGTGGTGGCGCTGTCGTTCAGCCTCAAACCGCACTGGTAAAAGGCTTTCAGCCCTATAAAGCTTGTGTTTCCGGTCGCTTTCATGCAGCAAGCGCCGGTCCTTTCATTGCACCAGCGAGACCATGAGCGAGAGCGAGCCCCCGCGCCGCAAGACCCTGAGCCTCAAGAGCCCGGTCGCCGCCCCCGGCGGGCCGCCGCCGCTCGAGCGCATGGTCAAGCCGTCGGCCCGCACCACCGTGTTCACGCCCCAGGCCCCGCCGCCGGTCGAGCCGCCGCCGCCTCCGGCGACCGGTGACTGGAAGTGCAAGCCCTGCGGCACGCGCTTCGACCCGCCGGCCGAGCTGGCCGACGAGGACTCGGTGCGTTGCCCGTCGTGCAATGCGCGCCTGGGCCTGGCTTCGGATTTCCGCAGCGACCCGCCGAACGTGGCCAAGCTGCGGGCCCGCTGGCTGAAGAAGGCTTAAGGGGTTCTAGACCCCCGCCGCCTCGTGCCGGCGGAAGTTCAGCGGATCAAAACCCTCGATCCAGCCCTTCAGGAACAGGCCCTCGGGGTGCTGGGCCTCGTGCGTGTCGACCTCGTAGACCTGACCGGCGAAGACGCCTAGATGCGGCAGGTCCATGCCGGTGCGGATCAGCAGATCGCCTTGGCGAAACGTCGTGTGCATGTGTGTGGGGCTCCCTCTCCGGGCGCGATACTGGCGCGCGGAACGGCCAGGACAACACACGAAGATTTCAGGACGAAGACGGGAACCTTTCGGGCGCTGGAGCGTGCGGCGCTGCGCGCTGCAGCCTTCGCGGGACCTGAGAGGCTACCGCAGGGCGGCTTTCGACCCATACTTGCCCCCTCCGCGCTGACGCGCTCCTCCCCCTTAGGGGGAAGAAGGAGCGATCACCTTCCGCCCCCTCTGGGGGCGGACGACCGCGTAGCGGTCAGGTGGGGGCCTGCGGCGGTGGCCGCTCTCCAACCTTCGCGGAACCGCCTCGGGCCTGCTAGAAGCGCAGGTCCGCCCATAGCGCCTATGAGGAAGAAGACGTGAACCCGCTAGCGGAACCTGTGTGGGCCGACTCCGACCACTTCGAGCGCACCTATCTGATGTGGCAGCCCAAGGAAGAGCTGGGAGTCCTGTTGATCGACGAACACGATGGCCAGTCGCCGACGGTGGTTTTCTGTTCGCTGTTCAATGAGCCCGAGCGTGTCTTCTACGAAGGGCGCGACGCGAGGCGCGCCGGACTGACACTCGCGGAGCTCAAAAGTGTTGTCGCCATCCTGGAGAAGAAGCTTGGCGGCCAGACATAGGCTGAGCGTCGGCCAACCGCCCAAGAGCGACCTCGCCCCTAAGGCTCCAGCGGCGCCTCGACGCCCACCGGGCCGGGCTCATCCCGCACGATGACGCCCGTGCCGGCCGAGATCGAGGGGACCTGTTTCTTGAAGAGGCCGCGCCACAGGCTCTGTTCCTCGACCGCGCTGGTCCAGGCGCCGCCGTCCTGGGCCAGCTGGTGACCGGCGTCGTAAATGCGGCGCATCAGATCGGTCTCGAACTTCAGCAGGTTGAAGCCTTCGAAGCTGTTGGGGATCGAGGCCACGCTGAGCGGCAGGTTGTGGCGCGCGCAGAAACCGGCGGCCAGGCTCAGGGCCTGGCGATACGAGAACCGCAGCATGGTGTCGAAGCTGCGGGCCATGATCGAGGCCACGCCGGGCGGGGTCGACTGGGTCGAGGGATCCAGCACCGTGTTGACGATCACGTGCACGCGGCCGCGCCGGAAGCGGGGGCCCAGATTGCGCCAATGCAGCAGGGCGTCGGGCATCAAAAAGAGCGGCGCGGCGACGCCGCCGTCGACATGCATTTCCTGGTAGCGGTGGCCGTCGACCTCGACCTCGATCAGCTTGGGCGGGAAGATGCCCGGCACCGAGGACGAGGCGACCAGCAGGGCGCGGAACAGCTTCAGGGCCTCGTCGCCGCCATGGGTGGCGATCTCGCCCATGTCCCAGACCACGGCGCGCTGGCTGTCCAGGTTGGTGGTGGCGATCAGCAGGCGGCGGCCCTTGGCGTGCTCGACGGCGACGGCCTCGACCATCTCCTGGTCGACGAAGGTCTCGACCAGGGCGTCCAGGCTCTCGCCCTTGAAGATGCTGGGGCCCAGGGCGGGGGCCAGGCGGCGCAGGCTGAGCAACTCGGTGGCGTGGCCGCCGACATAGGCGTCGGTCAGGCGCTCGTCCCAGGCCGGGCCCAGGAAGGCCAGGGGGGCGATCAGGGCGCCGGTCGAGACGCCGGTGACGATGGCGAAGTCGGGGCGGCGGCCGGCCTTGGATAGGCCCGTCAGCACGCCCGCGCCATAGGCGCCGCCGGCCGCGCCGCCGGACAGGGCCAGGATGTTGAACTCGTCGCGGCCGATCAGCGAGCGCAGCGGGGCCAGGCGGTCGGCGGCGCTGCGCAGGGCGTCGTCGGCCTGGTCGACCGACAGGCGCACGCCCGGAAAGCCGGCGGCCTCGACATGGCGGTCGGACGGCGGAGCGGCCAGGCGCTTGCCGCGCAGCGGATCGGCGGTCTTCCAGTCCTTGAAGAAGCCCTGGAGGCTGAATGTGCCGTTCGGGTCCTTTTCCAAGGTGGTCCTCTGCTAGTGCGCGCTGGCCAGCACCACGCCCACCAGGACGGCCGCATAGTGCAGGCCGGCGCCGCCGATGACGTGGCCGTGCCAGATGGCGCGGCGGAACTTCAGGCGACGCATCAGGTAGAAGATGGTTCCGGTGGAATAGACCAGGCCGCCGATGGCCAGCAGCAGCAGGGCCACCCACGACAGGCCGTCGATCATCGGCTTGATGGCCACGAGGACCAGCCAGCCCAGGGCCAGGTACAGGCCGACCCAGAACCGCTTGTCCAGGCCGGGCAGGAACAGCTTGGCCAGCACGCCCAGGCCGGCGACGCTCCACACCGCCGTGGTCATGCCGATGGCCCACCAGCCGGTCAGGTTCTGGGTGGTGAAGGGCGTGTACGAGGCGGCGATCATCACGAAGATGCCGGCATGGTCGAAGCGGCGCAGCAGCGGCCGCCAGCGGGCCTTGGCGAAATTGTAGGCCGTCGACAGCGACAGCATCAAAATGAGGCCCACGGTGTAGACGCTGACCGCCGCGACCTGCTTCAGGTCGCCCATGCCAAAGGCCAGGCCCAGCAGGATGCCGCCGCCCAGCAGGGCGCAGGCCAGGCCGGCCAGGTGCACCACCAGGTCGGCGCACTTGGCGCCGGGCGTCGGGTAATGCGTCGCCGGCTTTTCAACGACGATCTCGGTCGTGCCCGTCTCAACAAGGGTGTTGGTCGCAGTCATGGCCCCGCCCAGTCCGGTGGAAGTACGTACGAACGCTAGGTTCGTTCCGTGACATATAAGCGTCGATCATCGTGGCCGCGAAAGGGCGTTGGCGACACGATGGCGGGAAAATCGGCTCCCTGGGATGTCATCCCGGCCGTAGCGGAGCGGAGAGCCGGGACCGCCACACGCGCTGCGCTTCCGGCGGTCCCGGATAGCCTCTGCGAGGCTTCCGGGATGACAGGGTTGGGTTAGAAGAACAGGCCCCGCGCGCCGTCGAAGACGAGCTTGCCGCCGACCGCCACCAGCAGCACGTAGATCACCTTGTAGAAGCCCTCGGCCGGCACCCGGCGCACCACCCACACCCCGCCCCAGGTCGAGGCGATGGCCAGGGGCAGCAGCACGCCGGCGGTCATCAGCACCTTGGGGGTGAACTGGCCCAGCGCGATGTAGGCCGGCACCTTCATCCAGTTCACCACGGCGAAGAAGATGGCGCTGGTGCCGATGAAGGTGTCGCGCGCCAGGCGGCGGGGCAGGACGTAGATCTGGAAGGGCGGACCGCCGGCGTGGGCGATCTGGCTGGTGAAGCCGGCCGCCGCGCCGCACAGGGCGCCCAGCCACGGACGGGCCGGACCAGCCTCGACCTGCGCGGCCGCCTTGACCGCCCGCTCGGCCCACAGGCGCTGCAGGGCGAAGGCCACCGAGATCAGGCCCACGGCCAGTTCGACCGCGGCCTCCTTGACGAAGGCGGCGAGCGCCCAGCCCAGGAAGATGCCGACGGCGGCGGCGGGCAGCATCAGGATCAGCAGGCCCTTGTCCCAGCTCTTCCGGAACGCCCAGACGCTGACCACGTCCTGGACCAGCAGGATCGGCAAGGTGATCGAGGCGGCCATGACCGGCGATACCGCCAGCGCCATCAGCGGCACGGCCACCACCCCGATGCCCGCGAAGCCGCCCTTGGCCAGGCCCAGCAGGATCACGGCGGGGATCGCCACCGCGTAGAAGAACGGATCGGTCAGCATAAGCGCTGCTTAGCAGTATTCCCCGCTTTGGCGAGGGCCGTTCAGTCGTTCTTTGCGGACCTGCAACGTTCGGTAACGCGACCGCCGATTTCGCACCTTAGCGTGCCGGTGCTCACCTTTTCCGAAAAGTCCGCGTCCTCCATGCCTACCCCCGGTCGGCCGTCTGAGATCTTCGAGATCGACGCCGAGACCTTTGCCCGCGACCTGACCCCGCTTTACCAGCCGACCGTGCTGCGCGGCGTCGCGCGCGACTGGCCGGCGGTGAAGGCCGCGCGGACCTCGCCCAAGGCTCTGGCCGACTACCTGAAGCGCTTCGACAGGGGCGCGATCGTCGAGGCCATGCTGGGCGCGCCGGCGATCGGCGGGCGGTTTTTCTATGACGAAGGCGGCCGGAGCATGAACTTCGACCGCCGCTCGGCCCCGATTGGCCCGGTGCTGGATGAGCTGCTGCGGCTGGCCGACCATCCCGAGCCGCCGGCCATCTATGTGGGCTCGACCCCGATCGCGCCGGTGCTGCCGGGCTTCGAGCGGGACAACGCGCTCGATCTGCTGGACGAGAAAATCGAGCCGCGCCTGTGGCTGGGCAACGCCTCGACCATCCAGACCCATCACGACATGTCCGACAACATCGCCGTGGTGGTCGGCGGCCAGCGACGCTTCACGCTGTTTCCGCCCGACCAGGTCGGCAATCTCTATATCGGCCCGCTGGACTTCACCCCGGCCGGGCGACCGGTCAGCCTGGTGTCGCTGGACAATCCGGACCTGGAGCGCTTTCCGAAGTTCGCCCAGGCGCTGGAGGCGGCCCTGGTCGCCGAGCTGGAGCCGGGCGACGCGATCTATATCCCGACCCTGTGGTGGCACCACGTCCAGGCGACCGGGCCGCTGAACCTGCTGGTCAACTACTGGTGGGAGCCGGCGGACATGCCCGGTGGCCAGCCGTTCGACGCCTTCGTGCATGCGCTGCGGAACGTGCGTCGACTGCCCGCCAAACGCCGCAATGCCTGGCGGGCCTTCTTCGAGCACTACATCTTCCACGCCAATGGCGACCCGGCCGAGCACATTCCCGAGGGGCGGCGCGGCGTGTTGGAAGACAAGCCCGACGCGACGCGGGAAGCCGAGATGACCGCCTTCCTGCGCCGCGTGCTGGGGCGGGACTAGGAGGGGAAGGGCAACCTCTTCATCGTCATCCCGGGCGGCGTAGCCGACCCGGGACCCAGGGGCCAAGCGCACTGCGGCGACCCCTGGGTCCCGGCTCTCCGCTTCGCTGCGGCCGGGATGACGATGAAAAGGATTTTCGGCTTCAAACCAGCGGCGGGTTCAGCTCCCTAAATCCACCCTCGCGCCAGTACGGATAGTAGGGATAGGCCGGGGTCACGGCGCTGGCCGCATCCAGGCGGGCCACTTGTTCCGACGTCAGGTTCCAGCCGACCGCGCCCAGGTTCTGGCGCAGCTGCTCTTCGGTGCGGGCGCCGATGATGACGCTGGACACGGTGGGGCGCTGCAGCAGCCAGTTGATGGCCACCTGCGGCACGGTCTTCTCGGTCTCGGCGGCGATAGTGTCCAGGGCGTCGACCACGCGGTACAGGCGCTCGTCGTCCACGGGCGGACCGGCGTCGGCGGTGTCGTGCAGGCGGCTGGTTTCCGGCAACGGCTGGCCGCGGCGGATCTTGCCGGTCAGGCGGCCCCAGCCCAGCGGGCTCCAGACCATGGCCCCGACGCCCTGGTCAGCCCCCAGCGGCATCAGCTCCCACTCATAGTCGCGGCCGACCAGAGAGTAGTAGGCCTGGTGGGCGACGTAGCGCGGCCAGCCGTGACGGTCGGCGGCGGCCAGGGACTTCATCAGCTCCCAGCCGGCGAAGTTCGAGGCGCCGACGTACAGGACCTTGCCCGCGCGGACGAGGTCGTCGAGCGCTGACAGGGTCTCCTCGACCGGCGTCGTGCCGTCGAAGGCGTGCAGTTGCAGCAGGTCGATACGGTCGGTCTTCAGGCGTTTCAGCGCCGCCTCGACGCCGGGGATCAGGGCCTTGCGCGAGGCGCCGCCGTTCAAACCCAGCTTGGTCGAGATCAGCGCCTGGTCGCGGCGGCCTTCGAGGGCGGCGCCCAGGATCTCCTCCGAGGCGCCGTTGGAATAGACGTCGGCGCTGTCGAACAGGGTCATGCCGGCTTCGAGGGCGATGTCGACGATGCGGCGGGCGCCGGCGATGTCGGTATCGCCCCAGGCCGAGAACAGCGGACCCTGGCCGCCGAATGTACCGGCGCCGAACGACAGGGCGGGGACCTTCAGGCCGGAGCGGCCCAGCGTGCGGTATTCCATCGGAGGATCTCCTTAAGCCAGCGCGGGCGTGCGGCGTTCGAGGGACAGGCTGAAGAAGGCCAGGGCCAGCGCCGACAGCGGCACGGCGGCGGCGATCAGGGGCACGGCCGAGAGGCCCGGGCCGTGGGCGATCACCACGCCGCCCAGCCAGGCGCCGAAGGCGTTTCCCAGGTTGAAGGCGGCGATGTTCAGGCTGGACGCCAGGCCCTGGCCGGCGCCGCCGGCTTGGCTCAGCACGCGCATCTGCAGCGGCGCGACAGTGGCGAAGGCGGCCGCGCCCAGCAGGAAGGCGGCGATCACCGCGCCGACCTGGCTATGGAACGTGAAGGCCGAGGCGCCCATGACCACGGTCAGCGCGACCAGCGTCCCGACCAGGGCCGCGTTCAGTCCCTTGTCGGCCCAGCGGCCGCCGACCAGGTTGCCGGCCACCAGGCCCGCGCCGAACACCAGCAGGATCGGCGAGACGGCCTCCTTGGAGAACCCGGCCAGCTCCATCAGGATCGGCTGGATGTAGGTGAAGACCGCGAACACGCCGCCGAAGCCGAGGACGGTCATGGCCAGGCCCAGCTGCACCTGCGGGCGGGCCAGGACGGCGAATTCCTCGCGCAAGGGCGCGGGCTCGACCTTTTCCTGGGCGCTGGGGACCAGGGCGGCCAGCACGATCAGCGCCAGGGCGCCGACGCCGGCCACGGCCCAGAAGGCCATCCGCCAGCCGAAGGCCAGGCCCAGCCACGCGCCGAACGGCACGCCCAGCAAGGTGGCGATGGTCAGGCCGGTGAACATGATGGCGATGGCCGAGGCCTTGCGCTCAGGCGGCACGAGGGAGACGGCGACCAGCGAGCCGACGCCGAAGAAGGTGCCGTGCGCCAGGGCCGTGACCAGCCGCGCGCCCATCAGGATCCCGTAGGTCGGGGCGATGGCGGCCAGGACATTGCCCAGGGTGAAGATCGCCATCAGCACCAAGAGGGTGGTCTTCCGGGGCAGACTGCGGGTGAGGAGGGTCAGGATCGGCGCGCCGACGAAGACGCCCAGGGCGTAGCCGGTGATGAGCAGGCCGGCGGTGGGAATTGAGACGTGCAGATCGGCGGAGACCTGCACTAGCAGGCCCATGATGATGAACTCGGTGACGCCGATGCCGAAGGCGCCGACGGTCAGGGCATAGAGGGCGAGAGGCATGGCAGCCGGCTCCGGTTTCGTTCGGGTCATCAGATGGCGCCTTTCCGTTCGGTGAATTAGATTGCGGTTGGGAACTTCACTTGTGACTTGGGGGAACGATGGCGCGTTCGGACATCAACCGATCGGGGGAGATGGAGGTCTTCGCGCGCGTCGTTGAGGAGGGCGGCTTCACGGCTGCCGCCAAGGCTCTGTCGATGACGCCGTCGGCGGTCAGCAAGCTGGTGGCGCGGCTGGAGGCCCGGCTGGGGTCGCGCCTGGTCAATCGCTCGACGCGCAAGCTGCAGCTAACGGCCGAGGGGCTGACCTTCCACGAACGCAGCTTGCGGGTGCTGGCCGAACTGGACGAGGCAGAACGGTCGGTCAGCGCCTGCGCCGTGCCGCGCGGCCGGCTGCGGATCAACGCCAACGTGCCGTTCGGTCTGCATCATCTGCTGCCCTTGATCCCGAAGTTCTCGGCCCTGAACCCGCAGGTGCAGGTGGACGTCACTCTGACGGACCAAGTGATCGATCTCTTGGATGAACGCGCTGAATTGGCGATCCGCGTGGGGCCGATGCGGCCTTCACAACTGGTGGCCAGGAAGCTGGGCGACAGCCGCACGGTGCTGGTCGCCTCGCCGGAGTATCTGGCGCGGCGGGGGACGCCGAAACATCCCGATGACCTGGCCGATCATGACCTGATCACTTTCAACTTCTCACGCCAGTCGGATGAATGGCCGTTCCGGATCGGCGGCGAGCGGGTCAGCTACCCCGTTCAGGGCAGCGCCCTGGTCGGCGATGGCGAGAGCGCCACGCACCTGGCGCTGGCCGGGCAGGGCATCACCAAGTTGGGCATCTTCCACATCATCGACCCCATCCGGGCGGGGCGCCTGGTCCCGGTGCTGGACGAGTTCAATTCCGGAGAGCTGGAGACGGTCAGCGCCGTCTATGTCGGCCACGCCGGACCGCTGCCCGCGCGGGTGCGGGCGATGATCGACTTCCTGGCGGCCGAGGTGGATGTCCATTGGCCGATGGGGCGAGCGGTCTAGCCGCCCGCCCCTCGTGGGCCCTACGCGTCCAGCATCACTTCGGCGATCTGCACCGCATTCAGCGCCGCGCCCTTGCGCAGGTTGTCGCCGACCACGAACAAAGCGAGGCCGTGCTCCACGGTCGGATCCGGGCGGATGCGGCCGACGAAGACCGGGTCCTGGCCGGTGGCGGCCAGCGGGTTCGGCACGGCCTCGACCACCACGCCGGGCGCGGCGCCCAGCAGCTGCGTCGCCTCGGCCACCGACAGCGAGCGCTCGAACTCGGCGTTGATCGACAGCGAGTGGCCGGTGAAGACCGGCACGCGCACGCAGGTGCCCGAGACCGGCAGACCCGGCAGCTCCAGGATCTTGCGGCTCTCGTCGCGCAGCTTCAGCTCTTCCTCGGTATAGCCGTCCTCGCCCAGCACGTAGTTCAGCGGCACCACGTTATAGGCCAGCGGCACGGCCCACTTGCGGGCTTCCGGCAGCGGCGCGGCGTCCGGCGACATCGCCAGGCCGTCCAGGTCGCCCGCCGCGCCGGCGCGCAGCTGCTCGGACAGCACCTGGATGCCCTCGACCCCGCCGCCCGAGGCGGCTTGGTAGGTGCTGACGGTCAGGCGCTTCAGGCCCGCCTTCTCGTGCAGGGGCTTGAGCACCGGCATGGCGGCCATGGTGGTGCAGTTGGGGTTGGCGACGATGCCCTTGGGGATGTCGTTCAGCGCATGCGGATTGACCTCGGCCACCACCAGCGGGACCTGCGGGTCAGAGCGCCAGGCCGAGCTGTTGTCGATCACCACGGCCCCGGCCGCGGCAGCCTTCGGAGCCAGCTCGCGCGAGGTGCCGCCGCCGGCCGAGAAGAACACGATGTCCAGGCCGGCGAAGTCGGCCGTCGAGGCGTCCTCGACGACCACTTCTTGGCCGCGGAAGTCGATCTTGGTCCCGGCCGAGCGCGCCGAGGCGAATAGGCGCAAGCTTGCGACCGGGAAGTCCCGCTCGGCCAGCAGCTCGCGCATCATGCCGCCCACCAGGCCGGTGGCGCCGACGACGCCGACGCGCGGCGGATTGGATCGGGAAAACTTGAAGCTCATGGGAAGGCGTCTCCTGAAAGTATCTAGGAGCGCGGGGAGCTGTCAGATCTCGTCGAGAGAGAGCCGCCCCGCGCCATCGGCGGGGCTGGATCGAGGATGCCGCTTAAATCGCGCGCATACCCGCCGCCCCACCGAAGCGGGTCGTTTTGCGGGTAATAATTTTAGTCGCGGCGATTTGCATCGAGGGTGCTTCTAGCGGCGAAGCTGGGCTGGGTAAAGGGCTTGAGGGGAAGAATGATGCGGCGAGGGCGAAATGGCGCGGGCCTCGGGGCAAATTATGCTTCGCCCTAACCCAATACGCTCATCCCCGCGAAAGCGGGGACCCAAGCTGACGGGGGCAGTGAACCCCCAGCCGCACCGACGCCGAAGCGCCGCTTGGGTCCCCGCTTTCGCGGGGATGAACGGAGGAGTTGGTCGGAAGTCCTTCTCCCCCAAGAAGGAGCCCTCCTTACATCTCACGGCGAGACGGTCGCAGGGCTGCAGCCTTCAAGAGATTTAAGGATCGCACCTGACCTGGGGAGGTCGGATGGCAACCACCAAAACCCTCTCTCATAGAGAGAGGGAGGGGCCCACCGCGTAGCGGTGGGAGGGTGAGAGGTTACGAGGGGGCAGGACCGGCCCTGACCGGTCTTAACAGTTGCAATCGTTCGCTGCTTCCAGCGCGCCATTTGGGCATTTGGGCATTTGGGCATTTGGGCATTTGGAGGTCTGAGAATTTGGGGGCTTGGGTATTTGCCGGTTGAGGTGAAACCTCTCACCCTCCCACCGCCTACGGCGGCGGGCCCCTCCCTCTCTCTATGAGAGAGGGTTCTAAGAGGCCTGCTGTCCCAACCGCTCCCAGCCCTCGAAGAACGGGAACCGCTTCGGCCAGAACTCGGCGAGCCTCGGATCCGCGTCGACGCGTCTGACCACCTCCGCCATCCTCGGCGCGGCCTCGTAGAACCGCACCCGGCGTGGCCCCCAACGGCTCACCACCGTGACGTAGAGGTCCAGCACCGTCAGCTCATCGCCCAGCAGGTAGCGCCCCGGCGTCAGCTGGCTCTCCATCATCGCCCAGCAGTCCAGGATGCGCTCCGCCGTCGCGGCCTTGATCCGCGCGCCGACCTCCGCGTCCGGACCGCCCAGGCGTGACGGGTCGTCCCGCACCCAGAACAGCGAATAGATCGAGGCCGGGATGAAGGTCATCCAGCGCAGGAACTGAGCCCGCGTAGAGTCGTCGATCGCCGGGCCTAGCTTCGCCTCCGGAAACCGGTCCGCCAGCCAGATCAGGATCGCCGCGCTCTCGGTGATCGTCTCGCCGTCCGGCGTGACCAGGGCCGGGATCTGCTTCAGCGGGTTGACCGCGGCGACCTTGGCCTGCTCGGCTTCGCCTTCCCAGGTGGGGGCCTCGATGATCTCGTAGGGCAGGCCGATCAAGGACATAGCGGCCTCGACGGGCACGCCGCCGGAGCCCAGGGCGCTGAAAATTCGATAGGTCGCCATGGTCAAGCTCCGCGAGTTATCCACCGACACTCACAACATCTTGTGTGGCTGCGACACTGGAGCCACTAGATGAACGCGGCGGGTTTGGTAGGGTGAAAGCACCTTATCGCTCCTCCACGATTCTCGCGCCCAGGGTTCGCCATGTCCGCTTCCTCGCTCATCCTGCCCGGCCTGATGACCCCCTCGGGCGGCTACAAGCCGTTCCGCTATCCGTGGGCCTACGACTTCTGGAAGAAGCAGCAGCAGGTCCACTGGATGCCGGAAGAGGTGCCGCTGGGCGAGGACCTCAAGGACTGGGCCGTCAAGTTGAACGACAAGGAACGGAACCTGCTGACGCAGATCTTCCGCTTCTTCACGCAGTCCGACGTCGAGGTGCAGGACAACTACATGGAGCGCTACGGTCGGGTGTTCAAACCGACCGAAGTGAAGATGATGCTGGCCTCGTTCGCGAACATGGAGACGATCCATATCGCGGCCTACGCCCTGCTGCTCGAGACCATCGGCATGCCCGAGACCGAGTTCTCGGCGTTCATGGAATACGAGGCCATGAAGGACAAGCATGACTACATGCAGACCTTCGGCGTCGAGACCAATGCCGACATCTGCCGCACGCTGGCCATGTTCGGGGGCTTCACCGAGGGCCTGCAGCTGTTCGCCTCGTTCGCGATGCTGATGAACTTCCCGCGCTTCAACAAGATGAAGGGCATGGGCCAGATCGTCTCGTGGTCGATCCGCGACGAGAGCCTGCACTGCGACGGCATCATCAAGCTGTACCACGCGTTCAACAAGGAAACGAACGCGGTGACCAAGTCGGTGGCCGACGACATCGTCGACTGCTGCAAGCACGTGGTCGGCCTGGAAGATAAATTCATCGACCTGGCCTTCGAGGCCGGCGACATCCAGGGCATGACCCCGGACGACATCAAGGCCTATATCCGCTTCATCGCCGACTGGCGCCTGCGCCAACTGCAGCTGCCGGAAGTGTACGGCGTGAAGGAAAACCCGCTGCCTTGGCTGCAGTCGCTGCTGTCGGGCGTCGAGCACGCCAACTTCTTCGAAGCCCGCGCGACCGAGTACTCCAAGGCCGCGACCAAGGGGCAGTGGCACGGCGCCGAGGGCGTGTGGACCAGCTTCGACGAGATGATGAAGAAGCGCACGGACCTGACGCCGGCGGAATAGGCGAACCTTTCACGAGGGGCGTGGTGAGGGGCGGGGCCGCGAGGTCCCGCCCTTCGTCGTTTCATTTGTCGTTTCAGGCGCGGGCGGGGACGAAGCGGTCCTTGTCGCCCTGGCTCGTTCCGGCGACGAAGCGCCAGGCGTCGGGGGCGGCGACGAACTTTTTGAGCAGCGCCCGGGCGGAGGCCTCGCGGCGCGGGACGGCGATCTCGGGGGCGGTGTCGAGCTCGATATGGCTGAACGGGACGTCGTGGATCTCCGCCGCGAACCTGTGCCGGAAGTCCTCCTCGCCGACATAGAACAGGGCGATGCGGCCGCGCCAGGCGATGTCGAACAGGCCCGGCGCCGAGCCTTGCGTGATGGCGATGTGGTGCTCGGCGACGGCGTCGTGGCCCAGCAGATAGACCTGGAACGGCTGATCGCCCGGCGACCAGTCCGGCGGCAAGGCGTCGACGGGATCGAGCGCGAATGTCCGGCCGGTCAGGTCCTTGGGGGCGAAGCGCCGGAACGGCGGCTGATCCAGCCGCGCCAGCTGGTCGTTCTCATAACCCCAATGGGTGTTGGACAGGGTGGCGGCGTGAAAGTTTCGCCACACGTCGGGCGAGGTCCAGTCCGCACCGCTGTCGTCATCGACGCCCGGCCCTTCGGCGTCGTAAGCCTCGCTCTTGAGGTCCAGCAACAGGCCCACGCCAAGGCGTGGGTCCAGCGCCGCGCTCAGGGTGAAGGCGGCGATCGGGTGGCCGTCGGGCCAGGGATTGCCGGGAAAGCGGATGCGTCCTCTCACGGGGCGAGTGTGCCCTGAATGACGGGGCGCGCAAAGCCCGACCAACGCCTTGCTAAGGCCGCGCTTCGGACACAACTGGACGGCGCTATCGCAGCCTCAGGTTGGGGCGGGGCGATGGGGCTCTTTCGACGGCGACGGCTGGTGGTCATCGCGGCGCTTTCGTTGGCGCTGCATGCGCTGGTGCTGGCGTGGCTGGCCTGGCCGACCCAGCCGAACCTGTTCGTGAGCGGGCCGGACCTGTCGCTGATGTCGGTGAAGCTGATGCGGCCTTCCGCGCCGAAGCCTGTGCGCGCTCGATCGGAGGCGTCTCGGACCGAGCATCGCGTTGCCGCGACCCCGCCGACCATCGCGGCGACTGAAGCGGTCGCGCCTGTGCTGGCCGGCGTCGCGCCCGTCCACACGCCGGCCAGCCCGCCGGCGCCCGGCGTCAACCTCCGCGCCGCCCTGCAAGCGAGCGCGAGCTGCACGCGGGCGACATCGCGGCAGGCGCGCGAAGCTTGCGCCGAAAAGCTGGGTCGCCTGGCGCCGGGGGCGCCCAGCTATGACGCGCCGATGGATCCGGGCAAGCGGGCCTATTACGACGCGGTGGTCGCGGCGGGGCCATCGGGCAAGACCTATGGCGACCCCAAGCCCATGGGGGCTAATCCGGATGGCGACTATTTCCGCGTCCTCAATTGCTCCATCCAGTTCGGAACGGGCAAAAAGCAGAAGGGCCGCCAGGGCGAGGTAAAGCTTGGGCGCTCGCCGTGCTCCATTCCCTTGCAGGGCAGCTTCATCACGCCCGAAGCCAGCGTCCGCAAGCGCTAGAAGTGTGGGGCGCGCTCGTCTAGGACGGGGCCAGTCCGTCGGAGAACTTGAGCATGACCAGCATCGCGGTGATCGGCCCCGGAGCCGTGGGCGGCACGGTGGCGGCCTGGCTGGCGCAGAACCCGGCGCATGACATGACGGTCTGCGTGCGCACGCCGTTCAAGGCCCTGGCGGTCGAGACGCCCGAGGGGCCGATCACGACCAGCCCGCGCGTGGCGACGTCGCCGGAAGGGCTCTCGGCGGTCGACTGGGTGCTGGTGGCGACCAAGACCTACGACACCGACAGCACCATGGCCTGGCTGAGCGCCTTGGTCGGTCCGGACACCCGCGTGGCGATCCTGCGCAACGGCGTCGAGCACACCGTGCCGTTCGCCGGCAAGGTCGCGGCGCAGAACCTGGTCCCGGCGGTGGTCGACATTCCCGCCGAACGCTCGGCGCCCGGCCGGGTGCTGCAGCGGCGCAATGGCTGGATCAAGGTTCCGGCGGGCGCGGCTGGCGAGAGCTTCGCAAGTCTGTTCGCCCATACGCCGATCCAGATCGAGGTCGTTGAAGACTTCACCACCGAGGCCTGGAAGAAGCTGGCGCTGAACTGCGCCGGCGCGGTCAACGCGCTGGTGCTCAAGACCGCCGTCGTGGCTCATGACGAGGGCGCGGCCGAGGTCATGCGGGCGCTGGTGCGCGAGTGCGTGGCGGTGGGCCGGGTCGAGGGGGCGGACCTTTCCGACGACCTGCCCGACCAGGTGATCGCCGGCTATCGGGGTCAGGATTCGGCGTCGATGAACTCGCTGCACGCCGACCGGGCGGCGGGCCGGCCAATGGAGCTGGACGCCCGCAACGGCGTCATCGTCCGCAAGGGCGCGGCGCACGGGATCGAAACCCCCGCCAACGCCATGATCGTGGCGCTGCTGAACGCGGCCGCCTCCTAGAGGAAGCGGCCGTGCTCGCTTACGGGCGGTCCTTCTTGGGGATCGCCTGGATCTGTTCCGGCGTCAGCTTGGTGATGGTCTTGGCGCGGATGGGCATGGCGAAGCCCATGCCGTCCGAGACCCGCAGGTCCAGGTCCAGCGGGCCGCAGACGCTGTCAGTGCCGCGCACGACCGAGACCAGATGGTTGCCCGGCCAGGTCAGCTGGTTGGTGCCGTAGGACAGGTCGACCCGATAGACGTCGCGGTTGCGAACCTTGAGGTACAGGGTGTTCTTGTCCGGGGCGCTCCAGCCGCGCCAGTCCGAGAGATAGAAGCATTGGCGGGCCGGCTTGACCGCCTTGGCCGGAGCGTCGCCCTGAGCCGCAGAAGCGGCCGTCGCGCCCAGGCCGGCGGCGATGGCGAGCCCGATCAGCGCGGTGCGCGTGACGTGGGTGAGCTTGCTCATGGCGTGGTCGTCCTAAAAGTCCCTCTGATCAACAGATTGGGCTTCGGCGGGGCGAAGTCAAGTTTTTACTGTACATTTGAAACTGTACACGAAAAAGCCCGCTTCCGAGGAGGAAGCGGGCTTTCGTCTAAGCCTTGCAGGCTAAGGGTTTCAGGCTTTCGCTGGCTCAGCCTCGTCGGGGACGATGTCGTCCAGCTCGCCCTCCCACTTGGCGACCACGGCGGCGGCGACGCTGTTGCCGACGACGTTGGTGGCGCTGCGTCCCATGTCCAGCAGGTGGTCGACGCCGAGGACCAGCGCGATCCAGGCGTCGGGCATGCCGAAGTGGGTCAGGGTGGCCATGATCACCACCAGCGAGGCGCGCGGGATGCCGGCGATGCCCTTGGAGGTCACCATCAGCAGGGCCAGCATGAAGATCTGCTGCTGGATCGACAGGTGCACGCCGTGCGCCTGCAGGATGAACATGGTGGCGAACGTGCAGTACAGCATCGAGCCGTCGAGATTGAACGAGTAGCCCAGCGGCAGCACGAACGAGACGATGCGGCGGCGCACGCCGATCTTGGGCAGGCCGTCCAGGATGCGCGGATAGGCGGCTTCGGACGAGGCGGTCGAGAAGGCCAGCAGGGCCGGGTCGCGGATCACGCCGAACAGCGGGAACACGCGCTTGCCGATCACCAGGAAGGCGGCGACGAACAGCAGCGCCCACAGCACGCCCATGGTGGCGTAGAAGCCCAGCACGAACTTGCCGTAGACCACCAGCATCGAGATGCCTTGCGTGGCGATCGACGAGGCCAGGGCGCAGAAGATGGCCAGCGGGGCCAGCTTCATCACGAAGCTGGTGACCTTCAGCATGATCTGGGCGCCTTGCTCGGCCAGCTCCATGATCTGCGGGGCCTTGTTGTCCAGCGAGGCGACGGCCGTGCCGACGAACAGGCTGAACACCACGATCTGCAGAATCTCGTTCTTGGCCAGGGCGTCGAAGATCGAGGTCGGCACCAGGTGGACGATGAAGGTCTGCAGGGTGAAGCCTTCGGTCGAAGCCGCCGGCGGGGCGGCCGTCGAGGCGGCGTCCGTGAGGACCAGGCCCGCGCCCGGCTGCAGGATGTGCACCATCAGCAGGCCCAGCAGCAGCGACACGGCCGAGGCGGTGATGAACCAGCCCATGGTCTTGACGCCGATGCGGCCGACCGAGGCGGCGTCTTCCATGTGGGCGATGCCGGCGATCAGGGTGGTCAGGACCAGCGGCGCGATGATCATCTTGATCAGGCGCAGGAACAGGTCCGTGCCCAGCTTGAACCACTTGGAGGCCTCGGCGGCCTGCGCGGGGTCCAGGAACTGGTTGCAGGCCCAGCCCGTGGCGACGCCCAGGACCATGGCCCCGACGATCATGAACGCGAAGCGTCTATTCATTCAGTCCCCCTGGCGCCTCTATTGGGCGTCGACGGCGTGTTCTGGTTTCCGAAAGGAACGACGCGCGAGAACGCCCGCGCCGCCATCCGCTCCTTCCTTGAGCATTTCCGCCCTTGTGGCCGACGAACGCGGGTTCGTCCATGCCCTAGAGGTGGTCGAACGCGGCTTGCGACGCGCCACGCCGAAGAAATGGGCTCATCTTGAAGACGGAAGCCCGCGCGGGTTCCTCACCTGCGATAAGTAATAAATCATTCCCATTTGGCCGGGCCGGCGTCTCGCCAACGTCGCAAAACGCCGCTATAAGGACCCATGTCAAACCAAGAAAAAGCAATCGCCGTCGTCGAACGGCTCAATGACGAATACGAACGCGCCGTCGGCGCTCTCCGCGACGCCCTCCGCGCCTATCTGGACAATGGAACACGGCCCGACCCGCAAGCGCGGTTCGACGGCACGTTCGCCTATCCCGAGCTGCGCCTGACCTACGATCCCGAGGCCCTGCCGCCCAAGCTGGCCCGCTCGTACGCCCGCGTCAGCCGCCCCGGCGTCTATTCCACCACGGTCACCAAGCCGGCCCAGTTCAAGGACTATCTGGTCGAGCAGCTGACCCTCCTGATGGACGACTTCGAGGTCGAGATCGAGGTCGAGCGCTCGCGCCAGGAGATCCCGTATCCCTACGTGCTCGATGCGACGATCGACCTGAACCAGGCCGACGTCCGCTCTGAGGACATCGCCCGCTTCTTCCCGACCACGGACCTGGCCTTCATCGGCGACGAGATCGCCGACGGGGTCTGGAACCCGGCCCTTGAGGAAACGCGCCCGCTGTCGCTGTTCGACGGCCTGCGCACCGACTTCTCGCTGGCGCGCCTGAAGCACTACACCGGCGCCCCGGCCGAGGACGTGCAGCAGTTCATCCTGTTCACGAACTACAATCGTTATGTCGACGAGTTCGTCCGCTGGGGCATCGAGCAGCTGAAGGCGCCCGACAGCCCCTACACGGCCCTGTCCTGCGCGGGCGGCCTGACCATCACCGCCAACACGGCCAATCCGGAACTGGCGGTGGCGGAGTCGACCTGGCGTAAGCACCAGATGCCGGCCTACCACCTGATGGCGCCGGGCGGCTCGGGCGTCACGCTCGTCAACATCGGCGTTGGCCCCTCGAACGCCAAGACGATCTGCGACCACCTGGCCGTGCTGCGTCCGCAGGCCTGGCTGATGATCGGCCACTGCGGCGGTCTGCGCGACACCCAGACCATCGGCGACTACGTCTTGGCCCACGCCTATCTGCGCGACGACCACGTGCTGGACGCCGTGCTGCCGCCCGAGATCCCGGTGCCCTCGATCGCCGAGGTGCAGCGCGCGCTCTACGACGCCTCCAAGGCGA
The DNA here is from genome assembly GCF_017744445.1 of Caulobacter sp. Classification (GTDB taxonomy): domain Bacteria; phylum Pseudomonadota; class Alphaproteobacteria; order Caulobacterales; family Caulobacteraceae; genus Caulobacter. The sequence continues at coordinate 66,088 of NZ_JAGIBH010000003.1, forward strand.
TCAGCGGCGACAGCGGCGACCAGTTGAAGAAGCGCCTGCGCACCGGCACCGTCGTCACCACCGACGACCGCAACTGGGAATTGCGCCACAGCCTCTCGGCCCTGCGCTTCAACCAGAGCCGGGCCGTGGCGATCGACATGGAGAGCGCGACCATCTCGGCCCAGGGCTATCGCTTCCGGGTGCCGTACGGGACGCTGCTGTGCGTGTCGGACAAGCCGCTGCACGGCGAGATCAAGCTGCCGGGGCAGGCCAACGCGTTCTATGAGCGGGCCATCAGCCAGCACCTGCAGATTGGGATCCTGGCGTGCAAGCTGCTGCACGCCGAGGGACCGAACTTGCACTCGCGGAAGCTTCGGGCGTTTGACGAGCCGCCGTTCCGGTAAGCTCAGCACTGGCCCCCACCTGACCTCGCTCCGCGAGGTCGTCCGCCCCCGGGAGGGGGGCGGAAGGTGGTGTGCGTCCTTCTTCCCCCTCCGGGGGAGGAGGGCCGAAGGCCCGGAGGGGGCCAGTAGCTCCTACTCTTCCGCCCAGGCCTTGATCAGCTGATGCGCAATGGCCAGCGGCGGTGGCGCGAACACGCCCTCCAGCTCGCCCTTGATCAGCTGCTGGGCCTCTTCCTTCGTAAACCAGCGCACCTCTTCCAGCTCGGTCTGGTCGGGCGCGGCGTCGGCCGTTTCGACATCCGCCATCAGCCCCATCATCAGCGAGCCCGGCCACGGCCAGGGCTGGCTGGAGTGGTAGCGCACGGCGGTCGCCTTCAGCCCCGCCTCTTCGTGCAGTTCGCGAGCGCAGGCCTCTTCGATCGTCTCGCCGGGCTCGATGAAGCCGGCCAGGGCCGAGAACATGCCCTTGGGCCAAGCCGCCTGACGGCCCAGCAGGCACTTGCCCTCGTGCAGGGCCAGCATGATCGCCACCGGGTCGGTGCGCGGGAAGTGTTCGGTCTCGCAGGCCGTGCAGATGCGCTTCCAGCCGCCGTCGCTGACCTCGGTCTTCTGGCCGCAGGCGCTGCACCAGCGGTGGCGGCGGCGCCATTCGAACATCGACTTGGCGGTGGCCAGGATGCCGGCGTCGGCAGGCGGCATGGTCGCGGCCGCGCCGCGCAGCTCTTCGAAACGGCCCAAGCCCTTCAGCGGACCCTCGGCCGGATCGGCGCTGCCTTCGACGTCGACGGCGAAGACCGCGATGTCCTTCCACAGGCCCATGTACAGCAGGCGCTCATTGCCGCCCGCCAGGTCCTGGGCCAGGTCCGCGCGCAGATAGGCGATCTGGACCCCGGTCGGCTGGCCGTCCTCGCCCAGCACGTCCTCGACCAGCGGCTTGCCGTTCCACAACGCCACGGCCAGGGATTCGGCGTCGGCCAGCTTTTCGGCCAGCCAGGCCTCGTCGCCGCGGCGCTCGCTGTCGCGGTTCAACGGGTTGCCGGCGAAGGTGTTGGTGATGATCGAGAGAGGCATGAGCGAACCTCTAGCGCGAGTACGAACGCTCGTCACGACGTCGCAGATGCGTCATTCGCCTTGCATCTGTCGCAATGACTCGCGATATAGGCCTCGGAGATCGGCGCGGACGGAAGCCTCGCCAACCTGGTCAGGGCCGAGAGGCAGCAGCCACAACGAGATCACCTCTGGGTCGCTGTCCGGTCTCCACCTTCCCCTAAAATCTGTCAGCAGATATGCGCTCAAGCGGGCGTGAGGCTTTTGCTGCGCCCTTCGCGCCACTACACTCGGACTCATGGCCGACCACGACGACCTTTCCGATTCCGCGCCGCCGTGGGACGAAGCGCCCGCTGAACGCGACGAGAACACCGCCGATATCTTCGGTGAAGCGCCGCCCGCGCCGGAGGCCCGTGAAGAGTCGCGCCCCGTCGTCGAGTCTCCGCCGGAAGGCAAGGAGGGCGACGCCTATACCGTGCTGGCGCGGAAGTACCGTCCGCGCACCTTCGAGGACCTGATCGGCCAGGAGGCCATGGTCCGCACCCTGGCCAACGCCTTCTCGACGGGCCGGATCGCCCACGCCTTCATGCTCACTGGCGTCCGCGGCGTCGGCAAGACCACGACCGCGCGCCTGCTGGCTCGCGCCCTGAACTACGAGACCGACACCGTCAAAGGCCCCTCGGTCGACCTGACCACCGAAGGCTACCACTGCCGCGCCATCATCGAGGGCCGGCACATGGACGTGCTGGAGCTCGACGCCGCGTCCCGCACCAAGGTCGACGAGATGCGCGAGCTCTTGGACGGGGTGCGCTACGCCCCCGTCGAGGCGCGATACAAGGTGTACATCATCGACGAAGTGCACATGCTGTCGACGGCGGCGTTCAACGCGCTGCTGAAGACGCTGGAAGAGCCGCCGCCGCACGCCAAGTTCATCTTCGCCACCACCGAGATCCGCAAGGTGCCGGTGACGATCCTGTCGCGCACCCAGCGCTTCGACCTGCGCCGGGTCGAGCCGGACGTGCTGGTCAAGCACTTCGACCGCATCTCGGCCAAGGAAGGCGCGCGGATCGAGACCGACGCCCTGGCCCTGATCGCCCGCGCGGCCGAAGGCTCGGTGCGCGACGGCCTGTCGCTGCTGGACCAGGCGATCGTCCAGACCGATCGTGGGGCCACGGTCACCTCGGCCGTCGTCCGCGACATGCTGGGCCTGGCCGATCGCGGCCAGACCATCGCCCTGTTCGAAAACGTCATGGGCGGCAAGACCAAGGACGCTCTGGAAGGCTTCCGCGCCCTGTGGGGTTTCGGGGCCGACCCGGCGGTGGTCATGCTCGACATCTTGGACCACTGCCACAGCTCGGCGGTGTCCAAGGCGCTCGGTCCCGACGCCCTGTCGATGCCCAAGGAGCAGGCCGCCCGCCTGGCCGCCATCGGGGCGCACACCTCGGCCGGCACCCTGTCGCGCCTGTGGCAGATGCTGCTGAAGGCCCATGAGGAGGTGCGCCGCGCGCCCGACGCCATGGCCGCGGCCGAGATGGCCCTGATCCGCCTGTGCTACGCCGCCGACCTGCCCGGTCCGGAAGAGGCGCTGAAGGCCCTGCGCGACGGCGCCCCAATCGGTGGCGGCGGCCCTGGCGGCGGTGTCGCCGTGGGCGGCGGCGGCGGCGGCGGCGGTGGCGGCGCGGTCTCGGCCCAGGCGCCGGTGATGATGGCCGCGCCGGGCCAGCAGGCCATGCCGGTGGTCGCCTCGTTCGACGACGTCATGGCCCTGATCGCGGCCAAGCGCGACATAGGTCTGCGTTTGGACGCCGAGCAATATATCCGCCCGATCAGCTTCCGGCCCGGCGCCCTGACCTTCGAAGCCGCGCCCGGCGCGCCCGGCAACCTGGCCGGCCGCCTGGTCCGCTTCCTCAAGGAGCATACCGGCCAGCCCTGGCTGGTCGCGGCCGAGGGCGGCGGCGGCGCCGAAAGCCTGATGGAGCGCCAGAAGCGCGAAGAGCGCGAGCAGATGGAGGAGATCAAGAAGGATCCTTTCGTCGCCTCGGTCCTGTCGGCCTTCCCCGGCGCCGAGATCATCGAGATCCGCAAGCTCCTGACGCCGGAAACCCCGCCGCTGGAGCCGGACGAGGAAGAGGGCTGAGTAGCCCGCGATTTTGAAGTTGGAGTTCTAAGATGAAAGACCTCGGCGGCCTGATGAAGCAGGCCCAGGCCATGCAGCAGAAACTGGCCGACGCCCAGGCGCAGCTGGCGGCCAGCACGGTCGACGGCACGTCGGGCGGCGGCATGGTCACCGTCACCCTGATGGGCACGGGCGAGCTGGTCCGGGTTCTGATGGACGAAAGCCTGGTCCAGCCGGGCGAGGGCGAAGTGATCGCCGACCTGATCATCGCCGCCCACGCCGACGCCAAGAAGAAGCTGGACGCCAAGCAGGCCCAGATGATGCAGGACGCCGCCGGTCCGATGGCGGGCCTGATGGGCGGCATGCCCGGGATGAAGTTCTAGGACTTGGCAGCCTCCGCCGGACCCGAGATCGAGCGCCTGATCGCCCTGCTGTCAAAGCTGCCGGGCCTGGGACCGCGTTCGGGCCGGCGGGCGGCTCTGGCCCTGCTGAAGAAGCGCGACACCCTCCTGGCGCCGTTGGCGCTGGCCATGGCCGAGGCGCAAGCCAAGGTGCGGACCTGTTCCGTCTGTGGCTCTCTGGACGTCACCGATCCCTGCTCGATCTGCGCCGACGGCAGCCGCGACCAGCGCCTGCTGTGCGTGGTCGAGGAGGTCGGGTCGGTCTGGGCCATGGAGCGCGGCGGCTCGTTCCGGGGGCGTTACCACGTGCTGGGCGGGCTGCTATCGGCCCTGGACGGCGTCGGCCCCGAAGCCTTGCGCATCGGCGAACTGGCGGCCCGTGTGGCCGAGGGTGAGGTGTCCGAGGTGATCCTGGCCCTGCCCGCCACGGTCGACGGCCAGACGACCGCCCACTACATCGCCGATCGCCTGGCGAGGACCAATGTGCCGGTGACCATGCTGGCGCGGGGGGTGCCGGTCGGCGGCGACCTCGACTGGCTGGACGACGGCACCATCGCCCAGGCCCTACGCGCCCGGCGGCCGGCCTAGCAGCGCCGCGAGAGCGGTGAGGTCGAGGTCGGGGCTCTTGCGCCGCGACAGGTCCAGCGTCCGGCGGCCTAGTTCCAGATAAAGCTCGGACAGCGCCGGATCATGGGCGGCCAGCCCTTCGGCCTGGGCCGCGACCGTTACGGCGTCGCCCCGCGCGATCGGGCCGGTCAGGGCCTGGACGGGGCCGCGCTCCAGGATCGAGGCCAAGGCGTCGCGCAGGATCGGCGACAGGATCCGCAGGCTGTCGGCCTGGCCGATCCCCGCCGCCGCGTGAGCGTCCAGCGCCGCCTGCACCAGGGTCGTCAGATAGTTCGACGCGAACACCGCACCGGCGTGATAGAGCCGCCGGTCGACGCCGGCCGCCAGCACCACCGGCTCGCCGCCGATGGCCGTCACGGCGGGCGCCAGGACCTCCAGCGCCGCCGCATCGCCCTGCACGGTGCAGACCACGCCCTCGAAGGTGGCGACCTCGCGGGCCGGATCGGCGAAGGCCTTGACTGGATGCAGCGCCGCGAGGGCCGCGCCACGCAACGGCGCCAGGGGCTCGAGGTCGCGGGCTCCGCTGCAATGGAAGATCACCAGCCCCACCGGATCGACGACCTCCGCCAACCGCGCGGCGACATCGCCGATGGCTTCATCACGGACCGACAGCATCACCGCGTCGCCGGGGGAGGGCGTGAAGGCTTCCAGGTCCATGACCGCGCCGCCGCCAATAAAGGCCCGGCCCGCCTGCGCGCTCTCCGGCGTGCGCGCGGCGATGCCAGCGATCTCGAACGCGCCGCGGGTGTGGAGCAGCCGCCCAAGCGTCCTGCCGACCGCGCCCGGTCCGATGATCCAAAGTCGGGCCATGCTGGCGCTCCTTGCGACGACGCCGAGCATCTAGACGCTCAACGCGCGCAGATCGAGAGCCGCCCGCTGACAGCGCCGCTTGGCCATGCCAAGCTCAGCATACTCGCGTTCGGCGAACCGCCAGGACGCCAGGAATTGAGGGACTGATTTCATGAGCACCCCCGAAGACAAGGCTCCCGAAGCCGAGACCGAAGCCCCGCACCCGGCCAAGGTCGGCGTGGTCGATCGCGGCCACAACGTCACCGGTTTCGCCGGCGAGCCGATCAGCGGCATGATCGCCGACCTCGCCGACGGCGACGACTGATCACGATAAGGGCGGCGGCCTTTAAGCCGCCGCCGACTCCCGGTAAGAACGGAGCATGAACTTCTCCGATCCGTTCTTCATCCTGGCTCTCGTCTTCGCCCTGGCCGCCGCCGCGTGCGCGCTGTGGGCCTTCACCGCCCAGAAGCGGGCCGCCCGGGCCGAGGCCGAGATCTGGCGGCTGGAGGAGCGCGAACGCCTGCTGCAGGACCAGACCGCGACCCAGATCGAACTGATCAAGGCCCAGGCCTCCCAGAGCGCCAACGCCATCGCCGAGCAACTGATCAAGCGCGCCGACGAGAACGCCAAGAGCCGCGACAACCTGGCCCAGGCCCGTCTCGAGGCCCAGCTCAAGCCGGTGGCCGAGACCCTGGCCAAGTTCGAGGCCCAGGTCACCGCCGTCGAGAAGGCTCGCGCCGAGGAAACCGGCGGCCTGAAAGCCCAGATCGCCGCCCTGTTGCAAGCGTCCACGGAGACCCAGGCCGAGGCCCGAAAGCTGTCGGCCGCCCTGCGTCGCGGGGCCGGGGTGCAGGGCCGCTGGGGCGAGCAGACGCTTCGGAATGTCCTTGAGGCCGCGGGCCTCAACAGCCGCTTCGACTTCCAGGAGCAGTTTAGCGTCGACAGCGAGGAGGGCCGCCGCCGGCCCGACGTCACCGTCACCCTGCCGGGCGGCGGGGTGTTCGTGATCGACGCCAAGTGCTCGCTGAACGCCTTCCTCGAGGCCCAGGAAGCCACCGACGAGGCCCTGCGCGAGGCCGCCCTGACCCGCCACGCCGCCAGCGTCCGCGCCCACATGCAGGGCCTGTCGTCCAAGGCCTATTGGGACCAGTTCGCCAGCGTCGGCTCGCCCGATTTCGTGGCCATGTTCGTGCCCGGCGACGGCTTCCTGGCCGTGGCCCTGGAGCGCCTGCCCGACCTGATGGCCGAGGCCATGGAGCGCAAGGTGGTGCTGGTCACGCCCACCACCCTGTTCGCCCTCTGCAAGGCTGTCGCTTACGGGTGGCGGGCCGAGGACCAGGCCAAGAACGCCGCCCGCATCGTCGAGGTCGGCCGCGAGCTCTACAAGCGCGTCTCGGTCATGGGCGCCCACGCCGGGGCCATGGGCAAGGCGCTGGAGAGCGCGGTGGGCAAGTACAACCAGTTCGTCGGCTCGCTGGAGAGCCAAGTCCTGACCCAGGCCCGCCGCTTCGAGGACCTGTCCGTCGACCACGAAGGCAAGACGATCGCCGAGCCGGCGGGCATCGAACAGGGCGTGCGGCCTCTCACGAAGTTGAGCGGGGCGGGACAATCTCCCACCTTGACGCTCGGAAATGAGACGCCTACCTGATCAGCGTCATGGCCATCCGTCGCATCCTCACCGTCGATAACGCCGCCGACCTGGCGACGCTGAAGAAGATCTCCACGCCCGTGGAGGCCGTCACCGACGAACTGCGCGCGCTGATGGATGACATGCTGGAGACCATGTACGACGCCCCGGGCATCGGCCTGGCCGCCGTGCAGATCGGCGAGCCGATCCGCGTCATCACCATGGACCTGGCCCGCGAGGGCGAGGAGCCGGCCCCGCGCTACTTCGTCAATCCCGAGATCCTGTCGAGCTCGGAAGACACCCTCGGCTACGAGGAAGGCTGCCTGTCGGTGCCGGAATATTTCGACGAGGTCGAGCGTCCGTCCAAGGTGACCATCCGCTACCTGAACTACCAGGGCGAGACGGTCGTCGAGGAGGCCGAGGGCCTGTTCGCCGTCTGCATCCAGCACGAGATGGACCACCTGGAAGGCGTCCTGTTCATCGACCACCTGTCGCGCCTGCGCCGCGACCGCGCCATCACCAAGGTCAAGAAGGCCCGCCGCGCGGCTTAAGGACGGCTTGCTCCGTCCCGCCTCAGCGGAACGGAGCGCATCACCTACAGCTTGTCGTTCGTCGACGGCATCGGCTCGCGGTAGATCCACATGATCTTGCCGAACCGCGGGTCCAGCAGGCTCTTGGTCAGCAGCAGGATGACGGTGTTGGTCTCGCCATGCCATTTTGCCAGGCTGAGCATCTTGCTGCCGGTTTGGGCCTCGGCCTCGGTTCCGTATTTCGTGCGCAGCTGATTGCGGATGTCCTCGAAATCGCCGTCGGTCGACAGCTTGCGGTCGAGGATGACTCGGTCGAGTTTTCCGTCCGTGAAGTAGAAGCAGGCGTGGAAGTCGCGGTTGACGACATTGTAGGCCTGCAGTTCCAGGGCGCAGACCGCCTTGTCCGTCAGGACGTCGGGCTTCCGGGGCTTGGTCGCCGTCGGTTGGGCCGCGAGCACTTCCGCCTCGGTCATACCGAAGGTCAGGTTTGTCCAGAGCGCCGTGCCGGGCTGTTGGGCTGACGCCGGCTGCGCGAACACGAGCATCGCCACGCTGGCCATCGCCAGTAGTCCGAGTTTCTTCATTGTCTGCCCCCTAAGTCGCTCAACTTCTCGGGTTCTTTCCCGAAGCGCCCTCAACTTCTAGCGCAAGCCGCGCCCCGGGCAATGACCTAGGCTGCCCGCGTTGAGTTGTTCTCGTGCTCCGCCGCCAGCGTCTGGACCAACGCGTCGACCGCTGTCTCCGCCTGGCCCAGCGAGGCCGCCAGGCGCTCGTCCTGGAACTCGTCATATTCGACGGCGACCGTGCGCAGGTCGGTGATCCCGAGATAGGCCAGAGGCCTGGCCAGGCTGGGCGTGACCAGCTCCAGGTCCGCGACCCGCCCGCCGGCGTCGTAGCCGTAGTCGCCGCGCGCGGTCAGGACCACGAGCGTCTTGCCCTGGCCGGCCAGCATCGGCCAGTACGGCTGGCCCTCGCGCGAGCGGTCGAAGCCGAAGGTCAGGCCCACGCGAACGATGTTGTCGATCCAGGCCTTGAGCGGGGCGGGCGGGCCGAAATTGTACATCGGGACGCCGATGACGATGACGTCGGCGGCCTTCAGCTCGGCGACCAGGGCGTCGCTCTCCGAGAGGACCTCGCGCATCCAGGGCTCGCGGGCGGCCTCCGGGGTGAAGGCGGCGTGGATCCAGTCGCCGCTGACCGGGCGCGGCGGACGCACGCCGACGTCGCGATGGCGGATCTCGTCTTCCGGCCGCAACTGGCTCCAGCGCTGGACGAAACGGTGGGTCAGGCGGCGGGTGTGCGAGCCGTGGCGGGTCTCGCCCGACCGGCCCGAACGGGCGCTGGCGTCGATCTGCAGGACGGTGGTCATAAGCATCTCCAAGGTGATGAAGGTTCATCCTTGGAGGTCGTTCTGCGCGCGTGACGGCGCGCTGACGAACGCGTAATCATCAGGCCATGGATGAGATAAGTTCATCTTTCTCGCGTCGTCGCCTGCCGCTGGGCGCCCTGCGCGCCTTCGAGGCCGCTGCCCGGCTGGAAAGCTTCCGCCTGGCCGCCGAGGAGCTGGCCGTCACGCCCACGGCGATCAGCCATCGCATCCGCGAACTGGAAGAGACGCTGGGGCTGAAGCTGTTCGAGCGTCAGGTGCGGCGGGTCAGCCTGACCGCCGCCGGTCAGCGATTGTTCCCGGTGCTGCGCGATGGCTTCGACGCCTTCGCCGAGGCACTGCGGACCCTGTGCCCGGAAGAGGGCGAGACCGTCGTCACCCTGTCGGCCCTGGTCGGCTTCACCGCTCGCCTGCTGCTGCCGCGCATGGCCGAGTTCCGCGCCGCCCATCCCAACGTCCAGCTGCGGCTGCATGCCTCCGACGATCCTGTGGACCTGCGCTCGGGCGCGGCGGACATCGCCATCCGCTACGGCCACGGCCCGTTCCCTGGCCTCGTGGCCGCGCCGCTGTTCGTCGAGACCTTCGCGCCGGTGTTCAGCCCCAACCTGGCCCTGGCCTCGCCGGAGGACCTCCGGGGCCAACCCCTGCTGCATTGCGAGTGGCGACACCCGGCGGCGGACACCCCGACCTGGGCGCGCTGGGCTCAGGTGGCGGAGTTCCCGGACCTCGACACCACGCCGCGCCTGGTCTTCACCGACGACAGCCACGCCTACCAGGCGGCGGTCGGCGGGTTGGGCGTGGCCATGGGCAGTCTCAGCCTGGTCCGCGACGAGCTGGCGACGGGTCTGCTGGTCCAGCCGTTCGGGCCGGTGATCGAGGGGCGGCCCTACCACTTGCTGCGCCTGCCAACGGCCTCGCGGGCGGTCATGGCGGTGCACGACTGGCTGCTGGCGGTGCTGAAGGCCTAGCGCTTCCGGCCCTGGTCGGTCTCGTACGGCGTGCCGTCCCGGTGGCGGTAGACGCCCTCACCGTCGCGGAGCACCAGGTCGATGTCGGGATAGTCGCAGCCGTCCTGGTCCAGCCGTCGCGAGCCGATCTCCAGCAGCAGCACGTCCTGATCCGAGCGGTTCTGAAAGTGGTGGCCGTTGGCGACCCCGGCCTTGAAGCCCGCGCAGTCGCCGGCTCGCAGGATCGTCTCGCCGTCATTCTCGACCAGCACCACCTCGCCCTGGACCACCCAGGTGAACTCGTCCTCGGCCGTGTGCCAATGGCGCTGGCTGGACCACACGCCGGGCTCCAGGCGCAGCAGGTTGACCCCGAACTGGTCCAGGCCCACGGCGTCGCCCAGCTTGGTGCGGTGACGCTTCAGGCAGGGCTGGTTGAACGGCGCGGGATAGGCCGTGCCGACGCGGGTGGGGGCCGTGGAGAGGTCGATCTTGGGCATCGGCGGGCCGTCTCGGTTTGCGTCTGGCGGGAGGGAAGCCTAAAGCCTGCACCATGACCAGCCCCGCGCCCGTTTCCGTCAGCATCGACCCGGTCGAGCTCGCCCAGGCCCTGATCCGCCGCCCGTCGGTGACGCCGGCCGACGAGGGCGCGATGGACACCCTCCAGCGTCAGCTGGAAGCCCTGGGCTTTGACTGCCGCCGCATGAAGTTCGGCGAGATCGAGAACCTCTATGCCCGGCGCGGGACGGCGCGGCCGAACCTTTGCTTCGCCGGTCATACCGACGTGGTGCCGGTGGGCGATGACGCCGCCTGGACCGCTGGTCCCTTCGAGGCCGAGATCAAGGACGGGGTGCTGTATGGCCGCGGCGCGGTCGACATGAAGTCGGCCATCGCCGCCTTCGTCGCCGCCGTATCGAAGATCCCCGAGCATGCCGGCTCGATCAGCTTCCTGATCACCGGCGACGAGGAGGGCGTGGCCGAGGACGGCACCGTCAAGGTCGTCGAGGCCCTGGCCGCCGAGGGCGAGGTCATCGATCACTGCATCGTCGGTGAGCCGACCAGCGCCAACCTGCTGGGCGACATGGTCAAGATCGGCCGGCGCGGCAGCATCAACGCCTGGATCGCGGTCGACGGCAAGCAGGGCCACGTGGCCTATCCGCACCGGGCGGCCAATCCGATACCGGTGCTGGTCGACATCCTGTCGCGCCTGCAGAGCCGGGTGCTGGACGACGGCTATACCGGCTTCCAGCCGTCGAACCTGGAGGTGACCACGGTCGATGTCGGCAACACCGCCACCAACGTCATTCCCGCGTCGGCCAAGGCGCGCGTGAACATCCGCTTCAATCCGGCCCATAAGGGCCACGAGCTGGCCAGCTGGATCGAGCAGGAATGCCGCGACGCGGCCGAGGGCTTCTCGGGCCGCGTCGAGGTGCTGTGCAAGATCAGCGGCGAGGCCTTCCTGACTGAGCCTGGCGCCTTCACCGACGTGATCGTGGCCGCCGTCGGCGACGCCACGGGCCGGGTGCCGGAATTGTCGACCACCGGCGGCACCAGCGACGCCCGTTTCATCCGCGCCCTGTGCCCCGTCGTCGAGTTCGGCCTGGTCGGCTCGACCATGCACCAGGTCGACGAGCGCGTGCCGGTCGAGGAGGTTCGCTATCTCGCCGACGCCTACGAGGCGCTGATCAACCGCTACTTCGCGGCCTTCGCGTAAGGGGCGGGGCGTCGGACATGAAGGCGCTCTCGATTCCCGACGTGCTGGCCGAGGTGGCGGTGCTGGTGAAGCCGCACTTCGGCAAGGGCCGCACGGCCGACTATATCCCGCAGTTGGCTACCGTGCCGGGGACCAAGTTCGGCATGGCCGTGCGCACGGTCGATGGCGGCGAGCACGTGATCGGCGACGCCGACGAGGGCTTCTCGGTCCAGAGCATCACCAAGGTCTTCGCGCTCGGGCTCGCCTTGAACCGCCTGGGCGACGAGACCTGGACGCGCGTTGGCAAGGAGCCGTCGGGCACGCCGTTCAACCACCTGTCCTTGCTCGAGGCCGAGCAGGGCGTGCCGCGCAATCCGTTCATCAATGCCGGGGCTCTGGCGGTCACCGACATCCTGATGGACGTCACCAAGGACCCGGCGGCCCTGGTCCGCGACTTCGCCGGCTTTCTCTGTGACGAGCGGCTGGAGATCGACCCGACCGTGGCGGCGTCCGAGCTGGCCAATGCCTGGCAGAACCGCGCCATCGCCAGCCTGATGCGCGGCAAGGGCACGCTGCACCACGATCCCGAGAGCGTCGTGGCCGCCTATTGCCGCCAGTGCGCCCTGACCATGAGCTGCCGCCAGCTGGCGCGGGCCTTCCTGCCGCTGGCGGCGGGCGGCTTCTCGCCGGTGGCGCAGGAGACGGTGTTCCCCGAGCGCCTGACGCGGCGGCTCAATGCGCTGCTGCTGACCTGCGGGATTTATGACAGCGTCGGCAACTTCGCCTACAGGGTTGGTTTGCCCAGCAAGAGTGGCGTGGGCGGGGGCGTGGTGTCGGTGATCCCCGGCAAGGCGGTCGTGGCGGTGTGGTCGCCGGAGCTGGATCGTTTCGGCACCTCGGTGGTCGGCACGGCGGCGCTGGAGGCGTTTAGCCAGATCACGAATTGCTCGGTGTTGTAGGGCGGCTACTGGCCCCCTCCGCGCTTCGCGCTCCTCCCCCGGAGGGGGAAGAAGGATCGCGCGTTCACCTTCCGCCCCCTCCGGGGGCGGACGACCGCGAAGCGGTCAGGTGGGGGCAAGTCAGTCCCCGTACCCCACGCCGACTAGATAGAGCCCATCCGCCGGCGCCACGGGCCCACACTCGCGCCGATCCTTGGCCTCCAGCGCGGCCTTCACGTCATCGGGCGTCCAGCGGCCCGCGCCGACCTCGACCAGCGTCCCGGTCATCGACCGCACCTGCCGATGCAGGAAGGACCGCGCCTCGAAGTCCAGGTGGATCTCTTCCCCCACCCGCCGCACCCGCGCCACGTCCAGGGTCTTCACCGGGCTCTTGGCCTGGCAGTGCATGTCGCGGAAGGTCGTGAAGTCGTGCAGGCCGATCAGGTGCTGGGCGGCCGCATGCATGGCGTCGGCGTCCAGGTCTTTCTTCATATGCCAGACCCGGCCCTTGTCCAGCGCCGGCGGGGCGCGGCGGTTGAGGATGCGGTAGAGGTAACGACGCTCATTGGCCGAGAACCGGGCGTGCCAGTCGCCCTCGGCCACTTCCGCCGACAGGATCGACACCGCCTCGCGGGTCAGGTGGGCGTTGAGGGCGTTGAAGACGGTCTGGGCGGGCCAGTCCTTTTCCAGGTCGACATGCACCACCTGGCCGGTGGCGTGGACGCCAGTGTCGGTGCGGCCGGCGGCGGCGATGCGCACGGTCTCGCCGCTGAACGCCGTCACCGCCGCCTCGATCGCGCCCTGCACGCTGGGCAGCACGGCCTGGGCCTGGAAGCCGGCATAGGGCCGGCCGTCATATTCGACGAGGAGGCGATAGCGAGGCATCAGGCCAGCGTCGTTCCAGACGCGATCGGGAAGCCGCGCGTGAAGGTCTCGGCGTCCTGGACGCCCTTGCCCTCGCGCTGGGCCTTCAGGAGGCGCACGGAGCCTTCGCCGCAGGCGATGAGCAGGCCGTCGTCCAGCGCGGTTCCAGGCGCGCCGGAAGCGGTCTCGACGCGCGACAGCAGGGCTTTCACGCGGACCGGGCCTTTCTCGGATGGGGCCTCGAACCAGGCGCCGGGGAAGGGCGACAGGCCGCGGATGTGGCGGTCGACCTCGGCGGCGGGGCGGGTCCAGTCGATGCGGGCCTCGGCCGACTTGATCTTCTTGGCGTAGGTGACGCCGTCCTCGGCCTGGGGCGTCTCGCGGGCGCCGCCGCGTTCGATGGCGGCCAGGGCGACGGGCAGCAGCTGCGCGCCGGTGGCGGCCAGCTTGTCGTGCAGGGTGGCGACGGTGTCGTCGCCTTCGATCACGACCTGCTGAGACATGATGATCGGGCCCTCGTCCAGGCCCTCGCTCATCCGCATGACCTGGACGCCGGTGACGGGATCGCCAGCCATGATCGCCCGCTGGATCGGGGCCGCGCCGCGCCAGCGGGGCAGCAGGGAGGCGTGCAGGTTGAAGCAGCCGTATTGCGGGGCGTCCAGCACCGCCTTGACCAGGATCTGGCCGAAGGCGACCACGACGGCGGCGTCCAGCTCCAGGGCCTGGAAGGCTTCGATCTCTTCGGGGGTCTTCATCGAGACCGGCGTGCGGACCGGCAGGCCCAAGCCTTCGGCGAAGGCGTGGACCGGCGAGGGCTTCAGTTCCTGGCCGCGCCCGCGGGGGGCCGGCGGCTGGGAATAGACGGCGACGATCTCGTGGCCCGAGGCGACGAGTTCGGCGAGGCAGGTGACGGCGAAGTCGGGGGTGCCGAGGAAGGCGATGCGCATGGCGGGGGTTTAGACGCCTGAGCGGCTTTGCGCAAAGCGACTCGGAACCTGCGCCGTGAACCTCCGTTATCCAGCCGACTCAAAAGGAGCCCGACCATGCGTTCCAAGCTGATGCTGATCGCCGCCGCCGGTGCGGCGCTGACTCTCGCCGCCTGCTCGCAGGAACACGCCACCGAGGTGAAGGAAGGCGCGCAGGCCGCCGCCGCCGACATCAAGGACGCCGCCCACAACATCGCCAACGACCCGGACGTCAAGGAAGCCGGCACGGCGATCAAGGAAAGCACCAAGGAGACGGCCGGCGAGCTGAAGGAAGCCGCTGGCGAGGCTGCCGACAAGGCCGGCGAACTGGGCGCCAAGGCGGGCCAGGAAGCCAAGGAGGCCGGCTCCGAGCTCAAGCACGACGTCAAGAAGGGCGCGGCCGAGAGCAAGAAGCAGCTGAACGAGGCGACGAACTAATCGTCCGAGTCCAAATTAGATTGCCTTCCTCGCCCTTGTGGCGAGGACCCATGGCGCGGCTTGGCTCGGTGCTCCTGAGCAATCCGCGCCATTTCTGGCGATCGCTGAGCTAGCTGAACCATGGATCCTGGGCACAAGGCCCAGGAAGGCACGGTTGCTTTGGCGCAGGGGAGAAACCCTTAGTCCCGAAGCAGGTCGTTGATGCTCGTCTTCGACCGCGTCTGGGCGTCTACCGTCTTGACGATCACGGCGCAGGCGAGGCCCAGGCCGCTCTTGGCGTCGGGGCGGGTGCCCGGAACCACGACGCTGTAGGGCGGGACCTTGCCGATGTGGACCTGGCCGGTCGCGCGATCGATGATCTGGGTCGAGGCGCTGATGAACACGCCCATCGACAGGACCGAGCCTTCGCCGACGACCACGCCCTCGACGACTTCCGAGCGGGCGCCGATGAAGCAGTTGTCCTCGATGATGGTCGGGTTGGCCTGCAGGGGCTCCAGCACGCCGCCGATGCCGACGCCGCCCGACAGGTGGACGTTCTTGCCGATCTGGGCGCACGAGCCGACGGTCACCCACGTGTCGACCATCGTGCCTTCGTCGACATAGCCGCCGATGTTCACGAACGACGGCATCAGGATGACGTTCTTGCCGATGTGGGCGCCGCGACGGACGATCGCGCCCGGCACCGCGCGGAAACCGCCAGCCTCGAACTGCGGGGCGTCCCAGCCGTCGAACTTGTTGGCCACCTTGTCCCACCACGGGCCGACGCCGCCGCCCAGCGTGCCGGCGCGCATGACGGTGTTGGGGTTCAGGCGGAACGACAGCAGCACGGCCTTCTTCAGCCACTGGTGGGTGACCCACTCGCCGTCGACCTTTTCCGAGACGCGGGCCTTGCCGCTGTCGAGCAGCAGCAGCGACTCTTCCACGGCGGTGCGGACCGGGCCGGTGGTGGCGACCGAGACGTCGGCGCGGCCTTCCCAGGCGGCTTCGACTTCGGTTTGCAGATCCGAGAGGCTCACGGCGGTCATTGCGGGCTTCCTTGCAGGCGGGCCGAGTTCAGGAACTCAGGCAGATCGTTGGTCCGGAAATGGACGTGTTCGGAGGTCGAGTCCTTGGCGTGGGCCCCGACCAGGATGGTGGTCATGCCCAACCGCGCGGCAGGCACGAGGTTCTTCTCGCTGTCCTCGAAGAAGGCGGTCTTCGGCGGATCGATGGCGTGCAGCTTGCTGATCCTGTCGAAGGTGCTCAGCGACGGCTTGGGGATGTAGTCCGCCGTCTCGATCGCGAAGATCTCGGAGAACAGGTCGCGCAGGTTCAGGTGCGCCAGCACCCGCTCGGCGTGACCGACAGAGCCGTTGGTGAAGATGATCCGCCGGCCGGGCAGGCGGGCGATCGCTTCGCGCAGCTCTGGGCTGGGGATCAGCTTGTCCATCGAGACGTCGTGCACCTCGTCCAGGAACGTCTTGGGCTCCAGGCCGTGGTTGATCATCAAGCCGGCCAGGGTGGTGCCGTGCTCGGTGAAGTAGCCGTGCTGCAACGCTCGAGCTTCGTCGCGGGGCAGGCCGGTCAGACGCTCGACGAAGTCGGTCATCTTGACCTCGATCAGGCCCATGAACTCGCTTTCCAGCGGGTATAGGGTGTTGTCGAGGTCGAACAGCCAGGTGTCGACGTGAGAGAGGTCGGCGCTCATTTCGAGATGAGCGTGCCCGCGCCGTGCTCGCTGAACAGTTCGACCAGCATGGCGTGCGGACGGCGGCCATCCAGGATGACCACGGCCTCGACGCCTGCCTCAATGGCGTGGATGGCGTTTTCCAGCTTGGGGATCATGCCGCCGGTGGCCACGCCCGAGCTGATCAGCTCACGGGCCGCGTCCACGGTCATCTCGCGGATCAGCTCGCCATTGCCGTCGAGCACGCCCTTGATGTCGGTCAGCATCAGCATCCGCTTGGCCTTGAGAGCCCCGGCGAGGGCTCCGGCCACCGTGTCGGCGTTGATGTTGAAGGTCTCGCCCGCGGCCGAGACGCCGATCGGCGCGATCACCGGGATGTAGTCGGTTTCCGAGGCCAGCAGGGTCTGGATGATGTGCGGATCGACCTTGGTCGGTTCGCCCACGAAGCCCAGGTCGACGGCCTGCTCGATATTGCTGTCCGGATCCTTCTTGGTCCGGGTCACCTTCTCGGCGGTGATCAGGCGGGCGTCCTTGCCCGACAGGCCCACGCCGCGCACGTCGGCCTCGGCGCCGGCCTGGGTGATCCAGCTGGCGATTTCCTTGTTGATGGCGCCCGACAGGACCATCTCGGCCACTTCCATCGTGGCTTCGTCGGTGACGCGCAGGCCGTCGATGAAGGTCGACTTGACGCCGGCCTTGTCCAGCATGCGGCTGATCTGCGGACCGCCGCCGTGCACGACCACCGGATGGACGCCCAGGAGCTTGAGCAACACAGCGTCGGCGGCGAAGACCTTGGCGACCTCTTCCTGGCCCATGGCGTGGCCGCCGTATTTGATCACGACCGTCTCGCGGTCGTAGATCTGGATGTAGGGCAGGGCCTCGGCCAGGGTCTTGGCGGTGGCCCAGCCAGCTTCCTCGGCGGCGACGTCGGTCAAGGCGGCGGTCCCTCGATACGTAAAATCGGCGCCTCGATAACCGACCCCGCCCCCCCTGTCATCAAAGAAGGGCCCTCAGCGGGGACGATCGAACCGCCATTTCATGGCCAGCACGCCGCCGGACATCAGCAGGCAGGCGATGTTGGAGACGATGACCGGCCAGGCCTGGATCAGGAAGCCGTAGGTCACCCAGCAGGCAAAGCCCGTGACGGTGACGATGTAGGTGCGCAGCGAGACGGACGAGGCGTCCTTCTCCTTCCAGATCTTGAGGATCTGCGGCGCGAAACTGGTGATCGACAGCAGGGCGGCGGCCGTGCCGACGACGGCGGCGAGCGGCGGTACGGCCATCAAGCCGTTTGCTGCATCGCGTCGCCCAAGCCCCACAGCGCGGCATAGGCCGGCGCCAGGGTCAGGCCCACCGGCACGGGGCCGGGCACGTGGCCTTCGGTCAGGCAGAAGGTCAGGTAGTTGAGAGCGGTCTTCACGCCATGCTCGGAATACGGCTTGCCGATCACGCCGCACGCGCCGGCGAAGTCGTCGGGCAGGCGCTTGACGTTGGCGGTCATGAACAGCGCCACGCCGCCGCAATCCTGCGAGATCTTGCGGGCCACATCGACGCCGGTCGGGCCGTCGCTGAGGTGGACGTCGACCAGGGCCAGGTCAGGATGCAGCTTCTCGGCGAGATCCACCGCCTCGTCCGAGCTCATGGCGCAACCCAGCGAGTGGCATCCCACCTCCTCGACCAGGTGCTCAAGCTCGATCGCCAGCAGCATCTCGTCTTCGACAATCAGCACATCGAGCGTACGGCCGCTCATCAGACTAACTCAACCTTCCTAGTTCGCCCCGTTCACGGGCAGCAGAACGACAACACGGACACCTGGTTCCGCATCGGTCGTCTCACTTTTGGCCTTCAACTGCTGACACAGCAGCTGAACAATGGTCAGACCGAACCCCGATGGTTTGGTGTCCTTGTCAAAACCAACGCCGTCATCGGCGATTTCGATCCTGAAATTTCCCTCCTCGCGGCGCACGCCGATGAAGATCCGGCCGCCGCGACCTTCCGGGAAACCGTGCCTTAGCGCGTTGGTCAGCAGTTCATTGACCACCAGGGCGAACGGCGCGGCCTTGGAGGCCGCGATCTCGACGCGCTCCAGGTCCAGCTCGATGCGGATGTCGTCGCGATTGGCCGAGCCCATCAGGTCGGCGACCATGTCGCGGATGAAGGCCGAGACGTCGAAGCGCTCGACATCCTCGCTCTGGAACAGGCGACGGTGGACGGTGGCGATGGCGTTGACCCGGCCCAGCATGCCTTTCAGCGACGCCTTCAGAGCGGGGTCCTGCACGCGTCGGTTCTGCAGCAGCAGCAGGCTGGAGATGAGCTGCAGGTTGTTCTTGACCCGGTGGTCCACCTCGTGGAGCAGGGCGGTCTTCTGCTCCAGGGCTTCCTTCAGCTCGTGCGTCCGCGCCTCGATGATCGCTTCAAGATCCGCGGGGCTACGGCCCGTGGCCTGGCTGACATCGCGTACAGATTCCGAATAGTCGTCCATGCCTGCGGTCAAGCTCCCACCACCCCGTTGACGCTCAACGTACGCCAAGTTGTCGGGTTCCCAACATAGGTTGGGAGCAAACATGGAAACGGCGGGAATCCGCTGGGATTCCCGCCGTGCTGTCCGATGGTCCGTCCGTGCTTCCCGGAACGGGCGGGCCGTCAGAAAGGCGTTACTTCGGCTGATAGATGCGGTCGAACACGCCGCGTCGTTGAAGTGGGTGGCTTGCGCCTTCTTCCATCCGCCGAAGGTGTCGTCGATCGTCACCAGCGGGATCTTCTTGAAGCGGGCGGCGTACTTGGCGGCCACCTCGGCGTTGCGCGGACGGTAGTAGTTCTTGGCCACCAGCTCCTGGGCCAGCGGGCTGTACAGGAAGTTCAGATACCCTTCCGCGATGGTGCGGGTCTTGTGACGGTCGACGTTCTTGTCGACGATCGCCACCGGCGGCTCGGCCAGGATCGACAGCGACGGGTAGACGATGTCGAACTTGCCCGGCAGCTCCTCCTGGGCGAGGTATGCTTCGTTCTCCCAGGCCAGCAGCACATCGCCCAGGCCGCGCTGGGTGAAGCTGGTGGTGGCGCCGCGGGCGCCGGTGTCCAGCACGGGCACGTGCTCGAACAGAGACTTCACATAGGCCTCGGCCTTGGCGGGGTTGCCGCCCGGCTGCTTCAGGGCCCAGGCCCAGGCGGCCAGGTAGTTCCAGCGCGCGCCGCCCGAGGTCTTGGGGTTGGGCGTGATCACGTCGATGCCCGGCTTCACCAGGTCGCCCCAGTCCTTGATCTTCCAGGGGTTACCCTTGCGGACCAGGAACACGATGGTCGAGGTGTAGGGGGTCGAGTTCTGCGGCAGGCGCGACTGCCAGTTGGCCGGCAGCAGCTTGGCCTTGGCGGCGATCTCGTCGATGTCATAGGCTAGGGCCAGGGTGACGACATCGGCCTGCAGGCCGTCGATCACCGAGCGGGCCTGCTTGCCCGAACCGCCATGGCTCTGGTTGATCACCAGGGTCTGGCCGACACGCTTCTTCCAGTAGTCGGCGTAAGCCGCGTTGATGTCCTTGTAGAGCTCGCGCGTCGGGTCGTAGCTGACGTTGAGCAGGGTGATGGTCTTGCCGGCCTGGGCGTTTGCCAGGGTGGGCAGAGCGCCTGCCGCGAGGGCCGCGGCGCCGCCGGCCAGGAGGCCGCGGCGGGTGGTCTTGTTCAGGTCTTGGGTCATCACTGAAGCCTTTGTTCTTGGGCCGGCCCGTCTAAGCGGGCTTGATTGTCTGGTCCGCCGTTAGGCGGGCTTGTAGATCTGGTCGAACACGCCGCCGTCCTCGAAGTGTCGGGCCTGGGCTTTCGCCCAGCCGCCGAACTGCTTGTCGATCGTCACCAGCGGGATCTTGGGGAACTTGGATGCGTACTTGGCCGCCGCCGCCGGGTTGCGAGGGCGGTAGTGGTTCTTGCCGATCAGGTCCTGGGCCAGCGGGCTGTACAGGAAGTTCAGGTAACCCTCGGCGATGGTGCGTGTTCCACGGCGGTCGACCACCTTGTCGACGACCGCGACCGAAGGCTCGGCCAGGATCGAGATCGACGGATAGACGATCTCGAACTTGTCGGCCCCGAACTCCTCGCGGGCCAAGTGGGCTTCGTTCTCCCAGGTCAGCAGGACGTCGCCGATCTCGCGCTGGGCGAAGGTGGTCATCGAACCCCGGGCGCCGCTGTCCAGGATCGGGACCTGCGAATACAGCTGCTTGACGAAGGCCTGGGCGGAGGCTTCGGAACCGCCCGGGCGCTTGAGGGCATAGGCCCAGGCCGCCAGATAGGCCCAGCGCGGGGCGCCGCCGGTCTTGGGATTGGGGGTGATGATGCTGACGCCCGGCTTCACCAGGTCGCCCCAGTCGGCGATCTTCTTCGGGTTGCCCTTGCGGACCAGGAAGATGATCGTCGAGGTATAGGGCGCGGAATTGGCCGGGCGGCGCGACTTCCAGTTCTTGTCGATCAGGCCGCGCTTGGCGATCTGGTCGATATCGTCGGCCAAGGCCAGGGTGACGACGTCGGCTTGCAGGCCGTCGATGACCGAACGGGCCTGCTTGCCCGAGCCGCCGTGGCTCTGGCTGATCGTCAGATCCTGACCGACCCGGCTCTTCCAGTACTTGGCGAAGGCCGGATTGATCTCCTTGTAGAGTTCCCGCGTCGGGTCGTAGCTGACGTTGAGCAGGGTGGCGGGCTTGGGAGCCCTGGCCTGCGCGGCGCCGGTCAGAACCAGGCCCGCCGTCCCGGCTCCCGCCGCGATCAGATCGCGGCGGGAAGGAACGAAGGGCCGTACGTCGCGGGACTTCGACATAGAGCGTATCCTTAGAAGGCGAACTGGCTGCGGAAGTTGACCGCCTGGTAGCTCTGGCTGAGGGCGGTAAGACCGCCGGCCGGATCCTTGCGGTCGATGTCGACATCCAGATAGTCGACCGAGAACTTGGTCACCGAGTTGGGGAACCAGTTCAGGCCGGCGGTCCAGATGGTCTGTTCGCCGCCGCGCACGCGGTCGCCGGCCAGGGTCGCATTCTCGTGATGGTTCAGATCCAGCACGGAGTAGCGAGCGGCCAGTTCCCACGCGCCCCACTTGCCGGCCTTCGGGTCGAAGGGGTTGGCGATGGCGGGGGCGTCGAAGGCGAAGGTGTTGGGGTTGTACTTGCGGGCCTCGCCCGTCAGCACCCAGCCGCCTTCCACGTACCAGCCCGTGAACTTCGGGTCGGAGACGCCGGCGGCCGCGTTGCGGCGGTCGATCTTGTAGTCGAAATACTCGCCCTGGATCAGCAGGCCCTTCTTCTGGACCGCGGCTTCCAGGCCGTAGTGGCGGGCGCCCTTGGCGTCGATGGAGCCGGTGGTGACCAGCTGGGTCCCATCGACACGCAGTTCCGGGCGGTCCTGGATCGTGACGCCATAGGCGCCGGTCAGGGCCGCGGTCTGGGCCGGAGTGGCCACGACGCTGGCGTTGGCGCCGACATGGATCAGATAGTCGGGACCCTTGGCCGGGATGAAGACGAAGCGGCCCAGATAGCCCAGCTGCTCGTCGAAGGTCTGGCCGTCGCCGGCCTTGGCGCCCGAGACGGCGCCCGACAGCAGCCAGCGCTCCTGGACGATCTGGCCCTGCAGCGCGATGCGGCGGTCGGCGCCGGCCAGGCTGCGGGCGGCTTCGGCCGACGCGGGCCGTTCGGGGAACAGCGAGCCGTTGGTCGAGGCCGCGTCCTCCAGGCCCAGGTTCGGGGCGTAGGCGCCGACGCGGATCTTGAAGGGGGCGTAGTTGTACTGGACGAACAGTTCCTGCAGCTGGCCGGCGCCGTCGGTGCCCGCGCCGCCGAAATCCAGCAGGATCGAATAGTCGAAATACTTGGCGAACTTGCCGTCGACGCCCAGGCGGGCGCGGCGGAAGTTGGTGCCGTTGTTCAGGTCGCGGGCGTTGCCGATCACGGCCGGCAGGCCCTTGTCCTGGAAGTACTGGGCGGCGTCCAGCTGCATCACGCCGTGCAGCGTGGCGCTGTAGGCGCCGTCACCGGACGAGATGGTCGGGCGGCCGGCCGCGATGCTGACGGTGGTGGCGCTCTGAGCAGCGCGCACGTCCTTCAGGCTGGCGGCGGTGGCGGCCTTCAGGTCGGCGACCTGTTTTTGCAGGGTCTCCAACTGGGCTTCCAGGGCGGCGATGCGGGCGGCGGCGTCGTCGGGCGTAGCGGTCTGAGCACTCGCTGCGCCGGCGGTCGCCAGCAGGGACACGCCGGCTATCAGCCCGGCGCGGAATGCAGTTCTGCCTAAGGTCATGTGTATTCCCCTTTCGGCGCCGCCGAGGCGGAACCGAACCTGCTGAGCCAGGGAAAACGATTATCCCTAGCTACGAAATCGAGATTAGGAAAACCGGCCTTGAGTTTTTCTGGAGGCGCGGCGAAGTGTCGCGAAACACGCTGCGAAACTTCCATCAAATCAGACACTTGAACGGTTAAGGATCCGTAGACGGAAAAAGCCGCCCCGGTTGCCCGAGGCGGCTTTCATATTGATAACGCTCAAGTTTGGGCCCGAAGGCCTAAGCCTGACCTATGCGTCAGAACATCGCACGTCCGGCGAGGCGCAGGTTGTAGCGCTTCTGCTTCTTGGTGGCTTCGACGCCGCCTTCCAGGGCCAGGTACGACATCGGCGTGCCGGCGCGCAGGGCGAAGCCCGCGGTCACGGCGCCGTCCTTGTCGTTCAGAGCCGCCAGGGTGAACGGGTTGCCGCCCTTGAAGGCCGCGACCGTGTCGCCGACCGAACCGGCCAGGGTCTGGCGATAGCCGACCCGTACTTCCGGACGCCACCAGACGGTCTTGCCGAAGTCGGCGCCGAACACCACGCCCAGTTCGCCCGACAGGTTGTCGGAGGTGCGCTTGTTGACGGTCAGGTCGAAGCCGTCGCCGCCACCGGTTTCGGCGCGCTTGCCTTCCCGCAGCCAGACATAGTCCACGCGGCCTTCGGGACGGGCGAAGAAGCGGCCGAACTTCTGCTCGTAGGCCACGCCCGCATAGGCGTTGGCGGTCAGGCCCTTCCAGTCGGCGGTGTTCTTGAGCACCAGATCGGCCAAGCCGTCGGCATTGGTGTCCGGCGCGATGAAGCGGCGGTCGCCCTTGAAGAAGCCATAGCCCAGGCCGCCGCCAGTGTTGAAGCGCCAGCCGCCGACCGAACGACGCCAGTAGGCGCCGGTCTGGACGAACGAGGCGGTGGTCTGCTCGCCGACCTTGGCGACCGTGTCGTGCTCTTCGACGCTGACATAGGCCAGGGTCAGGCCCAGCGCTCCGCCGGCGTCGCCCATGGCTTCGTAGCCGCCGACGAAGCCGAACGCCTGGGTGTCCGAACCCAGGGTCTGGTCGGTGTCGCGACGGGTCAGCGAGTTGATCTCCTGCACCCAGATGCTGTCGGGGCCATAACGGTCGCCGGGATCGGGGCGGAACATCGTGGCTTGCGAGATCTGCTGGTTGACCGATTGCAGGGCCGCGAACAGGCCCTCGCCCTGGTCGGGCAGCATCTGGTCGTACAGGTCGCGGAAGCCGTCGCGGGTGTTCTGGCCCAGGAACTGGGTGGCCAGGCCCGTATTGTTGCCCAGGGCGGCGAAGACGGCGTCGTACGCCGAGGTCTCGGCGCGGTTGAAGCCGATCTCGGCGGCCGTGCGACGACGCACGTCGATATAGACGTTGTTGGTGTCGGCGCGGCTGGTGGCCACGTACAGGTACGGCGACTCGGCCAGCAGGCCGCTGCCGATGGTGCCGACATTGATGTTGCTGCCCTGGATCACCAGGAAGCTGGTCGGGGCCTTGACGATATTGGCCAGGCGGATGCCCAGCTCGGCGCCGGTGGCGATGTTGGTCGCGCCCGAGACCACCAGCTTGGTGTTCTGGCCGGCGGACGGATCGGCCGAGAACAGCAGCTTGGCCTTGTTGCCCATGGTCAGGCTGGAGACGTTGATCGTGTCTGTGTTGACGATGCCCAGGCTGCCGTTGGCGATGGCGATGTCCAGCTTGCCGTCGCTGTCGCTCAGCTTGCCCAGGGCCACGCCGCCGCCGTCGATCGACAGGCGGTCCTGGCCCGCGCCGAACGACATGTTGCCCAGCAGGGTGCCGCTCCACAGGTTCAGCGTGTCGTTCCCGCCGCCGAACAGAACGTCGCCCACGGTGGTGGGCGCGATGGTGGTCGTGGTGGTGTCGGTGCTGGTCACCGTGTCGGTGGTCGGCCAGGTGGTGGTCGAGGCGTAGTCGGTCGGCCCCGACTGGGTGAAGGTCACGCCCGAATTGTTGGCGCGCAGGTCCAGGGCGATGGCCTGGCCGGCGGCGGTGGTCGTCGCGGCCGTGCCGTCGGCCTTGAAGGCCGGGGCGCTGACGGCGGCGCGGATCGTGCCGGTGTTGGTGATCGTCTTCAGCGTGCCGGCCTGGTCCAGGATGGCCACGGCGTCGCCGGTCTCGCCCGTGCGGCCGGCGGTGATCGCGCCGGTGTTGCGCAGGCTGGTGGTGGTCGAGCCAGCGCCCAGCACGATAGCGCGGGCCGAGGCCGTGACGCCCGAGGCGGCGAAGGACGACGAACTGGCGGCGACGGCGCCGCGGTTCAGCAGTTCGTTGACGACCGCGCCGGTGTTCAGGGCGATGCCGGTGGCGTCGGCCTCGAAGCTGGTGGCCTGGATCTGGCCGTCATTGCGCAGGCCGTTCGCCAGCGTGGTGGTGCGACCGCCGCCGGCGCCGACCGACACGGCCGTGGCGGCGACGCCGTTATAGACGCCCGCGGCGCTGATCGCGCCCTTGGCCACCAAGCCGTAGGCCAGGTCGCCCGCGCCCACGGCGCCCAGGGTGACGTTCTTGTCGGCCGAACCGATCTGCAGGGCCGGCGCGGCGCCATAGGCGCTGATGCTGGACGAGCCCGAGGTGCTGGAGGTGATCGCGGTGGTGACGGTATTGCCGTCCGTACCGACCTTGGTCGAATAGTTGGCGCCTTGCAGCAGCACGCCGCCGGTCACATCGCCGGCGACGCGGACGGCAGGGCCGCCCTGCAGCAGGTCGTCGGCGTCCAGCTTGTTCAGCGCGTCGAGCGTGGTCGGGCGCGAGGTGTAGCGGTAGCCCGTGGCGGTGGCGGTGCCTTGCAGCACCAGCGCGCCGTTGATGGTCGAATCGATGGCCTGGGCGACGGCGTCCTTGCCCTGGACGTTGATCGCGCCGCCCATGGTCACCTTGCCGGTGACGGGGGCCGCGATGCGCACGCCATAGGCGTTGTCGCCGATGACGCTGATCGTGCCCAGGCTGGTAACGTTGCCGACCACCGGACCTTCCAGCAGCATGCCCGCCGAGTTGTTGCCCTCGATGGTGATGATGCCGCCGACGCCGTTCTCGATATTGCCGGTATGGGTCCCGGCGTTGGTCAGGCGGATGCCGTAGCGGTTGTTACCCTGGGCGAAGGGACCGTCGGCATCGCCGTCCGAGTCGCTGTCGGCGGCGGTGTAGTCCTCGATCAGCGAGATCGTGCCGGTGTTGCTCAGGTTGCCGGTCTTGCCGCCGATGATCAGCACGCCGACGCCGTCGTTCACGCCGGTCGTCGAAATGGTCCCCTTGTTGGTGACCGAGTTGTTGCTGTCGATCGTGACGATCGCGCCCGAGGTCGTCGGCTTGATGGAGCCGTCGGCGGTGATGGCGATGTCATCCGCCGCCGAACCCGTCGCCGTGCTCGTGGCGATAGGCGTCGTGCGCGCGGTGGAGACCGAGGTTTCCGCCGACGCGGCGAAACCCATGGCCAAGAGAGGAGCGGCCGCGACTGTCGCGACCAGGACCTTGCGCTGCATTACGAACGACACCCCAAGAGAAACCGGCGCACCTAATTCGGGTCACGTTGCGGCGAAAATGCGGTGCATCTCGCTCGTGACACCTACTGAAACGTCAACCGTCTATCGCATGGCTTGGCGGGGCGCCATATCTGGATCGACGAATCGCCTCTCGCTTGAATCGGTGAGCCTCCACATGCCGCTGGCGAACACGCCCCCGGACAGCGCCGAAAGCCGCCGCGCGGGCGCATTTTGGCCTTCCATGATCGGGCCCGGCGTTATTCTGGGCCTGGCCGTCGTCGGCGTGGCCCAGCCGGTTCCGGCCGTGATCGCGGCCCTGGCGACCGGCGGCGCGGTCTGGTGGCTGTCGCGCCGGGCCGATGCGCCGGCGGTGATTCCCATTCCCGGGGGCCTGACTCCGGTCGCCGCCGTCGTGGAGGCGCCGCCCTTCGCGGCGATTCTCGATCGCCTGCCCGATCCGCTGATGGTCATCGCGGCCGAGGAGGCCGACGACCTGACCGGCCGCCGCTTCCTGTTCGCCAACGCCGCCGCTCGCGATCTCTTCAAGATCCAGCACCAGGGCGCCCTGCTGGTCACCGCCGTGCGCAATCCGCGCGTGCTGGAAGCCGTGGACGAGGCCCTGTTCGGCAATGTCGAGGGCGTGGTCGAGTTCGAGACCGGCGGCGCCCAGGGGCGCGCCTGGCTGGCCCACGCTCGGCCGCTGAAGGAGAGCGCCGGCCGCTCGCGCCTGGCCTTGCTGGCCCTGCGCGACGAAACCGACGCCCGCCGCAGCGAGCGCACCCGCGCCGACTTTCTGGCCAACGCCAGCCATGAGCTGCGCACGCCGCTGGCCTCGCTGTCGGGCTTCATCGAGACCCTGCGCGGCCACGCCAAGGACGATCCGGGCGCGCGCGACAAGTTCCTGGCCATCATGCTGGCCCAGGCCGAGCGAATGTCGCGCCTGATCGACGACCTGATGAGCCTGTCGCGGATCGAGCTGAACGAGCACATCGCTCCGGCCGGCCGCGTCGACCTGGCCATGGCCGCCATCGACGTTATCGACGCCCTTGCCCCGCAGGCCCGCGACAAGGGCGTGGTCTTCGATCCGGTGCTGCCGCCGCGCGGCGGGGCGGTGGTCGAGGGCGATCGTGACCAGATCATCCAGGTGATCCAGAACCTGGTCGACAACGCCATCAAATACACGCCCGAGGGCGAGACGGTGCGAGTCGAGATCTTTCCGGGCCTGGGCGCCGAGGCCGCCGCGGCCGCGCGCGACGCGGCCGCCTCGCGCATGTCGCTGCTGACGCCCGACCATGATCTGGCCGAGCGCTATGCCGTGCTGCGGGTCACCGACAAGGGACCTGGCCTGGCGCGCGAGCACCTGCCGCGCCTGACCGAGCGCTTCTATAGGGTCGAAGGCCAGAAGAGCGGCGAGCGCTCGGGCACGGGCCTGGGCCTGGCGATCGTCAAGCACATCATGAACCGCCACCGGGGCGGGCTGACGGTCGAGAGCGTGCAGGGCGAAGGCGCGACCTTCGGCGTCTACCTGCCGATGGCCAAGGCCGCGTCAGCCGTCGCGCCGGTTCCGCCGCCGCCAGCGACGGCCGAGGCCTAGAACTCCGTCCATTCGTCGGTCTTGACGGCCAGGTTGGTCGAGCCCGGCCGGCTGATCGGCGCGCGGGCCGGACGCGAGACTGGGCGCGGCGCATAGGCCGGGGCCGTCTGGACGGGTGGCGCGGCGCTGGTCGTGAAGCGGTTGACCAGGGCCGACAGCTCGTCGGACTCCTGACGCAGGCTGGCCGAAGCGGCGTTGGCCTCCTCGACCATGGCCGCGTTGCTCTGGGTGACCTGGTCCATGCGGTTGACGGCGGTGTTGACCTCCGAGAGGCCGACCGACTGTTCGCGCGAGGACTCGGCGATCTCGGAGATCAGGCCGTCGATCTGGCCGACCTTCAGGGCGATGGTCGACAGGGCCTCGCCCGTATCGCCGACCAGTCTCACGCCGCGCGCGACGTGCGAGGACGAGTTGGCGATCAGGATCTTGATCTCCTTGGCCGCCTCGGCCGAGCGTTGGGCCAGAGCCCGGACTTCCTGGGCGACGACCGCGAAGCCGCGGCCGGCTTCACCGGCGCGCGCTGCTTCCACCCCGGCGTTCAGGGCCAGCAGGTTGGTCTGGAAGGCGATCTCGTCGATCACGCCAATGATGCTGGTGATCTGCTTGGACGAGTTCTCAATTTCGCCCATGGCGGCCACGGCGTCGCCGACGATCTCGCCCGAGCGAGCGGCGTCGGCGCGGGCGGCGGTGGCGGCCTCCGAGGCCTGCTTGGCGCCGTGGGCGCTGCGGCTGACCGTGGCGGTGATCTCGTCGAGCGCGGCGGCGGTCTTTTCCAGGTTGGCGGCCTGCTGCTCGGTGCGTTGGGCCAGGTCTTCCGAGGCGGTCGAGATCTCCTGGGCGCCGGCGCCCACGCTCTGGGTGGCGTTGGCGACCACGCCCATGGCCTCGTCCAGCACCGACATGGCGGTGTTGAAGTCGTCGCGGACCTTGCTGAACTGCGGATCGACGGCGTCGGCGATGCGATAGGTCAGGTCGTTCTGGGCCAGATGCTCCAGGCCCTGGGCGATCTCGTTGACCGCATGGACGCGGCCGGTGACGACGGTGGCGAACTTCACGACCTTGGTGATGTTGCGCTTGTGGTCAAAGATCGGGTTGTACGAGGCCTGGATCCAGACCTCCTTGCCGCCCTTGCCCACGCGCTTGAACTCGGCGGCCACGAACTCGCCGGCGTTCAGCTTGCGCCAGAAGGCGGCGTATTCGGGCGAGGCGGCGTAGGCGGCCTCGACGAACATCCGGTGATGCTTGCCCTGGATCTCCGACAGCGCGTAGCCCAGAGCGCCCAGGAAGTTGTCATTGGCGGTGATGATCTGGCCGTCCGGGGTGAACTCGATCACGGCCTGGGCGCGGCCGATGGCGTCCATCTTGCCGCGCTCCTCGGCGCTCTTGCGCTTCTCGTCGGTGATCACTGTGGCGATCTTGACGATGCGCGAGACGCGGCCGCGACCGTCGCGGATCGGGTTGTACGAGGCCTGGATCCAGATCTCGACGCCGCCCTTGCCCAGGCGCAGATATTCACGAGCGTCGAACTCGCCCCGGCCCAGCTTCTGCCAGAAGGCGGCGTATTCGGAGCTCACGGCATAGGCCGGCTCGACGAACATGCGGTGATGCTGGCCGACGATCTCGTCGATCGAATAGCCCATGGCCGTGCAGAAGTTGGCGTTGGCGGCCAGGATCTTGCCGCTGGGGTCGAACTCGATGGTCGCCAGCGACTTGTCGAGGGCGGCCAGGGTCTCCACAGCGTGAGCGTGCGAACGCTTGAACATCGTGCCTTCATCCTTGAGGGCGCTTGATTTAAGGCGCTTGGGGGCTTCGAGCGAAACCCTGCCGGCCCAGCTCTTCACCAAGTCCTAAATGACGGGGCGCGCGAACGTCGCGGCGTCCCCGCTTTGAGGGCGATGAAATCGCTCGCGATCGTTTCCGGTTGGGTAGGGCTTTGAAATAACGCGAAAATTTAGAGGCTGAATCCAGGTCGCGTATGGCGTGCGGTCAGGTGCGACATATCGACCGGGGTGGCGGCGTTGCTGAATCCTGACAGTCGTCGGACGGCGGGCCGGCCACTGTCGTCAAACTGTCATCAATTCGTCGCATAAGCACAGCGCCGGCCCGGCATAGATCGGGACGGGGGAAGGCCGGCGATCCTGCGAGGCCTTCGACAACTCGCGACAAGATTAGCTTCACGCATGCTGACCTGGCTCTCGCTCCTCGTCCTGGCGCTGTTCTCCGGTGTGGCTTTCGCCGCCGGTCGCCGCCGCGCCGTGGCCTCCGCTGGAGGCCGTTCGCGCGTCCTCCACTCCCTGCCCGTTTACTACGGCACCTACGCCGCCCTGTGGGCCGGCGCGCCCGCCGCGCTGCTGCTGCTGCTGGGCGCGTCCTTCGGCGGCCGCATCGAGGATGCGATGCTGCAGTCCTCGCGCCCGGCCGCCGTCCAGGCGCTGGAGCCGGACCGTCAGGCCGTCTTCTACAGCGACGCCCACGCGATCGCGTCGAAGCAGCCGCCGTCGGAAGTGGCCTATGAAGGCGAGCTGAAGGTCGCCCTCGACGCCAAGGTCGCCGAGGCCCAGCGCATCGAGACCGTGCTGAACGTCGGCATGCTGGCCGGCGCCGGCGTGCTGGCCCTGGCCGGCTTCCTGCTGGCCTTCCCGCGCATCT
The DNA here is from genome assembly GCF_017744445.1 of Caulobacter sp. Taxonomy (GTDB): domain Bacteria; phylum Pseudomonadota; class Alphaproteobacteria; order Caulobacterales; family Caulobacteraceae; genus Caulobacter. Next base: position 96,540 of record NZ_JAGIBH010000003.1, read on the forward strand.
CCACCGAATTCCGCGCCCGCAATCGGGTCGAGGGCTGGGTCAGCATCCTGCTGATCGGCTGCTCGGTCGCGGCCGTGCTGACCACCCTGGGCATCGTGCTCTCGCTGGTCTGGGAAAGCTGGCGCTTCTTCCAGAGCGTCAACCCGATCTCGTTCCTGTTCGGCACCGAATGGAGCCCGCAGATCGCCATGCGCGCCGACCAGGTCGCCTCGGCGGGCGCGTTCGGGGCCGTGCCGCTGTTCGCCGGCACCTTCCTGATCATGCTGATCGCCATGCTGGTGGCCGCGCCCGTCGGCCTCTACTCGGCAATCTATCTCTCGGAATACGCCAGCCGCACCGTTCGCGGCGTGGTCAAGCCGCTGCTGGAGATCCTGGCCGGCGTGCCGACCGTGGTCTACGGCTTCTTCGCCGCCCTGACGGTGGGCCCGCTGTTCCGCGCCGGCTTCAACGCCATCGGCGCGGCCCTGCCGGCCGGCCCGCTGGCCACCTACCTGATGGAAGTCCAGAACCAGATGGCCCTGGTGGCCGGGGTGGTGATGGGGATCATGCTGATCCCGTTCGTCTCCTCGCTGTCGGACGACATCATCAACGCCGTGCCGCAGAGCCTGCGCGACGGCAGCTATGCCATGGGCGCCACCAAGTCGGAGACGGTCAAGAAGGTCGTCCTGCCGGCCGCCCTGCCGGGCATCATGGCCGCCATGCTGCTGGCCGTGTCGCGCGCCGTCGGCGAGACCATGATCGTGACCATGGCCGCCGGCCTGCAGGCCAAGCTGACCGCCAACCCGCTCGACACGGTGACCACCGTCACCGTCCAGATCGTCACCTTGCTCACCGGCGACCAGGAATTCGACAGCCCGAAAACGCTGTCGGCCTTCGGCTTGGGCCTCACCCTGTTCGTGGTGACCCTGACGCTGAACATCGTCGCCCTGCGCATCGTCCAGAAGTACCGGGAACAATATGACTGACGCCACTCTCGGCGCGGCCGCCCCGCGCCAGGCCCTCACGGCCGCCGACGCCCGTCTGAAGAAGCGCCACGCCGCCGAGCGCCGGTTCAAGGCCCAAGGCATCGCCGCGATCATCGTCGCGCTGGTGTTCCTGGTCGTGCTGGTCGGCCGCATCGTGAGCCAGGGCTACACGACGTTCGAGGCCCACACCCTGACGGTGCCGGTCTATCTGAACCCTGACCGCATCGACACGTCCGACCTGTCCGGCGTCAACTACGACTACATCGTCGCCGAGGCGGTGATGAAGAAGCTGAACGTGCAGGACGACGACCTGGGCACCATCTCGACCAAGGTCCAGGACCTGGTCAGCCGCGACTTCGGCTTCCAGATCCTGAACAAGCTGAAGGCCGACCCCAAGCTGATCGGCCAGACGATCGAGCTGCACGGCCCGCTGAAGGCGGACGCCGACCTCTACTTCAAGGGCGAGATCAAGCGCGAGACCGCCGAAGGCGACCGCAAGCTGGACAACCAGCAGCTGGACTGGCTGGACAAGCTGGAAAAGACCGGTGCCATCAAGTCGGGCTTCAACTTCGCCTTCTTCACCAGCTCCGACTCGACCGAGCCCGAACAGGCCGGCGTGCTGGGCGCGGTGGTCGGCTCGGCCATGATGCTGATCATCACCGCCCTGATCGCGGTGCCGGTCGGCGTGCTGGCCGCGACCTATCTGGAAGAGTTCGCCCCGAAGAACCGCTGGACGGACATCATCGAGGTCAACATCAACAACCTCGCCGCCGTGCCGTCGATCGTCTACGGCCTGCTGGGCCTGGCGCTGTTCATCAACTGGCTGAACGTGCCGCGCAGCTCGCCGCTGGTCGGCGGCCTGGTGCTGGCGCTGATGGCCCTGCCGACCGTGATCATCGCCACCCGCTCGGCGCTGAAGGCCGTGCCGCCCTCGATCCGCGAGGCCGCCCTGGGCGTCGGCGCTTCGAAGACCCAGACGGTCTTCCACCACGTGCTGCCGCTGGCCATGCCCGGCGTGATGACCGGCGCCATCCTGTCGCTGGCCCACGCCCTGGGCGAGACCGCCCCGCTGCTGATGATCGGCATGGTCTCGTTCGTGCCCGGCGTGCCGGAAGGCTTCACCGGCGCGGCCACGGTGCTGCCGGTCCAGGTGTTCATCTGGGAGAACGCGTCCGAGCGGGCCTTCCACGAGCGCACCGCCGCCGCCATCATCGTCCTGCTCGTCTTCATGATCGTCATGAACGCCGCGGCCGTCATCCTGCGCCGCCGCTTCGAACGCCGCTGGTAGGTTTCACATGACCCCGATCCTGAACCCCAACGCCTCGCCCCTTCTCCGCGGACACGCCATGACCGTCCAAAGCCCCGACGACACCGCCCACACGCCGGTGATCCACACCACCGTCCCGCACGCCCATGCCGCCGCCGCGGTCGGCGAGGCCAAGATCAAGGCGCGCGACGTCAAGGTCTTCTACGGTGAGAAGCAGGCCCTGTTCGATGTGAACATCGACATCCCGGGCAAGTCGGTCACCGCCTTCATCGGCCCGTCGGGCTGCGGCAAGTCGACCTTCCTGCGCTGCATCAACCGCATGAACGACACGATCCCGTCGGCCCGCGTCGAGGGCTCGATCCTGATCGACGGCGCCGACGTCAACGCCAAGAGCGTCGACCCGGTGGTCCTGCGCTCGCGCGTCGGCATGGTGTTCCAGAAGCCGAACCCCTTCCCGAAGACCATCTTCGAGAACGTCGCCTACGGCCCGCGCATCCACGGCCTGGCGCACCGCAAGGACGAGCTGGAAGCCATCGTCGAGAGCAGCCTCAAGAAGGCCGGCCTCTGGAACGAAGTCGCCGATCGCCTGCATCAGCCGGGCACCGGCCTGTCGGGCGGCCAGCAGCAGCGTCTGGTGATCGCTCGCGCGATCGCCGTGTCGCCAGAAGTGATCCTGATGGACGAGCCCTGCTCGGCCCTGGACCCGATCGCGACCGCCAAGATCGAAGAGCTGATCGACGAGCTGCGCACCCAGTTCTGCATCGTCATCGTCACCCACTCGATGGCCCAGGCCGCCCGCGTCTCGCAACGCACGGCCTTCTTCCACCTGGGCAAGCTGGTCGAGACCGGCCCGACGGAAGAGATGTTCACGAACCCGCGCGACAGCCGCACGCAGGACTACATCACCGGCCGCTTCGGCTAAGCGGAAGGACCCTCGAAATGACCGAACATACCGTCAAGTCGTACGGCGAAGAGCTGGCCCACCTGACCGCCGAAGTCACCCGCATGGGCGGCATCGCCGAGAGCCAGGTCGCCGACTGCATCGCCGCCATCGCCCGTCGTGACGCGCCGCTGGCCCAGGCCGTGGTCGCCGGCGACGAGCGCCTGGACGCCCTGCAGGGCGAGATCGAGCGCAAGGCCTTCCGCCTGATCGCGCTGCGCCAGCCGATGGCCGTGGACCTGCGCCACGCCGTCGCCGCCCTGAAGATCTCGATGAGCCTGGAACGCTGCGGCGACATGGCCAAGAACATCGGCAAGCGCGCCCTGATCCTGACCGAAGCCGACCCGATGACGGCCCTGACCCGCTCGATCGAGCGCATGGGCAAGCTGGTGCAGGGCCGCCTGAAGGACGTGCTGGACGCGTACACGACCTCGGATCTGCAACGCGCCATCGGCGTGTGGAGCCGCGACGAGGAAGTCGACGAGCACTACAACTCGATCTTCCGCGAACTGCTCACCTACATGATGGGCGACCCGCGCACGATCAACGCCTGCGCCCATCTGCTGTTCGTGGCCAAGAACCTCGAGCGCATCGGCGACCACGCCACCAACATCGCCGAGATCATCCACTTCGAGCTCACGGGCGACGAACTGGTGTCCCAGCGTCCCAAGCTCGACGTCGTGTCGCAGTAGAAATCGATAGAGGCGACCTGAAGTGACTCCGTACGTTCTGGTGGTCGAAGACGAAGACGCCCTGGCCACCCTGCTTCACTACAACCTCGACAAGGAAGGCTACCGCGTTGGCGTGGCCGGCGATGGCGAGGAAGCCCTGATCATGGCCAACGAGCGGGCCCCCGACCTGGTCATCCTGGACTGGATGCTGCCCAAGGTCTCGGGCATCGAGGTCTGCCGCCGCCTTCGCGGCCGGGCCGAGACCCGCAATGTGCCGATCATCATGCTGACCGCGCGCGGCGAGGAAACGGACCGCATCCGCGGCCTGGACACCGGCGCCGACGACTATGTCGTGAAGCCCTTCTCGATGGTCGAGCTGACCGCCCGCGTCCGCGCGGTGCTGCGCCGCATCCGTCCGGGCCTGGCCGACGACCGCATCACGGTCGGCGACATCATCATCGACCGGGTCGCCCACCGCGTGAAGCGTGGCGGCAAGGAGATCCACCTCGGTCCCACCGAGTTCCGCCTGCTGGACTACCTGATGCAGCACCCGGGCCGGGTGTTCAGCCGCGAACAGCTGCTGGACGCGGTCTGGGGCTCGGACGTCTATGTCGAGGCTCGCACGGTCGACGTCCACATCGGCCGCCTGCGCAAGGCCCTGAACGGCTCGGCGGACGGTGATCCGATCCGCACGGTGCGTTCGGCGGGGTATTCGCTGGACCTGGACGCGGCTTAAGGTTCGGATCCGCCCTCGTCCTTCGACAAGCTCAGGATGAGGGCTATTGCCAGCGCCGGATCATTAGAAGTCCTCACCCTGAGCTTGTCGAAGGGCGAGGGCTTCGGTCCCGCTTAGAGTCTGATGATCTGTTCCTCGTCAGCCTGGGCCGCCAGATCCATCGCCGCCGCAATGCTCTCGAACAGCGCCGTCACCGTGATCGGCTTGGCCAGGTGCAGGTCGGCGCCAGCTTCCAGGCAGGCTTCGACCTGATGGGGCATGGCGTTGGCGGTCAGGGAGATGATCGGGATGCGTCCCGTCCCGGCGGCGGCTTCGCGCTCGCGGATGGCGCGGATCGCCGTCAGCCCGTCCATGACCGGCATCTGGGTGTCCATCAGCACCACGTCGAACGGCTGGCTGGCGAAGGCCTCGACCGCGATGGCGCCGTTCTCGGCCACGACCAGGTCAGCCGTCTCGCCCAGCATGAGCTCGACCACGCGCTGGTTGGTCGGGTGATCCTCGGCCAGCAGCACCCGCAGGCGCTCGGCTGTCGGGGCCGGGGCAGGGCGGCGCGCGGGGGCGGGGATCTCGCCTTGCGCCTTCTCCAGGCGAGCGGTGAAGCGGAAGGTCGCGCCGTGGCCTGGCGTCGAGTCGCAGGTGATGTCGCCGTCCATCAGCTTGGCGAAGCGCAGGGCGATGTTCAGGCCCAGGCCCGAGCCGCCGAACCGGCGGGTGATCGAGCCGTCGCCCTGGACGAAGCGCTCGAACAGGCTGGCCTGCACCTCGGGCGTGAAGCCCTCGCCGCTGTCGGCGACCTCGACGGAGAGTTCGATCGTCCCGTCAGTGTTCTCCCGTGTGGCGGCGCGCACGGCGACCTTGCCCTCACAGGTGAATTTCACCGCGTTGCTGATCAGGTTGTTGACGATCTGGCCGATCTTCAGGGCGTCGCCGACCGCGCGCTCATGGAAGTCGCCGGCGAAGTCCAGGCTGAAGGTCAGGCCCTTCTGGTGGGCCAGGCCCTCGAAGGTGGCGGCGGCGGCGGTCAGCCCGGCCCGCAGGTTGAACGGCGCGGGCTCCAGCTCGACCTCGCCGGCCTCGACCTTGGCCAGATCGAGAATGTCGCTGAGCAGGGCGTTCAGCACCCGGCCCGAGTTCAGGATCACGTCCATCATCTCGCGCTGGCGGTCGGTCAGCTCGGTCTGGGCCAGCACCTGGGCCATCCCTAAGACGCCGTTCAGCGGGGTGCGGATCTCGTGGCTCATATTGGCCAGGAATTCCGACTTGGCGATGCTGGCGGCCTGGGCGCTTTGCAGCGCGGCCTCCAGGGCGGCGGCCGAGGCCTTACGCTCGGTGATGTCCTCGCTGATGATCAGCAGCAGCTTCTCGTCGCCCTCGCCGGGGATGCCGATCTTTTTGGTCTGCAGCCAGCGGTCGCCGTTGTGCGGAGTTTTCAGCGGCTCCTCGTCGATGACCCAGACGCGGTCGCTGTCCAGCACCTTGCGGTCCATCTCGGCGAAGAAGGCGGCCTGGTCGGCGGGGAAGAAGTCGGCGTCGTTGCGACCGATCAGGGCCTCGCGCGGCACGCCCAGCAGTTCCTCGCCGGCGCGATTGACCAGCACGAAGCGGCCGTCCTTGCCGTTCTTGACCACCAGCATGGCGGGTACGCTCTCGACCACCGCGTCCAGGAACGCGCGCGAGTGCAGGGCTTTGGTTGGATGCGAGGTGCGGTCGTCTTCGTCGGCGGCCATGCGGGGCGTCGTCTTTCCTGCGGCGCTGTGGCCTTAAGGCCTTGAATGAACGCGGGAACTCAAAAACGCATAGTGCGTGGCGCGGCAGCGCTGACAAGCACCCCGGAGGCGAGCGGGACGATACGACGCACCGCGCGCTTGACCCGGCGGGCTTCCCACGCGACACCCCGCCCTCATGGAAAAGCTGACCATCCTCCTCGTCGGGTCCGGCGGGCGTGAGCACGCCCTGGCCTGGAAGATCGCCCAGTCGCCCCTGTGCGGCCGTCTCGTCGCCGCCCCGGGCAACCCCGGCATCGAAGCCGTGGCCGAGCTGCGCGCGGTGAAGGCCACTGACGCCGACGGCCTGGTCGCCCTGGCCCAGGAGATCGGCGCGGACCTCGTGGTCGTCGGTCCGGAATCCGCGCTGGAAGTCGGCCTCGCCGACAAGCTGGCCGTGGTCGGCATCCCCTGCTTCGGCGGCAGCCAGCGCGCCGCGCAGCTGGAAACCTCCAAGGCCTTCACCAAGGACTTCTGCCAGCGCCACGGCCTGCCGACGGCTGCCTATGGCGTGTTCGAGGACGCGGCTTCGGCCGGGGCCTTCCTGGACACCCTGGACGCGCCGTTCGTGATCAAGGCCGACGGCCTGGCGGCCGGCAAGGGCGTGGTGATCGCGCCTACCCGTGCCGAGGCCGACGCCGCCGTGGTCGACATGCTGGGCGGCCGTTTCGGCTCGGCCGGCGCGCGGGTGGTGATCGAGGAGTTCATGCACGGCGAGGAGGCCTCGCTGTTCGCCCTGTCCGACGGCAAGACCGCCGTGCTGTTCGGCGCGGCCCAGGACCACAAGCGCGCCTATGACGGCGACGAAGGCCCCAACACCGGCGGCATGGGCACCTATTCGCCGCCGCCGGTCCTCACCCAAGCCCTTATCGACCAGGCCTGGCGCGAGCTGATCGTCCCGACCGTCGAGGGCATGGCCGCCGAGGGCAATCCGTATGTCGGCGTGCTGTATGCCGGCCTGATGCTGACGCCCACGGGGCCGAAGCTCGTGGAGTACAACGCCCGCTTCGGCGATCCCGAGTGCCAGACCCTGATGCTGCGCCTGGACAGCGACATCGTCCCGATCCTACTGGCGTGCGCGAAGGGCGAGCTGGCCTCGGCGCAGCCGCCCAAGTGGCGCGAGGAAGCCGCGATCTGCGTGGTCCTGGCCGCAGAGGGCTATCCCGACGCCCCCAAGACCGGCGGCCTGATCCAGGACGCCGAGGCCGACTTCGGCAATGAGGCCGTGGTTTTCCACGCCGGCACGACCCGAGACGCCGAGGGGAACCTCCGCGCTTCTGGCGGCCGCGTGCTGAACGTCTGCGCCCTGGGCGCGACCCTGCACGAGGCCCGCGACGTGGCCTATGCGGCGCTGGGGACGATCAGCTTGGAAGGCGGCTTCTACCGCAGCGACATCGGCTGGCGGGCGCTGAAGGGCTGATACTTGCCCCCACCTGACCTCGCTTTGCGAGGTCGTCCGCCCCCGTAGGGGGCGGAAGGTAATCGAGCGACCTTCTTCCCCCTCCGGGGGAGGAGCGCGCAGCGCGGAGGGGGCAAGTGTGGCTTGCCTAAGCGCTCACGCTCTCTAAACTCCCTTTCAAACAAGCGTTGGGGAGTAGACGCGCCATGGCCGAAGCCGCCGAACAGTCCGCCCAGGACCTGAACTCGGGCACCAAGCCGGTCGACCCGCGCCATGCGATCGACGAGGCCAAGCTGGCCGCCTGGCTCGCGGCGAACGTCGAGGGTTATGCCGGTCCGCTGGAGGTGCGCCAGTTCAAGGGCGGCCAGTCGAACCCGACCTACCAGCTGGTCACGCCCGGCAAGAAGTACGTCCTGCGCCGCAAGCCGCCGGGCAAGCTTCTGCCCAGCGCCCACGCCGTCGACCGTGAGTTCAAGGTCATCTCTGGCCTGAACAAGGCGAACTTCCCCGTCGCCAAGGCCTACGGGCTTTGCATGGACGAGGACGTCATCGGCACGATCTTCTACGTCATGGACAATGTCGAAGGCCGGATCCTGTGGGACGGCACCCTGCCGGACTACGCGCCGGCCGAGCGGCGGGCGATCTACGAGGCCGAGATCGACACCCTGGCGGCCCTGCACAATGTCGACTACGCGGCCGTGGGCCTGGCCGACTATGGCAAGCCGGGCAACTATTTCGCTCGCCAGATCGACCGCTGGACCAAGCAGTACAAGGCGTCCGAGACCAAGACCATCGAGGACATGGACCGGCTGATGGAGTGGCTGCCGCGGAGCTGCCCGGTCGACGACAAGACCTCGATCGTCCATGGCGACTACCGCCTGGACAACATGATCCTGCACGCCAGCGAGCCGCGCGTGGTGGCGGTGCTGGACTGGGAGCTGTCGACCCTGGGCAATCCGCTGGCCGACTTCAGCTACTTCCTGATGAACTGGGTGATGCCGTCCGACCAGCGCGGCGGCCTGGCCGAGATCGCCGACCTGGAAGCCTATGGCGTGCCGACCATCCCGCAGGCGGTCGAGCGCTACTGCAAAGCTACCGGCCGCGACGGCCTGCCCGAGCTGGACTGGTATTTCAGCTACAACCTCTTCAGACTGGCCGGCATCTGCCAGGGCATCGTCGGCCGCGTCCGTGACGGCACCGCCGCCAGCGCCCATGCGCAGCTGATGGAGGCGCGCGTGCCGGTTCTGGCCAAGGGGGCCTGGGCCTTCGCGCAGAAGGCGGGGGCGTAGGGGCTATATGAAAAGACTGCTGTCGGGCGTCTGCGCCCTGGCTCTGGCCGGGACGCTGGGTAGCGTCGCGCACGCCGAAACGGTCTTCGTCCAGGCCGGCCGCCTCTTGGCCGACCCGGCCACCGGCAAGGTCGAGACGGCCAAGACCCTGGTGCTGGAGAACGGCAAGGTCGCGCGCATCGTCGACGGCTACGTCTCCGAGCCCGGCGGCAAGGTCGTGGACCTGAAGGACAGCTTCGTGCTGCCGGGCCTGATCGACAGCCACGTCCACCTGACCGGTCAGCAAGGGCCCAACTCACGGCTGGACGAAGTGACCCAGTCGTCGGCCGACCAGGCCATGGTCGGGGCTGGCTACGCCCGCAAGACCCTGATGGCGGGCTTCACGACGGTCGCGGACCTGGGGGCCGAGAACAACGCCATCTTCGCCCTGCGTGACGGGATCAAGCGCGGCGACGTGCCGGGGCCGCGCATCATCGCCGCCGGTTCGGCCGTGTCGATCCATGGCGGCCACGGCGACGTGAACGGCTATAGTGACGAGGTCATGCACGTGCTGCGGCCGACCTCGGTCTGCTCGGGCGCGGATGACTGCCGCCGCGCGGTGCGCGAGCAGGTCTGGCACGGGGCCGACATCATCAAGATCACCGCCACCGGCGGCGTGCTCTCCAACACCGCCGCGGGCCTGGCCCAGCAGTTCTCGGACGATGAGCTCAAGGCCATCGTCGACGCCGCCCACCGCATGGGCCGCAAGGTCACCGCCCACGCCCACGGCGTCGACGGCATCAACAGCTTCCTCAAAGCCGGCGGCGACTCGATCGAGCACGGCACCTATCTGGACGGCGACAGCATCGCCGCTTTCAAGAAGAACGGCGCCTATCTGGTGCAGACCCTGATGGCCGGCGACTTCGTCTACCGGATCGCCTCGGGCCCGAACAATTTCCTGACCCCCGCCCAGACGGCCAAGGCCCTGGACGCCGGCCCGAAGATGATCGCCATGGCCCGCCGCGCCCACGAGGGCGGGGTCAAGATCGCGTTCGGCACCGACACCGGGGTCAGCGCCCACGGCGACAATGCCGGCGAGTTCGCGCTGCTGGTCAAGGCTGGCCTCTCGCCGCTGGAGGCCATCCAGGCCGCGACGGTCAACGCGGCGGATCACTTCTCGCTGTCGAGCGAGATCGGCAGCCTGGCGGCCGGCAAGGCGGCCGACCTGATCGCGGTGAAGGGCGATCCGCTGAAGGACGTCACCGAGCTGCAGCGCGTGACGTCGGTGATCAAGGGCGGGGTGGTTTATAAGTAGGGGTCGCTGATCCTTCCGCCCCCTCCGGGGGCGGACGACCGCGCGTCGCGCGGTCAGGTGGGGGCAAGTAGGGTGATTTTCTCGCTGACTTGCCCCCTCCGCGCCTGCGGCGCTCCTACCCCGGAGGGGGAAGAAGGTTATAGGCCGACCTTCGCCAGCAGCTCTTCCAACGCCGCCGGGTCGTCGAAGCGCGCCCGCACCGGCCACGGCGTGACCTTCTCGCGCCATTTGGCCGGCAGGCGGACCCAGTCCTTCTCGGTGGTCACCAGCCCCGCGTCATAAACCTTGGCGCGCTCGGCCAGCATCTTCAGCGTGGCCTCGTCATATTCCCCATGGTCGGGGAAGGGCGCGAAGTCGACCAGCTGGCAGCCGGCGGCGGTCAGGGCCTTCTCGACCTTCCAGGGCTTGCCGATGCCGGCGAAACCGACCTGCGGGCCCTTTGGCACGGGGGCGGCGGGTTCCAGCCGCGCGACCAGCACCGGCATGTCGCCGAACTCGACCAGCAGGTCGAAGTCGGGCTGCTCCATGTCGACCGGCAGCAGCACGATCACCGCGTCAGCGCGCGACAGGCCCACCTTCAGCGGCTCGCGCATCGGGCCGGCGGGGAAGACGCGGCCGTCGCCGAACGGCCACTCGCCGCCGCGCGTCTCGCCGTCGACCACGACCAGGGACAGGGCCTTGCGGATGCTGGGGTTCTGGTGGCCGTCGTCCATGACCACGGCCTGGGCGCCCCATCGCGTGGCGGCCTTGGCGCCGGCGACGCGATCGACCGCCACCCACATCGGGAAGTCCTGGGCCAGCATCAGCGGCTCGTCGCCGACGTCCTTGGCGGTGTGGCGGGACGTGTCGACCTGGGTCGGCCCCTTCAGCCGGCCGCCATAGCCGCGCGACAGGCCGTGGGCGTTGACGCCGCGCTGGGTCAGGGTCAGCAGCAGCTCGCGCACGATCGGGGTCTTGCCCGCCCCGCCCATGGTGACATTGCCGACACAGATCACCGGCGCGCCGACGATGGCCGGGGTGGTGCGGGCGATGCGGCGGCGCGTGGCGTCGGCCCAGATCCAAGATAGCGGAGTCAGCAGGGCCCGGGTCAGCGGCGCCGGCCCGCCGTTTTTCACGTACCACCAGCGCGGCGTGCCGAGTTTCATGGGACCAGCTCGAGGATGCGGGAGAGACCGGCGCGGGCTTCGGCGTCACGGGCGTCGACATAGGTCCGGGCGCGGGCGGCGCGGGCCTTGGCGGCTTGCGGATCGGCAAGGTCGGCGGCGATCGCGTCCCTCAGGGCCTCCGGCGAAGTCATGACCACGCCATCGGCGGCCTCGAGCCCCGCGAAGGCCGAGGTCCAGTTGTCGACGAACGGGCCGCTAATCGCCGGGCAATCGAGACGCGCGGCCTCCAGCGGATTGTGGCCGCCGATGCCCTCGACCAGGCTGCCGGCGATGACCGAGGTCCCGGCCAGGCGGAACCACAGGCCCATCTCGCCCAGCGTGTCGGCGACGAGGATGTCGGCGGGCTCTCTCGACTGGCTGCGCAGGTTGGCCGAGAGGCCTCGGGCCTTGGCGAGTTCGACGATCGCCGGGCCGCGCTCGACGTGGCGGGGGGCCAGGATAACCGGCGGACGGTCCGGCAGGGCGGCGATGGCGTCCAGGGCGATCTCGTCCTCGCCAGGATGGGTGCTGGCGATCAGTAGCGGCGGGCGGTCGAAGCTGACGTCGCTGGCCACGGTCGGCAGCGGCGCCGCGCCGAACTTCAGGTCGGCCTCGCCGGCGACCTGGCCGCCGAGGGCCTCGAAGCGTTCGTGGGCGCGGTCGTCCTGGGCCAGGATCAGGTCGAAGCCCGACAGCAGCTGGCGGGCGGCGTCGGGGCGTTTCTTCCAGCTGGCGAAGCTGCGGTCCGACAGCTTGGCCGAGACCAGGGCCAGGCGCGTGCCGGCGGCCTTGGCCTCCAGCAGGAGGTTGGGCCACAGCTCGCTCTCGACGAACACCGCCAGGCTGGGCTTCCAGCGGGCGATGAAGCGCCGCGCCGCGCCTGGGGCGTCGACCGGGACGTACTGGTGGATCGCGCCGACCGGCAGGCGCTTGGCCAGCAGGGCCGCCGAGGTGGTGGTGCCGGAGGTCACCAGCACCGTGACCTCCGGTCGTTCGGCGCGCAGGCGCTCGACCAGCGGCAGGATCGACAGGCTCTCGCCGACGCTGGCGCCGTGCAGCCACACCAGCGGGCCGTCGGGGCGGACAACTTCGGCGCGGCCCAGGCGTTCGGCGATCCGCGCCGGGTCTTCCCTGCCCTTGCGGGCGCGGCCGGCCAGCACGGCAGGGGCGAGGGGTTCGAGCAGGCCTGTGGCGGCCCGGTAGAGGCCCAGGGACAGGGTCACACCACGCCTTCAGGGGCCAGCGAGCAGTTGTGCGCGCCGCTGGTGCTCTCGACCTGGATAGTCACGTGGCCGATCTTGAAGCGGCTGGCCAGCTCGGCGCAGGCGTCGTGCAGGAACTGGTCGTGATCCCCGTCCAGCGGACGGACAACGTGAGCGGTTAGCGCCGTCTCGGTGGTGCTCATGGCCCAGATGTGCAGGTCGTGGACCTCGCTGACGCCCGGGCGGCCGGCCAGCCATTCGCGCACCTTGCCCGGGTCGATGCCGCGCGGAGCGGCGTCCAGGGCCATGTCCAGCGAATCGCGCAGCAGGCCCCAGGTGCCCAGCACGATGACCACGACGATGGCCAGGCTGACCACAGGGTCGATCCACAGCCAGTTGGTCAGGCCCATGGCCAGGGCCGCGACCACCACGCCGGCCGAGACGGCGGCGTCGGCGGCCATGTGCAGGAAAGCCCCGCGAACGTTCAGGTCGTCCTCGGCGCCCTTCATGAACATCAGGGCCGTGGCGGTGTTGATGGCGATGCCGATGGCGGCGACGATCATCACCGGACCGGTCTGGACGGGCTCGGGCGCGCCGAAGCGGCGGACGGCCTCCCAGGCGATGGCGCCGACGGCCAGCAGCAGCAGGGCGGCATTGGCCAGCGAGGCCAGGATGGTGCCCTTGCGCAGGCCATAGGTGCGGCGGGCGCTGGGGGCGCGCTTGGCCAGCACGGCCGCGCCCCAGGCCAGCAGCAGGCCCAGAACGTCCGACAGGTTGTGGCCGGCGTCGGCTAGCAGGGCTAGCGAATGGGTGATCAGGCCCGCGCCGGCCTCGACCAGCACGAAGCCCAGGTTCAGCGCCACCCCGATCGCGAAGGCGCGGCCAAAGTCCTTGGGCGCGTGATGGTGATGGCCGCCGGGACCGTGGCTATGTCCGTGGTGGTGATGGCCGTGACCATGCGCGTGGTCATGATCGTGGTGATCATGGTCATGCTTGTGGTCGTGTCCGTGAGCGTCGTGAGCCATGGGCCCTACATCCCACCAAGGGCGGGCCGGATCAATCTTCCACCAGCTGTTCGGCTCGGCGGGTGACGGCCGAGAGGCGGTCGGCCCACTCTTCCGCCAGCTGGTCGGGGTCCTCGCCGCGGCCAGCCCCGGTCGGACCGTCCCAGACCATGGCGGCCTTGGCGAAGGGCAGGGGCACCATGGTGTTGTCCCACGAGCCCAGGCGGATGCAGGGCTTGGCGGCCAGGCCGACGAAGATCACCGGCGCGCTGGTGACACGGGCCAGGGAGGGTGTGCCCTTCTCCATGTGCTCGGCCGGGCCGCGCGGACCGTCGGGGGTGATGGCCACGCCGCCGCCGTCCTTGACCCACTTGACCATGTCGCGGAAGGCCTGCTCGCCGTGCTTGTTCTTGGCCAGGTCCGTCTTCTTGGCCGACGAGCCGCGGATGGCCGGGAAGCCCAGCTTCTCGACAGTGCGGGCGATGAACTCGCCGTCGTTGGAGCGCGAGATCAGGGCGCGCATGTCCTGGCGGCGGGCCAGATCCTGCGGCCAGCTGAGCGGCGACATCGGGATGCGCGAGTGCCAGAAGCACAGGATCGCGCCGGCGCCGGTCTCGCGGCCTTGCTTCCAGACCTCTTCGGCCTGCTCGGCGCCTTCGACGGTCATGCGCAGGGTGCGGAACACCAGCTTGGAATAGCCGGCGAAGATCGAGGACAGTAGCCAGATCACGAACGGTGAACGCAGGGGTCTCAAGCTTGCGACTCCGGTACGTGATCCAGGTCCTGGGCCTTGGCGAGGCGCGCATAGAGGCCGCCGGCGCGGACCAGCTCTGCGTGGGTCCCAGTCTCGACGACGCGGCCCTTGTCGATGACGTAGATGCGGTCGGCGTTCTTCACGGTCGACAGGCGGTGGGCGATCAGGATCGTCGTCCGGCCGGCCATCAGCCGCTCCAGGGCCGCCTGGACCTGGGCCTCGCTCTCGGTGTCCAGGGCGCTGGTGGCCTCGTCCAGCAGCAGGATCGGGGCGTCCTTGAGGAAGGCGCGGGCGATGGCGATGCGCTGGCGTTGGCCGCCAGACAGGCGCGCGCCGGCCTCGCCGACGGGGGTGTCGTAGCCCTCGGGCAGGTCCAGGATGAAGTCGTGGGCGGCGGCCTGGCGGGCGGCGGCCTCGATCTCCAGCTGGCTGGCGCCGGGGCGGGCATAGGCGATGTTGGCGCGGATGCTGTCGTCGAACAGGAACGGCTCCTGGGTGACCAGGGCGATGCGGTCGCGCAAGCTGGCCAGGGTCACCGACCGCACGTCGTGGCCGTCGATGGTCACCGCCCCGCCATTCACGTCATAGAAGCGCGGGATCAGGTTCAGGATCGAGCTCTTGCCGCCGCCCGACGGGCCGACCAGGGCGACGGTCTCGCCCTTGCGGGCGGTCAGCGAGACGTCCGACAGGGCCGGGATCGCGGTCCCGTACGAGAAGGTGACGTTGGTGAGGGCGATGGCGCTGTCGCCGGCCGGCAGGGCCTTGGCGTCGGCGGGATCGACAATGGCGGGGGCGACGTCCAGGGCCTCGAACAGGCGGCGGGCGGCGGTCAGACCCTCGGCGAAGACGGTCTGCAGGTTGGCGACCTGGCGCAGGGACTGGGCGGCGATGCCCAGCAGGATCACGAACTTCAGGAAACCGCCGGAGGTGATCGGCGGCAGGGTCAGCGGGCCGACGACCAGCGTCCCGGTAATCGCCCGCCAGCCCGCATAGGCGAACACGGCGGCGATCACGAGCTGCGAGAAGAGTTCGGTGGCCGGGGCGGCCATGGCGCGGGCGTTGCTGCCCTTGATCAAGTGGCGCTGGCGGCGCTCGACCACGGCGGCCACGCGGCCTTCCTCATAGGCCTCGCGGTTCTCCATCTTGACGATCTTGACCCCGTCCAGGCTCTCCATGATCGCCGTCGAGAGGTTGGAGGTCTCGCCCATGGCACCCTTGGCGGCCTTGGTCGTGCGCTTGGAGAAGTGGCGGATCACGCCATTGACGCCCGGCACGATGACCAGCACGCCGGCCGCCAGGATCGGATCGCTGGTCAGCAGAGCCCACAGGGTGATGACGACCGTCAGGCCCTCGCGGACATAGTTGATCACGCCGGTGGTCGCCGCTTCGCGGATCAGGCCGGCGTCGTAGAGCACCGAGGCCACGTAGGAGCCCGAGTGGGCGCCGCGCAGGCGGGCGAGATCCGCGCGGATCAGGCGGCCGAACAGGCGGGTCTGCATGTCGCCGACGACGCCGTTGCCGATGCGGTTGATCAGGCTGGCCTGGGTGACCTGGAAGACGCTCCGCGCTACGGCCAGGGCGGCAATGGTCAGGGGGACCCAGATCAGCGCGCCGGGCTGGGGATGGGCGATCAGCTTGTCGACGGCCGGCTCGACATATTCGCCCAGCATCACCGTCAGGCGGGCGACGATCACCGCGCTGATCATCGAGACCAGGAAGCCCTTCCAGCGGGGCTTCAGGAACTCGCGCCACATCCGGGCCATCAGGGCGCGGTTCGAGGGCTGGCTGTCCGGCGAGGTCATGCGGGAGGGGTCGGATTTCAACACGGTGCTGTCAAGGACGTGGCGGACGCACTCGCCCGTAAAAGCGACGCCATGAGGGCGGGTTTTGCCTTTCGGGGCGCTTGCCCCTACTTAGTCGCGGAATTTCCGAAGGATCGCGTCCTCTTGGCCAAGTTCGACCTCGTCACGCCCTGGGGCCGGTTCAAGACCTATCTCCACTATCTGTGGAACGACCACGCCTATCTGCGGCTGGGCTTTTCGAACGCCCACTGGATCAGCCCCGAGATGGTCCGCGCCAACCAGCCCTGGCCGTTCCAGCTGGCCTGGTGGAAGAAGCGCGGCATCAAGACGATCGTGAACCTGCGCGGCGGCTTCGATGGCAGCTTCTACGCGCTGGAGAAGGACGCCTGCGAGCGTCTGGGCCTGAACTTCGTCGACTTCACCATCACCTCGCGCGAGGTCCCGATCCGCGAGCGGGTGCGGGGGGCCAAGGAGCTGTTCGAGACGATCGAATATCCAGCCCTGATGCACTGCAAGTCGGGCGCGGACCGGGCGGGGATCATGAGTGTGTTCTACGCCCACTACCGTCTGGGCCTGCCGATCCGCGAGGCGGTGGAGCAGCTGTCGCCGCGCTACCTGCACATCAAGCACGGCAACACCGGCGTGCTGGACTACGTGTTCGAGCAATATCTGGAAGTCGGCGAACCCAAGGGGCTGACGTTCAGCGAGTGGGTCGAAAGCGACGACTACAATCCCGTCGAGATGAAGAAGACCTTCCGGGCGAACATGCTGGGGAAGGTGCTGACGGATAAGATTTTGAGAAGAGAGTAAGGAGGGACTTGCCCCCTCCGCGCTTCGCGCTCCTCCCCCGGAGGGGGAAGAAGGATCGTGGCGCACCTTCCGCCCCCTCCGGGGGCGGACGACCTGCGCAGCAGGTCAGGTGGGGGCCAGTGACCCGGCCCCCTTCAACCCTTAGCCCTCGCTCGACGGATCCAGCAGCTTGTGCGCGTGGATGATGAAATACCGCGCGTGCGCGTTGTCCACCGTCGCCTGGGCCTTGGCCTTCCAGGCCTTGTGGGCGTCTTCGTAGCTGGGATAGGCGCCGACGAACTCGACCTTGCTCAGGTCGCGGAATTCAATGCCGGCGACATCCTTCAGTTCGCCACCGACCACGATATGAAGAAGCTGCTTATCGACCATTTGGAGCATGTTCCTGCGAGGAATTATGTTTATGGCAGCTCGATATGCCCGACGCGTGACAGGATCAATGGGGCCAGCGCCTTATTGGCGCAAACCAGGCTCGGAACCAGCGGAACGGGGCGATTATAGGCGAAATCGCGGCCTTTGTGGTCGCTGAGCCAGGCGCCGGCGCGGCGGCAGATCAGGTCGGCGGCGGCCAGGTCCCACTCGCTTTTGGGCGACAGGGCGATAGCGGCGTCGAAGGTCCCGGCCGCGACCAGGCACATGCGATAGGCGATGGAGTTGCGGCTCTCGATGCGCATCTCGGGCCAGGGCTCGCGCCAGGCCGGGTGGGCGAACATCTTGGCGTCGCCCAGCATGGCCGCGCCGAAAAGCTCGGCCGTGGCGCTGGGTGCGATCGGCTGGCCGTTCAGCGTGGCCGGACCGTCGACCGTGGCGGCGTAGGTCTCGTTGAGCGCCGGGGCATGGACGACGCCGGCGATCGGCTGGCCGTTCTCGACCACGGCGATCGAGACCGCGAACCACGGCTTGTTCTTCATGAAGGCCACGGTGCCGTCGATCGGGTCGACCACGAACTGGCGGCGCGTGGTCAGGCGGGCCGGATCGTCGGCGGTCTCTTCCGAAAGCCAACCATAGTCGGGACGCTCGGCGGTCAGCTGCGTCTTCAGCAGGGTGTCGACGGCCAGGTCGGCGTCGGTGACCGGCGAGCCGCCCTCTTTGGACCAGATCTTCAAACCTTCTTCGCGCGCAGCGAGCGCCAGCTCGCCGGCTTCCTGGGCGGCTTGAAGGATCAGGTCCAGGTCGTTCATTTGCCCGCGATCGCCAGGGCGTCGACCAGGATCGACGGACTGTTGCTGGCGCCCCGGAATTCGAGGTCAGAGCCGGGGACCAGGCGGGCGTAGATGTCGATCAGGTTGCCGGCCACGGTGATCTCGGTGACCGGGCCGGTGCTCTCGCCATTCTCGAACCAGACGCCCGAGCAGCCCACCGACCAGTCGCCGGTATTGCCGTTCAGCGAGGGGCCGAACATCGAGGTGACCAAGAGGCCCGTGCCGGCGTCCTTCATCAGGCCCGCTAGGTCCTGGGCGCCCGGCTGGAGCGTCAGGTTGTGGGTCGAGACGCCCGAGGGACCCGCCAGGCCGCGCGAGGCGTGGCCGGTGGTCACCAGGCCCAGCTGCTTGGCCGAGCTGGTGTTCAAGAGCCAGGTGGTCAGCACGCCATCGTCGATCAGGCTGCGCACGTGGGTGGCCACGCCCTCGTCGTCGAACGGCGCCGAGCCCAGGCCGCGTACGCGATGCGGGTCCTCGGTCAGGTTGACGCCCTTGGCGAAGATCTGCTGGCCCAGCTTGTCCTTCAGGAACGAGGTGCCGCGCGCGATCGACGGGCCCGAGATCGCGCCCAGCAGCGGGCCGATCAGGCTCATGGCCAGGCGGTTCTCGAAGATCACCGGGGCGGTGGTCGAGGCGATCTTGCGCGGGTTCAGGCGCGCCACCGCCTGGCGGCCGGCCTCCATGCCGATGTCGCCGGCGGCCGGCAGATCGCCGAAGTGGCGGGTCGAGCGGCCTTCGCCGCCGCGTTCCATGCCCGCGCCCTCGCCGGCGATGGCCGAGGCCGAGATCGAGTGGCCGGTGGCCGCGTGTGTGCCGTGGAAGCCGGCGGTGGTGACCAGCGCCCACTTCGACGAGGACCAGGTGGCCGAGCCGCCGTCGGAATTGGTCACGCCCTGGACCTCGCGGGCGTGCGCCTCGGCGATCCGGG
Source organism: Caulobacter sp. (assembly GCF_017744445.1). Taxonomy (GTDB): domain Bacteria; phylum Pseudomonadota; class Alphaproteobacteria; order Caulobacterales; family Caulobacteraceae; genus Caulobacter. The sequence continues at coordinate 115,708 of NZ_JAGIBH010000003.1, forward strand.
CCTGGGTCTCCAGCGTCTCGGCGTTCGGCTCGTAGGCGTCGATCAGGTCGAGCTCGGGATAGGGGCCCTTGGCCAGGCGGTCGTGCTGGGCCAGGCTGGCGTAAGGATCTTCCGGGGCCAGGCGGGCCATGGCCACGGCGCGCTCGATCAGCTTGGCGCGGGCCTCGGCCGAGATGTCGGAGCCGGAGACGGTGGCGCTGCGCTGACCGATGAAGACGCGCAGGCCCAGATCGCGGGCCTCCTCGCGCTCGACTTCTTCCAGCTCGCCCAGGCGAACCGAGACGGAAAGGGATTGGCGCTCGGCGAAGACAGCCTCGGCGGCGTCCGCCCCGGCCTTGCGCGCGGCGGCGACCACGTCATGCAGCAGATTATCGTCCATGCCGTCTTATGGACGACGCTCCCCCGCAGGGGCAAGCGCTACCCGATGGCCGAGAGCAGCAGCGCCACGCCCGCGAAGATGTAGGCGAGCCAGGTGGCGACCATGCCGATGGAGCGCCCGATCGACGCGCCGCCGTTGGTGGACAGGCCAAACGCATGGATGGCGCGGCCGGCGAACAGCACGAAGCCGACGACATGGACGGTCAGCGGCGAGGCGCCGGCCACAGCCAGTACGGCCAGCGACGCCACGCCCGTCGGGACATATTCGGTGGCGTTGCCGAAGGCGCGGATGGCGCGGGCCAGCTCCGGGATGCCTTCGTCACCCAGCGCCACCTTGTGCTTCTGGCGCAGGCGCACGACCAGCAGCGACAGGATCAGCAGCAGGAAAAGGTGCAGGCCGGCCCAAAGCGCGGCCGCGTGACCCGAAGCAATCGTATCCATCAAACTCAAACCCTAGCACGCCGCCCGCCCCCGAGCGTGGCCGCTATATGAGACTTTCCGGGGACGGTCGGCAAGCCGACCCGCCTTTCAGGCGACTTCGCGGGCGATCGGGTACAGCAGATAGTGGTCGTCGTAGAAGGGCGTGCGTTCGTAGAACCAGGCCAGGCGGGCGTCGGGATCGGCGGCGAAAGCGGGCTCGGCGGCCAGCTTGGCCTCGAATTCGGCCTTCAGCGCAGGATCGGCCGCCATCATCTTCTCGGCCAGCGGGGCGATGCAGTAGGGTTCGATATATTCGACCCGGCTGAGCACCTCGGGGACCATGCCCCAGGCAAAGACGCTCTCGCTGGATTGCGGCTCCAGCAGCAGCACGACCAGGTCGCCCAGCGGCTGGTCGGTCGGGACGCGGACCGAACCCTTGGGGAAGGTCCAGGCGCGGGTCTCGGTGGTGACCGTCTCGACGCTGATCTGCACGTGGCCCTCGTTGGCGCGGTCGGCCAGCTTGGGATCGACCAGGCGGATCATCTCGACCTCGACGGTCTGGTCGGCCTTCAGGGTCTCCAGCTGCACGCCGTGCAGCTTCAGCCGCTCGATCAGGTCGGCCCGGTAGCTTGGGACGTAGTAGGCGACAGGGCGCTTCAGGCTCAGCGACGGCTTGGAGCCGTAGAACGGGACTTGCCACAGCTCCGGATCGGCCTCGCCCAACCAGCGCACCTCCTGCCGGCCCGAGGCGGGGCTGTCATAGTACTCGTAGCGGATGCCCTTGAAGGCGCGGGTATAGGCCGGCGTCGGGTCGCTGACGAAGTTGGCCAGCACCTCGGTCGGGCGCAGGGCGTTGTCGGCGGCGATGGCGGTCCGCAGGTCGCCACCCTTGTCGGCCAGCAGCTTCAGGGCCGTCTCGATGAAGACATAGGTCCCCAGCACGCGCTGGACGTGCGGCTTGAGGCTATGGTTCTCGATCAGGATGGTCGGGACATGGGCCGCCGCGCCCCAACCGTTCGAGAAGCGCTCCCCTAAGCCGCCGTCATTGAAGCCGGCCTTGGGGTTCTGGTCGTCGATGCCGAACACCAGCTCGCCCGGAATGTGGCCCTCGGCCTCCAGGCTGGCGTTCATGGCCGGCTTCAGCACCTCGTCCAGCCACTTGGCGATGGCGGGGGAGCGACACCAGACGCCGTTCTCGCCATTGAAGCCGTAGGTGACGTCGTACTGGTAGTCGAGGCCGTCGGTGACGTGGACGTCAACATAGAGATCGGCCTTGTACTTGGCCTGCAGGCGCTTCAGGGCCTGCATCTCCGGCTGGTCCAGTTTCATGAAGTCGCGATTGAGGTTCTGGTTGGTCGCGGTGTTGCGCCAGCCCTGGATGCGCGGCCCGCGCTGGTTGGGACGGGAGTAGGGACCCGAGCGCTCGTGGCCATCGACCGACAGGATCGGCAGCAGGACCAGGTTGACCTTGTCCAGCAGCCCGTCCTTGCCGTGAAACGCCATGTCCCGCAGCAGCATCATCCCGGCGTCCTTGCCGTCGATCTCGCCGGGGTGGATGCCGCACTGGACCAGCAGCAGGGGCTTTTTCGGGTCCAGCGTCTCGCCGTCTTTCGACGCGATCACCGCGAAGATCTCGCGGCCCTGGGGCGAGACCCCGAAGTCCTCGACGCGGACCAGCTTGGACGCCGCCTCCAGCCGGTCGAACCAGGCGCGGGTATCGACATAGGTCGGCGAGAAGTCGTGCTCGGGGTCGGCCTCGAACGGCGTGACCCACGGATCGGACGTGTCGCGGATTAGGGCCTGGCTGGCGCCCTGCCAGTGCGGGGCTGGCGGCAGGAAGGCTTCGTCCCATGGCCCCTTGGAAGAGGGGGCTTTAGTGGTCTGCGACATGGCGGGAGCTCCCAGGGCAAGCAGGGCGAAGGCGACGTGCCGCCGCTGTCGTCGCGCCTCGCGACGCCCCTGGCAAGGGGGCGCCTAGAAGGTCAGCATCACCACCAGGAAGATCGCGTTCAACACCGACAGCATGACGAGATTGGCAATGCGGTTCCGGACGACCAGCAGCGCGACCATCAGCAGGTAGAAGGCTAGAAACAACGCGACGTGCAGGCCCATCCAGCGCGTGTGAAGGGTCTCGGTGAAGCCCTTGACTAGCACGCTGTTGACTTCGAAACCCAGGAGGCTGCCAGCCAGCAGGCCGCCGATCAGGACGCGCTTGTGCTTGTCGTAGTAGGCGTTGAGATCGGGCCACGTAGCGAAATCGTCCGGGGCCGCCATGGCCGCGATGATGAAGTAAAGCCCCGCTGCGGACATGCCGACGGTCACCAGCGCCAGGTTGAGGTCGGCCAGTCCCATCAGGCGTGAGGCGCTGTTTATTAGGCTGCACAGGTCCAATAGGATCAACAGCATCAGCAGCGGCGTTAGCAGACCCACGCGCACCGCCGAGCGGTTCCGGATGATCCGTACGACGGACGACATCAGCGTCGCGACAGCCAACGCCAACAACGCGCCATAGGCGCCGAAGTAGATCTCGATCGCGTCCATAAGCCCCCCAGCTCCGACTCAGAGGACGCTACTTCCAGATCGGCGTTCCGTCTCCCGGCAAACCCAGGCGGGCCCACTTTTCGGTGACGGCTTCGACCACCGATTGATCCATGCGGATCTCCTCGCCCCATTCGCGCTTGGTTTCGGGCGGCCACTTGTCGGTGGCGTCGAGGCCGATCTTGGAGCCCAGGCCGCTCTCGGGGCTGGCGAAATCCAGATAGTCGATCGGGGTGTGCTCGATCACCGTGATGTCCCGGGCGGGATCCATCTTGGTGCTGATCGCCCACATCACGTCCTTCCAGTCGCGGGCGTTGATGTCGTGGTCCACGACGATCACCCACTTGGTGTACATGAACTGGCGCAGATAGCTCCACACGCCCAGCATCACGCGCTTGGCGTGGCCGGGATAGGCCTTCTTCATCGAGACCACGGCGATGCGGTAGCTGCAGCCCTCGGGCGGCAGCCAGAAGTCGACGATCTCGGGGAACTGCTGGCGGATCAGCGGGATGAACACCTCGTTCAGCGCCTCGCCCAGCACCGAGGGCTCGTCCGGCGGACGGCCGGTGAAGGTGGTCAGATAGATCGGGTCCTTGCGCATGGTGATCGCCGTCACCTGGAAGACCGGGAACTTCTCGACGCTGTTGTAGTAGCCGGTGTGGTCGCCGTAGGGGCCTTCATCGGCATGCTCGTCCAGCAGGACGTGGCCCTCGATGACGATCTCGGCATGGGCCGGGACCATCAGCGGCACGGTCTTGGCGGGGACGAGATCGACCTTGGCGCCGCGCAGCAGGCCGGCGAACTGGTATTCCGACAGAGTGTCCGGAACCGGCGTCACGGCGGCCAGGATGGTGCCGGGGTCCGCGCCCAGCACGGCGCAGGCGGGCAGGGGATCCTTATTGCCGGCCTTCTTGTGGCGGGCGTAGTGCTGCGCGCCGCCGCGATGGGCCAGCCAGCGCATGATGCACTTGTCCTTGGACAGCACCTGCATGCGGTAGATGCCGAGGTTGAAGTCGTCCTCGCGGTCCTTGCCCGGACCCTTGGTCACGACGAGGGGCCAGGTGATCAGCGGCGCGGGCTCGCCCGGCCAGCAGGTCTGGACCGGCAGTTTGGAGAGATCGATCTGGTCGCCGGTCAGGACGACCTCCTGCACGGGGGCCTTCTTCACCGTGCCGGGGCGCATGCTCATGACCGTCTTGGCCAGGGGCAGCATGTCGATGGCGTCCTTCAGGCCCTTCGGCGGCTGGGGTTGGCGCAGGAAGGCCAGCAGTTCGCCGACCTCACGCAACTCACCCGCCGTCTCGCGCGGCTCGCCGCCCAGGGTCACGCCCATGGCCATGCGCTTGACCGTGCCGAACAGATTGGCGAGCGCCGGCATCTCCGAACGCGAGCCGTCCGGCAGCAGCACATGCTCGAACAGCACCGCCGGGCCGCCGGTGGCCAAGAGGCGCGTCTGGATCTCGGTCATTTCCAGCACGCTGGAGACCGGTTCCTTGACCCGGACCAGCTCGCCCTTGGCCTCCAGGACGTCGATGAATTCGCGCAAGGATCGGTAGGCCATGGGGACTCCTGAGAACGCGCGGAACCTAGACCGGGCCGGGAGAGAACTGAATCGGTTTTTGCCCACTCCACCTCCGTTTCCCGGCGAAAGCCGGGGCCCAGATTCATCCGGAGAGGCTGGGGTGTTCGCGCCGAAGCGCCCTGTCAGGATCGCAGGCGCTCGTGGGTTCGATCTGGGCCCCGGCTTTCTCCGGGGAGACGGGGTTTGGGTTAAGCCGAAACCGCAAGATCATCCGCGTGGATCATCGGGCCTTCAGTGAAGCCCAGCTCGGCCTCGATGGCGTCGGAGCGCAGGCCGGCGATGCGCTGGGCGTCGGCGCTGTCGTAGCGGACGAGACCCCGGGCGACTTCGGCGCCGGTCTCGTCGCGGACCCGGACGGCGTCGCCCTTCTCGAACGGCCCCTCGATGGCGCGAACGCCGGCCGACAGCAGGCTCTTGCCGGAAGCGAGGGCCTTGGCGGCGCCGGCGTCGACGGTCACCCAGCCTTGCGGGGCCAGCGAGCCGGCGATCCAGGCCTTGTAGGCGGCGGCAGGCGAGGCGCCGGCTTCGATCAGGGTCGCCTTCTCGCCGTCGGCGATGGCGGCCAGCGGACGCGGGCGCGAGCCCAGGGTGATCAGGGTGGCGCAACCGGCGGCGCGGGCGATGCGGGCGGCGGCGATCTTGGTGGCCATGCCGCCGGTGCCGACGCCGGCGGCGGCATTGGCGCCCTCGGCCATGCCGGCGATCTCGGGCGTGATCTCGCTAACCAGCGGGATGTGCGCGGCGTTCGGGTTCTTGCGCGGGTCGGCGGTGTAGAGGCCGTCGATGTCCGACAGCAGCACCAGCAGGTCGGCGCCGGCCATCTGGGCCACGCGGGCGGCCAGGCGGTCGTTGTCGCCGTAGCGGATCTCTTCGGTGACGACGGTGTCGTTCTCGTTGACCACCGGCACCACGCCCAGGCCCATCAGGGTCTCGGTCGTAGCGCGGGCGTTCAGCCAGCGGCGGCGCATCTCGGTGTCGTCGCGGGTCAGCAGGATCTGGGCGACGCCGACGCCGTGCGGTTCGAAGGCTTCTTCCCAGGCGTGCATGAGCAGGCTCTGGCCAGCGGCCGCGGCGGCCTGCTTTTCCGGCAGGGTCGTCTTGCGGCCGACCAGGCCCAGGCGACGCCGTCCAAGCGCGACGGCGCCCGACGAGACCACCAGCACCTGCTTGCCGGCGTCGCGCAGGGCGGCGGCGTCGGCGCAGAAGGCTTCCAGCCAGGCCCGGTTGGCGCGGCCCGTCTCGGCGTCGACCAGCAGGGCCGAACCGACCTTGAAGACGATGCGACGGGCGTTACCAAACGCCCCGGCAGCGTGGCTCACGGCGTCCAGCCCCCGGGGGTTTCGTCGATGTGATCTTCGTCCTCGTCGATCTCGTCCTCGAGGTCGCCACGACGGATGCGCACCTGGCGGTAGGCCGCGCGCAGCAGTTCGGTGACGCCCTGGCCCGAGACGCCAGACACCAGGCGCGGCTTGACGCCGGCCACGGCTTCCAGCTCGGCGATCTTCTCGGCGAGGGTTTCCTCGTCGAGAGCGTCGATCTTGTTCAGCGCCAGGATCTCGGACTTGTCGGCCAGCTCGTCGCCATAGGCTTCCAGCTCGCCGCGGATCGTGGTCCAGGCGCCGGCGATGTCGTCCTGGGTGGCGTCGACCAGGTGGATCAGCACCGCCGAGCGTTCGACGTGGCCCAGGAAACGGGTGCCAAGCCCTGCGCCTTCCGACGCGCCCTCGATCAGGCCGGGAATGTCGGCCAGCACGAAACGCTCGCTGCTGGACAGGTCCACGACGCCCAGGTTCGGGGTCAGGGTGGTGAAGGGATAGTCGGCGATCTTGGGCTTGGCGGCGCTGGCGGCGGCCAGGAAGGTCGACTTGCCCGCATTGGGCAGGCCGACCAGGCCGACGTCGGCGATCAGCTTCAGCCGCATCCAGATCCAGCGCTCTTCGCCTTCCTGGCCAGGATTGGCGTATTTCGGGGCCTGGTTCACCGGGCCCTTGAAGTGCAGGTTGCCCCAGCCGCCGTTGCCGCCCTTGGCCAGCAACAGGCGCGCGCCCGCGTGGTCCAGGTCGGCGATCAGGGTTTCCTTGTCTTCTTCAAGGATCTCGGTGCCCACCGGAACCTTCAGCAGCACGTCCTCGCCAGCGGCGCCGTGGCGCGCGCGACCCATGCCGTGCACGCCCGTGCCGGCCTTGAAGTGCTGCTGGTAGCGGTAGTCGATCAGAGTGTTAAGGCCTTCGACGGCCTCGATCCACACGTCGCCGCCGCGGCCGCCGTCGCCGCCGTCCGGGCCGCCGTACTCGATGTACTTCTCGCGGCGGAACGACACCGACCCGCCGCCGCCGTTACCCGAGCGGATGTAGATCTTGCATTGGTCCAAGAATTTCATGGCGCTCTTTAGTCCCAAGGCATCCCGCGCGTCGAGCCAAAACGGCCTCACATCCTTACGTTACGGCAAGCAGACCGGTCCTTCGAACTGTGACGCTTGGCCGCGAGGAAAAGCGTGACTGCTGTTCGTCGTCGTGACGAAATGTTAAAACACGCAATGCGACAAAGTGTCTTGGCAGCGTAACCGTCGTTTCTCTCGGCGGAGTGGGAGGCTGACCTTGTCTACGGCAGAAGACAGCAAGGCGATACTGACGGGGGATCTGCGCGATTTGTCGACGCAGGAGCTTCACCGTAAGTATAGCGCCGAGGCGTCCGTCCATCGCAACATGTTGATTGCGCGGGGAACCGGCATCGCGCCGCAATGGCGGGACTTCAAGACGTTCATCGCCGAGGTCGGCGTCAAGCCGTCCACCGAACACACCCTTGTGCTGCTGAATCGCTACGAGCGCACCTACGGTCCGGGCCGGGCCCGCTGGATGACCGCCGAAGAGCAGGCCGCTCACGAAGCCGAATTCGACCGCCTGCGCGCGGAAAAGCAGCGTGAAGAACAGCTGCTGATGCACCAGGCCGCCGCCCAGAAGCGCGCCAGCGCCCCGAACGCCCCGTCATTTGGCCAGTTCACGCCGATGGCCGGCAAGCACGTGGCCTATACCGACGTCGCCAAGAAGTTGGCTATTCCGGTCGCGGCCCTGTCCAAGACCATGCCGGCCGGCACCAGCGCTGACGAGCTCGTCAAGCGTTCGGCCGTCGTCAACGAGCTGATCAACGACCAGGCCACCTGGCTGCCGCCGGATCCGGCCAAGAAGGCGGGCTTCTTCGAGGCCTACCGCATCTGGCACCTGCAGGTGCAGCCGCAGTTCGGCCGCGCCGCGACCCCGACCTTCCTGTTCCTCTACATCGCCCTGCCGGTCATGAAGCAGTGCCGCGATGAGCTGATGGACCTGGACCTGTGGAATCCGCTGGGTCAGCGGGCCATGGCCGCCCGCGACAATCACGTGTCTTGGAAGAAGTACACGGAGTTCATGCCGCGGGCCCAGGTCGCGCTGATGGAGATCCCCATCTACGCCACCTACTCGCTGCTGAGCGACCTGGACGCCCTGTGCGAGCGGATCATCGTCGCCGAAAAGCGCTTCCGCGAAGGTCCGCAGAAGGTGATCCACACGCACCGGGCGGCTTAAGCGCTCTAGAGCGTCAGGCCAGCCACACCATCATTCGCGTCGCCGCCGGTTCGCCGCGCGCGATCGACGGCTTGTGCTCCACGACGCCCGTGTACAGGAACCCGGCCTTGACCAGCACCCGGCCCGAGGCGTCGTTGTCGGCGAAGTGGCCGGCGGTGACGTAGCGCTTCTTCCAGCGCCCCCGCGCCCAGTCCAGCGCGCCCCGGGTCGCCTCGGTGGCGTAGCCGCGACCCCAGTAGGGGCGGCCGATCCAGTAGCCCAGCTCGACCTGGCCGTCGGCGGTCGTGAACATCCCGATCACGCCGATCAGGCCTTCGCCCGCCAGCTCGATGGCGAAGGTGTTGTCGCGCGCGCGGTCCTGCGTGCCACAGCGGGCGACGAAGTCCTCGGCGTGATCGCGAGTATAGGGCGAGGGCATGCGCGTGGTCATGCGCGCGATGTCATGGTCGACGCAGAAGGCCGCCACGCGTTCGACATCGGCCTGGGCCGGAACACGCAGCGTCAGCCGCTGGGTGTCGATGACGGGTCTTTCTTCGATGACGCACATCGGCGCCTCCCAGAGTTCTCGGCCCCTCGTTTGATGGGGAACCGTGACGCCGCCATGGCGAAGCTCGTTTCATTTGGCGGCGAGACAAAACAAAAGCGGGGAGCCCGGCGTTCCGGACTCCCCGCTAGAGATCGTCTGTCCGGATCGTCTTCTTGGTAAGAAGCACGATCCGAATGAACTCTGGTTCGTGCTTACTCGGCCGGTTGAGCGGCCGGAGTCACCGTCACGTACGTGCGGTTATGCTTCTTGGTCACGAAGCCCACGGCGCCTTGGACGAGCGCGAACAGGGTGTGGTCCTTGCCGATGCCGACATTGGCGCCCGGATAGAACTTCGTGCCGCGCTGACGCACGAGGATGTTGCCGGCGAGAACCTTCTCGCCGCCGAACTTCTTCACGCCAAGGCGCTTCGATTCTGAGTCGCGACCGTTGCTCGACGAGCCGCCAGATTTCTTGTGAGCCATTGTGCTCTCCTACCTTAGAAGGCGTCGCCCTTAGGCTTCGCCTTCCTCCGTCTTGGCGGCAGCCTTCTTAGGGGCGGCCTTCTTCTTCGGGGCTTCGGCGACCGGGTCGGCGTGCTCGACGACGGCGGCTTCAACCTTCGGGCTGGCCTTCGAAGCCTTCTTCACGACCGGGGTCGCTTCGACGGCGGCCGGAACCGAGAACGGCACGGCGGCGTCGCCGAGGCCGCGAGCGCGGGCGTCCAGGATGACCTTCGGGGTCAGGTCGATCGAACCTTCCCACTTGGCTTCCTTGCCGCCACCGGCGACCGACGTGACGCGCACGACGGTTTCCAACTGACGGTGACCGCGGGTGCGGCGGTAGCCCTGACGGCGGATCTTCTTGAAGATCTTCACCTTCTCACCCTTGCGGGTTTCGATCAGGGTGCCGGAGACGACAGCGCCGTCCACGGTGGGGGCGCCGACCGTCACGGCCTCGCCTTCGCCAAGCATCAGGACTTCACCAAAGGCCACGGCAGCGCCGGGTTCACCTTCGAGCTTTTCGACAACCAGCAGGTCGCCGGCTTGAACCCGGTACTGCTTGCCGCCGGTTTTGATCACCGCGTACATAGGTTTAGCGCCTTAAAAACGTGCGTTCGCAAAATAGGGATCGCCCGCTCGGGAACCCGGCGGGCGAAGAGGGCGCGACTTATACAGCCGCAGGCCCGAGAGTCAACGCCGTCCCCGAGGATTCCACGGCCGTTGCGAAGGAAACACGACAAGATCGTCGGAACCCCCTGGGTTGTTACTTTATAACGCGCTATATGCCGTGACGTGAACTCGACCTTCTTCACCTCTATTGCCGTCACGGGCTTCGCCGTGGCCTTCCTGCACGCGGCCCTGCCCACGCACTGGCTGCCGTTCGTGCTGGTCGGTCGCGCCCAGAAGTGGTCCACGGGCCGCACTCTGGGCGTCACCCTGCTGGCGGGCCTGGGCCATGTGGGCCTGACGATCGCCCTGGGCCTGGCCTTGGTCGTCGCGGGCCTGGCGCTGGAGCCCAAGCTGGGCGGGCTGTTCCACTGGGTGGTCGGCGGCTTGATGGTCGCCGTCGGTCTCTTCTATATAGCGCGCGGCCGCCACAACCACGCTGTGCCGGAGGCGGGCCGCCGGGCCTATGCCTCGGACCGCGCCGCGATCATCGCCCTGGTCACCCTGCTGACGCTGTCGCCCTGCGAGGCGTTCCTGCCCTATTATCTGGCCGGCATGCAGCACGGCTGGCAGGCCTTCCTGGTGCTGAGCGGGGTGCTGATGGCCGCCACCTCGGCCGGCATGCTGATCTTCACCAGCCTGTCGCTGGCCGGCTTCAAGCGCCTGGGCCTGCAATGGGTCGAGCGCTACGAGGAGACCATCCTGGGCGTCGCCCTGATCGTGGTCGGCCTGGCCGTCGCTTTCTTCAAAACGTAGACGCTTTCGCTCCGCGTCCTGGCCTCCTAAATAGCGGCCATGACCCAAGCTTCCTCGAAGATCCCCGTCACCGTCCTCACCGGCTATCTCGGCGCCGGCAAGACCACGCTGCTCAACCGCATCCTCACCGAGGAGCACGGCAAGCGCTACGCCGTGATCGTCAACGAGTTCGGCGAGGTCGGCATCGACAACGACCTGGTGGTCGGCGCGGACGAGGAAGTGTTCGAGATGAACAACGGCTGCGTCTGCTGCACGGTGCGCGGCGACCTGATCCGCGTCCTGCAAGGCCTGATGAAGCGCAAGGGCGGCTTCGACGCCATCATCGTCGAAACCACGGGCCTGGCCGATCCGGGCCCGGTGGCCCAGACCTTCTTCGTCGATGATGACGTCAAGGCCCGTACGGCGCTGGATTCGGTCACCGCCGTGGTCGACGCCAAGCACATCATGCTGCGCCTGTCCGACAGCAAGGAAGCCGTCGAGCAGATCGCCTTCGCCGACCAGATCGTGCTGAACAAGACCGACCTGGTCTCGGAAGACGACCTGCGCCACGTCGAGTCGCGCATCCGCCGCATCAATCCGCTGGCGCCAATCCACCGCGCCCAGCGTTCGAACGTTCCGCTGGACGCCATCCTGGGCAAGCACAGCTTCGACCTGGAGCGGATCACCGAGCTGGAGCCGTCGTTCCTGAACCCGGCCCACGGCGAGGCCGGTCACGTGCACGACGAGCACTGCGTTCATGACCATCACCACCACGGTCACGGGCATGACCACGGCCACGCCAGCGCGATCCACGACGACGGCGTGAAGGGCATCTCCCTGACGCTGGACAAGCCCGTCGACGGCCAGAAGATCACCGCCTGGCTCAATGACCTGCTGGCCAAGCGCGGTCCCGACATCCTGCGCGCCAAGGGCATCATCGACGTGAAGGGCGAGAACAAGCGCCTCGTCTTCCAGGCCGTCCACATGATCCTGGAAGGCGACTTCCAGCGCGAGTGGACCGACAAGGACAAGCGCTACAGCCGCATGGTCTTCATCGGCCGCGACCTGGACGAGGCCGAGCTGAAGGCCGGCTTCGAGGCGACGGCGGCTTAGTGGGCGCCCGTTTCCCTCTCCCCTTGCGGGAGAGGGTGGCTCGCGTAGCGGGTCGGGTTAGGGGTTGAAAACAGAAGCCGCCGCGACCGGCCTTCCGGCTAGTCGCGGCGGTTCGTTTGTGCGACCCCTCATCCGTCGGCTTCGCCGACACCTTCTCCCGCAAGGGGAGAAGAGGGCTAGTGCAGGTCTTCGTTGACGATGCCGACCTTGGTCCAGCCGTTGCGATGGACCACGTTGATGACGCCCATCAGGGCCTCATAGGGCACGTCGGCCTGGGCGCTGATCATCACCCGCTGGTCGCCGCGCGCGCCGGCCTGGCCGTTGGCCTTGAAGCTGGCGCTAAGATCGCTGGCCAAGGTGTCCAGCCGGGTCGCCTGGCCCGACAGGAACAGCGCGCCGGAGTTCTGAATCGCGATGGCCACGGGCTTGAGCGGCGTCGCCTGGCTGGAGGCTTGCGGCAGGTCCAGCTTGATCGAGGTCACAGCCGTCGGCACGGCGACCATGAAGATCACCAGCAGCACCATCAGGATGTCCACGAAGGGCGTGACGTTGATGTCCGCGTTCTGGCGGATCGCATAGCGCCCGCCGCCGCCCGAAAGTTTCGCCGCCATGTGCTTCCCTTCCCATGATGAAGTTACAGATGTAGATTGCGCTTGTTTCTACAATTGTAAAGTCCGGAAATCGGGGCACGAAAAAGGGGCCGGACGTTTCCGCCCGGCCCCCTGATTTTCTTGGCGATCGCCGAAGCTGCTTAGTGCAGGTCTTCGTTGATCAGGCCGACCTTGAACCAGCCAGCGGTCTGCAGTTGGTTCAGCACGCCCATGAAGTCGGCGTACAGCACGTCGGCGTCGGCGCGGATCATGACGCGCTGATCGTCCTTCGGGCCGGCTTGGCCGGTCGCGGCGAACTTGGCGTTCAGGTCAGCTTCCAGGCCGTCGAGGCTGGTTTGCTTGTCGGCGATGAAGATCGCGCCCGACTTCTGGATCGAGATGAAGACCGGTTCCTTCGGCTTCTCGTTCGTTTGGTTCGGGACCGCCGGCGGCAGGTCGATCTTGATCGAGGTCACGGCCATCGGCACGGCGACCATGAAGATGATCAGCAGAACCAGCAGAATGTCCACGAAGGGCGTGACGTTGATTTCGGAATTCTGGCCCAGCGAATAACGGCCACCGCCGCCGCCAGCAAGTTTAGCCGCCATAGCCTGACTGTCTCCCAGAAGGCCGCGCCGCACAGGGCGCGCCTGAAATGTCGTTACCTCGCCACGTCTGGCGCAGACGGGCGCGGAAGTAAAGCCCGACGACGCATCGCAATAGCAACCCCCTTTTGACTCTTTTTGGTCGAACGCTGTTCGAACGTGCAGCTTTCTGGGGGCGGCTTCGCTCGAGACGCGAATTGCGCCCGTTCGAGCGCCTTTATGAAAGAGTCTGGTCGTCAGGCGGTCGGCGCCTTATCTCGCGCGCATGATCTTTTCTTTCGACGCCTTCGTCACCGACGCCCTGTTCGACCGCTCCGGCCGCGCCATGTTCGCCCTGGGCGACGGCACCGTCCGCCTCCAGACGCAGGAGGGATTCGTCACGGTCGAGGCCCATGGCGGCCCGATGGGCGGCGCCGTGCTGGCCTCGGCTGTCCATCCCAGCGGCAATGGCGTCATCACCGGCGGCGACGACGGCAAGGTGGTCTGGAGCCGAATCGAGGGCGGTGAGGTCGTCGCCTCGCTGATCGCCGAGGTGAAGAACAAGTGGATCGAGCACGTGGCGACCAGCGCCGCCTCGGGCCTGATCGCCTTCACCGCCGGCAAGGAGGTCCATGTCCGCGACGCCGCCGACCCGGCCTTCACCCGGACCTTTACACACGAGAAGACGGTGTCGGGCCTGGCCTTCGAGCCGAAGGGCCGTCGCCTGGCCAGCGCCACCTATGGCGGGGCCTATCTGTGGTACGCCCGCATCGCCGACCAGAAGCCCAGCTTGCTCAAGTGGGCCGGCAGCCACATCGCCGTGGAATTCAGCCCGGACGGCAAGTTTCTGATCTCGTCGATGCAGGAAAACCAGCTGCACGGCTGGCGGCTGTCGGACAGCAAGGACATGCGGATGGGCGGCTACCCGTCCAAGATCAAGAGCGTGGCCTTCTTCGACAAGGGCAACCTGCTGGCCACGGCCGGCGCCTCGGGCGCGGTCATCTGGCCGTTCGCCGGCGCCAACGGCCCGATGGGCAAGGAAGCCGCCGAGATCGGCTTCTCGCGTGATTCGATGGTCGTCCGCGTGGCGGGGGTCGACGTCCAACCGGTCTGCATCGCCGCCCAGGACAACGGCAAGATCTGGATCGCGCACATGCGCAACGGCCGCATCGAGACGGTGAAGGCCGAAAAGGGCGCGTCGATCAGCGCCCTGTCGACCAGCGCCGACGGCAAGTGGCTGGCCTGGGGCGACGAAAGCGGCGAAGCCGGCGTCGTCGCGATCCCGGACATCAGCGGGCCGCGCGAGTTCGCGGGGTAATCCACCAAATCCGTTCTTCCCGGCGAAAGCCGGGACCTAGATGGAAAGGCGCCGGGGTGTCCGCCAAGGACGCTGCGCTCCTCCCATCATCCCCAGCGCTCTGGGATCTGGGCCCCGGCTTTCGCCGGGGAAACGGAAGTGGGGGATCAGAACCCCTTCAGCTCGGCCCATTCCTCGAACGGGGCGCGCTGGGAGCGGAAGTTGTTCACCGGCGCGGCCTCGTCGCGATAGCCCAGGGCCATGCCGGAGAACAGCATATGGCCCTCGGGCAGGCCGACATGGTCGTCGACGATCTTGTTGTAGTGCGACCAGAACTCCTGCGGGCAGGTGTCCAGGCCCCGCTCGATGGCCAGCAGCATGAAGGTCTGCATCAGCATGCCGACGTCGCTCCACTGCGGCGGGCCGCAACGACGGTCGATCGAGAAGAACAGCTGCACTGGCGCCCCGAAGCCCTGGCCGTTGGTCGAGAACCACTGCAGGCGTTGCAGCTTGTCCTCGCGCGGGATGCCCAGAGCGCCGTACATGTCCTCGCCGACCTGGAAGCGGCGGCTGCGCAGCGGCTCCCACAGGTTGGCCGGATAGACGTCGTACTCGGTGGGGTCGGGCGCGGCGACGCGGGCCAGCATGGTCGCCTTCAGCTTTTCCAGAGGCTCGCCGGCGATGGCTTGCACCCGCCAAGGCTGAAGATTGCCGCCGGACGGGGCGCGGGACGCGGCCTCCAACAGCTCGCGGACCAGCGCGCCGTCGACCGGATCGGGCTTGAAGGCGCGCACCGACATGCGGCGGCTGACGGCGTCGATCACGTCCATCGAAGGCTCCCTTAATCCCGTGTATCTATCTATCGCGACAGCGACGGTTCCTCTGGCTAGCATCCGTCCGTCGGGTAAAGACAAGTAGGACTTCGGGGACTTCATACGTGCGTCGGCTTTTGCGGAACATCGCGCTGGCTCTGTTCATCGTGCTGGTGGCCGGGCCGGTGGTGACGGTCATCCTGTATCGCTTCATTCCGCCGCCGGTGACGCCGCTGATGGTGATCCGGGCGGTCGAGGGGCGCGGGCTGGACCATCGCTGGCGCTCGATCGACAAGGTCGCCCCGGCCCTGCCACGCGCGCTGATCGCGGCCGAGGACTCCCGGTTCTGCGAGCACCACGGCTTCGACTTCAACGCCCTGCAGAAGGCCTATGCCAATAACGAGGCCGGCAAGAAGATCCGTGGCGGCTCCACGATCAGCCAGCAGACGGCCAAGAACGTCTTTCTGTGGCCGGGCCGCAGCTACATCCGCAAGGGCCTGGAGGCCTGGTTCACGGTGCTGATCGAGGTGCTGTGGGGCAAGGAGCGGATCATGGAGGTCTATCTGAACTCCATCGAGTTCGGCTCGGGCATCTATGGCGCCCAGGCCGCCGCCCAGCGCTATTTCGGCGTCGACGCCGACCAGCTGACCCAGGCCCAGGCCTCGCGCCTGGCGGCCATCCTGCCCAGCCCTCTGAAGTGGAAGGTGATCAAGCCCGGCAAGTACGTGGCCCGTCGCACCCAGAAGATCGGCAAGGCCTCGGGCGCGGTGCGCCGCACCGGCCTGGCCGAGTGCGTGGGCTAACCACGCATCCCCAAGAAAGCGAAGTAGCCGCCCTGCGGGTCCTTGGCGTTGACAACAAACGCGCCGCCTGGGACCTCCATCGGGCCCATCAGGATCTCGCCGCCGTTGGCCTTTACCCGCTCGACCGCGGAATCCACGCCGTCGACGCCGAAATAATAGAGCCAGTAGGGGCCGTTCGGCAGGTCGGGATTGGTGAACAGGCCGGCGAAGGCCTGGTCCAGGCCGACGGTCTGGTAGGTCCCCATCTCGCCCATGTCGACGGCGTCGTGCTTCTTCCAGCCGAACTGGCCGGCATAGAACGCGAAGGCCGTCTCCCAGTCGGTCGCGTGCAGCTCGGCCCAGGCCAGGGAGCCTGGCGACATCGGTTCGGGGCGCGGCGGCGGCATGGTCGAGGTGTCCTTGAACAGCACGAACATCGCGCCCTGCGGATCGGCCACGACCGCGAAGCGGCCGACGTCGGGGATGTCCTGCGGGGCTTTGTGGACCTGGCCGCCGGCGGCCTCGACCTTGTCCGCGAAGGCGTCGACGTCATCAACGGCGATGTAGCCTATCCAGCCAGGCGGCATGCCCTGCATCTCCAGCATGCCGCCGACATGGATATCGCCCGGGGCCTTGAAGATCGTGTAGGGGCCGGCCGGTCCCGACGACATCTCGGACGTCCAGCCGATCACGGCCTTGTAGAAGTCGCCGGCCGCCTTGGTGTCGGTGGTGACCAGCTCGAACCAGCAGAAATCGTTGGCCATTGGAGGCTCCTTCAACGGCGGGGAGGGCAGCGCCTCGACGAGGGCGCTTCAGGATCGGATCATCAGGCGGCGCCGCAGCAGCTCGATTTGGGCGCGGCTTCGTACTCGTCGTGGCGACGGATGAAATCCATGTCGCCTTCCTCGTTGCGGCCCAGCGGGGCGCGGTCGAGGATCATCATCGTGCCCAGCAGGTCCTCGGCCCCGCGGGCATAGGTCGAATAGGTGTGGAACACCTGGCCGGCCTCGTCGCGATAGAAGGCCGACAGGCCCGGCAGCTCGTCATGGGCCTGGGCGACGGGGATATCGACATAGCCGTAGTTCACCGTCTCGCCGGCCAACTCCTGGGCCGTGAACGAGACGCGGAAGTCGTGATTGAAGTCGCTATCGGCCGCCGACGCCCACGGAAAATGCCAGCCCATGCGGCGCTTATAGGCGGTGATCTTGTCAAGCGGCGCGCGTGAGGCGGCGATCAGGGTGACGTCGTGGTTGTTGAGGTGCGGCAGCGTGCCGTCCAGGTGATCGGCCAGGAACGAGCAGCCGGGGCAACCCGCCTCCCACTCCGGTCCGAACATGAAGTGATAGACCATCAGCTGGCTGCGGCCGTCGAACAGCTGGGCCAGAGTCTTCGGCCCGACGTCGGTGTCGAACACATAGTCCTTGGTCAGCTTGACCCAGGGCAGGGCCAGGCGCTCGAGGTTCAGGGCGTCCAGCGCGCGGGTGTGGGCCTTTTCCTTGATCAGCAGGGCGCGGCGTGCTTCCAGCCACTCCTCTTGAGACACCACGGCGTGCGACATCGCGTCCTCCGTAAGCTGAACGGTTTTGGCTTGACTGATAAGGTTGATATCAACATAAATTTGGCATGTCAAAGCCGGCCGTGATTCCCGTCGACACGAGCGTCCCGTACGCGACGACGATCCATGTCCGCGACACCTGCCTGTGCCTGCATGTCCAGCGCGCCGCCCGCGCCCTGGCTCGCCGCTTCGATGAGGCGCTGCGGCCGGTGGGGCTGACCAATGGGCAGTTCTCGCTGCTGATGTCGCTGAACCGGCCCGAGCCGGCGGGGATGGGCGGGGTGGCCAACCTCTTGGCCATGGACCGCACCACTCTGACGGCGGCGCTGAAGCCGCTGCTGCGGCGGGGGCTGCTGCTGATCGAACCCGACCCCAAGGACCGGCGTGGTCGTGTGCTGAGCCTGACCGACGCCGGGCGAGCCGTGCTGGCCCGGGCCGTGCCGATCTGGACGCGCGAGCACGGGGATCTGGATGTTGAACTGGATGGGGGCAGCGATGCCTTGCGGACCGGTTTGAGAAAGCTGGCCTAATCCTTTTCGTCATCCCGGATCGGCCTGCGGCCGTACGGGATAACGAGAAGAGTTAGAGCCCAACTTGCTTGAGATAGGCCTCGACCTTGGCCTTATCGGCCGCTTGGCCCACCGTGGCGATGTAGCCGTCCGGACGCACCAGGACGAAACCGTCCGCCGGCAGGCCGTAGGCGTCAGCGAACCAGCCATCCGTATCCGTCAGATCCGCGACGACGAGGCCGGGGCGCGGGGCGATCGGGCTCTCGCCCAGCAGGGTCCAGTGCGGGCCGGCCAGGACTTCGAATACGCGCTGGCCGCCGCACGGCGCGTCCGGCGCGCGGTCGCCCGGCGCGACCTTGGCCTCGACGCCCAGGTCCAGCGACAGGGTCGAGCCCTCGTAGCCGAGATCCAGCTGCCGGGCCTCGCGACCGCGCTTCATGCCTTGCTTGGTCATGGCCTTGGCCAGGAGGTCGGTGGACAGGCCCAGCACCCCGGCGGCGATCGGGCGACGCTCGGCCTCATAGGTGTCGATCAGGCTCTCGGGCGCACCGGCCAGGACGGCGGCCAGCTTCCAGCCCAGATTGTAGGCGTCCTGGATGCTGGTGTTCAGGCCCTGGCCTCCGGTGGGTGGGTGGATATGCGCGGCGTCGCCGGCCAGCAGCACGCGGCCGACCCGATAACGATCGGCGAGGCGGGCGTTGAGGCCATAGACCGAGGCCCAGAACACTTCGTGGACGACGATGTCGTCGTGACCCGTCCGTTCACGGATCACGGCGTTGAGGCCTTCAATGGTCAGGCCGGCCTCGCCGTCCGCCGGAGCGTGACCCTGGATCTGGAAGAGGTCTGTCCCGGCCAGCGGGCAGAACGACACCTGGGCCGTCTCGCGCGTCCCGAACACATGCCAGGCGTCGCGGGAGAGGCCGGTCAGCTTGGTGTCGGCGACCATGGCCAGGCCCGGCATGGTCTTGCCGGGGAAGCCGATGTCCAGGGCATGGCGCACGAAGCTGCGGCCGCCGTCGGCGCCGACCAGCCAGCGGGCGCGCAGCGTGCGGCCGTCGGCCAGGGTCGCGATGACGCCCTCGGCGTCCTGGTCGATCCCGGTCAGCTCGGCGCCGTACTCCGGCGTGTGGCCAAGGTCCGCCAGGCGCTGGCGCAGGATGGTCTCGGTCAGGAACTGCGGCAGCATCAGCGGCGCGGCATAGGGCTCGGCCGGGGAGGGCGTCGCGCCCTCGCCGATCGCCGTCTCCTCGAAGCCGCCGTCGGGGGCGTAGTTGCGCACCGGCGGATACGGGCCGCCCGTCGCCAGCATCGGCGCCAGGACGCCCAGGTCCTCGAACACCTCCAGGCTGCGGGGCTGGATGCCCTTGCCGCGCGAGCCCTGGAAAGGACGCTCCGCCTTATCGATCAGGCGGAAGGCGACGCCCCGGCGGGCCAGGTCGATGGCCAGGGTCAGGCCGGCCGGACCGGCGCCGGCGATCAGGACGTCAGTGGTGAAAGCTTGGGTCATCCGCGTCTCCTTTCGTGTGCGTTATGCACATATATCGTGTGCAAAAGGCACATAAATCCGAGACTGGACGACGTCAATCAAAAATGTGCAAAATGCACGTATGAAATCCGAACTCCGCGATATTCACTCGGCGATGATGGACCTGGCCGGCTTCCTCAACCGGCCCCAGGCCGACGACCTGCTGTTGCGCGAGGCCGGCGTGTCGCTGGACCGGGCGCTGTTTCCCCTGCTCGGGCGGATCGGGAAGAAGGGGCCGATCGGCGTGGTCGAGCTGGCGGATCTGGCCGGCCGCGACCACTCGGTGGTCAGTCGCCAGGTCGCCAAGCTGGAAAGCCTGGGCCTGGTCGAGCGTCGGCCCGGCGCGACCGACAAGCGGGTGCGCGAGGCGGCGGTGACGGAGAAGGGCGCTGAGCTGGTCGACCGGCTGGACGCCGCGCGTCAGCGGCTGGTCGGTCCGATGATGGCCGAGTGGAGCGACCAGGAGCTCAAGGACCTGGGCCGACTGCTGCGCAAGTTCGTCGACGGCGCGAACGCGGCGCTGAAGAGTTAGTCGACCGCCAGGATGATGTCGGCGGGGGCGATGCGGGCCTCGACCTTCGCGCCGATCTGAAGCCCCCATGCCGCATCGTCCGACTTCAGCGTCGCCGTCAGCGTCTTGCCGGCCGCCAGGGCGATGGTGATTTCGGCCGAAGCCTCGCCAGCCTCGCGGTCGACGATCTCGCCGGTGAGGCGGTTGTCGCCGTCGCCCTCGTTGATCCGCACGAAGCTGGATTTGATCAGGGCGATGGCCGGTCGGCCTGGCGTGAGGTCCAGATCCTCGACGCTGCGGCGGGTGATCGAGGAGCGGAGCGAGAGGCCCTCGCCCAGCGACAGGGTCACGGTCGCGGTGACCCCGTCGCCCTCGACGCCGGTGACCACGCCACGCAGGGCGTTGCGGGCGCTGGTGCGCAGGCCCAGGCTCCATAGCATCTCGCCGTCGCCTTCGAGCCTGGCGAACACCGCCCCCACCTCGCGCTCGGCGGCGCGGAAGGCGCGGATCACGGCTTGCCCACGCGGCGTCACCTCAGCCATCCCGCCGCTCTTACCGCCTGGCGCGGCGGCGACCAGCGGTGTGTCGAACAGGTTGTTCAGCGCCTGCACCCCGTCCCAGGCGCCCTTGTACGAGAGGCCGACCTGCTTGGCGGCGGCGCTGATCGAGCCCAGGGCGGCGACGGCTTCCAAGAGGGCGATGCGCTCCAGCCCCACGCGAGCCAGGCCGCCGCGCTTGAGGATCAGGGAGGCGCTGAAATCGTCTTCGCGAGCCACTGTTTCACCGTTATGCATGGGAGCTACATAACCGCAGCGCCCCCATAGGATTATCAGATGATCGCCCGCCGTCCGATGCTGATCGCCGCATTGCTGTCGTTGACGCTGAGCGGAACCGCCTTCGCGGGCGAGACCAAGGTCGCCGTGGCCGCCAACTTCACCGAGGCCGCCAAGGAGATCGCCGCCAAGTTCAAGGCCAAGACCGGCCATGACGCGACCTTGAGCTTCGGCTCGTCGGGCCAGTTCTACACCCAGATCACCAATGGCGCGCCGTTCGAGGTCTTCCTGTCGGCCGATGTCGAGCGGCCGCAGAAGGCCGAGCAGGAGGGTCTGTCGGTCCCCGGCTCGCGCTTCACCTACGCTACGGGCCGGCTGGTGCTCTACAGCAAGACGCCGGGCCTGGTGGACGGGAAGGGCGCGGTGCTGAAGTCCGGCAAGTTCGAGAAGCTGTCGATCGCCGACCCCAAGGCCGCGCCCTATGGCCAGGCGGCGGTCGAGACCCTGACCAAGCTGAAGCTATATGACGCCCTGAAGTCCAAGATCGTGCAGGGCTCGTCGATCACCCAGGCCTTCCAGTACGTCCAGACCGGCGCGGCCGAGCTGGGCTTCGTGGCGCTGTCGCAGGTGGTTACCGAGCAGGGCGGTTCGCGCTGGGTGGTCCCGGCGTCCAACCACACCCCGATCGAGCAGCAGGCCGTGCTGCTGAAGACCGGCGCTAACAGCGAGGCGGCCAAGGCCTTCGTGGCCTTCCTGAAGAGCGGCGAGGCCAAGGCGATCATCAAGCGCTACGGCTACGAGGTCCGCTGATCGTGACTGAGGTTCTGTGGCTGACGGGCAAGCTGGCGGGGATCACCACGATCCTGCTGCTGCTGGCCGCCACGCCGCTGTCCTGGTGGCTGGCGCGCGGGCGCTCGGCCCTGCGCACGCCGGTGACGGCCCTGGTCGCCCTGCCGATCGTGCTGCCGCCGACGGTGCTGGGCTTCTATTTGCTGATCGCGCTCGGGCCGAAGAGCCCGCTGATGGTGCTGCTGCAGCCGTTCGGTATCCGGACATTGGCCTTCACCTTCGAGGGTCTGGTGATCGGTTCGCTGATCTACTCCCTGCCGTTCGCCGTGCAGCCGCTGCGCAACGCCTTCCTGGCCATCGGCGACGAGCCGCTGGAAGCCGCCGCCTGCCTGGGCGCCTCGCCGTGGCAGCGCTTCTGGCGGGTGGCCCTGCCGTTGGCGATCCCCGGCTATGTCGCCGCCGCCATCCTGGTCTTCGCCCATACGGTCGGCGAGTTCGGGGTGGTGATGATGCTGGGCGGCAATATCCCCGGCGAGACCACGGTGCTGTCGACCGAGATCTACCGCCTGGTCGAGGCGCTGGAGTGGGGCGAGGCGCATCGCCTGTCGCTGATCCTGCTGCTCTTCGCCTTCGTCGTGCTGTTCACGCTGCTGGCGCTGGAAGCCCGCTCGAAGATCCTGCTGCGCACGCGGACATAAAAGAGGAGCGCAGCGTCGCCGCCGCGCTCCAAGGGACCGAGATCGGGAAGGTGCTCAGAACTTCCAGGTGAGCGACGCGCCATAGGTCGTGGGCTTGCCCGGGAAGCGGACGACCACGTTGGCGTTGCTGCTGACGGCGCTCCAATAATATTCGTTGGTGATGTTGCGGCCCCAGACGGTCAGGTCCCAGCCCTTCTCGGGCGAGCCGATGCCGACGCTGGCGTTCAGCATGCCGTAGCTGTCGATGACGAACAGCGGATTGCCCTCCAGGTCGGCATAGGACTTGTCCTGCCAGCGGCCGTTCAGAGCCGCGTTCAGCTCCAGGCCGTCGCCGACCGGCTGCTTGAACAGCGCCGTCAGACCGCCCTGGAACTTGGGGCTGTACAGGAACGGCCGGCCGTCGAAGCTTTGGCTCTGACCGGCGGCGTTGATGCCGGTGTAGCCCTTCACCTCGGTATGCAGCACGGTGGCCGAGGCGATGAAGGTCAGGGCCCGGCTGGCGCGCCAGGTGATGTCGCCATCGACGCCATAGGCCTCGCCGTTGGGCACGTTGGCCAGGCGCGACAGGGCCGTATAGATCGGGTCGGCGAAGTACACCGACAGCTGCTTGTCGGTGTAGTCGTAATAGAAGGCCGACAGGTTGGCCTGCACCCGCCGATCCAGCAGCCCGGCCTTCACCCCCACCTCGTAGGCGGTCAGCATTTCCTGGGTGGCGGGGGCGTTCTGGGTCGAGATGTTGGCGGCGTTGATCGGGGTCGCGCCCGCCTTGGCCCCACGCGAGATCGAGCCATAGACCAGCACGTCCTCGGCCGCCTGCCAGTCCAGGGCCGCGCGCCAGGCGATGTTGTCCTCGTCCAGCTTGGACTGCACGAAGCCGAAGCTCTTCTTGGCTGGATCGAAGGTGTTGCAGCCGCCCTGGGTGATCGGCGCGACTAGGCCATAGGCGGCGGCGAACAGGGCTCGGTTGACGACATTGACGTTCACCAGCATCGAGCCGCCGACGTCGCGCGAGCAGCCGACATAGTCCTGTTTGTCCTGGCTGTAGCGGATGCCCAGGGTCAGCTTCAGATTGTCGGCCAGGCGGTGGTCGGCATTGGCGAACAGGCTCCAGGTCTTGGTCTCGATATTGCCGACGTCCTCATAGGTGCGGAACGCCTGGCTCATCTGCAGGGCGGTGTAGCCGAAGCTGTTGAACGGCGTGGCCAAGAGGGTCGAGCCGACATAGCGGATCGTGCCGACATTGGCGTTCTGGCCCAGCAGGGTGCGGTTGCTGTCATAGATCTTGTCGCGGGCGATGTAGCCGCCGACCAGCCACGAGCCCTTGTCGGTGACGCCCTCCAGGTGCAGTTCCTCGGCGAACGACTTGATGTCGCCGTGGGCCTTCTGGATCAGCACCTCGTAGGGCGCGCCGCTCCAGTCGAAGACGGCCTTGCGCTCCAAGCGGTTGAAGCTGGTCAGCGAAACGAGGCGGGCCTTGTCGGCGACATCCCACGAGACCTTCAGCTTGCCGGCGTGGAACTGGTCGTTCTCGCGCAGCGGATCCTTGATGCCGAGACCGACCCCGATGTCGGCGCCGCGCACGGCCAGCGGGGCCCAGTCGGCCTGCGTCGCCTTGGTCGGCTTGTTGGCGGCGATGTAGCTGACGATGCCCGGCGCGTTGAACGGACTGGCGGCGGTGGCCGGCGTGAAGCCGATGCCCTGGGCGGCCACGGTGTCGGACTTGTTGCGCCAGCCGGAGTAGCTGGCCTCGACCTCGACCTTGTCGGTCGGCTGCATGGCCAGGGACAGGCGCCAGCCGTCGCGGTTCACCTTGCCCAGGCGCTCGCCGCGGCTGTTGCTGACCTGCCAGCCCTTGTCGCTGGTCTCGCTGCGGAACGCCGCCCGGCCCTGGACGCGCGGGCCGAACGCGCCGCTGACATAGCCCTCGAGGTTATAGGTCTTGTAGTTGCCGGCCTCGGCGGTCAGCGAACCCTCGAACGCTTCTGTGGGCTTAGCGGTCACGAAATCGATCAGGCCGGCGGTGGTGTTGCGGCCGTAGAGCGTGCCTTGCGGGCCTTTCAGCACCTCGACCCGTTCCAGGTCGAAGACCGGGCCGGTGTTCATGAACGGATAGGCGTAGGCGACCTCGTCCCAGTAGGTGCCGACGGTCGAGGTGGCCGACAGGTTGATGGTGTTGAAGCCGATGCCGCGCAGCGTATAGGTCGGCACGCCTTGATAGCTCTGGCTGACGGTGAAGCTGGGGGCGACGGTGGTCAGGTCCTTGGGGTCGGTGACCCGCAGCTGCTGCAGGGCCTCGCCGCTGAACGCCTGGATCGGCATGCCGACGCTATTGGCGGTCTCCTCGCGGCGCTGGGCGGTGACGACCAGGGTGTCGATCGTCAGGCTTTCTTCCTGCTTGGGCTGGGTTTGCGCCATGGCGGGCGCCGCCATCAGCAGGGCGAGCGCCGACACGCTCATGGTCAGGCGCGTAGGTCCTGGCATCCGTCTTACCTCCCTCTGGCCACGCCTGCTTTGGGCCTGGCTTTGATCGGAGCGTGCGGTTCGCCAACTCGCGTAACAAGCTATCGGAATCGATAGGTGAGGCGCGATTACAACCCGAGCACCAGCTTGGCGATGATGTCGCGCTGGATCTCGTTGGAGCCGCCATAGATGGATGCGGCGCGGTTGTTGAGATAGCGGGCCATGGTCGTCAGGCCATGCTCGGGACCGACGGGGGTCTCGTTGGAGCCGGCCTCGCGGGCCTTGGGCTGGTGCGGGGCGGTGTAGGTCGCCAAGGCGTCGACACCCAGTTCGTCCAGGCGCTGGAGTTGTTCGGAGCCCTGAAGTTTCAGGATGGAGGAGGCCGGGCCGGGCTTGCCGCCGGTGGCGAGCGCGCTGAGCACGCGGCGTTCGGTCATGTCGATGGCTAGCGCCCCGATCTCGGCTTCGGCCAGGCGGCGGCGATAGTGGGGATCGTCCAAAACGTCTTCGGTCTGCGCCATCGCCCGCAGCCGTTCGAGGCCCGCGTGCAGGCCAGCCGCATAGCCGCCGCCGCGCTCGAATTCCAGCAGATGCTTGGCGACGGTCCAGCCCTGGTTCTCCGCGCCAAGCCGGTCGGCTTGCGGCGTGCGGACGTCGTCGAAGAACACCTGGTTGACCTCGTGCTCGCCGGCCAGGGTGACGATCGGGTCGACCCGGATACCCGGGCGGTCCATCTCGATCAGCAGGAAGGTGATGCCGGCCTGCGGCTTGCCCTTGTTCGAGGTGCGGACCAGGCAGAACATGTGGCTCGCCCAGTGGGCGTGGGTGGTCCAGATCTTCGAGCCGTTGAGAACGTAATCGTCGCCGTCAGCGACCGCGCTCATCCGCAGAGATGCGAGATCCGAGCCAGAGCCTGGCTCTGAATAGCCCTGGCACCAGTAGTCCTCGCCCGAGAGAATGCGGGGCAGGTAGCGGGCCTTCTGCTCGGGGCTGCCGAACGCCATGATCGCCGGCGCCACCATCCGCAGGCCCATCGGCGCCAGGTTCGGGGCGCCGGCGCGGGCGCATTCGGCGTGGAAGACGTGGCGCTGGATCTCGCTCCAGCCGGGGCCGCCGTATTCGACCGGCCAGCTGGGCGCGACCCAGCCCCGGGCGTGCAGGATCTTCTGCCAGGCCAGGCTGTGGACCTTGTCGCAGAAGACGCTGGTCATCCGCTGGCCGGCCTCGCGCAGCTCTGGCGTCAGGTTCGCGTCGAGAAAGGCGCGGACCTCGTCGCGGAAGGCCAGGTCGTCAGGCGACAGCTCCAGATCCACCCGAAAATCCTCCCGTCCGCGTCGTCGGGGAAACTTGCGAATTGGCGGGGGCGGCGCGCAAGCTATCGGAACCGATAGGGAAGGCGGCTCCATGTTGACCAAGGTCGATGACGGCGAGCGCCTGGCGCGGGTCACGCTCCTGGCTGAGCGGGTGTCAGCCCTGGGGCGCGAGATCGGTCTGCCTTACGTGGCCGCCAGCGCCGACATCTCCAGCCCCGAGCCGATGCTGGGCCAGGACGGCAGGCCGCTGGCCGAGACGACCTTCGAGTGGCTGGACAACGCCGTGCGCTACTGGCGCGACCGGGCCTTCGCCCTGCGGGCGCCGTTCATCCTGGCGGCGCGCTATTCGGCGGAACCGTTCTTCTATCATGAAGGCCGGTTCGCCAGCTGGCGCCCTCTGGCGCGTCTGGAGGCGATCGAGGTGCGGGAAGCGGCCGAGGCCTTCGGCATCCAGGCCGCCGTCATCGCGCCGACCTATCTGACGGGCGGGGTGATCGGAGCGGTGGTGTGGGCGGCTTCGGAGCCCGTGGCCGACCTGCCGGCGCTCTATGCGGCGCGGGCCGACGAGCTGCACGGCGCGGCCCTACGCCTGGTCTGCGCCTATCGCGACGGCCAGGACGACGACGCCCCGCCGGTGCGGCTGACCAAGCGCGAGGTCCAGTGCCTGAAGTGGGCGGCGGCCGGCAAGACCGACGCCGACATCGCCCAGATCATCGGCATCTCAGGCCCGACCGTGCGCTTCCACGTCCAGAACGCGGCCTTGAAGCTGCGGGTGGCGGGCCGGGCCCAGGCGATCCACCGGGCGGCGGGGCTCGGGTATATCGGGGCGAGTCTCTAACCCTAAACACCGTCTTCCCGGCGAAAGCCGGGACCCAGCTTCATCCTGAGCGTCTTGGGATGATCCGAGATGGGCCTCTTCAGCCCGTCAAACATTTGTGGGCTCGATCTGGGCCCCGGCTTTCGCCGGGGAGATCGGTAGGAGGGATGCTCAGCAGCCGTCTAGATGCATCCTGATCAGCACCCGCGCCGAGCGTGACACGGCCCGCACCGGGCCGCCCTTGCCCAGGGTGACGCGCGAGATGTAGGCGCCTTCCATCAGCAGCATCAGGGCGTCGGCCAGGTCGTCGTCGGTAGCGCCGGCGCCGCGGGCCAGTTCGACCAGGCGGCGGTGCAGCTCTTTCTTGTAGTTGACCGAGACCACCTGGGCCGGGTGGTTTTCCTCGTGCAGCTCGATGGCGGCGTTCGACAGCGGGCAGCCGTGGATGTCGGCGTCGCAGGCCTTGGTCTCGAACGCGTCGAAGATCGCTTCCAGCTGCTTGCGCGGATCGGTGCAGCAGCAGGCCGTCACCTCTTCCCACCATGCCCAGTATTCGCGCTCCTGCTCGCGCAGGACCTCGGCGACCAGCTCGTCCTTGGATGGAAAGTTCCGATACAGCGTCATCTTGGTGGCTTCGGCCTCGGACGCGATGGTCTCGACGCCGACAGCGCGGATGCCGTGTTGATAGAACAGCTCACGGGCGGTTTCGAAGATCCGGTCGCGCGCAGGTCGCTTGGACACGGCTCCGCCGGGACCAGTCCCCGCCACCGTTTCCGTGTCGCCCCCGACAACGTCCCCAGAATTTCTTGTCGCCATTTCGGCCGTGCTCTCCTTGACGTGGGAGTTACCGGTCAGTATCTCTCCGCCGTGGAGATGATACCGAACGGTCTCGTCACATCCTAAATCGTCCTTCCAGTCGCCCGGGTCAAGTAACAGCCGCTGCGACATTTCCTCTCTTAAACCCCAAAAAAGGAGCGCGCGCCAATGCCACCGCAAACAAACGTTTACGACGCCGCCGCCCAAGCCAAGCAGAGCAAGGGTTTGATGGGGTTTTTCAAATCCCAGGCCGAGCCCGCCAAGGGCTGGTCCACGGTTCGGACCCTCGGCCACAGCACCAAACGCGCCGCCCGGCGGCCCGTCTGGGAATGACAACAAAAGCTACGACCTCCTCCCCGCTTCACCGTCCGACAGGGCTTTTCCCCATGCGTATTCAACCCGTCATCACGTCCTTCGCCGGCCTGGCCGCCGTGGCCGTGCTGGCCGCTTGCTCGGCCCAGGCCAAGCAGGAGGCCGCCGCCCCGCCGCCGGTGCAGGTCACCGTCGCCGACGTCGCCTTCAAGTCCCTGCGCCAGTGGGACGACTTCACCGGCCGCCTCCAGCCGGTCGACACCGTCGAGATCCGTCCGCGCGTCTCGGGCTATATCGACGGCGCCCAGTTCGCCGAGGGCGCGCGCGTCTCCAAGGGCCAGGTGCTCTTCCAGATCGACCCGCGCCCGTACCAGGCCGAAGCCAACCGCGCCCAGGCCGAGGTGGCCCGCGCCAAGGCCCAGCTGGACCTGGCCGTTGTCAACCGCGAGCGCGGCCGTCGCCTGATCGAGCAGAACGCCCTGGCCCAGAGCGAGTTCGACCGCCTGTCGGCTGAAGAGAAGGCCGCCCAGGCCAACCTCTCGGCCGCGCAAGCCGCCTACCAGACCGCCCGCCTGAACCTGGAATGGACCCGCGTGACCTCGCCGATCGACGGCCGGGTCTCCAAGACCATCATCACGCGCGGCAACCTGGTGACCCAAGCCTCGCTGCTGACGACTGTGGTGTCCGACACCCCGATCTACGCCGAGTTCAACGCCGACGAGCAGACCTTCCTGAAGTATGCGGCCGCCGAGCGCGGCAAGAACGGCCCGGTCTATATGGGTCTGATGACCGAGGACGGCTATCCGCACGTCGGCAAGCTGTCCTTCATCGACAACGCCCTGGACGCCAAGAGCGGCACGATCAACGGCCGGGCGATCTTCGCCAATGCCGACGGTCGCTTCACGCCGGGCCTGTTCGCCCGCATCCGCCTGGTCAGCGCCGAGACGCAAGAGGTCGCTCTCGCGCCCGACCGCGCCATCGCGACGGACCTGGGCAAGCGCTACGTCGTCGTCATCAACAACGCCAACAAGGCGGAGTACCGCCCGGTCGAGATCGGTCCGCTGGCTGGCAACCTGCGCATCATCCGCACCGGCCTGAAGCCGGGCGACCGGGTGGTGGTCGGCGGCCTGCAGAAGGTCAAGCCGGGCGACACCGTCGCGCCGGTCAAGGTCAAGACCGACCTGGCCGACTTGTCGCAACTGGAGGTCGGCGGTCGTCCGGTCGTCCAGCCGGTCCGGTCCTCGGGCCAGAACTAACTGAAGCGTGCGCCCGGCTCGCGTGTCTGAGCCGGGCGTCTTTTTCGGGTTTCGAGCAGCTCCTGTCGCCCGCCATTTGGCGGGGGAGGGGCCGCTTGCACCCGAAGCGTACGCGTATCCGCTCCTCCCCAAGTTCGCCCGCTGAAGGCGCTCCGCCATGAATTTCTCGAAGTTCTTCGTGAACCGACCGCGCTTCGCGGCCGTGCTCTCCATCATCATCTTCATCGCCGGCCTGGTCTCGCTGCCGAACCTGCCGATCAGCGAATATCCGGAAGTCGTGCCGCCCACCGTCGTGGTGCGCGCGGCCTATCCCGGCGCCAACCCGAACGTCATCGGCGAGACGGTGGCCGCCCCCCTCGAACAGGCCATCAACGGCGTCGAGGGGATGATCTACCAGTCGTCCCAGTCGGCCTCCGACGGGGCGATGATCCTGACCGTCACCTTCGCGCTCGGCACCGACCTGGATAAGGCCCAGGTGCAGGTGCAGAACCGGGTGGCCCAGGCGCTGCCCAAGCTGCCGCAGGAGGTCCAGCGCATCGGCGTGACGACCAACAAGGCCTCGCCCGACCTGACCCTGGTCGTGCACATGATCTCGCCGAACAACCGCTACGACATGCTGTATCTCAGCAACTACGCGCAGCTGAACGTTCGCGACCGCCTCAAGCGGATCGATGGCGTGGGCGACGTGCAGATCTTCGGCGCGGGCGCTTACTCGATGCGCGTGTGGCTGGATCCGGAAAAGCTGGCCGCCCTGTCGATGACCGCCGGCGATGTCGTGCGGGCCCTGCGCGAGCAGAACGTCCAGGTCGCCGCCGGCCAGCTGGGCGCCCCGCCCAACGCCGGTTCGGGCGCCGAATTCCAGCTGTCGGTCAACGCTCCCGGGCGTCTGACGGACGAAGAGCAGTTCCGCCAGGTCATCGTCCGCTCGGGCGAGGACGGCCAGATCACCCGCCTGGGCGACGTGGCCCGCGTGGAGCTGGGCGCCGACAACTACGCCCTGCGCTCTCTGCTCGACAACAAGTCCGCCGTCGCCATGCCGGTGTTCCAGCGCCCGGGCTCCAACGCCCTGGAGATGGCCGCCGAGGTCAAGAAGACCATGAAGGAGCTCAAGAAGGAGTTCCCCGAAGGCGTCGACTACGAGATCATCTACGACACCACGGCCTTCGTGCAGGAAAGCATCGACTCGGTGGTCCACACCCTGATCGAAGCCATCATCCTGGTCGTGCTGGTGGTGGTGCTGTTCCTGCAGGGCTGGCGCGCCTCGATCATTCCGCTGATCGCCGTGCCCGTCTCGCTGGTCGGCACCTTCGCGCTGCTGCTGATGCTGGGCTTTGGCCTCAACGCCCTGACGCTGTTTGGCCTGGTGCTGGCCATCGGCATCGTCGTCGACGACGCCATCGTCGTGGTCGAGAACGTCGAGCGGAATATCACCGATGGGCTCGAGCCCGCCGCGGCGACGCGCAAGGCCATGACCGAGGTGACCGGACCGATCATCTCCACGGCCCTGGTGCTGTGCGCGGTGTTCATCCCGACCGCCTTCATCAGCGGCCTGTCGGGCCAGTTCTATCGTCAGTTCGCCCTGACCATCGCCATCTCGACGGTGATCTCGGCCATCAACTCGCTGACCCTGTCGCCGGCCCTGGCCGCGGTGCTCCTGAAGTCGCATGACGCGCCCAAGGACCGCTTCCAGAAGCTGATCGACGCGGCCCTCGGCTGGCTGTTCAACCCGTTCAACCGCTTCTTCGCCAGGGCCTCGAACGGCTATGTCGCCGGCGTCGCCAAGACCCTGGGTCGCTCGTCGGCCGCCCTGGCCCTGTACGGCGGCCTGCTGATCCTGACGATCTTCGCCTTCTCCAAGACCCCTGGCGGCTTCGTGCCCCAGCAGGACAAGGCCTATGTCGTGGCCGTGGTCCAGCTGCCCGACGCGGCCTCGCTGGATCGCACCGAGGCGGTCATCCGCCAGATGGGCGACATCGCCATGAAGACCCCGGGCATCAAGCACTCGGTGGCCTTCCCCGGCCTGTCGGCCAACGGCTTCATCAACAGCCCCAACTCCGGCGCGGTGTTCTTCCCGCTGGACGACTTCAAGAACCGCAAGGGTCATGAACTGTCGGCCAACGCCATCGTGGGCGAGCTGAACCAGAAGTTCGCCGGTATTCCCGACGCCCAGATCGCGGTCTTCCCGCCGCCGTCCGTGCAGGGCTTGGGCACCATCGGCGGCTTCCGGATGCAGATCGTCGACAAGGCGGGCCTGGGGTCGCAGGAGCTGTACAACGCCACCCAGAACATCATCGCCAAGGCCCAGAAGGACCCGGCCCTGGCGGGCGTCTTCTCCAGCTACCAGGTCAGCGTGCCGAAGGTGCAGGCCGACATCGATCGTGAAAAGGCCCGGGCCCAGGGCGTGTCCCTGACCGACCTGTTCGAGACGATGCAGGTCTATCTGGGCTCGCTGTACGTCAACGACTTAAACCGCTTCGGCCACACCTACCAAGTCAACGTCCAGGCCGATCAGAGCTTCCGCCTGCAACCCGAGCAGATGCTGCGCCTGCAGACCCGCAACGGCCAAGGCCAGATGATCCCGCTGGGCGCCTTCGTCTCCTTCAAGGAAACGACCGGTCCCGACCGCGAGAGCCACTACAACGGCTACCTGACCGCCGAGATCAACGGCGGCCCGGCGCCCGGCTACTCGACCGGCCAAGCCCAGAAGGCCCTCGAGGACATCATCAAGTCCGAGCTGCCCAACGGCATGGGTTCGGAGTGGACCGAGCTGACCTACCAGCAGATCCTGGCGGGCAACACGGCGATCTTCATCTTCCCGCTGTGCGTGCTGCTGGCCTTCCTCGTGCTGGTCGCCCAGTACGAAAGCTGGAGCCTGCCTCTGGTCGTGATCCTGATCGTTCCGATGACCCTGCTGTCGGCCCTGGCCGGCGTGTGGATCAGCAAGGGCGACAACAACATCTTCACCCAGATCGGCCTGATCGTGCTGGTGGGGCTGGCGTGTAAGAACGCCATCCTGATCGTGGAGTTCGCCAAGGAGCGCGAGTAGCACGGCGACAGCCCGCTCCAGGCGGTCCTGGAGGCCTGCCGCCTGCGCCTGCGTCCGATCCTGATGACCTCGATCGCCTTCATCATGGGGGTCTATCCCCTGGTGGTGTCGCACGGGGCCGGGGCCGAGATGCGCAAGGCCATGGGCGTTGCGGTGTTCTCGGGGATGCTGGGCGTGACCCTGTTCGGCCTGATCCTGACGCCTGTCTTCTACTACGTCATCCGCCGCTTCACGGCCCGCAAGGCCGCCAAGAAGACGGAGCTGACCTCGCCCGTGGAGGCGCACTGATGTCCTTCGTTAAACTCACCCTGCGCGCCGCGCTGATCGCCGGCGTCTCCCTGACGGCCGCCGCCTGCGCGGTGGGCCCCAACTACAAGGCGCCGGCGACCCCGCCGGCGGCCTTCCAGAACGCCGACCCGGCCGTCTTCACCGCCGCCAATCCGGAAGCCGACTGGTGGAAGGCCTTCGGCGACCCGGTGCTGGACCAGCTGGTCGGCCAGGCCCTGGGCGGCAATCTCGACCTGAAGATCGCCGTCGCCCGCGTTGGCGAGGCCCGGGCCCTGTTCACCGAACAGAAGCTCGACCTCCTGCCGCACGTCACGGCCGACGGGACCTATGCCAAGAGCAAGCAACAGCAGCCGGGCTTCACCACCGACCGCGTCGAGAACCAGAGCTACCAGGCCGGCTTCGACGCCGGCTGGGAGATCGACCTCTTCGGCCGCGTCCGTCGTGGCGTCGAGGCGGCAGGGGCGGAAGCCGGCGCGGCCCAGGCCGAGCTGCGCGACGCCCAGGTGACGGTCGCGGCCGAGGTGGCCCGCAACTACCTGGAACTGCGCGGCGCCCAGGCCCGCCTGAAGGTCGCCAACCGCAACCTCGAGACCCAGCGCGAGACCGTGCGCCTGACCAAGGTGCGGTTCGACGCCGGGGCGGGCAGCCCGATCGACGTCGCCAGCGCTCAGGCCCGCCTGAACGCCACCGAGGCGGCGATCCCGGGCCTGATCACGGCCGAGAAGCGCGCCAACCATCGCCTGGCCGTTCTGACGGGCCAACGCCCCGGCGCGCTGGACGCCCTGCTGGTTCCGCAGACCGAGGACGTCCGTCCGCTGGTCGCGGCGCTGCCGATCGGCCAGGCCGGCGACCTGCTGCGTCGCCGTCCGGACGTGCAGGCGGCCGAGCGTCGCCTGGCGGCCTCGACCGCTCGAGTGGGGGTGGCCACGGCCGACCTCTTCCCGCGCGTGTCGGTGACCGGCTTCGTCGGCTTCCTGTCGGGGACCTCGGCGGGCTTTGGCAACAGCGCCAGCCAGGCCTGGTCGGTGGCCCCTAGCGTCAGCTGGCCGGCCCTGGACCTGGGCAGCGCCCACGCCCGCCTGCGGGCGGCCAAGGCGCGTGACGAGGCGGCCTTGGCTAACTACGACCAGACGGTGCTGCGGGCGCTTGAGGATCTGGAGAACGCCCTGGTCTCCTACCGCCAGCAGCAGGCCCAGCTAAAGAGCCTGACCGACCAGGCGGCAGCCTCGCGCCGCGCGGCCGAGCTGGCCCGCGTGCAGTACAAGGAAGGCGGCATCGACTTCCTCGTCCTGCTGGACGCCGAGCGCACCCTGCTGGCCGCCGAGGACGCTCTCACGGTCGCCGAGACCGGCGTCAACACCGACGTCGTGGCCATCTACAAGGCCCTGGGCGGCGGCTGGAAGGCTTAAGGCGCCGTGTGATCCCGGCCGCTCCGGCGGCCGGGACTCATTAAATTTTAAGGCCAAGCTTGCGTTGTACAGCAAAATCCATACTCATGACGGCAGCAATGCCGGAGGTTGAGTTATGGCCACGCTTCAAGTTCTGGAGACCGCCTACAGCGATGTCTCCCGCATCAAGTTCTCGAACATTCCGACGGCGGATCTCGCCAAGCTGCAGACCCTGGCCAGCCAGGTCGACGCCGCGACCCTGAGCCTGGCCGACGCGCAGGCCGAGATCGGCAAGATGGTCGCGACCACCACTTCGGTGGCCACGCTCTCCTACGCCTTCTTCGCCGGCTATACGCCCAAGATGAGCGGGATCGACTATCTGGTCTCGCCGACCGGCGGCAACGCCAACAACCTCAACGCGGCGTACTACCAGAGCTTCAATTCCGACAACCGCTACATCAACTTCGCGGTCAATCTGGGCAAGAATGGCGAGGGCGCGGCCCGGTTCTCGGCGGCCTATGGCGGGCTCAGCATGGCCGACGCCACGGCCAAGGCCTATGCCGAGATCTTCGGCTTCACGCCCAGCGCGGCCAAGGTCGACGAGCTGCTGAACAGCCAGGTGCCCAACGGCCTGGGCGGGACCTACACCCGCGCCGAATACTTCGCCGCCTACGGGGGTGATGGCGCCGGCGGCATCGGCGCCAAGGCCGCCATGGTCGGCTGGCTGCTCTCGGCGGCCGCCAAGGAAGACATCGGCTCGTACGCCAAGGCCAATGACGCGTTCCTGGCCGATCTCGCCAATGACGGCCAGGCGGTGTTCTTCACCGACCTCCTGGGAACCTATGGCCAGCAGCCGACCTATGCGGCCGGGGCGACGATCGCGGTCACGGCCAACCAGAGCGTGGCCCCGGACGCGACCGACTCGACCCTGCGTTCGACGGCCAACAACGACACCGTGACCGGCGCGGACCTGAACGGTTCGGTCGTTGTCGCGGGCGGCCACGACACCGTCACCTTTAGCGGAGCGGTCAGCGGCTATATCGACGGCGGCGACGGCAACGACACCATCACCGTCGCTCAGCTGAACGCCGCGGTCGATGTCCTGGGCGGCGCGCCGAACGGCAAGATCAGCGGCGGCGCGGGCAATGACGTGATCACCGTGACCCGGATGATCAACGGCGCGATCGTCGATGGCGGCGCGGGCGACGATACGCTGGTGATGGGGTCCACCGATACCGCTGTCGACAAGATCAAGGTGACCAATGTCGAGCACCTGGTGCTCGAGAGCTTCAAGCCGTCGTACACGGTGCCCGCCGGCACGTTCACGCCGCCGCTGGTCGTCTCCGGCTATACCGGCCTGCAGGACATCACCCTGCGCGCGTCGACGACTTCGACGCGGCTGGACAACATCAACTGGGGCGTGGCGCTGAAGATGGACGGCGTCAGTGGCGGGACCCTGACGGCCAACTACAATACCGATCTGGTGTTCACTGGCTCGTCCTCGCGGAGCGTCGGCGCGCCGGTTGTCCACGCCTATCTGAACGGCGTCACCAGCAGCAACGCCTCGCCGACCAACCTGTACGTCACGAACAACGACGGGGCGCTGATCCTGCACGTGCAGAGCGACAGCGTGCTCGGGGCCGTCACGTCGCAGAACACCAACTTCGTGGCTGGCGCGATCGTGGTCACCGGGACGGGCCGTCTGACCGCCGCTTTCAACAGCCATATTGTCGGCAGCTCGGCCGTCCTGACGGCCAACCTGGACGCCTCTGCCTCGGCGGGGATCGATGTCACCGAATTCGGCGGGTCCAATGTGAGCACCGCGGTGCTGTCGGGCTACAACGACAGCATAGCTGTCGACCTGCGGTTCCAGACGACGTCGAGCATCACGCTCGGCGGCGGCTCCGACACCTTCAAGCTGTACCAGGACGGCATCGCTGCGCCGCGCTTCTCGAACCTGCGGATCGAGGACAGCAAGGTGACGGCCTATGCCACGATCACCGACTTCGCCAAGGGCGTGGACCATATCGACCTGACCTCGGCGGTCCCCTCGGTGGTCACCGGTCTGGCCGTCGGTTCGGCGACGACCCTGGAGCAGGCGCTCATCAACGTCTCGACCCTGGTGGCGCCCAACGCCACGGGCGTGTTCGAGTACAATGGCGACACCTACATCTATCACCAGGACGGCACGCTGGGGGCCAACAGCGGCGACGGCCTGATCCGCCTGATCGGGGTGACGGGCCTGACGGTCGGCACGGCTGCGGCCAATGTCGACATCCACTACGGCTAAGCCGCGACGTTCTGTCGCATAGTGGGGAGGTATCGCCGTTCGGCGGTGATATTTCCCCTCGCCGTGGCGACAGGCCGACAATTCGTCGCCCGGCCGGCGGTGTCGCGACCGGTTCATTCCTTAAGCTCCGCTCAAACTTCAGACGCCGGCCAGACACGCCAAAATACGCGCAGCCTACGCCCGGTTGCGGCGAAGGTTTTGGTTAACGATCGGAGGCTTTCCTCGCGCTCAAAGCGGGGAACTTCCGATGACCTGGACCATCAAGACGAGACTGCTGGGCTGCCTGGCCGCGCTGGGCGTGGGCATGGCGGCGATGGGGCTTTCGGGCTTCGTCGCCAACGGCGTCGCCAATCAGCGCATGCAGTCGGTGATCGCCGACCGTGTCGAGCCGATGCAGCAGCTCAAGGCCGTCAGCGACATGTATGCGGTCAACATCGTCGACAGCGCTCACAAGGCGCGGTCGGGCGAGCTGTCGATGGCCAAGGCCGCCGAGAATGTCGCCGCCGCCAAGTCGACGATCAGCCAGAACTGGCAGGCCTATGCCGCCACCGAGATGACCGACGAGGAAAAGGTGCTGGCCGACAAGGTCACCGCCGCCCTGCCGGCCGCCGACAGTACGGTCGAGACCCTGCAAGGCTTGCTGAAGGCCAATGACACCGCCGGTCTCCAGGCCTTCGTCGACGGCAGGCTCTATCCCGCGATCGATCCCGTCACCGCCAATGTCGGCGCCCTGGTGGATCTGCAGACCCGCGTCGCCCACGACGATGGCGTCGCCGCCAAGACGGCGGGCAATATCGCCACCGGGATCATGGCCGTCATCGCTCTGGTCGCGGCGGGCCTGATGGCCTTCGCCACCCATGTCGTGACCGGCAAGGTCAGCAATCCGCTGCAAGCCATGACCGCCGCCATGCGTCGCCTGGCCGACGGCGACAACGGCATCACGGTGCCGGCCGTGGGCCAGAAGGACGAGCTGGGCCAGATGGCCGGCGCGGTCCAGGTGTTCAAGGAAAACGCCATCGCCAAGCTGCGCGCCGACGCCGAAGTCGCGGCCGCCAAGGAACGCTCGGAAGCCGAACGCCAGGCCGCCGCCGCCAAGGCCATCGCCGAACAGCAGCAGCTGGTGGTCGAGTCGTTCGGGGTCGGCCTGTCGCACCTGGCCAAGGGCGACCTGACCTATCGCGTCAACGACGCCCTGCCAGTCGAGTACGAGAAGCTGCGGGCCGACTTCAACGGCGCGGCGGGCAAGCTGCAGGACGCCATGACGGTGATCGTCGGCAATGCCGACGGCATCCGCGCCGGCAGCCGCGAGATCACCAACGCCTCCGACGACATGGCCCGCCGCACCGAGCAGCAGGCCGCCAGCCTGGAAGAGACCGCCGCGGCGCTGGAAGAGATCACCTCGACCGTCAAGCGCACCGCCGAAGGCGCCAAGGAGGCCCGTCGCGTGGTCGGGGCCGCCAAGTCCGACGCCGAGACCGGCGGCCAGGTCGTGGCCGACGCTGTCGAGGCCATGGGCGAGATCGAGAAGTCCTCGGCCCAGATCGGCAACATCATCGGCGTCATCGACGAGATTGCCTTCCAGACCAACCTGCTGGCCCTGAACGCCGGCGTCGAAGCCGCGCGGGCGGGCGAGGCTGGTCGCGGTTTCGCCGTCGTCGCCCAAGAGGTGCGGGCCTTGGCCCAGCGTTCGGCCGACGCGGCCAAGGAGATCAAGGCGCTGATCAATGCTTCGACCGAGCAGGTCGACGCCGGCGTCCAGCTGGTCGGCAAGACCGGCGAGGCCCTGCAGCGGATCGTCGCCCAGGTCGCCCAGATCAACGGCGTGGTCGCCGAGATCGCCGCCTCGGCCCAGGAGCAGGCTACCGGCCTGGAGCAGGTCAACAGCGCCGTCGGCCAGATGGACCAGGCCACCCAGCAGAACGCCGCCATGGTCGAGGAGAGCACGGCCGCCAGCCACGCCCTGTCGCGCGAGGCCGATAACCTGACCCAGCTGATGGGCCAGTTCAGCGTCGGCCAGTCCAATGGCTGCCGCAGCCGTCCGGGCGCGCGAGCCGCCTAGTACCAGCCGGCTTCGCGCAGGGCCTTGGAATAGGCGCGGCTGACGGGGGCTTCGACGCCGCCTTTCAGCTGCAAGGTGGCCCGGCCGTCGCCGCGCTTGGCGCCGTCGACGGCCGCCTTGGCCACCCACCATGAGCGGTGGGTCTGGGCGCCTTCGATGCCTTCCAGCTCGGCCACGGCGTCGGACAGCCGCATCAGGATCAGGTCCTGGCCGCGCGAGGTATGCAGGCGCAGATAGTGATCTTCCGCCTCGACGGCCCACAGCTCGCCGCCGCGCAGCTTGGGCGGCAGGCGGTCCAGGAAACGCGGCGGCGGCGTCCCGGCCGGCGCCGCGTGGGTCTGCGGCGGGGTGCGCTGGACCAGGAAGTTCAGGCCCGTCATCGCCACCGTGACGATGAACACCGGCAGCAGGTAGCCCAGGAAGCCGCCCGCCTTCAGCTGGCCGTAGAAGGTCAGGTCGCTGACCAGCCAGACCACCAGGGTGAAGGGCAGGGTGACGCCGATCACGGTCAGGGTCGCATAGAGCCAGGGCTTCTCGTCGGCCCGGCCGTCGCCGCCGATCAGGTGGCTGACCGTGGTGCCGACGATGGCGCCGGCAAAGCACAGCCCCGCCCAGTAGGCGACCCGGATTCCGAACGGCACGGCGTCGGTGCCGAACGCGCCCAGCAGCGCCAGGAACACGCCGGCCGCCGCCGAGACCGCGAAGCCTCGCAGGCTCTCCTTGGCGGTCACCGCCGTTCGCGAAGCGTGAACGGCGCCGGCCAGCCATTGGCGAAACGAAGCCGGCGACTGGCGCAACGTCGATTGAGGCACGGACCCGCCCACTCCACTCAGGTTCCCAACGGCGAGGCGTTTCCCGCCCCGCCACGATCTGGAGTGAAGGCAGATGGCCGCGTACGGCAAGTCAATTTCGCAAGCCGCGATGGGTGTGGGCGCCGCTGTCGCCATCGCCGCCGTGATCGCGCTGAAGCCGCACGCGCCGAACGTCTCGCTCATCGCCGCCGCGCCGACCGTGGTGCAGGTCCATCTGACCGCCGCCCTGATGGCCCTGGCCATCGGCATCGTGCTGATGATGCGGGTGAAGGGTACGACCCTGCACAAGGTCCTGGGCTGGACCTGGGTGGTCGCCATGGGGATCACGGCGGTCAGCTCGCTGTTCATCCGCGGCATGAACCACGGCCACTTCAGCTTCATCCACCTGCTGTCGGGTTGGACGATCGTAGCCCTGCCCGGCGCGGTCTACGCCATCCGGCGCGGCAAGGTCTCGGCGCACCGCCGCGCCATGACCGCGATGTTCGTCGGCGGGCTGTTGCTGGCGGGCCTGTTCACCTTCATCCCGGGCCGTCTGATGTGGTCGGTCTTTCTGGGCTGACTTTGGGGTTGGGAAAACGCCGGTCTTGCCAGCCCCGCCGGGTTGCGCCTATCCGAGGACGGAGCGCAATCACGGCGGACCCCACTTCATGACCGCAGCCAAGCCCTCACCCAAGGCCGGCGCCCGCGCCGGCGGGCGGGGCCGACCGTCCAAGGCCAAGGGCCTGGACCTGAAGGAAACCATCCTCGACGCGGCCGAGGGCCTGTTCGCGCGGCACGGCTTCCACGGCGTGACCACCCGCCAGGTGGCGTCCGAGGCCGGCGTCGATACGGCGCTGATCCACTACTATTTCGGGGCCAAGCGCGAGCTGTTCGACGCGGTGTTCCTGCGTCGCGCCGAGATCCTGAACCAGGCCCGCGAGGCGTCGATGAACGCCTATGTCGCGGCGCATGATCCGGCGACCATGACCGTCGAGGGCGTGATCGAGGCCTTCATCGAGCCGCTGCTGCGCATCAGCCAGGACGGCGGCGCGGGCTGGAAGAGCTACTTCGCCCTTGTCGCCCAGGTGAACAACACGCCGGCCTGGGGCGGCGAGACCATGGCCCGGTTCTTTGATCCCGTGGTCCACCAGCTGGTCGAGACCCTGAAGACCCTGCGTCCCCAGGCCGAGTACCGTGACCTCTACTGGTGCTATCAGTTCCTGACCGGATCGATGATGCTGTCCTTGTCCGAGACCGGACGGATCGACAGCCTGTCGGAGGGCGAGTGCCACTCCAGCGACCTGGAAGCGGTCCGCCAGCGCCTGTTCTCGTACTGCGCCGCCGGCTTTGAAGCCGTGATCGCCAAGGGCGGAAAGTAGATCCTCCCCCGCGATGCGGGGGAGGTGGCCCAGAGGGCCGGAGGGGGCTAACGCGGCCGACGTCCAGCTGGCCTCCTCAGTCGGCTCCGCCGACAGCTCCCCCGCACCGCGGGGGAGCATCATCCGTCCCCGCCCCTTTTTCATCACTTGGTGAAAAATAGCTGGCGCTCGCCGCCGGTTCGGGTGATGGTGCTTGCAATTCGCTGTTCGATGAATTGGCGAGGGTCCCGCGCACGCCTCCGCACAAGACGGATCCGGCTCGGGAAGGGCGGAACGTAAGGGAGGGGAAACCCATGACTTCGATGTGGAAGGCCGCGCTGCTGGCTGGCGCGGCGTGGAGCACGATCGCGGGCGTCGCGGCGGCTCAGGAAGCGCCTGCCGGCGACAACACCGCGAGCGTCGAGGAGGTGGTCGTCACCGCCCGTCGTCGCGAGGAAAGCCTCAAGGACGTCCCGGTCGCCGTCTCGGCCTTCTCGGCCGAGAAGCTGGAGCGCACGGGCGGCACGGACATCACCGTCCTGTCCCAGACGACCCCGAACATCACGGTGCAGACCGCCCGTGGCTCGAACTCGACCCTGATCAGCTACATCCGCGGCGTGGGCCAGCAGGATCCGCTGTGGGGCTACGAGCCCGGCGTCGGCCTGTATGTCGACGACGTCTACATCTATCGCCCGCAAGGCGCGGTGCTGGACATCTTCGACATCGAGCGCATCGAAGTGCTGCGCGGCCCGCAAGGCACCCTCTATGGCCGCAACACCATCGGCGGCGCCATCAAGTACGTGACCAAGAAGCTGGGCGACGAAGCCGGCGCCAAGATCCGCGGCACGTACGGCAGCTATAACCAGACCGACCTGCTGGTTTCGGGCCAGACGCCGGTCGGCGGCGGCCTGTCGGTGGGCGGCTCGTACGCCCTCTACAAGCGCGACGGCTACGGCAAGAACCTGACCACCGGCGCCGAGCACTACGACAAGGACGTCGAGGCCTATCGCCTGAGCGCCGAGTGGAAGCCGACGCAGGACCTGTTCTTCCGCCTGGCCTACGACCACGTGTCGGACGACTCCAACCCGCGACACGGCCACCGCGAGACCCTGCCGACGGCGGGCAATTATCCGATCCTCGACATCTATGACACCCAGGCCGGCCTGGGCGACAAGAACCACGTGATGACCAAGGGCCTGTCGCTGACGGGCGAGTACAACGTCACCGACGCGATCACGCTGAAGTCGATCACCGCCAGCCGCAAGGGCCACACCCAGACCCTGATCGACTTCGACGGCACGCCGCTGCCGACGCTGGACGTGCCGGCCACCTATGACGACAGCTCGTTCTCGCAGGAACTGCAGGCGGTATATTCGGACGACAACGTCCAGGGCGTCTTTGGCCTGTACTACATGAACAGCCAGGCCTCGGGCGAGTTCGACACCATCGCCGGCAATCTGGGCGTCTCGATCGCCGACGGCGGCAAGGTCAACACCCAGAGCTTCGCGGCGTTCTTCGACTTCAGCGCCAACCTGACCGACCGCTTCAAGGTCTCGCTGGGCGCCCGCGCCACGCGCGACGCCAAGCGCGCCAACGTGTTCCGCTTCTTCTATCTGGGCGCCACGCCGTCGCCGTATCAGGGCGGCGTCAATCGTCCGATTCTGCAGGTGCGGACCAACTACGACGCTCACAAGACCTTCTCGCAGTTCACCCCGCGTATCTCGGCCTCGTACGAGCTGAACGACGATCTGACGACCTACGCATCGTTCTCGAAGGGCTACAAGTCGGGCGGCTGGGACATGCGCGGCGACGCCTTCATCACCCCGCAGACCACGAACGGCTACAAGCCGGAAGTCGTGAAGACCTATGAGGCGGGCCTGAAGGGCTTCGCCCTGGACCGTAAGGTCTCGTTCTCGTCGGCGATCTTCCTGTCGAAGTATACCGACCAGCAGGTCACGACCCAGGTCGTGGTGCCGTCGGGCATCGCCAGCTCGGTCGACAACGCCGGTTCGTCCACCCTGTACGGCGCCGAGTTCGAGGCCAACGCCCGCCTGAGCCAGAGCTTCTCGGCCAATGTCGCCCTGGGCTACATCCACGCCAAGTACGACACCTTCAGCCGCTTCGTGCCGGCCGGCGCGCCCAACCCGCTGAACCCGAGCCAGACCCTGGCGACCGGCCAGGTGATCAACGTCGCCGACCTGTACGGCTTCCAGAACACGCCGGAATGGACGGGCAATGTCAGCCTGACCTGGCGCGGCGAACTGGCGGGCGGCGACTTGGCGATCACCCCGATGGTCAGCTATCGCGACGCCTACCAGCAGTTCGAGCAGCCGCTGCCGGCCCTGGACCAGAAGGCCTTCACCCTGGTGGACGCCACCGCGATCTGGACCGCCCCGGGCGGCAAGTACAAGCTGGCCCTGACCGGCAAGAACCTGACGAACGAGAAGTACCGCACCGGCGGCTACAACTTCGCCGGGGCCACCTACAACAACTCGGTGATCGGCTTCTACGGCCCGCCGCGGACGGTGGCCGCCTCGGTCGAGGTGGCGTTCTAAAAATCTAGGCGAAACGTCTAGGGCGGGGCTTGCTGCAACAGGCCCCGCCCTTTCTTTATGTAGCTGTAGCGTAAACGGGGGCAGGTGATGAGCGAACAGCAGGCGACGGCGAAGGGGCAGGGCTCCGGCTATCGTTACGTGGTCCTGGCCATGCTGATCCTGGCCTACACCTTCAATTTCCTGGACCGGCAGATCCTCGGCATCCTGGCCAAGCCGATCAAGGAGGAGTTCGACCTCACCGACGCGCAGTTCGGCCTGATGGGCGGCCTGGCGTTCGCGCTGCTGTACACGACCCTGGCCATTCCGATCGCCTGGCTGGCCGACCGCTTCAGCCGCGTCTGGATCATGACTGCGGCGCTGACGCTGTGGAGCGGTTTCACCGCCCTGTGCGGTTTCGTCGGCAGCTTCAGCCACCTGTTCCTGGCCCGCATGGGCGTCGGCATCGGCGAGGCGGGCGGCGTCGCCCCGGCCTATTCCCTGATCTCTGACTATTTCCCCAGGCGCCAGCGCGCCCGGGCGCTGGCGGCCTACGCCTTCGGCATTCCACTGGGGACGGCGGCGGGCACGCTGGTCGGCGGCCTGCTGGCCGTCCACTACGGCTGGCGCATGGCCTTCATCGTGGTCGGCCTGCTGGGCGTGCTGCTCGCGCCGCTTTTCCGGCTGGTGGTGCGTGATCCGCCGCGCGGCGGCGCCGACCGCACACCCGACGCGCCGCCGGCCGCGCCCGCGCCGGCCGCGCCTCTCGGGCAGGTAGTCAGGCTGCTGGCCGCCAAGCCCAGCTTCTGGCTGCTGGCCCTGGGCGCGGCCTCCTCGTCGGTCTGCGGCTATGGCGTCGCCGCCTGGCTGCCGTCGTTCTTCATGCGCAGCCTGGGCCTGACCCTGGCCCAGACGGCCTGGTACTATTCCGGCATCGCCTTCCTGGGCGGCGTGATCGGCATCTGGATGGGCGGCGTGATGGCCGACCGTCTGGGCGCGAAGTCCAAGGCCGGCTATCCGCTGACCCCGGCGGTGGCCTTCCTGATCTCGGTGCCGTGTTTCCTGCTGGCCATGAACAGCGGGACGCTGGTCGGCGGGCTCGGCGGGCAAGCCTCGCTGGCCCTGGCCTTCGTGATTTTCCTGATCCCCACCGGGTTGAACCTGGCCTGGCTGGGGCCCATCACCGCGGCCGTGCAGCACCTGGCGCCAGCGCCGATGCGCACCACGACCTCAGCGCTGTTCCTGCT
Organism: Caulobacter sp.; assembly: GCF_017744445.1. Taxonomy (GTDB): domain Bacteria; phylum Pseudomonadota; class Alphaproteobacteria; order Caulobacterales; family Caulobacteraceae; genus Caulobacter. The sequence goes on from NZ_JAGIBH010000003.1 coordinate 160,120, forward strand.
GATCAACAACCTGCTGGGCATCGCCGTCGGCGTCTACTATTTCGGCGCTGTTTCGGACCTGCTGAAGCCGACCTTCGGCGCGGAGTCGCTGCGCTGGGCCATCTATACCGGCATGGGCTTCTACCTGCTGGCGGCGCTGCTGTTCTTCCTGGCCTCGCGACGGCTGGAACGCGACTGGGTCGAATAGCGAGCGACGGAACGTCGCAGGCTTTCCACGGCCACGGTTCGGTCAATTTCGGGTATCAAAGGGCGCGCAGAACGCGAGCGCCCACCAATGACTCCAGACGACCGTCACATCTTTCACGATCCCACGGGCAAGCGTGAGCGGCGGGCCAAGCTGATCCTGGGCATTGTCGCCTCGGCCATCGCCGCGGTGGTGGCCGGCTTTGTGGCGACCCTGGCCTTCGCCCCGCATCTGCCTGATGCGCCGCTGAAGGATCCGCACATCCTGACGTCGCTGCACCAGGAGACGGCGCACAAGCTCAAGGCCTCGGCCAAGACCTGGCGCCGGGTGCCCCGTCCCAAGGGCGGAGCCGCCAACGACGCGGCGGCGCGGCCGCTCTCGGTCGGCTTCTATGTCTCGTGGGACGAGGACAGCCGCGAGTCCCTGCGCCGCAACATCGACAAGCTGGATGTGGTCTCGCCGCAGTGGGTGGCGATCAACGGCTCGCGCGGCGACATCGACGTCACCGACGACCCGGAAGGCAGCGCCCGCATCGCCGCCGCCGCGAACAAGCCGGCCGTGCTGCCGCTGGTCCACAACTCGGCCAACGCCGCGTTCGACGGGCCGATGGCCGACGCCCTGCTGGCCAACCCGCTGGCCCGCGGCAAGCTGATCAGCAACCTGGTCACCCTGGCCGCCCAGCGCGGCTATGGCGGCTATGTCTTCGACTTCGAGTCGCTGTCGGCCAAGGGCCTGGCCGCCTATCCGAAGTTCCTGGACGAGGCCCGCGCGGCCCTGAAGGACGCCGGCCGCGAAGTCTGGGTCACCGCCCCGTTCGACGAGGAGGGCTGGCCGCTCAAGCGTCTGCAGGCGTCGTCCGACACCCTGGTGCTGATGGCCTATGACCAGCACTACGCCCTGGGCGATCCGGGCCCCAACGCCGGTCAGGACTGGTACGAGAGCGAACTGGAAAAGCGCTTCGCGCACCTGGACCCCAGCCGCACCGTGCTGGCGCTCGGCGCCTACGGCTACGATTGGACGTTGAATAAGGACGGCAGCCGCGCCTCGGGCGCCCCCGCCACCTTCCACGAGGCCATGCGCAACGCCCAGGATTCCGGGGCGACCATCCGCATGGACGACGACGCGCTGAACCCGACCTACACCTATACGGACGACAATGGCGACGACCACGTCGTCTGGTTCATGGACGCGGTCACGCTGTTCAATGAGGTCAAGGTCTCCGACCCCTGGAAGCCGCGCGGCTATGGCCTGTGGCGGATGGGCATGGAGGATCCGGGCGTCTGGTCGGTGCTGGGCAAGCCCTATGGCCAGGCCTCGGCGGCGGGGCTGACGACGCTGTCGAACGGGCAGGGCGTCGACTTCGACGGCGGCGGCGAGGTGCTGCGTATCGCGGCCCTGCCGACGCCCGGCAAGCGCTCTCTGGAGTTTGACCCCGACACGGGACTGGTCTCGGGCCAAACCTACGACGTCATTCCGTCCAGCTATGTCATCGAGCGCTATGGCCAGAAGAAGGGGCTGGTGGCCCTGACCTTCGACGACGGCCCCGACGGCCGCTGGACGCCGAAGATCCTGGACATCCTCAAGCAGAAGAAGGCTCCGGCCACCTTCTTCGTCATCGGCCAGAACATGCAACGCCGCCCCGACCTGGTGCAGCGCGAGGTGGACGAGGGCCACGACGTGGGCGGTCACAGCTGGACCCACCCCAACATCGCCGAGACGCCGCTGCCCCAGGTGCAGGTCGAGCTGAACGCCACCCAGCGTCTGTTCGAGGTGATCACCGGCCGCTCGATGCGCCTGTTCCGCCCGCCGTTCTTCGGCGACGCCGAGCCGTCGACCCCGCATGAGGTGGCGCCGCTCGTGATCGCCCAGACCCTGGGCTACATGACCGTGGGCCTGCGCATCGACCCCGACGACTGGCAGAAGCCGACCAAGCAGCAGATCATCGACCGCGTCCTGGACCGACTGGATAACCCCGGGAACAACCCCGGCCAGGTGGTGCTGCTGCACGACGCCGGCGGCGATCGCAGCCGCACCGTGGCGGCCTTGCCCGAGCTGATCGACCAGATCCGCGCGCGCGGCTATCGCCTGGTCACGGTCGGCGAGCTGGCTGGCATGACGCCGCAACAGGTCATGCCGCCGACTTCGCGCACGGGCCTGGACCTGGCTGTCGACCGGCTGGGCTTCGACTTCTTCCGCTGGACGCAGGCGGTCATGACCTTCCTGTTCCTGTCGGCCATCTTCCTGGGCGTCGCGCGGCTGGTGTTCCTGGCCAGCCTGGCTCTGGTCCACCGCTTCTGGACGCATGAAGAGCCGGCCGATCTGGACAGTGACAACGGTCCGCTGGTCTCGGTGCTGATCCCCTGCTTCAACGAAGAGAAGGTGATCGCCGCCTCGATCGCGCGGATCCTGGAAAGCGACTGGAAGAACCTGGAAGTGCTGGTCCTGGACGACGGCTCCAAGGACCGCACGGCCGACGAGGTTCGCGACCACTTCGCCAATGATCCGCGCGTGACGCTGCTGAGCTTCGAAAACGGCGGCAAGGCGCGGGCGGTCAATCGCGGTCTGGCCGTCGCCAAGGGCGAGTTCGTGGTGGCCCTGGACGCCGACACCCTGTTCCCGCCCTCGACCATCGGCCGCCTGGCGCGCTGGTTCCAGGATCCGGACGTCGGGGCCGTGGCCGGCAACGCCATCGTCGGCAATCGCCTGAACATCGTCACCCGCTGGCAGGCGCTGGAATACGTCACCGCTCAGAACCTGGAACGCCGGGCGCTGTCGGCCCTGGGCGCGGTGACCGTGGTGCCGGGCGCGGTCGGGGCCTGGCGCAAGAGCGTGCTGGACGACCTGGGCGGCTATCCGGCCGACACCCTGGCCGAGGACCAGGACCTGACCATCGCCTGCCAGCGCGCCGGCTGGAAGGTCGCCTTCGACCCCGAGGCCCGTGCCTATACCGAGGCCCCGGACACGGTCGGCGGCCTGCTCAAGCAGCGCTTCCGCTGGTCGTTCGGCACGTTGCAATGCGTGTGGAAGCACCGCAAGGCGATGTTCAACAGCAAGACTCCGGTGCTGGGCTTCGTGGCCCTGCCGCAGATCTGGCTGTTCCAGATCATCCTGGCCGTGGCCGCGCCGCTGGTCGACCTGGCGGTGGTCTGGAGCCTGGTCAGCGGCCTATACGCCGCCATCGCCCACCCGGTGGAGTGGCGTCCCGACGACATGCTGCTGGGCCTGACCTACTGGGCGATCTTCATCGCCGTGGACCTGTCGGCCGGCGCCCTGGGCATGGCCCTGGAGAAGCGCGCGCCGTGGGCGGACCTGCCGTTCTTGCCGGTGCAGCGGTTCGGCTACCGCCAGCTGATGTACTATGTGGTGGTCAAGTCGGTGGTCACCGCCATCCGCGGCGGCCGGGTCGGCTGGGGCAAGCTGGAGCGGCGAGCCTCGGCGTCGGTTTCGCCAAAGGGTTGAGATAACGCCGATCTGTGGCAAGCTCCGCCGCGTCGACCAGCCGACGCTCGGGGGGGAGCTTGTCATGAAGACCGTCGCCATTGGCCTTGCCGCCGCCATCAGCCTGACTTTGGCCGCGCCAGCCTTCGCGGATGCGCCGATCACCAAGACGACCGAGAAGGTCAAGGTGGGCATGAAGAAAGGCAAGAGCCTCTTCAAGCCCATCGTCACGCTCGCCGAGTACGAAGCCGCCAGAGGCATCGCCAAGCGCAGCAGCAACAGCATCACCGGCTTTGGCGGCAGCACCAAGTCGAGCATCAAGTTCGAGTTCACCGGCCCGAGCCTGGGGCCCGTCGCGGTCTCGTGCGGCGGCGGCCAGGGCAAGAAGAAGATTCTCGGCATCACCTACAAGACCGAGAAGCTGCAATATGTCTGCACCCTCTCGGGACCCGGGGCGGGCGACGACGCCGACTTCACCCTGGTGTTCGCCCAGGGCGGCTCGCTGTTGAAGGCCCTCCAGCAGCCGCAGCGCACCGGCGAATTGCGGTTCGGCGGCGTCACTCTGCGGGCGCGCACCGAGCAGGTCGGCAACGTGCCGATCGGCGGCGGCAAGGTGCTGGGCTATATCTACAGCCAGGATGGCGTGGATGTGGGCGCCCTGGACCTGTCGGGCGACGGCATCACCCTGACGGCCCCCAGCGTGGCGTATCTTCCGGCGAAAGGCGCGAAGACTCGCGACGCCGCCGCGATGCTGTCGTTCATCCTGTTCTTGTTCGACGATCCCGGTCATCAGTTCTGACACCGGTGGACAGCCGTTCACGGACAAAAATGGTGTGACCGGTAACAGTTCCGCCGGGTCAAGGGTTTCCCTTGCCGGGCGCGCCTAAACGCGTGGCGCCCCTGTCCTTTCGGACAATATAAGCACGCAAGCCTTCACCTTATCGTCGTCACGCGGTTGCGCCTGCGAAATAGCGCTCCTATAACCCGGCCACATTTCAGAAAGCCGTCGTCGAGACCGGGCCCTCATGAACATCCACGAACATCAAGCCAAAGCCGTACTCGCCGAGTTCGGCGCCCCCGTGCCGCGCGGCTTCGCCGCCTTCACGCCGGACGAAGCCGCCGCCGCCGCTGAAAAGCTGGGCACGCCGGTCTTCGTCGTGAAGAGCCAGATCCACGCCGGTGGCCGTGGCAAGGGCAAGTTCGAGGGCCTGGGCCCCGACGCCAAGGGCGGCGTCCGCGTCGTCAAGTCGGTCGAAGAGGTCCGCCTCAACGCCGAGGAAATGCTCGGCCGCGTGCTGGTGACCCACCAGACCGGCCCCAAGGGCAAGCAGGTCAACCGCCTCTACATCGAAGAAGGCGCGGCGATCGCCAAGGAATTCTACCTGTCGCTGCTGGTTGACCGCGCTTCGAGCAAGGTCTCGGTGGTCGCTTCGACCGAAGGCGGCATGGATATCGAAGACGTCGCGCACTCGACGCCCGAGAAGATCCATACCTTCACCATCGACCCGGCGACCGGCGTGTGGCCGACCCACACCCGCGCCCTGGCCAAGGCTCTGGGCCTGACCGGCGCCCTGGCCAAGGAAGCCGCCTCGCTGCTGAACCAGCTGTATACGGCGTTCATGGCCAAGGACATGGCCATGCTCGAGATCAACCCGCTGATCGTCACCGCTGACGATCACCTGCGCGTCCTCGACGCCAAGCTGTCGTTCGATGGCAACAGCTTGTTCCGTCACCCGGACATCAAGGCGCTGCGCGACGAGAGCGAAGAAGACCCCAAGGAAATCGAAGCCTCGAAGTACGACCTGGCCTACATCGCCCTGGACGGCGAAATCGGCTGCATGGTCAACGGCGCTGGCCTGGCCATGGCCACCATGGACATCATCAAGCTGTACGGCGCCGAGCCGGCCAACTTCCTGGATGTCGGCGGCGGCGCTTCGAAGGAGAAGGTCACCGCGGCCTTCAAGATCATCACCGCCGATCCGGCCGTGAAGGGCATCCTGGTCAACATCTTCGGCGGCATCATGCGCTGCGACATCATCGCGGAAGGCGTCATCGCCGCCGTGAAGGAAGTCGGTCTCCAGGTTCCGCTGGTCGTCCGTCTGGAAGGCACCAACGTCGAACTCGGCAAGAAAATCATCTCGGAAAGCGGCCTGAACGTCATCGCCGCCAACGATCTGTCTGACGGCGCCGAGAAGATCGTCGCCGCTGTGAAGGGCGCCCGTTAATGTCGGTTCTGATCGGTTCGCACACCAAGGTCATCTGCCAGGGCATCACCGGCGCTCAAGGCACCTTCCACACCGAACAAGCCATCGCGTACGGCACGCAGATGGTCGGCGGCGTGACCCCCGGCAAGGGCGGTCAAACCCACATCGGCCTGCCGGTGTTCGACACCGTCGCCGAAGCCAAGGACCGCACCGGCGCCGACGCCTCGGTGATCTACGTCCCGCCGCCCTTCGCGGCCGACTCGATCCTGGAAGCCATCGAAGCCGAGATCCCGCTGATCATCTGCATCACCGAAGGCATCCCGGTGCTGGACATGGTCAAGGTGAAGAAGGCCCTGGCCGGTTCGCGTTCGCGCCTGATCGGCCCGAACTGCCCGGGCGTCCTGACGCCCAACCAGTGCAAGATCGGCATCATGCCGGGCAGCATCTTCTCGGAAGGCTCGGTCGGCGTCGTGTCGCGTTCGGGCACCCTGACCTATGAAGCCGTGTTCCAGACCACTAACGCTGGCCTGGGCCAGACGACGGCTGTCGGCATCGGCGGCGACCCGGTCAAGGGCACCGAGTTCATCGACGTCCTCGAACTGTTCCTGGCCGACGAAGCCACCAAGTCGATCGTCATGATCGGTGAAATTGGCGGCTCGGCCGAAGAAGAAGCGGCTCAGTTCCTGAAGGACGAAGCCAAGCGTGGTCGCAAGAAGCCCATGGTCGGCTTCATCGCCGGCCGCACGGCTCCTCCCGGCCGCCACATGGGCCACGCCGGCGCCATCGTTTCGGGCGGCAAGGGCGGCGCCGAGGACAAGATCGCGGCGATGGAAGAAGCGGGCATCCGCGTCTCGCCTTCGCCGGCCAAGCTGGGTGAAACCCTGCTTGAAGTCCTGAAGGGCTAAAAGAAGATACCGAAACCCCGCCTCGCGCGGGGCCCAGGTTTTTTGCGACCGCCAGTCGACGATCCGAAAAAATCACCTGGGCCCCGCCAACGCGACGGGCGCCCGGGTGATTGAGAGACTATATTTACGGGCTGTGCGGTAGCGCTCCCGTAGAGCACCGGATCGAAGGCATAGAACGATGGCGGACGACGCAGGCATCATCAACCAGGTCTTGACCGAGACCAGCTTCCTCTACGGCGCCAACGCGGCGTTCGTGGAAGACCTCTACGCCCAGTGGGCGGAGAGCCCTGGATCGGTCGATCCCTCGTGGAACGCCTTCTTCGCCAGCCTGCAGGAGCAGGCCGACCAGGTTAAGCGCGCCGCGCAGGACCCGGCCTGGACCCCCAAGAAAGTGCCGTCGGTTCGTCCCGACTGGCTGTCGGCCCTGGACGGCCAGTGGGCCAGCGTCGCCCCCGCCGTCGAAGCCAAGATCGCCAAGGCCGTCGAGGGCAAGGCCCCCGGCGCTTCGGCCGAAGCCGTCCGCGCCGCCACGCTGGACAGCCTGCGCGCCATCATGATGATCCGGGCCTACCGGATGCGCGGTCACCTGGCCGCCAACCTGGACCCGCTGGGTCTGGACCCGGCCAAGGACGCCAGCGAGCTGGATCCGGCGACCTACGGCTTCTCGGAAGCCGACTACGACCGTCCGATCTTCCTCGACTACGTGCTGGGCCTGGAGACCGCTTCGGTCCGCGAGATCCTGGCCATCGTCCGCCGCACCTACTGCGGCAATGTCGGTGTGCAGTACATGCACATCTCGGATCCGACCGAGAAGGCCTGGCTGCAGGAGCGCATCGAGGGCCGCGACAAGGAAATCACCTTCTCTAAGGAAGGCAAGGTCGCGATCCTGAAGAAGCTGATCGAGGCCGAGGGCTTCGAGAAGTTCCTGCACAAGCGCTTCCCCGGCACCAAGCGCTTCGGCCTGGACGGCGGTGAAGCCATGGTCCCGGCCATGGAGCAGATCATCAAGCGCGGCGGCGCGCTGGGCGTGAAGGACATCGTCCTGGGCATGCCGCACCGTGGTCGCCTGAACGTGCTGGCCGCCGTGATGGGCAAGCCCTACCACGTCATCTTCCACGAGTTCCAAGGCGGCTCGTCGGTACCCTCGGACATCGAGGGCTCGGGCGACGTGAAGTACCACATGGGCGCTTCGTCGGACCGTGAGTTCGACGACAACAAGGTCCACCTGTCGCTGACGGCCAACCCGTCGCACCTGGAAATCGTCAACCCGGTCGTGATCGGCAAGGCCCGCGCCAAGCAGGCCTTCGTGCTGCGCGAACAGCCGGACGCCGGCCGCGGCCACGTGCTGCCGCTGCTGCTGCACGGCGACGCCGCCTTCGCTGGTCAAGGCGTGGTGGCCGAGTGCTTCACCCTGTCGGGCCTGAAGGGCTACCGCACGGGCGGCACCATCCACTTCATCGTCAACAACCAGATCGGTTTCACCACCAGTCCGCGCTACTCGCGCTCGTCGCCGTATCCCAGCGACATGGCCTTGATGGTCGAAGCCCCGATCTTCCACGTGAACGGCGACGACCCGGAAGCCGTCGTCTTCGCCGCCAAGGTCGCGACCGAGTACCGCCAGAAGTTCGGCAAGGACGTGGTCATCGACATGGTCTGCTATCGCCGCTTCGGTCACAACGAGGGCGATGATCCGACCATGACGTCGCCGATCATGTACGCCAAGATCAAGGGCCACCCGCCGACCCGCGAGATCTACGCCAACCGCCTGATCGGCGAGGGCGTGATCACCCAGGCCGAGGGCGATGGCTGGGTCAGCGAGTTCGAGACCTTCCTCGACAAGGAATTCGACGCCGGCAAGAGCTACAAGGCCAACAAGGCCGACTGGCTGGACGGCAAGTGGGCCGGCCTGACCCTGCCGGGCGACGAGGATCGCCGCGGCAAGACGGCCTTCCCGAAGACCCGCCTTCTGGAGATCGGCCGCCAGATCACCACGATCCCGGACCGCATCAACGCCCACAAGACCGTCAAGCGCGCCATCGACAATCGCCGCGAGGCGATCGAGAAGGGCGAGGGCATCGACTGGGGCCTGGGCGAGCACCTGGCCTTCGCCACCCTGCTCGACGAGGGTTATCCGGTCCGCCTGTCGGGCCAGGACTCGGTGCGCGGCACCTTCACCCAGCGCCACTCGGACGTCATCGACCAGACGACCGAAGAGCACTACACGCCGCTGAACAACATCCGCGCCGGTCAGGCCAACTATGAAGTCATCGACTCGGCCCTGTCGGAAGAGGCGGTGCTGGGCTTCGAATACGGTTTCTCGCTGGCCGACCCGAACACCCTGACCCTGTGGGAGGGCCAGTTCGGCGACTTCGTGAACGGCGCCCAGGTGGTGATCGACCAGTTCATCAGCTCGGGCGAGCGCAAGTGGCTGCGGATGAGCGGTCTCGTGATGCTGCTGCCGCACGGCTACGAAGGCCAGGGCCCCGAGCACAGCTCGGCGCGTCTGGAGCGCTTCCTGCAGTCGTGCGCGGAAGACAACATGCAGGTCGTCAACTGCACCACGCCGGCGAACTACTTCCACGCCCTGCGTCGCCAGATGAACCGCGAGTTCCGCAAGCCGCTGATCGTGATGGCCCCCAAGAGCCTGCTGCGCCACAAGCGCGCCGTCTCGAACATCGCCGACTTCGCCGAGGGCTCGACCTTCCACCGCGTGATGGTGGACGGCGCCGAGGCCGGTTGCGACGTGGGCGGCATCACGCTGAAGAGCGACGATCAGATCAAGCGCGTCATCGTCTGCTCGGGCAAGGTCTATTTCGACCTGGTCGACCAGCGCGCCAAGACCGGCCGCGACGACGTCTATCTGCTGCGCCTGGAACAGTTCTATCCGTGGCCGATGAAGTCGCTGATGCAGGTGCTGGGCCGCTTCAAGAACGCCGACCTGGTCTGGTGCCAGGAAGAGCCCAAGAACATGGGCGGCTGGACCTTCGTCGATCCGTGGCTTGAGCTGACGCTCGACAAGCTGGACATCAAGGCCAAGCGCGCCCGCTATGTGGGTCGTCCGGCCTCGGCGTCCACCGCCGCGGGCCTGATGAGCCGCCACCTGAAAGAACTCGAGACCTTCCTCAACGAGGCGTTCGCGTAAGCGTCGCCTCCAAGATCTAAAAAACCCGCCGGACCGAACAAGAGAGACCTGGAAAGCCCCATGGCCGACATCAACACCCCCGCCCTCGGCGAATCCGTCACCGAAGCGACGGTCGCCCGTTGGACCAAGAAGGTCGGGGAGGCCGTGAAGAAGGACGAGATCCTCGTCGAGCTGGAAACCGACAAGGTTTCGCTGGAAGTGGCCTCGCCCGCTGACGGCGTGTTGTCGGCCATCGGCGCCGAAGAAGGCGCGACCGTGGTGCCGGGCACGGTCCTGGGCGTCGTGACCGAAGGCGCGACCGCGTCGGCCGCTCCGGCCGCCGCCGCTCCGAAGGCCGCTGAAGCGCCGAAGCCGGCTCCGGCTCCCGCCGCCGCCCCGGCTCCGGCCCCGGCCGCCGCTGCTCCGACCGCCGCGCCGGTCAGCCCGGCTCCGGCCCGCATCGCCGCCGAGAACAACCTCGACCTGTCGAAGGTCGCGGGCACCGGCAAGGACGGTCGCGTGACCAAGGGCGACGCCCTGGCCGCCCTGGAAGCTCGCGCCGCCGCTCCGGCTCCGGCCGCTGCTCCGGCCGCGCCGCGCGCCCTGCACGAGCGCGAAGAGCGCGTGAAGATGACGCGCCTGCGTCAGACGATCGCCCGTCGCCTGAAGGAAGCTCAGAACACCGCCGCGATGCTGACGACCTTCAACGAGGTCGACATGACGGCGGTCATGGCTCTGCGCGCCCAGTACAAGGACGTGTTCGAAAAGCGCCACGGCGTGAAGCTGGGCTTCATGTCGTTCTTCACCAAGGCCGTCGTGGCCGCGCTGAAGGCGATCCCAGACGTCAACGCCGAGATCGACGGCCAGGACGTCATCTACAAGAACCACTACGACATCGGCGTCGCCGTCGGCACCGACAAGGGCCTGGTGGTTCCGGTCGTCCGTGACGCCGACGTGCTGAACCTGGCCGAGATCGAAAAGACCATCGGCGACCTCGGCAAGAAGGCCCGCACCGGCGGCCTGGCCATCGAGGACATGCAGGGCGGCACCTTCACGATCACCAACGGCGGCATCTACGGCTCGCTGATGTCGACCCCGATCCTGAACGCGCCGCAGTCGGGCATCCTGGGCATGCACGCGATCAAGGAACGCGCCATGGTCGTCAACGGCAAGATCGAGATCCGTCCGATGATGTACCTGGCCCTGTCCTACGATCACCGCGTCGTCGACGGCGCTGGCGCCGTGACCTTCCTGGTCAAGGTCAAGGAAGCCCTGGAAGACCCGCAGCGCCTGCTGCTGGACCTGTAAGAGACCAACGAGAAGCCCGCCTCACCGGCGGGCTTCTTCGCTTTTGGGCCCGTGATGACCAAAGACACCCTCTACCTGCTGCCCATGGGCTTCGACAAAGAAGGCCAGCAGCGTTTCTGCCCCGACTGCGCGATGATGGAGGGCTATCTGGCCGCGTATCCGCAGCTGCGCGACGTGCTCGACATCGTCCGCGTCGACTACGCCCGCCCACGCCCGGCCCTGGTCGAGCGCCTGGGTGAAGAGCACCAGAACGCCCCGACCCTGATCCTGGCGGAAGCCGCGCCCGACGCCGGCCCGCACGGCGAGATCCTGTCCGCCAACGGCCTGAGCTTCCTCAGCGACGCCCGCCCGATCACCCGCTGGCTGGCGGCGAAGTACGACTTGCCGGCGCCCCTGTAGACGATCAAATCTAGGCTCTGGAGGTCGCCCATGAGCCTCGTGGAGGTCGCCCGTTTCGCGGGTTTGCAGGAAGCCCAGATCGTGGCCGCGAGGCTGCGCGCCGATGGCTATCCCGTGCTGGTGCAGAACGAGTACTGGGGCGGGGCCGACTTCACCATGGCCATCGCCATGGGCGGCTTCCGGGTCTGGGCTCCGGAGAGCGAGGCCGAGGACGCCAAGGCCCTGATCGCGACTTTTCGCACGACGGCGGCTGATCTCGATCCCGAAGAGACTGAACAGCCGGCCGCGCCGCAGCCGTTCCGAAACGGGCTGCGAACGGCCCTGGCCTTGCTGGTGGGCGTGCTGATGGGATGGGTCTGGGCGCTGCTGCTCGTCCCCGCCCGACGCTTGGCGGGGCGCCCGATATTGAGGACGGCGGCGGTGGCGGTCGCCATCCTCGGGCTGGCGTATGGGCTGTGGGCCGCGATCGCGGTCCTGCCAATCCTGATCTAGCGGCTCGCCCGCAGCACCGCGTCGCCCAAGGCCGCATAGTCGCCATTGAAGTGGTGACCGCCGGGCAGGCGGACCTTGGCGACCTCGGCGTCGGGCAAGGTCGGGCAGATGTCGGCCCGTTCCTTGTCGCCGTAGACACAGGTGATCTTCACGTCCTGCACGTCCACGTTTTTCAAGGCGGCGATGGCCGGTTGGACGGGGAAGGAGTCCGGCGGAGCCAGGTTCAGCCAGCTGGCCGGATGGAACCTCAGGTCGCCATGGGGACCGGTCCCGATCAGCACCACGTGGCCGATCTGGGCGCGAAGGTCGCCGGGCAGGCGCGGGATGATCGCCGGCAGGGCGTCGGCGCCGAACGAATAGCCGATCAGCGTCACCTTCGACCGGCCCCACTGGCGCTCGTAGTCGCGCAGCTCGGCGGCCAGGTCGTCGGCGACGGTCTGAGGCGAACGCCGGGCGCTGAAATAGGCCAGGGAATTGATCCCCACGGTCGGCACGCCGTCGGCGGCCAGGCGTCGGGCGACCTTGGCGTCCAGGGGACCCCAGCCGCCGTCGCCGGAATAGAATACCGCCAAGGTGTCGCCGGACCGCTCGCTGGGCGCGAGGATCACCGGCTTGGCCGACGCGGTCGAGGCGCTGGTCATGGCCAGGGAAAGCGTGGCGAGGACGGAGAAGGCGGCGGCCAGACGGATGATCATGATGTCAGGACATCACGGCCGCATGGCGATCCGCGGGCCATCTCTTGTCACGCTTGTGGCGAAGCTCAGAGACTGGCCTTGAGCACCGCCGCCGCCAGGGCCCCATAGTCGCGGTTGAAGTGGTGATCGCCCGGCAGGCGGACCTTGATGGTCGCGGCGTCGGACAGGGTCGGACAGATGTCGTTCCGCTCCTGGTCGCCATAGACACAGGTGATCTTCAGGTTCTTCAGCGCGTCGATCGCTGGCCGCACGGGGAAGGAATCCGCCGCCGCCAGGTTCAACCAGCTGACGGGATGGAACTGCAGGTCGCCGTTCGGGCCCGCGCCGATCAGCACCAGGCGGTCGACATGGGCGCGCAGGTCGGCGGGCAGGTGCGGGATGATCGCCGGTAGGGCGTCGGCCCCGAACGAATAGCCTATCAGCACGACCTTGGTGCGACCCCACCGCGCCTCGTACTGGCGTAGAGCGTCGGCCAGGTCCCGGGCCGCCCCGTCGGCGGAGCGCCGGGTGCGGAAATAGGTCAGGGAATCGACGCCGATCGTCGGCACGCCGTTGTCGGCCAGGTGCTGGGCGACCTTCTGGTCGATCGCCCGCCAGCCGCCGTCGCCCGAATAGAACACCGCCAGGGTGTCGCCGGCCTTGCCGCTGGCGATCGGAATGTTGGCGGGCGCGGGCTTGGACGGCGCACCGGCCCCCAGCGCCAGGGCGGCGACGAGCGGGGCGGCGAGGAGGGACAGCAGGCGAAGGCGCGAGGTCATAAGCCTATGACGCCGCCGACCCGCGCCGACCCTCAGGAGACGCCATGTCGCGCTTGGACGCCTAAGGCGCGTTCGGGCGCGGTCCAGGCCATACCGTCCGGAACGCCTTCAGCGCTGCCGGGTGGTAGACCGTGCTGTGATGCTCCTGATGCATCGGATCATAGACGTAGGTCAGGCCCGCAGGCTTGGCGGCGTCCAGGGCGGCGACCACATTGTCGACGCCTTCCTGCATGGTCGTGCCTTCGTCGCCGATGGTCAGGTAGAGCTTGCGCTGGCCCAGCGCCGGCCAATTGGCGATGTCCGCCGCGGCGCCCCGGGCCAGGGCTTGGTCGCTCCACCACAGGCTGGGACTGGCGGCGATATAGGCGTCGAACAGGGTCGGCTGCTTCAGCAGGGTCTCGACCACGAACAGGCCGGCCAGGCTCTCGCCGATGATCGCGCTCTCGCCGCTGGCCCGGTAGCGGGCGGCGACCCAGGGTTTCAGCTCCTCGGCCAGGAAGCGGCGATAGGCGGCCGAGCCGCCGGTGGTCGGATAGTCGGCCTTCTCCTTGGCCACGCTGGTCGGGTGGGTCAGGTCGTGGCGGCGGTCGATGCCCTCGATCCCGACCACGATCATCTCGCGATAGGTCCAGGACAGCTCGCCCAGCTGGGCCAGGCCCGCGATGTGGGGAAAGTCTTCCTTCTCGCCGCCGTCCATCAGGTAGAGCACTGGATAGGTCTTGCTGGACTTAGCGTAGTCGGGCGGCAGGTGGACATTGATCCGCCGGGTCTGGCCCAGGATCTTGGACTCCATGGTCAGCGACTGGCCGATGAGGATCGGGGTTCCCTCCGGAGCCTGGGCGGAAGCGGCGAGAGGGGCGCTGGCCAGCGCCAGGGCCAGGATGGCGAACTTCAACACGGCGCTATGGTCTCCCCAGGAACGGGCGGAGGTTAGGCTGCGTCGCGCGTGAGCGGGAAGCCGTTTGAACGAACCGCCCATTCTCCTTGATTTTCAAGGGCGGGACGGTCGAAAGCGGGTTCCGTTTTGGCCTGCTTCCCTCTAAGGAACTCCCGCCTCCAGAGGTCTGACAATATGGCCGGCGAGGCCCCATATTTGTCCGGCGCCGCTTCCGGCGCGTCCTGAAGGCGAAAGACCCATGGCTCAGTACGACGTCGTCATCATCGGTGGTGGTCCCGGTGGCTACAACGCGGCCACGCGCGCCGGTCAGCTGGGTCTGAAGACCGCGATCGTCGAAGGCCGCGGCAAGCTGGGCGGCACCTGCCTGAACGTCGGCTGCATGCCCTCGAAGGCCCTGCTGCACGCCTCGGAATATTACGAAGCCGCGGCCGGCGGCGAGTTCGCCAAGCTGGGCATCGAGGTCAAGCCGAAGCTGAACCTCGCGCAGATGATGGCCCAGAAGGCCGAGAGCGTCGAAGCCCTGACCAAGGGCGTCGAGTTCCTGATGAAGAAGAACAAGGTCGACTACGTGAAGGGCTGGGGCCGCATCGACGGTGTCGGCAAGGTGGTCGTGAAGGCCGAGGACGGTTCGGAAACCGTGCTCGAGACCAAGAACATCGTCATCGCCACCGGCTCGGAGCCGACCCCGCTGCCGGGCGTGACGATCGACAACAAGCGCATCGTCGACTCGACCGGCGCCCTGTCGCTGCCGGAAGTGCCGAAGTCGCTGATCGTCGTCGGCGCCGGCGTCATCGGCCTGGAGCTGGGTTCGGTGTGGAAGCGCCTGGGCGCGGAAGTCACCGTCGTCGAGTACCTGGACCGCATCATTCCGGGCACGGACGCCGAAGTCGCCACCGCCTTCCAGAAGATCCTGACCAAGCAGGGCTTCAAGTTCGCGCTGGGCGCCAAGGTCACGGGCGCTGAGGCTACCGCCAAGGGCGTGAAGCTGACGCACGAGCCGGTCGCCGGCGGCGCGGCCACGACGGTCGAGGCCGACTACGTGCTGGTCGCCATCGGCCGTCGCCCGTTCAGCCAAGGCCTGGGCCTGGAGTCGGTCGGCATCACGCCGGACAAGCGCGGCGTCATCGCCAACGACCACTACAAGACCGGCGTGGACGGCATCTGGGTGATCGGCGACGTGACCTCGGGTCCGATGCTGGCCCACAAGGCCGAGGACGAGGCCGTGGCCTGCATCGAGCTGATCGCGGGCAAGGCCGGCCACATGAACTACGACATCATTCCGGGCGTCATCTACACCAAGCCGGAAGTCGCCACGGTCGGTAAGACCGAGGAAGACCTGAAGGCCGCGGGCATCGCCTACAAGGTCGGCAAGTTCCCGTTCCTGGCCAACAGCCGCGCCAAGATCAACCACGAGACCGACGGCTTCGTGAAGGTGCTGGCCGACGCCAAGACCGACCGCATTCTGGGCGCCCACGCCGTGGGCCCCAATGTCGGCGACATGATCGCCGAGATCTGCGTGGCCATGGAGTTCGGCGGTTCGTCGGAAGACGTCGCCCGCACCTGCCACCCGCACCCGACCCGCTCGGAAGCCTTCCGTCAGGCGTCGATGGGTGTCGAAGGCTGGACGATGCAGGCCTAAGGCCTGTTCCTGTCCAATCGTTAATGTTGGCGTCCGCGCAATCGGACGTAGAGTGGCGGGGTTTCGGAAACGGAGCCCCGCCATGTTTCTGTCTGCTCTCGCGCTGGCCTCGGCCATCCAGGCCGTTCCGGTCGCTCCATCCGCGCCGATAGCGCCGCCCGGCGCTTCCAAGCCGTCCTTCAATCGTGCGATCGGTCAGCCCGGCGCCCGCTCGCCGCTGGAGTGCCGTCAGCGGGCCATCAAGGCGCGCGAGGACGCTATCGCCCGCGGCGAGCCGCTGAACCGCATGCCCGGCGCGCTATTGCATCACACGGTCATCCGCATGGTCGACGGTTGCCCGGTGAGCACCCAGGTCCGCCAGAGCGGGCCGGCCCGCTAAGCCAGCGTCCTGAACGTCACCGAGTAACGCCGCGTCTCCAGCGGTGGGATGCTGTGCTCCCAGTCGGTCCTCGCGGGACCTGACAGCAGATAGGCCGAACGCGGCGCGGCTTCGAAGGCCCGACGGTCCCAGCCCGCGCTGGCCTGCCGTCGAAAGCGGAACTTGCAAGGCGTCAGCAGCGACACGCCCGCCACCTCGCCAAATTCCGGCCGATCGCGATGCCAACCGATCGCCGCGCCGGGCTCGTACAGCGAAACCAGCGCCTGGACGAACGCTTCGGGCGCGTGGCCGGTGAAGGCGGCGACCTTGCTCCTCAGGGGCAGAAGGACGTCCGGGATCGCCGTGGTGGGATCGAGGCTGCGGCGGCTGAAGTCGTAGCGCCAGCCGAACGACACCACCTGACGATGGCCGGTATAGCCCCGGAACTCGAACGGCTTGAACGGCAGGGTCTCGAAGTGGGCGGCGAGGTCGCGCTCTTCGTCCGCCGAGATTAGGTCTGGTCGGTAGCGAAAGCCCTCGGGCAAGCCGGGCGGTGGTTCGGGCGCGAAGAGGTCGGCTTGCATGCCCTCTGACATGGGGCGCGCACCATCCACGAAAAAGGCCCCGCCTTAGAGGAGACGGGGCCAGACGCTTTCGAGGGGAGAAACGCCCCCAAAACGCGGGGCGGTACGCGCACTAAAGCTTAGAATTCTTCCCAGTCGTCGCTGGCGCCGACGGCCTTGGCCAGCTTGGCTTGGGCGGCGGCGACCGGGTTGGCGCCAGGACGATGAGCCTGGGTGGCCAGCGACGGAGCCTTGCTGGCGACCGCCGGAGCGGCCGGGCGCGGCGCCGGAGCCGGCGTCGACGGACGGCGGGTCGAGCGCGAGACGGCGGCCGAAGCGTTCGAGGCGCCGACGCGGAACTTCGAGATCATCTGCATCAGATTGCCGGCCTCGCCCTTCAGGGCGTGCGAGGCGGCGGTCGACTGCTCGACCATGGCGGCGTTCTGCTGGACGGTCTGGTCCATCTGGTTGACGGCGGCGTTGACCTGGTTCAGGCCGGTGGCCTGCTCCTGGCCCGAGGCGGCGATCTCGCTGACCAGGGCGTCGATCTCGCCGACCTTGTTGACGATGGCTTCCAGGGCCTCGCCGGTCTGGCCGACCATGCTGACGCCTTGGTTGACCTGCTGCGACGAGGTCGAGATCAGGGTCTTGATCTCCTTAGCGGCGTCGGCCGAGCGCTGGGCCAGGGCGCGAACTTCCTGGGCGACGACGGCGAAGCCGCGGCCCGCTTCACCCGCACGGGCGGCTTCGACGCCGGCGTTCAGGGCCAGGAGGTTGGTCTGGAAGGCGATCTCGTCGATGACGCCGATGATCTGGCTGATCGACTGCGACGACTTCTCGATCTGGTTCATGGCGTCGACGGCGTTGCGCACCACGATGCTGGAGCGCTCGGCGTCGCCACGGGTCGAGCCGACCACGCGCGAGGCTTCCTGGGCGCCCGACGACGAGCGACGGACGGTGGCGGTGATCTCGTCCAGGGCGGCGGCGGTCTCTTCCAGGCTGGCGGCCTGCTGCTCGCTGCGGCGCGACAGGTCATCGGCGGCCGAGGCGATCTCGTCCGAACCCGCGCCGATGCTGCTGGCGGCGTGGACGATGGTGCCCATGGCCTCTTCCAGCTGGGCGATGGCGCCGTTGAAGTCGTTCTGGACGCGCTGGTAGGCGGCCGGGAACTGTTGATCCAGGCGATAGGTCAGGTCGCCGTCCGACAGGCGGGTCAGGCCCGTGGCGATGGCTTCCATGACGAAGGCCTGTTCCTTGGCGGCGGCCTCGGCGATTTCCTGGTTGCGGCGACGCTCGGCTTCCGTCTCGGCGCTGGCGCGCTGCTGGGCGGCCTCGGCGGTGCGCAGGGCCAGGGCGTTGTCCTTGAACACCTGGACCGAGCGGGCCATGGCGCCGACCTCGTCCTTGCGTTCCGCGCCCTTGACGTCGACGTCGACGCTGCCCTGAGCCAGGACTTCCATGGTCTTGGACAGGTTGATCAGCGGCTTGGCGATCTTGGCCGAACCGACCCACATGGCGTAGACCATGGCCGCGCCGGCCGACAGCAGGCCGAACAGCAGCAGAACGACAGCGCCGGCGGCGGCGTCCTTCTTGGCCTGGGCGACCATGCCTTGCGTTTCATCGCTGTGATGGTCGATCCAGGCGGCCGTATCCTTGGTCAGCTTGGCGATATCCGTGTCGATGGTGCCCATCATCATGACAGCGGCTTCGTTCAGGTTCTGCAGGCCCATGTCGGCGCCGGCGCGGGCGTTGTCGTGCACGGCCTTGAAGCGCTTGCGGAAGGCCTCGATGTCCTTGACCGCGGCTGGATCGGCCTTGGCGGCCTTGTCCAGGAACTCGTTGCCCGACTTGAAGGCCTTTTCGATGTCTTCCGAGCCCGACTTGGCGGCTTCCGACGTCCCGTCATTGGCCACGGTGCGATAGGCGGCGTAGCCGACGGTGGCGACCTGGCGGTTGAAGCGGGCGGCGTTCAGTTCGGTGGGCGCGCGCTGGTCGACGAGGACCTGGGCGGCTTTTTCGACGGTCTTCACCTGCCACACGCCCGCGCCAACGCAGGCCAGGGCCACCACGGCGAGGACGATCGCCGGCATCATTACCTTGGTCGAAATCTTCAGGTCGTCGAACTTCATCGGAGCCTCATGCGGCGCGGACGGGGGGAGGCCGGCCGGTAAAAACACACGTTTCGTAGCCAGTAGACGTGAAGGCGGTGAAATCGCGGTTAATGCTCAGGCTTGCGTTAAGCATCGCGACGTTCCGCCGCATCCTTTAGTCTATGCTGGGTCAGGCCTTCGGGTGGGCGGCCTGATAGGCGGCCAGCAGGCCAGCCGCATCGACCTGGGTGTAGCGCTGAGTGGTCGACAGCGAGGCGTGGCCCAAGAGGTCCTGGATGGCGCGCAGGTCCGCGCCGGCGCCGAGCAGGTGGGTGGCGAAGGCGTGGCGGAAGGCGTGCGGGGTCACGCGGTCCGACAGCCCCAAACGTCCCCGCAGCAACTGCACCAGCCCCTGGACATGGCGCGGCGACAGCGGCCCGCCACGCTTGGCGCGGAACAGCGGCTCGTCGGGACCCAGGACGAAAGGCAGCTCGTCTACGTAAACGGTGATGGCGTCGCGGACGGCGTCCAGCACCGGCACGATCCGGGTCTTGCCGCCCTTGCCGGTGATACGCATCGACTGGCCCAGCGGCGCGTCCGACCAGGTCAGGGACAGCGCTTCGCTGATCCGCAGACCGCAGCCCCACAGCAGGGTCAGCACGGCCTCGTCGCGGGCGGTTTCCCAGGGATCGCGCTCGGTGTCGTCAGCCGCCTCGGTGATCAGGTCGCGAGCCTGGTCCTCGGAGACGGGGCGCGGCAGGCCGATCTTCAGGCGGGGGCCGCGCACCAGCTCGACGGCGGCGTTGGCCACGCCGTGGCGTTGGTCCAGATACTTGTGAAAGGCGCGGATCGACGACAGAGCCTGGCTGATCGAGCGCGGAGCCAGGGCGTCTTCGCCTTGCCGACGGAAGGCCAGGTAGCCACGCAGGTCGGCGGCCGAGATCTCGCCCATGGCGGCCAGGCTGACGACCTCACCCCGATGACGTTCCAGGAAGTTCAGATAGGCCAGGACGTTGTCGCCATAGGCCCGCACCGTGCGCGGCGAAGCCCGGCGCTCCAGCGTCAGGTAGTCCAGCCAGGCGGCGTAGGCCTGGCGGGCGCTCATAGGGTCGGCCAGCGTTCGGCCGTGCGCTCGACCACGCGGGCCAGGAAGTTGACCAACTCGGTGCCCATGTCGGGTGTGAAGCCTTCCGGATCCGTGGAGCCGAAAGCGATCAGGGCTTCGCGGCGCGGCTCCCAGATGGCCATACGCACCAGGGCCATGCTGCGGATGGTCTCGGCCTGGTCGCCGAACAGCGGCAGGGCGGGGGCGAAGAAGCCCATGCGGGCGATCGGCGCCTCGCCCAGGATCATGTCGACCTGGCCTTCGGCGAGAATGTACCAGCCGGCCGGCACGCGGGTCGGGCCTTCCAGGGCCACGACGCCGGAGGCCAGGCCGAAGCGGCCGCGCGCCATCTCGTCGACGCGGCGGGCCAGATCAGAGTGGTTGCGAGCGTCCAGCAGGTCGATGACCGCGGCATGGGTCTGGGCCTGGGCCGAATAGTTGGCGCGGGCGTTGGCCTCGATCGTCTGGCGGACGCTGGCCTCGCGCTTGTGAGCGGCGGCGGCGCGGGCCAGGGCGCGTGGGCCGAAGTCGACGACATTGGCGGCGTCGACGCGCAGGCCCAGCTCCCCCAGCAGGTCTTCGTCGTGGCGCAGGAATTCCGGCTGCACGCGCAGGAAGTCGCGGACGCTCTCGGCGTCGACCGATTTCCGGCTGGCGTTGCTCGCGTCGCTCATCGTCGTCCCCACGAAAAAACTCTACGTCCGGATGAAGCGGGCAAGACGGTTAATGTCCGCTTGATGATGATCGCGATGGTCCTCTCGACCTGGGGACGGTTTGGCGGCAAAAGCATCCCGCCATGCCTCGTATCGCCTCCGTCCTGCTGCCGATGCCGTTGCCGGAGGCCTTCGACTACGCCGAGCCGGAGGGCCTGGATCTCAATCTGGGTGACCACGTCGCCGTGCCGCTGGGCCCCCGCGTGATTCGCGGCGTCGTTACGGGCCTGCGCGACGGGACCGGCGGCAACCGGCCGCTGAAGGTGGTGCAGGGCAAGCTGGACGATCCGCCCCTGCCGCCCGGCGTCCTGAACTTCGTCGAATGGGCGGCGCGCTATTCCGTCGACCTGCCCGGCTGGCCCTTGGCCATGGCCCTGCGCGGCCTGCGCCATCCGCCGCCCAAGCCCGACAAGGTGCTGGTCCTGACCGGCGTCCAGCCGGCTCGCATGACCCCCGCGCGCCTGAAGGTGCTGGCCGCCGCCGAGGGTGTGAAGCTGTCGGGCGCGGCGCTTGCCTCGGCCGCGGGCGTCTCGGCCGGGGTCGTGAAGGGTCTCGTGGACGAAGGCGCGCTGGCTGCCGACTTCGTGGAGCCCGATCGCGGCCTGCCGCAGCCCGACCTCTCCCTGCCGCCCCGCACCCTGAACCCGGGCCAGGCCGCCTGCGTCGAGGTGCTGACCGAGATGCTGGACGCCGGCGGCTTCCAGGCGGCGCTGCTGGATGGCGTGACCGGCTCGGGCAAGACCGAGGTCTATCTGGAGAGTGTCGCGGCCGCCCTGAAGGATCCCGAGGCCCAGGTCCTGATCCTGCTGCCCGAGATCGCCCTGACCCAGGCCGTGCTGGCCCGCTTCGAGCAGCGCTTCGGCGCCTTGCCGGCAGAGTGGCACTCGGGCGTCTCGCCGCCGCGTCGCCGGCAGGTGTGGGAGGCCGTGGCCAACGGCAATGCCCGCATCGTGGTCGGCGCGCGCTCGGCCCTGTTCCTGCCGTTCAAGAAACTGCGGCTGATCGTGGTCGACGAGGAGCACGACAGCTCGTTCAAGCAGGAAGAGGGCTTCATCTACCAGGCCCGCGACCTGGCCGTGGCCCGCGCCAAGATCGAGGGGGCCACGGTGCTGCTGGCCTCCGCGACGCCGTCGCTGGAGAGCCTGTTCAACGCCCAGACCGGCCGTTATCGCTGGCTGCGGCTGTCGGCCCGCCACGGGGCGGCGCAGCTGCCCGACATCGGCCTGGTCGACATGCGCCAGACCCCGCCGGAGCCGGGCCGCTGGCTGTCGCCGCCGCTGATCAAGGCCATGGCCGTGACCCTGCAGCGCGGCGAGCAGGCCATGCTGTTCCTGAACCGCAGGGGCTATGCGCCGCTGGTGCTGTGCAAGGCCTGCGGCGAGAAGATGAAGTCGCCCGACACCGACAGCTGGCTGGTCGAGCACCGCTATACGGGCCGTCTGGTCTGTCACCTGACCGGCTTCTCGATGAAGAAGCCGGACACCTGTCCGCACTGCGGGGCCAAGGACTCGCTGGTGTCGATCGGCCCCGGCGTGGAGCGGGTGGAAGAAGAGGCGCGGCACATCTTCCCCGATGCGCGGGTGGCGGTGTTCTCGTCCGATACGGTGATGGACGCCGAGGCCGCCAAGGCGCTGGTGGCGACCATGGCGGCCGGCGAGATCGACATCCTGGTGGCGACCCAGGCGGCGGCCAAGGGCCACAACTTCCCGAACCTGACCCTGGTGGGCGTGGTCGACGCGGACCTGTCCTTGCGCGGCGGCGACCTGCGGGCCGGCGAGCGGACCTTCCAGCTGCTGGCCCAGGCCGCCGGTCGCGCAGGGCGTCACGAGAAGCCGGGCCGGGCGTTGCTGCAGACCTATTCCCCCGACCACGCGGTGATGCAGGCCCTGGCTGCCCAGGACCGCGACGCCTTCATCGAGGCCGAGATGGGCATGCGCCAGGACGCGGGCCTGCCGCCGTTCGGGCGTCTGGCGGCGGTGATCGCCTCGGGTCCCGACGGCGCGGCCCTGGACGCCTATGTCGAGGCCCTGGCCGCGGTGATCCCCAATGCCGAGGGGGTCGAGGTGTTCGGTCCCGCCGACGCGCCGCTGGCCCTGGTGCGCGGCCGCCGCCGCAAGCGGTTCCTGGTCCGGGCCGAGCGCAATGTCGACCTGCAGGGCTTCATGGCCGCTTGGCGGGCGCGGGCCAAGGTTCCGAACTCGGTTCGCGTTGTGATTGACGTCGACCCGTATTCCTTCCTGTGATCGTGCGTCTTCGCGCCACATTCCACAGACCTTGGCTGTGAGCCCACTGTCCGCCCCCTGACGATGGGATGAACCCGTCGCGGTCGGAGGACACCTTATGAAGTCGGTTCTTGCGTCAGTGGCGTTCGCGTTGAGTTTGGCCGTCGTCGGCTCCGCATCCGCCCAGACGGCGCCGCTGACCGGCTCCGGCGGCTCGATCCAGTCACCGCTCTTCAAGGCCTGGATCGCCGACTATCAGAAGGCCGGCGGCGAGCCGATCGCCTATACCGGCCAGAACTCGGCCTTCGGCGTCAGCCAGATCGAGAGCAAGGCCGCCGACTTCGGCGTCACCGCCATGCCGCTGTCGGACGCCGACCTGAAGGCCAAGGGCCTCTCCCAATTCCCGTTCGTGATTAGCGGCACCGTGCTGGTCACCAACGTCCCGGGCCTGGAGAGCGGCAAGCTGAAGCTGGACGCGCCGGCCGTGGCGGCGATCTTTCTCGGGAAGATCACCAAGTGGAACGACCCGATGCTGAAGGCCCTCAATCCGGGCCTCGACCTGCCCGATTGGCCGATCACCGTGGCCCACCGCACCGACCCCGCCAGCATGAGCCTGCTGCTGACCAGCTACCTGTCGTCGGTCAGTTCCGAATGGAAAGCTGGCCCCGGTGCCGGCGAGACGGTGACCTGGCCGGTCGGCCTGGGCGGCAAGGGCAATGCCGGGATCAGCGAGATCATGTCCGGCACCATGGGCACGATCA
The DNA here is from genome assembly GCF_017744445.1 of Caulobacter sp. Taxonomy (GTDB): domain Bacteria; phylum Pseudomonadota; class Alphaproteobacteria; order Caulobacterales; family Caulobacteraceae; genus Caulobacter. Next base: position 183,973 of record NZ_JAGIBH010000003.1, read on the forward strand.
GCTATGTCGAATACGCCTACGCCCTGGACCACAAGCTCGATTTGGTCGCGCTGAAGAACCACGACGGCGCGTTCGTCACGCCCTCGCCGGCGGCCTTCTCATCCTTTGCCAGCGGCGCGCCGTGGACGGCCAGCAAGGGCTTCGGCGTCCAGACCCTGGACCGCCCGGGCAAGGCGACCTGGCCGCTGGTGCTGGTCAGCTACGGCCTGCTGCGCGACGACGCTGCGCCTGACCGCGCCAAGCGGGTGCGCGACTTCTTCACCTGGGGCTATACGAGCGGCGACGCGGACATCACGGCCCTGGGCTATGCGCCGGTGCCGGCCTCGGTGAAAACCGCCGTGCAGGCTCGCTGGAAGTAGTCAGTTCGTCGGCTCGTCCTTCACCAGCACCGGCGCGCCGGCGGCGGGCTGGTGCGAGCGCAGGGGCAGGGCGGGGATCATCAGGATCACCGCCAGGCCCGCGGCGATCACGAACAGGGCCGCGACCATCACGCCGCTGACGGCGTTGATCAGCGCGCCTTGCAGCACCGGGTCGGCGTGGGCGGCCTTGCCTTGTGCGGCCGCCTGGACGGCCATGCCTTCCAGCTTGCCCAGGTCCAGGCCGCCGCCGGGCAGGCTGGCCAGGCGGGCGGTCAGCATCGTGCCGGCCAAGGCCGCGCCGACGGTTGAGCCGATCTGGCGGAAGAACTGGTTGGAGCTGGTCGCAACCCCGATATCGCGCGGATCGACGGCGTTCTGGGTGGCGATGTTGAACAGGCTCTGGCCGGGGCCGAGGCCCAGGCCGACGAAGGCCAGCAGGGCGCAGAGCAGCGGCAGGCTGTGGATCTTGGACAGGTCGTGCAGCAGGAACACCGCGACCAGCAGGATCGTCGCGCCGCCGATCATGAAGGGCTTATACTTCCCGGTCTTGCTGACCATCTGGCCGGCGATCGTGCTGGCGACGATCAGGCCGGCCATCAGCGGCAGCATAGTCATGCCGCTGATCGTGGCCGGCACGCCCCGGCCCAGCTGCAGGAACAGCGGCAGGAACATCACCACGCCCATGAAGGCCATCGAGATCAGGAAGCCCGCCGTATTGGCCGTGGTGAACACCTTGTTCTGGAACAGGTGCATCGGCAGGATCGGGTTGCTGACCTTGGTCTCGACATAGACGAAGGCGGCCAGCGACACGGCGGCCAGCGCGAACAGGCCCAGGCTCTGAGGCGAGCGCCAGGCGAAGTTGTGGCCGCCCAGGCTGAGCGCAAGCAGCAGCGGTACGAAGGCGGCGATCAGCAGGGCCGCGCCCAGGAAATCGATCTTGCCCGAGCGGCGATGCTCCAGCGGCGGCATCTTCACGATGACCATGAACAGCGACAGCAAGGACAGCGGCAGGTTGACGTAGAACACCCAGCGCCAGCCGGCGACCGTGTGGGTCCCGATCTGCACCGTGCCGTGGTCGGTGAAATAGCCGCCGATGATGGGGCCCAGCACGCTGGCCAGGCCGAACACCGAGCCGAAGATGCCGGCGAACTTGCCCCGCTCGCGCGGCGGATAGAGATCGGCGATGATGGCGAAGGCGGTGGTGAACAGCGCCCCGCCGCCGATGCCCTGCAGGGCGCGGAAGACGATCAGCTGGACCATGCCGGGCATGCCCAGCACCGTGCCGAACTCGCCCGCCAGACCCGACAGCCACGAGCCGGCCAGGAAGATGGTGATGCCGGTGATCAGCACGGGCTTGCGCCCGAAGATGTCGCCCAGCTTGCCCCAGATCGGCACCATCACCGTCGAGGTCAGCAGATAGGCCGTGGTCACCCACGAATAGAGATTGAGACCGTTCAGCTCGGAGATGATGCGCGGCATCGCCGTCGAGACGATGGTCTGGTCCAGCGCGCTGAGCAGGAACACGATCATCAGCGCCGTCAGGGTCAGGCGGCGCTCGGCGTCGGTGAAAGTCTGGGTGGTCATCTAAGCCCTGGGAGCGTGATAAGCCGGGGCGGCCGACCTACCACGCTCCCATGACGGACCCTAGTGCTCCTTCTTCGCTCCGCGCTTACGGGCCATCATGTTCAGGCCCTCGACGCCGGCCGAGAAGGCCATGGCGGTATAGATGTAGCCCTTGGGCACGTGGGCGCCGAAGCCCTCAGCGATCAGCACGGTGCCGATCATCAAGAGGAAGCCCAGGGCCAGCATCACCACGGTCGGGTTGTTGTTGATGAAGTTGGCCAGCGGGTCGGCGGCCAGCAGCATCACGGTAACGGCGACGATCACGGCGATGATCATGATCGGCAGGTGATCGGTCATGCCGACGGCGGTCAGGATCGAGTCGATCGAGAACACCAGGTCCAGCAGGATGATCTGGAAGATCGCCGAGCCGACGTTGGAGATCACGACGGTGGCCTTGTCCTTCTCCAGCACGTCGTCGCTCTTGCCCGGGTCGACCGTGTGGTGGATCTCCTTGGTCGCCTTCCAGATCAGGAAGACGCCGCCGGCGATCAGGATCAGGTCGCGCCACGAGAAGGCGGTCTCGAAGCCCGGCTCGCCATGCGCGCCGACGGGGCCGGTGATGCCGAGATCAAAGACCGGCGCGGTCAGGCCGACAATGAAGGCGATGGTCGACAAAAGCACCAGGCGCATGATCAGCGCCAGCGAGATGCCGATGCGGCGCACCTTCTGCCGGTGCTCGGGCGGCAGCTTGTTCGACAGGATCGAGATGAAGACCAGGTTGTCGATCCCCAGGACCACTTCCATCACCACCAGGGTCACCAGGGCGGCCCAGGCAGCCGGGTCAGTGGCCAGGCTAAGGAGTTCGTTCATCGGTCCTCTCTATGGTTGTCAGACGAGCCATCGTTTCGCGTACGCGTACATGTAACACAGCGAGATGGGTGGGTAACGCTGATCTTTCCACCGTGGGGGATGGAGGGACGGACCCTTAAGGACCGACGTCAATGCAAGACGGCGCGCATATCAAGCCCCTGACCGCCCTTCGGTTCTTCGCCGCCTTCTGGGTGGTGCTGTTCCACTATTGGCCCAAGCTGGACGTCGGTTTCACGCCGGCGATCGCGACCAAGGGCTATCTGGGCGTCGAGGCCTTCTTCGTGCTGTCGGGCTTCATCCTGTGCCACGTCTATCTGAGCGGCTTCGGGGAAGGGCGGTTCCGGTATGGCGACTTCCTGTGGAACCGGCTGGCGCGGGTCTATCCGCTGCACCTGGCCACCCTGGTCGGCGTCGGGGCCATGGCGTTCGCCGGCACGATGGCCGGCCTGAACGTCGATCCCAACATCCTGTCGTGGAAGGCGCTGCCGTCGAACCTGCTGCTGGTCCACGCCTGGGGCTTCGCGCCCGTGGCTGGCTGGAACCACGCCTCGTGGTCGATCTCGGCCGAGTGGTTCGCCTACCTGACCTTCCCGGCCTTCGCCTTCGCGGCGTGGAAGCTGCGGGCGCGTCCCGTGGCTGCCGTGTTGGGCGCCCTGGCCTTCATCGCCGTGATCTATCCGACCTTCCAGGCGCTGGCCGGCTTCCCGCTGACGGAAGCCACCATCCAGTGGGGCGCGCTGCGGATCGTGCCGTGCTTCGCCTTCGGTTGCGCGCTGCACGCCCTGTGGCGCTCGGACCGATTCCCCACCCGACTCAGCGGCTACGGCGCCGCTTTATTGAGCATGGTCACGCTTGGCGCGGTGCAATTTGGCGCCCCGGATTGGGTCATTGTGATGCTTTTGGGCGGCCTGATTTTCACCCTCGCGAGCCTCGCCAAGGGCGGTTTCGAGTTTGCTGGACAGTCAGTATTCGTCTATCTCGGCGAGATCAGCTACTCGACCTACATGATCTGTATTCCGTGGAAGATCCTGGCCATCAATGCCGCGAGCAAGGTCCTCAATATCGAGGGCGACAAGTTGCCGCTGCTGGTCTGGGTCGCGATTGTGGCCGGGTTGGTCCCGCTCTCGGCGATCTCCTATCATTTCATAGAAAATCCGTGCCGCGAGCGCATGAAGACCTGGGCTGCTGGCTGGAAACAGCGCCGCTTGACCCTCGCAGGTGCGGCATAAACACTCTTTTCACGTCTTCCTGGGAAGGTTATCCTTTAACCCAGTGACGCGGGGGAGTACCCACAGCATGACGAAACGGACGAGGGCCCTTCTGGGTTCCCTGGCCGCTGCCGCCATGATCAGCTTTGCGCCGGTAGCGGCCAATGCTGACGGCTATTGGCAGTGCGTGCCGTTCGCCCGTCTGATGTCGGGTATCCAGATCTTTGGCGACGCCCGTACGTGGTGGTCGCAGGCCGCCGGCAAGTACGACACCGGCTCGGTTCCCAAGATCGGCTCTGTTCTCTCGTTCAAGCCGACCGCCCGCATGAACCTAGGCCACGTGGCCTTTGTCAGCCAGGTGCTCACCGACCGGGTCATCCAGGTCACCCACGCCAACTGGTCGATCATCGAGGGCGATCGCGGCCAGATCGAAAAGGACGTCACCGTCGTCGACGTCTCGCCCAATGGCGACTGGACGCAGGTCAAGGTCTGGTACGACCCGATCCGCGACCTGGGCACCAGCGTCTATCCGACCAACGGCTTCATCTACCAGGACGCCCAGGCGACCAAGATCGCCGTCGCGACCAGCAAGATCGCCATGGCCCAGAACGCCGTGGTCTCGGCCGCCAAGCAGGCCGCCAACCAGGTCGCCAATTCGGTCCGTTCCTCGCCGCTGGACATCATCGGTCAGGCCGCCGACTCGACCGATCGTATCGCCGCCCTGCTGGACGCCGCCGCCAATGGTGGTTCGTCCAACGACAACAACAACAAGCAGAACGCCCCGCGCTAATTCGAGCGCGTTGACCTGAAGCTTAGGCCGGGGCACACCCGGCCTGTAGCGAGGGCGCGAGCATGCTCAGAATTCTCCGTCATGGCGCGCCTGGTTTCGAAGCCGGCGGCTTGTCGCCTGACTGGCGCGTGCCCGGCGACGCGGTCTGGATCGAGCTGGTCGACCCCACCCGCGCCGAGGAAGTCGCCGTCGAGCAGTCGATCGGCCTCCTGCTGCCCACCCGTGAAGAGATGGCCGAGATCGAGGCCTCTTCGCGCCTGTATCAAGAGGACGGCGGCACGTTCATGACCGCCACGGTGCTGGTCAATGCCGACGGCGACCTGCCGACCGCCGCGCCGGTCACCTTCGTCCTGGCCGGCAATCGCCTGGTCACCATCCGCTATGTCGAGCCGCGCGCCTTCTCGGTGTTCGCCGCCCAGGCCGAGCGCCAGCCCAGCCTGTGCCCGAACGGCCTGCAGACCTTCCTGGGTTTGCTGGACGCCATCGTCGACCGCACCGCCGACATCCTCGAGCGCACCGCCGCCGAGGTCGAGGTGCAGTCGCGCGCCATCTTCGGCCGCCCGCGCGGCGCGGCCTTCGAGCAGATCCTCAACCGCTTGGGCAAGGCCCAGAACATCAACTCCAAGGCCCGCGACAGCCTGGTCAGCCTGGCCCGCCTGCTCAGCTTCGCGGCCCTGGCCGAGCAGTTCGACGGCTCCAAGGACCTGCGCGATCACCTCAAATCGCTGCAGCGCGACGTCCAGTCGATCACCGACCACTCCAGCTACCTGGCGGGCAACATCACCTTCCTGCTCGACGCGGCTCTCGGCTTGATCAACATCGAGCAGAACTCGATCTTCAAGGTGTTTTCGGTGTTCTCGGTGGTCCTGATGCCGCCGACGCTGATCGCCGGGATCTACGGCATGAACTTCGTGCACATGCCCGAGCTGCAATGGCTGGAGGGCTACCCCATGGCGCTGGGCATCATGATCCTGGTCGCCCTGGCGCCGCTGCTGTGGTTCCGCCGCAAGGGCTGGCTGTAACCGTGGTAGAGCGGGGCGAGGCGGATCCGTCGTCACCGCTTACCCGGAAGATGGTGCTCATCGCCCTGCTCATCCCGAGCCTGGCGGCGATCTTTACCTTCCGCCGGTTGGCGCAAGCGCTATGGCTGCAGGTCATCAGGGGGCCTGGGCGACATGGTCAATTCATCGCGTTGGCGGAGGATCCGCATCGCTTCTGGGCGCGCGTCGGCGGCCAGCTGTTCACGCTGGTCATAGCCGTCGCGATCATCGTGCTCATCCTGCGGCACTGGCGATCGCGCCAAGCGTCAAAGGACTAGCGCCGATTCCGCGACTTTCCGTCGCGCTCTGAACGTTTGCTTAAAGACGATGTGACACGGTGGACGCCGTTTCCCGCGTATCCCGTCCACCCTGTCCGAGCGCTCTCCAGACCGCACGATGCCGCCCGCGTCTTCCCGCCCCAGTCTGATCCGCAACCTCCACGCTTCGGTGGTGCGCGAGGTGCTGGACGCGCATGCGCGCTACATCAAGGGGCTGCCCAAGGGCCGCCGCGCGGTTCTGCAGTATGTGAACCTCAACAACTACGAGCTGGACGGGGTCGACCTTTCCGAGGCCGACCTGACCGGCGCCCTGCTGGGCGGGGCCTCGCTGCGCGGGACCAAGCTGAGGCGGGCCACGCTGTACGGCACGGACCTGCGCGACAGCGATCTGCGCGACGCCGACCTCTCCCGCTGTGACATGCGCGGCGCTTGTCTGCGCGGCGCCAATCTGGGTGGAGCGAACCTGGCCAATTGCGACCTGCGCGAGGGCGTCACCGCCGTGCAGGACGAGGAAAAGGGCCTGCGGATCCTGCAGCACTCCACGCGGCCGGGCGAGCTGGACTACGCCATGCTGCAGGGCGCCAACCTGAACGGGGCCCAGATGTCGGGGGCGTTCGCGCGCCAAGCGGACTTCACCGACGCCGACCTCTCCAACGTCACCCTGCAAGGCGCCAAGCTGACCAAGGCCTGCATGGACGGGGCGAACCTGTCGGGCGCCAACCTGCACAATGCCGAGATGTCCCAGGTGTCGCTGCGCCGCGCGGTGCTGGTGGGCGTCGACGTCAGCGGCGCGGACCTGCGCGACGCCGACCTGACCGAGGTGCTGCGCGCGCCGCCGCCGATCATCTATGTCGACGACCTGCCCCTGCACGAGGTGCTGGAAGCCCACGAGCTGTTCTGCAAGACCGACGGCCGCGACGGCAGGGTCGGGGTGCTGTCCGACGTCGACTTCCGCCCGCTCAAGCGTCTGAAGGACCGTAAGCTGTCGGGCCTATACGCGCCCAAGGCCGTGTTCTTCGGCATGGACCTGGAAGGCGCCCAGTTGCAGGGCGCGAACCTGGCCGGCGCCGATCTGCGTGGGGCCAAGCTGAAGGGCGCCGACCTGCGCGGCGCCCGCCTCATGGACGCCCAGCTGAACCGCGCGGATCTCTCGAACGCCAAGCTGGGGCCGCTGAAGATCGCCGAGGACCGGGTGATCCGCACCGACCTGACCCGCGCCGTGCTGCGCGGGGCCAATCTGCGGGGCGTCAGCGCCCCCCGCGCCCGCTTCATCGAGGCGGATCTCTCCAGCGCCAAGCTGGACGGCGCCGACCTGACGGGCGCCGAGATGCCGGCGCGCGGCGCCTAAACGTCCGTCTTCGCGTTCCGGTCGTATCGGGCAAAAGTTCCGATAGGAGAGGCCGCATGACCCACGCCCTGACGCCGATCGCCTTGCTCTGCCTGATGACCGCTGTGAGCTTGGCCGCCAAGGCCAACGCACAGGAACGGACTAACCGGACCGTCGTCGGCGGCGCGGTGATCTACGCTCCCGCCTATCAGGGCGCAGAGGACTACCGCGTCCTGCCGTTCCCGGTGATCGACCTGAAGTACGGCCGCTTCTTCGCCAATTCGCGGCGCGGCATCGGGGCCAATCTGGTCGACGGCGACACGGTGGATGTGGGGGCTGGCGTGACCTTCGTGCCGGGCTATCGCCGCCGCGACGCGCCCATCGGCATCGGCCGGGTGTCGGGCGGGGCCGGGGCGCGGGTCTCGGCCGACGTGAAGGCGGGCATGGTCATGGCCAGCCTGGGCGCGACCAAGGTGTTGTCGGGCGACCTCGACGGCGTGCTGGTCGACGCGACTCTGGCCATGCCGTTCCGGCCGACCGACCGCCTGACCGTGATCCCCAGCGTATCCACGACCTGGGCCGACGGCGCCTACACCCGCAGCTATTTCGGCGTCAGCTCGACCCAGGCTGTGGCCTCGGGCCTGCCCGCCTATCGTCCCGGCGGCGGGATCAAGGATGTCTCGGCGTCTCTGACCGCTAGCTATCGCCTGAACGATCGCGTCAGCCTGGGCGCGACCGGCTCGGTGTCCAAGCTGACCGGCGACGCCAGGAAGAGCCCGATCGTGTTCGACCCGACCCAGCCGTCGGCGGTGCTGTTGGTCTCCTATCGGTTCTAGGCAGGTTTTGGGCGCACTGAAGCCTTGCAGTGGGCGTTAACCTTGGTGTTGATGCACGCGAACCACTGGAGTCTTCGATGTCGCGTCTGTCCTGGATCGCCGCCGCCGCTGGCGTGCTGACCCTTACCGCTCTGGGAGGCGCCGCCCATGCGGCCGCCCCGCGCTTCGTGAAAACGGCTTGCGTCGGCGACTACAAGGGCGTCGACCTTAAGGTTGATTGCGGCAACCTGGTCGTCGACGAGACGCGCGGCGATCCCAAGACCCGCCGCATCAAGGTGGCCGTCGCCATCGTCCACGCCGCCCAGCCTAAGGCCGGCCTGCCGCCAGTGGTCTACCTGCACGGCGGTCCGGGCGGCTCGGCCCTGAAGAACCTGCCGCGTCTGCTCAAGAGCAAGACCTCGCGCGAGTTCATCGCGGCCGACCAGGACTGGATCTTCATCGACCAGCGTGGCGGCGGCCTGTCGGACCCGAACCTGGACTGCCCCGGCACGAACCTGACCGACGCCGGCCCGCCCTCGCAAAAGGATGCCGACGGCATCGTGGGTTGCCTGAAGGCCTTCCAGGCCAAGGGCGTGAACCTGTCGCGCTACAACGCCGTCGAGGTGGCCAAGGACGTCCAGGACCTGCGCCAGGTGCTGAAGCTGCCGCTAATCGACCTCTATGGCGGCTCGTACGGCACCCGCATCGAAGCGGCGATCCAGACCCATGCGGCCCAGGGCGTGCGGGCGGTGGTTCAGGACTCGCCCTGGCCGCCCGAGGCTGACTGGACCGTCGGCGGCCCGGCCATGGTCTCCAGCTCGATCGACATCGTCATGGCCAAGTGCGCTGTCGTGGCCGAGTGCGCCAAGCGCTATCCCGATCTGAAGGCCAAGCTGGCCGCGGTCGCCGAGCGCTGGCTGGCCGGTCCGCAGACCATCAACGGCAAGACCTACAATGCCGACGACCTGGGCGGCTATCTGATGGACGCCAGCTACTTCACCGCCGGCGTGCTGCCGCGCGACCTGTGGAAGATCATCCAGGGCGACGTCTCGCCGGTCGCCGACTTCGTCGAGAGCCGCGACTACTACAGCGAGGGCCAGTTCATGACCCACCTGTGCAAGGAAGAGATCCCGTTCGAGGCCCGCGCGGACGTGGCCAAGGGCACGGAAAACGATCCGGTCGCCCGCCTGATGGTGGTGTCGATGCAGCGCATCCACGACGTCTGCAAGGCCATCGATGTCGGCCCCATCTCGCCGGTCGAGCAGCAGCCGGTGAAGACCGCCATCCCGACCCTGTTCCTTGCCGCCGAAATCGATCCGGGCTGCCCGCCCGAGCTGACCAAGGCCGCCTCTAAGGGCTATCAGGGCTCGCAGGTGGTGATCGTCACCAACGCCACCCATGGCGTCAGCCGCAACAGCCCGTGCGCCCGCCAGGCGATCCGCAACTTCTTCCAGGATCCGACCAAGCCGGTCGACCGCAGCTGCCTGCCGGCGGCCGATACGCCGATGACCTTTACGTACGAATAGGCACGGGCGAGTAGGCTTCCAGCAACAAACCTGAACCATTTTCGCCTTGAATCCCTTTTAGCAGCGCCGCGCTCCGCCGACGCCGCTGTGAGGACTTCTTGACGACGACGCTCGATCGCCGCGCCGCCCTGGCGCTGCTGGCCGGCGGCGCCCTGGCGCCGGGGCTGGCGTCCGCCGCCGCGCCCTTCTCGTTCGACCAGGTCAAGGCGCGCGCCCGCGCCCTGGCGAATAAGCCTTACGTCGCGCCGCCGCCTCCGCCGCCCGAAGTCCAGGCGATGGACTATGACGCCGCCCAGGGCGTCGGCTTCTATCGCGAGAAGATCCCGCTGTGGGGCGGTGACTGGGGGATCGAGCTGTTCCCCCTGAGCCGCGGCGTTTCCAAGACCGTGGCCGTCAACCTGGTCGAGAACGGCCGCGCCCGGGCGCTGGCCTACGATCCGGCGATGTTCTCGTCGCGCGAGGACAGCCCGTTCCGCAAGCTGCCGGCCACTGCGGGCTTCGCGGGTTTTCGGGCCATGAGCCGCGACGATCGCGGTGAGTGGCTGGTGTTCCACGGCGCGTCCTATTTCCGCTCGCCGGCCCCCTACGGCCAGTACGGCCTGTCGGCGCGCGCCATCGCCGCCGACACCTATGCCGTCAAGCCCGAGGAATTCCCCGATTGGCGCGAGGTCTGGCTGGAGAAGGACGCGCAAGGGCGCCTCGTGATCCACGCCCTGATGGAGAGCCCCGGCATCGTCGGGGCCTATCGCTTCGTCAACGAGCGTAACGGCCTGGCCCTGACCCAGACGGTCGAGGCCAGCGTCCACTTTCGCCGCGCCTTCGACCAGATGGGCCTGGCGCCGCTGACCAGCATGTTCTGGTTCGGCGAGGATCGCGGCGGTCCCGACTGGCGGCCCGAGATCCACGACAGCGACGGCCTGGCGATCTGGACGGGATCGGGCGAGCGGATCTGGCGGCCGCTCTCCAACCCCACGCGGGTGGTGACCAGCACCTTCAGCGACGACAACCCTCGGGGCTTTGGCCTGATCCAACGCGACCGCGACTTCGAGCACTATCACGACGACCAGGCCCGCTCGGAGCGCCGCCCCAGCGTCTGGGTCGAGCCGCTTGGCAAGTGGGGGCGCGGCACCGTCCGCCTGGTCGAGATCCCGACCGACAACGAGACCAATGACAACATCGTTGCTTTCTGGACGCCCGAAGCGCCGGTCAAGGCCAAGAGCCGGATCAACTTGGCCTACCGCCTGCACTGGACCGGCGACGTCCCGGCGCCGACCGATCTGGCCCGCGTCGTGGCCACTCGCACGGGCCGGCCGGGCGAGCCGGGCAAGGATGGAGAGGCCCAAGGCCGCAAGATCGCCGTCGAGTTCCGGGGCGAGAACCTGTTGGCCCTGCGCACGGCGATCGACATCCAGGCCGACGTCACCGCGCGAGGCGGCCAGATCCGCCTGCTGTCGCACTATCCGGCCGATCGCCGCGAGGCCGAGACCGACGCCCTGTGGCGGGTGGTGTTCGACGTGGCGCCCGATGGCGCGGAACCGGCCGACGTCCGCGTGGTGCTGCGGCAGAATGGTCGCGCCCTGAGCGAAACCTGGACCGCCTTGGTTTTTCCGGCTCCGGCCGGGAACTAAACGCCGCCTGAAACCTTTCGGCCTCGCTTCCGCCGCGTTGATTGCGGGGAAGCCGGGGGCCGGGGGGCCAACGAGTGAACGGGCTTTCTGTTGATGCGAAGCGTAATTTGGCCGGCCGACGCGGTTCCGACGGAAGCGCCCATGGCCATGCCGACCCAGTGCCTGAGCGCCGCCCCCGAGCAGCGTCCGATCCAGGCGCTGGATCTGCGTCGCCGCAGAGCGGCCCTGCTGGCCTTCACCATCGTGCTGAGCGTGGCCGCCAGCGTGGTCATGGGCCTGGCCTTCGCGGCCGACCGCTTCACGCTGCTGGAGCTGATCGCCCTGCCGCTGTTTGGCAGCCTGTTCGCCTGGAGCGCTTTCTCGTGCGCCTCGGCCGTCGCCGGTTTCGCGGCGATGTGGCGCGAGGGCGCGGTGCGCGACGGCCCCGCGCCGAAGCTGGCCAGCCGCAATGCGGTGCTGCTGCCGGTCTATAACGAGGCCCCCGGCCCGGTCTTCGCCCGCTTGGCCGCCATGCTGGAATCGCTGCGCACGGCTGGCGCGCTGCAGAACTTCGACGTCTTCGTGCTCAGCGACACGCGCCAGCACGAGGTCGCGGTCGAGGAGCGGGCGGCCTATGACGGCCTGTGCGCCCGCTTCGCCGGCCAGGCCCACATCCACTACCGCCGCCGCGTCGAGAACACCGACCGCAAGGCCGGCAACATCGCCGAGTGGGTCCGCCGCTGGGGCGGGGCCTATGACCACATGGTGGTGCTGGACGCCGACAGCCTGATGACCGGCGACACCCTGGTGCGTCTGGCCGGGGCCATGGAGGCTGAGCCGGATCTGGGCCTGTTGCAGACCGTGCCGATGATCATCAACGCCCGCACCCTGTTCGCGCGCCTCGAGCAGTTCGCCAGCCGCCTGTACGGCCCGATGTTCGCGCGCGGCCTGGAATGGTGGAGCGGGGCGGAGTCCAGCTACTGGGGCCACAACGCCATCATCCGCGTGCAGGCCTTCGCCGAGCAGGCCGGCCTGCCGCATCTGCGCGGACCCAAGCCGTTCGGCGGCGCGATCATGAGCCACGACTTCGTCGAGGCCGCCCTGCTGCGCCGCGCCGGCTGGGAAGTGCGCCTGGCCTCGCGCCTGGGCGGCAGCTACGAGGAGAGCCCGCCCAGCCTGATCGACCAGATCGTCCGCGACCGCCGCTGGTGCCAGGGCAACCTGCAACACATCGCCGTCATCGCCGCGCGTGGTCTGCACCCGTTGAGCCGCTTCCACCTGCTGCGCGGGTTCTCGACCTATCTGACCGCGCCGCTGTGGCTGGGCCTGCTGACCGTGGGCCTGCTGCTCTCGGCCTTCCCGTCGCTGGCGGGAGCGGAAGAGGCGGCTGTCTCGGCGTTCGAGCGGACGCCGACCGGGTTGGTGCTGACCGTGTCGCTAGCCCTGCTGCTGGCCCCCAAGCTGATGGCCTGGGCGCTGCTTCTGCGCACCGGCCAGGCGTCGGGCTTCGGCGGCGGGACGCGGGCCTTCTTCAGCGTCTGTTTCGAAACCGCCGTCTCGACGATGATCGCGCCGATCGTGCTGTTCGCCCAGACCCGCTCGGTGATCGAGATCCTGACCGGCCGCGACTGCGGCTGGGCGACCCAGCGCCGTGACATGGACCGCGTGACCTTGTCGGACACCTTCCGGGCCCATCGCCAGGAGGCGGCGTTCGGCATGGTCCTGGTTCTGGTCGGCCTGATCTTCGCGCCGGACGCCTTTATCTGGATCGCGATCCCGGCCCTGGCCCTGACCTTCGCCTTCCTGCTGTCGGCCTGGACCGCCGAGGACGCCGACGACCTGATCCTGCTGGAGACGCCCGAGACCCGCCGGCCGCCGCGCCTGCTGGACCGGGCGCTGAAGCTGCGCTCGGCCGCCGCCGTCGCCAGCCTGGCCTCGTCGAACCCGCCGGCGATCGCGCTGCCCCTGCCGGCGCGGCTGGGCTACGAGACCGCCTGAGACCTTACATCTTCTTCTTGAGGGGCAAGAGGTCCGGATAGACCGCGTCGCGCTTCTGGGCCTTGGCCGTGAAGGCCTCGGCCATGTGCGCGCCGGAGAACATGCCGGTCTGCCAGGTGGCGATATAGTCCAGGGCGTCGGCGATGCTGTGGTCGCGGGCGTAGTTGATCATCACCTTGCTGCCGGCCACGGCCAGCGGCGACTTCTCGGCGATCTCGCGGGCGGTCGCCAGGGCGTGGTCGACCAGGGCCTCGTGAGTGTCAAACACCTCGTTGACCAGGCCGATCTCCTTGGCGCGCTGGGCCGGCAGGCGGCGGCCCGTATAGGCCAGCTCCCGCACCCAGCCCTCGGGGATCAGCTTGCACAGGCGCGGGAAGGTGCCGACATCGGCGGTCATGCCGATGTTGATCTCCTGAATCTGGAAGAAGGCGTCGGCGCTGGCGTAGCGGATGTCGCAGGCGCTGATGAAGTCGACGGCCCCGCCGATGCAGCCGCCCTGGATGGCGATGATCACCGGCATGCGGGCCTTGTCCAGGCAGCTGAAGCTGTCCTGCAGCACATGCACGAACCGGCGGAAGCTTTCGGCCGCCACATGGCGATCGCCGTCTCGGTTAGCGGTAACGCCCTCGTCGTCGGTGAAGACCGAAAGATCCATGCCGGCGCTGAAGTGCTTGCCGGTCGAGGAGATCACGATGCAGCGGGCCAGCGCGTTGTCGTCAATATGTTTTACAATTGCGGGAAGCTCGTTCCAGAACGGTCGTGTCATGGTGTTCATGGCTTCGGGCCGTTTCAACTGGATGTGCGCGACACCGGCTTCGATCTCGACCTTGAAACAGCTATAGTCCGCTTGATCGTGGCCGCTCATGCCGAGACCTCCCTTTTCGTTGTCCGTCAACTATCCGACGGGGCGGGAGCGGCGACAACATTGACCTGACGGAAGAGGAACTCCGCCATGACCACCCGCAAGATCTCCGCAGCCCTGGCCCTGATGGCCACCGTCGGCAGCCTGGCCGCCGCGCCCGCTCCGGCGCTGGCTCAATCGCGCGGGCTGGGCGGCCTGTTCGCCTGCGAAGGCAAGGGCGGCAAGCAGGAGGGCGGCGCCCTGATCGGCGCGGCCGCCGGGGCCCTGCTGGGCAACAAGGTGGGCGGCAAGAACAAGACCCTCGGCACCCTGGTCGGCGCGGCCGCCGGCGCGGCGGCGGGCGGCTATATCGGCTGCCGCATGCAATCGACCGACGCGGCCCTGGCCGAGCAGGCCACCAAGAAGGCTCTGGAGACCGGCGTCGCCCAGACCTGGTCCAACAGCCGCACCGGCAATTCGGGCCGCATCAACGTGGTCTCGTCCAGCTACGGCCCGCCGATCGACGGCCGCAGCCTGCGCTACGCCCAGGGCGTGCAGAGCCTGCCCAGCTATGAAGCCTCGGGCGGCGCCTACACGGCCAGTTCGACCGCCAACCTGCGCGCGGGTCCGTCCACAAGCACGAAGGTGGTGGGCAAGGTCGCCGCGGGGGAAACCTTCGACGTCCTGGGCGTCGCCCCGACCGGCACGTGGGTGCTGGTGGGCCGCAGTGGCTACGGCGTCGGCTACGCTGCCTCGTCGCTGGTCCGTCCGACCGGCCAGATGGTCGCCAGCTGCCGCGTCATCGACGCCTCGGTCGCCGGCGGCGGCCAGGGTACGTCCAGCCAGCGCTACAGCGCGTGCAAGGACAATCGCGGCGAGTGGCAGGTGACCCAGGCCTAAGCGCGACCGCTTTTCCGCCCCCCTCCGGGGGCGGACGACCGCGCAGCGGTCAGGTGGGGGCGAGTAGGGTGACATCTCGCGGACTGGCCCCCTCCGCGCTTCGCGCTCCTCCCCCGAAGGGGGAAGACGGAAACTAAAGGTCCACCACCTCGCACTTCAGGGTCTGGCGGATACGGTCCGCCACGATCTGGCGGTGACAGCAATTGGGGTCGTCCTCGTAGCAAAGGAGGGCGACCCTTTTTGTTTTGGCCAACTCGGTCGCCTGGGCCAGGGCCAGCACCGCTTCGGGCTCTTCCAGGTGGGCGTTGAAGATCTGGCGCATCTCGTCGGTGCGCCCCGCCCGCGCCGCCTCGCGACCGGGCTTGGGTGTGCCCAGCGGTTTCAGGTGCAGGTAGTCGATACCCTGGTCCTTCAGGCTGTTTCCCAGAAGCGTCTTGGAGAAGCCGGCCTTGCGCGAGCTGGCCACGGCGCGGACGTCGACCACCAGCTCCACGTCGGCCGCCTTCAGCCGCGCGATCATGCCGCCTTGGGTGTCGGTCTCGTAGCCGATGGTGGCGAGCTTATTCATTCGGGTCTCCATGGACGGCGGAGGGCGGGAAGCCTACCTTAAGCCTGATAACTCTTTGGGAGCCACGCCGATGGACGCGGCCGTCTTTCGCGAACCTCGCAAGCGCGCCGTGGCGGTAGCCGGTGGCGAGATCGCGGCCCTGGAGTTTGGGCCGACGGACCGGCCGATCGACGTCGTCTTCGTCCACGCCAACGGCTTCAACGCCCAGACCTATCGCGTGTTGCTGTCGCCCCTGGCGGCGGGCCTGCGAATCCTGGCCATTGACCTGCGCGGTCACGGCGAGACGACCCTGCCGGCCAATCCCGACGGTCGTCGCTCGTGGCGCGACCTGAAGGACGACCTCACCGGCCTGCTGGACGCCCTGGACGGCCCGCCGCTGGTGCTGGCCGGCCACTCGATGGGCGGCACGGTCAGCCTGCTGGCGGCCGCCGAGCGCCCGGATCGCGTGAAGGGCCTGGTTCTGCTCGACCCGGTGATCATGCCCTGGCTGGCCACCCTCTATGCCAGGGCGCCGTGGACCTCTGGTCGCCTGTGGCGGCACATGCCGCTGGTCCAGTCGGCCCTGCGCCGGCGGGCGGTGTTCGACACCCGCGAGCAGGTGTTCGCCGGCTACAAGGGTCGCGGGGCCTTCAAGACCTGGCCCGAGACCATGCTGGCCGACTACGTCGCCGGCGGCTTCCACGAGCGCGACGACGGCAAGGTCGAGCTGGCCTGCACCCCGGCGTGGGAAGCCTCCAACTACGCCGCCCAGGCCCACGACCCGTGGCGCGCGGTGCGTCAGGTCAAGGCTCCGGTGCGGATCCTCAAGGCCGAGAAGCACTCCACCTGCCGGGCCGGCGACGGTTTCGCGCGACGCGGCAAGGACGTGGTGATCGAGGTGGTCGACGGGACCAGCCACTTCCTGCCGATGGAACGACCCGACGTGGTGCGGGACGTGCTGTTCGACATGGCGACGGCTTAGAGCGCCAACCCCTCCACCTCGTGTCGGCTCAACGCCGCCCGTGCCGCGTCCGACACCGGCACCACCTTCCGCGCGTCCAAATCGAAGGTGATGGCCACAGCTTCGGACGTGCCCCAGGGCTCGCCGGTCGCCGGGTCCAGCATCCAGTGAACCACCCGCATCGTTCGCGCGTCCGTGCCCATCAGGCCGGAACGGATGTCGACGCGGTCGCCAGCGCGGGGCCAGGCCAGGTAGGCGATGCGGTACTCCAGGACCGCGCCCCCCACGCGGGCCGGCTTGTGCTCGGCGTGCTCGACCACGACGTCGCGGAACGGGTGGATGAAGGCGCCGATGCCGTCCGAGACCCGGCCGATGAACTGCTCGGCGCGCATCCGTCCGTACACATCGCAATCGGACGGCAAGAGACCGCCCAGGCCGATGCGGGAGAGGTTCAGCTGGTCGGCGCGGTCCAGGCTGGCGGTGGGCTCGAAGGCACCGAGGTCGATGCTGCGCGCTCTGGCCTTCTCCGGAACCTCAACCTTCAGGGCCTCGCCGCGCTCGCGCGCGACCCTGGGCCAGGGGAAGGGCTGGCCGTCGCGCGGGGTGGCGTGGACGACGGTGGTCTGGAAGGTCGCCGCCAGCTCGCCCGAGGCCGGATGGATCAGCAGCTGCAGGATCTTCGCATCCGTCTCGCCCATCTCGATCACCCCGCCCAGCATGGTGAGCGGCGCGCCGGCGTGGGCCTCGCGCAGGAAGCGGATGTGGTGTTCCTTGACCAGCAACGTGGCGTTGGCGTGGGGCGAGAACGCGTTGGCCAGACCCAGCTCGGCGGCCATGCCGATCAGACCCTCCATGGCCCGCACGACGTAGTGGCGCACGTTCATGTGCCCCATCTCGTCGCAGTCCCAGGTGTTGACGCCACCGCGCCAGATCTCAACGCCGGGGAAGGCTTCAGCGGTCATGCGGCGTCTCGAGCAGCGGTGAACGTCTGTTCGAGCCTAGCGGTGTTCGCGCGAGCTTCGCAATCGCGTCAGCGCTTGAAGGTGTCGCCGATCTCCTTGGCGTCGCCACCATCCGGGCCGGCCCGCTTGCGCGATTCCTCACCCGTCTTCTGGACCTTGTCCTTGCCGCCCAAGGCCGTGAAGTCGCCCAGCGGTTCGGCCTCGTTCTTTTCGCGACCGTCGGTGTTGGGTTGCTGCGCCATGTCGATCTCCTCGTCCGAAGAGAACCGGGGGACAGAGGGGAGGTTCCGCTCAGCCGCCCCGGCAATCGCTGCAGAGGCCGTGGGCCTCGATCGTCACGCTGGTCAGGGCGTAGCCGGCGGCGGCGCCGGCGGCGATGATCTCGGCGCTGGCCCGGGGCTCGATCTCGCGGGTCGCGCCGCAGCAGTCGCAGATCAGGAAGGCGGCGGCGTGGCCGTCGGCCTCCTTGCGGCAGGCGACATAGGCGTTGAGGCTCTCGATCCGGTGGGCGAAACCCTGCTTCTCCAGGAAGTCGAGGGCGCGATAGACGGTCGGCGGCTTGGCCGGCGGGCCGTCGCCCCCGAAGGTCGAGATCAGGTCATAGGCCTTCACCGGCTGGCCGGCTTCCAGCAGCAGCTCCAGCACGCGGCGGCGCGGGGCGGTCAGGCGCTGCTCGGCAGCCGAGCAGCGAGCCTCGGCCGCGTCCAGTTCAGCGGCGAGCGCGGCGCCAGCGACGCCGTGATTGTGGTGATCGTGTCCGCAAGCGGTCGCGTCGTGGGCCATGCCCTAGAGGTAGAGGCCCGCAAACATGTTCGCAACTCCGTACGGTTCGGAAGGCTAAAGCAGCGGCGCACCGATCAGGTTGGCCTGGGCCGTGCAGCGGGCCGGATCGGGTGGCGTGCCCTTGGCGCGGGCCGCGTCCAACTCGGCGCGGACGCCAGCCAGGTCGGCCTTGAAGGCGTCCGAGGCCCAGAGAGCGGCGAACAGGTTCTCGGCGTTGCGCTTACCGGCCTCGACCGAGCTGGCGTTGTGCACGCCGCAGACGATGCGGCTTTCGCCAAAGCCGCGGGCCCGGGCCAGGATCGCCTCGGCGCGGTCGGGAGCGGCCTCGGCCAGGATCAGGCCGACGGTCCAGCCCCAGGTCGCGTGGCCGGAGGGATAGTCGGGCGACAGCGAGAAGCCCAGGCCCGGCTTGATGCACAGAGCGCCCTTTTCCGACCGGAACGGACGGGCGCGCATGTATTTCATCTTCGGACCCGAAACCGCCGAGCGCACGTCGCCGCTGACCCGCAGCAGCATCGCGGCCAGCTTGGGATTGCTCTCCTTGGTCGGGGTGAAGCCCAGCGCGCAGGAGAAGCCGTCCATGACGTTCTCCTCGACATTGTCAGCCTGGGCCAGGGACCAGCGCGGCGTGCCCTCGAGCGCGCGGGTGGCGCGGAAGATCTGGCGGTCCTTCTCGGCTTCCGGAGAGCTCTTGGCCGGCGGCGGTCCCAGGTGGTCGCGCGCGTCATAGACGCCCTTGGCGAGGTAACGGTTCGGGCTGGCGGCGTCGCTGCTCAGCGTGGCGCAACCGGCGAGAGACAGGACCGCGACAAGGGCCAGAACGCGCATATGAAAAAGGCCCCCGGAGAAACTCCGGGGACCCTGCATTTTCAGAGAGAGTCGTTCAAGCTTACTTGCCGAACAGCTTGTTCCAACGCGGCTTCTCGCGGCCTTCCCAGGCCTTGCGCCAGTAGGCGTCCGAGGCGATCAGCGGGACGACGGTGGTGGCTTCGGCGAAGACCATCTGTTCGTAGGTGGTCGAGACCTTGCCCCACGAGGCGGCTTCCTTCAGCGTCGACGACGAGCAGGCGCCGTCGCGCACGTCGGCGACCGTGATCTGGATGGCGTACTTGTGCATGTCGGCCTCGACGCCGAGGATCTCGGCGCAGACGACGGTGTCCTGGGCGAAGTTCTTGGGAACGCCGCCGCCGACCATGAACAGGCCCGTGGTGCCGGCCGCGATCTTGACGTCCGTCAGCTCACGGAAGTCGGCGACCGCGTCGATCATCAGGTAGGGCTTCTTCTCGGCGATCTTTTCCTTCTGGTGCTTGACCAGGCCGAAACCGGCCGAGCTGTCGACGAAGGCCGGGCAGAAGATCGGCACGCCTTCTTCGTAGCAGGTCTGGATCAGCGAGCCTTCCTTCTTGGCGTTGCCTTCCGCCAGCCACTTGCCCATCTCCCAGATGAACTCGCGCGAGGAATAGCCGCGGGGCTCCAGCTTGTTGCAGATCTCCAGGATCGTGTGGTCGCAGGCCTGCAGCTCTTCTTCGTCGATATAGGTGTCGTAGATGCGGTCGATGTAGTTGTCGCGCAGGACGTTGTCGTCGACCGGGCCGGCGGCCTGATAGTGCTTGAAGCCGAGGGCTTCGAAGAAGTCCATGTCGACAATGCTGGCGCCGGTGGCGACCACGGCGTCGATCATGCCGTTCTTCACCATGTCGCGGTACACGTGCATGCAGCCGCCAGCCGAGGTCGAACCGGCCAGGATCAGCCAGGTCGAGCAGCCCTTGTCGGCCAGGGCCATGTTGAAGATGTCGGCGGCGCGGGCCGTGTCGCGCGAGCTGAACGACATCTTGCGCATCGAGTCGATGATCGGGCGGGCGTCATAGCTGGCGATGTCGACGTGCTCGACGACCTTCTGCAGCAGTTCGGCCTTTTGGTTGTTCGGAACGGGAGCGTTCATTGCTTCGGTTTCCCTGACTTTGGACGCCCGTCGTTGGAACAAGAAGCCTTCGCCGGGACGGAGCGACCGACGGAAGCTTTGAAAATACGAACCGCACCCGACGTCTCATAACGTCGGGCGCGGCGCGCGGTTTAACTCAAAAACTGTCTACTGACGAACCACGTCGGTTTAGCGACGGCGCTTGCGCTTGCCGGCCGCGCCCTTGGGGCGCGAGAAGCGGACGATCTTGCGCTCTTCGTTCTCCTGGCGGACCGCCGGGATCGAGCGCTTGGCCAGGCCGTACATCGAGGCCATCGGCGCGTCCTGCACCTGCGCGGTGTCGGTCTCGCCAAAGCCGTTGAAGCGGGTCGACATCGCGACGCCATAGGCGCCCAGCATGCCGATCTCGATGTAGTCGCCCTCGTCGACGCTTTCCGGCAGGTAGAACGGGCCGGGCATGTGGTCGACGCTGTCGCAGGTCGGGCCGTAGAAGCGGAAGGGCTTGAGGCCCTCTTCCACGACTTCGCCGTTCTTGCGGTACAGCTTGACCGGGAAGGGCCACTTCATGTGCGCGGCGTCGAACAGCGAGCCGTACGACCCGTCGTTCAGATACAGCGCGTCGCCCTTCTTCAACTCGACCTTGACCAGCAACGACGAGGCCTCGGCGACCAGGGCGCGGCCCGGTTCGCACCAGAGTTCGGTGGTCTCGTGGACCATCATCTCGGCGAAGCCGCGGTCGATGGCGGCCAGGTACTCGGAGAGGTCCGGCGGGACCATGCCCGGATAGATCGACGGGAAGCCGCCGCCGACGTCGACGACATCGGCCAGCACGCCGGCGCGGACCAGGGCGCGGCTGGCCTGGGCCATCGCCGCCTGGAACGCCGTCGGACGCATGCACTGGCTGCCGACGTGGAAGGACACGCCCATCAGGTCCTGGGTGGCGCGACGCGCGGCCAGCAGCAGGGCGGGGGCGTTGTGGGCCTCGACGCCGAACTTGCCCGACAGGCTGTAGGCCGCGCCCTCGGCCTGCACGCCCATGCGGACGATCAGGTTGAGGTCCTTGGCCTGGCCGGTGGCGTCCAGGATCTTGGCCAGCTCTTCGTGGGTGTCGAACGAGAAGGTCTTCACGCCGTGGTCGAAGTACGCGGCCGAGATCGCCTTGCGGCTCTTGACCGGGTGCATGAAGGCCATGCGCGAGCCCGGGGCGTGTTCGGCCACCGTCTCGATCTCGTTCAGCGATGCGACGTCGAACGACCGGACGCCGGCTTCAGCCAACTCGCGGATCACCCACGGCGAAGGATTGGCCTTCACCGCATAGAAGACGTCGCCCTTGAATTCGGACTGGAACCAGCGCGCAGCTACGGAAACCGCGTCGGGCCGCACGAGTGCGACGGGACGTTCCGGTGACCGCTCACGGACCAGGTCCAGGGGAGATTGGTACGTGCGCAATTCACGTAACCCCCTGTTGGAAGTTAAACCCAGGCCGGCGTTAGCAGCGTTTTAGAGGACTTCGGGTCCGCCGGAGCGAGCGAAATAGGGTCATTGCTTCGGGATGTAAAGACCCTTTTGCAGCCCCGGTTTGGGGCGAATTGGCCCATGGGTTGTCACAAATCCATTGCGAACCTTCCCCAAACCGGAGATCGCATTTCCCAAGCACCGAAACCACGTTAAGGATTCGCCCCGACCATGACGTCGGACCCAGTTCTCTCGATCCGCGCAGCGTCCAAGACCTTCGGGTCGAGGCGAGCGCTGGACCAAGTCTCCCTCGACGTTGCTCGGGGCGAGATGATCGCGCTCATCGGCCCCTCGGGCTCCGGGAAATCCACGCTTCTGCGCTCGATCGATGGTCTGCAGACCATTGATGAGGGAGACGGCGTCATTACCGCTTTCGGCGGCCCCGTGCAGGCCAAGGGCAAGGTGTCGAACGATGTGCGCAAGGCGCGCATCCGCATCGGCTTCATTGCTCAGCAGTTCAACCTGGTCGGCCGGCTGTCGTTGTTCAGCAATGTCGCCCTGGGTTCGCTGGGCCGGATTCCCTTCTTGTCTGGGCTGTTCGGCCGCTGGCCGAGGGAAACCCGGGAGGCGGCCATGGCGGCCCTGGCCCGCGTCGGCGTGGCCGACTACGCCGCCCAGCGCGCCAACACCCTGTCGGGCGGCCAGCAGCAGCGCGGCGCCATCGCCCGCGCCCTGGTCCAGAAGGCCAAGATCATCCTGGCCGACGAGCCGGTGGCCTCGCTGGATCCGGTCTCGGCCCGCAAGGTCATGGAGATCCTGCGCGATCTCAACAAGACCGACGGCCTGACCGTCGTCGTCACCCTGCACCAGGTCGACTACGCCTTGCGCTACTGCGACCGCGTCGTGGCCCTGAAGGCCGGCCAGAAGGTCTATGACGGCCCCGCCGCCGGCCTGAAGCGCGACAAACTCATCGATATCTACGGCCCGGAATTCGAGGACGTGTTCTGGGAAGGAGCCCCGCAATGATCAGCCGTCGCTCGGCCATCGCCATCGCCGCCCGTTTTTCGGTTATTGGCCTTTCGGCCCTGGCCCTAGCCTCGTGCGGCCAGAAGTCCGAGACCACGGCGGGGCCCAAGGACACGGTCGTGTTCTCGATCCTGTCGACCGAGTCGGCCCAGAACATGGAGAGCTACTGGAAGCCCATCCTGGCCGACATGGAAAAGCAGACCGGCCTCAAGGTGAAGCCGTTCTTCTCGTCCAACTACTCGTCGCTGATCGTGGCCATGGGCGCCAAGCAAACCGACCTGGGCTGGTTCTCGAACCAGTCGGGCCTGGAAGCCGTGCGCCGTTCGGGCGGCGAGGTCTTCGCCCGCACCTTCGACCCGTCGGGCACCGACGGCTACAAGTCGGTGATCATCGTCCCGGCCGACAGCAAGCTGACCCTGGAAGGCCTGCTGAAGTGCGACAAGACCTTGAACTTCGGCATCGGTGACAAGAAGTCGACCTCGGGCACCCTGGCGCCGATGACCTATGTGTTCATCCCAGCCGGCGTGAAGCCCGAGAACTGCTTCAAGACCGTGCTCAGCGCCAGCCATGACGCCAACCTGGCGGCCGTGGGCAACCACAAGCTGGACGCCTCGACCAACAACTCCACGGCCCTGCGCCTCAATGCCGAGCGCGCCGACAACAAGTCCGCCAAGGTCAAGGTGATCTGGGAATCGCCGACCCTGCCGGAAGACCCGATCGTCTGGCGCAAGGACCTGGATCCGGTCGTGAAGGAAAAGCTGCGCCAGTTCTTCCTGACCTACGGCCAGGGCGATACGCCGGAGGCCGCGCAGCAGCGCGCCAACCTGGAGAAGCTGTCGATGGGCGGCTTCAAGCCGGCCGACAACAGCCACCTGCTGGTCGTGCGCGAAATGGAAGCCCTGGAGCAGCTGGGCCTGGCCAAGGAAAGTGGCGACCAAGCCAAGATCGCCGCGGCTCAGAAGAACCTGGACGGCATCAAGGCCGAGCGCGTCGCCGCCGAGGGCAAGGCGGGCGCCGTGCCGACGGCGCCGGCGGCCAACTGAGGCCCTTCATGAGCGAGACCATTCCGGCCGCGCCCAAGCGCTCCACGACGGCCATGGCCTTCGACGCCCTGATCTGGGGCGGCGTGGCCATGCTGCTGATCGTCAGCTTCAAGCCGGCCGAGATCGACAAGTTCCCGCAGCTGTTCACCGAGGCGGGGCGGATGCAGGAGTTCGCGCGAGGCTTCTTCTCGCCGTTCACCGATCCCCAGGCCTTCATGGCCGCCGACTGGAGCCTGTACATCGGCAAGATGTGGCAGACGATCCAGATGGCGCTGTGGGGCACCTTCCTGGCCATCATCGTCGCCATCCCGCTGGGCCTCTTGGGCGCGGGCAACATCACGCCGGTGTGGATCCAGCAGCCGGTGCGCCGGGTGCTGGACCTGATCCGCTCGATTCCCGACCTGGTGGTGGCGCTGATCTTCATCACCGCCGTGGGCCTGGGTCCGTTCGCCGGCGTCATGGCTCTCATGTTCAACACCGGCGGCGTGCTGGCCAAGCTGTTCGCCGAGGCCGTCGAGTCGATCGACAAGGGTCCGGTCGAGGGCGTGCGCGCCACCGGAGCGGTGAAGCTGCAGGAGATCGTCTGGGGCGTGATCCCGCAGGTGGCCCCGCTGTGGACCAGCTACGCGCTCTACCGCTTCGAGTCGTCCAGCCGCGCCGCGACGGTGCTGGGCCTGATCGGGGCCGGCGGCGTCGGCCAGGTGCTGCTCGATAGCGTCAATGCATTCCAGTACGACCAGACCGGCTGCATCGTGCTGGTCATCGTGGTGGCCGTGTCGCTGATCGACCTGCTGTCACAGATCATCCGTACGCGACTGCTGTAGTCGCCCCGAAATGGGGGCGGGCAAAGATCCGAACCCATCCGAAAAAGCCCGGGCGCGCCGACCGATCGTCGGCGCGCCCGTCGTGTTTCTGGCCCCTATTCGCGGCGCGCTGGCGGTGGGCATGCGCCATGCCTGATTGCAATCCTGCAACAAAGATGTGGGAGGCAAAGTTCATGGGTTTCAGGTTCTTACATGTAATGAAGAACGGGGTTATCCGGAAATGGGGATTTAATGTGGCCTTGGCGTCCAACTTCGGCGCGAGAGCATTTCCATCATCGGCTCTCGCTATGGGCGAATTCGAACGGATACTGTTCGCCTCTCGCAAATGCCGTAAATTTATCACGTCTTAAAACATACACAGAGGCGTCACTGAACCATCACTGCATAGGGACTATCCCCCCGGCCAACCAAAACAGGGGTGTTTCCTATGCGGAACTATTTCGGTGGAGCGGCGGTCTCCGTTCTCATGATGGCGATGGCCCAGAGCGCCTATGCCGCCGACGCGGCCCCGGCCGATGACGGCACGGCCCTGGAGCAGGTCGTCATCACCGCTACCAAGCGTGAGACCAACCTGCAGACGACTCCGATCGCGGTGTCGGTGCTGAGCGCCACGGCCATGGCCGAGCGCCACGCCGAGAGCCTGATCAGCCTGATGGACGGCGCCATCCCCTCGCTGCGCGTCGCCACCTTCGAAGCCCGCCAGTCGGCCCTGACGGTCGGCATCCGCGGTATCGTCCCGTTCGACGCCAACCAGACCGCTCGCGACCAGGGCGTCGGCGTCTATATCGACGGCGTCTATCTGGGCCGTCAGCAGGGCTTGAACGTCGCCCTGCTGGACCTGGAGCGCGTCGAAGTGCTGCGCGGCCCGCAAGGCACGCTGTTCGGCCGTAACACCGAAGGCGGCGCGGTCAGCATCGTCTCGAAGGCCCCGTCGGGCGTGGCGGGGGGCCGCATCGTCGCCGGCGTCGGCAACTACGGCGCCTACACCGCCGAGCTGCACCAGGACTTCCAGGAATTCAACGGCCTGTCGATCAAGGTCGACGGCCTGCTGCAACACCAGGATCCGACCATCAAGAACCCGATGGCGGGCCAAGCCGGCTGGAACCAGTACGACCGCAAGGGCGGCCGCATCCAGGCTCAGTACAAGCCGAACGACAAGTTCAGCGCCCTGATCGCCGTCGACTACTCGAAGGACGAGAACACCCCGTTCTTCAGCCAGCTGGTCAGCTACAACCCCTATGGCAAGCGCGTCCGCACCCTGGCTGAAGCCACCGCCGCCGCCAGCGCCCCGGCCGGCACGATCAACCCGCTGGCCCCGCTGATGAAGGTCCACACCGAGCGCCAGAAGGTCTCGGACATCGGCACCATCCAGCAGCCCAGCGTCGACGAGACCGGCGGCGCCATGATGACGCTGAAGTACAACGTCTCGCCGAACCTGCAGCTGCGCTCGATCACCGCGGCCCGCGCCGTCGGCACGAACCAGTGGGACAACTCGGGCGTCGAAGCCCGTAACGTCTTCGCCCCGAACGCCACGTTCGGCCGCTACAGCCTGTCGGACCTGTACCAGAACCAGTACAGCCAGGAATTCCAGGCTGTCGGCGACTTCGGCGCCAACTTCGAATACGTCGCCGGCCTGTACTACTTCAAGGAACACGCCAAGGAATCGGCCGCCACGCCGTTCACCAATCAGTGGAATGCCGACGGCAGCGCCTACACGATCCGCAACTCTGCCGGCACGTCGAAGGCCGCCGCCGGCACCGCCGGCTGGGAGCGCGGCACGCGCTTCCTGACGCGCGCTTCGGAAGCCGACGCCGAGAGCTACGCCATCTACGGCCAGGGCACCTACACCCCGGCGACGATGGAAAAGCTGCACCTGACGGTCGGCGGTCGCTACACCAAGGACAAGCGCGACGGCACGCTCTACATCGTCAACGGCAAGGCCACGAACTTCACCTTCACCTACGACAAAGGCCGCTTCGACCCGCTGGTGAACCTGGCCTATGACGCCGCTGAAGGCATCAACCTGTACGCCAAGTTCTCGACCGGCTACCGCGCCGGCGGCGCCAACGACCGCTCGCAGACCTTCCAGTCGTTCGACGCAGAAAAGGTCAAGGCGTACGAAGTCGGCGCCAAGATGGACTTCCTGGACAACCGCGTCCGTCTGAACCTGGCCGCCTACGCCATGAACCGCGACGGCACCCAGATCGACTTCGACAACGTCGACACCACCCCCGGCAGCCCGACCCAAGGCGCGCACACCGAGGAAACCCGCAATGCGCCGGGCACCTCGAAGATCCGCGGCTTCGAAGCGGACCTGACCGCCCAGGTGACCGACCAGATCGTGGTCGGCGTCTCGTACGCCTACACCGACGTGAAGGTCCCGGCCGCGCCGTTCCCGTTCACCGGCAACGCCGACGTCCCGCAAGGCACGCCGTTCCCGGTCAACGTGGTCTACACGCCGCCGAACGCCGCCTCGGCCTATGTCGACTTCAAGCAGCCGGTCGGCTCGATGACGTTCAAGGCTCACCTGGACGCCAACTACGCCGACGCCCAGTACTCGTTCCAGACCGAGTTCGCCGACGTCTCGCCGACCGGCAAGCTGGTCAAGAACGTGGCCGTGAAGGGCGACAGCAGCTTCATCGTCAACGGCAACCTGACCCTGGCCGACATCGCCATGGGCGACGCCGGCTCGGCCAGCCTGTCGCTGTGGTCGCGCAACCTGCTGAATGAATCGCACATCTACCGCATCTCGGCCGCCAACCGCGGCACGATCGGCGACTATGCGAACTTCAATCCGCCGCGCACCTACGGCATCGAACTGCGCGTGAAGTACTAGGACTATCTGACGAAGGGCGGCTCGGTGAGCCGCCCTTCCGACTCTTGAGTAAAGCGTCCGGCACTCGTCGGTAGACGGATTTTCTTCGTGACGTTTGGCAATGGTCTTGTTGCTGGAACGACACAGATTAACCGGTTGAAAACACGTGTCGTTTGGCCGTCACGAATTTGTGGCCGAACTGTCACGTACCGCCGTTATCCCGCAGGCATCCTGATCCCGCCCAGCACGGGTGAGAGAGGCAGGGGCACTCAAGGGGATACTCAAATGAGCAGCAAGACCTCGCTGGTCGCCGGTTCGGCGCTGGGCGTTGTGCTGGCCCTTGGCCTGGGCGTCGCGGCCCAAGCCCAGGACATGTCGTATCGCTGGGCCGGCGCGCCGCAGTTCAGCAACGACGACGTCATGTTCAAGTTCCGTGGTCGGATTCTGGTGGACTACGTCAACCAGGACGTGACCCGCGATGGTCCCGGCGGCGACTTCAAGACCAGCAACTGGCGCGGTCGCCAGGTGTTCCTGGGCGTCGAAGGCAAGCTGAACAACTACTTCGCCTACAAGGCCGAGGGCGGCTGGGTGAACGGCGGCGCGGCCTCGTGGGACGATGTCGTCATCGAGTACAAGCCCAACGAACAGGTCTCGCTATTGTTCGGGAACATCAAGGCCGCCGGCCTGGAAAACCTGACCTCGACCCGCTTCATCACCTTCATGGACCGTGGTCCGTACGGTGACTTCGGCATCGACACCTATCTGCTGAGCGCGGTCGCCAAGTATCAGGGCTTCAACTACTCGGCCACATTTGCTGTTCAAGGCAACAGCATCAACACCGCCGACGTCGCCAATGCCGGCGCCGACAGTAAGGAGCGTTTCGGCCTGACCGCGCGCGGCCACTTCGCGCCGATCAACACGGACACCGACAAGCTGCACGTCGCCCTGTCGTACCGCTATCGCAATCGCGGGGACGAAAGCGCCTTCGCCTATACCGGCCGCACGACGACCGCCTATACGAACGGCACGACCTTCTACACCACCGGCGCCATCGGCAACCGCGACAAGACCCTGGCCGCCGAGGCCATGTACATCCACGGCCCGTTCTCGGTTCAGGGCGAATATTCGAACATCGACGTGACCCGCGTCGGCGGCGCCGCCATCGGCAAGGATCCCAAGGTCAAGGTGGGCTACGCCTTCGTGTCGTTCTGGCCGACCGGCGAGATGCGCAACTACGATCCCGCCGCCGGCGAGATCAAGCGTCCCAAGATCCTGAACCCGGTCACGGCCGGCGGCTTCGGCGGCGTCGAGCTGGCGCTTCGCTACGACTATGCCGACCTGGGCGACGCCTACGACACCCTCAACGTCAAGCCGGCTGCGTCGCAGGCCGGCAAATACACGGGCTGGACCCTGGGCCTGAACTACTACCCGACGTCCTACGTCCGCTTCCAGGCCAACTACACCGACGGCAAGTCGGACAATATCGGCCTGAACCAGGACTACGACATCAAGCAGTTCCAGCTGCGCGCCCAGCTGGACTTCTAGGACACGCCAAGTTCTTCGGGCGGTCCGACAGCGGCCCGCCCGATCCCTCTTTTGCCCTTAGG
This sequence comes from Caulobacter sp., assembly GCF_017744445.1. Lineage (GTDB taxonomy): Bacteria > Pseudomonadota > Alphaproteobacteria > Caulobacterales > Caulobacteraceae > Caulobacter. Next base: position 213,039 of record NZ_JAGIBH010000003.1, read on the forward strand.
AACTGACCATGAAGAAGCTCCTGTCCTGCGCGGCCGCCGCCGTCGCCCTGTCGGGCCTGGCCGCCGTCCCCGCCCATGCCGCCCGCGACTATGTCTGGGCCGCCGGCTCCTCGACCGTGTTCCCGTTCGCCACCCGCACCGCCGAGAACTTCGCCAAGAAGTCGGGCAAGAAGGCCCCGAAGGTCGAAAGCCTGGGCACCGGCGGCGGCATCAAGCTGTTCTGCTCGGGCGCCGGTGAAGGCTTCCCCGACATCGCCAACGCCTCGCGCCCGATGAAGAAGGCCGAGTTCGACGCCTGCGCCAGCAAGGGCGTCAAGGACATCATCGCCATCAAGATCGGCTTCGACGGCATCGTGGTGGCCACCGACAAGGATGGCGCCGACTACAACTTCAAGACCGAGAACCTGTACATGGGTCTCTCCAAGACGGTCCTGAAGAACGGCCAGTTCATCGCCAATCCGAACAAGAACTGGGACGACGTCGCCGGCGGCCTGCCGGGCAACCGCATCCAGGTCTACGGCCCGCCGCCGACCTCGGGCACCCGCGACGCCTTCGTCGAACTGGCCATCGAGGCCGGCGCCCGCAAGTATCCGACCCTGGACGCTATCCGCTCGGACAACGAGAAGAAGTTCAAGGGCCTGGTCGACCCGCTGCGTAACGACGGCTGGATCGACGCCGGCGAGAACGACAACGCCATCGTCGGCACGCTGACCAAGACCCCGGGCTCGGTCGGCGTCTTCGGTTGGTCGTACCTCGAAGAGAACATGGACAAGATCAAGGGCGCGACCGTCAACGGCGTGAAGCCCTCGGCCCAGACCATCTCGGACGGCTCGTACCCGCTGTCGCGCACCCTCTTCATCTACGTGAAGAAGGCCAATATCGGCGTGACCCCGGGGCTGGAGGATTTCCTGAAGGAGTTCACCTCGGACGCCGCGACGGGCCGTGGCGGCTATCTGCAGGGCCGTGGCCTGATCCCGCTGCCCCCCGGTCAGCACCAGGCCCAGAAGGACGTGGTCGCCAAGAAGACCACGATGCCCCGTCCTGCCGCTTAGTGTCCGGCCGCCTAATCGGCGATCTGAAAGGCTTCAAATTGTGACGAACGCCGTGGTCCTATGGGCCACGGCGTTTTTCTTTGTATAGTGAACCCGCCGGGCCGCTCCCCAAGCCCCGCCGCGGTCGCCGTCTGGGCCCGCGTCCCTGACCCTGAAGGGCCATGATTCTCGTCGCGCTCGCCGTCGTCTTTCTCCTCGTTCTGCTGAACGGGGTCTTTTCCATGTCCGAACTGGCCGTCGTCTCGGCCCGCAAGGCTCGCCTGCAAGGGCTGGCGGAGCGGGGGGACAAGGGCGCCAAGCTGGCCCTCGACATGGCCGAGCATCCGACGCGGTTCCTGTCGGCCGTGCAGGTCGGCATCACCCTGATCGGCATCTTCGCCGGCGCCTACGGCCAGGCCACCATCGCCGGCGCGCTGGACACTTGGCTGGAGACCAGCGTCCCGGCGCTTGCCAAATATTCCGAGGCCATCGCCACCGGCGTCGTCGTCGTCGGCCTGACCTATGTGTCGGTGATCGTCGGCGAGCTGGTGCCCAAGCGCCTCGCTTTGATGTTCCCGGACGTCATCGCCCGCAAGATGGCCCCGTTCCTGGCGATCGTGGCCCTGGTGCTGCGCCCGTTCGTGACCCTGCTGACGGTCTCCACGGCCGCCGTGCTGAAGCTCTTGGGTGTGCGTGACGAGCGCAACAACGGCGTCACCAGCGAGGAGGTGGAAGCCGTCCTGGCCGAAGGCGCCGACGCTGGCCTGATCGAGCCCGAGGAGCGGGCGATGATCAACGAGGTGCTGCGCCTGGGCGACCGTCCGGTGCGCGTGGCCATGACCCCGCGCCGCGACCTCTTCTGGGTCTCGCTGGCCGACACGCCCGAAACCGTCCTCTCCGAGATCCGCGCCAGCGCCCACTCGCGCATCCTGGTGGCCACCGAAGGCGACCTGGACGGCGACATCGGCGTTGTCCTCAAGAAGGACCTGCTGGACGCCTGCCTGTCGGGCGATCCCCTGGACCTGAAGGCCCACGTGCAGCAGCCCGTGGCCATCCCCGAGACCATGTCGCTGCTCAAGGCCCTGCAGCTCTTCAAGCAGACCAGCCTGCACATGGCCCTGGTCGTCGACGAGTTCGGCTCGCTGCAGGGCGCGATCACGCCCCTGGACCTGCTGGAAATGATCGCCGGCGACTTCCCCGAGGACCACGAGGACGACGAGAAGCGCTTCATCCGCCGCGAGGACGGCTCATGGCTGATCGACGCCCGCCTGGACATCCAGGAGCTGAACGATCACCTGGGCGAGAACTTCGAGGCCGACGGCGGCTACCACACCGTGGCCGGCCTGATCCTGGACCGCCTGGGCCGCATCCCGTCCGAGGGCGAGCACCTGGAGATCGGAGCCTTCGACCTGGAGATCGTCGACATGGACGGCTCGCGGATCGACAAGGTCATCCTCAAGCACTGCAAGCGCGGCAAGGGTGAGGCGGAGGGGTAGGAGCAACCTTCTCCCCTTGCGGGAGAAGGTGTCAGCCGGAGGCTGACGGATGAGGGGTTGCACAAATAGAAACGCCGCGGCCAGCCGAAAGGCCGGTCGCGGCGTTTGCGTTTTTCGACCCCTCACCCGACCCGCTGGGCGGGCCGCCCTCTCCCGCAAGGGGAGGGGGACGGGAAAGAACTAGGCCGCCGTCTTCTTCCGCAGCCGCGCCAGCCGGCGCAGGCGGCGCCAGAAGCGGGTCTTTTCCGGCTCCGGATAGGGCTGGAGGTTGCGGTAGAACTCCTCGGCGCAGGCGCGCCACGAGAACTTCTCGGCGAACTTGCGGACCACGACGCGGTCCAGGTCCAGGCACGCCAGGCAGGCTTCCTTCAGGCCGTCGGTCTGGCCGGGGGCCAGGACGCCGGCGTTGGAGCCGGGGATGATGTCCACCGGGCCGGGGGCCGAGAACGCCGCCACGGGCACGCCGGCGGCCATGGCCTCCAGGATCACCAGGCCGAAGGTGTCGGTCAGGGAGGGGAAGCAGAAGACATCGGCGCCGCCGAAATAGCGGGCCAGTTCGTCGCCGAACTTGGCGCCCAGGAACTTCACCTCGGGATATTTCTCGGCCAGTTCTTCGCGCTGGGGGCCATCGCCGATGACGACCTTTGTGCCGGGCAGGTCCAGGCTGGCGAAGGCCTCGATGTTCTTCTCGACGGCCACGCGGCCGACATTGAGGAAGATCGGACGGGCCAGGCCCTCGAACGGGTCGGGATCGCCGTCTTCGCGCGGCTTGAAGATGTCGGTGTCGACGCCGCGCGACCAGGGCGAGAGGTTGCGGAAACCATGCTTGGCCAGCTCGTCGCGCATGGTCGGCGTGGCCACCATCAGGCGGCCCGACGGCTTGTGGAACCAGCGCATATAGGTGTAGCCGGCCGCCAGAGGCAGCGGCAGGCGGGCCGAGACATATTCCGGGAACTTGGTGTGGTAGCTGGTCGTGAACGGCAGCTTCCACTCCAGGCAAATCCGGCGCGCGGCCAGGCCGATCGGGCCCTCGGTGGCGATGTGGATCGCCTCGGGCTCGAACAGCTTGAAGCGTTCCTGCACCGGCTCATAGGCGCCGATGGCCAGCTTGATCTCGGGGTAGGTGGGCAGGGGGAACGTCGGGAACTGTTCCGGGCTGACGATGTCCACGACATGGCCCATCGCGCGCAGCTCTTGCGTCACGCGGCTCAGGGTGCGGACCACCCCGTTGACTTGAGGTTCCCAGGCGTCGGTAGCAAGCAGAATTCGCATCAGGCGGCGGCAGGCTCCGGCAACGGCTCTTCGGTCCCGTCAGCAGTTGAAGCGGTCGTCGAACGCGCGCGGTCGATCACCGACCACGAGCGCAGCTTGGCCCACTCCAGGATCTCGAGATGACCGTCGGCGTGCTCGGCCAGAGCCGTGCAGCTTTCGACCCAGTCGCCGTCGTTGATGTAGCGGATGCCGTCGATGTCACGCATCTCGGCCTTGTGGATGTGACCACAGATCACGCCGTCGACCCCCCGACGTCGAGCTTCGTCGGCCACGGCGGCCTCGAAGTTCTCGATGAAATGCAACGCGTTCTTCACCTTGACCTTCAGATAGGCCGACAGACTCCAATAGCCGAACCCCAGGCGACGCCGCAGGCGGTTCACCACAGTGTTCAGCATGAGGATGGTTCTATAGGACCAATCCCCCAGGAAGGCGAGCCACTTGGCGTGCTGGACGACGCCGTCGAATTCGTCGCCATGTACAACCAGGTAGCGCTTGCCGTCGGCGGTCTCGTGGATCACGTCGCGGGCCACGATGACGCCGCCGAAGTGGACGCCGCAGAAGTCACGCACGCGGTCGTCGTGGTTGCCGGGGACGTAGATCACCTCGGTGCCCTTGCGGGCCATGCGCAGGATCTTCTGGACCACGTCGTTGTGGGCCTGGGGCCAGAACCAGCCGCTGCGCAGCTTCCAGCCGTCGATGATGTCGCCGACCAGATACAGCTTTTCGCACTCGATATGCCGGATGAAGTCCAGCAGCAACTCGGCCTGGCAGCCGCGCGTGCCCAGATGCAGGTCGCTGATGAAGACGGAACGGTAGCGGCGAACGGCGACGTCGGCGCTCATGGTCGAACCCCCGTTGGAACGCCGCCAGATCAATCCGTCCCCGGAGCGGAAGATAGCGGCCAACGGCTGGCGATTAAGCTGATTGCGTGTCGCTTTAATGAAATGGGCATGCGGCTGATTTGCCGCTGTCGCGGCAGAGCTTCCGTTGCGTCAGCCTGAGAACTGCTCAATTTTAGCGCATTCGTCAAAAAACTGGACGCAATAGCAACCCCTTTTGCCGCTTGGGGTTGGCCAAGAAGAAGCAAGCCTGTTGCGGTGCAACATCCATCGCACTAAGTCACCCCGATGGACGCCGCCCGCCTCGCCAAGGACACCCCGAAGTCGCAGAAGACCCGTGCGCGGATTCTGGACCAGGCCATGCGTCTGATCGCCGAGATCGGCTATCACGCCGCCACCAACCCGGCGATCGCCGATGCGGCCGGCCTGACGCGCGGGGCGATGCTCTATCATTTCCCGACCCGCGAAGCCCTGGTCGAGGCTGCCGTGGCCCACATCCAGTCCGAGCGCTCGACCCTGTTCCGCGCCGCCGCCGCCGACCTGCCCAGCGGCGCGGACGTCACCGAGCACGCGATCGACAGCTATTGGGACCTGCTGCACTCGGTTCCGTTCGTGGCCTTCGCCGAACTGGAGGCCGCCGGCCGCACCGATCCGGCTATCCACGCCCTGCTGGCCCCAGCCCAGGCCGAGTTCGACCGGGCCCAGGCGGGCGATGATCTGGTGAGGATCCTGCACGCCGGCGCCGGCCCACGCTTCCAGGCCAGCCGCGATCTGGCCCGCTTCATGCTGGAAGGCCTGGCCCGCTCGACCCTGACCTACGACAAGGACGGCCGGAAGGAGCGCCTTCTGCAGGTCATCAAGCGCGCCACCCACATGCTGAACCGCAAGGGCGACATCCAGGACCTCTGGCCGGAATAGGTCCTAGCTGGAGAGCTTCTGCCCCAGCACCTTGCGGATGCGCTTGGCGTCTTCCTCGGAGAGCTCGCCCAGCATGCCGTGGACGCTGCCCGGCAGGTGCGCAGTCGCCGTGTCGGGGTCGCCGAAGACGTAGTGATCGAACGTGCTCTTCCACGCCGCGCGCTGGTGGGCGGGCAGGGCGCGCAGGGCCAGGACCGCGTGCAGGAAGGCGTCCATGGCCTGGCCGCGTCCGGCCGGCGCGTTGGCCCACCAGTAGTTGGTCAGCAGGTTTACGGGCTCCAGCGACCGCACGTGGTGCCACCACAGATACGGGATGTAGAGGGCGTCGCCGGGCTCCAGCTCGACGGTCTCGGAGACCTCCAGCGCCCGGGCGAAGTTGGGGTGACGCTCCAGGTCCGGATCGTCGAACGAGACCATGCTGATTGGCGGGCCGCCGGGGGTCTTTTCGAACGGACCGATATAGAGGTCGGCGACCGCCTCGGGAGGGAACAGGGTGAAACGACGCCGGCCGGCCACGACGCAGGCGAGGTTCTCGTACGGATCCTGGTGAGCGGCGACGATGACGCGATTGCCCAGCCACAGCAGCGCCTCGACGTCGGGCGCGAGCAGCGGCGAGACGTTCTCGTCGCTAAAGCCGGGCAAGTGGGCGCGGGTCGAGATCGACTGGGCGGCCAGGGTCGCGGGTCTCTCGACTTCACGATTGGCCAGCAGGAACTCAAAGCTCTTGGCCAGGCGCGCCCGGCCGCCCTGGAAGTTAAAGCCCGACAGGTCGTCATTGTAGAAGAACCGCCCGCCGGCCTCAGGCGGGACGACCAGGGCGCCGACGGGCTCCTGGCGGTCGAAGCGGGCCAAGTAGTCGAACAGGGCCGCATCGCTCTCACGCGCCGCGGCCACGGCCGGCCAGTGGGCGACCAGGCCCCGAAACACGACCGGCCGGGCGGCGGGGACGATCTCGGCGTGGAAGCGGTCGGCGTCGACCGCGTTCATTTCAACTACAGGCATGACGGGTCACTGATCAGACGAGGTCTGACCAATAGGGCGTTGCCGCCGCCAAGCCTAGGCCTTGAGGGCCTTTGGCAGGACCGTCGCGAAGTAGTCCAGCTCCGCCGGGCTGGCGGTGCCGACGCGGATCCAGGTCGGATGGGCGGGGCTGTCGAACACCCGCACCTCGATGCCCATGGCCGCCAGGGTCTTCTGGAAGACCAGGTTCGGCTTGCCGCAGTCGACGAAGACATAGGTGCCGTGCGAAGGCAGGAACTTCAGGCCGTTGGCCTCGCAGATGGCGTAGATCTTCTTGCGGCAGCCTTCGAGGTAGCTCTTCGCGCCAGCCAGATAGGTCTGATCGCCGTAGCAGGCCGCCGCCGCCGCCAGGCCCGGTCGGCCCTTGTGGGTCGGGATCATGCTCTTCAGCGTCCTGACCCGGTCGGCGCGGGCGGCGATGAAGCCGACCCGCAGGCCGGCCATGCCGTAGACCTTGGAGAAGGTACGGGCGACGATCACGTCGTGGCCGGCGCGGACCAGGTCCATCATCGAGTTGCGGACCGGATCGGGGCTGATCTCGATATAGGCCTCGTCGACGATCACCGGGCGGGTCTTCGACGCTTCGATGCAGAACGTCCGCAGGGCGTCGGCGTCCAGCAACAGGCCGGTCGGGTTGTTAGGATTGCAGACATAGGCAGCGCCGGCGTTGGTCGCCTGGGCGCGGGCGGCAAGGGCCGGCAGGTCGATCTGCTGGTCGGCGGCCAGCGGGACCCATTCCAGCTTGGCCCCCTGGCGCTCGGCATAGAGCAGGGGCGTGGCGTAGCTGGGCTGGGCCGAGACGATCGGACCGCTCTTGCCGAACGCCGTCGACAGAAGCGACAGCGCCTCCAGCGAGCCGTTGCACAGGCCGACCTGCTCGGGCTTGAGGCCGTCACGCTGGGCGATCAATTTCACCAGCGGCGGCTCCAGCGCCCAGGCGTAGTAAGGCGTTTCCAGCAGGGCCTCGGCGGCAGCCTTCTTGGCGGCTTGGGCGGGGCCGAACGGATTTTCAGTGACGCCCAGGTGAGCGAGGATGGCCGGCGGGGCGCTTGGGTTGACCGAGGTCTCGGCCGCCATCGCCAGGCTAGGCGCGAGCGCAGCGCCGCCGATCAGAAGTCCACGCCGGGTCGCGTCCATGAGCCGTCACTCCACTCGAAACCGCGCCTAGTTGAACGCGATCGGTGACACGCTCACGACAAGGTCTAGGTCGGGCAGATCGGCAGCGCCGTCGTGAACTTGATCTGCTCCATCGCGAAGCTGGACGAGACATCGGTCAGCGGGGCGGTGGCGATCAGGCGCTTGTAGAAGCGGTCATAGGCGGCGATGTCCTTGACCACGACCTTCAGCAGGTAATCGACGTCGCCGCTCATTCGGTAGAATTCGACCACCTCGGGCAGCGCTCTGGCGCCGGCCGCGAAGGTCTCCAGCCAGGCCTCGTCATGGCGGCCGGTCTTCACGGCCACGAAGACGGTCAGCCCCAGGTCCAGGGCTTCGCGGTCCAGCAGGGCGACCCGGGCGGTGATCACCCCGGCGTCTTGCAGGCGCTTGACCCGTTTCCAGCACGGCGTCTGGGTCAGGCCGACCCGCTCGGCGATGTCGGCGATCGCGACCGTGGCGTCATCCTGGAGAATGGCCAAGATGCGCCGGTCGATTTGGTCGAGATCGATCATCTCCAGAACCCCACTATTGAAGAATGGGATTCTCCCTGCGTTCGGATCGGCGCGCAATCCGATAATGCCTTTCTCCGAATCCTCGCCATCCTAGGGAGCCTCAGCAAACCCGCGAGGCGTCCATGGACCTGTCGTTCACCCGTCATCCCAAGTCGGTCGGCGAAAGCTACGGCGAGCACATGGGCGTGGCCTGGAGCTTTGGCTTCACCCTGCTGGGCGCGGGCCTGGCCTGCATCGTCCACGGCATCCTGCCCTTCGCCTTCGAGCGCACGGGCAGCCAGACGGTGCGCCGTTTGAACGAGCGTCTGTCGAACCGCTGCAACAAGGCTGACGCCCACTTCAGTGGCGAGACCGTCCGCGGATGACCGCCGCCGCGCTGAAGCTCAGCGCCGGCCGCGTCGGCCCCGGCCTCGTGGCCGGCGTGCTGCTGGCGGTGCTGGCCAAGCTGCTGGCTGCGAGCCTGCACGCTCCCGCGCCGCTGATCGCGGTGGTGCTGGGCATGATGCTGGGCGCGCTGGGCTTGCAGGCGCAGCTGGGCGCGGGCCTTGATGTCTTCGCCAAGCCGGGCCTGCGCCTGGGCGTGGCCATGATGGGCGCCCAGATCAGCTGGGCCGAGTTCGCCGCCCTGGGCGGTCCTGCCATCCTGGCCAGCGGCGTCGTGGTGCTGGGCGGCCTGGCCATCGGCGCGGCCGCCGGCGTGGCCTTAGGGTTGCCGGTCGCCGAAGCCCTGATCGCCGCCGCCGCCTGTTCGATCTGCGGCGCGTCGGCCGCCCTGGCCGCCTCGCAAGCCGCGCCGGCCAGTCCCGCGAACCAGCGCACGACCGCCCTGGTCATCGTCGGCGTGAACCTGCTCTCGACCGTGGCCATGCTGGCCTATCCGCCGCTGGCGCACGCTCTGGGCCTGACCGCTCACCAGGCCGGAGTGTTCTTTGGCCTCTCCATTCACGACGTCGCCCAGGTGGCCGGCGCCGGGGCTTCGGTCTCGCCCGAGACCGCCAGCACCGCCGCCCTGGCCAAGCTGGCCCGCATCGTCTGGCTGGGCCCGGCGGTGATGCTGATCGGCTTCATGCTGATGCGCAGCAAGGAGGGCGGTGTCGTCTCCGGCCTCAAGGCGCCGCCGCTCTTTGTTTTGGGCTTTGCGGCTCTCGCCGCAGCGCGCGGACTGAACCTGATCCCGGCGGCGGTTGTCTCCACCCTGATGGCCTGCTCCAGCTTCCTGCTGCTGGCCGGCGTGGGCGCGATCTCGGCGAAGCTGGGTCCCAAAGCCCTGCTGGAGGTCAAGCCGAAGCTGGCCGTCATGCTGGGAACGGTCACAATCGCGGTCGCCGTGCTGGCCTACGCCCTGACGAGAATTTTCTTCTAGAGATCAAGGCTTGGCGGAGCACGAAAGCGGCTCCATGGTCCCGTTCACGAGTCGGAGGGACCTTTCCTTGAGCTTCTGGACGCGCCGCAAGGCCATCGACACCATCACCGCGGGCCACGCGGACAGCCATCAGCTGAAAAAGACCCTGAGCTGGCCGCACCTGGTCGCCCTGGGCGTCGGGGCCATCGTCGGCACCGGCATCTACACCCTGACCGGCGTGGGCGCGGGCCTGGCTGGTCCCGGCGTCATCCTGTCGTTCCTGATCGCCGGCGCGGTCTGCGCCTGCGCGGCGCTGTGCTACGCCGAGCTGTCGACCATGATGCCGGCGGCGGGCAGCGCCTATACCTACAGCTACGCGGCCATGGGCGAGCCGGTCGCCTGGTTCGTGGGCTGGAGCCTGATCCTGGAATACACCCTGGTCTGCGCGGCCGTGGCGGTGGGCTGGTCGGCCCACGCCCATGGCCTGTTCGCGGCGGCGGGCTTCCCCGAATACCTGCTGGCCGGTCCGCACCAAGGCGGTGTCGTCAACCTGCCGGCCGTGATCATCTCGATGGCGGTGGCGGGCCTCCTGGCCCTGGGCACCCGCGAGAGCGCCACGGTCAACATGATCCTGGTGTTCGTGAAGATCATCGCCCTGGCCGTGTTCGTGGCCCTGTGCCTGCCGGCCTTCGACGCCAGCCACTTCACGCCGTTCATGCCCAACGGCTTCCAGGCCCATACGCCCGCCGGCGCGGGTCCAGAGGCCGCCAAGATCGGCGTCATGGCCGCCGCCAGCCTGATCTTCTTCGCCTTCTACGGCTTCGACGCGGTGTCGACCGCCGCCGAGGAGACCAAGAACCCCAAGCGCGACCTGACCATCGGCATCGTCGGCTCGATGGCCGCCTGCACGGCGATCTACATGATCGTCGCCGCCGTCGCGATCGGCGCCTCGCGCGCCGAGGTGTTCTCCAAGAGCGAGGCGCCGCTGGTCTTCATCCTGGAGAGCCTGCAGCAGCCCCGCGTCGCCCAGCTGGTGGCCCTGGCCGCCGTCATCGCCCTGCCGACGGTGATCCTGGCCTTCATGTACGGCCAGAGCCGGATCTTCTTCGTCATGGCCCGTGACGGCCTGCTGCCGCGCGCCCTGTCGAAGGTCAACGCCAAGACCGGCACGCCGGTGGTCATGACCCTGCTGACCGGCGCCCTGTCGGCGGTGTTGTCGGGCTTCCTGTCGCTGAAGGACATCGCCGAGCTGGCCAATGCCGGCACCCTGGCGGCGTTCATCGCCGTCGGCGCCTCGGTGATCGTGCTGCGCCGGCGCGAGCCCGGCCGTCCGCGCGTGTTCTCGACCCCGGCATGGCAGATCGTGGCACCGGCCGGCATCCTGGGGTGCCTCTATCTGTTCTACAGCCTGCCGGCCAAGACCCAGCTGTACTTCCTGTTCGCCCACATCATCGGGGCGGTGGTCTATGTCGCCTACGGCATGCGCAAGAGCGTGCTGGCCCAAGCCGAGAAGGCCCAAGGGTAAGGCTTCCATTCTCTGAAGCCGTCGCTACAGTCCCGGTCAAAACAAGTGTTTGACCGGGAGAAGCGCATGGCCCTCGATCTGGAAACCCGCGAGCAGCTGCTCGAGACGGTGGCGCGCTTCGTGGCCGAGCGCCTGCGGCCCATCGAGGCCAAGGTCGCCGAGGACGACGCCGTCCCGGCCGACGTGATCGAGGAAATGAAGGGGCTGGGCCTCTTCGGTCTCTCCATCCCTGAAGAATACGGTGGCCTGGGCCTCAACATGGAGGAAGAGGCGCTGGTGGCCATCGAGCTGGGCCGCGCCTCGCCGGCCTTCCGCTCGGTGTTCGGCACCAATGTCGGCATCGGCAGCCAAGGCCTGGTGATGTTCGGCAATGACGCCCAGAAGGCCAGGTGGCTGGAAGGCATCGCGTCGGGCGAAACCATCACCTCCTTCGCCCTGACCGAGCCCGAGGCCGGTTCCGACAGCGCTGCCGTGCAGACTCGCGCCGCGCTGGACGGCGACCACTATGTCCTGAACGGCGGCAAGCGTTTCATCACCAATGCCGGCAAGGCGTCGCTGTTCACGGTGATGGCCCGCACCAACCCGGACGTGAAGGGCGGGGGCGGGGTCTCGGCCTTCCTGGTCCCGAGCGGCCTGCCGGGCCTGTCGGTCAGCAAGCCCGAGAAGAAGATGGGTCAGCAGGGCGCCCACATCCATGACGTCACCTTCGACAATGTCCGGGTGCCAGTCGAGAACCGCCTGGGCGAGGAGGGCGAGGGTTTCAAGGTCGCCATGCAGGTGCTGGATCGTGGCCGCCTGCACATCGCCGCCGTCTGCGTAGGCGTGGCCGAGCGGCTGATCGCCGACTGCGTGGCCTATGCCAGCGAGCGCAAGCAGTTCGGCCAGCCGATCGCCAGCTTCCAGCTGATCCAGGCGATGATCGCCGACAGCAAGACCGAGGCGCTCGCGGCGAAAGCCTTAGTGCTGGACACCGCCCGCAAGCGCGATGCCGGCGTGGGCGTCACCCTGGAGGCGGCGGCGTCCAAGCTGTTCGCCTCGGAGATGGTCGGGCGCGTGGCCGATCGCGCCGTTCAGGTGTTCGGCGGGGCCGGCTATGTCGCCGACTATGGAATCGAGCGGCTGTACCGCGACGTGCGGATCTTCCGGATCTACGAGGGCACCAGCCAGATCCAGCAGCTGGTCATCGCCCGCGAAACCCTGAAACGGGGAGGCTAGGGCGCCTGGAAACTGCGGCAGGATGTCGCAAGCATAGCCGCGCCGGAATGCCGCATAGCGGGTGAATTCTTCAGTCCCTGCAAAGGTTTTCAAGAACATCGCTATTTGGTTGCATGGACTCGGTTCCACACCGTGTGCGTCACCTTGCCGCCCGCGTGGGGCGAATATTTAAGTTGGCATTAAGCATGCCAGACGAGCCTGCTCCCGCATTTTGAAATGGGGGCGGCTTTGAGCCAGGATCACGCGATCAACGAACGAGTGGCGTTCATGGGCCTGGACGCCAAGGCGCGCGCCGCCCTGCGTGATCTGCAGCCCGTCATCCGCAAGAACATCGGCCCGGCGCTCGACGCCTTCTACGCCAAGGTCCGCTCGACCCCCGAGACTCGCAAGTTCTTCGGCGACGAAAAGCACATGCAGGCCGCCTCGGGCCGCCAGCAGACCCACTGGGACGTGATCTCGCGCGCCGAGTTCGACGACACCTACGTCAAGGCCGTGCGCACCATCGGCCAGACCCACGCGCGCATCGGCCTGGAGCCGCGCTGGTACATCGGCGGCTACGCCGTGGTCAGCGAGCACCTGATCCGCGCGGTGATCGACGAGCAGTGGCCCAAGGGCTTCATGGCCAAGGGCGATCCCGCCAAGGCTGGCGACGCCGTCAGCGCCCTGATCAAGGCGGTCATGCTGGACATGGACTTCGCCATCTCGATCTATCTGGAGACCATCGAGGCCGAGCGCGTGCGTCTGGAAAGCGTGCGCCTGGCCAACGAGGCCAGCCAGAAGGCCGTCGTCCAGGCCCTGGGCGAGGCCCTCGACCGCCTGGCCCAGGGCGACCTGGTCGGCCGCCTCAACGCCGAGGTGACGCCGGAATTCCAGAAGCTGAAGGACGACTTCAACAACGCCGTCGGCATCCTGGAAGGCGCGATGAGCCGCGTTTCGGACGCCACCAACGGCATCCGTTCGGGCACGGACGAGATCGCCGCGGCCGCCGACGACCTGTCGCGCCGCACCGAACAGCAGGCCGCTAGCCTGGAAGAAACCGCCGCGGCCCTGGACGAGATCACCTCGACCGTCCGCCGCACGGCGTCGGGCGCCAAGCAGGCCCAGGACGTGGTCATCGGCGCCAAGGCCGAGGCCGAGAAGTCGGGCGCGGTCGTCGACCAGGCCGTCGCGGCCATGGGCGAGATCGAAACGAGCTCGCGCTCGATCGGCAACATCATCGGCGTGATCGACGAGATCGCCTTCCAGACCAACCTTCTGGCCCTGAACGCCGGCGTCGAAGCCGCGCGTGCCGGTGAGGCTGGTCGTGGTTTCGCGGTCGTGGCCCAGGAAGTGCGGGCTCTCGCCCAGCGCTCGGCCGACGCGGCCAAGGAGATCAAGACCCTGATCGCCAACTCGACCTCGCAGGTCGATCGCGGCGTGGGTCTGGTAGGCCAGACCGGCGAGGCCCTGCGCGGGATCGTCGCCAAGGTGGCCGAGATCGACGAGCTGATCGTCCAGATCTCGTCCTCGGCCCAGGAACAGGCCCAAGGCCTGAACGAGGTGAACACGGCCGTCAATCAGATGGACCAGGTCACCCAGCAGAACGCCGCCATGGTGGAGCAGACGACGGCCGCGACCCATTCCCTCAAGGGTCAGACCGCCGAACTGATCAAGCAGGTGGCCACTTTCCGTGTGTCCGGCGCCGCGGCGCCGGTGGTCGCGAGCAAGCCCGAGCCCACGCGCGCTGCTCCGCCCCAAACCGCCGTGACCCGTCCTGTCGCCCGTCCCTCCGTTCGTCCGGGCGCCTCGGCGCCGGTCGCGCGCGGCAATGCCGCCGTGGCGATCAAGGACGAGTGGGAAGAGTTCTAAGAGCTTTTAGGTATAGAGCCCTACAGTGTTCTGTATTGCCCAGACAGCAGAACGCCCCCGCCGATCCAGTCGGCGAGGGCGTTTTGTATCCCCCGAAAGGAGGGCGCGTAACTTACGCGCCGCCCGGGAAGCGGAACGGAACCTTCACGGTGCCGGTCTTCGCGCCCATCGGGAGCTTTTCGGCGATGCACATCGCGGCCTTGTCGAAGCCCTTGCCGGCGGCGCTGTTGTCGACGACCTTGCAGTCCGACAGCTTGCCGTCAGCGGCGTTGCACTCGAGCATCACTTGCGCGGCGTCGCGGGTGTTCGCGAACTGCTGCAGGCAACGGCCCATTTGGTCTTCAAAACCGCCGGCGGCCGAAGCGGCCTGAGCGACGAAAAAGCTGCCAGCGATTCCCGCGGCAATAGCGATCGGATATTTCATCCCGCTGCTCCTAGTAAAAGTGTCACGTCCGTCGGACGACGCGCCAATCGGACGCAGGAGCCTTGTCGCAGGTTCAAGTTAAGAGAATCTGAGTCGGCGAAGAATATTGAAGGTTTACTGCTGGGTAACCATCCGGGCAGCAGCTCGCGACTCCCGCGTGGGCGTCTTCGCTTTATAGATTCCACGTGTGAGGGCCTGCGACAAACTGCCCCGTTCCACACGACCTCGAATTATTATGTCGAATTGGCGTTTACCAAGTCAGAGGTTGTTAGGAATCTATGGGGATTATCCCCTCTCATGTTGGCGAGCCGTGGGCACGGAGCGCTGGTTGGAGGGAACCTAGCGATGAAACGAATTCGTCTCGTCGATCTGCCGTTGATCATCAAGATCGGCTTCGCGCCGGCTTTCGCACTGCTGATGCTGGCCCTGATGGCCGGCGGCGCGATCGTTGTTCAGAAGAGCCAGTCGGCCGCTCTGAAGCAGGTTGTTGAAAGCGACATGCGCCAGAACATGGAGATCCAGAAGATCTCCAAGCGCATCTCGAACATCAACGGCGAGCTCTACACGGTGCTGACCCACAAGGCGGGCAACATCGATGTGGCCGGGAACGACGCCCGCATGGCGGCGATCCTGAAGGAAACCGATTCGGTGAAGAAGGACCTGGCCGCGCTCAAGGGCAGCCTTCCCGCCGCTGAACAGCCCAAGATCGCCGAGCTGATCAAGTCGCTCGAAGAATGCCGCAGCGCCATCGACACCGTGTCGGGCATGATCGGCGTCGACTTCGGCATGGCCGTCGGCTTCATCGCGCCGTTCGAAGAGCAATACGCCAAGATGACCGGTCTGCTCGACCAGGTCGTCGGCGCCGCCAACAAGCGCATCGAAGCCGAGACCGCCAAGCGTCAAGCCGAAGCCACGGCCGCGATGAGCGTCACGATCATCATGTCGCTGATCACCCTGGGCGCCGTCGCCGGCCTGGCCTGGTTCACGGTCATGACGACCCGCAAGTCGATCAACGACATCGCCGGCGCCACCGACAAGCTGTCGAAGGGCGACAACACCATCGATCTGGAGAAGATGACGCGCGGCGACGAGCTGGGCGCCATCGTCTCGGCTCTGAAGGTCTTCCGCGACAACCAGCTGCACCTGGATACGCTGCGCGCCGAGCAGGAAAAGTCAGCCGCCCTCACGGCCGACGAACGCCGCGCCAAGGAAGCCGCGACCGCCGCCGCCGCCAAGGAAGCCTCGACCGTCGTCAGCAGCCTGGCCGAAGGCCTGGAGAAGCTGGCGCAGGGCGACCTGACCTTCCGCGTGACCGCCGACTTCCCGGGCGACTACGCCAAGCTGAAGACCGACTTCAACGGCGCCATGGGCTCGCTGCAGGAGACGATGAAGGTCATCGCCGCCTCGACCGACGGCCTGCGCACCGGCGCCGACGAGATCGCCCACGCCTCGGACGACCTGTCGCGCCGTACGGAACAACAGGCCGCCAGCCTGGAAGAAACCGCTGCCGCTCTGGACGAGCTGACCGCCACCGTGCGCCGCACGGCCTCGGGCGCTCGCCAAGCCTCGGACGTCGTCTCGACGACGCGTGGCGAAGCGACGCATAGCGGTCAGGTCGTGCATCAGGCAGTGTCGGCCATGGGCGAGATCGAAAACTCGTCCAAGCAGATCAGCCAGATTATCGGCGTGATCGACGAAATCGCCTTCCAGACCAACCTCCTGGCCCTGAACGCCGGCGTCGAAGCCGCGCGTGCGGGTGAAGCGGGCCGCGGCTTCGCGGTCGTCGCCCAGGAAGTTCGCGCCCTGGCCCAGCGTTCGGCCGAAGCGGCCAAGGAGATCAAGGCTCTGATCTCCAGCTCGACCCAGCAGGTCAGCCAAGGCGTCAGCCTGGTCGGCCAGACGGGCGAGGCGCTGCAACGGATCGTGGCGAAGGTCGGCGAGATCGACGCTCTGGTCACCGAAATCGCGGCCTCGGCCGCGGAACAGGCGACCGGTCTGAACGAAGTCAACACCGCCGTGAACCAGATGGATCAGGTGACCCAGCAGAACGCCGCCATGGTCGAGGAATCGACCGCCGCGACGCACTCGCTGAAGGGTGAAACCGGTGAACTGGTCCGCCTGATGGCCCGCTTCCAAGTGGGCAATGGCGCATCGACCTACAGCCGTCCGGCTGTGGCCGACACGGCTCAGCACGCCCCGGCGCGCAATCCGGTGGCCGAGCAGCAAGCTCGCCTGAACACCTTCGCCCGTCCGGGCCGGAGCAGTGGTTCGGCGGCTGTCGCCCAGGCCCCCGCCACGGATGGTTGGGAGGAGTTCTAAATGGCCGCCGCGATCGCGCTGCCTGAAAACCTGGACCTGAAGGCCGCGGCCCCGCTCAAGGCCGCCTTCCTGGAACGTCGCGGCGCGGCGATCACCGTGGAAGCCGATCAGGTTCGTCGCCTCGGCGGTCTGTGCCTGCAGGTTCTGCTGGCCGCCCGCAAGGCGTGGGACCAGGACGGTCAAGCCTTTTCCATCAAGGGGCCTTCCGAGGCCTTTGTCGAAACCACCCGTCTGTTCGGCGCCGAAGGGGCGCTCCTTTCGGCGGAATTCCAAGGAGCTGAATCGTGACGCGTACGGTTCTCACGGTCGATGATTCCCGCACCATGAGGGACATGCTGCGCATGGCTCTGGTCGGCGCCGGTTTCAACGTGGTCGAGGCTGTCGACGGCGAGCATGGCCTGGAGGTTCTCTCCGCCCATCGCCCCGACATCATCATCACCGACATCAACATGCCCAAGCTGGACGGCTTCGGCTTCATCGAGGCGGTGCGGGTCGATGACGACTATCGCGCCATCCCGATCCTGGTCCTGACCACGGAAAGCGACCCGGCCAAGAAGCAGCGGGCTCGCGAAGCCGGCGCGACGGGCTGGATCGTCAAGCCGTTCAACCCGGAAAAGCTGGTCGACGCGATCCGTCGCGTTGCTGCTTAAGGGTTTGGGCCGCCTAACCGGCCAGACCACAGTACCGAGTTTCACTGAGTACCCGTTGCTAGACGCGAATTAGGACGTACGGGATATGGACGAGCTAGAGGCCATCAAGGTCACCTTCTTCCAGGAATGCGAGGAGCTCCTCGCCGACCTCGAGGGCGGTCTCCTGGCTATGCAGGAAGGGGCCGGCGACCTCGAAACGGTCAACGCCGTGTTCCGCGCCGTCCACTCGATCAAGGGTGGCGCGGGCGCCTTCGGCCTCGAGCCGCTGGTGCGTTTCGCCCACGTGTTCGAGACCCTGCTGGACGCCGTGCGTTCGGGCACTGTTCCGAACACGGTCGAGCTGGCCGCCGTCCTGCTGCGCGCCTCCGACATCCTGGCCGACCACGTCAGCGCCGCGCGCGGCCTGGGCGATGTCGACATGGGGGCCTCGGCCGCCATGGCCGCCGAGCTGGAAACCTGGACCGACCCGAACGCCGCGCCCGCCGCGCACGCCCCGCTCGTTGAGGACGCCGCTCCGGTCGCCGCCGCGCCGGCTGCAGCAAGTGTTTCTGGCGTCGCCGATGACGACGCCATGGATGACGACGACCTCGGCTTCGTCTTCGTGCCCCAGACCATCACGGTCGAGGCGCAGGCCGCCGACGCCGAGCCGAGCAACGTCTGGACGGTGTCGATCCGTCCGAAGTCGGACCTGTACCGCAAGGCCAACGAGACGGCGCTGCTGCTGCGCGAGCTGAGCCGCCTGGGTCCGATCAAGGCGACCCTGGACGACAGCGCCCTGCCGGCCCTGGGCGAGCTGGATCCGGAAGCCGCGTTCGTCACCTGGAGCGTGCGTCTGGAGACCGAAGAAGACGAAAGCGCGATCCGCGAAGTCTTCGAATTCGTCGACGGCGACTGCGACCTTGAAATCACCCGCGGCGAAGGCGGCGTTCAAGACGCCATGGCCTCGCTGCTGGCCGTCGCTGAAGCCCCGCCGGTTGTCGAAGCCGTCGAGCCCGCTCCGGCTCCGGCTCCCGAGCCCATCGAAATCATCGCCCCGGCGCCGGTCGCCGAGGTTGTCGAGCCCGTCGCTCCGGCCCCCGCGCCGGTCGTCGAGGCCGCCAAGCCCGCCGCCGCTCCGGCTGCTCCGGCCGCCGCCACGCCCAAGGCCACCCCGGTCGAAGTCCCGGGCCCCGGCCAGTCGGTCATCCGCGTCGACCCGGAACGCATCGATCGCCTGATCGACTTGGTCGGCGAGCTGGTCATCAACCAGGCCATGCTGGCGCAGCGCGTCGGCGAATATGGCATCGCCCCGTCCTCGAACCTGGCCATGGGTCTGGATGAGCTGGAACAGCTCACCCGCGAGATCCAGGACAGCGTCATGGCCATCCGCGCCCAGCCGGTGAAGTCGGTGTTCCAGCGCATGCCGCGCCTGGTCCGCGAAGTCGCCAACATGACGAGCAAGCAGGCTCGCCTGGTGATGGAAGGCGAGAACACCGAGGTCGACAAGACGGTCATCGAGCGTCTGTCCGATCCGATCACCCACATGCTGCGCAACGCCATCGACCACGGGTTGGAAAGCCCCGAGGAGCGCAAGGCGGCCGGCAAGAACCCCGAAGGCGTCGTGCGCCTGGCTGCCCTGCACCGCAGCGGCCGGATCGTCATCGAGGTCTCGGACGACGGCAAGGGCATCAACCGCGAGCGCGTCTTCGGCATCGCGGTCAAGAAGGGCCTGATCGCCCCCGATCTGCAGCTGACCGACGAAGAGATCGACAACCTGATCTTCCTGCCGGGCTTCTCGACCGCCGAGAAGATCTCGGACGTCTCGGGCCGCGGCGTCGGCATGGACGTGGTCAAGCGTTCGGTCCAGGCCCTGGGCGGCCGCATCTCGATCGCCTCGCGTCCGGGCCAAGGCTCGACCTTCACGCTCAGCCTGCCGCTGACCCTGGCCGTCCTGGACGGCATGGTGGTCGACGTCGCCGGCGAGACCCTGGTCGTGCCGCTGGCCGCCATCGTCGAGAGCCTGCGTCCCAAGCCGGAAGAAGTTCGCCCGCTGGGCCCGGTCGGCTCGGTGCTGGCCGTCCGCGACAGCTTCGTGCCGCTGATCGACGTCGGCCAGGCCCTGGGCTACCGCGACCACTCGCCCGCCCCGACCGACGGCGTCGTGCTGCTGGTCGAAGGTGAAGACGGCTCGCGCGCCGCCCTGGTGGCCGACGCCATCCATGGCCAGCGCCAGGTCGTCATCAAGTCGCTGGAACAGAACTACCAGCAGGTCGAGGGCGTCGCCGCCGCGACCATCCTGGGCGACGGCCGCGTCGCGCTGATCCTCGACGTCGACGCCACCATCGCGATGCGCCGCCGGGATGGCGGAGCGCCGCGTCCCACCGAACCCACCCTCATCGCCGCGGAGTAAGTCATGACTGACCATGCCACCGCCAGCGGGGCCGACCGCCGAGAGCTGATCTCCTTCCGCGTGGGCGACCAGGAGTACTGCGTCGACATCATGGCGGTTCGCGAGATCCGCGGCTGGAGCCCGGCCACCGTGCTCCCGCAGTCGCCCAGCTTCATGCGCGGCGTTATCAACCTGCGCGGCGCGGTCCTGCCGATCATGGATCTGGCCTGCCGTCTGGGCATGCCGATCATCGAGCCGACCGTCCGCAGCGTCTTCATCGTGGTCAAGGCGGGCGACCGCACCGTGGGCCTGCTGGTCGACGCGGTGTCGGACATCCTGTCGATCAATGACGACATGGTGCAGCCGACGCCGGACATGGCCTGCGACACCGTCCGCAACTTCGTGCGCGGCATCATCTCGATCGAAGGCCGCATGATCAGCGAAATCTCGCTGGACCGCATCCTTCCCGAACGCGAGGCCCTGGCCGCCTGATGACCATCGCCACAGCCTCCAACCGTGAAGCCCTCGTCGACGGCGAGTTCGCGTTCACGACCGCCGACTTCAAGCGCATCGCTGCGCTGCTGTACGACCTGGCCGGCATCAGCCTGCCCGACAGCAAGGCGACGCTGGTCTACTCGCGGCTGGCCAAGCGCCTGCGCACACTGGGCCTGCGGACCTTCACCGACTACTGCGCCTTCGTCTCCAGCGACAAGGGCGGCGACGAGAGCCAGGAGATGCTCCGGGCGCTGACCACCAACGTCACGCGCTTCTTCCGCGAGCCGCACCACTTCGACGACCTGCGCGCCAACATCCTGGAGCCGGTCGCCGACAAGGTCCGCGCCGGGGGCCGCCTGCGCCTGTGGTCGGCCGCCAGCTCGTCGGGCCAGGAACCCTATTCGATGGCCTTCACGGTGCTGTCGGTGTGGCCGAACGCCGCCGATCTGGACATCCGGATCCTGGGCACGGACATCGACACCAACGTGCTCGCGACCGGTCGCGAGGCGGTCTACGACGAGAGCCTGCTGGAAGGCATCCCCGCCAATGTGCGCGGTCAGTACTTCGAGCGTGACGCCGACCGCCGCAGCTGGCGCGTTTGCGAACAGGCTCGCAGCCTGGTCGCGTTCCGGGAACTAAATCTCAACGGTCCGTCCTGGCCTATGAAGGGCCCGTTCGACGCAATCTTCTGCCGGAATGTCGTGATCTATTTCGATGAACCTACCCAGGAACGTGTTTGGAGCCGGTTCGCCCCGCTCATCGCGCCCGGCGGCCGGCTGTATGTCGGCCACTCCGAGCGCGTCGGGGCCTCGGTCACCGCGTTCGAGAGCTGCGGCCTGACCGCCTATCGGAAGGTGGGCCGCTGATGCCTAAGATTCGCGTTCTGGTCGTCGACGACTCCGCCACCATGCGGAGCCTGATCACGGCGGCCCTCAATCGTGACCCGGAAATCGAGGTGGTCGGCGGCGCCGGCGACCCGTTCGAGGCGCGGGGCATGATCAAGGCCCTGAACCCCGACGTCGTCACGCTGGACATCGAGATGCCGAACATGAACGGCATCGAGTTCCTTGAGAAGATCATGCGCCTGCGGCCGATGCCGGTGGTCATGGTCTCGACCCTGACTCAGGCCGGCGCCGAAATGACGCTGCGGGCCCTGGAACTGGGCGCGGTGGACTGCGTGGGCAAGCCCGCCGACGCCACCGGCACCCAGGAAGCCCTGGCCGAGATCGTCGCCAAGGTGAAGATCGCGGCCCGCGCCGCCGTCCGCACCAACGCTGGCGCCACGCCGGCCGCGGCGCCGGTCCGCCGCAAGGACTTCATGCCGTCGGGCGACATCGTGGCGATCGGCTCGTCGACCGGTGGGGTGGAAGCCCTGCTGTCGATCCTGCAGCTGTTCCCCGAGACCTGCCCGCCGACGGTCATCACCCAGCACATGCCGGCCACCTTCACCGCCAGCTTCGCCGCGCGCCTGGATCGCGCCAGCGGGGCCAAGGTGCAGGAAGCCACCGACGGCGCCCTGCTGGAGCCCGGCAAGGTTTATGTCGCCCCCGGCGGCGCCACGCACCTGGAGGTCGTCCGCTCGGCCGGCCTGCGTTGCCGCCTGGTTCAGGGCGACCCGGTCAGCGGCCACCGCCCGTCGGTGGACGTGCTGTTCAACTCGGTGGCCCAGGCCGTCGGCGACAAGGCGGTCGGGGCCATCCTGACCGGCATGGGCCGCGACGGCGCTCAAGGCCTCCTGGCCATGCGCAAGGCGGGGGCCAAGACCCTCGGCCAGGACGAAGCCTCGTGCGTCGTCTACGGCATGCCGCGCTCTGCTTTCGAACTTGGCGCTGTGGAGAAGCAGGTTTCCCTGTCCCACATGGGCCAATCCATTCTCGATCTGGCCTCCGCGAGGCGATGAACCATGCCGCAAGCTAGCTCCATCTCCGTACTCGTGGTCGACGACCAGCTCACCATGCGGGCTCTGATCCGCAATGCGTTGCAGCAGATCGGCTTCAAGGACATCCGTGAGGCGCCCGATGGCGAGGAGGCTCTGAAGAACCTCCTGGCCAAGCCGGCCAACCTCGTCATCTCGGACTTCAACATGCCGAAGATGGATGGCCTGGCCCTGCTGCGCGCGGTGCGCTCGCACCCGCCGATCCGCCAGACGGCCTTCGTCATGCTGACGGGCCGCGCCGACCGTGAACTGGTCCAGCGCGCCGTGCAGTTCGGTGTCAACAACTACTGCGTCAAACCCTTCACCGTGCAGGGTTTGAGGGAGAAGATCGAACAGGTGTTCGGGCCGCTGACATGATGCAATTCTCCCAAAACGACGACCCGGAACGGGCGATCAAGGTTCACGTGACCCAAGGCGAAAGCCATGTGACGACCGATCCGCAGGTCGTCATGACCACGGTGCTCGGTTCCTGCATCGCCGCCTGCATCCGCGACCCGCAAGCCGGCGTCGGCGGCATGAACCACTTCCTGCTGCCGGAAGGCGACGGACGCGGGGGCGGCGACGCCGTCCGCTACGGCGCCTACGCGATGGAACTGTTGATCAACGACCTGCTGAAGCGCGGCGCCCGCCGCGAGCGGCTGGAAGCCAAGATCTTCGGCGGCGCCAAGCTGTTCGACGGCCTGTCGGACGTCGGCGCCAGCAACTCGGCCTTCGCCGAGCGGTTCCTGCGCGACGAAGGCATCCCGATCGTCTCGTCCAGCACCGGCGGGGTCTCGGCCCGTCGCGTCGAGTTCTGGCCGACCTCCGGCCGCGTCCGCCAGCGCCTGGTGGCCGTCGACAACGCTCCGCAGGACGTTCGTCGTCCCGCGCCCGCCCCAATGCCTGCCGCTTCCAGCGGCGATGTGGATCTGTTCTAGCGCCCATGAGCTCATCGCCGCTGCCGTTGACGCCGATCGCCCCGACCGAGGATCACCTCCCGGTCCAGGAGTTGTCGCGTCGTCTGGCGGCGGAGCTGGCTTCGGCCGCCGCCATCTGCCGCGACTGCGAGCACCTGGTCGGCGACCTGGCCAAGGAAGGCGGGGCCACGGTCGAGAACCTCTCGCGCCTGCAGGCCCTGGACGAGCTGAGCCAGCGCCTGCACGGCCTGTCCGAGGTGCTCGAGCGCGTCGGCCTGCACGCCTCCGGCGAATGGGCGATGTCCATCGCGCCGGTCCTGAACGGCCTGGGCCTTTCCGACATGGCCATGCGCCTGCGCGCCGAGGAGCTTGGCGAACGCGCCGAGGCCGGCGAGCTGGACTTCTTCTAGCGGGCCGATGCCGGAAGCGCTCCTCCCCTCGGCACGGATCAATCTCGAACGCGCCACGGTGCTCGTACTGGACGACAACGGTGCCTCGCTGGACATTTTGTCGCAGGTGGTCTCGGGTTTCGGCGTCAAGCAGCTGTACCGCGCCGAGACCGTCGCCGACGCGCAGGCCTTGATCCGCACCAAGACCTTCGATCTGATCGTCAGCGACGTGCAGATGCCCGTCACCGACGGCATCGAGTTCATCGAGTGGCTGCGCCGTGAGGGCGGCGAGACCAATCGCTACATCCCGGTGATCCTGCTGACCGGTCACACCCGCACCTCGCAGATCTTCAAGCTGCGCGACGCGGGCTCCAACTATGTCGTGGCCAAGCCGCTGACGCCCAAGGTGCTGCTGGAGCGCATCTTCTGGGTCGCGCGCGAAGAGCGGCAGTTCATCGAGTGTGATACGTTCATCGGACCCGACAGACGCTTCAAGCACGAGGGACCCCCGCCGGGGACGGACGGACGGCGGAAGGATGACCTCCCGGCAGAGGTGGGCGATGCGCAGACGCCCAACATGACCGATGACGAAATCGCCAACCTGATGCGCCCAGCCAAGGTGCAGATATGACCGTCCGCAAGTTCCGTCCCCCCAATCGCCTAGCCTCGCTGATCAAGGACAAGGGCGGCATCCTGGCCAAGGACGCCGTCGCCGCCGCCGAGGCTGGGGTCGAGACCCTGCGCGAATCGTCGATGGCCGCGCTGGACGAGGCCCTGGGCGAGATCGAGCGCCGTTTCGGCAAGTCCGCGCCCGACCGCGCGACCGCCAGCTTCGAGGCGCTGTACCTGTTGGCCTCGCGGGTCATCGACGTCAGCATGTTCGTTTCGGACGCCGGGGTCGACAAGGCGGCCATGTCGTTGTGCGGCTTGGCCGACAGCTGCGGCACGGCCGGCGTCTGGCGCTGGGACGCCGTCGACGTGCACCTCAACGCCTTGAAATTGCTGCGCGCCCATGGCGCTGAGCTGCTGCCTGAGCAACGCGACGCCATGCTCGAGGGGCTGTACCAGGTCAGCCACTACAAGCCGGAAGAGGGCTGAACGCCGTCTCGGGCGGGCGTGTGACATAACGCCGCTATGTGTCGAAACCGCAACGGAGTTACAAACTCCTGGGGTTGTGACCGCTTTGTGGCCTTGTCGACCGCATCCGGCTTTGTTAGCAGTCTGATACCGGTGTCAAAAACCATAGTTCGGTTCTGACACCGGTAGCAAAAATGAAGATCAAATAAGGCTGGACGCCGGTCTCGTGGGAAGGACGCGAGGCCGGAAGGAAGGCCGAAGGCGGCGGCAACGTCGCCTCGCACCGACCATTCGGTCGACACGGGAGGAGGTTCTATGTCCAAGAAGTCCACGGGACGCGTGCGCGTCCTGCACTATGGCGTGTCCGCTGGCGCGCTGGCCCTGGCGATGTCGTTCGCCGGCGCCGCCGCCGCTCAAGACGCGCAAGCGCCCGCGGCCCCGGCCGCTGCGAGCGAAGAAGT
Source organism: Caulobacter sp. (assembly GCF_017744445.1). Taxonomy (GTDB): domain Bacteria; phylum Pseudomonadota; class Alphaproteobacteria; order Caulobacterales; family Caulobacteraceae; genus Caulobacter. Next base: position 238,230 of record NZ_JAGIBH010000003.1, read on the forward strand.
CGAAGCCGTCGTCGTCACGGGCTTCCGCGCCTCGCTGGCCAACGCCCTTGATGTGAAGCGTCGCGAAAACGACCTCGTCGACGTCATCAAAGCCCAAGATATCGCCGATTTCCCCGACCTGAACCTGGCCGAGTCGCTGCAGCGCGTGCCGGGCGTGTCGATCGACCGTGACGGCGGCGAAGGCCGCACCATCACCGTCCGCGGTCTGAACGCCGACTTCACCGTCGTGCGCCTGAACGGCCTGGAAGCCATCGCCACCACGGGCGGCAAGGACGGTTCGGGCGGCGCCAACCGCAGCCGTCAGTTCGACTTCTCGATTTTCGCCTCGGAGCTGTTCAACAGCGTCACGGTGCGCAAGTCGACCTCGGCCAGCAACGAAGAAGGTTCGCTGGGCGCGATCATCGACATGCAGGCCGCGCGCCCGTTCGACTTCAGCAAGTTCACGATGAGCGCATCCGGCAAGATCGGCTGGAACGACCTCTCGCGGAAGAGCGACCCGCGCTACACCTTCCTGGTCAGCGATCGCTGGGACACCGGCATCGGTGAAGTCGGCGCCCTGCTGTCGGTCGCCTACGCCACCCGCGCCCAGCGCGAGGAAGGCTCGTCGACCGGCCGCTGGGAAAATCCGTCGGTGCGCTTCAACTCGTCGACCGCCTTCCCCTGCTCGGGCGCGGCCTACAACCCGGTCAGCGGTCCGCCCCTGACCTGCGCCCAGATCGGCACCGTCGTCGGCGGCACCACGCCGACCACCACGGCCGCCGCCGGCACCGCCAACAACCTGTGGCACCCGCGGATCCCGCGCTACGGCCGCCTGGACTACGATCAAAAGCGCCTGGGCGTGACCGGTTCGCTGCAATGGCGTCCGAACGACCGCTCGACCCTGACCCTCGACGCGCTGCTGGCCAAGTTCACCAACAACCGCGACGAGACCTATCTGGAAATCATCTCGTTCAGCCGTAGCGGCGCGGGCCTGCCCCTGACCGACGTGGTGAACTACACCGGCGACAGCAAGGGCACCCTGATCAAGGGTACGTTCGACGACGTCGACGCCCGGGTCGAGTACCGCCACGACGACCTGAAGACCGAGTTCAACCAGTTCGTCCTGACCTATGACACCAAGTTCGGCGACGCTGGTCACCTGAACATGGTCTACGGCCAGTCGCGTTCGATCCAGGACAACCCCGTCCAGACGACCTTCTCGTTCGATCGCTACGACAGCGACAACTACAGCTACGACTACTCGGCCAACGACAAGCTGCCGAACTTCAACTACGGCTTCGATCCGACCAATCCGGCCAATTTCCAGTACAGCGCCAGCAACGCCCTGGGCGACGCTTCGCTGCTGCGTCTGCGCCCGAGCAAGGCGGTCAACACCTTCAAGACGTTCCGGGCTGATGTCGATTACGAGATCATCAACGGCTTCAAGCTGCGCTACGGCGGCGTTTACAAGAAGTACGGCTTCAACTCGTGGGAAAAGCGCCTCTATTCGCGCAACCTGGCGACCACCGGCACCACCTTCACGGCGGAAGCCGCGTTCGGCCTGCCGGCGGGCACCACGGTCGCCGACGTCTCGCGCGTGATCACCGGCTTCGGCCGCGGCCTGGACCTGCCCTCGGGCGTGCCGACCTCGTGGCTGGCCCCGGATCTGGAGAAGCTGAAGGCCAAGCTTGGCTACGACTGTAACTGCATCAACGCCAACGGCGACTTCCGTCTCAGCGTCGCCAACCAGCTGGGCGCCCTGCGCCAGATCACCGAGAAGGACACCGCCTTCTACCTGCAGGGCGACTTCGACTACGACATCGCCAACATCCCGGTGCGCGGCAATGTCGGCGTGCGTTGGGTGAAGACCGAGCAGGCGGCCCTGGGCCACTACAACACCGGCAGCGTCACGACGCCTGTGGCGACGCCCTTCGGCACCATCTCGACGACCGTTCCCACCGACGGCGTCCAGTCGACCTCGCGGACCTACACCAAGACGCTGCCGTCGCTGAACCTTTCGGCCCAGCCGTTCGAAAACTTCTACGTCCGCTTCGCGGCCGCCAAGACGATGACCCGTCCGCAGCTGCAGAACCTGACCCCTGGCTTCACCGCCATCAGCCAGGCCAACCAGACCCTGACGCGCGGCAATCCCGAACTGAATCCGATGATGTCCAAGAACCTGGACCTCAGCTTCGAATGGTACCCGGACAAGGAGACCCTGTTCTCGGTCGGCCTGTTCCAGAAGGACATCAAGTCGTTCATCCAGACCTCGGCGATCACCATGCCGTGGGGCGAGACCGAGCTGGCCAACAGCCTGCTCAGCAACGGCAACACCGTCGACACGCTGTTCACGGTCACGACGCAGATCAACACCCCCGGCGGCAAGCTGAAGGGCTATGAGATCTCGCTGCAGCGTCCGTTCACCTTCCTGCCGGCGCCGTTCGACGGCTTCGGCGGCATCGTGAACTACACGCACGTCCAGAGCGACATCCAGTACGTGATCAGCAACCCGGTCTATTCGGGCACGCCGCGCGTCCTGGTGACTCCGGCCGTGCTGCTGACCCAGCCGCTGATCAACCTGTCGCCCGACGCCTACAACGCGACGCTCTACTACGAAAAGGGGCCGTTCAAGGCCCGCGTCTCGGCCTCGTACCGCGACCCGTACCTGATCCAGGTGGCGCCCTCGGGCACCAACAACAACGATGTTCGGATCAAGGAAAAGACCATGAACATCGACACCCAGGTCAGCTACAACTTCGGCAACTTCACCGTCACCCTGGAAGGCATCAACCTGACCGACCAGGCCGACAGCAAGCTGGACGACTCGACCCGCATGATCTCGGAAGAGTACGTGCACTACGGCCGTCAGTTCTATCTGGGCTTCAAGTGGAAGTATTAAGCTTCCACCGGGCCTAGCCTGAAACGAGAAGGGCGCTGACCTCGCGGTCAGCGCCCTTTTTGTCAGGTCGAAACGCCGTCGATCCAAGTTCGTCGGATCGACAAATCCTCGTCCAGCAGGCAGAAGTCCGCCGCATAGCCCGGCGCGATCCGGCCGCGCTGGCCGTCCAGGCCCAGGAACGCGGCGGGGGCGGCCGAGGCCATCATCACCGCGTCCTCCAGGCGCACGTCCAGCATCCGGACCGTGTTGCGGACCGCGCCGGCCATGTCGAGGTCCGAGCCGGCCAGGGTGCCGTCGTCGCCGACGCAGACGCCGTCGCGGACCACGATCTCACGACCCTGCAGGGTGAAGCGCTTGTCGCTCATGCCCACGGTCGGCATGGCGTCGGTGACCAGCATGAAGCGGTCCAGCGGCCGGGTGCGCAGGGCCAGCTTCAAGGTCACCGGATCGACGTGGCGGCCATCGACGATCAGGCCGCACCAGGCTGTCAGACTCTCCAGCGCCGCGCCGACCGCGCCGGGCTCGCGGCTGGTCAGGGGCGACATGGCGTTGAACAGGTGCGTGAAGCCGGTCAGGCCGTGGTCCAGCGCCTGGCGCATCGTGCCGTAGAGCGCGTTGGTGTGGCCGGCGGCGACATGCACCCCGGCGTCGGCCAGCCGCTGGATCATGTCCGGCGTGGTGCGCTCGGGGGCCAGGGTCACCAGGGTCTTGCCGACCTTCAGCGACGACAGCAGCGCCAGCGCCTCCTCGTCGATGACGCGGAACTTGCCCTCGTCGTGGATGCCCTTGCGCTTGGGGTTGAGGAACGGGCCCTCGATATGGACGCCCAGCACGCCGGGCACGCCCTGTTCGATGGCCTGCTCGGTGGCGCGCATCGCCTGGTCGACGACCGAGAGGTCGTCGCTGATCAGGGTCGGCAGGAAGCCGGTCGTGCCATAGGCGCGGTGGGCCGCGCCGATCGCGGCGATAGCTTCCGGCGTGGGGCTGTCGTTGAAGAGGACCCCGCCGCCGCCATTGACCTGGGTGTCGATATAGCCGGGGACCAGCAGGCCGCCGTCCAGGTCGGTGCGCTCGGCCGAAGCCGGAACCTCGGACGCGGCGACGACGCCGGCGATCTTGCCGCCTTCGACCAGCACGGCCTTGCCGGTTTCGACACCGGTAGCCGTCAGGACGCGGCCATTGACGAGAGCAGCCAGCATCAGACGGTTTCGGTGACCTTGTTGAGGTGGGGCGGGCTGTCGGGATTGTAGCCGCGGGCGACCGACAGGGCGTTGGCCATGCGGTAGAAGCTCTGGATCATCAGGATCGGCTCCAGCACCGGATGGGCCGAGACGGTCGGCAGCACCCCGTTACCGGTCTCACCGGGAGCGGCCAGCAGCACCGTGGCCCCGCGCTCGCGCAGGCCCTTGGCCATGTCGTCGACGCTGGCGCGGCTCTCGTCGTTCTGGGCGAAGACCAGGGCCGGGAAGCCGTCCTTCACCAGGGCCATCGGGCCATGCAGCACCTCGGCGGCGCTGAAGGCCTCGGCGTGCAGGCCGCACGTTTCCTTGAACTTCAGGGCCGCTTCCAGCGCCACGCCGAAGCCGACGCCGCGACCCAGGACATAGAGGTTGCGGGCCAGCTTCAGGCTCTCGACGGCCGGCGACCAGTCCTGAGTCCAGGCTTGCTCGAGCGCCTTGGGCAGGCTGGACAGGGCCGAGGTCAGCTCGGCGTCTTCGGTCCAGGCGGCGATCAGCTGGGTGATGGCGACCAGGGCGGCGATATAGGACTTGGTGGCGGCCACCGACAGCTCGGGACCGGCATGCAGCGGGATGACCTCGTCGGCCAGCTCGGCCAGCGGCGAGTCGGTCACGTTGACCAGGGCCACGGCATAGCCGCCGGCGGCCTTGGCCGCCTTCACCGATGCCAAGAGGTCTGGGCTCTTGCCCGACTGCGAGATCGCCAAAACGAGCGCGCCTTCCAGGTTGGGCGAGGCGTCATAGACCGAGCTGACCGACAGGCCAGCCGACGAGGTCAGCACCCCGGCCTTGGTCTCGATCAGGTAGCGGGCGAAAGTGGCGGCGTGGTCGCTGCTGCCGCGGGCGATGGTGACGACCACGCGCGGCGGGTTGGCGCGCAGTCGCTCAGCTAGAGCCTCGATCTTGCGAGCGTTGGCGGTCAGCTGGGTCGCGGCGACCGAGGCGGCTTCGCCGGCCTCCAGGAACATGCGCGTGGACTCAGGCGACAACCGCTGTGCGGGGCTCTCAGGACGGGTCAAGACAGTCGCCTCCAAGCTCAACTCCTAACTCAGGACAGAGAGTTCAATTCGGCGACGAAATCGTACGCATCGCCGCGATAATAGGATTGTGTGACTTCCACCGCCCGGCCGTCGCGCAGAAAGCCGCGCCGTTCGATCAGCAGACCGGCGTCCTTGACCGGAACGCCCAGCAGGTCGGCCTGCTCGGCCTGGAACAGCACCGCGCGCAGCCGCTGCAGGGCGCGCACAGGGCGATGGCCGGTGGCCTCGAGGGCTTCGTACAGCGACGTGCCCACGGCTTCGGTCGAGGGCAGGGCGAAGGCGGCGATGGTGGTATATTCCACGGCCATCGGCGCGCCGTCGGCATAACGGATACGGGCGAAGCGGAAGACCGAGGTGCCGGGCGACAGGCCAAGCGTCAGCGACTCTTCCGGGTTCACCTGGCCTTCGCTGCGGCTGATCCATTCACTGCGCGGCACGCGACCGCGCGAAATCATGTCCTCGGTGAAGGACGACAGCTTCGAGAAGCTCTTTTCCACCCGCGCGGCGACGAAGGTGCCCGCGCCCTGGCGACGGGTCAGCAGGCCCTCGCTGACCAGGCCGTCCAGCGCCTTGCGGACGGTGATGCGCGAGATGCTGAATTCCTCGGCCAGGTCCCGCTCGGCGGGCAGGGCGTCGTCGGGTGACAGCACCTTCTTCTGGATGGCCTCACGCAGGGCGCGCTGCAGCTGCTTGTAGAGCGGGGCGTGGTCGCCGGCGGCGTCGAGCCGTCCGATCCGTTCAGCAAACGTCATGTCCAACCCCTCCCTTCGCCCCAGAAGCGGATGCGCGATCGGCGCGCATCCAGCGGCGCCCCACGCCTGCTTCGATAGCATATGACCATTTTCATACCAATAAGAACGTGGTCTGCAATTGGTTTCTTTTTGGCCTTGTCAGATGCAAAAATTCCGTCACAGTCAGCGTCCGAAGCTTGAGAAGTACCAGGTTCTACGGGGTTTCCCGGGTTGATTGGTATCGAATTGGTCTTTGGGGTTTGGCTTGCGGTCCGAGCAGCCGAGCAAATGGGGAGAATTGAACGATGAAGTATTTCCACAAGGCCCTCCTGGCCGCCTCCGCTAGCGCCATGGCGGTCATCGCCGCCGCGCCGGCCCTGGCCCAGGACAACAGCGTCGAGGAAGTGGTCGTCACCGGCATCCGCGCTTCGCTGCTGCAATCCATCGAGTCCAAGCGCCGCGCCGACGCCATTGTCGACGTCGTCACCGCTGAAGACGTCGGCAAATTCCCGAGCACCAACGTCGCCGAAGCCCTGACCATCGTCCCGGGCGTGACCGTCGACCGCGCCTTCGGCCAAGGTGAAAAGGTCAGCATCCTGGGCACCGATCCGGCGCTGAACCGCACCCTGCTGAACGGCCAGACCGTCGCGTCCGCCGACTGGTTCATCCTCGACTCGCCGGGCCGCACCTTCAACTACGCCCTGCTGGCGCCGCAGATCGTCGGCAAGGTCGAGGTCTTCAAGTCGCCCGAGCCGCGCATCGACGAAGGCAGCATCGGCGGTACGGTCATCGTCAACACCCGCAAGCCGCTGGACCTGAAGTCGGGCCTGATCGCCGGCGCGGTGAGCTACCTTTATAATGACCGCTCGAAGAAGGGCGACGCCCAGGGCTCGCTGCTGGTCAGCTGGAAGAACGAAGCCCAGACCTTCGGCGCCAGCTTCTCGGTGCAGCGCGCCGAAGACCAGCTGCGTCGTGACGGCGTCGAAAGCTACGGCACCATCGCCGCCAACCAGTGGGCCGGCGGCAACCCGGACAACCCGGTGGACTCGCGGACCCGCGGCTGCACCGGCACCTGCGCCAGCACCCTGACGGCCAACCTGAACGCCCGCAGCCCGAACGCCTTCGGCACCTCGTACTTCGAGCAAGGCCGCAAGCGCACCACCTACACCACGGCCCTGCAGTGGAAGCCGACCGAGGCCGTCTCGCTCGAATTCAACTGGCTGAAGATCAACGCCGACTACGACAACACCAATCAGTCGATGTACGCCTTCCAGGGCAACACCTGGAACAGTCTGGGCGCCCTGACCGACCTGACCGTCAAGGACGGCGTCGTGACCAAGGCCTCGTTCAACAACGCCCTCAGCGTTTTGGACGTGCAGTACCGTGAAGCCGGTCTGAAGTCCGACACCTACCACCTGAAGGGCGGCTACAAGGGCGACGGCTGGGATCTGAACGGCGAGATCGGCAAGTCGACTGCCGACGGCGGCACCAAGCGTCAGGTCTTCCTCGAGTTCCTCAACTGGGCCAACTACACCGTCGACCTGTCGGGCGCGCCCAAGACCCCGGGCAACCTGTCCTACACGACCAACGTGCTGGGCAACCCGGCCGCCTTCGCGACCGATCCGGGCTGGAGCGGCAACCTCGTCTCCAAGCCGACGACCGACGAAGAGAAGTACGCCCAGATCGACCTGGGCAAGGACTTCGACGGTGTGATCCAGCGCGTCCAGGTCGGCTACAAGCGTCGTGAGCACGAGACCGGCCAGCAATATGCCGGCATCGCCATCACCGGAGTCGCCGCTCCGGCTTCGCTGTTCAGCGCCAGCCAGGTCCCGGGCAACTACCTGAAGGGCTTCGACGGCGTTAACAGCCAGATGCAGGACCGCTTCCGGATCAGCGGCCAGTCGATGGTCGACTACGTCCAGAGCGGCAAGTGGCTGGCCGCCGGCGCGACCATGCCCCAGCCGTCGATCTTCGCCGCCGCCGAGTTCACGGCCGGCAACTGGAACATCGAAGAAAACATCGACGCCGCCTATGCCCAGGCCAATTTCAAGGCCGATAACATTCGCGGTAACTTCGGCGTCCGCTACGTGAAGACCTCGGTCAACAGCGCCGGCTACGTCTGCAAGCCCGGCGCGGCCTGCAACGCCGCCGCCGACTGGACCTGGCAGACGACCAAGAAGAGCTACGACAACGTCCTGCCCAGCGTGAACATCATCGTCGACGCGCGTGAGGACCTGGTGTTCCGCTTCGCGGCCGCCCAGGTGATCGCCCGCCCGAACTACGCGGACATGACCAACTACTTCTGGCTGTCAGACGGCATCCTGACCGGCGGCGGCGGCAACCCGGCCCTGGACCCCTACAAGTCGAGCAACTTCAACGCCTCGGCCGAGTGGTATTTCCAGCCGCAAGCCATCCTGTCGGCTGAAGTCTTCTACAAGGATATCAACAACTACATCCTGACGCAGACCCAGCCGGAACAGTACTTCAACCAATCGCAGAACCGCGTCACGACCTATCAGATCAGCCGTCCGTTCAACGCGGGCTCGGCCGAGGTGAAGGGTCTGGCGGTCGCCTACCAGCAGAACTTCGCCCACGGCTTCGGCCTGCTGGCCAACTACACCTACGCGGACGCGGAAGGTAAGGACGGCGCGCCGCTGCCGTACAACTCGAAGAACCAGATCAACATCAGCCCCTTCTATGAAATGGGTCCGTTCTCGGCCCGGGCGACGTTCAACTGGCGCTCGAAGTACTTCACCGGCGTGGACCGCGGCGACAACATGTTCGTCCGCGCCCAGAAGAGCCTGGACGCCACGGTCGGCTACGCGGTGAACCAGAACATCACCCTGTCGGTCTCGGGCCAGAACCTGCTGGACACCGAGTACTACGCCTATGCCAACACCACGGCCCTCGCGCGCGGCGTCTACCGCACGGGCCGCAAGCTGCAAGCCACGCTGAACGTCAGCTTCTGATGTTCGGCGGCGGAGGTTCCGGCTCATCCGGAGCCTCCGACCGCAGCCTAATTGCTTCGCGCGGGGAGCTTGGTCAGGATCAGTCCATGACCGGCCCGGCTCCCCACGCGATCGATCCCCTCCTGACTGCAAGCATGGAGCTGGGGCGGGGCGGCTTGGCTGCTCCGCCCGCTTTTTGCCGGCTGTCTGCTGACCTGAGTTTCGAGGCCGCGTGATGATGACTTCGCTTCGCACCGTCGCCGTTTCGGCGATCGCCCTGGCAGCCGCTTTCGCCGCCACCGCCGCGAGCGCCGACACCGCAGGCCTGACCCTGACCCCCGCGCCGGCCAAGGCCGTCCGCGCCGAGGGGACCTTCAAGCTCTCCGCCACGACCCGCATCTCCGTCCCGAAGAGCGACGTCGAGGCCAAGGGCGTGGCCAATCAGCTGGCCGACCTGATCCAGCGCTCGCGCGGCTTCCGCCCCGTCGTAGTCGAGGGACCGGCGCTCGGCGCGATCGTCCTGACCCGCGAAGGGCCGGCCGGCGAGGCTTACAAGCTCGACATCGTCCCCGGTGGCGTGACCATTGCCGCCGCCAAGCGCGCGGGCCTGTTCTACGGCGCCATGTCGTTGTGGCAGCTGGCGACGCCGGACGCGGCCAAGGGTCCGGTCGCCATCCCCGCCGCCGCGATCGAGGACGCCCCGCGCTTCGCCTGGCGCGGCCTGATGATCGACAGCGCCCGTCACTTCCAGTCGCTGGACACGCTGAAGGCGGTCATCGACACGATGGCGGCGCACAAGATGAACACCTTCCACTGGCACCTGGTCGACGACCAGGGCTGGCGGCTGGAGATCAAGAAGTATCCGAAGCTGACGCAGGTCGCCGGCTGGCGCCACGACCCCGGCGCGGCCGCCAAGGATCCCAAGTACGGCGGCTTCTACACCCAGGACCAGGCCCGCGAGCTGGTCGCCTACGCCGCCGCCCGCAACATCACCGTGGTGCCCGAGATCGAGACCCCGGGCCACGCCCTGGCGCCGATCGTGGCCTACCCGCAGCTGGGCACGGCCGCGCCGGACGCCAGCCACATGGGCGACTGGGGCGTCTTCCCCTGGCTCTACAACACCGACGACGCCACCTTCGCCTTCCTGGACGACGTGCTGACCGAGGTGATGGACATCTTCCCGTCGTCCTTCATCCACGTGGGCGGCGACGAGGCCACCAAGGAGCAGTGGCAGGCCAGCCCCAAGATCCAGGCCAAGATCAAGGAGCTGGGCCTCAAGGACGAGCACGAGCTGCAAAGCTGGTTCATCCAGCGGGTCGGCAAGAGCCTGGACAAGCGCGGTCGCCGCCTGATCGGCTGGGACGAGATCCTGGAAGGGGGCCTCGCGCCCAACGCCACCGTCATGTCCTGGCGCGGCATCGACGGCGCCATCGCCGCCGCCAAGGCCGGCCACGACACGGTGCTATCGCCGCATCCGACCCTCTATCTCGACCATCGCCAGAGCGGCTCGTGGCAAGAGCCGACCGGCCGGGGCAAGATCATCACCCTGAAGGACGTCTACGATTTCGACCCGGCCCCGGCCCAGCTGACCCCCGACGAGCGCAAGCACATCCTGGGCGTCCAGGCCAATGTCTGGACCGAGCACATGCAGACCGACGTCCGCATGCAGCAGATGGCCTTCCCGCGCGCCATCGCCCTGGCCGAGCGCGGCTGGACGCATGAGGCCGATATCAGCTGGGACGACTTCGCCCGCCGCCTGCCGGCCGAGATGGCGCGGCTGAAGGTGCTTGGTGTCGTGGCCAACACCATCCCGTTCGAGCCCAGCCCCAAGCTGTCGGCGGGCGAGGGCGGCAAGACCAAGCTGGACATCTCCGCGCCGCTGGGCGTGGGCGAGGTGCGCTACACCACCAACGGCAAGGCCCCGACGACGGCCTCGCCCGCCTATGCCGAACCTCTCGAGCTAGCGGCGGGCGCGACGGTCAAGGCCCGCACCTTCGTCGACGGCCAGGCCCTGGGCCGCGAGCGGGTCTACAAGGTCGATCCGGCCAGCCTGCAAACCCGTGTCAGTGGTCAGCTGAAGCGCTGCACCAGCCAGGTGCCGCTGTTGATGATCGACGACGCGCCGGCCGCCTTCGACAAGCGGGCCATGTTCGACGTCGACATCTTCAACCCGTGCTGGATCTGGGAAGGCGTGGAGCTGCCCAAGGGCGCGCTGCTGACCGCCCGCATCGGCCAGATCCCGTTCAACTTCCAGGTCGGCAAGGACCGCGACAAGATCCCGCTGCGCGCGCCCGCCACCCCCGGCGGCGAGCTGGAAGTGCGTCTTGGCTGCACGGGCGAGCGCATCGCCGCCATCCCGCTGGGCGACTCCGCGAAAAATCCGGCCCTGTCGACCGTCAGCGGCCGCTTGCCGGCGCGGGCCGGTAAGGTCGATCTTTGCCTCAGCTTCACGAGCAAGACGCTCGATCCGTTCTGGGTCCTCGAGCGCGTGACCGTGAAGCCCGCGAACTGAGAGTAGCTGCCGTGTCCAATCTGGTTCTTTCCGCCCCGATGAAGGGCTGGCTCGCGGCGTTGGACGAGACGCCGGACGCGGTGTTCGCCGAGCGCATGCTGGGCGACGGCCTGGCGATCGATCCGCTGGACTCGACCCTGCACGCGCCGTGCGACGCGGTGGTCACCACCGTGCACCGCGCCCGTCACGCCGTGACCCTGCGGGCCGCCAACGGCGTCGAGATCCTGATGCACGTCGGGCTAGAGACCGTGGCCCTGAACGGCGAGGGCTTCAGCGTCTTCGTCAAGGAAGGCCAGAGCGTGAAGGCCGGCGACAAGCTGCTGGGCTTCGACCTCGATTTGCTGGCGCAGCGGGCCCGCAGCCTGATCACCCCCGTGGTGATCACCAATCTGGACGCCTTCGAGATCGTGCGCCGCGACCAGGATCGCGCCATCTCGGTGGGCGACTTCCTGATGGAGCTGTCACCGGTGGGCGGCGCGGTCGCGGCCAGCCAGGTGGCGGCCGGCGAGGTGGCGCGCGAGGTCGTCGTGCCGCTGATGCACGGCATTCACGCTCGTCCGGCCGCGCGCATCGCCGAGACCGCCCGCAAGTTCGTGGCCGAGGTCGCTCTGGTGGCGGTCAACCGCCGGGCCAGCGCCAAGAGTCCCGTGGGCGTGATGTCCCTGGCCGTCCGTCACGGCGACACGATCCAGGTCGTGGCCGCCGGCATGGACGCCGAGGCGGCCATTGAGGCGATCGCCGAGCTGATCGAAGGCGGCATGGGCGAGGGCGCTCCAGTCGTGGCCAAAAGCGCCGCGCCGGCTGTCGTGACGCCCGAGCCGACCGGTCCCGCCGAGCTGCCGCGCGACGGCGTGCTGAAGGGCGTGCTGGCCGCGCCGGGTCTGGCGATCGGCAAGGCCGTGCGCCTGGCCTCGTCCGACATCGTCGTGCGTGAAGCCGGCGAGGGCGTCGCCCACGAGGAAGCGGCCCTGGCCGCCGCCCTCGACAAGGTCCGCGCCCGCATCGAGGCCAATGCCGCCAAGGGCGACAAGGCCCGCAAGGCGATCCTGGGCGCGCACCTGGCGTTTCTGGAGGATCCGGAACTGTCGGCCGGAGCCCGTCGCCTGATCGGCGAGGGCAAGAGCGCCGGCTTTGCCTGGCGCAAGGCCGTCGGCGGCTATGTCGAGGCCCTGCGCGGACTGGGCGACCGCCGCCTGGCCGAGCGCGTCGACGACCTGGTGGATCTGGAGCGCCAGGTCCTCAAGGCCCTGGCCGGCGAGGAGGACGACACGACCGTCCTGCCGCCGGGCTCGATCCTGCTGGCCGACGAACTGCTGCCCTCGCAGCTGATGGGCGTGGATCCCGCCGCCGTGGCCGGCTTCGCCACCGCGCGTGGTGGCCCGACCTCGCACGTGGCCATCCTGGCCGCCGCCATGGGCATCCCGGCCCTGGTCGCCCTGGGCGGCGCGTTGCTGGGCGTGAAGGACGGCGCGGCCCTGATCCTGGACGCCGACAGTGGAAGCTTGCGGGTGGCCCCCGATGCTCCGGCCCTTGAAGCGGCCCAGACCGCCCTGGCTCAGCGCCAGGAGCGCCGCGCCGCCGCCAAGGCCGCCGCCCACGATCCGTGCGTGACAAAGGACGGCGTCCGCATCGAGGTCTTCGCCAACACCGGCTCGGTCAACGACGCCCTGGCCGCCGTGGCCAATGGCGCGGAAGGCTCGGGCCTGCTGCGCACCGAGTTCCTGTTCCTGGATCGCGAGACGCCCCCGGACGAGGACGAGCAGGCCCGCCAGTACCAGGCCATCGCTTCGGCCCTGGACGGCAAGCCGCTGATCATTCGCACGCTGGATGTCGGCGGCGACAAGGCCGCGCCGTACCTGCCGATCCCGGCCGAGGAGAACCCGGCCCTGGGCCTGCGCGGCGTGCGCGTGTCGCTGTGGCGGCCGCACCTGCTCAAGACCCAGTTGCGGGCCATCCTGCGCGTCAAGCCGCTGGGCCAGTGCAAGATCATGGTGCCGATGATCGGCAGCCTGGACGAGCTGCGCGCCGTCCGCGCCGTGCTGGACGAGGCCAAGCGCGAGATGGGCGTCGTCGAGCGCATTGAGCTGGGCGTGATGATCGAGACCCCGGCCGCCGCCGTCACCGCCGACCTGATCGCCGCCGAGGCCGACTTCCTGTCGATCGGCACCAACGACCTGACCCAGTACGTGCTGGCCATGGACCGCGGCAATCCGGAGCTGGCCGCTCGCATCGATGCCATGCACCCGGCCGTGCTGCGGATGATCGACCAGACCTGCAAGGGCGCGGCCAAGCATCATCGTTGGGTCGGCGTCTGCGGCGGCCTGGCCTCCGACGTCGCCGCCACCGCCATCCTGCTGGGCCTGGGCGTCACCGAGCTCTCCACCACGGCGTCGATCGCGCCCGAGGTGAAGGCCAAGGTGCGCGCCCTGTCCCTGGACGCCTGTCGCGACCTGGCGACTCAGGCCCTCAATCAGACTTCCCCCGAGGCCGTGCGCGCCTTGGTCAAAAGCTTCGGAGCCTGATCCCGATGAAGTCTCCGCTCGAGATCCTCCAGCCCCTGGGCCGGGCCCTGATGCTGCCGATCGCGGTGCTGCCAGTGGCGGGCCTGCTGCTGCGCCTGGGCCAGCCGGACCTGCTGAACATCGGCTTCATCGCCGCCGCCGGCGACGCCATCTTCTCCAACCTCGGTTTGCTGTTCGCCATCGGCGTCGCCGTGGGCCTGGCCAAGGAGAACAACGGCGCGGCCGGCCTGGCCGGCGTCGTCTGTTTCCTGATCGCCAGCGAAGGGGCCAAGGCCCTGCTGCATGTGCCGGCCGACGTCACCGCGGGCCTGATCACCGCTCATGCGGACCTTGCCGGCGCGGCTTACAAGGCCAAGGCCCTGGCCAAGCTCAGCGTGCCGATCGGGATCATCTCGGGCGTGATCGGCGGGCTGTTCTACAACCGCTTCTCGGGCTTCAAGCTGCCGGAGTACCTCGCCTTCTTCAGCGGCCGTCGTTTCGTGCCGATCATCTCAGGGTTCGCGGGCCTCCTGATGGCCGTGCTGATCGGCTTCGGCTACGACGGCATCAACGGCGCGGTCGACACCGCCAGCCGCGCGATCGTCGGTTCGGGCGAGGTGGGCCTGCTGGTCTACGGCTTCCTGAACCGCATCCTGATCGTCACGGGCCTGCACCATATCCTCAACAATATCGCCTGGTTCGTGGTCGGCGACTTCCACGGCGCGACGGGCGACCTGCGCCGCTTCTTCGCCGACGACCCCAGCGCTGGGGCGTTCATGAGCGGCTTCTTCCCGGTGATGATGTTCGGCCTGCCGGCCGCCTGCCTGGCCATGTACCACACGGCCAAGCCCGAGAAGCGCAAGGCCGTCGGCGGCATGCTGTTCTCGCTGGCCCTGACCTCGTTCCTGACCGGGGTGACCGAGCCGATCGAGTTCAGCTTCATGTTCCTGGCCCCGGCCCTCTACGCCGTGCACGCGGTGCTGACCGGCGTGGCCATGGCGGCCATGGACCTGATGCACATCAAGCTGGGCTTCACCTTCTCGGCGGGCCTGTTCGACTACGTCCTCAACTTCGGCAAGGCGACCAACCCGCTGCTGCTGATCCCGGTCGGCCTGGCCTACGCCGCCGTCTATTACGGCCTGTTCCGGTTCTTCATCCAGAAGTTCGACCTGAAGACCCCGGGCCGCGAGGCCGACGACGTCGCCTTGGCCGCTACGGTCTCGACCGGCGGCGGACGCGGCGCCGACTTCGTCCAGGCCCTGGGCGGCGCGGCCAACCTGGCCAGCGTCGACGCCTGCACCACCCGCCTTCGCCTGATCGTCGCCGACCAGGGCGCGGTCAACGAGCCGGCGCTGAAGGCGCTGGGTGCGCGCGGCGTCGTGCGTCCCTCCGACAAGGCGCTGCAAGTCGTGCTCGGCCCGATCGCCGACACCGTCGCCGGCGAGATCCGTGATGCGATGGGCGCTCCGGCTCCGGCCAAGCCCGTCACGACGACCAAGGCCGCGCCGTCGGTGCTGCCCACTATCGAAGATGACCAGAAGGCCCAAGTGCTCGCCGCCGCCCTGGGGGGCGCGGGCAACCTCAAGGTCGTCGGCACCTGCTCCAGCCGCCTGCGGGTGGTCGTGAACGACGCGGCCGCCATCGACGAGAACGCCCTGAACGCCGCCGGCGTCCGTGGCGTGGTCCGCGTCGGCGAGCGCGCGGTGCACGTGGTGCTGGGTCCTTCCGCCGAGCGGGTCGGCGAGGCGATGCGCTGCCTTCTGTAGGGCTGCACCCGATAGAACACCCCGACTCCGACTATCCCCGCGAAAGCGGGGATCCAAGCCGAGCTGACCGAGGGCGCACCTGATCCTCGGCTTGGGTCCCCGCTTTCGCGAGGACACTCGGATTTTGGGGGAGGGGAGTGGTTCCCTACCCCGCCAGCAGACCCCGGATCTTGGCGTTCAGCTGCTCGGGCGAGAACGGCTTCATCAGGTAGCCGTTGGCGCCCGCCTGCATGGCCATGACGATGCGGTCCAGGCGCCCTTCGCCGGTCAGCATCAGGATCGGGATGTCGGCGCATGCGGCGATCGACCGCAGGGTCCGAACCAGCTCGATGCCGTCGGTGGTGGGCAGGCGGACGTCGACGACGAACAGGGCCGGAAGAGCAGTCTGGACCTTGCCCAGCATGCGTTCCCCGGTCTCGAACAGTTCGACGGAATAGCCTTGCGGGGCCAGCGCTGTCTGGAGAAACGCCAGGATCAACGGGTCGTCATCGACGACGAAGATCGTAGGCGCGACGGCGACTGCCGGCATGGATCCATCCTGTCCACAGCGCTGGGATGCAGCGTGATTCCAGCCTTGCCGCGCCGTGCAACGGGATCAAGAGGCCGCAGGTTGCATCAAGGCTAACCCGCCCTTCATGCTTTTGCGGGACGGATAGCGCCTGAGCCCGCGTCCGGGCGGGACAGAAAGTCCGTGATGGCTATCGAGAACGACGAGACCGACGTCGCCCTGCTGCGCGCGCGCCTCGACCGCATGACCCGCCTGGCTTCGGCCCAGGCGGCGCTGGCGGAGGCCGGCCTCGACCTCGACGCCTTCATGCAGGCGATCGTCGAGCATCTGGCCGAGCTGACCGGCGCCAAGGGCGCGATCGTCGAGCTGGTCGACGGCGGCGACCTCGTCTACCGCGCCGCCACCGACAAGAGCCTGATCGGCATGCGCCTGAAGCAGGACGGCAGCTTTTCCGGCCTGTGTGTCGCCTCCGCCGAGGTTCTGATCTGCGCCGACGCCCTGACCGACGGCCGCGTCGATCGCGAGGCCTGCGTCCGCGTCGGCGTCGGCTCGATGGTCTGCGCGCCGCTGATGCATGCCGCCGACGCGCTGGGCGTTCTGAAGGTGTTCTCCGAGCACAAGAGCGCCTTCGACGACGAGGACATCGAGATCCTGCGCGTGCTGGCCTCGCTGCTGGGCGCGGCCATGTCGCGCCAGTTGGCCTTCGAGCAGAACCAGCGCCTGCTGGCCGAGAAGACGGCGCAGGAGGAACTGTTCGAGACCGCCTTCCACCACGCCCCGATCGGCATGGCCCTGGTCGGGCTGGACGGCCGCTTCCTGAAGCTGAACGCCCACTACTGCGGCATCATCGGCTACGACGTCGCCGAGGCCCTGGCGCTGGACTTCCAGGCCATCACCCATCCGGACGACCTGAACG
Organism: Caulobacter sp.; assembly: GCF_017744445.1. Classification (GTDB taxonomy): domain Bacteria; phylum Pseudomonadota; class Alphaproteobacteria; order Caulobacterales; family Caulobacteraceae; genus Caulobacter. Next base: position 255,268 of record NZ_JAGIBH010000003.1, read on the forward strand.
CCGACCTCTCCCTGCTGAACCAATTGCTGGCCGGCCAGATCCCCGGCTACCAGATGGAGAAGCGCTACATCCGCCAGGACGGCGCGGTGATCCCGGTGCGGCTGTCGGTGTCGCTGGTGCGCGAGAACGACGGCGCGCCCAAGCACTTCATCGCCCAGATCCAGGACCTGACCGAGACGCGGGCCATCGAGAACCGCTACCGACTGATGGCCCAGAATGCGACCGACATCATCGTCACCAGCGACATGCAGGGCCTGGCGACCTTCGTCTCGCCGGCCTGCGAGGCGGTGACCGGCTATGCGCCGGAGGACATCGTCGGCAAGTCGTCTCTGCCGATCACCCATCCCGACGACCAGGTCCTGGTCAGCAACGCCTTCGGCCGCCTGATCGCCGGCCAGCCGGTCGACCGGGTGCGCTGGCGGGTGCTCCACAAGCGCTCCGGCGAGTGGATCTGGCTGGAGAGCAATCCCGTCCTGATCCGCGACGACACGACCGGCCGGCCAAGCGGCTATCTGGACGTGCTGCGCGACGTCACCGCCCAGAAGGCCCAGGAAGACGCTCTGGCCCAGGCGCGGCTGAACGCCGAGACGGCCATGCGCTCCAAGGCCGACTTCCTGGCCAACATGTCCCACGAGCTGCGCACGCCGCTCAACAGCATCATCGGCTTCACGCGCCTGCTGACCGAGAGCCGCGACCTGTCGGCCGAGGACCAGCGCCGGGTCGAGTTGGCCCACGGCGCCGGCCAGGCCCTGCACGCGGTGATCGACAACGTGCTGGACTTCTCCAAGCTGGAGGCCGCCGCCCTGGAGCTGCACAAGGCCCCGTTCGACCCGGCCGAACTGCTGCGCCAGACCGTGGCCATGCTGGAGCCGCAGGCGGCCGCCAAGGACCTGCGCCTGAAGACCATGATCGACACCGACGCCCCGGCCTGCGTGATCGGCGACGCCGGCCGCGTGCGCCAGGTGCTGCTGAACCTGCTGTCCAACGCCGTGAAGTTCACTTCCCGGGGCGGGGTCACCGCGACCTTGACCTGCCTGGGCGGCGACGCGGCCGCGCCGCGCCTGCGGGTCGAGATCGTCGACACCGGCTCGGGCATCGATGCGGCCAAGCAGGCCGGCGTCTTCAACCGTTTCGTCCAGGCCGGCTCGTCGGTCTCGGCCCACTATGGCGGCACGGGCCTGGGCCTGGCCATTTGGCGCCAGCTGGTCGAGCTGATGGGCGGCGAGATCGGCCTGCGCAGCGCGGCGGGCCAGGGCTCGACCTTCTGGTTCGAGCTGGCCTTGCCGGCCGGCGACGTCCAGACCGGGACCAAGACCGCCTCGGCCCCCGAGCCGCTGCGCCTGCCCGGCCGCCGCATCCTGGTGGTCGACGATGTCGAGCTGAACCGCGAACTGATGCTGGCCCTGCTCAGCAAATACGGCTGCGAGGTTGGCCTCGCCGAGGACGGCGCTCAGGCGATCGAGGCCCTGCGGGTCCTGCCCTTCGAGCTGGTGCTGATGGACTGCCAGATGCCGGTCATGGACGGCTTCGCGGCCACCCAGGCGATCCGGGCTTCGGGCGAGGCTTTCGCCGACATCCCGATCGTGGCCCTGACCGCCAGCGCCCAGCCCGAGCACCTGGCCCGTTGCGAGGCGGCCGGCATGAACGACCACCTGACCAAGCCGCTGAACCTGGCCGCGCTGGAGCGGGTGCTGGATATGGTCTTCAGGACGTCTCCGGAGCCCGTCCAGGCGCAACCTGAAACCGACGCCGGCGAGGAAGCCCGCCGCTATCTCGTCGAGTCGATGGGCGCCTCGGCCGTGCGCTCGCTGCTGGCCATCCTGGTGGCCCAGCTGGAGAACCGCTTCGCCCAGCGCGACTCCCAGACCGTGCGCGAGGACGCCCACGCCCTGGCCGGCTCGGCGGGCATGATGGGGTTCCTTGATCTGTCCAGGACCTGCCGCGAGCTGGAAGCGCTGATCGAGGGCGGCCGCGACCATGCCGCCGCTCTGGATTTGACACTGGGCCTCGTCTCGCGAACGATCGGCGTCGCCCGGCGTTGGGAAGCCGAGCTCGCCGTCGCCGAGGCCGCGCCTCGGCGTCAGATGATGCACTGAGTAAGATAGACTGGGAGAGTTTCCGCCGTGCCCGCGTCCGCCGCTGTCCTGGTGATCGATGACGACGCCGTGGTGCGCCAGTTCGTCGAACTGGTGCTGGCCCAGGCCGGCTACAGCGTCTCGTCCGTGGCGACCGCCGAGCTGGGCATCAAGGCCTTGCAGACCGCTCGCTGGGACCTCGTTTTGCTGGACATCAACATGCCCGACATGACGGGGCTGGAGGTGCTGCGCCTCTTGCGTAAGTACCAGAAGGTCAAGGCGGCGGTGATGATGATGACCGCGCGCGGCGACGTGGCCACGGTGCGCGAGGCGATGAGCCAGGGCGCCGATGGTTATCTGGTCAAGCCATTCGGGCCGCAGGACCTGCTCAAGCGGGTCGAGGCCATGCTGAACCCCGAGAAGTTCCGCAGCCCGCCCAAGGGCGACGACAGCCAGATCGTCCAGCTGGACTGACTACCAGCTGAGGTACAGCGCCTCGGACACCTTTTCGATCGGCCCGTTCAGCACCTTGGCGACGGCGGAATTGCCGCTGACCAGCGACAGCCTGCGCCGATAGAGATCCGCCGGCACGGCCGCGCGATAGACCGTCTCGCCCCGCTGACCGTCGAACGACAGGGCCCACGTCACACCGCGTCGGTTCAGGTCCTCCAGCGCCGCGAACAGGGCCGCCTCGTCGATGCCGCCGATATAGCGCTGGTGGTTCCCGGCATAGGGCGGATCCAGATAGACGAAGTCGCCGGGGCGCGCCTGGGCCAGCGCCTCGCGATAGTCGCGAACCACGAAGGCGACGCCCTGGATCCGCGCCGACCAGGCCCGGACGGCCTTCTCGAAGCGGCTGGGCAGCATGCCTTTGCGGGACAGGTGGAACGAGTTGTTGAAATCGCCGGCCTGACTGAACCGGACGATGCCGTTGACGCAGGTGCGCATCAGGAAGTTCAGGTCGGTCGGCCTGTGCTCGGCGTTGAACCGCGTCCGCACCGCGTAGAAGTAGCCGGGCAGGTCGTCCTGCAGCCGCCGCCACTGGTCGGCATAGTCGGCGATCAGGACCTGTGGCTCATCGCGCACCATCGTCCAGAAGCCAATCAGCGGCGCGTAGAGGTCGCTGGCCTGCGCCCCCTGGCGGGCCAGGTGATAGAGCACCGCCCCACCGCCCACGAAAGGCTCGAAATAACGATCGTGCGCGGGCGCCAGGCGGGCGATCTGCCCAGCCTGGCTGCGCTTGCTGCCGGTCCATTTCAGGATCGACGGGACGACAGCCACAGTCATGCGCGGTCCCGCGTGTGGGGCCGGGTGGCGATGCTCAAAGGTAAAGGGTGGTGGCGGAGAGGGTGGGATTCGAACCCACGGTGCCCTTCCAGGCACGCCGCATTTCGAGTGCGGTACATTCGACCACTCTGCCACCTCTCCAGGCCGCCGTTCTGAGAAGCTTTTCAGCCTCCCGAGGTCGAGGGCGCGATGTCTAACGGCGCCGCCGCCGGGAAGCAACCCCCTCCTTCGAGCTTTTTTCGCGTCAGACTTTTGGTCGCAGAATCATCTGGGTGCAGCGGAAAAGCGCGATGGTCTTTCCGGTCCCTTCGGCGGTGACGACGGCGTCCCAGACCTGGGTGTTGCGGCCGCCATGGACCAGCCGGGCCTCGACCGCCACGCCGCCTTCGCGGGCGGTCCCCAGGAAGTTCGATTTCAGCTCGATGGTGGTGAAGCTGGTCCCGCCCTCGGGCAGCGAGATCATGCAGCCATAGCCGCTGGCGGAGTCGGCCAGGGCGATGACGCTGGCCGCGTGCAGGAAGCCGTTGGGTGCCATGTGCCGCTTGTCGACGTCGAAGCGGCCCTTCACGTAGCCGTGCGTGGCCTCCAGCCATTGCAGGCCCAGGAGGTCGGGCAGGGAGCCGGCCTGGCCGGCGGTCAGGGCGGCGCTGAAGTCTTCGGCCACGCGTCATCTCCGCTAAGTTTCGTATGCGAAACTTATGCGGGGCTCACGAAGACGCCAAGTCCATTTTCAAAGAAAACGAACTTTTAGAGCGTGGTGATGTCGACGACCGGGAAGCGGGGGCCGCTTTCGGGCTCGGACGGCAGCTTGCCCGAGCGGATCGCCACCCGCAGAGCCGCGCTGGCCAGCACCGGGTCGGGCAGGAAGGCGTCGGCCGCGGTGCGCAGGGCGATGAAGTCCAGCCGGTCGATCGTCTCGTTCAGCTGGATGTTGGCGGTCTTTTCCTCAGCAATGGTCGACTCGCAGGTCTCGCCCGTGCAGACGCCCGGCAGCACGCGGGTCTCGGGCGGCAGCTTGAGGAACTTGCGGGCGTCGTCCCAGGCCTTGCCGGCGTCGGCGCCAGGGATGTCGCAGCGGCCGGCGCCTTCGCCGGGGGCCAGCATCAGGTCGCCGGTGAACAGCACGTCGCCCATGCGGTAGGCCACGGCGCCGGGCAGGCGGCCGGTGAGCAGGATCGGGGTGAACTCGACGCCGCCCATCGGGAAGCTGTCGCCGTCTTGGGCCAGCTTGTCGAAGTCCCAGCCTTCGACATCGACCATGGGTTCGTTGAACTTGGGGGCCAAGCGTTTCAGGCTCTCGACGACGTTCGCGCCGATGCAGACCGAGGCGCCGGTCTCGTACTTCAGGTGGCCCGCGGCCGAGACGTGATTGGCGTGCAGGCCCGTCTCGAGGATCCAGGTCGGGCCTAGATCCTTGGCGCGGATGTCGGCGATGATGCCGTCCACGAAGCTGGTGTCGACGGCTTCCGTCACCGGATCGAAGTCCAGCACGGGGTCGACGATGGCGCAGAGGAAGGTGGCCGGATCGACGATGAGATAGGTCACCGTCCCCGTTGCGGGATGGCGATATGCGGTGATTTCCGGCTGCATCAATAAGCCTCAGACGCCCGAGGCCGGCAACATGGCCGCCAAGCCGTTAAACATCCGCGAACAGCGGCGACGCTTTCGACGGATTTGCGACGGATTATCGAGACGCGGCGGCCGAGCAGGGGTGTGCGCCGTCGCGCATGCCGTCGACCCAAAGCGGCTCGACATAGCGCCCGCCGTCGCGGAATCCGGGCGCGCAGCCGTCCGGGGCGTCGCCCGAGCGGCTGGCGTTGCCCGTCATCACCGACAAAGCGACCGATTGCTGCGAACCGCCGCGCGTGCGGCCATAACCCGGGCCGTACCCATATCCGGTACCAAAGCCGCCGTAGTAGCCACCGCCGCCATAGTACGGGTCGGCATAGTAGCCGCCGCGTTTGCCGAAGTCGGTCTTGGAGACGGCGATGCCGACCGTCGTGCTCTCGCCCACCGGGATCAGGGCGCTGGCATAGCCGCTGCGATAGCCGCCGGTGCCGACCGACACGCCCATCGAGCCGTGGACCTTGCGCTTGCCGTCCGCGTCGCGGTCATCATCCGAGAGGCCGGCCGGCAGGATGCCGCGATGTTCGTCGTCCATCGGCGGCGAGTGGTAGATGAAGTTGTCGATCTGCTGCTGGGTGGTCAGCGGCGCGGCGGTGGTCGTCGGGACCGGAGCCGGCGGCGCCTGGGCGGCCAGGGCCTCGGCGCTGGGCTTGGCCTGGGCGGTGGCGATGACTTCGTCGTCGGCCGGCGCGGCCAGGGCGGGACCCGCCAATGCGGCGCCAAGAGCGATGATCGCGAGATAGGGCCGCATGGTACGCTCCACGATGACAGGGCTGACACCCTAGAGCGCCAAGCCAGCGCAATTAGGGCGCTTTTGTTGCCGCCTGGCAAGCTTGGCCCGTCTTCAGGATATGGGCTGTGATCAGAGGGTTTCCAGGTCGGCCTGCAAGGCCGCCATGTCGGCGGGCAGGGGGGTCTCGAACCGCAGGGTCTCGCCCGTCACCGGATGCACGAAGCCCAGCACCGCCGCGTGCAGCGCCTGGCGTTTGAGGCCCGCCGCCGCGATCATCTCGCGCACCGCCTGGGCCGGCTGGCTGGCGCCGTAGACGGGGTCGGCCAGGCACGGGCTGCCCTTGCTGGCCATGTGGACGCGGATCTGGTGGGTGCGGCCGGTCTCCAGCCGGCAGGCGACGCGCGCGGCCAAGGGCTTGTCCTGCGGCCCGAACACCGCTTCGACGCGATAGTGCGTGATGGCCGTCCGGCCGCCCGAGCGCAGCACGGCCATCTTCTTGCGATCGCCGGGCGAGCGGCCGATCTGGGTCTCGATGGTGTCGGCGGCGGGCGAGGGCGCGCCGCGGGTCAGGGCGACGTACAGCCGGTCGATGTCGTGGGTCGAGAACAGCTTGGACAGGCCCTGGTGGGCCACGTCGCTCTTGGCCGCGACCATGACGCCAGAGGTGTCCTTGTCCAGGCGGTGGACGATGCCCGGCCGCGCCACCCCGCCCACGCCCGACAGGCTGTCGCCGCAGTGGTGCAGCAGGGCGTTGACCAGGGTGCCGTCGGGCGTGCCGGGACCGGGATGGACGGCCATGCCGGCGGCCTTGTCGACCACGATCAGGTGCGCGTCCTCATAGAGGATAGCCAGCGGCAGGGCCTGCGCTTCCGGATCGGCCGGGGCCGGCGGCGGGACGGTCAGCGTATAGGTCCCGGCCTTGGCCTTGCGCGAGGCGTCGGTGACCGGCTGGCCGTCCAGGGTCAGGCGGCCCTCGCCGATCAGGGCCTGCAGGCGGGCGCGGGAAATATCCGGAAATAGCGGGGCCAGCACCTTGTCCAAGCGCTGGCCGGCCAGGCTTTCGGTCAGGTCGGCAGCCAGGCGCTCGCCGTCGTCCGCCTCTGGAGCATCGGCGCCCAGGATGTCGTCATCCAGAGTTTCGTCCACGCCATCCACCGGGGGTTTCATCGCTCCTTCACAGGTCCGTCGCGTCGTCGACACCGGCCATGCCTACGGCCGAGGTCGAGTTTGTATCTTTGGGGGATAGTCCATGCGCGCTTTCCGCACCACCACCCTGTTGACCGCCAGCCTGCTGGCCCTGGTCGCCGCCGCTCCGGCCTTCGCCGCGGATGAAACGCCGGCCGCCAACAACGAGCAGGCCACCAACCTGGGCGAGCTGGTCATCACGGCCCAGAAGCACGCCCAGGACCCGGTCGAAGTGCCGATCGCGGTGACCGCCTATTCGGGCAAGTTCCTGGAGGCCATCGGCGTCAAGGCGTTCGACGAGCTGTCGGCCTTCACCCCCGGCTTCCTCGTCCAGAACCAGTCGAACAACAATTCCGGCTTCGTGATGCGCGGCATCACCTCGGACTCGGGTTCGGCCACCGACGAGACCCGCGTCTCGATCTTCCAGGACGGCGTGCCGATCTCGCGCTCGCGCGGCTCGTATGTAGAGCTGTTCGACATGGAGCGGGTCGAGGTAGCCAAGGGCCCGCAATCGACCCTGTTTGGCCGCGGCGCCCTGATCGGTGCGGTGAACCTGGTGCAGAACAAGGCCAATCCGGCCGACTTCGACTGGGCCGCCAAGGCCGAGGGCGGCACGGGCGGCTACGCCGTCGGCGAGGCCATGGTCAATTTCGCGTTCGGCAATGGCCAGGCCCTGCGCATCGCCGCTCGCACGCGCCAGAACGACGGCTACGTCAAGGACGCGGCCGGCGGCGACGCCTTCAACTCGACCGACACGAAAGCCGTGCGGCTGGCCTATCACCTGGAGCCCGGCCCGCTGAAGATCGACCTGATCGGCAACTACCAAGTCGACGACACCAGCGGCACCTCGTTCAAGAGCCACACCTTCAACCCGACCAATCCGCTCACCGGCGAAGTCCTGGGCAATACCGAGGTCGGCTCGGCCGCGACCCTGTCGCCGGGCGCGGGCTTCGAAGGCGGCAAGCCGCTGGGCCTGGACCGCAAGGTCTATGGCCTGACCGCCCTGGTCGACTGGCGCCTGAACGACAGCCTGACCCTGTCGTCGATCACCGCCTCGCGCGCCTTCCACTCGGTGGAAGTGTTCGATCCGGACGGCGCGAGCCTGCCGATCCTGACCTTCGCCGAGGACGCGCAAGGTCGCCAGCAGAGCCAGGAACTGCGCCTGCGCTACGACAACGGCGGCCGTTTCTCGGGCTTCGTCGGCGCCAACTATTTCCACGAGACCGGCTCGTGGCGCATCCCCGGCCAGTTCGACGAGCGCCTGGTGCTGGCCCTGCTGGCCGGCAATACCCCGCTGGGCATCAGCCGCCCCAACCCGCAGCCGCTGGCCGTGCTGACCAACCCGGCCTATCTGGCCACCGTGCTGCAACTGGGCTTCGGCATCCCCGCCAGCCTGGCGCCGGGTCTGGTGTCGAACCTGAAGCCGATCCACCGCGAGACCTTCGCCAATTCCAGCGAGAACACCGCCTACGACGTCTATGCCGACGGCACGTTCAAGCTGACCGACAAGTTCGAGATCACCGCTGGCATCCGCTACACCAGCGAAGACCGTGAAGCCGCCTATCGCTCGAGCGTCGATAACGGCCGCTCGATCCTGGGCATCCTGCTGGCGGCCCCGACCCCGACCAACCTGTTCCTGGCCGCCCAGCCGGGCGCGGTGAACAGCGCCGCCCTGCCGATGGTCGGCCTGATCGCCCAGCCGACCGCCAACAATGGCGACACCTTCTCCAAGAAGATCGACGACAGTGGTCTGACCTGGCGCCTGGTCGGTCGCTACGCCGCGTCGGAAGACTTGAGCTTCTACGCCTCGTACGCCCGCGGCCGCCGCCCGGACGTGATCTCGACCAGCGCTCCGGCGGTGGCGATGGGTCCCGCCCGCTTCAACGTCGTCGCCGCCGAAGAGGTCAACAGCGTCGAGGCCGGCGCCAAGGGTAAGCTGCTGGACGGCCGCCTGTTCCTGTCGGGCTCGGTGTTCCGCTACGACTACGACAACTTCGCCACCAGCTTCCGCCAGGGCGCGCAGGTCGTGACCTTGAACGCCGGCAAGGCCAAGGCCTACGGCTTCGAGGGCGAGGCCCGCGTCCAGGCCGGCGAGTTCTGGACCCTGTTCGGCACCTACGCCTACAACCACGCCCGCCTGGAAAGCGGCCTGCGCGAAGGCAACCACTTCCGCCTGTCGCCCGACCAGACCTTCTCGGTCGGCGCCGCGTTCAGCCGCGAGGCCCTGGGCGGCAAGCTGACCTTCACCCCGACCTACACCTGGCGCTCGAAGATGTTCTTCGACGACGACAACGACCGCTCTGACCTGCAGTCGGCCGGCCTGTTCCCCGACACCAAGGTCGACGAGTTCCAGTCGGCCTACGGCCTGGCCAATGTCCGCGTCGGCTTCGGCGCCGTGGACGACAGCTGGAAGGTCGAGGCCTTCGTCGAGAACCTGGCTGACGAGCGCTACCTGAAGGACGCCGGCAACACCGGCGACAGCTTTGGCATCCCGACCTTCATCGCCGGCAAGCCGCGCTTCATGGGGATCGGGGTGACGTTCCGTCGCTAAAGCCATCACCGTTTCCCCGGCGAAAGCCGGGGCCCAGATGGAAGAGCGCTGGGGCTGACGCCATCAGCTCAGCGCTCTTCCAATCAGCCCAGACGCTTTGGGATCTGAGTCCCGGCTTTCGCCGGGAAGTCGGGTTTTGGGGATGGCCCGCGAGCCATTCCTTTTCCATTCTCGTACGCTTACCGGAGGGCCGCCTCATGAAGATCGACCGTCGTAAGGTTCTGGGCCTCTTGGGCCTGTCGGGCGCAGCCGCCGGCGAGGCCGTCGCTCAGCCGATTAACTGGTACAAGGGCCCGGTGGCCTTCGAGCACGGGGTGGCCAGCGGCGATCCCGGTACGACCTACGCGATCTTCTGGACCCGGGTGACGCCCAAGCAGCAGCCCGCCGGCGACATCGAAGTCCAACTCGACGTCGCCGCCGATCCGGACTTTAAGACCATCGTCGCGTCCAGCCGCACCCTGCGCGCCAAGGCCAGCGCCGACTGGACGGTCAAGCACGACCTGGACGGCCAGGGGCTGAAGCCAGCGACAGAGTACTTCTACCGCTTCAAGGCCAATGGCGTGACCTCGCCGGTCGGCCGCACGCGCACCCTGCCGGCCGGCAAGACCCAGGACGTCGTCCTGGCCGTGACCTCGTGCAGCCTGCATCCGAACGGCTACTTCAACGCCTATGACGCCATCGCCAAGCTGGATCGCGTCGACGCGGTGCTGCACCTGGGCGACTACATCTACGAGTATGGCGGTGGTCCCAAGGACTACGGCATGAACTCGCCGGTGGCCAAGGCGCGCGTGCCAGAGCCGATCCACGAGATCGTCAGCCTGGCCGACTACCGCGCCCGTCACGCCCAGTACAAGACCGATCCGGCCTTGCAGGCGGCCCACGCCCGCGCGCCGTGGATCGTGGTCTGGGACGACCACGAAACGGCCAATGACAGCTGGATCGGCGGGGCCGAGAACCACGATCCCAAGACCGAGGGCGACTGGGCCGCGCGCAAGGCCGCGGCGCTGAAGGCCTATTACGAGTGGATGCCGATCCGCGAGGCCGCGGCGGGGACCCTGCCCGAGGCCGCCTGGCGCGACTTCCAGTTCGGCGACGTCGCCAGCCTGTTGATGGTCGAGACCCGCCTGACGGGCCGCACCCAGGAGCTGGACTACGACGTCGACCTGCCGATGGTCGATGGCAAGCCGGACCTGGCCGCCTTCACCGCCAAGTGGAAGGACCCCGCCCACCGGATGATGGGCGAGAAGCAGGAGCAGTGGCTGGCCGGTCAGGTCGGCGCCTCGACCAAGGCCGGGACGGCCTGGCAGGTGCTGGGCAACCAGGTGGTCATGGCCCGCGTCGCGCCGCCCAGCCTGTCCAAGACCATGGGGCAGGAAGCGTTCCAGGGCCTGCTGGCCAAGCTGCCTGACTATGCCAAGAAGCGCGTGGCGCTGTCGGACGCCATGTCGGCCCACGACATCCCCTCGAACCTGGACGCCTGGGACGGCTATCCGGCCGATCGCCAGCGGGTCTACGACATCCTTACGGCGGCCCAGGCTCGCCCGATCGTGCTGGCCGGCGACAGCCATATGTTCTGGGTGAACGAGCTGTGGAACGACGCCGGCGACAAGCGGGTGGCGGTCGAGTTCGGCGCCACGTCGGTGACCTCGCCCGGCTATGGCGACATCCTGCCCGGCGTGCCGCTGGGCGAGGCCTTCGTCCAGCGCAACAAGGAAGTGAAGTACGCCCACCCCAGCGCCAAGGGCTATCTGCTGCTGACCCTGGAGCACGGCAAGGCGACCGGCGAGCTGATCGCGGTGTCGACGATCGTGGACACCAAGTATGAGGCCAGCGTGCTGAAGCGGTTCGTGGTGACGCCGGCGAGTGGCGGTGGGGTCGAGGCGCTGAAGGAAGGCTAGTTCAGCACAGGCCCCCACCTGACCTCGCTCCGCGAGGTCTGTCCGCCCCCAAGCGGGGCGGAGGGTTATCTCTCCTCCCCCTGTTGGGGGAGGGGGACCGGCGAAGCCGGTGGAGGGGTCAGCGCCGCTCCAGCGCCAACCGCAGCCCAAACGCCACGAAGACGCTGCCGGTGATGCGGTCCAGCCACTGGACCACCACCGGCACGCGCAGCAGGCCCGCGATCGGCACCGTCGCGGCGATCAAAGCCGCGAACCACAGCAAGCCCTCCACGACGTGGATGCTGGTCAGCAGCAGTCCGAACCGCGCCGGATCGACGCCGGCGGGCATGAACTGGGGCAGGAACGAGACGTAGAAGATCCCGACCTTGGGATTGAGCAGGTTGGTCAAGAGGCCCCGGCGCATCGCCGCGATCGGGCCGGCATCGACGGACTTCATCTCGCCGGGCTCGAACTGGTCGCGGGGCTTGATGATCATGCGGATCCCGGTCCAGGCCAGGTAGATCGCCCCGGCCCACTTCAGCACTGTGTAGGCGACTTCCGACGCCGTCAGCAGCGCCCCGACCCCGAACGACGCCGCCGCGCCCCAGACCAGGCAGCCCAGCCCGATGCCGATCGCCGCGCCCACGGCGCGCTTCGGCCCCTCGGCCGCAGCGGTGCGGATGACCAGCGCCGTATCCAGGCCTGGCGTCAGGGTCAGCAGGCCGGCCGCCAGGGTGAAGGCGACGAGGGCTTCAGTCGTGGTCATGAATTGGCGCTTCCCGTTCGACCAGCTGTCCGTCTTCCAGAACCCGATAGAAGCACGAGCGGAAGCCGACGTGACAGGCGCCGCCGTCGCCGCGCGGGCGCACCTTGATCAGCACAGCGTCCTGGTCGCAGTCGACCCGCAGCTCGACCACGTCCTGCAGCTGGCCGCTGGTCTCGCCCTTCTTCCAGAGCTCGCCCCGCGAACGGCTGAAATAGTGGGCGATGCCGGTCTCGACCGTCAGCTTCAGGGCTTCGTCGTTCATCCAGGCCAGCATCAGGATCTCGCCGGTGTCGGCATGCTGGGCCACCGCCACGACCAGGCCGTCGGCGTTGAAGCGGGGAGCCAGGGCGTTGCCGCGCTCCAGCTCGTGCTTGGTGTGGGCTTGGGGGAACAGGTCGGTGCTCATGGCGCCACATATGGCGTAGGGCTGGCCGCTGCGCTAGTTTCCCGCCTTCTCGGTAGGGGACGAGATGAACCTGAAAGACCGCATCAAGGCCGGCGTGGCGGCGCTGGACGAGAGGGCGAGGCCGTGGGCGCGAAAGTCGCGCTGGAACGGCTATGCCTACGAGTTCCTGCTGTTTGGACTGAAGCAGGCCTGGGCCTGCCTGTTCGGCGGCCTGATGCTGGCCCTGCTGGTCGGCACGCATCTGTTCTGGCCGGCCGGCGCGCCGCTGGCGCGCTACGACTTCCTGGTTATCGCCGCCGTCGCCATCCAGGCCATGCTGCTGGCCCTGAAGCTGGAGCGCTGGGACGAGGCGCTGGTCATCTTCATGTTCCACGCCGTCGGCACGGTGATGGAACTGTTCAAGACCGCCCACGGCTCGTGGATCTATCCCGAGCCCAGCTTCTTACGCATCGGCGGCGTGCCGCTGTTCACCGGCTTTATGTACGCCTGCGTCGGCAGCTATATCGCCCGCATCTGGCGGCTGTTCGACATCACATTCGTGCGGTATCCGCCGTTCTGGACGACGCACATCCTGGCGGTGCTGATCTACGCCAACTTCTTCACCCACCACTACATGATGGACTTCCGGATCGGCCTGTTCGCCCTGTCGGCGATCCTGTTCGGCCGGACCTGGTTTGTGTTCACCCCTGACCATGTCGCGCGCCGCATGCCGATGCTGATGGGCGCGGTGCTGGTGTCGCTGTTTATCTGGTTCGCCGAGAACCTGGGCACTTTCGCCGGGGCCTGGATTTATCCCAGCCAGGCCAAGGGCTGGCACATGGTGCCGTTCGAGAAGATGGGCGCCTGGTATCTGCTGATGCTGATTAGCTTTGTCCTGGTGACGCTGGTGCATCGGCCGGTGGATGCGTGCGTGGCGCGGATCCGGGAGGGGATCCGGGCGGCGGCTTAGGCGGTCACTTGCCCCCACCTGGCCTGCTACGCAGACCGTCCGCCCCCGAAGGGGGCAGAAGGTGCGCGCCGATCCTTCTTCCCCCTCCGGGGGAGGAGCGCGAAGCGCGGAGGGGGCAAGTTCTCGAAACTACTTCCGCACCAGATCCATGAACCGCTGCTGCAGGACCTTGTCGGTCTTGAACACGCCGCGGAACTGGGTGGTGATGGTCGAGACGTCGTGGTGGTGGACGCCGCGGGTGCTCATGCACTGATGCTCGGCGTCGATCAGCACGGCGACGCCAGCGGCTGAGAGGTGATCCTCGATGGCGTCGGCGATCTGCATGGTCATGGTCTCCTGGGTCTGGAGACGCTTGGCGAAGATCTCGGTCAGGCGGGCCAGCTTGGACAGGCCGACGACCTTGCCGGTCGGCATGTAGGCGATCCAGGCCTTGCCCAGGAACGGCGCCATGTGGTGCTCGCAGTGGCTCTGCACGTCGATGCCGCGCAGCATGACCATGTCGTCATAGCCCTGCACGTCCTCGAAGGTGCGGCTGAGTTCCTTGGCCGGGTCGCCATGGTAGCCGGCGAACCACTCGCCATAGGCGTCGACCACGCGCTGGGGCGTATCGAGCAGGCCTTCGCGGTCGGGATTGTCGCCGGCCCAGGCCAGCAGGGTCCGGACGGCGGCCATGGCCTCGTCTCGGGTGGGGCGCTGGGCGGGTTCAAGATCAAGACCGGCGTCTTCAGTACCGATCAGGGTTCGCTCGCGGGTCAGTGCGTCCATGTTTTGAAGGGGTTCTTCCCGGGCTGAGTTGCGCCGAAGCGCCTGTCGCCCCGGAATTACGCGTGCCACCCGTCGCGCCTTCCCCACCAAACAGACGTGGTGATCGGAGCGCGTCCTAGCTATATGGGGCCGGCCCCTTCGCGGGGCAACACCTCCGTTACGTTAGGTTGCTGCGGCCCAATGACCCTGAAGATCCACGACACCATGGCGCGCGAGAAGCGCGACTTCGTTCCCGCCGATCCCAAGCGGGTGACGATGTATGTCTGCGGTCCGACGGTCTACAACTATGCCCACATCGGCAATTTCCGGCCCGTCGTGGCCTTCGACGTGCTGTTCCGGGTGCTGCGCCACATCTATGGCGAGGACGCGGTGGTCTATGCCCGCAACGTCACGGACGTGGACGACAAGATCAACAAGAAGGCCGCCGACGAGGGCGTCGAGATCAAGGTCATCACCGACCGCTACCTCGCCGCCTATCACGAGGACGCCGACGCCCTGGGCGCGCTGCGGCCGACCCTGGAGCCCAAGGCCACCGACCATATCGGCGCGATCGTCGAGATGATCGGCAAGCTGGTCGAGAACGGCAGCGCCTACGCCGCCGAGGGCCACGTGCTGTTCGACACCCAGAGCTTCGCCGACTACGGCCAGCTGTCGGGTCGTCCTCTGGACGAGATGATCGCCGGCGCCCGCGTCGAGGTCGCCCCCTACAAGCGCCACGCCGCCGATTTCGTGCTGTGGAAACCGTCGAAGGAGAACGAGCCCGAGTGGGACAGCCCCTGGGGCGCGGGCCGTCCGGGCTGGCACATCGAGTGCTCGGCCATGATCGACAAGGCGCTGGGCAAGACCATCGACATCCATGCCGGCGGCATCGACCTGACTTTCCCGCACCACGAGAACGAAGTGGCCCAGAGCCGCTGCGCTCACGATCTGCCGGTCCTGGCCAACTACTGGATGCACAACGGCTTCCTGGATATGTCCGGGGAGAAGATGTCCAAGAGCCTGGGCAACGTCGTCATCCCGCACGAGCTGTTGCAGACCGTGCCGGGCGAGGTGATCCGCTGGGCGCTGCTGTCGGCCCACTACCGCCAGCCGCTGGACTGGACGCCCGAGCTGATCGAGCAGTCGCGCAAGTCGCTGGACCGCCTGTACGGCGCCCTGCGCCGCGCCAAGGACGTGCCGATGGACCAGGCGATGGAGGCGCCGGCCGACACGGTCGCGGCCCTGATGGACGACCTCAACACGCCGCTGGCCGCCTCGACCCTGTTCGAGGTGTCGAGCCTGATCGAGAAGGCCGTGACGGCCGGCGACACCGTCGCCATCGCCGCCAACAAGGCCCGCCTGATCGAGGCCGGCGCCCTGCTGGGCTTCCTGCAGGCCGATCCGGACAGCTGGTTCGAAGGCGACGCCTCCGACGAGCTGAAGGCCCAGGTCGAGGATCTGCTGGCCAAGCGCCTGGCCGCCCGCGCCGCCAAGGACTGGCCCGCCGCCGACGCCATCCGCGCCGAGCTGGACGCCCTGGGCGTGGTGGTCATGGACGGTCCGAGCGGCGCGACGTGGCGCATGAAGGACTGAGGGCCTTTAGTCTTTTCCCAAGCCTCCCAAATACCGCTCATCCCCGCGAAAGCGGGGACCCAAGCTGACTCTCGGAGACTTGCAAGGCCGAGCTGAAATCCGCTGACTCGGCTTGGGTCCCCGCTTTCGCGGGGATGAGCGGATTGGGGGAAAGAACGGGGATCGTGGCTAGCAGTTCAGGGTCTCGTACAGATCTGTCCAACCTGGATTCCGCGTCTCGATCAGCTCGATCTTCCAAGCGCGGTTCCATTTCTTGATCTGCCGCTCGCGCGCGAACGCGCCCTCGCGGGTCTCACCAAGTTCGTACCAGACTAAGCGATCCACGCTGTACTTCGCCGTAAAGCCTTTGCGGATCTTTTCCCGATGCTCCCAAACGCGACGCGAAAGGTCGTCCGTATGCCCGCAGTAGAGCGTGCCATAGGGTCGACTCGCGAGGATGTAGACGGCGAACATCCGATCCATCACCAGAACTTATCATGAACATTATTGGCGCGGAAAGTCCGCTTGGGTCCCCGCTTTCGCGGGGATGAGCGGATAAGGGGATAAGCGAGATTGAGCGCTCAGGAGCGGTGGTGATAAAGGACCGCCCCATGAAACGCGCCGTCGAACATCGCATCGGGATCCAGGCCCCCGCCGAGATCGTCTGGGACGTGGTCTCGGACTTCTCGACCTGGAACGAGTGGAACCCGCTTTATCGCCGGGCCGAGGGCCAGATGAAGATCGGCACGGCCCTGACGCTGGAACAGCACCTGCCCGGCGAGCCGGCCAAGGTCATCGCCCCGATCGTCCAGGACTGGGTGCCGTACGAGCAGCTGCACTGGCGTTCCAGCCGGATGGGCGGGTTCGTCACGGCGATCCGTTATCTCGAGATCGAGAACATGGGGCCGGGCAATTCGACGTTCTCGAACGGCGAGCTGTTCATGGGCCTCTTGCTGCGGTTCGTGTCCCGCGACGAGCGCCGCAAGCTGAAGGCCGCCTTCACCGAAATGGGCGAGGCAGTGCGCGATCGCGCCGAAGCCATTTGGGCCGAGCGCCAAAAGACCCCATCTTAAGTTCGCGATGATCGACGACCTCTACAGCGCCAAGATCCTGACGCTCGTGGCCAACATGCCGCGCGCGGGACGCTTGCCCGCGCCCGACGCCAGCGCCGAGAAGACGGCCAAGCTGTGCGGCAGCCGGATCGTCGTCGATGTGAAGGTCGAAGGCGGCAAGATCGTCGACTACGCCCAGGAGGTTTCGGCCTGCGCCCTGGGCCAGGCGTCCGCCGCGATCCTGGGCGCGAACGTGGTCGGAGCGGAACTTTCCGACATCGAGTTGGCGCGCGACTCTCTGCGCGCTATGCTGAAGACGAACGGTTCGCCTCCCGCGGGCCGCTTTGCGGAGCTCGCCGTGCTGGAGCCGGTCAAGGACTATCCCGCCCGTCACGCCTCGACGCTGCTGGCGTTCGAGGCGACGGTCGAGGCTGTCCGGAAGGCCACAGGCGTCGGCGAAACGCGAACTAGCACCGCCGGCGCGGCTTGATCGCCCCACTCAGGGGGTTAGTACTTTACTGGACTAACAGGCGTCGCGCGCAGGCATGACCTTCTACGAACGCACCGTCGATTTGGGCCTTCGGGCCTACAAGTTGACGCTCTCGCCCCTCATCGGGCGGCAGTGCCGCTTCGCGCCGAGCTGTTCGGAGTACGCGGCGGCCGCCCTCAAGGATCATGGCCCGCTCAAGGGTTCCTGGTTGGCGTTGCGACGGATTTGCCGCTGCAATCCGTTAGGTGGATCGGGCTACGACCCGCCCCCGCCGGCAAGCCAGCCACGCAAGTGGATATGTGAAGAATGATCGATCTGGTTTTCCCCGACGGCTCCTCCCGTCAGTATCCCGATGGCTCGACGGGGCGCGACGTCGCCGCGGCCATCTCCAAGTCGCTGGAAAAGAAGGCGCTGCTGATCAAGCTGGACGGCCAGGTGCTGGACCTGGACCGCGCCCTGACGCCTGACCTGCTGACGGGCGAGCGCAAGTTCGAGATCCTGACGCGCGAGGCTCCGGAAGCCCTCGACACCATCCGCCACGACACGGCCCACGTGCTGGCCGAGGCCGTGCAGGAGCTGTTCCCCGGCACGCAGGTCACGATCGGCCCGAACGTCGAGGACGGCTTCTACTACGACTTCGCGCGCGAGGAGCCCTTCAGCCTGGACGATCTGGAAACGATCGAAAAGCGCATGAAGGAGATCGTCGACCGCGACGAGAAGATCACGCGCGAGGTCTGGGACCGCGAAGAGGCCATCGCCCACTTCGACGGCATCGGCGAGCAGTACAAGGCCCAGATCATCCGTGACCTGCCGGGCACGGACACGATCACGGTCTACCGCCAGGGCAATTGGAAGGACCTGTGCCGCGGGCCGCACCTGCCGTCGACCAAGCATGTCGGCAAGGCCTTCAAGCTGACGAAGCTGGCCGGCGCCTACTGGCGCGGCGACCAGAACAACGCCCAGTTGCAGCGCATCTACGGCACGAGCTGGGCCTCGGACGCCGACCTGGAAGCGCACCTGAAGCGCATTGAGGAAGCCGAGCGTCGCGATCACCGCAAGCTGGGCAAGACGATGGACCTCTTCCACATCCAGGAAGAGGGCAAGGGCATGGTGTTCTGGCACGCCAAGGGTTGGGCCCTGTACCGCGTGCTGGAAGACTACATGCGCCGTCGTCTGGACGCGGCCGGCTACAAGGAAGTCAAGACTCCCCAGATCCTCGACAAGAGCCTGTGGGAGAAGTCGGGCCACGCCGAGAAGTTCGGCCACGCCATGTTCATGTGCGAAAGCGCCGAGGGCGAGGTCCTGGCCGTCAAGCCGATGAACTGCCCCGGCCACATCCAGATCTTCAACGTCGGCCAGAAGAGCTACCGCGAGCTGCCGCTGCGCATGGCCGAGTTCGGCGCGTGCCACCGCTACGAGCCCTCGGGCGCCATGCACGGCATCATGCGGGTGCGCGCCTTTACTCAGGACGACGCCCACATCTTCTGCCGCGAAGAGCAGGTCACGGAGGAAAGCGCCAAGTTCATCGAACTGTTGCGCAGCGTCTATAACGACCTGGGCATGACGCTGGCTGACACCAAGTTCTCCACGCGTCCGGACCTGCGGGCCGGCACGGATGAGGTCTGGGATAAAGCAGAATCGGCTCTCTCGGCCGCTGCCGAGGCAGCCGGTGAGACCTTGGTGCTGCAGGAAGGTGAAGGCGCCTTCTACGGCCCGAAGCTCGAGTTCTCGCTAAAAGACGCTATTGGTCGAGTTTGGCAGTGCGGCACGCTGCAACTTGATTTCGTTTTGCCGGAACGATTGGACGCCGAGTACGTTTCGGAGGATGGTTCGAAGAAGCGTCCGGTGATGCTTCACCGGGCGATCTTGGGGTCCTTCGAGCGTTTCATCGGCATCCTGTTGGAAAACTACGCGGGCTCGCTGCCGGTATGGCTGGCGCCCACGCAGGTGGTCGTGGCCACGATCACGTCCGACGCCGACCCGTACGCCCTGGAGGTCGTCGAGAAATTGACGAAGCTGGGGATGCGCGCGGAAGTGGATCTGCGTAATGAAAAGATCAACTACAAGATTCGCGAGCACAGCCTCGCAAAGGTGCCTGTGATCGCGGTGGTCGGACGTAAGGAAGCGGAAACGGGGCAACTGGCCCTGCGTCGCCTCGGCAGCGAGGGCCAAAGCGTGCTCTCGCTCGAGGAAGCGCTGCGCGTCCTGAAGGACGACGCCACGCCGCCGGACGTCAAGCGCGCCCTGGGCGTCGCCAATCCCGCACCGGAGGCCGCGACCGCCTGATGAACAGCATCCTCCCGTCCGTTTCGACCCTCGCCGTGGGCGCGCGTCCGGCTCGTCCGAACGTGTCCGTGGTCATGGTCGTCTATCGGACGGGAGAGGCGCTGGCGCAGAGCATCAAGCACGTGCTGGCCGAGCCGCTGGTCGACGAGTTCGTCATCGTCGACAACGGCTCCGACGATCGCGACCAGGACATGCTGCGCTCGCTGGCCCTGACCGAGCCGCGTGTCGTGCTCAAGCAGGGCCACGGCAATATCGGCTTCGCGCGCGGCGCCAATCTGGGCGCCTCGACGGCGGGCGGCGAGTACATCGTCTTCCTCAATCCCGACGCCAACCTGCAGACGGGCTGCGTGGCCTCGCTGGTCACGGCGTTCAAAGGCCAGCCGACCCCGACCATCGTCGGCGCGCGGGTGATGAACACCGACGGCACCGAGCAGCGCGGCGGCCGGCGCGGCGACGTCACGCCGATGAGCACGGTGCTCAGCTTCGGCCAGTTCACCCGTCGCCACCCCAACCTGGCCAGCTTCGAGATCCATCGCGAGAACGAGCCGCTGCCGGGCAAGCCCGTGCCGATGCCGACCATCTCGGGCGCCTGCTTCGCCATGCGTCGCCGTGACTTCGAGGCTCTCAGCGGCTTCGACGAAGGCTATTTCCTGCATGTCGAGGACATCGACCTGTGCTGGCGCGCGCGCCGGGCCGGCGGCCAGGTGCTGTTCCAGCCCAAGGCCGAGGTCGTCCACCTGGGCCACACCAGCCAGGAACATCCGCTGAAGGTCGAGTTCCACAAGGGCGTGGGCCTGACCCGCTACTTCATCAAGCGCGCCGACAGCCTGCAGCTGTTCGCGGCGGCTGTTTTGCTGGCGCCGGCTATCATGCTGATGAGCGTTTCGCGTCCGCTGCTGTGGAAGCTGACCGGACGCCCCATCTAGCTTGGCGATCTAGCTTGACCGGTTTTTGGGCCAACCCCTAGGGTTGCGCCCCATGAAACGCTCGATCCTCGCCGCGCTGGCGCTCGCCCTGACCCTTCCGTTCGCCGCCCAGGCCGCCGAGTGGCCGACCAAGGAAGGCGACTTCATCGCCAAGGACGTCACCTTCAAGTCGGGCGAGAAGCTGGCCGAGGTGCGGCTGCACTACACCACGCTGGGCACGCCGCATCGCGACGCCAAGGGCCAGATCGACAACGCGGTGATGGTGCTGCACGGCACCGGCGGCTCGGGGAAGAACTTCCTGACCCCGGTCTTCGCCGACGAACTCTATGGCCCCGGCCAGCCGTTCGACCTGGCCAAGACCTATGTGATCCTGCCCGACAACATCGGCCACGGCGCCTCGTCCAAGCCCAGCGACGGGCTGCGGATGGCGTTTCCGCACTACGACTACGACGACATGGTCGCCCTGCAGCACAGGCTGCTGGTCGACGGCCTGGGCGTGACCAGCCTGAAGGTGATCCTCGGCACCTCGATGGGCTGCATGCACGCCTTCGTGTGGGGCGAGACCTATCCGGGCTTCGCCCAGCGCCTGGCGCCGTTCGCCTGCAACACCGTCGCCCTGGCCGGTCGCAACCGCATGTGGCGCAAGATGGCGATCGACGCGATCAAGGCCGATCCGGCCTGGATGGGCGGCAACTATACGACCCAGCCCATGCTGGGCATCCGCGCCGCCGCCGACCTGCAGATCATCGCCGGCGGCAATCCGATGGCGATGCAGGCGCAATTCCCGACCCGAGAGGCGACCGAAAAGGCGCTGGACCAGTCCTTTGCCCGCATGACGGCCAATTACGAGGCCAACAACGCGCTCTACTGGCTGGACGCCTCGCGCAACTACGACCCCTCGCCGAACCTGGAAAAGATCACCGTGCCGGTGCTGTGGGTGAACTCGGCCGACGACTTCATCAACCCGCCCGAGCTGGGCCTGGCCGAGCAGATGGTCAAACGCATGCCCAAGGCGCGCTTCGTGCTGATCCCGGCCTCGGTCGAGACGCGCGGCCACGGCACCCATACCTCGGCGAAGTTCTGGAAGGCCGACCTGGCGAAATTGCTGGCCCAGTAGGGCGGCTACATCGGGCCGATCGACTCGAACCGCTCGCCGTTGGGCCCGACGATCGAGGTCGGGGCCTTCAGGCTGCGGGCCGGCAGCATCGCCTTGTAGCGTTCGTAGACCGCCACGCCTTTGCCGGCCTTGGCGGTCAGGCACAGATCGTATTCGCCTTCGCGGCCCCAGGGCTGGCGCTGCGAGCCGGCGATGTCGCGGTCGCTCTTCACGCTGGCCGCGACCTTGTCAGACAGCTCGCGATCGATGCCCGCGCCGTAGCTGGCAAACTTGATCGTCACGTCGCAGCGCCCGGCCGGCGTCTCCGCCATTGGCGCGGTCGCGCAGGCGGTCACGGCCAGGGGCAGCAGCAGGACGGGCAGGCGGGTCATTTGGGGAAGCCTCCGGCGCGGGCCAGGGACGAGGCGGGGGCCTTGCCCAGCTTGGCGCTGACGTCGCGGCCGATCTCGATCAGGGCCGCCAGGTCGTAACCCGTCTCGAAGCCGGCCCGTTCCAGCATGTAGACCAGATCTTCCGTGCCGATATTGCCCGTGGCGTTCGGCGCGAACGGACAGCCGCCCAGGCCGCCGACCGAGGCGTCCAGCACGTCGACGCCCGCCTGGACGCTGGCATAGGCGTTGGCCAGGCCCGTGTTGCGGGTGTCGTGGAAGTGCATGCGCAGGCGGGCCTCCGGCGCGGCGGCGCGGACGGCCTCGATGCGCTTGGTCACGACCCACGGGTCCGCCACCCCAATGGTGTCGGCGATGGCGATCTCCGGGACGCCCAGGCTGGCCGCCTCGCGGGCGATGGCGACGACCTGGTCCTCGCCGACCTCGCCGTCGAACGGGCAGCCGAAGGCCACCGAGATGGTCGCGGTGATCGGCGGGCCGCCGTCCACGGCTTGGCGCTCGGCGATGGCGGCCAGGGTGTCGATCTGCTGGCGCACCGTGGCGCCCTGGTTGGCGACGCCGAAGCCGTCCGAGGCGCAGACCACGACATTGGCCTCGTCGCAGCCGGTCGACACGCAGCGCTCCCAGCCACGCATGTTCAAGACGAGGCCGATGCGCGAGTGGACGCGGTCAGACGGCAGGGCGTCCATGATCTCTTCCGCGCCGGCCATCTGCGGCACGCGGTTGGGGTTCACGAACGACACGACCTCGGTGCGCTTGGCGCCGGCGGCTTCCAGTTTGCGGATCAGGTCCAGCTTGTCGGCGACCGACAGGATGGTCTTTTCGTTCTGCAGGCCGTCGCGCGGGCCGACCTCGACGATCTGGATGAAGCGGCTCATCGGGCGGGCTCCTCTTCTTCGATCTGGGGCTCGCCGCGATAGATGGTGAGCTTCTCCTGGTCGCCGTCGGAATAGTTCAGGCCCTCGATCACTGACACCGGACGCGGCGTCAGGCCCAGGGCGGTCATGGCCTCGCGGAAGGGCTTTTCCTCGCGGCTCTCGACCACGGCCGGGCGGCCTTCCGAGACCGCGTCGGCCGCGCCCTCGCCATCGGTCAGCTCGGTGGCGGTGCCCAGCTGGAAGATCAGGCTGGGCTCGGAATAGCCGGTCAGGGCCACCGGGCCGGCGGCGCCCGAGCGCGGCGACAGGCGCGCCTTGTCCAGGGCGTCGGCGATGTCCTTGGACAGGAACAGGGGCTCCAGGCGCGGGATTAGGCCGGCGGTCAGGGCGATGTGGGCGCCGACGCCCAGCACCCCGGCGGTGACCAGGGCGCGCACCGAGTGATGACGCAGCAGCAGGAACGCGCCGGCGACCCCGGCGCCTAAGGCCAGGCCCGCGGCCAGGACGGTCCAGACCAGGTCGTTCTTCGCGCCGAACTTCACTTGGCCATAGATCGCGACGGCGGCCAGCAGGGCGGCCATCAGCACCGATAGGGCAGCCCCGATCCAGCGCGGCCACTTGGCCAGCGGCTCGCGCACGGCGGCCGCCATCAGCATGGCCAGGGCGCCGTAGGCTGGCAGTTCGTAGTGCACCAGCTTGGTCGGCAGGATCTCGAACATCAGCCAGGTCGGGATCAGCCAGCACAGGGCAAAGCGCACGCCCGGATCCTTGCGCCGGGTCCAGCCCAAAACGAGGCCCGCCGGCAGCAGCAGGGTGGCCGGGAACGACAGCAGCGGGGCGAGCAGGGTGTGATAGCCGAACGGGCCTGAGTGCCCCTCCTGGCCGCCGGCCATCTTGGGGGCCAGGTCGCCGCCGATCGCCGTGCCCCAGAAGGCGCCGTCGGTGGCCACGGTGATCATCATCGCCCACGGCAGGCAGATGGCGCAGAACAGGATCAGGCCCCAGGTCCAGCCCAGGTCCTTCATCCAGGCGGCCTTGCGGTCCCAGATCGCCAGGGCCGCCAGGGCCAGGAAGGCGACCAGCAGGCCGACCGGACCCTTGATCAAAGCAGCCACCGACAGGCCCAGCCAGAAGGCCAGCTTGGTCCACTTGTTCGCCGTCTCGCCCTTCAGGTGGGCGGCGTAAACGCGCGCCAGCGCCGCCATGGCCAGGGTCGTGCCGCCGCACAGGGCCGCGTCGGTCTTGGCGATGAAGGCCTCGGTCGACAGCAGGAAGGTCGCGCCCAGGATGCCGCCGGCGATCAGGCCGGTGCGCGGATCAAAGAGGGCCGCAGCGCCCCACGCGACGGCCGCCGCCGCCAGCATGGCTCCCAGCAGCGAAGGCAGGCGATAGGCCCAGATCCGGCGGTCCTCGGCGTCGGAGAACGCCTTGACGCTCATGGCCTGCAGCCAGTGGATGCCGACCGGCTTCTTGAAGCGCGGCTGGTCCTGGAACTTGATGACGACGTAGTCGCCGGTCTCGAGCATCTGCGAGGTGGCCTGGGCGAAGCGGCTCTCGTCGCGGTCCAGCGGCGGCATGGCGAACAGGCCGGGCAGGCCGGCGATCAA
Organism: Caulobacter sp.; assembly: GCF_017744445.1. GTDB lineage: Bacteria > Pseudomonadota > Alphaproteobacteria > Caulobacterales > Caulobacteraceae > Caulobacter. The sequence goes on from NZ_JAGIBH010000003.1 coordinate 279,784, forward strand.
AGCCACCAAGGCGGCGAACAGAGGGCCGCGCCAACCGCGGCTCCAGTCATCCAGGCGAGATTCAAGCGTCATGCGGCCACGTTTAGCACGATCCTTCCGCCAGAGCGCGATAGCCGAAAGTGGAAGCCGGTTTCGGCGGCGATCGCGCTCTAATCTATTGAATCAAGGCCTGTTTATCCTTTTCAAAAGTAGACTTTTGAAAAGGACAGGCCTTGGCGAATTTTTCAGCTATTAGAGGGCGATGATCGCCACCCCCGACTTTTCCGTCGTCGTCCCCGTCTTTGACGAGGGCGAAGCCGCCCCGAAGCTGGCGCGCGAGATCGCGACCGCCTTCAACGGCGACAATTACGAGATGATCTTCGTCGACGACGCCAGCCGCGACGACACCAAGGCCCGCCTGGTCGCCCTGAAGGCCGAGATCCCGCAGCTGCGCGTGCTGGGTCACCGCAAGAACTCGGGCCAGAGCCGCGCCGTGCGCACCGGCATCCTGGCCGCGCGCGGGCCGATCATCGTCACCCTGGACGGCGACGGCCAGAACGACCCGGCCGACGCTCCGCGCCTGGCCAAGACCCTGCGGGCCGGCCCCGACGTGCTGGCCCTGGTCGGCGGCGAGCGGGTCAAGCGCCAGGATAGCAGCGCCAAGCGCTTCGCCTCCAAGTTCGGCAACGGGGTGCGCAAGCGCCTGCTGAAGGACACCGCCAACGACACCGGCTGCGGGCTCAAGGCCTTCCGCCGCGAGGCGTTCCTGCGGCTGCCGTACTTCGATCACATCCACCGCTACATCCCGGCGCTGATGCTGCGCGAGGGCTATGAGGTGGCGTTCGAGCCGGTGAACCACCGTCACCGCGAGAGCGGCGTGTCCAAGTATACGAACTTCGGTCGCCTCAAGGCCTCGATCTCGGATCTCTTGGGCGTGATGTGGCTGCAGTCGCGGGCGCGCAATCCCCAAGGCGTGGACGAAGCCTGACCCGCGACAGGCGAGACAGCTTCACCGAAACCAAAATTACCGCTACGTCTTAACCATGGCATGAAGTTCTCGACGCATGCCAAAGGGGGAAGCTCGATGTTCGCAGCCGTTCCGCTGCTGGCCTTGCCGGTCATCATCTACAATCTGGTCGCGCTGACCCTGGCTGGAGGCTTCAAGGCGGCCGACGCGGGCGTGCGGATGAGCGACAAGCTGTTCACCATCCACATGACCTCGCGGGCCGAGTGGGGCGTCAGCCTGGGCGACCTGCTGCTGGCCGCCTCGCTGGTGGTGCTGTTCGTTGAGCTGCTGAAGTCCACGACCAGCCGCCGGATCGCCATCATCAACCACTCGCTGTCGATGGTGCTGTTCATCCTGTGCCTGGTCGAGTTCCTGCTGTTCCCGGCCTTCGCGACCTCGACCTTCTTCCTGGTCACCCTGATGGTGCTGCTGGACGTGCTGGCGGGCTTCATCGTGACGATCGTGGCGGCGCGTAGGGATGTGGATTTCGGGGACCACTGAGTTTCCTCACTCGATCACCCCTTTCCTGCCTTCCTAGGCCTTGTGCCTAGGACCCATCTTTCCGCGTCTCGGACAGGATTGGGTGTTCGCCCACACTGGCGGCGCTCTTCGTCATTCGACCAGTCCAGCCGACCCATGGGTCCTAGGCACAAGGCCTAGGAAGGCGGGGGTATTGGGTCGACCTCAGGCCAGCTTCAGCCCCATCACCGACAGTGGCCGCTCCAGCGGGGCGCCCAGGATGTTGGGCGAGCCGATGTCGCCGTGCCACCAGGTGGCGTAGCCCAACGATTTCAGTAGTTTCAGCGACGACTGGCTGCGCTTGTCGGGCTGGCACTCCATGTAGATCAGCGGGCGGTGGGCCTTGATGGTCTTGGCCGCGCCGCGCAGCACGTCGATCTCCATGCCCTCGACGTCGATCTTGATCAGGTGGCAGGCGGAGAGATTCAGGCTGTCGACCGTGATCATCGCCACCGCCTCGCCGGCCTCGTCGTCGAGATAGGTGAGGGTGTCGGCGCGGTTGCGGTCGGGCGCGAGGGTCATCATGCCGAAATTGCTGGGCTCGCCATAGTTGATGCCGGGCACGCGCATGGCGCCCTTCTTGGCCCCGACCAGGTTCATATAGGCGTGGACATTGGCCCAGCTGTTCAGGGCCACGCTGGCGACCATGGCCTGGAACATGATCCGCTGCGGCTCGAAGGCGTAAACCCGGCCGGTCGGTCCCACGAAGTTGCAGAAGGCCAGGGTGTGCGTGCCCATGTTGGCCCCGACGTCCAGAACGGTCTGGCCGGGCTGGATCAGTTGGCCCAGCAGATCGAGCTCATCGCCCGACCAGACGCCGGTCTCCTGGATGCCGCTGAAGATGTAGAGGTCGTTCTGATTCAGCAGCATCGGCCCGAAGCGCGACGGCACGACCTTGTTGAACTCGGGCCGCGCTGGCGGGGCTTCTGGCCCGGGCGGCACCTCGGGGAGGGCCGCCAGGGTCAGGTCGTCGTCGGACAGGATCCGGGCGGTTGGACACGCCTCGCGGGCCTGCCACAGGCAGACGCCGGCGGTCACCGGGCTCTTGCGCCACAGCCAGGGCAGGGCGGCCATGCGGATCGCATCGAGGAAGGCGTCGGCCTTGGGACCCGCGCGCAGGGCGATCAGGTCCTGGCTGACCTGATTCCACAGCAGGCCGTCGCGGCCGATCAGCGACACGCCCTGCTCGGTGTCCGGCAGGAGGACGGTCGGATCGGCCGAAAACACCGTGCGCGGATGGGCGAGAATCAGGTCGCCGCCGATCGCCGGGCCCGTCGCCGCCAGGGTGCGCAGCCGGATCACGCCGAAGCGATCGGCCAGGCTGTCGGGCGGGTCGGTGACCAGGGTCTCGGCGGAGACCCGAACGCGCTCGCCGCGCTCGCCGCCCCATTCGACAAGGACGCGCGCGACGTCTGGCGAGGCGTTGCACAGATGCAGGTGAACGTTCCAGTCCGGCGCGGCGGCCTCCAGCGACTGGGCCAGGCGCAAGGCCGCCAGGGCCTCGCGGTCGCCCAGGGCGACGCTGACCACGGTCCGCGCGGCCTTGGTCACGACGATCTCGAAGGCCTCGGGCGAGGAGAACCTGGCGTCGGGCCGCTGCGTCGGCCATTCCACGGCCTGGCCCAGGCGCTCCAGGGCGGCGGCCAGGCATAGCTCGGCGACGCCCTCGCCATTGACCTCCAGGGCGATGGCGTGGCGGGCGGCGTCGGCGCTGCCCTCGTAGTCGCCGCGCTCCAGCCGGATGACCGCCAGGGCCAGCCACGACGGGCCGTGGGCGTAGCGCTCCAGCCCGCTGCGGAATAGGCCCTCGGCCACGGCCAGGTCCTGGCTGTATTTCAGCAGCATGACGCCGCAGTTGTAGTGGTGCTCGGCCAGCTCCGGGTGCAGGTCGCGGGCCTGCTTGAAGGCGTCGAAGGCGGTGGTCAGGTCGCCCGAGCCCGCCGCGGCCAGGCCGGTCATCGACAGGGTCACGCCCTGGTCGCCCTCGGTCCCGAACAGGCGAGCGGCGGCGGCGACCGTATCGGTCATCCGCTGGAAACGCTTGAAGTAGGAATCGCGCGCGGCCTGCATCAGCAGCTGGTAGCGAACCGGCTCCATCGCGCCCTCGAGACGCAACGGCGTGAGCAGCAGCCAGTCCAGCTGCGATCTCAGATAGGCGATGTCGGCGCCGGCGCGCTGAGAATCGATCATGGGTTGATCTTAGAAAAGATCAGGCTTCCGGGAAGCCGCCCGTCTGCCTCAGGGCTTCACCCAGGGCCATGGCGGCGGTGGTGGCCAGGTTCATCGAGCGGGTCTCGGGACGGATCGGAATGACGATACGGCCCTGGACGGCGGCATGGACCTCTTCCGGGGCGCCCTTGCTCTCGTTGCCGAACAGCAGGGTGTCTCCGGCTTCGAACGAAAATCGGTGGAAAGGCGTCGCGCCGCGAGTCGTGAAAAGCAGCAGGCGACCCTCGGCCCGTTCCGGGGCGGCGAGAAACGCGTCCCAACTATCGTGCCGCTTGAGGTGCGCCAGAGGCCCATAATCCAGGGCCGCGCGCTTCAAGCTCTTGTCATCCAAAGGAAAACTGCAGGGCTCGATGACATCCAGGCCGGCGCCAAAGCACGCCGAAAGCCGAATGGCCGCCCCGACGTTCTGGGGAATACCCGGTTGAAAAAGTGCGATACGCATAATAAGCGAACCAACCACAAGGGCAGCAGGGGCTTTGCCGGGAATCGAAAGGGCTTGCGGACTTCGTCCGCGCGTCCGATACGACGATCCGACCGCTGCCTTGTGGCGGAGATCCGCATGCGGGTCGAGCAAGATATGGCGTCGAAAGGCGCTTCTCCAAGCCGGCCGCGTTTCGTGGCCTGCGGAATTAAGGGGTGACTAGGTGGCCGACACCGCCGTGGGCGCAACGACCGAGCCGGAACACGGGAGCGATCCCTCCCGGCGCGACTTTATTCACATCGCCGCGATCGCGGCCGCCGCCGGCGGCGCCGCGACTTTGGTGTGGCCGTTCATCGACCAGATGAACCCGTCCGCCGACACGCGGGCGCTGGCCTCGACCGAGTTCGACCTGACCAAGGTCGCAGAGGGCCAGCAGGTCACGATCAAGTGGCGCGGCAAGCCGCTCTTCGTGCGTAACCGCACCAAGGCGGAAATCGCCAAGGCGGTCGCGGACGACAGCGCGTCGATGAAGGATCCGGCGACGGACGCCTCGCGCGTGAAGCCCGGCAAGGCCAACTGGCTGATCGTCGGCGGCAACTGCACCCACCTGGGCTGCGTGCCGACCTTCGGCGGCGGCGAGTACGGCGGCTGGTTCTGCCCGTGCCACGGCTCGGTCTATGACACCTCGGGTCGTATCCGTAAGGGCCCCGCGCCCCTGAACCTGGTGGTTCCGGAATACGCCTTCCTCACCGACACCAAGGTCAAGATCGGCTAAGCGATATGAGCGGACATTCGACCTATCAACCGAAGACCGGTATCGAGCGCTGGCTCGACGCCCGTCTGCCGATCGTGCGCCTGGGCTACGACTCGTTCGTCGACTACCCCACCCCGCGCAACCTGAACTACTGGTGGACCTTCGGCGGCATCCTGTCGCTGTGCCTGGCCTCCCAGCTGATCACCGGCATCATCCTGGTGATGCACTACAACCCGAGCGCTCAGGGCGCCTTTGCTTCCGTCGAGCACATCATGCGCGACGTGAACTATGGCTGGCTGATCCGCTACATGCACGCCAACGGCGCGTCGATGTTCTTCATCGCCGTGTACATCCACATGCTGCGCGGCCTGTACTACGGCTCCTACAAGGCGCCGCGTGAAGTGCTGTGGCTGCTGGGCTGCGTGATCTACCTGCTGATGATGGCGACCGCCTTCATGGGCTACGTCCTGCCCTGGGGCCAGATGTCGTTCCACGGCGCCGTCGTCATCACCAACCTGTTCGGCGCCCTGCCGCTGGTCGGCGAAAGCATCACCACCTGGCTGTGGGGCGGCTTCGCGGTCGACAACCCGACCCTGAACCGCTTCTTCTCGCTGCACTACCTGCTGCCCTTCATGATCGCGGGCGTCGTGATCCTGCACATCTGGGCTCTGCACGTCGTCGGCCAGAACAACCCGACCGGCGTTGACCCCAAGTCGAAGGCCGACACCGTTCCCTTCACGCCGTACGCCACGGTGAAGGACGGCTTCGCGATGAGCGTCTTCCTGATCCTCTTCGCCTTCTTCGTCTTCTACATGCCCAACGCCCTGGGCCACGCCGACAACTACGTCGAAGCCAACCCGCTGGTGACGCCGTCGCACATCGTTCCGGAATGGTACTTCCTGCCGTTCTACGCGATCCTGCGCGCCGTTCCGGACAAGCTGATGGGCGTGCTGGCCATGTTCGGCGCCATCGCCTGCCTGTTCGCCCTGCCGTGGCTGGACACCTCGAAGGTGCGCTCGATGCGCTACCGCCCGACCGCGAAGATCTACTTCGTGTTCTTCCTGGTGGCCTGCATCGTGCTGGGCTTCTGCGGCGCCAAGTTGCCCGACGATCCCGTGATACCGCACCTGACCACGTTCCAGCTGGGCGGTTCGGACCTGAACAGCTTCGTGTGGCTGTCGCGCGTCGCCTCGCTCTACTACTTCGCTTTCTTCCTGGTCGTTCTCCCGGTCCTGGGTCTGGTCGAAAAGACCCTGCCCGTGCCGGACTCGATCGCCTCGCCGGCCCTCTCGGCCGACGCTCACAAGGGTTGATCCCGATGCTCCGCAAACTCTCGGTTATCGCGGCGGCGGCGGGTCTCCTGGTCGTCGGCGCCGCCGGCCCGGCCCTCGCCAACGGCGGGGCCCTGAAGGCCAAGGAAGTGCACTGGTCGTTCGAAGGCCCCTTCGGCAAGTTCGACCAGGCGCAGCTGCAACGCGGCTTCAAGGTCTATCGTGAAGTCTGTTCGGCCTGCCACTCGCTGAAGCTGGTTTCGTTCCGGAACCTGGGCGACAAGGGCGGTCCGTTCTACAACGAGAAGTACCAGAACCCGAACGACAACCCTTGGGTCAAGGCGATCGCCAAGGACTACGAGGTCAACGACATCGACGGTGAGACCGGCGACGCCATCAAGCGTCCCGCGACCAGCGCCGACCACTTCCCGTCGCCCTTCGCCAACGAAGCCGCGGCCCGCGCCTCGAACGGCGGCGCCCTGCCGCCGGACATGTCGCTGCTGGCCAAGGCGCGCGAAGAAGGTCCGGACCACATCTACTCGGTCGTCACCGGCTATGTGGATGCTCCCAAGGGCCTGACGGTCCCGACCGGCGGTCACTACAACCCGTACTTCCCGGGCGACCTGACCTCGGCCTGGCACGGCGATCACAAGCACACCCCGCCGGGTGGCTTCATCGCCATGGCCCCGCCGCTGAAGGCCGGCCTGGTGACGTTCGACGACGGCACCAAGTCGACCCTGGACCAGCAAGGCAAGGACGTCGCGGCGTTCCTGATGTGGGCCGCCGAGCCCAAGCTGGAAGAGCGCAAGCAGACCGGCTTCGCCGTTCTGATCTACCTCGTCCTGCTCTCGGGCCTGCTGTACGCCAGCTACAAGACGGTCTGGAAGAACGAGTCGCACTGAGCCTGCCTTAGCAGGCTCAGCCTCTAAAGATGGAGCGCGTCGTCGTGCTCCGAGCGGCTGGTTCACAGAGCTGAATACGGAAAGGCCCGGTGGAAACACCGGGCCTTTCTTTTGGTTTGAACTCTGAAACCAGCAAACCAACCCTGCCTTCCTCGCCCTTGTGGCGAGGACCCATGGCGCGGCTTGGCTCGGCGGCTTTGATCGTGACGCCGCCAGCGTGTGCGAGCTCCCGCAAAGCGGCGCCGGCTGAACGATGGGCCCTAGGCACAAGGCCTAGGGAGGCAGTTGAGGGTTAGGCGCTTAAGTCTCCAACCGCCACAGGATCAGCGGCCCGTCCTCGGCGTCCTCCCGCTCGCCCACGGCGGCGAAGCCGTTACGGGCCAGCACAGCCTGCGAGGCCAGGTTCTCCACCGAGGTCTCGGCGGTCAGCGCCAGAACACGCTCGTCCGCCCGCGCCCAGGCGGCCAGGTCGGCGACGGCGCGGGTGGCGACGCCTTGGCCCCAGCGGGTGGGGGCCACGCCATAGCCGATCCGCAAGCTGCGGTCGGAGGCGTCCAGCGGCTGGGTGGGCGAGATCAGGCCGACGATCTCGCCGTCCTCGACGATCATCCAGGCGGCCGGGCTGAACACCAGCCGGATGCCGTCGGCCAGCTGAGCCAGCATGGCCAGCACCTCCGGCGGGGCCAGCGGGCTGTCGGGCAGGCGATAGGGAGCCGGAGCCTCGCCGCGCAGCAGGGCGGCGAAGTCTTGGGTCTTGGCTTCGATGAGCATTCTTGAAAGGTCTCGGCAGGGCATGCGCCGCGAAGGGCGCGATAAACCGAGCGGCGGACGTCAGGCGTGCGAGCGCGCGTCGCCGCTGCGGCGGCTGTGGGCGATGGCGACGACGATCAAAGGCGCTCTCCTGCGTCTGAGCGTCCAGCCTTAGGCCCTCAGGGCGCGACCGACAAGGTGCGGGCGTCGGCGGCCAGCCGCAGGCGGTGACGGCCCCACAGGCCCGTGCCCAGGGTCCCGGTCACGCCCTCGGGCAGGTCGTCGGCCAGGCTGGCGGGCACGTTCTCCGCCAAGACCCCGCCGATCGACAGGGCGCGCAGGCGGGCCGGGGCCTTGTGGCGGGCGGTCATGTCCAGCTTGCCGGTCGCGGCCGCGCCGCGCGTCGACAGCCGCGCCATGGCCTTGGAGGCGGTGTCGATCGCGAAGGCCCCCTGCAGGGCCACGGGGCCGTCGCTGACGGCCGCGACGATGGTCGGCAGGCCCTCGACCACCTCGACCGGCAGAACGACCTGACGGCGCGCCCGCCAGGGCTTGTCGATCCGCACTCGGCAGTCGGCGAAGTCGATCTCGACGCTGTGGCCGGCCAGGACGTCCATGCCGATGACGCCGGCGATCGGGGTGACGAAGCCGGCGCCGCGCGCGTCCAGGTCGGCGACCTTGATCGGCACGGCCGGCGTCTTCAGTCCGGCGACCTCGACGGACAAGGGCAGTTCGGGCTCGGTGATCCCGGCCATCTGGGCCTTGGTCTCGTGCAGCAGGGTGCGCGGGGCCGACAGGTCGATGACGTAGTCGCCGGCCATGTCGCCGATCACCGCCGGCGCGATCACGGCTCCATTCTCGAACCAGCACGCCGTCTCGCCGGCCCTCGCCGAACCGGCGGCGAGGACAACGGACAGGGCCAGGACGGAAACGCGGCGACGCATGCGACTCAGCCTAGCCCAGCCGTGACGCTTGCGCGACGATCTCGACAGCTTCGCCGAACGGCGTTCATCATGGCGTCGGGCTGAGGGCGATGACCATGGCGGACGAGTACGATCCTGAACGCGAGGCGGGCAAGCGGCTGGACGCCTTCGTCGACGCGGCCTTCGCCTTCGCCGTCACCCTGCTGATCATCGCCAGCGCCGAGCCGGCGGCCGATATCGCCGCCCTGTGGGACGCCCTGGGGCGCATCCCGGCCTCGCTGGGGGCCTTCGCCCTGATCGCCATGTTCTGGCTGGCCTATCGCGAGTACGGACGCCTGGTCCCGCGCCGCGACACCCTGTCGACCCTGAACGCCCTGGCCATCGTCTTCACGGTGCTGGTCTATGTCTTCCCGCTGCGGATGCTGGTCGAGTCCGGCTTCGTCTGGGCCTCGCGCGGCCTGCTGTCGGGCGAGAAGATCATCCGCACCTTGAGCGACCTGCGCGACCTTTTCCGCATCTACGGCGTCGGCTTCGCGATCCTGGCGGGACTGTTCACGGCCCTGTACTGGCGCGCGATGCGCCACCCCGAGCGCCTGGGCGTGGTGTCCGAGAGCCTGGCCCAGATCCGCTTCAGCTTCGAGATCTGGGCGCTGGCGGCGTTCACGGGCCTGCTGTCGGCGGCCATGACCTTCGGCCCGATGGCCAACGCGCCGTGGATGCCGGGTTTCGCCTACTGGCTGATCCCCGTGGTCATCGGCCTGCGCGCGCCGGTGGGACGCCTGCTGAAGCGCGGACGCCCCGCCTGAGGTCAGCCCGCCTGCTTGCGGCTGCCCAGCTTGCACGGCGCGCCGGCCTGGGCGGCTTCGGCGCAGGTCATGGAGCTGAGCGTCGCGGCCGAGCCGGGCGCGGGATTGTCGACCACATAGCCCTTGCCGTTCTTGCAGCTCAGCTCGTAGCGGGTGATCGGCGGCGTGCCGCCCGAGCCCAGATAGGCGCCGTTGGCGACTTCGCAGTCGGGGGCGATCTTGGCGGCGATCGGGGCCAGGCCCATGGCCGGCTGGAAGTTGCCGCGCATCAGGCAGTACAGCCCGCGCGGCCAGGCCTTGCCGGCCGCCTCGGCCGAGTCCTGCACGGCCAGGCAGTCCAGCGGCTGGACGTCCGCGACGGACTTGCGATTGATGATCCAGCCCATGGCGTCGCGGCACACCAGCTCGTAGCTGGGCACCTTGGACGGCGTGTCCGACAGCTCGGCGGCGTCGGTGACGTCGCACGGTATCTTCAGCTGGGCCGCTAGCTCCCGGGCCATCTTCACCTGCATCGGATTGCCCGACTCGCGCGGCTTGATCCGAGGCCCCGACTTCTGGGTCCGCAGGAAGTCGATGTTCTTCATGTCCTGTCGCGCCGGCGGAGGCGGCGGCATGTAGCCGCCGAACTGCGCCATGGCCGGCGCGACCCCGATCGCCAGAACCGCGATGGCGCTGATAACGATTCCGGACAAGATCCTGCGCATGAGCCTGCTCCCCCTCGATGCTTAAGGTTGAGCAGACTGATCCGCTATCGGCTTTCGGTCAACAGCACCTGCTCGTCAGGCTTCGGCTTTGCCGCCGCCGGACCGCTGGAACAGCTGCAGCGTCCGCAAGAGAGCCAGGCGGGCGCTGTCGGGATGGTGACCGCTTGGGGCCACGAAGGCATGGCCGGCCTCGTACAGATGGATCGGCAGCTCGGGATGCGTGTCCCGGATCGCCTCGACGTCCGGCAGCGGGATCATGCTGTCGGTCTTGCCGAAATGCAGGATGGTCGGGACCTTAGGCGTCTCGTCGCGATAGGCGACGATATCGCCGCCGTAGAAGGCCGAGACCGCCGACAGCCCCTCGCAACGGCAGGCCGCCAGCCAGGCCGTGGTGCCGCCATAGCAGAAGCCCATGGCGAACACTGGGCCCTGCATGGCCTCGATACAGGCCTGGACGCGGGGCAGGGTCGAGAGGCCCCAGCCGGTCGCCTTGCCCATGGCCATGCGGGCGTCGAGGATCGCGGGCGTCAGGTCCTCGACCGGAAAGTCGGCGTCGGCCGCGTCCATCAGGCTGGGAACGATGACCTCATAGCCCTGCTCGGCCAGGCTGTCGGCCAGCTGGCGCAGGTGCGGGGTGACGCCCCAGATGGCGTGCAGCATGACGATACCGCCGCGCCTGGCTTCCTGGGGCGGGGCGTGATAGGCGGCGAACGGCGCGCCGTTCTCGCGGCACGCGAGGGCGATACGCTCTCCCATCACCGGGCTCCGTGAGCTTCGAACAGTTCGACCGTACGGGCGCGGGCCTGCTCGGCGTCGGCCAGGTCCGAGTCCGGACGGCCGTCATTGTTGAAGCCGTGGCCGCTGTTCTCGTAGACGTAGACCGGCACGTCCGGATGCGCGGCCTCGACCTTGGCCTTGACCTCGTCGGCGGGGATGTGGCCGTCCTTGCGGCCCAGGTGCACGATCACCGGCGCGTTCAGCGCCAGCTCGGCATTGGCGGCGATCATGCTGCCGTAATAGGCCGCGCCCGCCGCCAGGCCCTTCAGCCGGGCGGCCGACAGCCACACCAGCGATCCGCCCAGGCAATAGCCGACCGCGAACACCGGACCGCGCGCGGCCAGGTCGTCGATGCAGGCCTGGATGTCCGACAGCATCGCGTCGATCCCGATCTTCTGCACGTAGCTGACGCCGGTCTGGAAGCCCTTGGGATCATGTTCGGCGGTGAAGCCCGGCTCGGCGCGGTCGAAGATCGACGGCGCCAACACCTCGAACCCCCGCGCCGCCCACCGCGCCACGTCGGCCTGGACGTACTGGTCGAGGCCGAAGATCTCCTGGATCACGACCACCCCGCCCTTGCGCGCGCCTTCGGGCTGGGCGTGCAGGGCGGTGAACGAAAAGCCGTCGATGGCGGAGGTCAGGGTGACGGTGTCGGACATGGCGATACTCCCTAAAGCAAACGGCCGGGGCGTTTCCGCTCCGGCCGCTGATCTTTTGAACGCTTAGACGTTGAAGCGGAAGTGCATCACGTCGCCGTCCTTGACGACATATTCCTTGCCTTCGGCGCGCATCTTGCCGGCTTCCTTGGCCGGGCCTTCGCCGCCCAGCTTGACGAAGTCGTCATAGGCGATGGTTTCGGCGCGGATGTAGCCCTTCTCGAAGTCGGTGTGGATGACGCCGGCCGCCTGCGGGCCGGTGTCGCCGACGTGGATGGTCCAGGCGCGGGCTTCCTTGGGGCCGACCGTGAAGTAGGTCTGCAGGTTCAGGAGCTTGTAGGCTTCGCGGATCAGGCGGTTCAGGCCCGGCTCTTCCAGGCCCAGGGTCTCGAGGAACTCGTTGCGCTCCTCGGCGTCCAGCATGGCGATCTCGCTCTCGATCTGGGCCGAGATGACCACCGACTTGGCGTTGTCCTTGGCGGCGCGTTCGGCGACCAGGGCGCTGTACTTGTTGCCCTTGTCGGCGCTGCCTTCCTCGACGTTGCAGACATAGAGGGCCGGCAGCGAGGTAAGCAGCTGCAGCATGTGCCAGGCCTTCTCGTCCTCCTTGTCCACGGTCGCGGCGCGGGCCGGACGGCCCTCGCGCAGCTGGGCGAGAGCCAGGTTGATCAGGCGCAGGGTGTTGGCGGCGTCCTTGTCGCCGCCCGACTTGGCCTTCTTCTCGACGGCCGGCAGGCGCTTTTCCAGGCTCTCCAGGTCGGCCAGCATCAGCTCCATCTCGATGATCTCGAGATCGCTGAGCGGGTCGATGCGGCCCTCGACGTGGGTGATGTCGTCGTCCTCGAAGCAGCGGGCCACGAAGGCCACGGCGTCGCAGTCGCGGATGTTGGCCAGGAACTGGTTGCCCAGGCCTTCGCCCTTGGACGCGCCGCGCACCAGGCCGGCGATGTCGACGAAGGTGATCCGGGCCGGGATGATTTCCTTGGAGCCGGCGATCTTGGCCAGGGCGTCCAGGCGCGGCTCGGGCACGGCCACGTCGCCGGTGTTGGGCTCGATCGTGCAGAACGGATAGTTGGCGGCCTGGGCCGACGCCGTCTGGGTCAGGGCGTTGAACAGGGTGGACTTGCCGACGTTGGGCAGGCCGACGATGGCGACTTTCAGGGCCATGGAACTCTCGTGAATTTCGTTGGGCGGGCGATTAGCACGGATGGCCGGGAAAGGCGAACGAGAGGGGCCTCTTGCATCAATTGCAACCAGACCTGATATCAATGCGCGATAAGGAGCTTCCCATGAGCGTTCGTCCCGTCCTGAAAGTCGTGAAGGGCCTGCCCGCCTCGGATGGCGACGGCGTGGGGCTGACCCGCATGCTGGGCACGCCGGAAGCCCAGATGTTCGACCCGTTCCTGATGCTGGACTGTTTCGACAACGACCAGGCGTCGGACTACATGGGCGGCTTCCCCGACCACCCGCATCGCGGCTTCGAGACCGTGACCTACATGCTGGAAGGCCGGATGCGTCACAAGGACAACACCGGCCGCGAGGGTGTGATCGGGCCGGGCGGGATCCAGTGGATGCGGGCCGGCAAGGGCATCGTCCACTCCGAGATGCCCGAGCAGGCGGAAGGGCGCATGCGCGGCTTCCAGCTGTGGGTGAACCTGCCTGCCAAGCTGAAGATGAGCGAGCCCGGCTATCAGGAGTTCGAGAGCGACGCGATCCCCGTGGAGGCCCGCGACGGCGGCGTCACCGTGAAGGTGATCTCCGGCGCGACGGATGCGGGTACGCCCGGCCCGATCGGCGGCGGCGCGGTCGACGCCCTCTATTTCGACGTCGTGCTGCCGGCCGGGACCGTGTTCGAGGAACCGGTCGGCGACGACCGCAACGCCATGCTGGCCGTCTATGAGGGCCAGGTGCGCGTTGCGCACGACACCGTGGACGCGCTGTCGGGCGTGTTCCTGGGGCGCGGTGACACCGTCCGGGTCGAGGCCGTCACCGACGCCCGCGTGCTGCTGCTGGCCGGTCGTCCGATCGACGAGCCGGTGTTCTGGCACGGGCCGTTCGTCATGAACTCCCGCGAGGAAATCGCGCAGGCGTTCGAGGACTATCAGCGCGGGCGGTTCTAACCGCTTTAGCGGATGTCGGTCGCGCTCTCGAAATAGGCCGTGGCGCTGCCTTCGGCATGGGCGACGATCGAGACGTCGAAGCCCTTGCCGTCGTCCAGCGCCAGATGGACCCGTCCCCGGTGAAAGGCTTCGCGCATGACCTCGGGCTCGCCGGTCAGGCCGCCCTTGGCCGAACGCAGGCCGCGGTTGTCGAGATAGTGCAGCGAGAAGGTCACGGGATGGACCTGACGCGCGATCGTCAGTTCGCCTGCGCCGGTGTGCGGCGGCTTGGGTTGTCTTGCCATGAGGTATGAACGCGCGAAGCGCGGTCATGGGTGCGGCGAAAGCTGTGGAAAGAGGGGCGGCCCGGCGATCGTCGGGGGGGCGTGTGGCCGGGCCGCTGTGTCTGGAGGGCTATGACGCCGTCGGGACGCTTAAGAGAAATCGCCAGGGCGTGGTCGGTTCCCTTGGATCTTTAGCGAACGCCGCACGCGCGCAGCATCGCGGTGGAAGCGGCGATGGCCTCCTCGGCGGGCAGGCCGCGCGTATCGCGGGCGCGGGCCAGGGCAGCCTTGCAGGCCGGCTCGTCGGCCTTCGGGATCGGCGAGGCGGCAGGCGCTGGTTGGGGCGCCGAGGCTTGTGCGGGATGCACGCCGACAAAGACCAGAACCGCGATCACGCTGAACAGCAGCAAGGCGGCCAGGGCCACGGCCATGACCGCGCGGCCGTCGTCGTTGGCGATGACAATCCGCTGGGCCAGGGTCATGGCGACGTCTCGCTTGGCTTGATGAGGCCAAGTGTTAACGCGCGACGGGGCGAGATGTTCTAGGCGCCGTCGATCAGGCCCAGCCGCAGCAGGCTCTCGGCGGCGGCGATGATGGACTCCTCGGCCGAACGTGGCGACCAGCCCAGCAGGCGGATGGCTTTTTCGCTGGTGGCGTTCATGGTCACGCCCAGGAACGGGACCAGGGCCTTCAGCGCCGGATTGCCCGCGGCCGCGCCCAGGCGCACGACGGTGTTGGGGATCTCCTTGGTCGGGACCTTGGCCGCCGCGTCGCCGAGCCGCGCGCGCAGGATCGCCGCCACCTCGCGCATCCACAGGCTCTGGCCCGCGATAGCCAGGAAGCGCTGGCCCTTGGCGGCGGGGTCGGTCATGGCGCGCAGGTGCAGGTCGGCGACGTCGCGCACGTCGACAAAGCCGGAATTGACCTTCGGACAGCCGGGGATGCCCTCCAGCATCTGCTTGATCAGTCGGATCGAGTGCGAATAGTCGGCCCCCAGCGCCGGGCCCATCACGGCGGTCGGGTTGACGGCCGCCAGCTCCAGGCCGCGCCCTTCGGTGGCGATGAAGTCCCAGGCCGCGCGTTCGGAAAGGGTCTTGGACTTCTGATACGGCGGGACCTTGTCGTTCAACTCCGTCCAGTCAGTCTCGTCGAACGGCCGCGTCATCGGCTTGTGGCCCATGCCGACCGCACCGAAGGCTGAGGTCAGCACCACCCGCTTGACGCCCGCGTCCCGCGCCGCGCGTAGGACCCGGAAATTGCCCTCGACCGCGGGGATGATCCATTCCTCCTCGCTGGCATAGTCGCCCGACGGCGTCGGCGAGGCGCCGTGCATGACATAGGCGCAGCCTTCGGCGGCCTCGCCCCAGCCGGCGTCGTCGCTAAGGTCTGCCGTGACGAAGCTCAGGCGATCGCCCGGTTCGGCCCCGCCGACCTTCAGATAGGCGCGGACCTCGGCCTCGCGCCCAGGCGTCCGCAGGGTGGTGCGCACCCGATAGCCTTGGGCCAGCAGCGCCAGGATGCAGTGCTGGGCGATGAAGCCCGTGCCGCCCGTCACCAGAACCAGATCGTCTCGCATAGGTCTCTCCTGATCGATGGCGGGACCCTATCGATCAGATGTCGGACGCAGAATGCTTGTGGGTCCGCAATACTTGCGCAAAAATCCGAAAATGATCGTCGATCCGTTCTCCGAAATCCTGAGCCTGACCCAGGCCCAGGCCGTCCACGCCGGCGGCTTCGAGGCCGGCGGGCCGTGGGCGATCCGCTTTCGCTCGCGCCACCGGATCAAGATGTCGGCCGTGCTGCACGGCGGCTGCTGGTTCTGGTTCGAGGACGAGCCGCAGGCCAAGGTGCGGCTGGAGGCCGGCGACATCGGCCTGCTCACCGCCCAGCGCGACTATGTGATGGCCAGCGCGCCAGGCATCGAGCCGGTCGAGGCGACCAGCCTATTCGCGCGCGAAGGCCTGGCCTCGGCCGTGCTGGGCGACGGCGCGGACTTTGGCTTCATCGGCGGCCACATCTTGCTGAACCAGGGCAATGGCGGACTGCTGGCGGACGTCCTGCCGCCTTGGCTGCACATCAAGGGCGGCTCGTCCCAGGCCGCCGCCTTCGGCTGGCTGCTGGGCCGGCTGGTCGAGGAGGCGCGCGGCGATCTGCCCGGCGCGCAGCTGGCGTCGACGCACCTGGCCCAGCTGCTATTCACCGAGATCCTGCGCTCGCACTTGGGCGCGGGCGGTCCGCTGCCGGCCGGCTGGCTGCGGGCCCTGGCCGATCCTCGCACCGCGCCGGCTCTGCGGCTGATGCACGGCGATCCCAGCCGGGCGTGGCGGCTGGACGAGCTGGCCAGGGCCTGCGCCATGTCGCGGACCTCGTTCGCCGAGCACTTCAAGGCCGTGTCGGGCAAGGCGCCCCTGACCTACCTTACCGATTGGCGGATGCGCCTGGCCGAGCGGGCCCTGCGCGACGAGGCGACGGCCGTGGCCCAGATCGGCCTGGCCCTGGGCTATGCCTCGGAAAGCGCCTTCAGCAACGCCTTCAAACGCGTGACGGGCAGCTCGCCGCGCGCCTGGCGCGGCGCGGCGAGAGCGGTGGCGCTAGGGTGAGACGAAGGCCGTCACCCGGTCGGCGAAGTCCTTCGGTTTTTCCAGGTACATGAAGTGCCCCGTCGCCGGGACGGTTTCCAGCTTGGCGCCGGGCACGGCGGCGGCGACGGCGTGGGCCTGGTCGAAGACGTCCTTGATGTCGACCTCGCCGACCAGCACCAGGGTGGGGACGCGGATCTGGTCCAGGCGGTCCTTGGCGTCGGGGCCGGCGCGCTCGACCTTGCCGCTGGGATTGGCCAGGTTTTGCGGGTTGGCCTTCAGCAGGGCCACGACGCGAGCGCGTTGGGCGTCGGCGGACTTGGTCAGGATGTAGGGATCCTTCACCGCGCCCTCGAGATTTCCGGTCTTGATCAGCACCGCCAGCTTCAGGCCGCGCGCGATGAAGCCTGCCGAGGGCTTGAAGCCGCTGATCCACGGGCCAGCCAGGACCAGGCCGTCGACCGCCTCCGGGTGGGCCAGGGCGAAGTCCACGGCGATGCCGCCACCGGCCGACGAGCCGACCAGGGTCGCGTGCTCGACGCCCGCCGCCTTCATCACCGCCGACAGGTCGTCGACCGAGGCGAACGGCGTGGTCGCCGCCGGCGTCGCGCCATAGCCGCGCCGATCGTAGCGCACGACCTTGAAGCGCTGGCACAGCAAGGGCCAGACGTCGTCATAGGCCGCCGAGTGCAGGATGCCGTCGTGCAGCAGCACGATAGCCTTCTCCCCGGATCCGCAGGTCTCGTAGGCGACCTTGCCGCCCTCGGCCTCGGCGAAGGTCTGGGCTTGGGAGAGCCCGGCCCAGAACAACAGGCAGCCGGCCGCGATCGCCCGAGCGGGCGTTGAAAGTCTCATGGCGTGTCTCCGGGAAAAGGGCGCCGTCAGCCGGCGCGTTTGACGTCTTCGGTCTGCACGTCGGGCGGCTGTTCGGGCTGGTACTCCAGGATGTCGCCCGGCTGGCAGTCCAGGAAGTCGCAGATGGCTTCCAAGGTCTCGAACTTGACGCCCTTCACCTTGCCGGACTTGAGCAAGCTGAGGTTGGCGTCGGTGATCCCGATGGCGCGGGCCAGCACGTTGGAGCGCACCTTGCGCTTGGCCAGCACGACGTCGAGGCGCAGGACGATCGGCATCAGACGAAGGCCTCCCGGTCCTGCTCGATCTCGCGGCCCACCTGCATGACCTGGCCGATCACGAAGACCAAGAGGCCCAGGATGAAGGCCTGCAGGCTGGCCATGTGCGCCCAGTTCTTGTCGATCTCATAGTGGGTGGCGGCCAGGACGACGTGGCACAGGAACGGCGAGACGGCATAGGCGCACAGCCAGGCCCCGACCCGGCCGAAGCGGCGGGCGGCCTGCGCGGAGAACACCTCGCCGCGAGCATAGCCGGCGAACAGCGCGCGCAGGCTCCAAAACATCATCAGGATGGGCGTCGCGCGGGCGATGCCCACGGCGACATAGACCAGGCGATGGCCCAGGGGCAGCGAGCTGAACGCCACGGTGTTGGCCGGCGCTTCGCCGATATAGCAGTTGTCGGGCCCGATCCGGACCAGCTCGCCCTTGTAGAACAGCATGGTCGCGATGGCCGCGACCAGGATCGCCGCCGCCAGGGCGAAGACGCTGGTGAACAGCCAGACCGCCGCGCGGCTGCCCAGGCGCACGCGGCGCTGGGCTGGGCTTTCCTGGGGCGCGGGCGGGGCGCGGTAGAGCGGTTTCAGATGCAGAACCGTGGCCATGACGTCCTCCATGACGCCACAGTCGATTCTAAAAAAGTTTCTGTCAATCGATATTGATTGGGCGTCAGCCCATCGGCTTGTCCAGCGACTTCGGCGGCTGGCTGAACCAGCGCGGGCCGTCCGGGGTCAGGTGGATGCAGTCTTCCAGGCGCACGCCGAACTCGCCGGGGATGTAGATGCCGGGCTCGTCCGAGAAGCACATGCCGGGGGCCAGTTTGGTGGTCTCGGACATCACGAAGTTCACCGGCTCGTGGCCGTCCATGCCGATGCCGTGGCCGGTGCGGTGCGACAGGCCCGGCAGTCGGTAGCGCGGACCCCAGCCCAGGCTGTCGTAATAGGCGCGGACGGCGCGGTCGACCGAACCGGCCTCGGCCCCGATCTTGGCCGCCTCGAACGCCACCTGCTGGCCCTTGGCGACGTCGTTCCAGACCTTGCGCTGGCGGGCGGTGGGCTCGCCGAACACGAAGGTGCGCGAGATGTCCGACTCGTAGCCGCCGACATTGCAGCCGCAGTCCATCAGCACGACCTGGCCCTCGCCCAGCACCTGGGGCTGGCGCGAGCCGTGCGGATAGGCCGAGGCCTCGCCGATCAGGATCAGGTTGAAGCTGACCCGCGCGCCCTGGCCCGTGGTGTAGGCGGCCATCAGGGCGGCGATGTCCTTGGGCCCCATGCCGGCGCGAACATTGGCGTGGGTGTGCTTCAGCGCCGCGACGGTGATGTCGGCGGCGACCTGCATCAGGGCGATCTCGGCCGGCGACTTGATCATCCGGCAGCCGCGGAACACCGCCGCGCCCGAGATGACCTCGGCGCCTGGCAGCGCCGCCTTCAGGCCGTCGACGATGAAGAGGCGGGTGGTCTCCTCCATGCCGATCTTGCCCGAGGCCAGCTTGCGGTCGGCCAGCAGGCCGGCGGCGATGGCGTAGGGGTTCTCGTCCTCTTCCCAGGGACGGATCTCGGCTGGCACGCCCAGGCTCTGGCGGATCGAGGGCTCCTCGAACTTGGGCATCACCATGCCCACCTGGCCTTCGCGCGGGATGATCGCCAGGCACGGGCGCTCGCTGCGGCTCCATTGGACGCCGGTGAAGTAGTCCAGCGACGAGCCGGCCTCGGTGACGATCGCCGACAGGCCCAGCTGGACCATCAGCGCCTGGGCGCGCGCCAGGCGCGAGGCGCGCTCGGCAGGGCCGATCAGGGCGATGCCGTCGGTCAGCTTCTTGTCCCGGGCCCAGGCGGGTGCGGCGGCGAGGGCGGCGGCGCCAGCCAGGAAACCGCGACGCGGGAGGTCTTGCATGGTGGTCTCCTAGGCCCAGATGGCCTTAACCGATGGCCTGGGCCGCCAGGTCGCGCCAGCCCTTGGCTTCCTTGCGGAAGTGGCTGTGGGTCTTGGACAGGCGCTTGTCGATCTCGGCCAGCTTGGCGCGGGCCTCGTCCTTGCGGCCCATGCGGGCCAGGAAGACGGTGTAGCGGGCGATGCCCTCGAAGCCTGGATAGTGGTCGGCGGCCCACGACAGGGCGGTCTCGGCCTGCTCCTCGCGGCCCAGGGCGTGATAGACGCGGCCCAGGGCCAGCATGGTGTGGGGCGTGCGGCCGGCATTGGGCTGCTCGCCCAGCTTTTCCAGCAGCGGCAGGGCGTCGTTCGGGCGGTTCAGCTCGATCAGGGCGTTGGCGCGGCCCAGCAGCAGCTGGGCATCGTCGGCGTACATGCCCGTCAGGCTTTCATCGTACAGGCGCTCGGCCTCGGCGTGCTTGCCAAGCTCGGTGGCGGCCACGGCCATGCGGACGCGGTTGGCGACGGTGGGGGCGTCATCGACGGCGCGGGCGGCTTCGCGATACTCGCGCTGCGGGTCCAGGGCCTTGCGGGCGGCCTGACCCATCTTCTGGGCCGTGCGGCCGCCGAACCATGCCGGGGCGATGATGGCGACGAAATAGACCAGCCCGCCCACCGGCTGGAACGCCAGGATGATCCACAGCCAGTACATCTGCTGGCCGGTGCGGACCACGTGGACGCACAGGGCGATGGCGATCAGGAGCGACAGGCCGATCAGCGGCAGCGGTAGCGAGAACATCGATAACCCCGGACTTGCCCCCGGTCTTTCCCGCGCCTGCCGCTTTCCGTCAATCGTCCTTAGGAGGCTTGCGAGGATCCGCCTTCGGCGCGGGCGCCAGGCGCATCACCTCGGCCTGGTAGCGCTCGTCGTCGCCCACGGCGGCGAAGGGCAGGGCGTCGGCCAGGGCGTCCAGCATCGGGTCCAGCCACTGGTGCTCGACCTTGTGGAAGTCGCCCAGCACATAGTGCATGACCGCGTCCTTGTGGCCCGGATGGCCCACGCCGATGCGACCCCGGCGGAAGGCGTCGCCGACCTGGCTGGTCACCGAGCGGATGCCGTTGTTGCCGGCCGCGCCGCCGCCGGCCTTCATGCGGAAGCGGCCCGGGGCCATGTCGATCTCGTCGTGGAAGACGATGACGTCCGACGGCGCCAGCTTGAAGAACTTCATCGCCTCGCCCACGGCGCGGCCGCTCTCGTTGTAATAGGTCTTGGGCTTGAGCAGCAGCAGCTTGACCACGCCGTCGGGGGTCGAGACCTGCCCCTCGCAGGCCAGGCCCTGGAAGCGCGCGCGCCATGGGGCCGTGCCCCACTTTCGGGCCAGGGCGTCGACGGCCATGAAGCCGACATTGTGGCGGTTCTTCTCGTACTTGGGCTCGGGATTGCCCAGGCCGGCGAGGATCAGCATCGCGGTGTTCTCAAAAGCACAAAGCAAAACGGGCGGACCGTGAGGCCCGCCCGCTTCTTAGATCGGTTCGGAGACCAGACCGAGAGGCGATTAGCCTTCGGTGGTGGTGTCGCCGGCGTCCGACTGGGCCGAGGCCGAGGCCTTCAGGTTCGCGATCACGAAGTCGCGTTCCATGGCCGGCTTCACGCCTTCCGGCAGCTTCACTTCCGAGATGCGGATGACGTCGCCCAGGTCGTGCGAGGCCAGGTCGATGACCAGCTCTTCCGGGATCTTGTCGGCCGGGCAGGCCAGCTCGACGGTGTGACGGATGACTTCCAGAGTGCCGCCCTTCTTCAGGCCGATCGAGGTTTCCTGGTTCTTGAAGTGAACCGGAACTTCGATCTTGATCAGCTGGTGCTCGCTGACGCGGAACAGGTCGAAGTGGACCGGCTCGTCGGTGACCGGGTGGAACTGGACGCTCTTTGCGATGACCGATTGCTTTTCGTCGCCGTATTGCAGGGTGACCAGGTGGCCCAGCAGCTTGCCGGTGTACAGCGACTTGCGGAATTCGTTGGCGCGAACAGCGATGTTCACGGGAGCCTTGCCGCCGCCGTACAGGGTGCCCGGGACCTTGCCTTCGCGGCGCACAGCGCGGGCCGCGCCGGTGCCGGCGCCTTCACGGACTTCAACGTTCAGAATGATCTCAGCCATTGGACTGTCTTTCTAGAGAGCCGGATGCTCTCTGCTATGGCCATGGCGCCTATGGCTGGATTGCCACGCTCGCCCGGCCGTTTTGGGGTCGCGCTACATACACAAAAGGGCCGGGCGACGCAACGCCCGGCCCTTCGCTAGGGATTGGAGCTGAAATCAGCCCTTCTTCTTGGCCGCGGTCTTGGCCTTGCGCGAGTTGGAGCCGGCGCCCTTCACGGCGATCGATTCCTTGACCGGCAGGGCGCGCGGCGGCTCGGGCGGCAGGGTCGCGCCGGCGCCCTTGACCACGCAGGCGCCCGTATCGATCAGGATGTGCTGACCCAGGCAGAAGATGTCCTCGTAGTGCGGCTTGGACACGGCCAGGCACTGATAGAGGTTCAGCTTGGCCATGTTCAGGCAGTTGGCCGTGGCCCAGTCGCTGCTGAGGGCGTCGATCGTGGCCAGGTTGTTGTCGCCGGCCGCGCCCAGGGCCGCCAGCGCCGCCACGGCCAGGCCGCGGATGACGATCGGCTGGTAGGGGGCGGGCGCCGCGCGCGGGGTCAGGCCCAGCGGCTGGCCGCCGGTCGAGGCCTGCTGCAGCACGGCCACGTCGGCGCTCTCGGCCAGGGCCGGGGTGGCCGACAGGGTCTTGGCCGAGGCCAGGCGACCGTCGCGATCGACCACGGCGGCCTTGGACCATGACGCCTTCTGCACGTCATAGGCGGCCTGCTTCACGGCCTTGCCGGCCATGTAGACCTTCAGGCCGTCGCCGCCGATCTGGTCGATGATCAGGCCCGCGGCGCTGTCGGCGCCCTTGAACACGGCCGCGTAGGACGGGTTGGAGATGATGTTGGCCACCATCTCCTGGCGCTGGGTCGGATTGGCCGCCACTTCGCGCACCGAGGCGACGAAGGTCGGGTCCTGCAGGGCCAGGACGGCGGCATAGGCCACCGCGCCGTTCATGAACGACTTGGTCTCGTAGGCCGAGCCGACCTTCAGCGAGGCCTGGATCTGGTCGCCGTTCTGGAAGGACGACGACACCTGGCCGGCGCGGGCCATGTAGCCGCGGAAGGCGCTGGCGCGCTCGACCAGGCTGGCCGACAGGGTGATCGGCGGCGGGGGCGGCGGCGCCTGGACGACCGGCGGCGGCGCGGGCGGGGGCGGCGAGCTACAGGCCGCCACCAGGGCGGCCAGCGCCACGACGGTCGTCGTCAGGACGACGCGCGTACGCGAAAAGGAACGCATTCTCGAAACTTCCCCATCAAGTCTAGGCGGCCGGCAGGTCCCCTGGCGGCGCGCTTAGCACCCCGGGTCGGCGAGATTGTGACTGTCGCCCCGTTAACCAGACTTTTACAAGCGTGACCGTGCGAGAGGCGAGTAGGCGCTTCTTAAACCCGCTTCCCCGGCGAAAGCCGGGGCCCAGATGGAATGGCGCTGGGGTGGGTTCTATGAACTCTGCGTTCTTCCGATCAGCCCAAACGCCTTGAGATCTGGATCCCGGCTTTCGCCGGGAAGACGGAGAAGGGGAAAGTGCCGCCCTTAGTCGAACAGCTTCGACACCGACTCTTCGTTGGCGATGCGGCGGATGGCTTCGCCGATCAGCGGGGCGCACGAGACGTAGCGGATCTTGGGGCAGGCCTTGGCGGGGTCGGAGGCCTCGATCGAGTCGGTGACCACCAGCTCGGTCAGCACCGAATTGGCGACGCGGTCGACCGCCGCGCCCGACAGCACGCCGTGGGTGATGTAGGCGCTGACCGACTTGGCGCCGTGGCTCATCAGAGCCTGGGCGGCGTTGCACAGGGTGCCGGCCGAATCGGCGATGTCGTCGAACAGGATGCAGCGGCGATCCTTGACGTCGCCGATGATGTTCATGACTTCCGACTGGCCCGGGCCCGAGCGGCGCTTGTCGACGATGGCGAGGTCGGCGTCGTCCAGGCGTTTGGCCAGGGCGCGGGCGCGCACCACGCCGCCGACGTCCGGCGACACGACCATCAGGTCGGGGCCCATCGGATAGTGCTTGCGCACGTCCTCGGCCATCAGGCGCGAGGGCAGCAGGTTGTCGGTCGGGATGTCGAAGAAGCCTTGAATCTGACCGGCGTGCAGGTCCATCGTCAGGACGCGGTCGGCGCCCGAGCGGGTGATCAGGTTGGCGACCAGCTTGGCCGAGATCGGCGTGCGGCCGCCGGTCTTACGGTCCTGGCGGGCATAGCCGAAATAGGGCAGCACGGCGGTGATGCGCTTGCCCGACGCGCGCTTCAGGGCGTCGATGCAGATCAGCAGCTCCATCAGGTTGTCGTTGGCCGGATAGCTGGTCGACTGGATGACGAAGACGTCCTCGCCCCGCACGTTCTCGTCGATGGTGACGAAAACCTCGAGGTCGGCGAACCGGCGCACCTGGGCGCGGGTCAGCGGCATGTCGAGATATTCCGCGATCGCCTGGGACAGCGGGCGGTTGGAGTTGCCGGACAGCAGCTTCATGGGGATATCTCGGGGTGGGGGCGGCCGATGCGGGGCCTTCTAGCAGCGATCGCCCCAGGCACAAGTGTTAACGGCCAGACTTTTTCGCTTCCGTATGCGGAGGATCGGTTCCGTGTCCTTTGGGCCTCAGGGTTTGCCCTAGGCTTCCAGCGAGATCGCCGACAGCAGACGGCCGTAGTCGCCCTCGTTGTTGAGGAAGGCGCGACGGTTGGAGAAGAACCACTCTTCCTCCGCCCGCGTGTCGCGGCCGACCCATTCGCGGCGCTCGACGCCGGCGGTCGCCAGGCGGTCCAGCACGAACGACGGCAGGTCGAAGAAGCGCTTGTCCTCGGCTGCGCCCGGCTTGAAAAACCGGCCCGAGCCCGGGCAGTCGGCCTCGAACCGGTGCAGGAAGTCGAGGCCGACCTCGTAGGACTTGGGACCGATGCAGGGGCCGACGACGCCGGTCATGCGCTCAGGCTTGGCGCCCAGCTCGACCATGCAGTCGACGGCGGCCTGGACGACGCCGTCCAGGGCCCCGCGCCAGCCGGCATGGGCGGCGGCCACGATCCGGGCCTCGGGGTCGACCAGCAGCACCGGCGCGCAGTCGGCGGCCAGGGCGCCGCAGATCACGCCCGGCGTCCGGGTCACCACCGCGTCGCCCTCGGGGCGGACATCGCCCCACGAGCCGTCGGCCTTGATCGCGATGGTCGAGTGGATCTGGTAGCAGGTGTTGAGGTCTTCCGGATCGCCGCCGAACCAGCGCGCGGCGCGGGCGCGGTTCTCGACCACGTCGGCCGGATCGTCCTTGCTGCCGCGCCCGACGTTCAGGCTGTCGTAGATCCCGGTCGAGGTCCCGCCCTTGCGCGTGAAGAAGGCGTGCTTCACCCCCGGCAGGCTGGAGAGCAGCGGCGACTGGATGGTCGGCAGGTCGGGCGTCTTCTTGGTCATGTCGCGTCCTCGAAGAGGGGGGGCGAAAGGTCGGGCGCGGTCAGGCACGCGACCTTGAACAGAGCGCCCATCTGCGCCTGTCCGATCAGCCGATCAAGCTGTCTTGCGACCTGCTCGGCGCGATCGGGGCGAGCCGTAGCCAACGCCTGGGCGCGGGCTTCGATGCCCAGGGCGGTCAGGAACTGCGCCTGGGTGATGACGGGGCCGGCTTTCGCGCCGGTTTCCCGCGCGGCGGCGACCACCGAGGGGAAGTCGGCCCAGACGGTCAGGTCGGCCAGGCCGGCGGTCTTCAGCGGGTCGACCTTCTGGTGGCCCTGGATGGCTTGCAGCGTATCGCCGGCCTCGGGCGCGGCCCGGCCGTAGTCGATCAGCAGCGCCGCGCCGCCGTCCGTTGCGAGGCGGTGAGCGATGTCGGAGGCCAGAGCGGCCTGGGCGGGGGATGACTCTAGAACGGAGCCAGGCGGCAGGCTCTCCTCCCCCACTGGGGGGGGAGGACCGGCGAAGCCGGTGGAGGGGCCTTTCGCCGACAGGGCCCGCAGCCCGAACGCCAGCTCACCATCCTCGCCAAGCCCGATCACGCGCTCGGCCCAGCCGCTTTCCGTCCGCACGAACTGCCGCGCGGGCAGGCAGTCCAGCAGCTCGTTGGCGACCAGGATCATCGGACCGGCTGGCACTTCATCCAGCCGTCCCACCCAGCGCGGCCCATCACCCAGCTTGGCCGCTTGCCGGGCCTTCAAAGGCCCCGACACCTCCACCAGCCACACCTCGGCCGCCTCGAGGAACGCCGGCTCCAGCCGCCCCGCCCGCAGCAGGTCGCTCATCAGCGTGCCGTCGCCCGGCCCCATCTCGACCAGCCGGAACGGCGAGGGCCGGCCCATCCGCGTCCAGGTCTCGATGGCCCACAGGCCGATCAGCTCGCCGAACATCTGGCTGACCAGCGGCGCGGTGATGAAGTCGCCGCCGGCCCCGAGATCAGGGCGCATGGCGTAGTAGCCGTCGCGCGGGTCGTGCAGGCAGCGGGTGAAGAACTCGGGAACGCCGATCGGCCCGTCCTGGGCGATCTGCGCCTTCAGGCGATCAAGCAGGCTCATGAGCCTCGACAGGTTCTTTCAGGGCCTTCCACATCAGCCAGCCGCCGATCAGGATCATCGGCGTCGACAGCAGCATCCCCATGGTCAGGCCCAGCGGGAAGTCGGGCATGCCCAGGTCGGGGTTGCGGACGTTCTCCAGCGACAGCCGGAACAGGCCGTAGGCGATCAGGAAGGTCGCCACGATCGCCCCGCGCCGTTGCAGCCATTTCAGGCGATAGACGCAGAAGGCCAGGATCGCGAACAGCAGCAGGCCTTCCAGGCCCGCCTCGTACAGCTGGCTGGGATGGCGCGGCAGCGGGCCGGCCGGGCAGATGTGCTGCGGGTGGCTGGCCTGGATGGTGGCGTTGCAGAAGATCATGCCGAACGGGCTGTCGGTCGGACGTCCCCACAGCTCGCCATTGATGAAGTTGGCGATGCGGCCAAAGAAGATGCCGATCGGCGCGACCGGCGCGATCAGGTCGCCCAGCTTCAGCACGTCGATCTTCTGCTGGCGGGCGAAGAACCAGATCGCCGCGCACACGCCCAGGAAGCCGCCGTGGAACGACATGCCGCCTTCCCAGATCTTGAAGACGTCCAGCGGATGCGCCGTCAGCCAGATCCGCTGGTCGGTGTTCAGCAGCATGTAGAAGAAGATGTAGCCCAGGCGTCCGCCCAGGATGATGCCCAGCGTGATCCAAAGGACCAGGTCGTCGATCTGCAAGGCCGTCGCCGTCGGGGCGCGGCCGCCCCACAGGCTGGGCGTGCGGGTCATGCGGATGGCGAAGCGCCAGCCCAGCAGGATCCCCGCCACATAGGCCAGGGCATACCAGCGCAGGGCCAGCGGACCCCACTGCAAGGCCCAGGGGCCGATGTGCACGATGGGGTCGATATCGGGGAAAGGCACGCGGCGGGGCTCCGTGCGGACAGATCGTCGCAGGTCTATAGGGTTCGCTCTTCGCTTTCACCCCCTGTTTCCCATATAAGAGCTGTCGCCCAACCTCGGGCCTTTCGGAACCGCGATGCACAGCCAGAACCCCTTCCTCGACGAATTCGCCAAACTGACCCAGGCGGCCATGGGCATCGCCCAGACGGCCGGCGAGGAGGCGAAGACCGCGATGCGGGCCCAGGCCGACCGTCTGGCGGCCGAGTTCGACCTGATCCGCCGCGACGATTTCGAGGCCCTGAAAGCCGAGGTCGCCGCCCTGCGTGAAGAGGTCGCCGCCCTCAAGGCGACGAAGAAAGCCCCGGCCAAAAAAACCGCGGGTTCAGGCGAATAGGCGAATCATCGCTCGCTTCCGACGTGAAGCGGGTTGAGACGAACGCAACGAAGCAGATTAGTGTCCCCTGGTACGTGAGCGATTCATGGCGGGGGTAACCCCCGCCGTCGCGGGCGGGGACGTAGGTTTTTCATGGATACCCAACCGGAAGACGACGACGTCCTGATGGCTCTCGATCCCCTCGAGGTGGTCGAGCATGTGCTGTCGGCTGAAAATCTCACCTTTGATCGCACCGAAGACGGCGACCTGGCGTTCGCGCTGAAAGGCGACTGGAAGGACTACGAGCTGTGGTTCGCCTGGCGGCCCGAGGCCGACTGCCTGCAGCTGTGCCTGTCGCTGGACCTGCGTGCGCCGAAGTCCAAACGCGCCAACGCCTACGAGCTCTTGGCCCTGATCAACCAGCGCGTCTGGCTGGGCCATTTCGAGGTCTGGACCGAGGACGGCGAGGTGGTCTTCCGCCACGCCCTGGCCCTGCCGGCCGGCGAGCGCCCGACCATGGCCCAGGCCGCCTCGATGATCGACGCCGCCGTGGAAGCCGCCGACCGCTTCTTCCCGGCCTTCGAATTCCTGCTGCAAGGCGCCAAGACCCCGGACCAGGCCATGGCCGCCTGCATGTTCGAGACGGTGGGCCAGGCCTGATTGACGCCTTGGCCCTTGGCCGGGACGTTTTCGAAGCTTAAGGGCTCCGGCGAGACATCGTCGGAGCCCTTTGCCTATGACCCCCATCCTTCTTCTCGGCGCCGGACGCATGGGCGGGGCTCTGGCGCAGGGCTGGCGTGACGCCGGCGCCTTCTCGGCCGCCGACCTGATCATCCGGGATCCGAACGTCGACGCCGCCGCTTTCGAGGGCGCGACGGTCAATCCGTCGCTGGAGGCCCTGGGCGCGGCCAAGACCGTGCTGCTGGCCGTGAAGCCGCAGATTTGGCGCGAGGCGGTCAAGGACGTAGTTCCGCACTTGGCGGCGGACGCGGTGGTGGTCTCGATCGCCGCCGGGGTGCGCGCGGCGGACATCGCCGAGGCGTTCGGCGGGCGTCGTGTCGCGCGGGTGATGCCGACCACGGCGGTGGCGATCGGGCGCGGGACGGCCTCGATCTATGCCGAAGATGCCGATGCCCGCGCGGCGGCGCATGCGCTGTTCGCGCCGGTGGCGACCGTGGTCGACCTGCCGAGTGAGGAGCTGATGCATGCGGCGACCGCGGTGTCGGGTTCGGCGCCGGCCTATCTATACGCCTTCGTCGAGGCGCTCGAAGCGGCCGGCGCGGCGCAGGGCCTGAACGCGGAAGACAGCGCGAAGCTGGCGCGGGCGACGATCATCGGGGCGGCGGCGCTGATGGAGCGCGGTGGCGAAGAGCCGGCCGAGCTGCGCAAGCAGGTGACGTCCCCCGGCGGCACGACGGCGGCGGCGCTGAGCGTGCTGATGGGCGAGGGCGGGTTCGGGGACCTCCTGCCGAAGGCGCTGGAGGCGGCGGTCAACCGCTCTAAGGAACTGGGCGGCTGATACAGGCCCCCTCCGCGCTGCGCGCTCCTCCCCCGGAGGGGGAAGAAGGATCCTTCCGCCCCCTCCGGGGGCGGACGACCGCGAAGCGGTCCGGTGGGGGCTTGCTGAGCCGGCCGTCCTGACCCCATCTCTTTCCGATGAGTGAAACCCTAGACCGCGCCGCCGACGCCGCCCTGGCCCTCGCCGCCGACAAGGCCTGGCCCTCCGTCACCCTGCGCGACATCGCCGCCAAGGCCGAGCTGCCGTTCCCCGACCTCTACGCCGCCGCGGCCAGCAAGCCCGCTGTCCTGGCCCACCTGTCGGCCCGCTTCGACCGCGCGGCCCTCGCCGTCGACTATCCGGAAAACTCCGAGACCCACGACCGCCTGTTCGACGCCGCCATGGCCCGCCTGGAGGCCATGGAGCCCCATCGCGCCGCCTTGCTGGCCATCGCCGGCGCCGAAGGCCCGCTAGCCTCGGCCGCCCGGTTCCCCCGCATCGCCCGCGCCATCCTGGAAGCCGCCGGCCTCCCCGCGACTCCGCCGCGTCTCATCGCCATGACCGCCGTCTGGGCCCGCGTCGTCCAGGTCTGGCGCGACGACGAAGGCGCCCTGAACCGCACGATGGCGGAGCTGGACAAGAGGTTGAAGCAGATGGCGGAGCGGCTGGGGAAGATCGGAGCGGGGTTCTAACCCGGCAACCGGATCAGCGCCCGCAACCCCCCCATCATCGACCGCGACAGCACTAGGTCCCCGCCCAGCCCGCGCGCCATGTCCCGCGCGATGGCCAGGCCCAGGCCGACGCCCTTCTCGTTCTGGTTCCGGCTCTCGTCGAGCCGCGAGAACGGCTTGAACGCCTCTTCGTAACGATCTTCCGGGATGCCCGGCCCATCGTCGTCGACGGCGATCTCCACCCCGCCGGTGAGCCGCGCCGTCGCCGTGACCTTCACCCGGTCGGCATGGGCCACGCCGTTGTCGATCAGGTTGGCCAGCGCCCGGCGGAAGGCCAGCGGCCGCAGCCTTGCCTCCAGCCCCCGGGTGATCTCGGTCTCGATCATCGCCCCGCCGCGCTCGGCGTCGGCGACCACCCCCTCGACCAGTTCCGACAGATCCACGATCCGAGCGTCCTCGCCGCCCTCGCCACGCGCGAAGGCCAGGTACTCGTCGATCATGTGCTCCATTTCGGAGAGATCGCCCTTCATCGCCTCCAGCTGTTCGCTGGGCTCGGACATGGCCATTTCCAGCTTCAGGCGGGTCAGCGGCGTGCGCAGGTCGTGGCTGACGCTGGCCAAGAGGGCCGTGCGCTGTTCGATGTGGCGGACGATGCGGGCCTTCATGGCGATGAAGGCGTAGGCGGCTTTTCGCACCTCGCGCGCGCCATGCGGCTTGAAGTCGGGATCCTCGCCCCGGCCAAAAGCGTCGGCGGCGTCGGCCAGGCGCTCGATGGCCCGCACCTGGTTGCGGATGAACAGGATCGCCACCGCCGTCAGCAGCATGGTCGCCACCACCATCCACAGGATGAAGATGTGGCCCTGCGTGGCATAGGCCCGGTCGCGCAGGGCGTAGATCTGCAAGACCCCGCCCGGCACCTGCACGCGGATATCGATATAGGCCGTGTAGCGGGTGGTATCGAACCAGAACGGATTGTCGAGGCGGTCTTCCAGGGCGTTCTGCAACGACCGGTCCAGGGCCGCGAACAGCGAGGGCCGGTGGCCGGTCGGCAGCTTCTTGCCCGGCTGGAAGGCCAGCGACAGCGACATCGAGTCCTCGGCCCGCTTGGCCAGCTTGTCGAGCGCGGCGGGACTGGGGTCGTCCTCGTAGGACTGCACGGCCCAGGCGATGTCGCCGGCCAGGCCTTCGGACAGGCGCGAGGTCACCGCCTGCCAGTGGGCGTCGAAGAACGCCCAGGTCACGGCGATCTGCATCACCGCCACCGGCAGGATGATGATCAAGAGACTCCGCCCGAACAGGGTGGTGGGCAGCAGGCGCTTGAGGGGTCTGGGGATGTTGAAGCGAGCGGAGAGAGGCATGGCTACTGGCCCCCTCCGCGCCTGCGGCGCTCCTCCCCCGGAGGGGGAAGAAGGGGGCAGCCGCTATCCTTCTTCCCCCTCCGGGGGAGGAGGATGCGCAGCATCCGGAGGGGGCCAGTGATCATCAATCCGGCGCCAACCGATACCCAACCCCCCGCACCGTCTGGAGATAGCGCGGGTTCTTCGGGTCCGGCTCGATCTTGCGGCGCAGGCGGGTGACCTGGACGTCGACGGCGCGGCCGGTGGCGTCGGCGGTGTCGCGGGCCAGTTCCAGGCGGTCGACGGGCTCGTGGGCCGAGCGGGCCAGGCGGCGCAGCAGCGTGACCTCGGCCTCGGTCAGGCGCACGGCCTCGCCGTCGCAGGTCAGCTCGCCCCGGTCGCCGTCGAAGGCGCACTTGCCCAGGCTCAGCGCCTTGCTGCCCGTCGGCCGGGCCTGCGAGCGGCGCAGGATGGCCTCGATGCGCAGGAGCAGCTCCTGCGGCTCGAACGGTTTGCCCAGATAGTCGTCGACGCCGCTGGACAGGCCCTCGATGCGGTCGGCGGTCTGGTCGCGGGCGGTCAGCATCAGAATCGGCGTGCGGCCGCTCTCGCCGCCCTTGGCGCGCAGGCGCTTGGTGAAGGCGTAGCCGTCCTCGCCCGGCATCATCACGTCCAGCACCATCAGGT
The DNA here is from genome assembly GCF_017744445.1 of Caulobacter sp. Taxonomy (GTDB): domain Bacteria; phylum Pseudomonadota; class Alphaproteobacteria; order Caulobacterales; family Caulobacteraceae; genus Caulobacter. The sequence goes on from NZ_JAGIBH010000003.1 coordinate 311,504, forward strand.
CGAAGTCCAGCGCGCCGAACAGGCGATCGGCCCCGGCCGCGTCCGAGGCGGCCGTGACCCGGAAGCCGGCCCGGCTGAGGAATTCCTTGATCAGCTTGCGCAGGCGGTCGTCGTCGTCGACCACCAGGATGTGGCGCTCGCGGCGCTCGTCAGGGGTCATGGCGCGCGCCGTCCGGGGCCCACGCCCTGCCGCGAGCCGGCCAGGGCCGCCAGGATCCGGCGGGTGCCGGCCACGCCGTCGAGGCCGCCCGTGCGGTACGCACGCGCCAACAGAGCCCGCAGGCGCTCGGCCGTGCGCTGCTCGAAGGCCACGCCCTCCGGGGTCAGGGTCGCGGGACGGCGGCGGCCGTCCAGGTCGCCCGAGCCGCGCTCGACCAGGCCGGCCTTCTGGAGATCCGCGAGGGTACGGCTAGCGGCTTGTTTCGACAGGCTGGTCAGCTTCGACAGGTCCTGCACCCCGATGCCCGGCCGGCGGCGCAGCAGGAAGGCCGCGCGCCAGTGCGAACGACCCAGCCCCAGGGTCTCGCTTTCCAGCGCCGCGTCGACGGCGGCCCACAGAGCGGCCTCGGCCAGCAGGATCAGTTCCAGCCCGCCATCCAGTTCCTCCTCGCGGAGGATCAGACGGGGATCGTCCGAACCGGGCTGTAGCGGGGCTATCATCACCAAGAGTCCATTTTATTTGACGCGTTGGCCCTCGGGGCGTCTAAGGGCCGGGTTTCCCATAAGGAGGTCTTGGGCCGATGTCTCTGGTTCCCTTCGATGATCGTGACGGCTGGATCTGGCTGGACGGCCAATTCGTACCCTGGCGCGACGCGAAGGTGCATATTTTGACCCATGGCCTTCACTACGCTTCGTCCGTCTTCGAGGGCGAGCGGATGTACGGCGGCGAGATTTTCAAGCTGACCGAGCATACCGAACGCCTGTTCAAGTCGGCAGAGATCCTCGATTTCAAGATCCCGTACAGCGTGGCCGAGATCGACGAGGCCTGCAAGGCGACGGCGGCCAAGAACAATCTCACAGATTGTTATGTTCGCCCGATCGCCTGGCGCGGCAGCGAAATGATCGGTGTTTCGGCGCAGCAGACCAAGATCCACGTCGCCATCGCCGTGTGGGACTGGCCCAGCTACTTCGACCCGGCCACCAAGGCCAAGGGCATCCGCCTGACCTGGGCCAAGTACCAGCGTCCGGACCCCAAGACCGCCCCGGTCGCGGCCAAGGCCGCCGGCCTCTACATGATCTGCACCATCTCCAAGCACGCCGCCGAGAAGGACGGCTATGCCGACGCGATGATGCTGGACTATCGCGGCTATGTGGCGGAAGCCACGGGCGCGAATGTGTTTTTCGTCAAGGACGGCGCGCTGCACACGCCCAAGCCCGACTGCTTCCTGGACGGCATCACCCGCCGCACGGTGATCGACATCGCGCGGGCTAAGGGCATCGAGATCGTCGAGCGCCACATCCAGAAGGAAGAGCTCTCGACCTTCACCGAGTGCTTCATCGTCGGCACCGCCGCCGAGGTGACCCCGGTCTCGGAGATCGGCGAGTTCAAGTTCACGCCCGGCAAGCTGTCGCTGGACCTGATGGACACCTACGCGGCCCTGGTGCGGAACGAGGCGCTGCAGCCGGCGTAGGGTGACGGTTCGTCGCTAGAAATGATGACGCCGCCTGGGAGACCTGGGCGGCGTTTTTCATGCGGCATCCCCTCATGAGGGGAGTGTCTCAGATGGGTGGGGAGCGGCCACCGCCGCAGGCCCCCACCTGACCGCTACGCGGTCGTCCGCCCCCAGAGGGGGCGGAAGGTGATCGCGCTCCTTCTTCCCCTTAAGGGGGAGGAGCGCGTCAGCGCGGAGGGGGCAAGTATGGGTCGTTATCGGGCGCTCGGAGCACCAGCTTCCAGTCGAGCCAGCGCCAACGCGAAAACCCTCTCTCATAGAGAGAGGGAGGGGCCCGCCGCCGGAGGCGGGGGGAGGGTGAGAGGCTTCACCGCCTGCCGGAGAATCCCGAGACTTACCGTTTGGGCGCCTGCAAGGGCGCGGTTGATCCGCCGTGAATGCGGCCACCAACATTCCGTCTTCGTCAGAGCTTCGATCTGAGAGGGTGTAACCTCTCACCCTCCCACCGCTTCGCGGTGGGCCCCTCCCTCTCTCTATGAGAGAGGGGTTTGGGTGGCGCGCCTACTTCGCCGCAGCAGCCGCCATCGCCGCCGCCACCTCGGCCCGCGCCATGGCGATGTCGCGTTCGAACGCCTCCGACGCATGCTCCGCCCCATAGATCACCGCGCCGGACATCACGCCGGCCTCGGTGGCGCTGACGGTGTGGCTGCCGCAGATCCAGCGGCTCTGGGCGTAGTCGCGGCCGCGGGCGTACAGGGCGTCGGCGCGGGAGGGGACGACCTCGGCCAGGATCATCGCCACGTGCTCGCCAAAGGCCGAGTGGCCCGAGGGATAGTCGGGATTGGCCGTCAGGTCGGGGCGCTTGGGCTCGCAGACGGGGGCGGCGTCCTTGCCGACATAGGGGCGCTGCGTGCCCCAGTGAGTCTTGGCCAGGCCGACCACCGAGCGGTCGTCGCCGGCGCGCTCGAGCAGGGCGCTCAGGATCGGGGCGTTGGCCGGGGTCAGGGTCACGCCCAGGGCGGCTTCGAAGTGGTGGAAGGCCGTGCCGGTGACGTCGTCGGTCGCCTGCTTCCAGCGCGGGGTGTCCTTCAGGGACCGGGTCTGGTCGAAGATCGCCGCGTCGGCCAGGGCGCGGGGCGAGCCGGGCTCGGGCGGCTGGGGCAGGATCTTGGTCAGGTCCGGACGGGCGGTGGGCTGGAGATAGCCGCGCGCGGGCGCGCCGGGCAGGGCCTCGATCGCCAGGCCATTGCAGGCCTTTGCCGCGCGGACGGGGTTGCAGACGGCGACGTCGCCGCCGGTCAGGCGCACCGTGTAGCCGCCCGGCAGGCGCGGATCGGCCCACATGTAGTCGGTCGAGACATACTGCGCGCCGCTGGTCAGGGCGGCGGTGCGCTGGGCGACGTCGTTCTTGCGCGCGGCCCAGGTGTCGGCGTCGGCGCGGGTGCGGACGATGAAGCCGGCCTTCACGGCGGCGGCGATGCGGTCCTTCTGGCCGATGGGATCGTTCAGGGTCAGATAGGCGGCGGCCGGCGAGGCCTCGTCGGTGTTGATGAACACCGCCCGGCCCTCCAGCGAGGCGCGCTTGCCGCGATAGACGGCGACCTTCTCTGGGCTTTCGTCCAGGGCGAAGAACACCTTGCCGCGCGCCGCGCCCAGCTTGGGCCAGCCGCCGGCCAGGACACCCTCGCGCAGGGTCTTGGCCTTGCCCTGCACCTGGTCGGGGGTGATCAGGCGATCGTCGCCGAACACCGAGCGGATCTCGGCGTCCAGGTCGTCATAGAGCTTCTCGGTGAAGGCCAGCGGGACCACGCCGCCCGGCATCGAGGCCGCGCCGTCCTTGGCGTTCATCATGATCAGGATCGGCGCGTGGTCGCGGTGGGCGTCCGACCAGGCGCGAACCTCCTTCAGGCAGGCCACGAAGGTCACGCACGACGAGCGGAAGTCGACATCGGGCATGTGGATGGTCTTGAAGCCGGGTCTCGCCATGGCGGCGGCGACCTCGGGGGTCATCACCGTGCCGCGTCCGAACACGGTCAGCGGCTTGGCGTAGCGGCCGCCCTCGGGGTCGGCGACGATGTCGATCTCCAGCTGGCGGGCGCCGGCGTCCAGTTGCTCGGCGAGCGGACGATGGCCGTAGTCGATGCCCAGGGCGGCCTGGCCCTTGGCGGCGACCATGACCGCCATCTCGTCGGCGGGCGGCAGCAGCTTGTAGGAGTTGTGTGTGCCCACGGCCATCAGGTCGTTCATGCCCAGGGCGTCCATCCGGGCTCGCACGCAAGGCGAGCTCTCGTCGCCGGCGGGGCAGGGCGTGGCGGCGACCGCGAGGGCGGCGAGCAAGGGCAGCATGGGCGAACTCCGGGAACCAGAGCGTCGCAGTTATCGGCGGTTTGTGAAGCTTTGACGTCGGCGGGGGATCGCGCGGCGGGCGACGCGACTTGATCGCGGCGCGCGTCTCGGGTTCTTGCCTCCCAGGGTAGAGCTTGAGGCGCGCATGAAACCGATAGGCCGTGACGGCTCGCCGATCCCATTGCCGCCGGGGACGCCCAGCGGATGGACGCTACTGGCTGAAAACTTGCGCGCGAACATCGGGCCGTTGGCATGGGTGCTGGGCGCGGGAGGCGTGTTCCTCCTAATGAGCGCGGACCCGTTCACACGGTTCGTCTGGAGCGCGCCGGTGAAGGCGGTCGCGCTGATCGGCGGCGGGCTTGTCGCATTGTTCGTCGCTTTCACGCTCTTGAACCGCTCGGTGCGCCTGCTGACGCAGCCCTTGAGGCGCAGGAAGATCGGACGGGCGCTGGAACGGCGCATGGCCCGGTTTTCGCCCGAGCAAGTCGCGGCGGCGATCGCGGACGCGCGCCAGGGCATGGACCAGACCCGCAGCGAGATGCTGCGGCGTCGATGGCGGGCCTGGCTCGGCTGGCTGGAGGCGCAGTCGCCCACGCTTCCGGCGACGCGGAACACGCTCGGGCCCGGCATATACGGCGCCAGCCTGGGCGCGTGGACGGGGCGCGCCTGCTGGATGGGGGTCATGCTCGCCGCGGCGACCTGGGCGGCCCTGAGCCTTGTCGTATCGGGAGGCTGGCTCTTGGTCGGGCTGGTCTTGGCGTACTTCGGCTGGAGCTTTGTGGAGCTGTCGCGCGAGCGCCTTGTATTAACGTCCGACAGCCTCAGCCACGACATTGGCGAACGGCGGCTGTGGTCGGTCCCGCTTGAACACATCGCCACCTGGGAAGAAGGCGCGATGCGGGCGAAGTATCGTCTGTACGATCAGCGCACCCAGGCGCCACTGGGATTGATCGAGGGCTCGACCTTCGGCGACGAGGTGATCGAGGCTCTGGTCGACCTCTTCCCGCCGTTGCTGGAGCGAGAAGAGGCCTGACCGAAGCGCCTTACGCCGCCTCCTGCTCCTCGTTCGCCGGCACTTGGCGGATCAGGTAGTCGAAGGCCGACAGCGAGGCCTTGGAGCCTTCGCCCATGGCGATGATGATCTGCTTGTACGGCGTGGTGGTCGCGTCGCCCGCGCCGAAGACGCCGGGGATCGACGTCTCGCCGCGATAGTCGACCTCGATCTCGCCGCGGTTGCTGAGCGCCACGCCCGAGTCCTTCAGCCACTCGGTGTTGGGAACCAGGCCGATCTGGACGAACACGCCTTCCAGGTCCACGCGGTGAGCCGTGTCGTGGTTGCGGTCCTTGTAGGAGAGGCCCGAGACCTTGCCGTTCTCGCCGTGGATCTCGGTGGTCATGGCCGAGGTGACGATCTTGACGTTCGGCAGGCTGGCCAGCTTGCGTTGCAGGACGGCGTCGGCGCGCAGCTGGCTGTCGAACTCGATCAGTGTCACGTGCGCCACGATGCCAGCCAGGTCGATGGCCGCCTCGACGCCGCTGTTGCCGCCGCCGATCACCGCCACGCGCTTGCCCTTGAACAGCGGGCCGTCGCAGTGCGGGCAGTAGGCCACGCCCTTGTTGCGGTATTCGGCTTCGCCCGGGACGTTGACGTTCCGCCAGCGGGCGCCGGTCGACAGGATCACGGTGCGAGCCTTCAGCGACGCGCCGTTCTCCAGCTTGACCTCGTGCAGGCCGCCCGGGGTCTTGGCCGGGACCAGGCCGACGGCCTTCTGCAGGTTCATCACGTCGACGTCGTAGTCCTTGACGTGCTGCTCCAGCGCCGAGGCCAGCTTGGGGCCCTCGGTGTGCGGGACCGAGATGAAGTTCTCGATGGCCATGGTGTCCAGCACCTGGCCGCCGAAGCGCTCGGCCGCCACGCCGGTGCGGATGCCCTTGCGGGCGGCGTAGATCGCCGCGGCCGCGCCGGCCGGACCGCCGCCGATGACCAGCACCTCGAAGGCGTCCTTGGTCTTGATCTTCTCGGCGGCGCGGTCGGCCGCGCCGGTGTCCAGCTTGGCCAGGATCTGCTCGACATCCATACGGCCCTGGCCGAAGGGCTGGCCGTTCAGCAGGATGGTCGGCACGGCCATGACCTCGCGGGCCTCGACCTCGGCCTTGAACAGCGCGCCGTCGATGGCGACGTGGGTGATGCGCGGGTTCAGGGCGCTCATGGTGTTCAGCGCCTGCACCACGTCGGGGCAGTTCTGGCAGGATTGCGAGAAATAGGTCTCGAAGCGGTAGTCGCCGTCCAGCGCCTTGATCCGCTCGATGACCTCGGCGTCGATGCGCGGCGGGTGGCCGCCCACGTGCAGCAGGGCCAGCACCAGCGACGTGAATTCGTGACCCAGCGGCAGGCCGGCGAAGCGGACGTCGGCGTCGTTGGCGGCGCGGGTGATGGCGAACGACGGCTTGCGCTCATTGTCGCCGGCGAAGTTCACGCTGACCTTGTCCGACGTGGAGGCGACGTCTTCCAGCAGCGCGCGCATCTCCCGCGAGCCCGCGTCGTCGGCGAGGGACGCGACCAGTTCGATCGGCTGGCGCAGGTTCTGCAGATAGGCAGTCAGTTGAGTCTTCAGACCAGCGTCCAGCATGAGGCGCTCCCAAAAAGCTGAGGGGGAGGAAAGGTAGGCGTTCGCCCAAATTCGATTGTCAGGGGAGGGATCGAACGCGGCGAACGATCGGAGGGTTGCGCGCCGCCCGTCCGATGACGGGCGGCGACGCGGATAGTTCAAGTCTTAGATCTTGCCGACCAGATCGAGCGACGGGGCCAGGGTCTTTTCACCCTCTTCCCACTTCGCCGGGCAGACTTCGCCCGGGTGCGAAGCCACGTACTGGGCGGCCTTGATCTTGCGCAGCAGCTCGATGGCGTTGCGGCCGATGCCTTCGGCGGTGGTTTCCGTGAACTGGATGACGCCTTGCGGGTCGATCAGGAAGGTGCCGCGGTCGGCCAGGCCGACGCCCGGACGCATCACTTCGAAGTTGTTGGTGATCGTGCCCGAGGGGTCGCCGACCATGTGATACTTGATCTTGCCGATGGCCGGCGAGCTGTCGTGCCAGGCCTTGTGCGAGAAGTGCGTGTCGGTCGACACGGCGTAGATCTCGACGCCCAGGCGGGTGAAGACGTCATAGTTGTCAGCCAGGTCTTCCAGCTCCGTCGGGCAGACGAAGGTGAAGTCGGCCGGGTAGAAGAAGACCACCGACCACTTGCCCTTCAGGTCGGCGTCGCTGACGTCGACGAACTTGCCTTCCTTGTACGAGGTGGCGGTGAAGGGTTTGATCTCGGTGTTGATCAGCGACATGAGACGCTCCGGTTGAAAAACGATGCGCCCTTGTAGCGAACGGGTTTCCGATTAATCAAATTGATAAAACTAGTTCTGACGATAGATTGGATCTATCAATCTCGCAAAAGCGAGATGGGTCCGGGGTTTGGCGGCCGGCCGGGTTGGTCGGATGATGAATTATCGAATGTCGAGTACGGTTTTTGGGCGCGCGCTGCGCAAGGCGCGGTCATAAAAACTTGTGGGGAAACTTGGCTTTGGAAGCGGTGAACCTCTCCTCCCCCGCTGGGGGAGGTGGCCCGAAGGGCCGGAGGGGGCAGCTCGGCCTATACGGCGATGCCCCTTCAGTCGCTCCGCGACAGCTCCCGCAGCGAGGGAGCAGAACGCGTGAGCGTCTGCAATGGGTGATAAAGTAGACCCGGGCTCACCGATTAGATGGGCTGACGAGCTGGCGGGTATGTCCAGCTAAAGCCGGCGCCACGAACGAAGACAGCAGTCATCCTGGCACCCCATTATCGACGCCACTTTTAACCTGAGGCAAGGACTGCTACTAGTGCAATGGTAGCGTCTAAGCGATATCACACTCACTAAGTGTGGATCTTTCATGCGACCTCATCACTTTTCCCGCTATGGCAAACAGCGCGACTGCTCCGTCCTCCGCACGGACGTCGAACCAGATCGTCTCTGGCGCCGGCGTCGCCGATTTGAGCTGTGGGACTCAGAGTGACGGATGGTCGGCGCGCCCAGAAACCGGATGTCCGCTAGCGCCGCCGGATCGTGCTTAGAGCACGTTCCGCGAACGAAGCGTAGCGACCGCCGGCAGCAAGGAGATCCTCGTGCTCTCTATCGTCGGCTGGCCAAGGAACCACTCATGCAGACCTCAGTTGCCCACGCGGTCCGAAAGGGCCTTCAGATCGGCACGCTTGCTGCCGTTGCCATCACGCTCGCCGCCTGCAGCGACAAGCCATCCTCGTCCCAGGCGCGGCATGCGTTCGACGAGCAGCTCAAGTCGAAGCTGGGGGCGACGCCCTATCGGATCAAACGGTTCGAGAAGATCAACGGTCAGATCCAGTCAGTATACGGCACTGAGTTCTACGTCGTCTCGTATAGGGCGACGGTGACGTTCCCGCAGGGCATTCGGCCGGAGTGCGTGAGCGCGAGCGGCCGATTTGTTGGATGGAATTGCTATAACGCGAGCCTCTTCGGGCTTCCGCCGCAGCCCGTCGGCGCGACGGTTCAGTTCAACAGCACGATCCCACTACAGAAGACGGAGCGTGGGTGGATGCGCGTGAGCTGAGCACGAGACAAAGTCGCGCCCTCGCGGCTTCGTGAAGGCGCTCCTCTCCCATTTTAGGTACGCATCCGGTGAACACCGCGTGCGGCCGGGTCCGGTTAGCGGACGTCTTCAAGTTCCCGGTGGGGGGGCGAAAGTGGATCCAACCCCTTCTCCCCTTGCGGGAGAAGGTGTCAGCGCAGCTGACGGATGAGGGGTTGATAGGCCTGTCCGGATAGGGGAGCGCGACCCCTCACCCGACCGCCTTTGGCGGCCACCCTCTCCCGCAGGGGGAGAGGGACATCACCCCTGGATCTTCGCTTCCAGCTCGTTCATCCGCGCCCGCGTCGCGGCCAGGTCCGGGCCGAACCGCGCCGGGTCGGCGGCGGCGAGGCGGCCGGCGATGTCGTAGCTTTCGCGGTAGAGGTCAAGGGCGCGCATGCGGTGGCCGCGGTCTTCGCGCAGGTCGGCCAGGCGTTCCAGGTTCACCGACAGGGCGCGCTGGGCCTGGGTGTCGCCGGCCTCGCGGCCGCCGCGCGAGCGGCGCAGGGCCAGGGCTTCCTCGAAGGCCGACAGGGCGGCGTCCAGGCGGCCTTCGGCTTCGGCGGCGTCGCCGACGCCGGAGAGCGCGCCGGCCAGCAGTTCAGCGGTGTCGTCGTTGGGGCGGGCCTGGCGCACTTCGCGGGCGTAGGAGACCGAGGTCTCATAGGCTTCGGCGGCCTCGTCGGCCTGGCCCTGGCCGCGCGCGAAGTCGCCCAGGTCGCGATAGACGATGGCCAGTTCTTCGTTGGTCTGGGCAGCGCGCTTCATCGCGGTCAGGATGCGGGCGGCTTCGGCCCAGGACCCGCCATGGCTGAGCGCGACCAGGCGCACGCGCATCTGGGCGAAGGTCTCGGGTTGGGGCGGGGGCGGCGGAGCTTGCGGCTGCGGCGCCGGGGCGGCGACCGGCATCACCGGCGGCGCGACGGGCTGAACTTGCTGAACGGGCGCCGGCGCCGGCGTGTGGACCGGCGGGGCGCTCACGGGCTGGGCCTGAACGGTCGGCTCCAGCGCCATCCCAAACGCCATCGGCGCGGCTTTCTTCTTGGGCTTACGGCGGGGTAGCAGGGCGGCGATGATGAGCCCTCCGCCCACGATCGCCGCCACCGCACCCGCGGCCGGGCGATGCGGCTCGAACGGTCCGAGATCGAGAGACGTGGCCCATGCCCCCAGCGAGCCCCAGCCCGCCACCACGTATCCCGATGTCGCCAGGATCACCCCCAAGATGATCCCAACCAGTCGCGCCAGCATCACGTCCCCCCGAACGTCACCCAGAAAAAGGGCGTCCCACCGCCAGGGCGCACAAGTCAGCTCACCGCCCTACCTCCGTCGAGCCGTCTCAACCGGCAGGGGAAGCTAGCGGCGACGCTGACCTATCGGTGGGCGCCTGGCGCGGACGGCGCCTCTAAATCAGCCATGCGCGAGGACGCGGATACGCCTCGCCACGGACCAGATAATAGATGCCCATGACGCAGCGGGCCACGAACCAAAGGCTGACCGCGCCCATAATGAGGCCGCCGACGATCATCATCGGGATGCCGATCAGCAGCAGGGTCAGCGGGATGCCGAAGGCCAGCAGCAGGCCGCCGATGATAAACCAGGCGATCGACAGCCAGAAGGTCCGGATGGCGAAGGTGTAGTGGCTCTCGTTGATCGGGCCGGCGGCGTCGCGGTTCACATAGGCCACGATCAGGCCGATGATGAAGGTCAGGCCGTTGGTGAAGCCCAGCAGATACAGGCCGTAGACCACGGCGGGCAGGATCTTGTCCTCTTCCGCCCCAGTGGCATTTGGGGGGGCGATGACGGTCGTGTCGGTCATGGCTTAGAGCATCCAGTTCTTGGGAGTGGGATAGGGTTGGCCCTTGAGCAGGACCGACAGGCCGACGACGCCGCGCACCACCAGCCAGACGCCCGTGGCGACCAGGGCGACAACGCCGATGCCGACTGGGGTCAGGATGATGCTGACCACGCTGAACGCCAGGGCCAGCCAGAAGGTTCGGATCTGGAACTCGTAGTGGCTGGCCAGCCACTCGGGCGCGTCCTTGCGGCTGACATAGGCGATGATCGCCCCGATCAGGCAGGTCAGGCCGCCGGTCGGCGCGCCGGCGATGTGCAGGGCGTAGACGACGCCCGGCAGGGTCTTGTCGTCCTGCAGCCGGGGCGGCACGGCGGGGTCTAGAGCGGGGTCCATTGTAAGGTCTGGCAAAGCTTGAGCCTGGATAACGTCGTTGGCTCAATGGTCGCGCGGTTGGCGGTGCGATGCAAATGAAGGTGCGGTAACCCAGCGAGCGCCCCCTCCGTCTCGCTGCGTATTCGCAGCGATCCACCTCCCCCGTTTCACGGGTGAGGAGATGCAGCTTCACCCTCCTGCCCCGCTTGCGGGGGAGGTGGCGCGGCGCCGATAGGCGGCGTGACGGAGGGGGCGCTCTGCGGCGCTCCTAGGGCAACAGGTCCGTCGGCGGATCATGCGGGTCGAAGACCGCGCCGCGGTTCAGCCAGGGCAGAGCGGCCAGCAGCAGGATCAGGACGAAGCCCATCCGCGCCGCCATCTCGATCCCCACGGCCGCCATGCCGGCGGTCAGCGAGAACATCAGCATCGCCGCCGCGCCGAACGCCAGCAGGCCGATCATCCAGGTGAAGGCTTCGCGCAGCTGGAACCCGGCCGTGCCGAACTTGGCGCGCGGGGCCAGGTCCGCGCCGACGGCGGCCAGGGCGCGGGCCAGGGTCGAGAAGTTGGCCAGGCGGTCCTCGAACCGTCCGGGGCCGACATAGCTCTGCGAGGCGATGACCACCCGGCGGCGGCCGAAGGTCACCAGCAGGCTGCGGCGACGTCCGCCGTTCCTGTCGGCGGCCAGGCGGTAGCGAGTCAGGCTGGACAGCGGGAACTGGCGGATGACCTTGCCGCGCGTCTCGGTCAGCGTGCCGGCGTCCAGGGTCCAGGCCGTTTCGGGCTGGAAGGGGGCGAGCCGGGCGCTGTGCGAGACTTCCAAAGACTAGCTCCGGACGGCGGTGATCTCGACGCCGGCGGCGGCCGCGTGCGGGGCCAGGGCCTCGGGCTTTTCGATCCGCACCCGGGCGCGGGTGACGCGAGGGTCGAAGAAGCAGGCCTGGGCCAGGCGCTCGGCGAAGGTCTCGACCAAGCCGACATGGCCCTCGGCGGCGATCGCGCGGGCGGCCTCGCCGATGCGCTCGTAGTTGACGGTGTCGCCCAGGCGCTCGAAGTGGCTGGCGGCCACGTCCAGCTCGACATCGACCACCAGGGTCTGCAAGCGGCCGTACTCGTGGTCATAGACGCCGATGCCGGCGTCGACCTTGAGGCCGCGCACGAAGACCTTGGTCACGATCACGCGGGCCAGGTCCTGCGGCGCGGTGTCTTCGGCGAGAGGGGAAGCGGCCAAGCGGTGGCCTCCTAAGGTGCTACGATGTCGGGCGTTTTCCAGCCCAGGTGCTGGCCGCCGTCCACCGCGATCATCTGGCCCGTCACTGACCTTGCGTCAATGAGGTAGCGCAGGGCGGCGGCGATGTCCTCGGGCAGGGCGCGGCGTTTCAGCAACACGCCGGCCGCCTCGGCCTCGAACTCGCCGGGGGCCTGGTGCACCGAGGGCAGGGTCGGGCCAGGGCCGATGGCGTTGACGCGCACGCGCGGCGCAAGCGCTTGAGCCAGGGTTTGGGTGGCCCACCACAGGCCGGCCTTGGCCAGCGAATAGCTGAAGAACTGAGGGTTCGGGCGCAGCACCCGCTGGTCGACGATATTGACCACCAGGCCCTGCATATCCGCCGGCAATGCGGCGGCGAAGGCCTCGGCCAGCACGATCGGGGCGCGTAGGTTGGTCTCGAGGTGCAGGTCCCAGGTCTGGCGCGACAGCCCGCCGACGCGATCGTCCTCGAAGGCCGAGGCGCTGTTGATCAGCAGGGTGAAGGGAGCGATCTCGCTGGACGCCGCGATCAGGCCGCGCACGGCGGTCTCGTCGGACAGCTCGGCGCGAACCGGGACCGCGCGGCGGCCTAGGGCCCGCACGGCCTGCGCCGTCTCCTCGGCTTCGTCGGCCGAGGCGCGATAGTGGACGGCGACGTCGTAGCCGGCGCGGGCGGCCTCCAGGGCCAGGGCCCTGCCGATCCGGCGCCCCGCGCCGGTGACCAGGGCAGCGCCGCGCGCCGGGCCGGTCATTAGTCGATGCGGCCGAACTCGACGTAGTTCAGGGCGAGCACGACGCCCAGGAAGATAACGATGACACCGATCGCGAGCATGGCGCGGCTCCGGAAGAGAAAGACAGTTGCTGCGGCTTTAGCTGTCACGACGGCCGACCGCAAGCTACTACACGGCCATGCTCTGGCGACGCCGCATCGAACCCTTCACCCGGCCCCTGGTCTACGCCTTCTTCCGGTTCAGGCGCGGCCTGACCCTGGGCGTGCGGGCGGTGGTCACCAATGAGGCCGGCCAGGTGCTGCTGCTCCAGCACACCTACATCCACGGCTGGTACCTGCCCGGTGGCGGCGTCGAGCGTGGCGAGACAGCCGAGACCGCTGTCGTGCGTGAGCTCCAGGAAGAGGCCGGGATCCGCGCCCTGTCCCGCCCGCGCCTGATCTCGGCCCACAGCAACGAGATCGTCCACCCCGGCGACCACGTCCTCGTTTACCGCGTCGACGCCTGGGAGCCCTGCGCCTCGAACGCCGCCGGCGAGATCCATGAGGTCGGCTGGTTCGACCCGCACGCCTTGCCCGAGGGCGTTTCCCCCGGCACCCGGCGGCGGCTGGCGGAGGTGTTCGGCGAGGCGGAAGCTGGCCCTATGTGGTGACTCCGCCAGTTCGCGGATCTCCCCTTTTCGTCTTCCTAGGCCTTGCGCCTAGGATCCATGGCGCCGCTGGGCTTGGCGTCGACGTGTCTGGCTCAGCGGTGGTGGAACGATGGGTCCTAGGCACAAGGCCTAGGAAGACAGGAAAGGTGGATGTGGCGGCGGGACCCCCTTCACACCTGAACGCCGATCACATTAAATGCTTGTTTGAAACCGCCCGCCGCCTCTCCAACTAGAGCGGGCTCCAATCCAAGGGCAGGAGAACGGCATGCGCGAGTACACCAAGTTCTACATCGACGGCGCCTGGGTCGATCCGGCCGCGCCCAAGCCGCTGGACGTCATCAACCCGGCCACCGAAGAGGTCGCCGGCGTGATCTCGCTGGGTTCGGAAGCCGACGTCGACAAGGCCGTCCGCGCCGCCCGCAAGGCGTTCGAGACCTTCTCCCAGACCAGCCGCGAAGAACGCATCGATATCCTCGAGCGCATCATCGCCGAGTACCAGAAGCGCTTCGAGGACATGGCGAAAGCCATCACCGAGGAGATGGGCGCTCCCGCCTGGCTGGCCCAGCGCGCCCAGGCCGCCATGGGCATCGCCCACGTCCAGACCGCCGCCGCCGTGCTCAAGGGCTACAAGTTCGAGGAAGACCGGGGCACGACCCGGATCGTCAAGGAGCCGATCGGCGTCTGCGCCTTCATCACGCCGTGGAACTGGCCGGTGAACCAGATCGCCTGCAAGGTCGCGCCGGCCATCGCCACGGGCTGCACCATGGTGCTGAAGCCGTCGGAAATCGCGCCGTTCTCAGGCTACATCTGGACCGAGATCCTGCATGCCGCCGGCGTCCCGGCCGGCGTCTTCAACCTGGTCAATGGCGACGGCCCCACGGTCGGCGCGGCGCTGTCCAGCCACCCGCAGGTCGACATGGTCTCGTTCACCGGCTCCACCCGCGCCGGCATCGAGGTGGCCAAGAACGCCGCCCCGACCGTCAAGCGCGTGCACCAGGAGCTGGGCGGCAAGAGCCCCAACATCATCCTGGACGACGCCGACTTCGCCCGCGCGGTGGGCGGCGGCGTGGCCTCGGTGATGATGAACTCGGGCCAGTCGTGCAACGCCCCGACCCGCATGCTGGTCCCCGGTCGGCGCATGGACGAGGTCATCGCCATCGCCAAGGCCGCCGCCGAGGGCCACACGGTCGGCGACCCGAACGGCAACCACAAGATGGGCCCGGTGGTCTCCGAGGTGCAGTGGAACAAGATCCAGGGCCTGATCCAGAAGGGCATCGACGAGGGCGCCACCCTGGTCACCGGCGGCGTCGGCCGGCCGGAAGGCCTGGACAAGGGCTACTATGTGAAGCCGACCGTCTTCGCCAACGTGAAGCCCGACATGACGATCTCCAAGGAAGAGATCTTCGGTCCGGTGATCTCGATCCTGGGCTACGACACGGTGGAAGACGCCATCACCGTCGGCAACGACACCGAGTACGGCCTGGCGGCCTATGTCTCGGGCACGGACGTCGACGGCGTCCGCGCGGTGGCCGCGAAACTCCGCGCCGGCCAGGTGAACCTGAACGGCGCCAGCCCCGACCTGATGGCCCCGTTCGGCGGCTACAAGATGAGCGGCAACGGCCGCGAGTGGGGCGATCACGCGTTCGGGGAATTCCTCGAGACGAAGGCGATCCTGGGTTACGCGCCGAAGGCGGCGGCGGAGTAGGTAGCTGCTTGCATTGAGCTTGAAGTTTTGAAGGGCGGGGCTGTGACGCTCCGCCCTTTTTATATCTAATTTCGACGATCTCTTGCCAATTCGGCTTCAATGGCTTTGGCAAGAAGAGAAAGGGTCGATTTCAATTCGACTATAACTTCTCTTATTGGTCTGCCTTCTGCCATCGCAACATTCAGGCGATCGGCTATTTCTTGTAGGGGAAGGTCAAGGCTTTCTCCAAGTCTTCCGGCCAATTGGGGGTGATTTCGGACGATATTGTGAATCCAAATCGATATGTGACCGGTGCTTGTGAAGAGGCTGCTGAGCGATGACGTGTAGGTGTCGAAGTATCCTTGATCGATCTCAAGGGAGGTCGTTAGCAGGCGTGTCGGAGCGTCATAGAATTGAATATCTGGGCTGGGCGAGCCGAAATCTACCGCGCGCTGCAAGGATTTTAGGTGGCTTTTTGTGCTGTCAATTGTTCGCTCAAGTTCCATCAAGGGTTGTTGCTGAATGACGTGAACGTGGACCTCAGTAGGGGGCTGCTTTCGGAACATCTGGACCAGAGGGACGACCGCTCCAACAAGACTTATTGCGAGACCCGCAATTGCCATTGGATCTGGATCTATAAGGTGATCGCTATTGTTATCTGCCATCAGTTAGATCTCTCCGTATCAGTCCGAACATCGACCCCCAGGGTCGGTGATCACCTTACATCTCTTGGAGGCTGCAGCGTGCCGGACTGACCACGCCAGTCAAGGACCGCCCTCCCGAACCCCTCTCTCATAGAGAGAGGGAGGGGCCCGCCGCGTAGCGGTGGGAGGGTGAGAGGTTACGACCTGGCCGAACGAAGCGCCGCCAGGATATCGTCCGCCGTCCCGCCGGGATCGGTCAGCACCCGCTGGTTAGGGAAGCGGATGACCACGTACCCGAACAGCCCCAGCGTCGCCGTACGGCGAGCGTCATACTCTTCCCGATCGTCGTGAACCGGCCCGTCCAGTTCCACGATCAGCTTCGCCGCCTCGCAGGCGAAGTCCACGATGTAGCGGTCGATCGGGTGTTGCCGGAGGAAGCGGAAGCCGCCGAGGCGGCGGTTGCGGACGAGCTTCCACAGGGTCTTTTCGGCCAGGGTCTGGTCCTGGCGGAGGCGACGGGCGTTGGCGATCTTGTCCATGGTGGAGGTTGGACATGTTGAGCTTACGGGCTCAACGGAAGGAATCGGGGTTTTCCGGTTGGTGGTGAAACCTCTCACCCTCCCACGCTTCGCGTGGGCCCCTCCCTCTCTCTATGAGAGAGGGGTATAATGCGCTCCATGACCGCCGACACCCCGCCCGACGAAACCCCCATTCAGCGCGCCCTGCGCCTGAAGCAGGCCGCGCTCGACGCGCGGCCGAAACCGCCGCGGGGCGGGAAGTTCCAGCGACAACAGGCCAACCGCGCCGCGGCGGGCGATTCCAGACCGTGGGGGAGCCGCTGATGGCTGGCCTGAAGGACAAGCGTGGGTTCATCGACAAGGACCGCCTGGACCTCTCCGAGCGCCAGGCCGTCGAATACTGGATGAAGCGCTGGGGCGTGACCCGCGAGCAGATCACGACCGCCCACCGCAAGGTCGGCCGGATGACCAAGGACATTGCCGCCGAGCTGGGCAAGAAGCGGTAATCCACACGCGTCTCTCCCAGCTTGGATCCCCGCGAAGGCGGGGATCCAAGCTGGGTTTCAGGAAGGGGTGAGGCCGAGCGACGGCCCTCGGACTCGGCTTGGATCCCCGCTTTCGCGGGGAAGCTCGGGTTGGGTCAAGGTTTGGGGTTGGCTAGCCCTTCGACGCCTCGACCCACACCTGGTGCTGGTCGTCATAGGCCCGCCGGAACGCCGGCCGCGCCTCGGCGCGCGCCACATAGGCGGCCAGGGTCGGATAGTCCGCCAGCATGCCCGACGGCCCCAGGCGCCGCAGCACGCCGACCATCATCAGGTCGCCGGCGCTGAAGTCGCCGTCCAGCCACTCGGCGTCGCCTAGGCGGGCGGCCAGCTGGTCCAGCCGTGTACGGACGGCTTGCTCCAGCATCGGCTGGCGAGCCTCGAACCAGGGCTTGTCGCGCTCCAGGATGGTGGCCATGCCGAACTCGACGATCGGCGGCTGCATCGTGCTCATCGCGGCGAACATCCAGGAGAGGGCGCGGGCCTTGCCGCCTTCGTCCGCCGGCAGCAGGCCGGGGTGGTTCAGGGCGATGTGGTGGACGATGGCGGCGGACTCGAAGAGGCAGAGATCGCCGTCCTGGAAGGTCGGGATCTGGCCGAACGGCTGCCGGGCCAGGTGCTCGGCCTGCTTCATCTCCGGGAAGGTGACCAGCCGCACGTCGTAGGATTGGCCGACCTCCTCCAGCGCCCAGCGCACCTGCATGTCGCGCGCCAGGCCCCGGCCGCGATCGGGGGAGGCCTTGAAGGCGGTGATGGTGGGGGTCATGGCGGGGTCTCCGGGGTGAAGTCCACCCTAGGACGGATGGCGAGGTAGCGCGCCGACACGAGCGTGAATCTTTTTCTTGAACCCCTCTCTCATGGAGAGAGGGAGGGGCCCGCGCCGAAGGCGTGGGAGGGTGAGTG
>NZ_JAGIBH010000040.1 GCF_017744445.1 Caulobacter sp.
CCTGGACCGAGACGGCCGAGACCGAGAACCACGAGCGGGTGTCCTGGCGCGTGGCCTGGGCAAGCACCGCATCGCGCGAGGCGCTGTCCACCGTCGCACCCTGCAGGTAGGCGGCCAGCACCCAGGGCGCACCACCATCGAGCGGCCACAGCACCGCGACATCGTTGCGGGCATCGACACCATTGCTGCCGGTCTTGTCGCCGACCCGCCAGCGTGGGCCGAGGCCGGCCCGCAGGCAGGTACCGCCGGTGCCGTTGTCGATCAGCCAGTCGGCAAACTGCCGGCGCGAAGTCGTCGACAACGCATCGCCGACCGCGAACCGGGCCATGCTGGCGGCCATCGCCGCCGGGCTGGTGGTGTCGCGCGGATCGTCCAGGGCGAATTCGTTCATGGACGGCTCGTAGCGGTCGCTGCGGGTCACCGTGTCCCCGTGCCCGTGCAGGAAGGCGGTGAGCGCGGCCGGGCCACCGACCAGCCCCAGCAGCAGGTTGGCGGCGGAGTTGTCGCTGGCCACCATCGCGGCCCGGCACAGGTCGCGCGCGGTCATGTCCTTGCCGACGTGCCGCCGGGTGAAGGGCGCGTGCGACAGCATGTCCTGTTCGCGCACGGCCAGGCGCCGGTCCAGCGACCACTGGCCGCGGTCGGCACCGGCAAGCACCGCCGCCGCCAGCGGCGCCTTGAAGGTGCTGCACATCGGGAAGCGCTCGTCCTGGCGATGGCCACGGGCGCGGCCGCTGACGGTATCCAGCAGGCTCACCCCGAGCCGGCCGCCGCTGGCCACCTCCAGTGCGGCGAAATCGCCGGCGTTGGCGATCGCGCCCGAACCGGGCGTACCGACCGCCACGCTGGCCTCCGTGGCCGGCGCCAGCAGCGGGGCGAACAGCGCGGAGCCGGCGGAAGTGGCACCAACTTGCAGGAAGCGGCGACGGGCGAGCATGGCATTCCTCCTTGGATGGAGCGCCGAGTATTGGAACCTGCGCCCACCGCCACCAGCGCAAGTTTTCAGGGGCAGCCATGAGCCGGATGCATGGCTCAGGCCCACAGGCGCAGGTTTCGCCCAGCGGCTAGCATTCCGCCATCAGTCCTGCTCAAGTCTCGCCATGTCCCGCCCGCCGCTGCCGCTCAACGCGCTGCGCGCCTTCGAGGCCGCCGCGCGCCACCAGAATTTCACCCGCGCGGCGCTGGAGCTGTATGTCAGCCAGGCCGCGCTCAGCCACCAGATCCGCGGCCTCGAGGAGCGGCTCGGGGTGCGCCTGTTCCACCGCCTGCCGCGCGGAGTAGCGCTGACCGAGGAAGGCGCGGCGCTGTATCCAGTGCTCAACGAGGCGCGTGCGACAGCATGTCCTGTTCGCGCACGG
>NZ_JAGIBH010000041.1:0-359 GCF_017744445.1 Caulobacter sp.
GCCTCGATCAGGGCCGTGCCGTCGCCGCGCCAGACCTGGTTCGGATCGGCGCCCGCGTCCAGCAGGGCGGCCACGGCCCTGGCGTCGCCCGAGCGGACGGCGTCCAGCAGGCGCGCGTCGCCGGGATTGCGGGCGCGGGGACCGTCCTCGGCGTCGGCGGCGACCTCGTGGGCGACGCGCGCCGGCTGGGCCGCCCAGGCGACGACGGCACCGCCCAGGACCAGCACGGAGACCGCTCCCGCGCCCACCAGGCGGCGAGCGCGGCCGGCGCGATGGCGGCGAAGCCCGCGGCGATGGCGGCGATGCGCGCATCGAGCTGCTCGGCCGGCACGCACTCGTTGAGCATGCCCCACTGCCTG
>NZ_JAGIBH010000041.1:369-1282 GCF_017744445.1 Caulobacter sp.
GACAGGTCTTCAGCATCGCCTCGCCATAGGCCCGGGCGGCCGAGGGGAAACGAGCCAGCACGGCGGCGTCGCAGGCGATCTCCTGGTCGACGCGCAGGCGGCGGGCGGCCAGGTGGACCAGCGGGTTGAACCAGCACAGGCCCTGCAGGACCGCGACCATGGCGTTGATCTGGGCGTCGCCCACCGCCAGGTGGTTGCGCTCATGCGCCAGCACCAGGGCCTGCTCCTCATCGGTGAACCGCGAGGCGAAGTCGGCGGGCAGCACCAGGCGAGGCAGCAGGGCGCCGATCACCGCCGGCCCGGCCTGCACGTGCTCGGCGTGAAACACTCCGTCCTCGTCGCGCAGCCGGCCCAGAGACCGCACGAAGCGGTGCTGGCGCACAGCCTGGACGCCCAGGGCCAGGACGGCGACCAGGGCCCAGGCCGCGACCAGCGCCTCGGCGGGATCGATCCGCGAAACCGGGACCGCCGCCCTCGCGGCGGAGGCCCCTGGACGAGGCGCAGGGGCGGGCGCGGGGGCCTCGACGGCCGCCGGCGCGCTCTCGGACACCATCACCGTCACCGTCCGCGGGGGAACCAGCACGGCCAGGGCCGCCAGCGGCGCGGCCAGCCACAGGGCGTAGGCCGCGCGCGCGCCGCCCAGGGCCCGCACCGGCCGCCTCAGGGCCAGCACCAGCAGCACCCCGGCCCCCAGGGCCAGGTTCGTGCGGACCAGGACCTCCAGGATCTCAGCGGCGCTCATCGTGGGCCTCCAGGATGCGGCGAAGCTCGGCGACGTCCTCGTCGCTCAGGCGCTCGCGCTGCGAGAAATGACTGACCAGCGGCGCCAGGCGGCCGTCGAAAAGGCGGTCCAGCAGGCCCTTGCTCTCGGCGTGGACATAGTCGCCCTGCGCCACCAGCGGGCGATACAGGA
>NZ_JAGIBH010000042.1 GCF_017744445.1 Caulobacter sp.
GCGCCACCCTTCCTTACGAAGGGTGGTGCCCAGGAGAGGACTCGAACCTCCACGACCTTTCAGTCACTGGCACCTGAAGCCAGCGCGTCTACCAATTCCGCCACCTGGGCCTGCGAAGCGATCCGTGGACCGCCGCGAGGCCGGGACGTTTATGCAAAGGTTCTGGCCACGTCAATCGCTTAATTTCGCATTTCGTTGCGATTGTCGTCCGGGTCGTCTAATCCCCCGCTCACGGCTTTAGGACGGAGTTCAATATGCAAGGTCTGGTCACGGTGTTCGGCGGCTCCGGCTTCGTCGGCGGCCAGGTCGTCCGCGCGCTCGCCAAGGCGGGCCATCGCGTGCGGGTGGCGGTTCGCAATCCGAACCTGGCCTATCGCATGCGCATGCTGGGCGACGTGGGTCAGATCGAGGTGGTCCAGGCCAATGTCCGCAACGCGGCCTCGGTGGCGCGGGCCCTGAACGGCGCGGAAGCGGCCGTGAACCTGGTGGGCGTGCTCTGGGAGAGCGGCCGCCAGAAGTTCCAGACTTTGCACGTTATGGGCGCACGCACCGTGGCCGAACAGGCCAGGGCGGCGGGCGTCAAGCGCCTGGTCCAGATCTCGGCCTTGGGCGCGGACGCCGAGTCGCCCTCGAAGTACGCCCGCACCAAGGCCGCCGGCGAACAGGCCGTGCGCGAGGTCTTCCCGGGCGCGGTGGTGATTCGCCCGTCGATCGTGTTCGGCCCCGAGGACCGCTTCTTCAACAAGTTCGGCCAGATGGCCGCCCTGTTCCCCGCCCTGCCGCTGGTCGGCGGCGGCGAGACCAAGTTCCAGCCGGTCTATGTGGGCGACGTGGCCGCCGTGATCGCCAAGGCGGTCTCGCACCCGGCGGCCGAGGGCCTGACCTACGAGCTGGGCGGCCCGGCCGTCTACAGCTTCAAGGAACTGCTGGAGCTGATCCTGGTCGAGACCGGCCGCAACCGCGTCCTCGCCCCGATCCCGTTCTTCGCCGCCGGCTGGATCGGAAAGGTCGGCGACCTGTCGCCGATCAACCCGCCGCTGACGTCCGACCAGGTCGAGTCGCTGAAGGCCGACAACGTCGCGAACAACGGCCTGCCGGGTCTGGCCGAGGCCGGCGTCGTGCCGACCGCCGTGGAGTCGGTCGTCCCGTCCTACCTCTACCGCTACCGCAAGGGCGGCCAGTACGCCGAGGTCCCGCAAGGGGCGTTCTAAAAAAAGACCCTCTCCCAGAGGGAGAGGGCGGGGCCCGCCACGAAGTGGTGGGAGGGTGAGGGGTTAAACCCTTGCCGATATTCGCACTGCCGGCTCGTCGTCGGGCGTCGTAATCCCTCTCCCTCCCACGCAAGCGTGGGTCCCTCCC
>NZ_JAGIBH010000043.1 GCF_017744445.1 Caulobacter sp.
GCCTGATGCCGGCCGCGACCGCCGCCTCGCGCTTCACCGACGATCCATATCCCAGCACCTACAAGCCGCTGCCGTCCGAGCCGGTGCTGCTGCGCAATGCCACCGTGCTCACCGGCACCGGCCAGCGCCTGGATGGCGCCGACGTGCTGATGCGCGACGGCAGGATCGTGCAGGTCGGCACCAGCCTGCAGGCCGACGCAGGCACCCGCGTGGTCGATGCGAGCGGCAAGTGGGTCACCCCGGGGATCATCGACGTGCACTCGCACCTGGGCGTGTACCCGAGCCCGGGAGTGAAGGCGCACAGCGACGGAAACGAGATGACCGCGCCGGTCACCGCCAACGTCTGGGCCGAGCATTCGGTGTGGCCGCAGGATCCCGGCTTCGAAACCGCGCTGGCCGGCGGCATCACCACCCTGCAGGTGCTGCCCGGCTCGGCCAACCTGGTCGGCGGCCGCGGCGTGACCCTGCGCAACGTGCCGGCCACCACCTACCAGGCGATGAAATTCCCCGGCGCGCCGTGGGGCCTGAAGATGGCCTGCGGCGAGAACCCCAAGCGTGTCTATGGCGGCAAGGGCGTCGCCCCGTCCACGCGGATGGGCAATGTCGCCGGTTACCGCGCCGCGTTCATCGACGCCAGCGAATACCTGCGCAAGAACAGCGGCAAGCCGCAGGACAAGCCCAAGCGCCGCTGGTGGCAGTCGTCGTCGGACGACAAGGGCAGCGCCGACAGTTCCGGCGACGCCGGCGGCAAGCGCGACCTCAAGCTCGACACGCTGGCCGGCGCGATCAACGGCGGCGAGGCGTTCGACCGCCAATGCGAGACGCGCTTCCTCGATGCGCACCTGCTCGCCGCCCGGCGCGGTTGCGAGGACTGGCTGGCGTCGGCCGAGGGCGCGCTGGCGTTGCTGGTCCTGCTCGACCAGATCCCGCGCAACATTTTCCGCGGCAGCGGCCACGCCTTCGCCAGCGACGGGCTGGCACGGCATTACGCCCACCGCGCGCTGGCCGCCGGCCACGACGCGGCGACCGGGCCGTCGCTGCGTGCCTTCTTCTACCTGCCGTTCGAGCACTCCGAAGACATGGCCGACCAGCAGCGTGCGGTCGAACTGTTCGGCGCACCAGGCATGGAGGAGTACCTGCCCTACGCGAT
>NZ_JAGIBH010000044.1:0-520 GCF_017744445.1 Caulobacter sp.
CGCATGGCCTGTCGCATCCGTGGTCGGTGGCGCTGCTGCCGGAGGGCGGCTTCCTGGTCACCGAGCGCGTCGGCACCCTGCGCCGCATCGCCGCCGACGGCAGCGTGTCGGCGCCGCTCACCGGCGTGCCGGCGGTGTCCGCGCGCGGCCAGGGCGGCCTGCTCGATGTCGCGCTCGCTCCGGACTTCGCGCAGAGCCGGCGCATCTACCTGAGCTACGCCGAGCCCGGCGAGAACGGCCTGTCCGGCACCTCGGCCGCTTACGCCACGCTTGGCGACACCGGCCTGCAGGACGTGACCGTGTTCTACCGCCAGGAACCGAAGGTCAACACCGAGAACCACTACGGCTCGCGCTTCGCCTTCGACGGCCACGGCCATGTCTTCATCAGCCAGGGCGAGCGCACCTTGAAGATGATGGCGCAGGAACTGGACAAGCTGCAGGGCAAGCTGGTCCGCCTGAACCTGGACGGCAGCGTGCCGGAGGACAACCCGTTCGTCGGCCAGGCCGGCGCGCGCCCGGA
>NZ_JAGIBH010000044.1:534-1659 GCF_017744445.1 Caulobacter sp.
CGCCCTGTCCGGCCTGGCCTTCTACGTGGGCCATCCGGGCAAGCCATGGAACGACAGCCTGTTCATCGGCTCGATGGCCCAGCGCAGCCTGATCCGCCTGCAGCTGGACGGCGACAAGGTCGTCGGCGAGGAGCGCCTGCTGCAGGACCTGGGCGAACGCATCCGCGACGTGCGCGCCGCCGCCGACGGCAACCTCTACCTGGTCACCGACGAAGACGACGGCAAGCTGCTGAAACTGGTGCCGCCGCAGGGCTGAAGACCGCCCGACGACGCCGCGCTTGCGCCTGGTCAAGGCCCGGGCGCGGGCGTCGGCTACAATTGCGGGGAAACTTATTCCCCACGACGCCACGATGTCCTCCGCCTACGGCACCGAAACGGTGCTCGATGTCCGTCACTGGACGGACGCCTACTTCAGCTTCACCACCACCCGCGACGACGGTTTCCGCTTCGAGAACGGCCAGTTCGTGATGATCGGGCTGCCCAGCGAAGCGGGCCGGCCGATCCTGCGCGCCTACTCCATCGCCAGCGCCAACTGGGAAGAGCAGCTGGAGTTCTTCAGCATCAAGGTCGCCAACGGCCCGCTGACCTCGCGCCTGCAGCACATCAAGCCGGGCGACACCATCCTGGTCGGGCGCAAGCCGACCGGTACCCTGCTGATCAGCGACCTGTTGCCCGGCCGCAACCTGTACCTGCTCGGCACCGGCACCGGCCTGGCGCCGTGGCTGTCGGTGATCAAGGACCCGGAAACCTACGAGCGCTTCGAGCGCGTGGTCCTGTGCCATGGCGTGCGCAATGCCGCCGACCTGGCCTATCGCGACTACTTCGAGAAGGAACTGCCTCAGCACGAGTTCCTCGGCGAGACGATCCGCGACAAGCTGCTGTACTACCCCGCGGTCAGCCGCGAGGAGTTCCCCAACCACGGCCGCCTGACCGACCTGATGGCCAGTGGCGCAATGATGGAAACCCTGGGACTGGCACCGCTGGACCCCGAGCACGACCGCGCCATGATCTGCGGCAGCCCGCAGATGCTGGCCGACTTCCGCGCCCTGCTCGACGGCCGCGGCTTCACCGCCTCGCCGCGGATCGGCACCACCGGCCAGTACGTGTTCGAGCGCGCCTTCGGCG
>NZ_JAGIBH010000045.1 GCF_017744445.1 Caulobacter sp.
CTGTGAGATCGTCGGACATGGGACAAAGTCTAACGAGCGTTTGAAGCGTGGCAAGCATGCCCCGAAGGGAAGCCGTGTAAGGACGGCCCGGCGGCCGGCGTCTAACCTTTCGAAAACGGGGCGAAGAATGGCTGGCGGGCGACAGGAGGACGAGGCATTCGCGGCGTGGCTCGCGTCGCACCTGGCGACCCTGCGCCGGACGGCCCGCGCCTTCGCCGAGCCCGCCGACCAGCACGACCTGATGCAGGAGCTGGCCGTGGCCCTGTGGAAGGCCCGGCCGCGCTTTCGGGGGAAGGCCGCAGACACGACCTTCGTCCACCGCGTGGCCCACAACGCCGCCCTCACCTGGCGACGCGGCGAAACCCGGCGGCGGAAACGGCAAGACGGCGTGGCGGCCGAGCTCGCCGTGCGGGCGGAGGAGCATCCAGACACGCCCGAGGCCGATCTGCTGGAACGACTCTACGCGGCGATCCGCACCCTGCCTCCACTGGACCGGTCGCTGATCCTGCTGTCGCTGGACGGGCTGGCCTATGGCGCCATCGCCCGCGTGCACGGGCTGACGGAAACCAATATCGGCGCGCGCCTGACCCGCGTGCGCGCCCGACTGACGATCCTGGTGAAGGAGGACGGCGATGGAGTTTGACCGTCTCGAACAGGCCTGGCGCTCGGAGGCCAACACCCCCGACGCCCAGGCCCAGGCCTATCTGATGGAGGAACTGATGCACATGCTCAAAGCCCGCCGTCGCGGCGAGACCCTGCTGTTCGCGATCCCGGTCGCGGCCATGACCCTGTTCACGGCGATCGTCGGACGGTCGATGCTGATGGGCCGCATGAACCTCGAGCGCGAGTGGGGCGCGCTGGCCATGCTGGGGGTCTGTTGGCTGGTGCTGGCGGCGGTGTTCGCCGCCGATGCACTGACCCTGGGCCTGCTGGCCGGCGGCCGCGGCACCCGGCTTGGCGGCATCGACAAGGCGTGGATCGTGCGCGACGGCGTCGCGCAGGTGCAGCGTTTCGCCCGTCGTTTTCCCGGGGAGACCGGCCCGGTGCTGGTCAGCGCCAACCGCGGCCTGGAGCGCTATGCCGAGGCGGGCCTGCAGGTGGTGACCGATCGAATGGCCGAGGAC
>NZ_JAGIBH010000046.1 GCF_017744445.1 Caulobacter sp.
CTGCACGGCTCCTGGAACCGGCAGCCGAAGGTCGGTTACCGCGTGGTCTTCGTGCCGTTTGCCGATGGCAGGCCGTCGGGCCCGCCCGAGCCAGTGCTCGAAGGCTTCGTCAACGAACGCGGCGACGCGCAGGGCCGGCCGGTCGGCGTAGCGGTGGATGCGCGCGGCGGCGTGCTCGTCGCCGACGACGTCGGCAACGCGGTCTGGCGCGTGGCGGCGGCGGGCGATCGCTGAAGCGCACCGCGCGGCAGTCCGGCGCGCGACAATGCGCCTCCTGCCCGGAGGCCCACGCCATGTCCACCCCGAGTCCGTCGATCGTGCTGCGCCCGGCCGTCCGCGAAGACGTCCCGCTGATCCTCGAATTGATCCAGGGACTGGCCGAGTACGAGCGCCTCGCCCACGAGGCGGTCGCCACCGCCGCCGACATGGAGGCCGCGCTGTTCGGTCCCCGTCCCGCTGCCGAGGTGGTGATCGCCGAGTGCGACGGCCAGCCGGCCGGCTTCGCCCTGTTCTTCGTCTCCTTCTCCACTTTCCTCGGCAAGCCCGGGCTGTACCTGGAAGACCTGTTCGTGCGCCCGGAACTGCGTGGCCGCGGCATCGGCCTGCAGCTGATGACCCACCTGGCACGGCTGGCGCTGGACCGCGGCTACGGCCGCTTCGAGTGGTCGGTGCTGGACTGGAACACGCCGGCGATCGACTTCTACCGCAGCCTCGGCGCCACGCCGATGGACGGCTGGACCGTGCAGCGGGTCAGCGGCGAGGCGCTGTCCGCGCTGGCCGGCCGCGCGGTGTAGCCTCGCGCTCACGCGACGGCCACGTCTGCCGCGCCACGCTGGCGCCGACCGAGGCCCGATCCACGCGATGAAGCCAATCTCGCCCGCCAGGCTGCGCCGGCATCTCGACCGGCTGCAGCAGAGCCTGCCGGCGGCGCTGCTCAGGCGCTTCGTCGAGGCCGACCTGATGACCCAGGCCGCCTCGCTGTCGTTCTACACGCTGCTGTCGCTGGCGCCGCTGCTGGTGCTGCTGCCGGTCTATAACGAGGCCCCCGGCCCGGTCTTCGCCCGCTTGGCC
>NZ_JAGIBH010000047.1 GCF_017744445.1 Caulobacter sp.
GGGCTGGGCCTGCAGGCCCATGGCGATCGAGGCCGACTGCACGATGGCCAGAACCACGGCCAGGTAGCGGGTATATTGGTTGAGGGTCTTGCGGCCCGCCTCCCCGCCTTCCTTCTTCAGCTTTTCCCACGGCGGATACACCGAGCCCATCAGCTGCACGATGATCGAGGCGCTGATGTACGGCATCACGTTCAGCGAGAAGATCGCCATCCGTGAAACGGCGCCGCCCGAGAACATGTTGAACATGCCGAGGATGCCCTCGGAATTGTTGCTGAACAGGCGCGAGAACGCATTCACGTCGACGCCCGGAATCGGGACGTAGGAACCCAGGCGGTAGACGACCAGCGCGATGATCGTGAACCAGATACGCTTGTGAAGTTCGGTCGCCTTTTGGAACGACGCGAAATTCATGTTGGCTGCGAGTTGTTCGGCGGCCGAGGCCATTCAGATCCCCACGACTCAGGAGCGCGATTGCCGAAAATGGATAACCGCTTCTCGCGGCGACCACGCTCTGAAATTTGGATTCTCGGACCAGGCTGATCCGAGGAGAGCGCCACAAATAGGTGAGGCCCGCCGTGTTGTCACGGCGAGCCTCGAAAAGAACTGTCATCCCGGCCGTAGCGAAGCGAAGAGCCGGGACCGCCGGAAACGTCGGCGCTTGCCGTGGTCCCGGCTCGGCGCGCTTCGCGCTGGGCCGGGATGACAGTTTTTATGGATTAGGCTTCGGCTTGCGCCTTGGCCTTCTTGGTCACGGTGACCGAACCACCAGCGGCCTCGACGGCCTTGATGGCGGCTTCGGTGGCCGAGTAGACGGTCAGCTTCAGGGCGGTCTTGATCTCGCCCTTGCCCAGCAGCTTCACGCCGTCCAGTTCGCGACGGATGACGCCGGCGGCGACCAGTTCAGCAGCGCCCAGCTCGGCGCCCTTCTTGAACTTGCCAGCGGCGACGGCCTGCTCCAGGCGCCACAGGTTCACTTCGGCGAACTCCAGGCGGAAGGGGTTGTTGAAGCCGCGCTTCGGCATACGCATGTGC
>NZ_JAGIBH010000048.1 GCF_017744445.1 Caulobacter sp.
CGCTCAGGGCGGCGACCTGGGTCTGGTTCAGGGCCGAGAAGCCGGTCGTCGACAGCGCGCCGAGCTGGCTCGCCGACAGCGCCGCGACCTGGGTGTCCGCCAGGTTGCCGATATTGGTGGTGGTCAGACCAGCCAGCTGGCTGTTGGTCAGACCCTTCAGCTGGGTCCCCGTCAGGGCGCCGATTTGCGTGGCGTCCATCAGCGTGAGGTTGGACGAGCTGAGCGCGCCGATCTGGGTGGCGCTCAGGCCGCCGATCTGGGTCGTCGACAGCTGCTGCACCTGGGTCGAGGCCAGGACATTGAGCTGCGCGGTCGTCAGAGCGCCCAGTTGGGTCGACGACAGCTCACCGATGTCGGTGGTCGTCAGCCCCTTCACCTGGCTCGCGTTCAGCGCCGCGATCTGGGTGTTGGCCAGGACGCTGACCTGGGTCTGGCTCAGGGCCGAGACGTTGGCCGCCGACAGATTCTTGATCTGGTCGGCCGTCAGGGCCGCGATCTGGGTGTCGGCCAGCTCGCCGATATCGGTGGTGGTCAGACCCTTGATCTGGTCGGCCGTCAGGGCCTTGACCTGGGTCGTCGAAAGCGCTCCGACCTGGGTGCTGGTCAGGGACGAGACGTTGGTCGCGCTGACACTGGCCAGCTGCGCGCCGGTCAGGGCCGAGATCTGGGTCGTCGCCAGCTCGCCCACGTCGGTGGCCGTCAGGGCCTTCAGCTGGCTGGCCGAAATGCCCTTGATCTGGGTTTCGTTCAGAGCCCCGACCTGGGTGGCGCTCAGCGCCGAGAAGGCGGTGGTGTTCAGCGCGCCCACTTGGCCGGCGGTCAGCGCGGCGATCTGCGTGGTGGCCAGCTCACCGATGTCGGTGGCGTTCAGGGCGGCCACCTGCTGGGTGGTCAGGCCCTTGATCTGGGTCTCGCTCAGCGCGCCGACCTGGGTGGCGTCCAGGGCCGAGAAGGCCGCGGTCGTCAGCGCGCCCACCTGCGTCGCCGTCAGGGCGCCAAGCTGGGTGGTCGAGAGTTGCGCGGTCTGGGTC
>NZ_JAGIBH010000049.1 GCF_017744445.1 Caulobacter sp.
ATCGCCAAGCTCATCGTCCACGACGCCGACAGGCCACGCGCACTGGCGCGGCTGGGTGCCGCGCTGGCCCAATGCCACGTCGCCGGGCCGAAGACCAACCTCGCCTTCCTCGAGGCGCTGGCGCTGCACCCGGCCGTGGTCGAGGGCCGGATCGACACCGGCTACCTGGATCGGCACCTGGAAGAATTCGTCACCGGCATCGGAGTGCTGCCGCACGCCCTGCTCGTTGGGGACCAGCACCGGGTAGGACACGCCGGGGGCGCGCCGGATCCCGGCCATCACCTCGGCCGCGTCCGCCAGCTGCGGCACCCACTTCGGGCTGACGAAGCTGGTCGCCTCGATGCTGCGCAGGCCGGTGGCCGAGAGCCGGTCGACCAGCGCGATCTTGTCGGCGGTGGCGACCGTCGCCGCTTCGTTCTGCAGTCCGTCGCGCGGGCCGACCTCGACGATGCGGACGAAGTCGCTCATGCCCGTTCCACACTGCTGACCACACCGGTGGCGGCCGCATCGGTGGCGACCGCATCGGCGACGATCGCCAGCACCGTGTCGGCCTCGACGAAATCGCCGGCCATGGCGCGCAGTTCGGACACCACGCCGTCGCGCGGCGCCCTGACCGTCAGTTCCATCTTCATCGCCTCCATCACCAGCAGTTCGGCGCCCGCGGCCACCGCCTGGCCGGGGCTGGCCTTGACCAGCACGATACGGCCGGGCATCGGCGCCAGCACGCGGCCGTCTCCGCCGGCTTCGCCGCGGCCCTCGCCGCGTTCGGCAGGCAGCAGGCGCAGTGTCCGGCGCCGGTGGCCGTCGTGCAGTTCCAGCGCATCCCCGTCGAAGCGGACCGCCAGGCGCCGTCCCTGACCGTCGATACGCAGTTCGAGGACGCCGTCGGCCAGGCGTGCGGCCGACACCACCGAGGCGGTGCCATCGACCTCGATGTGCCAGTCGCCGCGGTCGCCGGCCGCGGTCGCCCTGTGGTCCTGGCCGCCGTCCTGCAGGCGCAGGTGACGGCCGGCGCGGCCGTGCAGTCC
>NZ_JAGIBH010000004.1:0-297936 GCF_017744445.1 Caulobacter sp.
GCCCTGGATCATCGACTCCCAGGTCACGACCAACGTCTACGGTCAGTACGAGTTCACCAAGGGCTGGGCGGCCAACACCCGCCTGAAGCTGGGCGTGCGCAACCTGACCAACGAGAACCCGCCGCTGTCGTCAAACGGCTATCTGGGCACCGTGTACCAACCCTACGGCCGGTACTTCTACGCCAGCATCCGCAAGACCTTTTAAGCTTAAGGCCGCGCTCCCTTCGGGGAGCGCGGACACCTTCCAGATCGATCGCGCGCCGACTCGCGCGCCCTAGGCCCTCGTCCCGGGATATCGCTGCTCTCTGCGGTCACGACCGCGAACAGACGGGCGTCCGGACGGCCAACGCCCCGACATCAAACAATCCGATAAACCCCTGAATCTCAACGCATCTCAGGCGACTGAGCGCGCGCGAATACCAATGGAATTGGGGAATGGCGGAGACGGAGGGATTCGAACCCTCGATACCCTTTTGAGGTATGCCGCTTTAGCAAAGCGGTGCCTTCAGCCTCTCGGCCACGTCTCCTCCTGAGAGGGAGCGGTTCGATAGCCTGTTCGCTTCGGGATGACAACGGCCGATGTCGGAAAATTCCGATGTTAACGTGACGCTCAGACGGCAGCGCTAGGTTGAACATGGTTTTCTCAACGAAGAGCGCCATGCGTCCTGTGTCTCCAACCACCGCCCATGCCGAAAACGCCTCGGCCTTCGTCGCTTCGACGGAGGGTCCTGCGCGCCTGGGTGGGAGCGGCGGCGGAGATCCTGGACGAGCGCGACGGGGCCCCTTCCGGCCCGGCCAGCTGATCCCGACGCGGGCTCGGCTGGAGGCCCGCGTGCTGGCGCGTATCTTCCGCATCGCCGACATCCTGGCGATCGCCGCCTTCGCCGTGACGGTCACGGTCGAGAGCCATCCGGTCGCCGCCGCCCTGTGGGCTATCACCACCCTGATCGGCCTGCGTGCTTTGGGTGGCTACGCATTCCCGCGCAAGCAGACCCTGGCCCGCCATCTGGGCGAAGTCGCCCTGGCGCTGGGCGCGGGCCTGTTGGCCGCCGCCGTGGCTCTGGTCCCGCCGGGCAATGTCGATACCGTCACCGTCTGGACGCTGCTGGTCGCCGCCGGCGCGCTGGCTGCTCTGCATGGCGTGTGGTGGAGCGTGATCGCGCGCGGCCGCAGCCAGGGCCGCCTGACGCCCAACATCGTCGTGGTCGGCGCCACGGCCAATGCCGAACGCCTGATCGACGCGGCCATGCGCACGGGCGAGGTCAATGTGCTGGGCGTGTTCGACGATCGCCTGGACCGCGCACCCGAGAACATCATGGGCGTGCCGGTGCTGGGCGACACGACCGCCCTGCTCGACCACCGCATCATGCCCTATGTCGACCGCGTGGTGATCGCCGTGCAGTCGACGGCCCAGAGCCGCGTGCGGCAACTGGTCGAGAAGCTGGGCGTGCTGCCCAACCCTCTGAACCTTTTCATCGACGTCGGCGGTCCGGCTGATGACGACGCCGCCGTGGCCCGCATCGCGGCCGGCGGCGAGAACGAGCTGTCCGGAACCTCGGCCAGCGCGCGCCACGCCTGGCTCAAGCGCGCCCAGGACCTGGTCGTGACCCTGGCGGGTTTGCTGGTCGCTGGTCCGGTCATGCTGATCGTCGCCGTGGCCGTGAAGCTGGACAGCCCTGGCCCGATCTTCTTCCGCCAGCGCCGTCACGGCTTCAACAACGAGGAGATCCTCGTCTGGAAGTTCCGGTCGATGCGCCACGAGATGGCCGATGCCCAGGCCGCCCGCCAGATCAGCGCCAATGACGACCGCGTCACCAAGGTCGGCAAGTTCATCCGCAAGACCAGTCTCGACGAGCTGCCCCAGCTGTTCAACGTGCTGCGCGGCGAGATGTCGATCGTCGGCCCCCGCCCCCACGCCATCGGCATGAAGACCGGTGGCGTGGAGTCGGCCAAGCTGGTGGCCGAATACGCTCACCGCCACCGCATGAAGCCCGGCCTGACCGGCTGGGCCGCCATCAAGGGCTCGCGCGGTCCGGTCGACACGCCCGAGAGCGTCCGTCTGCGCGTGGCCCTGGACGTCGAATATATCGAGCGCCAGTCCTTCTGGCTGGACCTCTACGTCATCGTCATGACCATCCCCTGCCTGCTGGGGGACCGGTCGGCGGTGCGCTAGGCGGCCGGCGATGTTCTGGCGCGGGGTTCTCGGCTACCTCCCGGTCAACGTGGTTCAGGGCGTGGTGGGCCTGCTCACCATCGTCCTGTTCACGCGTGTGCTGGATCCCGCCCAATACGGCGTCTACGCCTTGGCCTTCTCGGTCGGCAGCCTGACCCAAACGATCCTGCTGACCTGGACCGAGGCCGCCATGGCGCGGTTCCTAGCGACGCGGACCGAGGATGGTCGGCTCTCAGACCATTTCGCCACCTTGTTCCGGCTGTGGATCGGCGCGGCCGTAGTGGTGCCGCTGGCCTGCGCCATCGTGGCCGTGCTGCCGCTGAACGGCCCGCTGAAGGTCGCCGTGGTCGCGGCCCTGGCCTCGACCCTGGTTAACAGCCTGATGAAGCTGGCCTTGGAGCGCCGCCGCGCGGCCGGCGAGGTGTCGGGCGCGGCGATGCTGACCATGGCCCAGAACCTGGGTGGCTTTCTCGTTGGTCTGGGTCTGGCCTTCACCGGCCTGGGCGGCGCGGCGCCGATCCTAGGCGTCGGCGTGATCTCGGCGCTGCTGGTCGTGCTGGTGCTGCCGGACGAGCTGAAGCGCATGGCCGGCGGCAAGTTCGACAAGAGCCTGGCCCGCGCCTACGCCGCCTATGGCCTGCCGGTGTCGCTGTCGCTGATCCTGGCCCTGGTGCTGGCCAGCACCGATCGCCTGCTGCTGGGCGCGTTCCTGGATGAGGCCACGGTCGGCGTCTATCACGCGGGCTACTCGCTCGGCAGCCGCACCCTGGACGTCGTCTTCATCTGGCTGGGCATGGCCGGTGGTCCTGCCCTGATCTCCGCCCTTGAGCGCGGCGGCCAGCCGGCCCTGACCGAGGCCGCGCGCGAGCAGGCCGGCTTCATGACCCTGCTGACCCTGCCCGCCGCCGTGGGCCTCGCTTTGGTCGCCCGTCCGCTGGCCGAGCTGATGGTCGGCGAGGACCTGCGGGTCGGCGCCAGCCACGTGACGCCCTGGATCGCCGCCAGCGGCTGGCTGTCGGGCGTCACCACCTATTATCTGCTGCAGGCCTTCACCCTGGCTCGCCGCACGCCGCTGCTGATCGTGAGCATGAGCGCGCCCGCGATCGCCAATGTGATCCTGAACCTCGTCCTGATCCCGCGCATGGGCCTGGACGGCGCCCTGTGGGCCACCACGGTCAGCTACGGCATCGGCGCCGTCGCGGCCTGGGCCCTGGGCCGCCGCGCCTGTCCGCTGCCGATCCCGTGGGACGTGCTGGCCAAGGCCGGCGCGGCCTGCGTCGCCATGGCCCTGGCCGTGCGGCTCCTCCCCTCGCCCGGCGGCGTTCTGGAGTTGGCCCTGAAGGCCGGCGCCGGCGCGGCCGTCTATGGCGCGATCGTCCTGGGCCTTGATGTCGGCGACCTGCGCGCCAAGCTTTCCAGTCTCCTTCGTCGGAGGGCCCCAGCCCTATGACCGCGCCCATCACTGAAATCCGCATCGAGAACGCCGCCTGGGCCAGCGCCCAGCCGCGGCTGTCGGTCCTGGTCCCAACCTTCCGCGATGATCCCGTCGCCCTGCTCAAGGCCCTGGACGATCCCAGCGCCGGGGCCGAGATCGTGGTGCTGGACGACGGCGGCGGCGATGACCGGCTGGCCGAACGCATCGCCCGCCGCGTCGAGAAGATGCGCACGCCCATCCGCTTCGTGCGCCTGTCCAGCAACGAGGGCCGCGCCAAGGGCCGCAACCGCCTGGCCAGCCATGCGCGCGGCGGCCACTTCCTGTTCCTGGACAGCGACATGCTGCCCGACACGCCGGACTTCCTGTCGCGCTGGGCCGCGGTGGCGCAGAGCGACACGCCAGTGGCGTTCGGCGGCTTCACCCTGGACCAGACGCCCCAGCGTCCCGAGCACGCCCTGCACCGGGCCATGGCGCTGAAGAGCGACTGCACGCCCGCCCCCGAGCGCGCCAAGGAACCCGAGAAGCACGTCTTCACCTCGAACCTCCTGGTCCGCCGCGACGTGTTCCAGACCATCGGCTTCGACGAGGGCTTCTCCGGCTGGGGCTGGGAGGATGTCGAGTGGGCGATGCGGGTCGTGCGCCAGCATCCGATCCTGCACATCGACAACACCGCCACGCACCTGGGCCTCGACACCGCGCCGACGATGGCGACCAAGTACGAGCAGTCGGCGGCCAACTTCGCCCGCGTGGTGGCCAGCCACCGCGACATCGTCAGCGCCTATCCCAGCTACAAGGTCGCCAAGGCCCTGAAGCCGTTCCCGCTGCGCGGCGTGTGGCGGCCGATGCTGAAGTCGATCGCCCTGGCCGAGGCCGCTCCCGTTTCCCTTCGCGCGTTCGCCATGCGGCTGTACCGCGCGTCCCTCTATATCGAGGCCGTCTGATGCAGACTTCGTTCGAGAAGGTCGACGCCTACGAGCCCGACCGCAGCCTGAAGGGCAAGCTGCGTCGCCGGCTGATCCGCCTGGCGCACCGCCGGCCGGCCAAGGTGGCGCTGGAGCGGCCGATGGTCTCGTTCAGCTTCGACGACGCCCCCGCCACCGCCTGCGAGGCCGGGGCCAAGGCGCTGGAGAAGCGTGGCCTGCTGGGCACCTACTACTTCGCCGCTGGCCTGGCCGGACGTGACGGCCCGATGGGCCGCTTCGCCACGGGCGCGGACGCTCGCCGCCTGCATGACGCCGGGCACGAGATCGCCTGCCACACCTTCTCACACCTGGACTGCGGCCAGTCGTCCAAGGCCGTGACCCTGGCCGATGTCGACCAGAACGCCGAGAGCCTGGCGCAGTGGGGCACGCCCGATCCTGTCAGCTTCGCCTATCCCTACGGCGACGTCGGCGCGCCGGCCAAGACGGCCCTGGCCGGGCGCTTCAAGACCCTGCGCGCCCTGCACCACGGCCTGATCGCCGACGGCGCCGATCTCAACCAGGCCCCTGCCGTCGGCATCGAGGGCGAGGACGGCGAGAGCGTCGCCAATGCCTGGCTGGACAAGGCCAAGGCCCGGAAGGCCTGGCTGATCCTCTACACACACGACGTGGCCGAGGAGCCCTCGCAGTGGGGCTGCACGACCGGCGCGCTGGAGCGGCTGATCGACCGGGCGGTGGCGGAAGGCTTCGATGTCGTGACCGTGGCCGAGGGGGCCAAGCGGATCGGCCTCTAGGCCGCGTCCTGCGCCCTGTCTGAGAAGGCCAACTTCGCCGCCAGCGCCACGAACACCGCCCAGCGGAAGTCGTTGTACACGACCGCGATGCTCTCGGTCAGGCTGACCAGGGTGAAGACGATAAGGAACGGGAAGGCCAGCATGGCCCCCCGATCGCGGAACACCGCCACCAGCGCCACGGCCATGGTCTGCAGGTAGAAGAAGCCCCAGGCGGTCAGTCCGACCACGCCCATGCCGACCAGTTGCTCGATCCACGAGTTGTGGGCGTGCTGCGGGGTGAACTTGGCGTCGTGGACGATCCAGGCCAGCGGCCCCCAACCGGACTTGTCGCTCCAGACGGCGGCGTAGCCATAGCCCAACCACGGCCGCAGCTCGATCTGGCGGAAGGCGGCCTCCCAGATCTGGGTCCGGCCGGTCAGGGTGGCGTCCTTGCCCAGGATGCCGAAGAAGACGTCCGAGGCGAACACGATGAACGCCAGCAGCAGCAGGAAGCCGGTCACCCCGGTCCAGGTGGCGGCGGCGGCATAGGCCGGCCCGCGCTGGCAGATCCAGACGAAGCCCAGCGCCATCAGGCCAAGCATCAGCGAAGCCAACGAGGTCTTGGACTGCGACATCAAGACAAGGCCGATCGACAGGGCCGCGAAGCCCAGCCAGACCTTGGCCTTCGGCGGGTCCAGCAAGGCCGTGGCGCACAGCAGGCAGCAGCCCAGGGCCATCATGCCGCCCAGCGAGTTCTTCTCCAACCACAGGCCGCGCCAGGCGCCGGGGAACAGCTCGGTCATGATGCCGATCGACGGGAAGGCGATGCAGGCGATGTAGCAGGCGACGATCAGCACGCAGAATGTGATGGAGAACACCCGCGCCAGCTCCACCCATCTGAACCGGGCGGCCAAGGCCAGGCCCGACAGCGTGGTGCAGCCGACGGCGAAGCCCCGACGGATCGAGACGTCGGGCTGGATCGACCACATGATCGAAGCGGCGACCACGCCCATCAGGATGATCAGGAACGGCTGGCGGACGGTGGCCCGCACCATGTTCCAGGGCCTGCCGATGATCAGCAGGAACGCCAGGGCGTAAGCCGGCAGAAAAGCAACGCGCAGCAGGCCCGAGGCGCTCTCGTCGGCCTTCTCACCAAAGATCGGCAGCTGCCAGCCGCCGGTGTAGATAAGCAGCATGACCACCGCGAACAGCGTGGTCAGCAGCGACGGCTCGAGCGTCCGGGCCGCTGGGCGTTCCCAGGCCGAGCCCGAGGCCACGCTGGTCACGGCAGGATCGCCTTCAGGAAGCCGGGCGTCTGGACCGAGACCTTGTTGAAGAACATGCCCGCGCAGCGTCCGCCAGCGGCGGTGATAGCGTCGCGCAGCATGGCCGGTTGGCGCACGTCGGGCTGGTCGGCCGAGACCACCAGCACCGTCTGGTCCATGTGCGAGGCTACCGTCGGACCGGCTTGCGAGCGGTCGATGGCCGGGCTGTCGACGACGATGACCTCGGCGTGCTTGCGCAGCGCCCGCCAATAGTCCGCCGACGGAATGATGTGCGCCTGCTGGCGGCCACGCAGGGCCTCGCGGTTGAAGCGGGCGACCCACAAGCGCGGGCCGCCGACGCTATGGCCGGTCAGGAACTTGGCGTCTGGCCACACGCCGCCCTCGGCGCGCGGCGCGGGCGGCTGGACGGTGAAGAACACCGAGCCGTCGGGCGAAGCGGCCACAGGCGGCCCCATGGGGCCGTAGCGGCTGGGCTCGGAGGCCAGTTCGCGGAACTGGCTGGGGCTGTTCAGATCCAGGTCGATCAGCCAGGTCTTGCGACCGGCGCGCCGCGAGGCGAAGCGCGCGAATTCGCGGGCGACCGTCGAGGTCCCCTCGCCCCGCCGGGCCGACACGAATTGGATGACGTGCGGACGGCCGGCCGGCGGCGCGCCCAGCGCCCCCCAAAGCTCGGTCATCTCGACGTTCAAATCGACCATCTAACGAATCGCCGCGTACTCAGAAGCCCGCAACTTGCGACATTAACCCTGTCGGCGGAAGGCGACGAAACGGCTCACCGCTTGACCCCGGCCGTGGCCAGGACCGGCATGCCCAAGGTGCGCGAAGCCGATTCCGGCGTCTGCAGGCCCGGACGCAGGAACATGCGGACCAGACCGATGCACAGCGCGCTGAAAGCGCCGAACAGGATGGCCAGGATCAGCACCGGCTTCTTCAGGCTCTTGCCCGTGGTCGGAGCCACGGCGCGCTGGACGATGCGGATGTTGTCGCTGCTCTCGGCCGACATCTGCCGCTGGGCCTCGTCCTGCTGTTCCTTGACCGTGAAATCGCGGACGTTCGAGGACAGGACGTCGCGGTCGCGCGATAGCTCGTTGAACTCCGGCTCCAGCCCAGCCAGGCGCAACAGGCGGGTGTTCACGTCGGTGACCTGCTGGGCGTAGGCGGCCTGCGACTGCTGCAAGGCCGCGACTTCGGCGCGCAGGTCGTTGCGGGTGGTGGTCAGGGTCTGCCAGATCGGGTTGGGACCACTGCGACGCGCGCCCTCCCCGTTCGTTCGACCGGCGGCCAGACCGGCTTCCAGCTGGGCGATCTGGGCATTGATGTCCTGCACCGGCTGGGCGCCGGCGGTGTAGCGGGCCAGCAGGCCTTCGCGGTCCAGCTTCAGCGCGGCCAGCTTGGTCGAGGCCGACATGTCGACGTCGCGATAGAGGATCGCCTCGGGCGGCGTGTGCGACAGCTCGGACTCCACCGCGGCCAAGCGGCCCACGCGGTCCTGCAGCTGGGCGTCGATCGAGTACTTCTGCTGCTCGACCTGGGCCTGCAGCTGGGTCAGGGCCGTCTTCTGGGCCGTGAAGTCGCCAATGTCGTTCGTGGTCAGGAACGACTGATAGGCTGTGTCGGCCTGCGCCAGCTTCTGCGAAAAGATGTCGCGCTGGCGCTGGAGGATGTTGCTGTCGCCGCCGATCAGCAGGCTGCGGCGGTAGACCAGATATTCCTCAAGCAGGGTGTTGAGCACCTTCTCGGCCATCTCGGGATCGTCGTTCTGGTAGCCCAGGCGGATGATCGAGTTGTCGGGCGCGGTCTGGATCTTCAGGCTTTTGCCGATGGCGTCGCGGCCTTCCATGATCAGCTTGCGCTTACCCTCGGGCGTCGCGCCGGCGTATTTGGCGGCGTGCTTGGGGAAGATCTTGGCGAAGCCGATCTTGCGGATCACCCGCTCGCGCAGCTCGCCGCTGCCCAGGATCTCGGCTTCCGACTGGATGACTTCGTCGATGTTCGGCACCGCGCCACGGCCGGCGTCGCCGGCGCGGGGTTCATAGACATATTCCTGGCCCAGGCGGACAAAGAGGCTGCTCTCGGCCGTGTAGCTTTTCTTCAGGGTCGTGGCGAAGGCGAAGCCCGCGATCACGATGACCAGGAAGACGACGAGCATCAGGAATCGCTCGCGCCACAGCAGCGTCACGAAGTCGGTCGGGGCGTATTTTGGACGCGCGCCGCCGAGCCCCGCGGCCATTCTAGGCGGCGGGTCGTGAGGCACGCTGGTCCAGGCGCTCGTCGACATACGAATCCAAGCGGTTCAATCTGCCTCGCACCCTGGAGGGAGCGGCCTTAAGGGTTCGTTACCCATTCCTGTTAAGACTTGTCGCATGCAACGTCGCACGCATCTCATGACGGCCCATCTCAAGGTCGTGGCGGCCGTGGTTCTGCTGGCCGGCGGAGTCTCCGCCTGCGGCCACATCGACGCCGAGCCGATCACGCCAGGTCCCAGACCTAGCGCGAACTTCTCTAATATCGGTTACGCCGATTGGAGCGAGGACGAGCCGTCCTACCGGTTCTATCCGGGCGACGAGGTCGAGGTGACGGTGCCGTCCGCCCCGGAACTCAGCAAGACGACGACGGTGCAGCCGGACGGACGGATCAGCCTGCCCTTGACCCAGCCGGTGATGGCGGCGGATCGCACGATCGAGGAACTGCAAGGCTCCATCGGCCAGGCCTATGCCGGCACGCTGCTGCGGCCGCAGGTTCAGGTGTCGGTCAAATCGACGCAGCCGCTCAAGGTGTTCGTGGGCGGCGAGGTCAAGAACCCCGGTGTCTTCGACATGGCGGGCGATAGCGACGCCCTGCGCGCCGTCATCCAGGCCGGCGGCTTCACCAATGGCGCCAAGCGCAATCAGGTTGTGATCATTCGCCGCGGCACAGACGGGCGGGCAATGCTGCGGACGGCGGACCTGCTGGCAGGGATCACGCGTCCGGGCGGAACGGATGTGGTGCCTCTGCGCCGGTTCGACGTGGTCTATGTCCCACGCAGCGGCGTCTCGGAGGCTGGTCTCTTCATGCAGCAGTACTTCCGCGACCTGCTGCCCATCAGTTTCAGCTACGCGATCAACGGCAACATCAACGGCGGCAACTGAGCCGATCCTCCCACGGGATCGGCTGGCAGTTGAGGAGCCCGGTTAGACCGGGCTCAGCCGTGAGCGAGCCATTCGCGGGCCTGACGCTGGGCTTCGGCGACATCGTCGCTGGCCATCTCTTGCGACAGTTCCTTGCGGTAGGCCTTGGCTTCGATCGAACCGCGCATGGCAGCCAGATTGAACAGCATGTGGGCCGAGACGTAGTCCAGCGGCGCACCGCCCTGGCCGGTCGAATACAGCAGGCCCATGCGGAACAGTTCGTCACCCGTCGACGTCGCGGTCGGCAGCGGCAGGGTGGCGACGATGGCCGGCGGAACTTCATTCATCATCATCATGGCTCATCTCCTCTCTCAAACTCGCCCCGACGTTTTGCCGGTTCTGAGCTTGATTGAAGAAAAGTCCCGCGCGACTGAACATATAGTTAAGCGCGCGGAGAGCATAAATGACGCACCCAGTTACTCTTTGTTGAGGCTAATTACTGGGCGTAAATCACAGTATACAGCGCCTTAACGCGCACGCTGTCCGAACAGGACTCTACGGGCGTCTTCGGCCGCTTTTCCCGAGGATTGCAGGCCTCCGGCCCGCAACTCGGCGCCCAGCTTAAAGCCTTTTTGCACGTTTTCCCGCGCGCCGACCCGCTCGAACCACGTCCCCAAATTGGGGAATTCGTCGAGAATAATGCCCTGGTTCTTCCAGGGAACGATCCACGGCCAGATCATGAAGTCGGCAATAGACAATTGGCCGCAGACGAAATCGCGGCCCTCCAGCTGCTTGTTCAGCACGCCGTACAGCCGGTGGGTCTCATTGGTGTAGCGTATGGCGCCGTAGGCGATCTGGCGTTGGTCGGCGATGATCGCCGGGGCGTACTGACGGAAGTGATGCGTCTGGCCGGCCATAGGGCCCAGGCCGCCCATCTGCCACATGACCCATTGGTCGATCTGGACCCGGTCACGCTCGGTCTCGCCATAGAACTTGCCGGTCTTGCGAGCCAGGTACTGCAGGATGGCCCCTGACTCGAAGATCGAGATCGGCTGGCCGTCGGGACCGTCGGGATCGACGATGGCCGGCATGCGGTTGTTGGGGCTGATGGCCAGGAAGGCCGGCTTGAACTGCTCGCCGGTCCCGATGTTCACCGGGATCATCTCGTAGGGCAGGCCCATCTCCTCCAGGGCGATGGAGACCTTCCAGCCGTTGGGCGTGGGCCAGTAGTGCAGTTCGATCGGATGGCTCATCGGCCTTCCCTCCCCTCATCGTCGTTGCTGCCAGCGAACATGGTCGCACCCCGGCGCCGCGCCAAGTGTGACCTGACGAAAAGCCTGACCGCGCCGTTCAGCCTGGGTTCAGCCGAGAGCGGACATTCTGCGTTTCAAGGTCGAGGGAAGTTTCTAGGCGAGGCCTCCGCAAGGCTCCGCCCGACCACGAGGAGAAGACGAGATGAAACGTCTGCTGCTGACTATCGCCGCCGTGGCTTCGGTGGCCGGGCCGATGGCGCTGACGGCGACCGACGCCTCCGCGCAGGATCGCGGCCGCTGGGATCACCATGACCGCGGCGATCGCGGCCGTGGCGACTGGGATCGCGGTCGGGACCACGATCGCGGCCGCTGGGACCGTGACGACCGTCGCGGCGGCTGGGATCGCGGCGACCGTTGGGATCGTGGCCGTCACAATGGCTATTATTACAACAATCGCTGGTCCTACGGCCCGCCGCCGGCCGCATACTACGGTCGCCCGGGCTTCCGTCCGGGTTATACGGCCTGGCAGCGCGGCGCTTATCTGCCCAGCTACTATCGCGGCGGCGGCTATGTCGTGAACGATTACTATCGTTACCGTCTGCGCCCGCCGCCCCGGGGCTACTATTGGTACCGCACCGGCAATGACTACGTGCTGGCCGCCATCGCGACTGGCCTGATCTTCGACGTCATCGCCAATCACTAGACCTGACTGCTCTGCGGCAGTTGAAGACGGCGTCCTGGGCTATGCCTCGGGGCGCCGTTTTGCGGTCACAAGCGCCACAACCTCGCCGCGACTGGGGCTTAACCGCCCGATTGCGAAGTCATTTCGACCTCATTGCCCAGCCAGCGTTGGGCCTGCGTCACACTTCGACGCTGCAGCAATACGGTCCCAAGCCCATGAAGACCCTGCGCATCACGACCGCCGCGCTCACTCTGGCCGCCGCCGCCTTTGCCGGCTCGGCTATGGCCCAGACGACGGCCCCGCAGACCACGCCGGCCGATCCGCAACCCAGCCTGACGACCCCGGCCCCGACGACCGAGACGCCGCCGGCGACCGATCCGTCGACCCAAGCCGCGCCGCCGGCCACCGAAAGCGCGGCGCCGGCCGACAGCGCCGGCACGCCGACCTCGGCCACCGCCCCGGCGACTGAAGAGCCGACGGCCCCGGCCGCCGACGAGAAGCCCGCGAAGAAGAACAAGAAGCACAAGAAGCCGGCCGAAGAGCCGACCGCGCCCCAATAATAAAAGTTCGCATCAACGAAGAAGGGCCCGCGGTTTTCGCCGCGGGCCCTCGTCATTTCTAGCGGTCAGATCGCCCTATTCGGCGACGCCGAGCTTCTTGCGAAGAAGCTCGTTGACTGTGCCAGGGTTGGCCTTGCCGCCCGTGGCCTTCATGACCTGACCGACGAACCAGCCCAGGGCCTGCGGCTTGTCTTTCACGGCCTCGGCCTTGTCGGGGTTGCCGGCGATCAGATCGTCGATGGCCTTCTCGATTGCGCCGGTGTCGTTGATTTGCACCAGGCCGCGCTTCTCGACGATCTCCGAGGGACGACCTTCGCCGGCCCACATATGCTCGAAGACCTCCTTGGCGATCTTCGACGAGATCGTGCCGTTCTCGATCAGCTCGACCAGCTGGGCGATGTCCGACGACGGCAGCGGCGAGTTGGCGATCTCGTGGCCGCCCGACGACAGCTTCGACAGCAGTTCGTTGGTCACCCAGTTCGACACCAGCTTGGCGTCGCGGCCCTTGGCGGCCGCCTCGAAGTAGTCGGCGCGGTCGCTCTCGATGATCAGCACGCCGGCGTCATAGGCCGACAGGCCATACTGGCTCTGCAGGCGCGCCTTCTTGGCGTCCGGCAGTTCCGGCAGGGTCGCTTCCAGCTCCTTCACCCAGGCGCCGTCCAGCACCAGCGGCAGCAGGTCGGGATCGGGGAAGTAGCGATAGTCGTGCGCCTCTTCCTTGCTCCGCATCGAGCGGGTCTCGAGCTTGGTCGGGTCGAACAGGCGAGTTTCCTGGTCGATCGAACCGCCGTCCTCCAGGATCTCGATCTGGCGACGGGCCTCATACTCGATGGCCTGCTGGATGTAGCGATACGAGTTGACGTTCTTGATCTCGCAGCGCGTGCCCAGGTGCTTGAAATCGCCGGTTTCGCGGAACTTCTCGTAGGCGCCCGGACGGCAGACCGAGACATTAACGTCGGCGCGCAGGTTGCCCTTCTCCATGTCACCGTCGCAGGTGCCCAGGTAGACGAGGATCGTGCGCAGCTTCTTCACATAGGCCGCGGCCTCTTCCGAGGTGCGCATGTCGGGCTTGGAGACGATCTCCATCAGCGCCGTGCCCGCGCGGTTCAGGTCCACGTAGGTGGCGTTCGGATCCTGGTCGTGCAGCGACTTGCCCGCGTCCTGTTCCAGGTGCAGGCGCTCGATGCGCACGTCGAAGGTCGTGCCGTCGTCGCGTTCGACGGTGACGACGCCCTCGCCGACGATCGGCTGGTCGAACTGGCTGATCTGATAGCCCTGCGGCAGATCCGGATAGAAGTAGTTCTTCCGGTCGAAGCGGCTCTTCAGATTGATCTGCGCCTTCAGGCCCAGGCCCGTCTTCACCGCCTGCTCGACGCAGAACTTGTTCAGGACCGGCAGCATGCCCGGCATGGCCGCGTCCACGAGGCTGACCTGCTCGTTCGGACCCGCGCCGAAACCGACGGCGGCGCCGGAGAAGAGCTTGGACTTGCTGGCGACCTGAGCGTGCACCTCGAGGCCGAGGACCATTTCCCAGGGGCCGGTGCGGCCTTGGATCTGTTTGGATTCTTGCGTCATGGCCGTCTCTCTACATCAAGCGGGCCGGGCCGGAAAAGCTCCGGGACACCGCTACGGGCATCTTCTCTGATCCAAGGCCCACAAGGCATCGCCGTTGTTCCAGGTAAGCGAAACCGTTCGATTTTCAACTTCCTTGAATAAGGCCGGATTGAGTCAATTCCGGCGCCATTGCGGGGCAAGGGAACCGCTGAGTTGTCGCACCGTTCATTTTCTCGAACAGCTCACTTACGGAGGTAGAAATGCCCACCGCTTACACTACCCGCCCCACTCTGAACTTCGACGCCCCGGAACCGGTCGTCACGGCGGATCCGAATGCTTCGGCTCTGTTTCCGTCTCAGCCGGTCTATGCTCGCACGCCGAAGAAGAAGGCGTCCAACAACCTGCCGCTTCTGGTCGGCGTTCCCGTCGTGGCCGTCGTCGCCGGCGGCATGATCTGGGCCATGACGGCCAACCGCGCCGAAGCGCCGACCGATCCGGCCTCGCTGCGCACCGCCGCCGCCGAAAGCCCGCCGCCGGCCAACGCCACGCCGGTCCCGGCCAACGTCGCCGCGACCCCGGCTCCGATCCCGCAACCGACCGAACTGGCCGCCGCCACGCCGGCCCCGGTCGCCCGTTCGACCCCGGCCCGCTCGACGGCTCCGGCCCGCCCGGCCGCTCGCCGCGCCGCGCCGGTCCAGGAGAGCGCTCCGGCCGCCGAAAGCGCCTCAGCCAATGTCAGCGCCACCGTCCCGGCCGCCCCGCCGGCCGTCAGCGCCCCGATCGCCGAGCCGGCCCCGCTGGTCATCCCGGCCCCGGCCGCTCCGGCTCCGGCCGAACCCGTCGCGCCGATGTAAATCAGGGTCCCACACCCCGATAACGAAGAAGGGCGGCTCCGCGAGGAGCCGCCCTTTTCATTTTACCACCACTTCTCGGCCTTGGCCGTGAAGCCCGCGGCCTTCTCGACCGCCCCGGCGACCGAGAACACCGTGGCCTCGTCCAGAGGCTTGCCGATGATCTGCAGACCCAGCGGCAGGCCATTGGCGTCGAGGCCGGCGGGCAGCGACAGACCCGGCAGACCCGCCAGGTTCGTCGTCACCGTGAACACGTCGTTCAGGTACATGGCGATCGGGTCGTTGCTGTTCTCGCCCAGACCGAACGCCGCCGAGGGCGCGGTCGGGGTGAGGATCGCGTCGCACTTGGCCCAAGCGTTGTCGAAGTCCTCGGCGATGCGGCGACGCACCTTCAGGGCCTTCAGGTAGTAGGCGTCGTAATAGCCGGCCGACAGCACATAGGTGCCGATCAGGATGCGGCGCTTGACCTCGTCGCCGAAGCCCGCAGCGCGGGTGTGCTCGTAGATCTCGGTCAGGTTGGCGCCGTCTTCGCGCAGGCCGTAACGC
This sequence comes from Caulobacter sp., assembly GCF_017744445.1. Taxonomy (GTDB): domain Bacteria; phylum Pseudomonadota; class Alphaproteobacteria; order Caulobacterales; family Caulobacteraceae; genus Caulobacter. The sequence goes on from NZ_JAGIBH010000004.1 coordinate 15,141, forward strand.
ATGCCGTCATAGCGAGCCAGGTTCGAGGACGCCTCGGCCGGGGCCACGATATAGTAGGCCGGCAGGGCGTACTTGGTGTGCGGCAGGCTGATGTCGACGATCTCGCAGCCGGCTTCCTTCAGCCAGGCGATGCCGTCCTGCCAGAGCTTCTCGATCTCGGCCGGCATGTTGTCGACGCGGTATTCCTTGGGGATACCGATCTTCAGGCCCTTCACCGACTTGCCCACGAACTGGGTGAAGTCCGGCACCGGAATGTCCAGGCTGGTCGAGTCCTTGGGGTCATGGCCCGACATCGAGGTCAGCAGCAGGGCCGCATCTTCGACGGTCTTGGCGATCGGCCCGGCCTGGTCCAGCGAGCTGGCGAAGGCCACGACGCCCCAGCGCGAGCAGCGGCCGTAGGTCGGCTTGATGCCGACGGTGCCGGTGAAGGCGGCCGGCTGGCGGATCGAGCCGCCGGTGTCGGTGGCCGTGGCGCCCAGGCACAGGTCGGCGGCGACGGCGGCGGCCGAACCGCCCGACGAACCGCCGGGGGTCAGAATGCCGTGCCGTCCCTCTGGCAAAGCCCAATTGCTCGTCTTGGCATAAGTCATGGCGGCGGACGAATTGGCGTTCTCGCCCGCCCGTCGCCAGGGATTAGCCACCGGACCGAAGTAGCTGGTCTCGTTCGACGAGCCCATGGCGAACTGGTCCAGGTTCAGCTTGCCCAGCATCACAGCGCCGTCGCGCCACAGCTGGCTGGTCACGGTCGACTCGTAGGTCGGCACGAAGTTTTCCAGGATCTTCGAGCAGGCCGTGGTGCGCACGCCATCGGTGCAGAACAGGTCCTTCACCCCCAGCGGCGCGCCTTCCAGCGGACCGGCCTCGCCCAGGGCGCGGCGCGCGTCGGACTTGGCGGCCATGTCCAGCGCCTTGTCCGGGGTTTCCAGGATATAGGCGTTCAGGCCGCGAGCGGCCTCGACGGCCTCGATGTGGGCTTGCGTCAGTTCGACCGAGGTGAACTCGCGCTTGGCCAGGCCCTCCAGGGCGCTGGCCAGGGTCAGCTTCGTCAGGCTCATTATTCGACCACCTTCGGCACGACGAAGAAGTTGTTCACGGACTTGGGCGCGTTGCTGGTCACGCGAGCCGGATCGCCGCCCATGGTGACGACGTCGTCGCGCAGCGGCAGGCCGGCGGCCACGACGCTGGTCAGCGGCTCGCAGCCGTCGGTGTCGACCTCGGCCAGTTGCTCGATCCAGGTCATGATGCCGTTGAGCTCATTGGCCAGGGCCTCGATGCGCTCTTCGGGTTCGGCGATGCGGGCGAGCCGGGCGACCTTCCGCACCGTGGCGGCGTCAATGGCCATGGAGATCTCCTAGAATTCGAACGCGTGGGTTAGCGGGCCGGAGACGAGGTTTCAAGCCGCGCGGGTCCTGATAAAGAGAGCCATGCCCGTTCTCGACATCGAAGACTTCGCCGCAGCCCTGCCCCAGTACGCCCCGATCGTGGGCCTGGACCCGGGCGAGAAGACCATCGGGGTGGCCGTCTCGGACGTCACCCGCACTGTCGCCAGCCCGCTGGCGCTGATCGAAAAGACCAAGTTCACGAAGGACGCCGAGGCGCTGTTCAAGCTGATGGACAGCCGGAACGCCGTCGGGATCGTGGTCGGCCTGCCGATGAACATGGACGGCACCGAGGGCGTGCGATGCCAGAGCAACCGCGCCCTGGCGAGGAACCTGCTGCGCATCAAGCCGGACCTCCCCATCACCTTCTGGGACGAGCGCCTGTCGACGGCGGCCGTGACGCGGGTGCTGATCGATGAGCATGACATTTCGCGGAAGCGCCGGGACGAGGTCGTGGACAAGATGGCGGCGGGGTGGATCCTGCAGGGGGCGCTGGAGCGGTTGCGCTCGCTCTAGGCGCGGCGCTGGCCCCTCCACCGGCTTCGCCGGTCCCCCTCCCCCAGACAGGGGAGGAGAGAACAAAAGCCCCGACGCAGGCGGCGTCTCCTCTCCGCCCCGCTTGGGGGCGGACAGACCCGCGCAGCGGGTCAGGTGGGGGCCTGTGCTGAGTCATGCGCTCTCGGCTCCACGCGGCCAGCCGCTGAAGTCATGGAAAGGGACGCGGAGCGCCGGACAGCGTCCGGAGTGTCTGAATAGAATACCGTTTCGACGAAGCCCGACGCTCCGCGCAGCCGTTATTCGCCAGCGTCCCGGGAAGGTGGCCCTATTCAGGCCTTGCCGGGATCCGGGCGCTTCCGTTTCCGGAAAAGCCCGGTGATCAGGGAGGGACGAACCCTTTCCCCCAACCACGCCGACGGCGGGCGGGCCTGGCAGCGAACCAGGTCCCCGGACCGTCCGAGTATCCCCCTCGGACCTTCACCGCTCGACCACACCCCGCCGCCACGTTTGGTCGCTGGCCATTGCGCCCTTTCCTCGCGACGAGGTGGATAGAGAATACGGCAGGTTTTGAGGCCGGGGATGGAGGAGCGTGAATGCTCGTCACTTGCTCGCCCTCTCCCCCGGGAGAGGGGCGGGGCCCATGCGCAGCATGGGAGGGTGAGGGTCAAAGCCGCTAACCGATAAAAACACGAACAATCATGAGCTTGCGCGGCCTGGATGACTGGCTTCGCCTCTCCCCTCACCCTCCCACCGCTGCGCGGCGGGCCCCGCCCTCTCCCAAGGGAGAGGGTTCAATGCTCCTCCTCCACAGGGCGTTCACCCTCCCCGCCTTCCCTTCCCCCCCAAACCCGCCTATGACGCGGGCTCATGACGGCTTCAGCCCATGACCCCGCCCGCGCGGCCATCGACACGATCCGCGCCCGCGTCTTCGAATTCCCCAAACGCCACTTCCTGTCCGCCGGCGACCTGAACGCGATCCAGGCCACCGACCTGCTGGACCTGGCCGACGCGTTCGTCGCCTTCAACCGGCAGACGTCCAAGAGCCTGGACCTGCTGCACGGCCGGACGCTGATGAACCTGTTCTTCGAGAACAGCACCCGCACCCAGAGCTCGTTCGAGCTGGCCGGCAAGCGGCTGGGCGCCGATGTCGTCAACATGAACCCCAAGACCTCGTCGGTGGCCAAGGGCGAGACCCTGATCGACACGGCGGTCACCCTGAACGCCATGCGGCCCGACCTGCTGGTCGTGCGCCACGCCTCGTCGGGCGCGGCAAGCCTGCTCAGCCAGAAGGTCAGCGGCCACGTCGTCAATGCCGGCGACGGCCAGCATGAGCACCCGACCCAGGCCCTGCTCGACGCCCTCTCGATCCGCCGCGCCTTCGGCCGGGTCTCGGGCCTGACCGTGGCGATCTGCGGCGACGTGCTGCACAGCCGCGTGGCGCGCTCGAACGTTGCTTTGCTACACACCCTGGGCGCCAGCGTGCGCCTGGTCGGCCCGCCCACCCTGATGCCGGCCCAGGCCGAGCGCTGGGGCGTCACCGTCCATCACGACATGAAGTCGGGCCTGGCCGGCGCGGACGTCGTGATGATGCTGCGCCTGCAGCTGGAGCGGATGCAGGGCGCCTTCGTGCCCTCGACCCGTGAGTACTTCCGCTTCTACGGCCTTGATCGGGAAAAGCTTTCCCGCGCCGCGCCTGGGGCCAAGGTCATGCACCCCGGCCCGATGAACCGGGGCGTCGAGATCGACAGCGACGTGGCCGACGATCCGGCCGTCAGCCTGATCCAGGACCAGGTCGAGATGGGCGTCGCCGCCCGCATGGCCGTCCTCACCAGCCTTGCCGCCCGTATCGAAAAGGTCGGCCAATGACCGCGCCCCAACCTCTCGCCCTCGTCAACGCCCGCCTGGTCGATCCGGAAAGCGGCTATGACGGCCCCGGCGGCGTCATCGTCTCGGAAGGCGTCATCAGCGACGTCGCCAAGGGCCGCGAGTTCGGCAAACTGTCCAAGGCCGTGCGGGTCGTCGACTGCGGCGGCGCCCTGCTGGCCCCCGGCCTGATCGACCTGCGCGTGCGCACCGGCGAGCCGGGCGCCGAGACCAAGGAGACCCTGGCGTCGGCGGCCAAGGCCGCGGCGGCCGGCGGCGTCACCTCGATGGTCGTCCAGCCGGATACGACGCCGGCGATCGACGATCCCTCGATGGTCGACTTCATCCTGCGCCGGGCGCGGGATATCGACAGCGCGCGTATTCTCGTCGCCGGCGCGGCGACCAAGGCCCTGGCCGGCGAGCAGATGGCCGAGATCGGCCTGATGCGCGAGGCCGGCTGCGTCTATGTCACCGACGCGGGCAAGCCCATCGTCGACAGCAAGGTCATGCAGCGCGTCCTTACCTATGCCAAGGGCTTCGACGCTCTCTTGGCCCACCGTCCGATGGACCCGTGGCTGGGCAAGGGCGGCGCGGCCACCGGCGGCGAATTCGCCGGCCGCATGGGCCTGCCCTCGATCTCGCCGATGGCCGAGCGGATCATGCTGGAGCGCGACGTCGCCCTGCTGGAAGCCACCGGCGGCAAGCTGCTGGTCGACCAGATCACCTCGGCCCAAGCGCTGGAAACCCTGGACCGCGCCAAGAATAAGGGTTTGCGGATCAGCGCTTCGGTGTCGATCAACCACCTGTCCTTCAACGAGCTGGACATCGGCGACTACCGCACCTTCGCCAAGCTGAACCCGCCGCTGCGCGGCGAGGACGACCGCCAGGCGCTGATCGAGGCCCTGGCTTCGGGCCTGATCGACATCGTCGTCTCCTCGCACAGCCCGGCCCCGGCCGAGGACAAGCGCCTGCCGTTCGACGAAGCCGCGCCGGGCGCCGTGGGTCTGGAGACCCTGCTGCCGGCCCTGCTGTCGCTCTATCACGAAGAGCGGCTGCCCATGGTCGACCTGATCCGCGCCGTCACCCTGGCCCCGGCCGAGCTGCTGGGCCTGCGCGGCGGCCGCATCGCGCCGGGCGCGCCGGCCGACTTGGTGCTGTGCGACATCGACGCGCCGATCATCATCGACGCGGCGAGGCTGCTGTCGAAGTCCAAGAACTCGCCGTTCGACGGGCGCAGGCTGCAGGGCCAGGTGCTGATGACGGTGGTCGACGGCCGCGTGGTGCACCGGGCGGAGGGGTGAGGAATCTGCTCCCCCGCGATGCGGGGGAGCTGTCGCGGAGCGACTGAGGGGGCTAATGCGGCATAGGTCCAGCTCGCCCCCTCCGGCCCTCCGGGCCACCTCCCCCGCATCGCGGGGGAGGAGATTTGGAAGCGCCCCGACTCTGCACTAAACCTAGATCCACAACTCTCGCTTGCGCAGCGGTTGAATTCGCGCGCAACTCGCCTTAGGGTCGAAACGTGCAAAATCTCGCCGCCGCCACCTATCTGACGCTCGCCATCACCATCGTCGGCGGCTACCTGCTCGGGTCGATCCCGTTCGGGCTGATCGCCACACGGCTGGGCGGGGCCGGCGACATCCGCCAGATCGGCTCGGGCAATATCGGCGCGACCAACGTGCTGCGCTCGGGGCGCAAGGACCTGGCGGCCATCACCCTGCTGGGCGACGCCGGCAAGGGCGTGGTCGCGGTGCTGCTGGCCCGCTTCCTGACCCACGGCAATCCGGCGGTGATCGCCCTGGCCGGCGGCGCGGCGTTCCTGGGCCACCTGTTCCCGGTCTGGCTGAAGTTCAAGGGCGGCAAGGGCGTGGCCACCTTCTATGGCGTGCTGCTCAGCGCCTGCTGGCCGGTGGGCGTCGCCGCCGGCGCGACCTGGCTGGCCGTGGCCTTCCTGCTGCGCATCAGCTCGCTGGCCGCCCTGGTCGCCGCCGTCCTGGCCGCGCCGTTCGCCCTGGCCTTCGACCAGCCCTATCCGATGGTGGCGCTGGCCCTGTTCATGGCCGTGCTGATCTTCATCCGTCACCGCGAGAACATCGCCCGTCTGCTCAAGGGCCAGGAGCCCAAGATCGGCAAGAAGAAGGACGTGGAGGCTCCGCCCCCCGTCGCCGACGCGCCGTGATCCCGGGCCGGCTCTCGGACATCCAGCGCTTCGCCTGGCTGCGCCTGGCGCGCACCGAGACCGTCGGCCCCGTCGCCTTTGACCACCTGATCACCCGCTACGGCACGCCCGAGCGGGCCCTTTCCGCCCTCCCCGACCTCTCCCGCCGAGGCGGCCGCGCCGTCCCGCTGTCCCTGCCGCCGCGCGAGATAATCGAGCAGGAGCTGGAGGCCGGCGCGAAACTGGGCGCGAGGCTGATCTGCGGCTGCGAGCCGGACTTCCCGCCGCGCCTGGCCGCTCTTGATCCGCCACCGCCCGTCCTGTGGGCCCTGGGCCGAGCGGAGCTGCTCTCCGAACCCAGCCTGGCCATTGTCGGCGCCCGCATCGCCTCGGCCGCCGGCCAGCGCTTCGCGCGGCAGCTGGCGACCGACCTGGGGACCGCCGGCTATGTCGTGGTGTCGGGCATGGCGCGCGGCATCGACGGCGCGGCGCATGAGGGCTCGCTGACCACCGGAACGATCGCCGTGCTGGGCGGCGGGGTCGGCGACGTCTATCCGCCCGAGCACGACAAGCTGCACGCGCGCCTCGCCGCCGAGGGCTGCGTCGTCTCCGAGAGCGCGCCCGACCGCCGCGCCCAGGCCAAGGACTTCCCGCGCCGTAACCGCATCATCTCGGGCCTGTCCTACGGCGTCATCGTGGTGGAGGCCGAACTGAAGTCCGGCTCGCTGATCACCGCCCGCCTGGCCGCCGAGCAGGGCCGCGACGTCTTCGCCGTGCCGGGCTCGCCGCTGGACCCGCGCTCCAAGGGCACGAACGACCTGATCCGTCAGGGCGCGATCCTGTGCGAGGGGGCCGAGGACGTTCTGCGCTCGCTGTCGGGGCAGATCCACATGCGTGAGCGCGATCGCGGTTACGAGTCCCAGCCGGACCTGGACATCGACCACGACGCCCTGCGCGAGCGGGTCGCCGCCCTGCTCTCGCCCACGCCGGTCTCGCGCAACGATCTGGTGCGGGCCGCCGGCGCCCCGGTCTCGGCCGTGATGGCGGCCCTGGTCGAGCTCAGCCTGGCTGGCCGCGCGGAACTGCTGGACGGCGGCATGGCGGCTGGCGTCTAACGTCCTTCCGAGTCGGAGGGAGCGTCCATGGAAGCCCAGGCCATCGAAGACATGTTCGGCGTCGCCGTCGCCGCCAGCGCCGAGGGCCGGCTGGACGACGCCGTGGCGGCCTTCCAGGCCGTGCTGGTCATGAGCCCCGGCCACGACGAGGCCCTGTTCGGCCTGGGCCTGGCCCTGATGCAGACCAGACGCTTTGCAGAGGCTGTCGAGCCGTTGGCTCGCGCCGCCGCCGCGCCGGGCGCCGAGCCGATCCGCCATCAGTGCCTGGCCCAGGCCCAGTTCCTGACCGGCGACTTCGCCGGCGCGGCCGCCACCTTCGCCGCCGCCGACGCGGTCGAGCCCGTGCCCGAAGGCGCCCGCCTGACCTGGGCCCGCGCCGCCGCCTACGCCGCCCTCGACACCACTTCGGCGCAGGAGGCCCTGGACCTCTATGCCCGCATCGCCGGCTCTGAGGCCGAGGACCTGGAGACCGTCGCCCGCGAGAGCTTCGGCATCCTGGTGGCCTTCCAGCGCCTGGACGCCGCCCGCGCCCTGGGCGCCTGGCTGGAGGCTCACAACCCCGCCGACACGATCCGGGCGCATGAACTGCGGGTGCTGGTCGAGCCGGGCATCGACAGGGCCCCGGCATCCTATGTCGAGGCGCTGTTCGACGGCTTCGCCGAGCGCTTCGACCACCAGCTGGTCGACATGCTGGGCTACGAGGCCCCCGCCCTGCTGGCAGAAATGATCGCCAGCCGCCGCCAGCAGTTCGAGCGCATCCTGGACCTGGGCTGCGGCACGGGCCTGGCTGGCCCGCACCTCAAGCGGTTCGGCGGTCGGCTGACCGGCGTCGACCTGTCCTCGGGCATGCTGGCCAAGGCCGCCGAGCGCGGCGGCTACTACGCCCTGGTCCAGGACGAGGCCGTCACGTTCCTGGAGAGCCATCCGGGCGCCTTCGACCTGATCGTCTCGGCCGACGTGTTGATCTACTTTGGCGACCTGGGGCCCGTGTTTGCCGCCGCCGCCGCGGCGCTGCCGCCCGGCGGCCTGATGGCGTTCAGCACGGAGCTGGGCCAGGGCGACGGCTGGACCCTGTTGCCCTCGGCCCGCTACGCCCATGGCGACGCCTATATCCGCGATAGCGCGTCTGGCTTCCGGGTCCTGGAGCGCCAGGAGATCCCGCTGCGCCGCGAAGGGGCGGACGTGACAGTCGGCTGCCTCTATCTGCTCGAGCGGATCTAGCCGCCCCGCCGCGCGCCCTTGGCGAACAGCAGGTCCGACCACTTCCAATGACCGCCGCCCAGGGCGAAGCGCGCGCCGCCGGGGCCGTCGTTCAGCGAGATCAGCACCAAGCCCCGCACCGGCTCGGCCTTGCAGGCGGCCGGCGCGAAGGCGACCTCCATCATGATCATCTCGCGCAGGCCGGCCAGGCCGTCGCCCTCCTCGCCTGTGACACGCGCCCAGTCGCCGCTCCAGACCAGAGGCGCGCGGCCGGCGCCGACCGTGGCGCTGTGAGCCCGCATCAGCGAGGCGCGGGCGCGCGGGTTCTTGCGCAGCCCCTCCTGCAGCAGCCGGACCATGTCGCAACCGTCGCCGCCGCCACCGCCTCCGCGACCTGACCCGGCCCGGGCCGCGCCCTGCAGCTCGGAATCGCCCAGGCCCATGACCGGACTGGGAGCCGGATCGCGGCTGGCCACGAAGGTGGGCACGTTCTTGGGCGGCGGCGTCTTGGCCACGCGCAGCGGCGAGCGCGGCGCGGCCTTGGGCTTGTCCTTGGGCTTCTCGGGCGACGGCGGCTTGGCCGGCGCCTTCACCGGCGACTTGGGCGCGTCGTGCGGCGCGGGCGGCGGCGGAGGGGGTGGCGGCGGAGGCGGCGGTGGCGGAGGAGGATCGACCAGCGTCACCATAACCGAAGGCGGCTCAGGCAGCGGCGGCGTCACATGGGCGGCCATCAGCACCGCCACGGCCGCGACGTGCGCGCCAACGCTCACGATCAGGGCGATCCGCTTCCTGCCGGGTCGTCTCCAATGCGCCATCAGTCCGCCATGTCACAGGCCGAAAGCGCCGGCCCAAGACGCGACTTAGGCCACGCTCCCGCGTCAGGAACGTGGCGATTGGTAGAGCTTGAAAACACCCTCTCTCATAGAGAGAGGGAGGGGCCCGCCGCGCAGCGGTGGGAGGGTGAGTGGTTACGAGGTCGCCGAACGGAGCACCGCAAGAATGTCGTCCGCTGTTCCGCCAGGATCGGCCAGCACTCGCTCGTTACGGAATCTCAGAACCCGATAGCCGAAATGTTCCAGGATTTCCGTGCGGCGATTGCCGTAGTCTTCGCGACCATCGTGGACGGGGCCATCCAGCTCCACGATCAACTTCGCCGCCTCACATGCAAAGTCCGCAAAGTAGCGGTCGATGGCCACCTGCCGAACGAACTTGAACCCGCCCAGTCGGCGGTTGCGAACGAGAGACCAAAGGGCTTTCTCCGCCGAAGTCTGATCTCTACGCAGGCGACGAGCGGTGGCGGTCCTGTCCATAACGGATCATGGACACGGCCTCAGTGACCTCTCAACAATAGGATTCAGGATTTTTCGGTCAGTGGTGAAACCACTCACCCTCCCACCGCTTCGCGGCGGGCCCCTCCCTCTCTCTATGAGAGAGGGTTTCAGGAGTTCTAGACGCTGAGATCCACCAGCAGCCCCGTCCCGGCGGCCGGCGCGGCGCGCACGGCTTGCTTCAGCCGATCGGCGATTTCCGCGCGTTCGGCGTTCGAGGTCACGGCCTTGACGGGTTGGATCGGCGAGACATAGGCCTCGGTGGCGATCCGGTTGACGGTCAGGTCCATCGGGGTCCGGTCACAAAACGACGTCCCGATGCTCACACAACGGTCTTAACAAGCGGCTAAGCGCTGCCGTTTGTTTCAGGCCGCGTTGACAGACCCCCAGCCCGGCCCCACTTTCCCGGCGCTCGCCTCCAGGGCGATCCGCTTTACTTGAAGCCCAGAGTCAGAATGAACGTCGTCGTCGTCGAGAGCCCGGCCAAGGCCAAGACCATCAACAAGTACCTCGGGTCCGACTACACGGTTCTCGCCTCGTACGGTCACATCCGTGACTTGCCGTCCAAGGATGGCTCGGTCGAGCCGGACAACGACTTCGCCATGAGCTGGGAAGTCGACGCCAAGGCCAGCAAGCGCGTGGCCGACATCGTCGACGCCATGAAGAAGGCCGACCGCCTGATTCTGGCCACCGACCCGGATCGCGAAGGGGAAGCGATCAGCTGGCACGTCCTGGAAGTGCTGAACAAGAAGAAGGCGCTGAAGGACAAAGCCGTCCAGCGCGTCACCTTCAACGCCATCACCAAGACGTCCGTGCTGGAGGCCATGGCCAATCCGCGCGACGTCGACATGGAGCTGGTCGAGGCCTATCTGGCCCGCCGCGCCCTGGACTACCTGGTCGGCTTCACCCTATCGCCCGTCCTGTGGCGCAAGCTGCCGGGCAGCCGCTCGGCCGGCCGCGTGCAGTCGGTCTGCCTGCGCCTGATCGTCGACCGCGAGATCGAGATCGAGCGCTTCAAGACCCAGGAATACTGGAGCGTCGACGCCGACGTGTCGGCCGGGGCCGATCCGTTCACGGCCCGCCTGGTCAAGCACGAAGGCAAGAAGCTCACCAAGTTCGACCTGGCCAACGAGACCTCGGCCCTGGCGGCCAAGGCCGCGGTGACCAACGCCGTGTTCAAGGTCGCCGCCGTCGAGAAGAAACCGGGCAAGCGCTCGCCCGCCCCGCCCTTCACCACCTCGACCCTGCAGCAGGAAGCCGCCCGCAAGCTGGGTTTCTCGGCCCAGCGCACCATGCAGGCCGCCCAGAAGCTGTATGAAGGCATCGACATCGGCGGCGAGACCGTCGGTCTGATCACCTACATGCGGACCGACGGCGTGTCGGTCGAGCCGGAAGGCATCGCCGAGGCGCGCAGCGTGATCGGCAAGGTCTATGGCGACAACTTCGTCCCCGAGACGCCGCGCTACTACAAGGCCAAGGCCAAGAACGCCCAGGAGGCCCACGAAGCCATCCGCCCGACCAGCCTGAACCGCAATCCCGGCTCGCTGCGCCTGGAGGGTGACCTGGGCCGCCTGTACGAGCTGATCTGGAAGCGGATGATCGCCTCCCAGATGGAAAGCGCCCGCATCGAGCGCACCACGGTCGACCTGGAAAGCGCCGACGGCCAGACCGGCCTGCGCGCCACGGGTCAGGTCGTGCTCTTCCCCGGCTACCTGGCCGTCTATGAGGAAGGCCGCGACGACGAGGAAGGCGAGGACAGCGCCCGCCTGCCGATGATCGAGGAAGGCGCCAGCGCCAAGGTCATCGAGGCCCGCGCCGACCAGCACTTCACCGAACCGCCGCCGCGCTATTCGGAAGCCAGCCTGGTCAAGAAGATGGAAGAGCTGGGGATCGGCCGCCCGTCGACCTACGCCTCGGTCCTGACCGTGCTGCGCGACCGCGAATACGTGAAGATGGACAAGCAACGCTTCGTCCCCGAGGACAAGGGCCGCCTGGTCACCGCGTTCCTCGAGCAGTTCTTTAAGCGCTATGTCGAGTACGACTTTACCGCCGCGCTCGAAGAGCAGCTGGACCTGGTGTCGGACGGCAAGCTGGACTGGAAACAGTTCCTGCGCGACTTCTGGAAGGACTTCCACGCCGCCGTCGGCGAGATCGCCGAGCTGCGCACGACCAACGTTCTGGACGCCCTGAACGAGGCTCTGGGTCCGCACATTTTCCCCGACAAGGGCGATGGCTCGGATCCGCGCCTGTGCCCGACCTGCCATAGTGGCCAGCTGTCGCTGAAGACCGGCAAGTTCGGGGCCTTCATCGGCTGCTCGAACTATCCGGAGTGCCGTTACACTCGCCAGCTGGGCGTGTCGGAAGGCGATGGCGAGGCCGAGAGCGCCGACAAGGAACTGGGCCTGAACCCGGCCACCGGCCTGGCCGTGTGGCTGAAGAACGGCCGCTTTGGTCCCTATGTCGAGGAACTGGCCGCGCCGGACAGCGGCGAGAAGCCCAAGCGCTCGTCCCTGCCCAAGGGCTGGATCGCCTCGGCGATGGACCTGGAGAAGGCCCTGCGCCTGCTGTCGCTGCCGCGTGAAGTCGGCAAGCACCCGGACGACGGCAAGGTCATCACCGCGGGCCTGGGGCGCTTTGGGCCATTCGTGCTGCACGACGGCACCTACGCCAACCTGGAGAACGCCGACGAGGTGTTCGACGTTGGTTTGAACCGCGCCGTCGCCATCCTGGCCGACAAGCGCGCCGGCGGCGGACGTCCGCAACGCGCGGCCGCGGCGGCTCTGGCCGAGCTGGGCAATCACCCCGAGGACGGCAAGCCGGTGCGCGTGCTGTCGGGCCGCTTTGGCCCCTACATCAAGCACGGCGACACCAACGCCAACGTGCCCAAGGGCAAGGACCCGGCCTCCATCACCATGGAAGAGGCCGTGGCCCTGATCGCCGAGCGCGCCGCAAAGGGCGGTGGCAAGAAGCCGGCGAAGAAAGCTCCTGCCAAGAAGGCGGCCGCGAAGGCTGAAGGCGACGCGCCGGCCAAGAAGACGGCCGCGAAGAAGCCTGCCGCCAAGAAGGCCGCCGCGCCGAAGAAGACCGCTTCGAAGGCCAAGGCCGTCGAGACGACCGAGGACGGCGCAGCCCCCTGGGACGACGAAGGCTAATCTGTTCAGGCTGTAGGGAGGGGAGTACAGTTTCATCATGACGACGCTGGAACGTCCCCTGCCGCTGCATGTTGTGGTGTCCGCGCTGATCCTGTGCTGCGTGGGCGGCTTCGCCATGGGCCTGACCAACGCCATGAAGATCGACCGCGGCGGGGCTGAAACCTCCAAGCAGCCGCTGGCCGAGGTGTCGGGCGTGCCGGTCAAGGACGCCGCCCCCGCCCTCGCCTACGAACCGCCGCCGGTCGAGAAGCCCAAGCCCAAGGCCGTCGAGGTCGAGACCGCCGAGCAGGAAGCGCCGATCGCCGCCCCGGTCGTCGAAGCTCCGCCCTCGACGCCAACGCCCGCCGCCGCCCCGGCCGCGCCGAAGCCGGCCGAAGCGCCGCCGCCTCGGTCGATCGAGGATTTGTACTAGGGTCTTTTTCTCTCCGCCTCCCCGGCGAAAGCCGGGGCCCAGATCGAACCCACCGACGCCGCCATTCGTAGCTGGCGCTAAGGCGCATCCCTCCCAGACGCTCAAGCTGAATCTGGGCCCAGGCTTTCGCCGGGGAGACGGCGTTGGGGCATATCCATAGCCCACGTTTCCCTAAGCCGTGCGAACGCGGTAAGGCAGGACATGGCCAAACTTCGCCCGACCAAGACTTTCAAGCCCAAGCCTCCCGCCGGCCTGCCCGACAAAGACACGCTGATCGCGTTCCTGCGCGACGCCGGTGAGAGCGGCAAGGCCGACATCGCCCGGCACTTCGGCCTCAAAGGCGCTGATCGCCGCGCCCTGCGCGAGATGATCCGCGAGCTGGAGGCGCAAGGCGCGCTGGCCAAGCGCGGCCGCAAGGGCTTCGCCGAAGCCGGCTCCCTGCCCCCGGTCGGCGTGGCCGACGTGGTCGAGCGCGATGGCGACGGCGAGCTCTATGTGAAGCTGACCAAGTCCGACGACGACGTGCCGAACGTGCGCCTGGCCCCGTCCAAGGGCGAGGCCTCGGCCGGCGCGCCGGGCCTGGGCGACCGCCTGCTGGTCCGTTTCGAGCGGCTGGAGACCGGCGAGTTCGAGGCCAAGCTGATCAAGCGCCTGGGCCAGAGCGCTCACAAGGTGCTGGGCGTCATCCGCAAGCACCGCAAGGAAATCCGCGTCGAGCCGGTCGACCGTAAGTCCAAGGACAACCTAGTCCTGGATCCCAGCGTCGCCCACGACCTGAAGGACGGCGACCTCGTGATCGCCCAGGTCGGCACGTCGGCCGGCCGCTACGGTCCCAAGCCCGGCAAGGTGCTGGAGGTCGTGGGGACCGAGAACGATCCCCGCGCCGCCTCGCTGATCGCCATCCACAGCCACGGCATCCCGACCGGCTTCTCCGAAGAGGCCGAACGCGAGGCCAAGGCCGCCGTCGAGCCGACCCTGGCCGGGCGGGAGGACCTGCGGCATCTGCCGTTCGTGACCATCGACCCGGTGGACGCCCGCGACCACGACGACGCCGTCTTCGCCCATCTCGACGAGGACGCGACCAATGTCGGCGGCTGGGTGGTCTGGGTGGCCATCGCCGATGTCGCCGCCTACGTCCGCCCCGGCTCGGCCCTGGACCGCGACGCCCGCGAGAAGGGCAACAGCGTCTACTTCCCCGACCGCGTCGAGCCGATGCTGCCCGAGACCCTGTCGAACGGCCTGTGCTCCCTGCGTGAAAGCGAGAACCGCGCCACGCTGGCCGTGCGGATGGTGTTCGACAAGTCGGGCCGCAAGAAGGGCCACAAGTTTGTGCGCGGCCTGATGCGCTCGGCCGCCAAGCTCAGCTACGAGCAGGCCCAGAGCGCCATCGACGGCCAGCCGGACGATAAGAGCGGACCGCTGCTGGACCCGATCCTCAAGCCGCTGTGGGAAGCCTACCGGACGATGAAGATCGGCCGCGACGCCCGCTCGCCCCTGGCGATCGAGAGCGACGAGCGCCGCATCATCATCCGTGACGGCGAGATCGCCTCGATCACCAAGCGCGCGAGCCTGGAAGCCCACAAGCTGATCGAGGAAATGATGGTGCAGGCCAATGTCTGCGCCGCCGAGAGCCTGGAGGCCAAACGCTCGCCCCTGATCTACCGGGTGCACGACACGCCCAGCCTGGAGAAGGTGCAGAACCTCGCCGACTTCCTGCAGACCCTGGAGATCCGCTGGAACAAGGGCGAGGCCCCGCAGACCGCCCGGTTCAACAAGCTACTGGACGAGACGCGCGAGAGCCCGAATGCGGCGATCATCAACGAGGTGGTCCTGCGCACCCAGATGCAGGCCCACTACAGCAGCGACAATATCGGCCACTTCGGCCTGAACCTGGCCAAGTACGCCCACTTCACCAGCCCGATCCGGCGGTATGCCGACCTGATCGTGCACCGGGGCCTGATCCGGGCGCTGGGGCTGGGCGACGATGGCCTGACCGACCAGGACATCGCCCAGATCAAGGACACGGCCGAGGTCATCACCCACGCCGAGCGCCGGGCCATGGCCGCCGAGCGCGACGCTACCGACCGCTACATCGCCGCCTTCCTGGCCGACCGCGTCGGCGCCAGTTTCGAGGGCCGGATCACGGGCGTCACCCGCTTTGGCCTGTTCATCAAGCTGGCCGACACCGGCGCCGACGGCCTGGTCCCGGTCTCGACCCTGGGCGCGGAGTTCTTCATCCACGACGACAAGATGCACGCCCTGGTCGGCGAGCGGACCGGCAAGCGCTGGCCGCTGGGCATGGGCGTCGAGGTCAAGCTGGTCGAGGCCACGCCGGTGACCGGCGGCCTGCTGTTCGAGATGCTCAGCGAGCCGATGGCGCCGGATCCCAAAGCCCCACGTCCTCGCTTGGGCGCGCGGCGTCAGGCGGCGGTGAAGCCACGCGGCGGTCTGCCGAAAGGCGTCCGGCGCGGCAAGCGGCGGTAGCTAGTTGGCGCGGATCGCCGCCTCCAGGCGGTCCGCCATCATCTTCTGGTCCGCGATCGACGGGTGCCAGTGGCAGGCGCCGCGGTCCATGTCGGTGATCCGCACCGCCTTGGCGCCAGTGCGGTCGGCCACGTCCGCGACGTCCGCGGCGAAGGTGTCGCCGGCGATCAGGAACACCCGCGCACCGGGCCGGCTGGCCTTCAGGCCCTGGACGAAGGCCACATAGGTCTCGCGGTAGTCGTGACGCAGCGCCGCCTCGTCGGCCCAGGTCTCACCGGCGTGCAAGGGTGTGGAGAAGTCGTTGGTGCCCAGGCCCACGACCACGACGTCCGGCTTCCAGGGATCATTAGCGGCGATGCGCGGTTCGCCCTGGCCCGGGATAAGGCGCGGAAACAGCACCGGGAGCGGCTCGCCCGCCGCCGTGCCGTTGTAGTTCCGCACCACGCCCCGCCCCGAGAAGGCCTCGATGCGATAGTCGGCATCCAGGCGAGCGGCCAGGATCGGTCCGAAGGCCAGGCTGGTGTCGGTCAGGTCGTGAACCTGCTGTTCGCTGCAGTCGCGACTGGTCGAGCGCACGCCGTAGCCGACGGTGTGGGAGTCACCGATGAACTCGATGCGGCGCGGGCGCGAAGACGCCGGCAGCGCCCTGCCCTTCTCGACGAAGAAGCCTTCGAACCGCGCCGAGCCGGTCTGGCTCTCGGTCAGCTTGTCCAGCCGCACCACGTGCGCGCCCGGCCCCAGGTCGCCCAGCTTCAGGCGCGTCTCGCCGGGATTGGCCAGTTCCGCCTTGCGGACGCCGTCGACGCTGACCGCCAGGTGCTCGGCGCCGGGCTGGACCGCGATCTCGACCTCGGGGCCGGTGAAGCGGCCCTCGAAATAGACCCCCGGCCAGCCGAAGTCGTACGCGCCCTCCGGCGCGGGCGCCACGCGCCCCCCGATGTTCAAGGGTGTCTGGACGAGGGCGGCGGCGAGGAGAAGCGCGAGCATGTCCTCTTCTCAAGCGGGATGCGCGCCGCGTCAAACCCCGCTATGGCGTG
This sequence comes from Caulobacter sp., assembly GCF_017744445.1. Classification (GTDB taxonomy): domain Bacteria; phylum Pseudomonadota; class Alphaproteobacteria; order Caulobacterales; family Caulobacteraceae; genus Caulobacter. The sequence continues at coordinate 31,764 of NZ_JAGIBH010000004.1, forward strand.
AGGCATGCGCGCAGAGATCGAACCCTTCCACGCCATCGCCATCAGCCGCCTGGCTCACCAGTTGAAGGCCGAGGGGCGCTCGATCATCCACATGGAGTTCGGCCAGCCCTCGACGGGCGCGCCCAGCAAGGCGATCGCGGTGGCGCACCAGATCCTCGACGCCGAGGCCATGGGCTACTGGGAGAGCCCGCTGCTACGCGAACGGATCGCCCAGCGCTACCAGACCCTCTACGGCGTCACGGTCGAGCCCGAGCGGATCGTGCTGACCTGCGGGGCCTCGCCGGCCCTGGTCTTGGCGCTGTCCAGCGTGTTCACGCCCGGCGACCGCATCGCCCTGGCCCGCCCCGGTTATGTCGCCTATCGCAACAGCCTGAAGGCCCTGCATCTGGAGCCGGTCGAGATCGCCTGCGGACCGGAAGACCGTTTTCAGCTGACCGCCAAACACTTAGCCGAACTGGACCCCGCCCCCGCCGGCGTCATCGTCGCCAGCCCCGCCAACCCGACCGGCACGATCATCGCGCCCGAGGAGTTGGAGGCCATCGCCAAGGTCTGTCGCGAGCGCGGCATCCGCATCATCAGCGACGAGATCTATCACGGCCTGTCCTATACCGGCCGCACGCCCTCGATGCTGGAGTTCGCGCCCGACGCCCTGATCGTCAACAGCTTCAGCAAGTACTTCAGCATGGCCGGCTGGCGGCTGGGCTGGCTGCTGGCGCCGCTGGGCGAGGACCTGGACCGGGCGCGGGCCTATGTCGGCAACCTGTTCCTGACCGCGCCGTCGCTGTCCCAGCACGCGGGCCTGGCGGCCATGGACTGCATCGACGAGCTGGAAGCCCATATCGACGTCTACCGCGCCAACCGCCAGCTGATGCTGGACGCCCTGCCGGCCTTGGGGCTGCGCAAGATCGCGCCGCCGGATGGGGCCTTCTACATCTGGGCCGACATCGGGCACCTGACGGATGACTCGCTGGGGTTCTGCCAGCAGTTGCTGAAGGACACCGGCGTGGCGACCGCGCCCGGCGTCGACTTCGACCCGGTCGAGGGCAAGCACTTCATCCGCTTCAGCTTCGCGGTGTCGACGGCGGAGGTCGAGGAGGCCTTGCGGCGGGTGACGCCGTGGTTCGCGGCCCGCTCAGCACAGGCCCCCACCTGACCCGCTACGCGGGTCTGTCCGCCCCCAAGCGGGGCGGACAGCTCAGCCCCGCCCGCCGCGCCGGGCGCGTATCTCCCCCCCTTTGGGGGAGGGGGACCGGCGAAGCCGGTGGAGGGGCCAGCGCCGCCCCCTACTTCTTCTCCAGATAATCCAGCGCCATAAACACCTCCGCCTTCACCCCCGTCTCGAACACCGCCTCGTCCACGTCAAAGAACGGCGAGTGATTGGCCGGGGCCGTCGCCGCCGGCACGTCCGCCTTCCGCCCGCCCAGCTGCACGAACACCCCCGGGACCTTTTCGGCGTACATCGAGAAGTCCTCGGCCCCCGTCACCAGCGCCGCCTTGTCGTCCACCTTGCCCGGCGAGGCCTTTTCCAGGCTGGCCTTGACCCAGCCCGACAGCGCCGGGTCGTTGTAGGTCACCGGATAGGGCTGGCTGAACACCGCCTCGGCCTTGGCGCCGTAGCGGTCGCCGATGCTGGCCACGGCCTTCTGCACCTTGGCGACCAGGTCCTCGTGGCGCGCCTTGGAGAAGGTCCGCATGGTCCCCTCCATCTTCAGGTCCTCGGGGATGATGTTCTGGCGCATGCCCATGTTGATCACCGCGATGGTCACCACCGACGGCGAGGCTCCGACATCGACCTGGCGAGCGGCGATCTGGTTCATGGCCTGGATGATGTCGGCGGCGACGCTGGCCATGTCGACGCCGGCCCAAGGCCGCGCGCCGTGGGTCTGCTTGCCCTTCACCGTGATCGTCAGGCGGTCGGACGAGGCGTAGAAGCCCTCGGGGCGATAGTTCAGCTGATGCGCGTCACCGGGGCCGATATGGACGCCGAAGATCGCGTCGACCTTGGGCTGGTCCAGCGCCCCGTCGCGGATCATCAGCTTGGCGCCGCCCTCCTCGCCGGCCTGCGGGCCTTCCTCGGCGGGCTGGAAGATCAGGACGACCGTGCCCTTGATGTCCTTCTTCATGCCGGCCAGCACCGTGGCGGTCCCCAGCAGCATGGCCACGTGGGTGTCGTGACCACAGGCGTGCATGACGGGCACCGTGCGGCCCTCCCAGGTCGCCGTGACCTTGGAGGCGAACGGCAGGCCGGTCTTCTCCTCGACCGGCAGGGCGTCCATGTCGGCGCGCAGGGCCACCACCTTGCCGGGCTTGCCGCCCTTCAGGATGCCCACGACACCGGTCTTGCCGACGTTCTCGCGGACCTCGAAGCCCAGGGCCTTCAGTTCCTTGGCGATCAGGGCCGAGGTTCGGACCTCCTGGTTGCCCAGTTCGGGATGCTCGTGGATATCGCGCCGCCAGGCGATGACCTTGGGCTGCACGGCCTTGGCCGCCGCCTCGACCTGCGCCTTGGACGGCGCCGCCATCGCGGGCGCGCCAACCGCCAGGCCGGCGACCAGAGCCAGCGTCGAAATCCGTCCGATCATGGTGAGCCCCTCGAGAATAAGATGCGAGCTTGGGGCGCGTCTCGTCGGAGGGTCAAGCTCGCCTCCTCCCAACAACCAAAAACACCCGCCTTCCTCGCCCTTGTGGCGAGGACCCATGCGTCGGCTGGGCGCGGTATGAACGGCGCGCGCCGCCAGCGTGCCCCCCCCCCCGTCCCTCACCCTCTAAGCTGAACGATGGGCCCTAGGCACAAGGCCTAGGGAGGCAAGGTTGGGGAGAAGGATCCGGAATTGACGCCGCGTCGCCCTTTCCACCCAGTACGAACGGGATCAACCTCGCCGCCATGACCCTGCCGCCGATCGACGCCAAATTCGACACGATCAACGACGGCGCCGTGCGCGAGACCGGCGCGGCGATCACGCCCAAGCATGCGGCGACCGTGATCATCGTCCGCACCGACGGCCCCTCGCCGCGCCTCCTGATGGGCCGCAGGAACGGTGGCGTGGCCTTCATGCCCGACAAGTGGGTGTTCCCCGGTGGACGCATCGACCGGTGCGACTACGACGCCCCCAGCGCCAGCGAGCTGTCGCCCGACGTCGCCGCGCGCCTGAGCCTCGAGCCCCGCCACCCCAAGCCCGCGCGCCTGGCCCGCGCCCTGGCGCTGGCGGCCGTGCGCGAGACCTTCGAGGAGACGGGCCTCTTGCTGGCTAAGGAAGCCCCTGAGCGGCCCGGAGCAGGCCCCTGGCGGCCGTTCCTGGCCCAGGGCGCCCTGCCCGACTTGGCGCCGCTGTCCTTCGTGGCCCGCGCCATCACCCCGCCCTATCGCCCGCGCCGCTTCGACGCCCGTTTCTTCATGGCCCCGGCCGAGGCGCTGCTGTCCCTGGAGCGCCGCCCCGACTGCGGCGAGCTGGACGAGATCGCCTGGGTCGACTTCCAGGAGGCCATGGCGCTGGACCTGCCCAACATCACGCGCTTCGTGGTTCACGAGATCGGCCAGAGGTTGGCGGACACTGGACGACCGGCCCCCTTCATGCGTTTCCTGAACGGAAAGCGGCATCTGACCCACCTCTAAGTGGGTCCCTCGGGGGAGGAGATTCGCGAATGATCGGTTCGATTCTAGCTTTGGCATTGGCGGCGACGCCCGCCGCCCCTTCCGATATCGACAAGCTCGGCTTCATCGGCGGCTGCTGGACCCTGACCCGGCCCAACGGCGCCAAGATCGAGGAGCAGTGGCTGGCCCCGGCCGGCGGCGCGATGATCGGCATGAGTCGCACGGTCCGCGACGGCAAGCTGCGCGAGTTCGAGTTCATGCGCATCCTGCCCGCCAGCGACGGCAAGCTGCAGTACGTGGCGATTCCCTCCGGCCAGCCCGAGGCGGCCTTTCCGGTGAAGGCGATCGGCGACAACACCGTCACCTTCGAGAACCCGCAGCACGACTTCCCGCAGCGGATCCTTTACAGACTGGTGGACAAGGACACCCTGGTGGCCCGGATCGAGGGCTCCGTCGGGGGCCAGGCGCGCTCGGCGGACTTTCCTTACAAGCGGTGTCAGCCGAGCAATTGACTTTGGGCCGCCGATGAGTATGTTCCGCGCCTCTTATTTCCAACGCGCGGGAACCTGCGCGACCATCGCAGGGATTCGACCATGGCCAAACCGGCTTCCATCAAGATCCGCCTGAACTCGACGGCGGACACCGGCTTCTTCTACGTCACCAAGAAGAACGCCCGCACCAAGACCGAAAAGATGGTGCTGAAGAAGTACGATCCGGTCATCCGCAAGCACGTCGAATTCCGCGAAGGCAAGATCAAGTAAGATCGCTTCACGCGCTACGACACACGAAAACGCCCGGCTAGCGATAGCCGGGCGTTTTTGATTCTAGCTGTCTACCGGCCGATCCAGAGCCAGCGGAAGAACGCGAAGCTCCCCCACAGGACGGTCACGACCAGCAGCACCGGTCCTACGCAGACGGCGGCGAACGCGCCCAGCATCGCGGCGGTCGATAGTCCGCCCGACAGGTGCTGACTGGCCTGCGCGCCCAGCACGAACAGGACCACACAGGTCATAAGCCCCAGGACCAGCCACCCGGCCGGAAACGGATGCTTCTTGGCTCGAACTCTTGCTCTCATCACCACACGCCCTCCCGCATAGGATGTATGCTGAGCATGTGCGACAGGAATGTTCGAGGTCCTAAAAAAGCGACCTAACTATTTTTAACGATGTTCGATCGCTTGGTGATCAGGCGGCATTGGCGACCGCCCGCTTGGCCAGCAGCGTCTGGGCCACGCCGAAGGTGCGTTCGTTGTCCACGTCGATGGCATGGGCGCCGTCGGCCAGGACCACCGGCTCGACCTTGAGTCGGAAGCGGCGCCCCAGGCGCATCAGCGCGCCGCGCAGGCTCAGCCGCCCCATCAGCATCAGGGCCAGGTTGATCGGTCCCAGGGCCATTATCATCCGCATCGGCTTCTTGGCGAACTGCCCGCCGCTGCGGAAGCTCTCGGCCGCCGACGTCGCGGCCGGGCCGGCGAAGGCGTAGAGATTGCAGTTCGAATAGGCGTCGTCCCAGAACCTATAGAACCGCCGCTGGCCCTCCGGATGGGCCGCCAGCACCGAGGCCTGGGTGGCCATGGCCAGGGAGACGTCCGCGCCGTGCTCCAGGGCCGCCAGCACGTCCGTAACCGCACCCGGCGTCAGCAGGACGTTGTCGGCCGTGGTCACCAGGATCGGCATGTCGCCCACGCCCTCGACGGCGGCATAGACGCTGTCGGTCAGATTGTTGGCGGCCGGGACGTAGTCGATCAGCAGCCGGCCGCCATGAGGCAGCGCCGCGTCGATCAGCGGCGCGGTCTCGGGCTCGACCACGATGCGCAGGCGCGTCAGGCCGGGCGTGGCGGCCAGGGCGTCCACGACGTGGCGCACCAGCGGCGCGCCTTGGATCGGCACGAGGTTCTTGTTCACGACCCCGGCGGCCTCGGCCAGGGGATCCACCCGGCCCGGCCGCTGGCCGGCCAGGATCACGCCGACGAAGGGCTTAGGCAGCAACAAAGTCGAACGCCTTCTGCAGCAGGCCCTGGCGCTCCAGGCTCTCGGTCAGGATGGTCTCGATCAGCTGGGCATGGCTCCAGCCCATCTGCCGGGCGGCCATCGAGATGGTCTTCCTGGACCACAGATTGCAGTTCAGGTTCACTTCCAGGAACTGGACCTCGCCGGTCGCGATATCGAGGCGGAACTCGAAGCGGCCGTAGTCGAAAGGCATGAACTCGCGCATCATCTCGCGGGCGCGGGTCTCGGCGGTGCGCTGCAGGACGCCGGCCTCCAGCGGCCGGATCTCGTAGGCCTGGCCGCCGACCAGATTGCGCTTTTCCTGATAGGTGCGCAGCTGGGCCGGGTTGATCTGCTCGACGATCTGGGTCGGCAGGATGAAGGGCTCGCCGTTCAGGGTGATGGCCGAGACCTCGATGTCGTGGCCCTGGATGAACGGCTCGACGATGACGTCGTGGCCTTCGTCCTGGAGGGCGACCACCGCCTCGCGCACGCCCTCCCAGTCGAAGGCGTCGCCGACGCCCCAGCTGGCCGACGAGGCGTTGGGCTTGATCACGAAGTGGTCGCCGGGCGGCAGCAGGGCCGGGTCCAGCGGCGCGCCGCGGCGATAGACGGCCCAGGGCGCGGTCGGCACGCCGCGCGCCACGGCGGCGCGCTTGGTCAGGTGCTTGTCGTCCGACAGGCCGCGCAGGATCGGGCTGGCGCCCAGATACGGCAGGGCCAGGCGGTTGCACAGCAGCGGGACCAGCATCTCGGAATTCAGAAAGCCGGCGCGGTTCAGCAGCGGGAACACGAAGTCGACGTTCGGGCGCTCGAACAGCACGCTGTACTCGTCGGCGACCATCAGGTTGACCCCGATGTCCTCCAGGGTCTCACGCATCTCGCAGTGATAGACCGCGTGCGTGCCGTCCTCGGGATGCAGCTCGCCCCGCCCCTTGGCGTGCTTGGCGATCAGCATGATGCGTAGAGCGCGCTTGGCCTCGAGCGGAAGGCTTCGCGGCCCCTTAACATCGGTTTGGGCGAAACGGGTCATCGGTTGCCTCCCCAGGCCCGGCGACCTTTGGGCCCCTTACCCTCGGGTCGCTCCGGATGACGAGGTTCCGAGCCTAGGCGCCGCTCGTGACGGAGGCGCTACGGTTTCATGGCAAGATGATAAGCCAGCAAGGCGCCGTAGCGGCCGCCGCCCAGGCCCTGGCGAGCCGCGCGCTGGGGCATCAGCACGCCGGGCTTGCCGTTGCCCTCGATCAGCACCGGGCCGTCGGGGGTCAGGGCCACGTCCCAGCCGATCAGGGCGTAGTCGGAAAAGGCCTCGGCATGGGCGCGGCGCACCAGGCCCTTGGCGGCCGGCCAGTCGGGCAGCCGGCGGCCGATGATTGTCGCGCCGGTGACGGGGTGCACCGCGTGGTCGCCGCCGCCGTAGCCCTTGCAGGCCAGGCCCAGCGTGCCGATCGGCAGGTCCACCGCGCAGATCAGGCCGCCAGCCTTCATGTTGTCGACCCGCGCCCCGGCGACCGAGGCGAAGCGGAAGGTGGCGCTGACGGCCTCGGGCGCACCCACCTCGTCGACCATGGTCACGATCCGCACCGTCGGCAGGGCGTCCAGGGCCAGGCCCAGCAGCGAGGGATGCGGCAGAAGGCGGTCCTGGACCACGAACACGCCCCGGCCCTTGGGCAGCCGCGCGGTCAGGTCGGCCGCGTCCTTGACCTTCTCCAGCACCACGACGCCGTCGCCGCCCTCCCCGTCCGCCGGCTTGAGGACGAGATCGCGGCCGGCAGGGTCGGCCTTCAGCTCCACGCGGCCGTCGCGGACGATGGCCACTGTCCGGGGCGTGGGCAGGCTGGCCGCCTGGCAACGGACCTGGAACCGGGCCTTGTCGGCCAGAACGCAGCGCGCGGTCCAGCCCAGCGGGTTGATGCGCTTGTTCAGCGCCGCGTCTTCATAACGGCGAATGTAGTCGTCCAGCTGGCCCGGGTCGGTGATACGGAACAGAGCCAGGTCGTTGGGATCGGCGAAGCGGGCGCGGGCGATCTCGACGGCGCGGGTGCGCCAGGCGTCGTCCAGGCCGAACGTCTTCTGCACCTTGGTCGCGCGCCAGGGGATCCAGGCCTTGAAGGCCAGGCCCACCAGTGCGTCCAGCCCGGCCCGCAGCGGCCCACGCTTGGTTTGGCGGCGGGCGTAGTGCGCCGTCAGGCAGCGGGCCGAGACCGGCGCGGTGACGCCGGGATAGATCCCGTACGCCTTCTTGAGAAAGTAGAAGCGGTCGTAGCCCATGCGTTCCCCCGGGATGGGAAGGACTAGCGCCCGCTTGTGACGTTTCTAGAAGCCCGCCCTAGCAAGCTTGACCATAAACCAGTGGTCTGCACACGCCATCGACATCAACCGGCGGCTTCACGCCCGTTGCGGCGGCGATCGTGGGGGCGATGTCGACCGTGTCCAGCGGCAGCACGCGCTCGTGCGGGGTCGCGCCCTTCCACCAGAACAGGATCGGCACGCGTCGGTCATAGTCCCAGGGGCTGCCGTGGGTGGACACATAGGTCAGCCCCGGCGTGGCCGGCACGCGATAGGGCTTGAAGGCCACCAGGATGTCGCCCACCCGGCCCGGATAGGCGCTGCGGCGCAGGCGCTCGGCCACCGAGATCTCTTCGGGATAGGCGTCGGCCGGGGCGGCTTCCAGGGTCAGGATGGCGTTGGAGTCGAAGGCCTCGGCCACGGCCGGGTCGCGCTTGATCAGCACCAGGGCGGCGGCGGTGATACGGGCGCGGTCGGTGATCGAAGGCGTCTTGCCGTCGGCGCCGACCACATAGACCTGGTCGATGCCGCCATCGGCCTTCAGCGGATCCCACGACAGGCCCAGGTCAGCGCGCAGCTGCTTGTTCAGGCCGGCGATCCACGGCTTGCCGATCACGCGTTCGCTGTCATAGCCCTCGTCATGCAGGCGCTCGGCGAAGTCGGCGCCGCCGTGGTCGGCGGCCAGGACGACCAGGACCCCGCCCTTGACCTTGTCCAGACTCTTGAGGAAAGCGCCCAGGCGGTCGTCCAGGCGGGCGATCTGATCGCACATCTCCGGACCGCGCGTGCCATAGCGGTGGCCGATGAAGTCGGTGGCCGACAAGCTGACCGTCAGCACGTCGACCTGCGGGCCGTCGCCCAGGCCATAGGTTTCGCGCAGGTCCTGGGCCAGCTCCAGGGTCGCCGCGTCGGTATAGGGGCTGGCATAGAGGTCACGCAGCTTATCGGCGTCGCTGGTCGCCGCCGCGATCGGCAGGCCCGCATGCCACTTGCGGTCGCCGGTCTGGTAGTCCGCTTCCAGCGCCTTGCAGCGCTTGGCCGAGTCCTTGGCGTAGTCCCAGGTGTACGAGTGCTTCTTGAGGTCCGCCGCCAGCTTGGCGTTCAGCGCGGCGACGGGCTTGAGGCGCTCTTCCGCCGTCTGGCCCTCACGCACATAGGTCGTGAAGCCAAAGCCCGGCTGGTACCAGAATTGGCCGTCGGCATTGTGGCCCGACATGGTGATCGCGCCGCGGTCCTTGCCCGAGACGCCGAACACCCGGCTCTTGGGCGAGACGGCCTTCAGCCAGTCGCCATAGGTGGTGGCGACCATGTTGGCGGGCGACACCGCCCTGCCCTTCGGATCGTCGGCCAGGGTCACGGTCGGATCGGCCAGGCAGTAGACCGTCTTGCCCGTGGCGCGGTCGTACCAGTCGTTGGCGCTGATGCCGGTCTTGTTGGGATGCTTGCCCGTCAGCAGGGTCGAGTGGCCCGGGCACGTCTCGGTGAAGGCGTGCGACTGGTAGCCGTTCGGATAGACGACGCCGCTGCTCAAGGTCGCCAGGCCGCCCGTGAACTCACCGCGATGCTGGGCGTAGAGATTGGCGCTGAACTGGTCGATCGAGATGACCACGACCAGCTTCGGATCGGGCTTGGTTTCAGCCTGCGCGGCAAACCCGACGGAGACGGCGGCGGCCAGGACGCCGCAGGTAAGCATCTTTTTCATTCGAGCGATTTCGCCCGAACGCTTCCTCCGTGCAAGGACGGAAGGGTTTCAGCGCCGAAATGTAAGCTGGGTGTCAGCCCTGTGACATTCAGCTTGGGAAGCTGACGTTCTACGCGGCTTTTCCGACCACGGCGTTCCGGCCCGAAGCCTTGGCCTGGTAGACGCCCTCGTCGGCGCGCTTCAGCAGAGCCTCGGGCGTGTCGCCCTGGCCGGTCGTGGCCGAGACGCCGACCGAGATGGTCACCGTCAGCAGCTCCTGGCCGTGGGCCACCTTGAAGGGTGAGCCGGCGACGTTGTTGCGGATCCGCTCGGCGATGCGCAGGGCGTCGGCCAGCTGGGTGTCGGGCATCACCACCACGAACTCCTCGCCCCCGAAGCGGCAAGGCAGGTCGATGGCGCGGACGTTCGAGGCCAGGCGCAGGGCGAACTCGCGCAGCACCTCGTCGCCGATGTCATGGCCGAAGGTGTCGTTGATCTTCTTGAAGAAATCGATGTCGATCAGCAGGGCCGAGACCGGCTCGCCGCCCATGGTCGCGCGCTTGACCAGCGAGTCCAGCTGGCCGGTCATGTAGCGGCGGTTATGCAGGCCGGTCAGCTGGTCGGTCACGGCCAGCTCCAGCGAATGGTCGAGGTTGTTGCGCAGATAGTCGGTGTAGCGCTTGCGCTGGATCTGCGTCTTGACGCGGGCCGACAGCTCTTGCGGGTCCACCGGACGCGACAGGATGTCGTTCACGCCGATCTCCAGCGCCTTGACCATGCGGGCGCGATCGTCCGGATCGACCATGGCCAGGACGGGCAGCTGGCGGGTGCGCTCTTCGGACCGCAGCGATGCCGTGAAGCGCAGGCCGTCGAAGCCCTTGGCCGAAGCATTGACGATGACCAGGTCGACGGGACCGCCGGCGCTGATCTTGGCCTTCTCGGGATCGCTCTCGATGACCGGACGGTGCTCGACGCCCAGCTCGGCGGCGATGCGCGCGGCCTGGCGCTCGTTGTCGTCGACGATCAGGATACGGCCGCCCAGGCCGTCCAGGCGGGCTGCGGCGCCAGCGATCACGCCGATGCGGCGGCCCGAGGCCTCGCGCTGGCGCAGTTCGTCGATGACCAGCTTGAAGCGGGTCAGGCTGCGCACGCGGGCGAACAGCATGACATCGTCGATGGGCTTGGTCAGGAAGTCCGAAGCGCCCGACTCCAGACCCTGGATGCGATCGGCCCGGCCGTCCAAGGCCGTGATCAGCACCACCGGGATGTGGCGGGTGGCGGGGTCTTCTTTCAGTTTACGGCAGACGGTGAAGCCGTCCATGCCGGGCATCATCACGTCCAGCAGGATGATGTCGGGCAGATCCTTGGCGGCCATGGCCAGGGCCGAGGGCCCGTCCATGGCGGTCGTGACTTCGTAGTACTCAGCCGTCAGCTTGGCTTCGAGCAGGCGGACATTGGCCTCGATGTCATCGACGACGAGGATCCGCGCGCTCATGCGGGCTGCCTTTCCAGCAGGCGCTTGATCGTTTCCAGGAAGTGGACCACCGAGATCGGCTTGGAGATATAGGCCTCGCAGCCGCCCTCGCGGATACGCTCCTCGTCGCCCTTCATGGCGAAGGCGGTGACGGCCACGACCGGGATATGCGCCAGGTCGTCGTCTTCCTTGAGCCACTTGGTGACTTCCAGCCCGGAAATCTCCGGCAGCTGAATGTCCATCAGAATCAGATCGGGCTTGTTGTCGCGAGCAATGGACAGCGCCGACAGACCCTCACGGGTCTGCAGGGTCTCGTAACCCTGGGCTTCGAGCAGATCATGAAAGAGCTTCATGTTCAGCTCGTTATCCTCCACGATGAGGACCTTCTTCGTCATCCTTACCCCGACCAAACGGTCACGTGACGACACATAGGGATTCGCGCCGTCTTCCAGAACCTGATGGCACGAATATCCTTAAGCCCGCGCTAATCGCGTTAAGACCTAACGATCCGAGATCATGGAACAGCGTTACTCCGACCTTCAGGCCTGCGCCATTTCCCCCGCCGCGCCGCTGGTCATCGTCGATGTCGACGAGGTGCTGGCCCAGTTCATGCGCGGCTTCGGCGCCTTTGTGGAGCGCCATGGCTTCGAGCTGCGGGTCGACCGTTTCGCCCTGTTCCAGAACCTTTATCGGCCTGGAGAGACGGAACACCTCGATCTGATCGCGGGCAAGGCCCTGTTCGACGATTTCTTTCGCGACGGGGCCGACGACCTGATGCCGGCGATCGGCGCGGCCGACGCCCTGGCGGATCTCTCGACCCGCGCGCAGGTGGTCATCCTGACCAACGCGCCCGAGCACGGCCGGCTGGCGCGGATCAAGTGGCTGAAAACCCACGGCTTCGACTACCCCCTGATCATCAACAGCGGCCCCAAGGGACCGCCCGCCGCCGAACTGGCCGATCGAACCACGGGCCCCGCTGTCTTCATCGATGACCTTTTGCCGCAGCTCGAATCGGTGGCTGAGAAGGCTCCGCGTGTCCGCCGGTTCCAGATGGTCAGCGACGAGCGCCTGCGCCCCTTCGCCCCTTCCGCCCCCGATCGTCACACGCGCATAGACGAGTGGCCCGCCCTGAAGGCGGCGATCGAGGAGCGTCTGTTCACATGATCCGCTTCGGCATCGATTTCGGCGGCACCAAGATCGAGGCGGCCGCCCTCGACGCGTCCGGCCAGTTCGTGGCCCGCGTCCGCAAGCCTAACCCGGGCAACTACAAGGACGCCCTCGAGGTCGTGGCCGAACTGGTCAAGGACGCCGAATGCATGGCCGGCGCGACCTGCGCGCGGCTGGGCATGGGCATTCCGGGCTCGATCTCCCCTCGCTCGGGCCTGATCCGCAACGCCAACAGCACCTATCTGAATGGCCAGCGCTTTGGCGAGGACCTCTCCCACCGCCTGGCCCGGCAAGTGCGCCTGGCCAATGACGCCAACTGCCTGGCCCTGTCGGAAGCCGCCGATGGCGCGGGCGCCGGCCAGAAGGTGGTCTTCGCCGTGATCATCGGCACGGGTTGCGGTGGCGGCGTCGTGGTCGACGGCAAGATCATCGACGGCCACAACGGCTTCGGCGGCGAATGGGGCCACATGCCCCTGCCCTGGCCCAAGCCGGAGGAATATCCCGGCCCCGAGTGCTGGTGCGGTCGCAAGGGGTGCATGGAGAAGTGGGTCTCCGGTCCCGCCTTCTCGCACGACGCCGGCTTCCCCACCGGTCAGGCGACCATGGACGCTATCCAGTCGGGCGACGCCTCAGCCGCCGCGGCCCTGGACCGCTATGTCGACCGCCTGGCCCGCGGCCTGGCCGTGGTCTGCGACATCATCGATCCGGACGTCATCGTGCTGGGCGGCGGCATGTCGAATGTCGACGCCCTCTATGACCGCCTGCCGGCCGCCATCGCCCCGCACGTCTTCTCGGACGTCTTCGAGACCCCGGTGAAGAAGGCCATCCACGGCGACAGCTCGGGCGTGCGCGGCGCGGTCTGGTTGTGGCCTCTCGAGCGGTGAATGGCAAACCACCCGCACATCCCAAAACCGTCGCCTTCCTCGCCCTTGTGGCGAGGACCCATGGCGCCGCTGGGCTGTGCGCCTAAGAATGCCCGCCGCAAACCATGGCGCACATCGTTCAACGCCCAGCGAGCTGCGCCATGGGCCCTAGGCACAAGGCCTAGGGAGGCAGGTTGGGGTGTAGGCGAGCCGAGCCCTTCCCGATGAAGTGCCTGTGCCGCGACTGCGGGTGGACGGGCGAGGCCAAGGTCTCGCGCTGTCCGTCCTGCGCCTCGCCGCGCGTGGTCTTCCATGAGGAGCTGGGCACGCTGTCGATCGCCCACCTGGACTGCGACGCCTTCTACGCCTCGGTGGAGAAGCGCGACGCGCCGGAGCTGCGCGACCTGCCGGTGATCGTCGGCGGCGGCAAGCGTGGGGTTGTGACCACCGCCTGCTACATCGCCCGCATGAGCGGCCCGCGCTCGGCAATGCCGATGTACAAGGCGCTGAAGCTGTGCCCCCAGGCCGTGGTCATCAAGCCCAACTTCGCCAAGTACAAGCACGAGAGCGCGCGCATCCACGAGAAGCTCGACAAGCTCACGCCACTGATCCAGCCGCTGTCGCTGGACGAGGCCTGGATCGACCTGACCGGCACCGAGCGCCTGCATGGCGCGACGCCCGCCCAGATGCTGGCCCGTCTGCAGGCCGAGATCGAGGCCGAGATCGGCCTGACCGTCTCGATCGGCCTGGCCCCCAACAAGTTCCTGGCCAAGATCGCGTCCGAACTGGACAAGCCGCGCGGCTTCTCGGCCATCGGCGCTGCCGAGGCTCAGAGCTTCCTGGCCGACAAGCCGGTCAGCATCCTGCCGGGCGTGGGGCCGGCCACCGTCGCCTCCCTGGCCGAGATCGGCCTGAAAACCGTGGGCGACATCGCGGCCGCCGACCTGAAGCTGCTGGCTAACCGCCTGGGCGCGGGCGGCATGCGCTTGCACCGCCTGGCCCACGGCCAGGACAGCCGGATGGTCGATCCCGACCAGTCCCGCAAGACGATCAGCGCCGAGACCACCTTCAACGACGACCTGCACAAGCGCGAGGACCTGGAGGACGAGCTGTGGCCCCTGTGTGAGAAGGTCGCCAAGCAGGCTCGCAAGGAAGGCGTCGCCGGCCGGGTGGCGACGCTGAAGCTGCGCACGCCCGACTTCAAGATCCATACCCGCCGCCGCACCCTGGCCGTGCCGACCCAGACGGCCCGCACCCTGTTCCAGGTGGCGCGCGAGCTGCTGGCGGGGGAGAAACCCGGCCTCTCCTACCGCCTGATCGGCGCGGGTCTGACCGACTTCGTCGACGCCGAGACCGCCGGATCAGACATGTTCGCCGACGACGAGCGCCGCACCCTCAAGAACGAAACCGCCATCGACACCCTGCGCGGCAAGTTCGGCGCCGGCGCCGTGGTCAGTGGACGAGCACTGAAGGGTCGCTAGGCGAGTCGCGCCGCGTCCCTCTTGCGCGGCGCATTGTCGCTAACCATTTGGGCCTTCCACCCCGAACAGATCGATCGCGATCGATCTGTTCATCTTCTAAAAGTCAGAGCATGGCGGGCGCCGAAACCGCCCACACTTTCGGCTGCCATGCTCTGGAACCGTTCGTTGGCGGTCTTCGCTCTCCCAAATGTGAAGCCGAATTCCTGGGCGTCCCTGTGCTAAAGCGGCGCAGGCGCGTGTCAGGCTCTTCCAATGCCGCCGCGTTTCCATATCTAATTCAGGCAGGCGGGTGATTTGCTCGCCAGGAGAGAACAAGTCGATGGCCGAGCGGAAGCAAGGCGGACAAAGCAACGGCGCTGGGTCGTCGGTCGTCACGGAAGTGAAGCCGAAGACACAGAAGCCCTCGCTTTATCGAGTTCTGATTCTCAACGACGACTACACTCCGATGGAGTTCGTGGTCTACGTTCTCGAACGGTTCTTCAACAAGTCGCGTGAAGACGCCACTCGCATCATGCTGCACGTTCACCAGAACGGCGTCGGGGTGTGCGGCGTCTACACATATGAAGTCGCAGAAACCAAGGTCGCCCAAGTCATCGACTCGGCGCGACGCCATCAGCACCCCCTGCAGTGCACCATGGAAAAGGACTGAGGAGCCTCCCCGTTGCCCTCTTTTTCGCGCCCCCTGGAAGAGTCCCTGCATCGCGCCGTCGCGTACGCCAACCAGCGTAAGCACGAGTACGCCACGCTCGAGCACCTTCTGCTTTCCCTGACCGACGACGAGGACGCCGCCGGAGTTATGCGCGCGTGCGACGTCGATCTCGCCGCGCTGAAGAAGAGCCTCTCGAACTATCTCGACGTCGAACTGGCCTCGCTGGTCGTCGATGACGACGAGGACGCCAAGCCGACCGCCGGCTTCCAGCGCGTGATCCAGCGCGCGGTGATCCACGTCCAGTCGTCGGGTCGCGAGGAAGTGACCGGCGCCAATGTTCTGGTCGCCATCTTCTCCGAACGCGAAAGCCACGCCGCCTACTTCCTGCAGGAGCAGGATATGACGCGGTACGACGCGGTCAATTTCATCGCCCACGGCATCGCCAAGAAGGCGGGCGCCTCGGAAGCCAAGAGCGTCAAGGGCGCCAGCGCCGGCTCGAACCAGACCGAGGAAGACGGCGAGAAGCCCAACACCAAGACGGGCGGCGAGGCTCTGGAAGCCTATTGCGTCGACCTCAACGAAAAGGCCCGCCAGGGCAAGGTCGACCCGCTGATCGGCCGCGCGAACGAAGTGGAACGCGCGATCCAGATCCTGTGCCGTCGCACCAAGAACAACCCGCTGCTGGTGGGTGACCCCGGCGTCGGCAAGACCGCCATCGCCGAGGGCCTGGCTCGCAAGATCGTCACGCACCAGGTCCCCGAGGTCCTGGAAGGCGCCACCATCTACTCGCTCGACATGGGCGCGCTGCTGGCCGGCACCCGCTATCGCGGCGATTTCGAGGAGCGCGTGAAGCAGGTCGTCAAGGAACTGGAGAACCACCCGAACGCGGTGCTGTTCATCGACGAGATCCACACCGTGATCGGCGCCGGCGCGACCAGCGGCGGGGCGATGGATGCGTCGAACCTGCTGAAGCCGGCCCTGGCCTCGGGCAGCCTGCGCTGCATGGGCTCGACCACCTACAAGGAGTTCCGCCAGCACTTCGAGAAGGATCGGGCTCTCGTCCGTCGCTTCCAGAAGATCGACGTGAACGAGCCGACGGTGGAAGACACCATCAAGATCCTCAAGGGCCTGAAGACCTACTACGAGGATTTCCACAAGCTGAAGTACACCGCCGAGGCCCTGAAGGTCGCGGTGGAGCTGTCGGCCAAATACATCACCGACCGCAAGCTGCCGGACAAGGCGATCGACGTGATCGACGAAGCCGGCGCCTCGCAGATGCTGCTGCCGGAAAGCCGCCGCAAGAAGACCATCGGCGTGAAGGAGATCGAAAGCGTCGTCGCCAAGATCGCCCGCATCCCGCCCAAATCGGTCAGCAAGTCGGACACCGAGGCCCTCAAGGAACTCGAGACCGACCTGAAGCGCGCGGTGTTCGGCCAGGACGAAGCCCTGACCCAGCTGTCGGCCGCCATGAAGCTGGCCCGCGCCGGCCTGCGTGAACCGAACAAGCCGATCGGCTCGTACCTGTTCAGCGGCCCGACCGGCGTCGGCAAGACCGAAGCCGCCAAGCAGCTGGCCCAGACCCTGGGCATCGAGATGCTGCGCTTCGACATGTCGGAATACATGGAGCGCCATACCGTGAGCCGCCTGATCGGCGCCCCTCCCGGCTATGTCGGCTTCGACCAGGGCGGCCAGCTGACCGACGCGGTCGACCAGCACCCGCACGCCGTCGTCCTGCTCGACGAGATCGAGAAGGCGCACGGGGATGTCTACAACATCCTGCTGCAGGTGATGGACAACGGCACCCTGACCGACAGCAACGGCAAGAAGGTCGACTTCCGCAACGTGGTCCTGATCATGACCACCAATGCGGGCGCGTCCGACGCCCAGCGCAACTCGATCGGCTTCGGTCGCTCGAAGGTCGAAGGCGAGGAAGAGGCTGCCCTCAAGCGCCTGTTCACGCCGGAGTTCCGCAACCGCCTGGACGCCGTCGTGGCCTTCAAGCCGCTGACCTCGGACATCATCCGCCAGGTCGTGCAGAAGTTCGTGATGCAGCTGGAGGCCCAACTGGCCGACCGCAACATCACGATCGAGCTCTCCGACGACGCCGCCGACTGGCTGGCCAAGAACGGCTTCGACGAGCTCTACGGCGCCCGTCCGCTGGCTCGGGTCATCCAGGAACACATCAAGAAGCCCCTGGCCGACGACATCCTGTTCGGACGCCTGGTGCGCGGCGGCCACGTCAAGGTCGTGCTGGTCGACAGCAAGATCGACTTCGAGATCGACAGCCACGGCGGCGACGCCAAACCGAAGGCCGACGAAGCCGAACCGGAAATGGCCGGGTAAGATAGCCGCACGGCTGAACGTTTAGGGGCCTGGAGTGATCCAGGCCCCTTTTTTGTGCCCGCACCACCACCCGTTTTGATTTGTATCGCGACTCATAAGCAAATTTTGGTTGCACAGCCAACCACTCTGCATAACGCTGATATTCCAACCAGGGGTGGGTGGGCCATGACGCAGGACGAAGAGGCGAAGCTTGCCGCGAATAAGGCCGCGGACGAGGCGAAGACGGCCGAGATCGCTGCCCGAAAAGCCGCAGACGACAAGACAGCGGCCGAGGACGCTAAGAAGGCGGCTGTGCTCGCCCTTCAGAAACGGCGGATCACCATCGGCGCCCTCTCCGTCTTGGCCGTGTTCTGGCTAGTCGGGCTGGGCCTCATGCTCGTCGGCTCGAGCGCCCCGGCCCAGATCGCCGGCTTCTGGATCCTGATCGGCGGCCTGATTAGCGGCGGAGGCTATCTGGCATTCCGCTTCGCACGCGTGGTGGTCGGGAGCGCCTGGCCCGAGTTCCACGGCGACCGCGACATCGCCGTCGCGCTCGCCTTCATGATCGCGTTCCTTTTGGCTCCGGCGACCATCGGCGACCTGGGCAATGGCGCGGCGGGGCTGATGCGGGGCCTAATCTTCGAGTCGCCCTATCTGGCGGCGACGCTTCAGAAGACGGACGCCGCTCCAGCCAAGCTCTACAACTGCGTCGTCGACAAAGAGGCCTGCCAATACGCCAATGGCAAGACGGGCCTGAAGAAGGATCCTTCGGCCCAATTCACCGGCATCGATCTCAGTTGGTCCTCGTTCGCCATCATTCTGGCCGTAGCGCTGGTCGTCGCCCGGGGACTGCGCGGCGCACGGCGGGACTTTTTCAAGAAGCTGAGCGCCGAGGGGTCCGGCGACAACGAACCCGCCGCCTTCGCGGAGGACGAGGGCAAGAAGCAGCCTCGGTTCATCACCCAAGTGCTGATGAACTATCCGACCTGGGTCGCCTTCTGCATCTACGCCCTGATCCTGATCCCGGCGACCTACCTGGCCGTAGGCTCCCTGCTCTATCTGCGCCTGGACTCGCCGGTGGCGAACCTGCCGGCGCTCACTCGCGAGCTCGACGAGGTGGAGCGTGACGCCATGCTGACGCCAGGCGTCACGCTCGAAACACAGCGACTGGCCACGGACATCGACCGCGTCGCGCCGCTGCTCGCGCCGCCCCCGAAGCGGGAGTCGGACGACCCGGACCTGGTGATGGGGCGGGCAGCGCTCAAGAAAGGCGTCGACTACATCACGGTCCTGACCGACGGACGCCCCGACTACAAGGAAGAGGCGCTCAAGCAGGCCGCCCGGTACAAAAAGAGCGCCACCAGCGGCCAATTCGAGGACTTCAAGGCAGTCCAGCTGGCTAAGTACGAAACCTCGATCCGCGAAACCCGAACCCGGATGCGTCCGTGCCTCGAGGCGCTGGCCGCCGTCGCCAAGCAGATCGAACCCACGCGAAAGGCGGACGCCGACGCCAAGGCTGCAAGCGCCGCGAACGCCACGCAGAAAACCGAGCAGAACACCGCCCAGGCCACGGCGACGGCGGCTGCCTTCACCCTTCAACTGGACAGCCTGCGTCTACGCATGAGGGAATCTGGCGGCGCTTGCCAGGACAAGATCGAGTTCCCGAAAGCTGTCGCCCCTATCCACCTGGAGACCGATTGCAACGCCGATGACGCCAAGAATTGCGGCAAGTCGCGCTCACAGTTCCCCGAGGTCATGTACGGTTGGCTAGCGGCTTCCACTGACGCCACGATCCTGATCGTCGGCCTGGTCGGCTTTGGCCTATTCGGGTCGGCGATCCGGATGATGGGACGCGTTGATGCACCCGTTGTCAGCGCGGCCGCCGTGCTGAAAGCTCAGGACGACGCCTACATGGCGCGCCAGCAAGTCGTCGCGCCCGCCGCCGCCCGCCAGACCGCTAGGGCGGCGCTAGACGCTCAGCGCCGCGAAACTAGCGCTGCGGGCGCGGTGTTCGAACGGACCAACGACGCCGTCACTGCCAACGTGAAGGAGATCGCCTCCGCGGACAGCGCACTCAAAACCGTTCAGGCCAGCGAAGCCGTCAAGGCCGCGGCGCACGACTCAGCCGACAAGGAGGCGACCGCTCAGCAGACGGCCTTCGCCGCCCTGCCCGAAGCGGACCGCACGCCTGAACTGGCGGACAAGCTCAAGGCCGCGATCGTCGCGCGTGACACGGCCGCTGCCGAGTTGGCGAACGCTAAACAGGCGACGGCCGACGCCGCGACGGCCCTCGACGCGCTGAACAAGAAGAAGGCCGAACTGGCCGAAACGCTCGAGAAGGCGCGAGAGAACTTCGCCGCGGCTCAGACCAAGGATCGTGGTCTGCAGCAGACTTGGCAGGACGCCGAAATCGCCTGGCGAAAAGCTGACGACGCGGCGACGACAGCGGAGGCCTACCACCAACAGCTGAAGTCCAGCTTGGTCGCGGACCGGTCCAACATTGTCGTACGTCGTCGCCGCACGACGGGGGATGTCGAGTACACAATCTCCGGCGCGCCCGCCCGCGTGCTGGTGCAGGGCCTGGGCGCAGCCTTCACGTCGTTCCTGGCCGGCCAGGCCGGCGTCCACATCCTCACCGATGGTGGACGGACCAATGCCTATTCGCTGCTGCTCTCTTGCTTCGTCGGCGCGGTGTTCGCCGAGGAGATCTGGCGATGGGCGCGCCGCTACCTGCCCAGCGAGCGCGCGACGGCGCCGCAAGCACCGACCGGAACAACAACGCCGACAACGCCAGCGACGCCCTCGGGACCGAATTGACCCCAGCCCACGAGGACATCGCGATGTTGGGAAGTCCCCTAGCTAGCCCCGCAGATGCCGCTCGCCCGCTCGTGTCAGCAATCGCTCGGCCCGTTCGGCGTCCAAGCCCGCCGGGTTGAAGACCTCCAGACCGACCTCCGCCAGCAAGGCCTGGTCCGCCGCACCCAGACGGTGCTGTCCCATGTTCCAGTCCCGGAACCGGCGGCGCTCGGCCGCGCCGTCGCCGATCGTGACCAGATCGGCGTGGCGCTTGTCCTGGGCGATCCGCGCGAAGGTCTCCTCGACGGCGGTGGCGGGGCCTTCCAACCATTGCAGGAAAAGCCCCTCCCCGGCCAGCAGGAAGCCGGTGACGTCGACGAGGCGATTGTTCTGAATCGAGGCGCTCACGATCGCCCTCACCACTTCGCCGAAGTCGCCCTCGCCAGTAAAGCGGCTGGCATAGATCAAGCGGCGCAGGCCTTGGCGGCCTTCCTCGAATTCAAGCATGGCGTTTCCAGGCCGGCGCGATCGCCGGTACCGCTAACGCGATAGGCTGTAACGGGCTCCGCGCCCTAGCCCATTTCCGCCCGATCCGGGTTTAAGGACTTAGACGCCGCGCTTTTAAAGCGCCGCCGAGATCTTCGCCGCCAACACCTTCAGCTCCTCCACATCGGCCATGCCGCCCTCGCCATGACGTCCCAGGGCGGCGCCCTCGTAGCGGGGGATGACGTGGAAGTGCAGGTGGAAGATGGTCTGGCCGGCCGGCGCGCCGTTGAACTGGGTGACGACCACGCCGTCGGGCTTCAGGGCGGAGACGACCGCCTTGGTCAGCTTCTGGGTGGCGGCGATGAGATCGGCCAGCACCTGCGGCTCGACCTCCAGCAGGTTGCGGGCCTGGCTGAGCTTGGAGATCACCAGGGCGTGGCCAGGCGACTGCGGGAACACGTCCATGAAGGCCAGGACCTTGTCGTCCTCGAACACCTTCACGCTGGGGATCTCGCCGCGGATCAGCTTGGCGAAGATGTTGTCGGCGTCGTAGCGTCCGTCCAGGCTCATGACCGTCTCCCTTTGACGAGACGGTGGTAGCAAACGCGAGGGGGCGCGCAAACCATGGACTCCAAGCCTCAGGGCCTGACCGAGCAGCAACAGAAATGGTTCGCCTCGGTCCGCGCCAATCTGGAGCGCGAGACCGGCAAGACCCTGGAGCAGTGGGTCGAGATCGTCCGCCGAGAGTGCAAGGAGACCAAGCCCAAGGCCCGCACGGACTGGCTTAAGGCGACCTACGGCATCGGCGTGAACCGCGCCGCCACGATCTTCTCCATCGCCTATCCCGAGACGGGCTGGGAGGACTCAGGCGCCCTGCGCGCGGCGCTGTGGACCGACCCGACTTCGACGGCGATCCTGGAGGCGGTCGAGGCGGCCGTCGCGGGCTTCGAGGGCCTGGTCACAGGCCAGCGCAAGGGCTTCACGGCCTGGTCGAAGAAGTCCCAGTTCGCGGCCCTGAAGCCGGCCAAAGGCGGCCAGGCGGTGCTGGGCCTGGCGGTCATGCCCGACGCCTCCCCGCGCTTGCTGGAGCCCAAGAACGAAGGCTGGTCCGAACGCCTGAAGGCCAAGCTGGTCCTGGTCTCGCCCGCCGACGTCGACGACGCGATCAAGGCGCTGCTGAAGGCGGCGTGGGAGCGGTCGTAAGCGCGAGACGCCGTAACCTTCTTCAACGTCGGCGATGGATGTGGAGCGGCCACCGCCGCAGGCCCCCATCTGACCGCTACGCGGTCGTCCGCCCCCAGAGGGGGCGGAAGGTGATCGCGCTCCTTCCTCCCCCTAAGGGGGAGGAGCGCGTCAGCGCGGAGGGGGCAAGTATGGGTCGAAAGCAGACATTCCCCTCGCCAAGCTCCACCCTAGGAACGCGCCTGCTCGCCCCTCGTTCGTCTTCCACACGAGGAGACGCACCATGTCCAAAGACGCCGATCTGGCCGCCAAGTTCTGGAAGGCCCTGAAGTCCGACCGCACCGTGATGCTGGGCCTGCCCGATGTCGACGGCGGCCGCGCCCAGCCGATGACCGCCCTGATCGAGGGCGATCACTCCGGGCCGATCTGGATCTTCACCTCGTCGGAGACCGACCTTGTCCACTCGCTGGATCAGCAGGGTCGCGACGCCTTCATCCACTTCCAGGACAAGGGCCATCACGTCTTCGCGGCGGTCGACGGCCGCCTGCGGATCGACACCGACTACGAGACGATCGATCGCCTGTGGAACCCCTTCATCGCCGCCTGGTTCGAGGGCAAGGACGATCCCAAGCTGCGCCTGCTGCGCTTCGAGCCGGCCGACGCCCAGATCTGGCTGAACGAGAATAGCCTGTTCGCCGGCGTGAAGCTGATGCTCGGGGCCGATCCGAAGAAGGAATACAAGGACAAGGTGGGCGAGGTTCGCCTGAACTAACGTCCGTTATTGGCGCTCTTCGCGACGCGGATCCGGCGCGTGGCGGAAGGGCGAGTACTCTTCCGTCAGCAGCTCGATGTCGTGCTCCACCGCCGCGCGCTCCTGCGCCAGGTAGCGCGCGACCGGCTCGCGCAGGGCCGGGTCGGCGATCCAGTGGGCAGAGTAGACGGCGCTGGGCAGGTAGCCGCGGGCGATCTTGTGCTGCCCCTGGGCGCCGGCCTCGACGCGCGGCAACCCTAAGCGGATCGCGTGCTCGATGGCCTGGTAGTAGCAGAGCTCAAAGTGCAGGAACGGCACGTCCTCGACGCAGCCCCAGTGGCGGCCGTAGAGGCAGTCGCGGCCGATCAGGTTCAGCGCCCCGGCGATCCAGTCGCCGCCCGGCCTACGAGCTAGGATCAGCAGCACCTTGTCGGCCATCCGCTCCTGCAGCAGCGAGAAAAAGCGGCGGTTAAGATAGGGCCGGCCCCACTTCCGGCTGCCGGTGTCCATGTAGAAGCCGAAGAAGGCGTCCCAGTGCTCTTCGGCCAGCTCATCACCAGTCAGGGCGACGATCTCTAGACCGTCCTGGGCGTCGCGGCGCTCGCGGCGGATGGTCTTGCGGCGGTTGGCCGACAGGGCTGCCAGGAAGTCGTCAAAGGTCGCGTAGCCGTTGTTTTCCCAGTGGTACTGCTGGTCCTGGCGCAGCAGCATGCCGCGATCGCCCATCCAGGCCCACTCGTCCTGCACCGGGAAGGTCACGTGCACCGACGACGCCCCCATGCGGTCGCACAGGGTCAGGGCCCCGCCCAGCAGAGCATTGCGGCCCTCGTCAGGATCAACGTCCGGCCGCACGATCAGCCGCGAGCCGGTCACCGGCGAAAATGGCGAAGAGCACTGGAGCTTGGGATAGTACCGCCCGCCGGCCCGCTCATAGGCGTCGGCCCAGGCGTGGTCGAAGACGTATTCGCCCTGGCTGTGGGACTTCAGATAGAGCGGCATGACGCCGGCGACGACGTCGTTGTCGTCCAGCACGGACAGGTGCTGCGGCGCCCAGCCGGTGCGGGGGCCGACGCAGCCGCTCTCTTCCAGGATCGACAGGAAGTCGTAGCTGACGAAGGGGTCGCCCGTCGGCGCGGCGCAGGCGTCCCAGGCGTCCTGGCCGATCTCGGCGATCGCGCGATGGACGCGGACCGCCGACTGGACCGAACTCACGCCTGGAAGCCCTCGAAGATCAGGTTGTCGCAATGATCCTTCACGCCTTCCCACTGGTCGGGAGAGCGGACCGTCCAGGCGACGATCGGCATGCCCTTGGCGCGATATAGGTCGGCGCGCGGGCTGGGCAACATGTCCAGGCCCAGGGCCAGGAAATCAGGCCGCGCGATCTCGACCTGCTCCAACGCCGCAAGTGACTTGCGCATTTCGGGAGCGAGCTTGCGGGCACCCTCGTCGTTCCAGCTGTAGCTGTCCAGACCGCGCAAGATCTGCGGGTGGTGGTCGGCGAACCAGGCGTGCGAATACGGGTTGAAGCCGATCACGGCGGTCGGGCCGTTGTGGTCCACAAGGATGTCGGTGACCCGCTTCTCCAGCGGCCCCACGTCGCCGAAGGGCGTCTTCAGCTCGATGAAGACCATGGCCCGGTGACCGATCAGGGTCAGGGTGTCGGCCAGGGTCGGGATGGTCTCATCCGTGCCCTTCAGGGCGAAGGTCGCCAGCTCGGCGGCCGAGTGGTCGCGCAGGCGCCCTTCCCGGCCGGTCATGCGCTCAAGGCGCTCGTCATGGAAGACCACGGCCTCGCCGTCGGCGGTCAGCTGGACGTCCAGCTCGATGCCATAGCCGTGCGCACAGGCGGCCTGGAAGGCGGCCAGGCTGTTCTCCGGCGCGCCCTCGGGGGCCCAGAGGCCGCGATGGGCCACCGGCGGGTCGAACAGGCGCTCCCACGCCTCGCCGAAGACATCGGTCGAGGGGCGTTCGCGCGAGCGCATCAGGCGATCTCCACCACCGCGTCCACCTCGACCGCGAAGCCGAGGGGCAGCTTGTAGACACCCACCGCCGAGCGGGCGTGGCGACCGGCGTCGCCCAGGGCCTCGACCATCAGGTCCGAGCAGCCGTTGATGACCTTGGGGATGTCGATGAAGTCGGGACCGGCCTGGACGAAGCCGCCCAGCTTCACCACGCGGACCACGCGGTCCAGGTCGCCGTCACAGGCGGCCTTCATCTGGGCCAGCAGGTTGATCCCGCACAGACGGGCGGCCTTCTGGGCGGTCTCCAGGTCGACGTCGACGCCGACCGTGCCCTTGATGCCGCCATCGGCCGCGATCGAGATCTGGCCGGAAATGGTCACGAGATTGCCGGAGCGCACGAAGGGCACGTAGTTGGCCACCGGCGCCACCGGCTGGGGCAGCTCGATCCCGATCGCCTTCAGACGTTCCTCGACCTTCGACATGCACGCGCTCCCTTGAACTGGTGCGGCATGCTTAACGCGGGTCTGGTGGGTGCAAAAGAAAAAAGGCCCGGACCTTTCGGTCCGAGCCTTTCAATCTTCGGTTCGAAGCGTCGCTTAGCGAGCGGCTTGGAACTTCTCGACGGCGGCGGTCATGCGCTCGTTGAGCGGCTTCACCGAGTCCTTGATCGAGGCCGAGACGATCTCCGAGGCCTTGCTGACCTGGGCGATATAGGCTTCCAGGGCGGTCTTGGCCCAGGCGGTCTGCAGCTCGACGGCTTCCTGCACGCTCTTGGCGGCGGCCAGCGACTTGGCGGCGGCGACTTGGTCTTCGGCAGCCTTCTTGCCGTAGGCGAAGGTCTGAGCGCCCAGGGCTTCAGCGCCCTTGGTGGCGGCGGTCACCGAAGCGACGACGGCTTCCAGGTTCTTCTTCGAGTGGGTGTTGGCTTCCGCCAGAGCGGCCAGCGACTTCTCGACGCCATCCTTGAACGCTTGGTTCGAAGCGGCGGTGTATTGCTCGACGGTGTTCTTGACGGTTTCGGCAGCGGCCATGGGGAGTCTCCTGGGGAGGAAGAAGGCGGGCGGGGCAAACGGCGAGCTGCAACTCGCCCATCTGCGCTTGGAACACCCTCGTTCTCTCATGTTGCAGTGCAGCAGTCAACAATTTTGTGCAGCGCACCATGACGCAACGTCAGCAACCAAAGCTACAGCATTGGCGCCACGCGATCGATTTATTCGCGCCTGCGGCAAGATCGCTCACCAGTTGTTTACTTTAGCGAAAGGCCGCTTCCATCATGCTACTGGTCACGCGTGTAGCGGTGCGGAACCGCTTCCCAGTTCAAATGACGGACGTCACCCCATGTTCGCCAAGCTTACCTCCGCCCGTTCCCTGCTAGCCGCCGCCGGCCTGGCTCTGTCGTGCCTGTTCGGGGCCGCCGCGCCGACCACCGCTTCGGCCGCCATACCCTATCTGCAGCTGAACGCTCAGGAACCGAAATACGCGGCGATCGTGATCGACGCCAATTCGGGCGAAGTCCTTTACGACAAAAGGGCCGACAGCCCCCGCTATCCGGCGTCGGTGACCAAGGTCATGACCCTGTACCTGACCTTCGAGGCGCTGAGCGAAGGCCGCCTGAAGCTGACGGATCGGGTGACCATGTCGCCGCGCGCGGCGGCCCAGGCCCCGACCAAGATCGGCATCTCGCCGGGCGACAGCCTGTCGGTCGACGAGGCCATCAAGGCCATGACCGTGAAGTCGGCCAACGACGTCGCCGTGGCCATGGCCGAGCGACTCGCCGGCAGTGAGTCGCGCTTTTCGGCCCTGATGACCCTGCGCGGCCAGGAGCTGGGCATGCGCAATACCCGTTTTGTGAACGCCTCGGGCCTGCCGGACAGCCGCCAGATCTCGACCGCGCGCGACCTGGCCATCCTGTCGCGCGCCACCATGCGCGACTTCCCGCAGTACTACAGCTACTTCGCCGTGAAGGGCTTCTACTTCCGGGGCAACTACATCAAGGGCCACAACCGCCTGCTGGACAGCATGGAAGGGTTCGACGGCCTGAAGACCGGCTACACCAATGCCTCGGGCTTCAACCTCGCCGGCTCGGCCGTGCGCGATGGTCGCCGCCTGATCGCCGTGGTCCTGGGCGGCCCCTCGACCGCCTGGCGCGACAACAACATGGAAGACCTGCTGCTGACCGGCTTCGACGTGATGAAGCGTCGTTCGCGCGGCGAGCGCACCAGCATCGCGGCCAACATCTATGAAGACGAGCCGACCGGCCCGATCGAGCGTCCCTCGGTCGAACAAGGCGACGGCGACCAGGCCGGCCTGCGGATCGTCCTGACCGAGAACCCGCACCCGACGCCGGTGAAGGTCTCCCCCACCCTGCGCGACGCCAAGAAGGAAGCGCCGAAAGCCGCCAAGAAGCCGAAGGGCGAATGGGGCGTGCAGGTCGGCGCGTTCAAGTCCAAGTCGCTGGCCAACGACCAGCTGAAACTGGTGCGCGGCCGCTTCGCCAAGATGGTCGCCGAAGCCGAGGGCGCCGTCGAAGGCGCCGGCGGCACGTTCCGCGCCCAGTTCCAGGGCATGACCTCGGACGCCGCCCGCAGCGCCTGCTCGGCCCTGAAGGCCAAGCGCGTGCCCTGCATGGTGCTGCAGCCGTAGGCTGCTGACCTCAAAACCATAAGGTTCGTCATCCCGGAAGGCGTAGCCGATCCGGGACCCAGGGGCCGACGCACTGCGATTCCCCCTGGGTCCCGGCTCTCCGCTTCGCTGCGGCCGGGATGACGCGTTTTATTTGGCCTCCGCCATCACCTTCCGGATCAGCCGCGCGATCCGCGCGACGCCCTCTTCGATCTGGGCGTCGGTCGGCAAGGAGTAGCTGAGGCGGATGGCATTGGCCTTCTGGACCTCGGCATAGAACGGCGCGCCGGGCACGAAGGCCACGCGCTCCTCCTCGATGGCCCGGGCCAGCAGGGCCGCGCCGTCGACGCCTTCCGGCAGGTCAATCCAGACGAACATGCCGCCCTCGGGCCGCGACCAGGTCACGCCTTCCGGCATCACCCGTTCCAGCGCCGCCAGCATCACTCGCGCCTTGGCGCCGTAAGCGCCGCGCAGGCGGTGCAGGTGCTGGTCATAGCCCTCCGAGACGGCGCGGTGGGCGACCATCTGGTTGATCGTCGAGACGTGCAGGTCGGCGCCCTGCTTCAGCAGCACCAGCTTCTCGATCACCGCCTTGGGCCCACAGACCCAGCCGATGCGCAGCGCCGGCGACAGGGTCTTGGACAGGGTGCCCAGGAACAGGGTGCGGGCGTTGTCGATGCCGTCGGACTGGGCGATGTCGAGGCCCAGCAGGGTCGGCGCGGGTTCGCCCTGGAAGCGCAGCTCGCGATAGGCGGCGTCCTCGACCAGGGCCCAGTCCAAGCGCTCAGCCAAAGCCAGCACGCCCTCGCGCTCTTCCAGGGTCAGGCTGACGCCGGTGGGGTTGGCGAAGTCGGGCACGAAATAACCGAGCGCGCCGTGCGGTAGGTCGGCGCTCGCGGGATCGGCCAGCGCGCCTTCCGGCAGATCGCGATAGGCCGGCTGGTAACCGTTGAAGGCCTGCAGCGCCCCCAGATAGGTCGGGCGGGCCACCACGACCGTGTCATCGGGGCTGACGAACAGCTTGCCGATCAGATCCAGCGCCTGCTGCGAACCGGCGGTCAGCATGATGTTGTGCGGTTCGCACGGCATGCCGTCGCGGGTCATGCGCTCGGCGATCCACTGGCGCAGCGGCAGATAGCCTTCGCTGACCGAGTATTGCAGGGCCTGCCGCGACAGGGCCGCGTCACCCAGGATGGCGTCGTAGCCGGCCTGGATCTGCTCGGCGGGAAAGAGGCCAGGATCGGGGATGCCGCCGGCGAATGACAGGATGTCGGGCTGGTCCAGCAGCTTGAGCAGCTCGCGGATCTCGCTGGCGCGGACGCGGCTCATGCGATCGCTGTAGCGCGCGGCCCAATTGGCGGCGCGGTCGGTCGTTTGGATAGTCATGGGGTGATCAAAGTCCGAACTAGATGACGTCTTTGAGCCACGTGCAGTGGCTCGCTCTGAACCAAGGTCAGAGCGTCATACCGAGCAGGTCGGGCCGGACGAACGGCGGCGCCAGAAGCGTTCGCGATTGATCATTGCCCCTCTCCTAGCTCAGCTGCGGCGCTTGATCAAACGATCCCGCGCGGCATTCAGCTGGGCGGCCAGGCCTTCGGTGCCGCCCTTGTCCGGGTGGGCCATCTGGATCAGGCGCGTATAGGCCGCCTTGACCTCGGCCAGGGTCGCTTCTGGGCCGACGCCCAGGATGGCGCGGGCCTCCGAGAGGCTGAGCCCCGGCTTGGGCGGCTGGACCATCTCGCGGCGGATCACCGGCCGGCGACGGGCCTCGGTGACGCTCCACAGGCCGATGACGCCCAGCACGATGCCGGTGCCCCACGCGCCGCGGATCGTGGCGTAGGCCGCCCCGGCGAAGGCGGCGATCGAGGCCGCGCCCGCCCCCACCCGCCAGCCGTCGCCGTTCAGGAACGACCGGCCCTTGGGCCAGAGCAGAAAGACGAGGATGGCCGCGCCCAGCAGCAGGTACAGCATCGGAGCTCCGAAACGAAAAACGGGCGGCAAGGTCGCCCCCGCCGCCCGCTATCAATCATGTAGCCGCTGGACTACTGCGCCGCCAGAAGCGTCTCGCCCGAATAGGCCGACAGGCCCAGGCTGTGCATCAGGGCGCGCAGTTCCTGGCGGGCGGCCAGATGCTGCAGCGACACCGGAACGGGGCGCACCTGCGGCGACAGGTCGGCGATGGTCAGGCCGAACGGGAACAGCTCACGATAGATGACGCGGTCGCGCAGGCCGGGGCCGATGCGGAAGCCGACGCGCTTGGCCAGGGCCGTCAGACGGTCCTCCAGACGCTTGCGGTTCCGGGCCTCGGTGGTGGCCAGACGGTTGCGCAGCACCACCCAGTCCATGGCCTGGCGCTGGCCCGACAGGGCGCGCTGCTTGCGGCCTTCCCAGACGGTCAGCGAATACAGGCTGGGCTTGGTCAGCTCCAGGGTCACCGGATCGACGGTGCCCAGCATGTCGAAGTCGACGAAGCTGTCGTTCATCGGCGTGACCACCAGGTCCGCGCGGCCGTGGGCCAGGCGGGTGATGGCGCTGTCGCCGCCGGGGGTGTCGATCAGCACGAAGTCGCACTCGGCCAAGCCCTTGGCGAAGGCGGCCTCGAAGCCCGCGACCTGCTCTTCTTCCGACTTCTCGGCCAGGGCGATGTCGTTGTCGCTGAGGGTCAGCGACAGCGGCATGGGCAGGTCCAGCTTCTTGCTGGCCGTCCAGGCGATGCGGTTCTCGAAGAAGCGGCCCGACGTGCGCTGGCGCAGGTCCAGGTCGATGACGGCGACCTTGGCGCCGCCGTACAGCAGCGCCGTGACGAGGTGCACGGCGATGGTCGACTTGCCGGCCCCGCCCTTTTCGTTGCCGACGACGATGACGCGCGTTTCGGCCATGGTTCGATCCTTGATGCGCCGCGACTCGCACGGCCTTGGACTGAAGGTTAACACGATGTTACCAGCGCCCCATCCGGTCAACCGGTTCAATCCACAGGCTTAATTGTCGCACCTTTGGTTGCATGTTCCCGCAGGGGATAGTGGACCTTCCGCAACCGCGAGGTCATAAGCCGGGCCTGTCCGCCTGGAGCGTCAAGAATGAGCAGCCCGACCATCGTCCGCACCGTCGCCGAGATGCGCGAGCACGTGCGCGCCTGGAAGGCCGCCGGCCAGCGCGTGGCGCTGGTCCCGACCATGGGCGCCCTGCACGAGGGTCACCTGTCCCTGATCAAGATCGCCCAACAGAACGCCGACCGGGTGGTCGCCACGATCTTCGTCAATCCCAAGCAGTTCGCCCCGCACGAGGACTTCGACGCCTATCCGCGCGGCGAGGCCGTCGATGTCAAGAAGCTGGCCAGCGTCGGCTGTGACCTGCTGTTCGCCCCCAACGGCGCGGAGATGTACGCCCCCGGCTTCGCCACCGCGATCAGCGTCTCGGGCGTGTCCGAACCGCTGGAAGGCGCGGCGCGGCCGCAGTTCTTCGGCGGCGTGGCGACCGTGGTGGCCAAGCTGTTCATCCAGAGCCAGGCCGACGTCGCTGTCTTCGGCGAGAAGGACTACCAGCAGCTGCAGGTGGTCAAGCGCATGGCCCGCGACCTGGACATCCCCATCGAGATCATCGGCGCCCCGACCGCCCGGGCCGAGGACGGCTTGGCCCTGTCCTCGCGCAACGCCTACCTGTCAGCGGATGAGCGCGCCGCCGCCGTGGCCCTGCCCACGGCCATGAAGGCCGCCGCGGCCGAGGTCGCCGCCGGGGGCCGCATCGACGAGGCCGAACAAAAAGCGACGGCCGCCTTGAAGGCGGCCGGCTTTGGTCAGGTCGACTATGTGGAAGTGCGCGAGGCCAGCGACCTGTCGCGCCTGGGTTCCGGCCCGATCGGCGATGCCGAAGGCCGCATCCTGGTCGCCGCATGGCTGGGCAAGACGCGGCTCATCGACAACATGGCCATCGGCTGATTAGATCGGCCTGAGGGCAATAAGCAGCCCAGTGATCAGGCCCACGAACAGCATTCCCACGCCTAGGGCGGCGAAACCGGCTTTCATCGTCATCCCTCCACAGTCCCCTGCGACGAGATGACACCCGCGTCGGTTGCGGAAATCCTAATTATTCGCGCGAAAGTTTTCTACCAGGCGCCCAACTCGCGCAACTGGCGCGCCAGATCGGGCGGCAGGTCGGCGGCTTCGCTCTGTGTCAGGTCCGGCGGCGCGTCCTCGGGCTTGAGATAGCGCCAGCCCTGGAAGGCCCGGCGCGGCTGCGGCGCCACGCGGATGATCGGCGGATCCACCGTCACCTCGCAGCGCGAGGCCGCGCCCTCGCCGATCGTGTCGATGGCCAGGATCGTCTGGCGGCACAGGATCTGGCCCTTGAACACCCGGTACAGCGAACCGCCGTCCAGGACCTCGTCGATCCGCTTGGGCGTCATGCGGGTATGCATGACCCACGGCTGGCTCTTGTCCTGGTGCCAGGCCAGGAGATCGTCGATCGTTTCGCAGCCGACGACCAGCTTGATGATGTGCAACGCCATGGGCGGTAAATAGCGCGCCGGCTTGGCAAGGCAACAGGTTCGCCCCCAACAGGTTCGCCCAATGGGTGAAACCCGTCGACGTCCGCATGACAGCGTTATCCACTGTGACCCATCGCGTTACTGTGGGGGCGCGAGGGGGCTTCAGAGCCCGACACCGCCGTTACGGACGCCTTGTGGGGGGCCGTCCGCAGCGGCGGTTCTGTTTTGGGCGATATGTTGGATCGCGGACGATCCGGGCCCATTATCCTTGCATGTCCCTTCCCCGTGTCCGCGTCATCGATCTCGAGACCGCAGGCTCCGGTCCCAATGATGTCTGCGAGATCGGCTGGCAGGATGTCGTGCAAGACGCCGACGGCGTCTGGCGGCTCGACGACGAACGCGGCGCGCGGCTGGTCAATCCAGGTCATCCCATCCCGGCCGACACCATGGCGGTGCACCACATTCTCGACAGCGAGGTCGCTGGCGCGCCGTTCTGGCGGGATGTCGCGCCCGGCGTGCTGAAGCCCGAAGACGGCGTCCTGGCCCTTGCCGCGCACCGGGCCGCCTTCGAGCAGCGCTATTGCACGCCTCGGCACACCGGCGGCGCGGCCTGGATTTGCACCTGGAAATGCGCCCTGCGGCTGTGGCCGCACCTGCAAAGCTTCTC
The DNA here is from genome assembly GCF_017744445.1 of Caulobacter sp. Taxonomy (GTDB): domain Bacteria; phylum Pseudomonadota; class Alphaproteobacteria; order Caulobacterales; family Caulobacteraceae; genus Caulobacter. The sequence goes on from NZ_JAGIBH010000004.1 coordinate 64,218, forward strand.
CAACCAGATGCTGCGCTACCAGCGCATGCCCGAGGGTTTGGTCCATGAACTGGGCCTGCCAGCGCACCGCGCCCTGCCCGACGCCTACGTCACGGCCCACCACCTGCGCGACATGCTGAACGAAGCTTCGCTGGCGCAACTGCTGGCCTGGAGCGCCGAGCCCGGCCTGCTGCCGCGCGTGCCCACGGGACCGGACCGAGGCAAGCCGTGGCGGCGCCTGGACGACGAGGCCTTGCGCGCCTTCGCCCGCGACCGCGACGCGGCCCTGCGCTTCAGCGCCGAGACCGAGCTGCGCCGTCGCGGCGAGACGCTGGAGCCGGCCCCGGCAGAACCGGCGCAACGAACCCTGATCTAGAAACGCAAAAGCCCCCGCCGGCGAACCGGCGGGGGCCTTGAGAGTGACGCTAAGCGTTGAAGCTTACGCGCCGCCCGGGAAGCGGAAGGGAACCTTCACCGAACCGGTCTTGGCGCCCATCGGCAGCTTCTCGGCGATGCACATGGCGGCCTTGTCGAAACCCTTACCGCCAGCGCTGTTGTCGACGACCTTGCAGTCCGACAGCTTGCCGTCGGCGGCATTGCATTCCAGCATCACCTGAGCGGCGTCACGGGTGTTGGCGAACTGCTGCAGGCAGCGGCCCATCTGGTCTTCGAAACCACCGGCGGCCGAAGCGGCTTGAGCGACGAAGAAGCTGCCAGCGATACCCGCGGCGAAAGCGATCGAGAGTTTCATACCCACCTAATTCCTTCTGGAACCGAACCAAACTTGTGAGGATGGTTATCGCGCCTAAGCCCTAAGGAACGGCCAAGGTTTGCGGTTAATCATTTCCAAAATTGGTGAACGTCGGCGTAGGCCTAACGTGCGTTATGCTAAGCGCGGCTGGGGAACGGGAGAAAACGCCAATGAAAACGATCATCCTGGCGCTGGCGCTGGCGACGACGCTCCTCGCCGGCTGCGCCACCGACATGCCGCCAGCGACCGCCAAGACTGAAGGACGAAGCGTCACCTACGCTTGTGATCGCGGCCCCGACCTGACCGTGGTCTATGCCGAGGACACGGCCAGCATCATCGGCTCGGACGGCAGCGCCGCGGTCGTGCTGCCGCAGAAGCCGTCCGCGTCGGGCGTTTGGTACGAGACCCCGACCCATTCGATCCGCGGCAAGGGCGACGAGGTCACCTACACCGTGGGCCGCATGGCGCCGATGACCTGCAAGGCGCGTTAGGCGCTGGGCTCAAGGCGGGCCAACACCACGCCCTCACTCACCTGACCGCCGGCGGTAACCGTGAGGTCAGCCACCACGCCGTCGAAAGGCGCGGCCAGGGCGTGCTCCATCTTCATGGCCTCCAGGGTCAGCAGGGTCTGGCCCTTGCTGACCGTCTGGCCGGCCTCAACGGCGACAGAGACGATCTTGCCCGGCATCGGCGACAGGATCGCGCCGTCCGAGGCCGCGCCCTCGCCCGCTCCGCCGACCTGGGCCTGGAAGTCGAAGGTCTGGACGTCGCCGCCCTCGAACACCTGGATCGGACCCTTGCCATAGGTGGTCGGCAGGCGGGTGACCTCGTCAAAGGTGGACCCATCCGCATGGCGGATGTCCCAGGACCAGTCCTCGGAACCACCGCCCAGCAGGGCCACCCGCAGCGGCATGGCCTTGCCGTCCGCCGACATCGGCAGATGCATCGGCGCGCGAGGGGCATTCATGCGGAAGCCCAAGAGCTTTGACGGTGCGCTTTCCCACGGGTCGCGGCGGGCCTCGGCCTCCAGGAAACTGTCCAGCCGCCAGCCGATCGCGGCCATGGCCGGCTCGTCGCTGAAGCCGCGCTCGACCAACTCGTCCAGCCGCGCCTCGATGAAGCCGGTGTCGACGGCGCCGTCGACGAAGTCCGGATGGCTGGCGCACTTGGCCAGGAAGGCGGCGTTGGTCTTGACGGGATACACCTCGACCAGGGCGCAGGCCTCGGCCAGGCGCTGGGCGGCGTCTTCCCGGTCGACGCCGTGGGCGATCAGCTTGGCGATCATCGGGTCGTAGAAGGGCGTGACCTCGCCGCCCTCCTCCACCGCGCTGTCGACGCGGACATCGCCTTCCGGCAGGCGGAAGTGCTTCAGCTTGCCCGTCGAGGGCAGGAAGCCGGTGGCGGGGTTCTCGGCATAGAGGCGGGCCTCCATGGCCCAGCCGTCCAGCATGATCTCGTCCTGCTCCAGCGGCAGCGGTTCGCCCGAGGCGACCAGCAGCTGCCACTCGACCAGGTCCTGGCCGGTGACCATCTCGGTGACCGGATGCTCGACCTGGAGACGGGTGTTCATCTCCATGAACCAGATCCGGTCGGCGCGCAGGCCTTCCGAAGCGTCGGCGATGAACTCGACCGTGCCGGCCCCGACATAGCCCACCGCCTGGGCGGCCTTCACGGCGGCGGCGCAGACGGCGGCGCGGGTGGCCTCGTCCATGCCGGGGGCCGGGGCCTCCTCGATGACCTTCTGGTGGCGGCGTTGCAGCGAGCAGTCGCGCTCGAACAGGTGGACGACGTTGCCATGCTGGTCGCCGAACACCTGCACCTCGATGTGGCGCGGGCGGGTGACGTACTTTTCCAAGAGCACGCGGTCGTCGCCGAAGCTGGCGGCGGCCTCGCGGCGGCACGAGCCCAGGGCGGCTTCGAAGTCCTCCGCCTTGTCGACCTTGCGCATGCCCTTGCCGCCGCCACCGGCCACGGCCTTGATCAGCACCGGGAAGCCGATCTTGGCGGCCTCGGCGGTCAGGCGCTCGACCGACTGGTCGTCGCCCAGATAGCCCGGCGTGGTGGGCACGCCGGCGTCGATCATCACCTTCTTGGCCGCGTCCTTCAGGCCCATGGCGCGGATCGCCGAGGGCGGCGGACCGATCCAGACGAGGCCCGCGTCCGTCACCGACTGGGCGAAGTCGGCGTTCTCGGACAGGAAGCCGTAGCCAGGGTGGATCGCTTCCGCGCCCATCTGCTTGGCCGCCGCCAGGATCTTCTTGGGATCCAGGTAGCTCTCCTTCGCCGGCGCCGGACCGATCAGGATCGCCGCATCGGCCTCCAGCACGAACGGGGCGTTCGCGTCGGCTTCCGAATAGACGGCGATCGTCCGCACGCCCAGCTCACGGGCGGTGCGGATGATGCGTCGGGCGATCTCGCCGCGGTTGGCGATCAGGACGGAGGAGATCAAGGCGGAACCTACATCTGGGAAAGGGTGAAGACCATCAGGCCGAGCACCAGGAAGCCGAACGCCGTCGTACTGATCGTCCAGACGATGAACGACTTGATCAGGGCGCCAAAGATGCTCGAGCCGTAGCCGCCGCGAAGCGTCTGGAAGAGGTTGATCGGTATCCAGAAGGACAGGATGGCCAGGAAGGCCGGCTGCAATCCGTGCGGCAGGACGAACAGCACGGCATAGGTCAGGAACGAGAACGACAGCAGGTTCGTGGCCACCAGCAGGTGGTCGTAGATGAAGTACTGGCGCTTGTTCACATAGACGAGCGCCAGGCTCAGGCCCATGATCGGCAGCAGCAGCACCGCCAGGCGGTGGGCCCAGCCGAACATCAGCAGCAGGAAATAGTCCGGATTGGCGACGGCCTTGGCCAGGCCTTCCTTCCAGCCGCCGAGCGCCTCGGCATTGGAGCCGTGCTTGCCGCTCGAAGCATGATCCTGCTTGGCGACCTGAGCCTTGATCTCAGCCTGCTGCTTGGCGTCCGGCCCGACGACGTTGAAATGCTGGCCGGCGATCTGGGCCTCGGCGAGCTTGTTGGCGCCAGCCTCCAGTTTCTCGGGGCTCTGGAAATCCAGACCCTGGATCTGGGCGGCGGCATTGGCGCTGCGGTTGTGCAGCCGGTCCAGCGCCTCCTGGCCCGCGTTGGGATTGTTCTGCAGGGCGTCGGCTTCCGCCATCTCCTTGGCGTAGCGGCCCTCGGCCTTCTTGACGTCGTCGGCGTACTCGGCGGCGATCTTGGCCTTGTCGGCGCCCTCTTCTTTCAGGCCCTCGTCGCGCTCCTCGACAGCGCCCTTCAGGCGCTCGGCGCGGTCGCTCGTCGCCTCCTTGCGGATCTCGTCGGCCTTGGCCTTGCGGCCGGCCGGCGTCATCAGCGCCTGGGCTTCCTTCTCCTCCTTGAGCTCCTGCTCGTGGCGGATGCCGTGGATGGCGTGCTCGGCGGCGAAGATGAACAGCAGCAGGGCGACCAAGAAGGTGCGGAACGGCGGCACGTGCCGCACGATCCGGCCTTCCATGTAGTCCTTGGCCAGCTTGCCCGGCTTGAAGAACAGTAGCGGCAGGGTGTTGGCCAGGCGACCGTCGAGGTGGAACATCCCCTCGATGGCCTCCCAGATCAGGTGCAGGATCGAGCGGTGATGGGTGTCGGCATTCTGGCCGCAGGCATGGCAGAACCAGCCCTCGAGCGACGTCCCGCAGTTCTTGCAGGGATCGCCCTTGTGGTTGAACGGCTTTTTCCGATGCCCGACCAGCCCGGCGGCCGAGTCCGCCGCCGCCGCTTCCAGTTCAACGCCTGTAACCACCCTACGCCCCCTGATTGAGTCTATTCAGCCCAGGACGGTTTACGACGAGCCAGGAAAGCGCGCACGCCTTCTTGTCCCTCTTCCGACACGCGGCGGCGGGCGATGCGTTTGGCGCTCTCCTCGATCAGGCCCTTGTCGATTTTCTGGCCAGCGAAGTCGTTGACCAGAGCCTTGGCGTCGCCGATCGCGCCGGGGGCGCAGGGGGCCATTTCCTCGATCAGGGCGTCGCGGGCCACTTCCAGGCTGGCGACGTCCTCGAACACCTCGTCGACCAGGCCGTAGCCCCAGGCGTCGTCGGCGTCGAACACTCGGCCGGTGGCGAACAGCAGCTTGGCCGTGCGCGGGCCCAGGGCCTGGATCACGTAGGGGCTGATGGTCGCCGGGGTCAGGCCCAGCTTCACTTCCGAGAACGAGAACTTGGCGTCGACCAGGGCGATGGCGTGGTCGCAGGCGGCCACCAGGCCCGCGCCGCCGCCGAAGGCCGGCCCCTCGACCATGGCCACGGTCAAAGCCGGGATGTCGTGCAGGGCCTTGAGCATATGCGCCAGGCCCAGGGCGTCGTCGCGGTTGTCGTCCTCGTCCCACTCGACGGCCGCGCCCATCCATTCCAGGTCGGCGCCGGCGCTGAACGCCCCGCCCACGCCGCGCAGGAACACCACCCGCACGCCCTCGGCCCCGTGCAGGGTCTCAAAGGCCTCGCGCAGGCCGGCGATGGTCTCGGCGTTGAAGGCGTTCTTCTTGTCGGGCCGGTTGATCCACACGGTGACCGCGCCGTCGGGCGTGCTGTCGATGTGGACCAGCGGGGTCATCGCGTCGGTGTCGGTCACTTCGACGATGGGGTCGGCGATCGGGTTGGTCATGGCGTGCCCTCTTCTGGCCTGAAGCTACATCCGGAAAACGCCGAAGGTCGTCTCCGGGATCGGCGCATTCAGCGAGGCCGAGATGGCCAGACCCAGGACGTCACGGGTTTGAGCTGGATCAATGATGCCGTCGTCCCAGAGCCGCGCGGTGGCGTGGTACGGATTGCCCTCATCCTCGTAGCGCTGGCGGATCGGCGTCTTGAAGGCTTCCGCCTCCTCGGGCGTCCACTTGGCCGCGTCGCGGTGGACGGTGGCCAGCACGCTGGCGGCCTGCTCGCCGCCCATCACCGAAATCCGCGAATTGGGCCAGGTGAAGAGGAAGCGCGGGCTGTAGGCGCGGCCGCACATGCCGTAGTTGCCGGCCCCGAAACTGCCGCCGATCAGGACGGTGAACTTGGGCACTTCCGCGCTCGCCACCGCCGTGACCAGCTTGGCGCCGTCCTTGGCGATGCCGCCGGCCTCGTACTTGCCGCCGACCATGAAGCCCGAGATGTTCTGCAGGAAGATCAGCGGGATCTTGCGCTTGCAGGCCAGCTCGATGAAGTGCGCGCCCTTCAGCGCGCTCTCGCTGAACAGCACGCCGTTATTGGCCAGGATCGCCACCGGCTGGCCCCAGATGCGGGCGAAGCCGCAGACCAGGGTCGTGCCGTACAGCGCCTTGAACTCGTCGAACTGGCTGCCGTCGACGATGCGGGCGATGACCTCGCGCACATCGTAGGGCGCGCGGACGTCGGTCGGGACGATGCCGTAGATCTCCTCGGGATCGTACAGCGGGGGCTCGGCCTCGGTCAGGACCAGTTGGTCGGGCTTGGTGGTGTTGAGGTTGGCGACGATCGAGCGGACGATCTCCAGCGCGTGCTCGTCGTTCTCGGCCACGTGGTCCACGACACCCGAGCGGCGGCCGTGGGTCTCTGCCCCGCCCAGCTCCTCGGCGCTGATCACCTCGCCCGTGGCGGCCTTCACAAGCGGCGGGCCGGCCAGGAAGATGGTGCCCTGGTTGCGGACGATGACGGTCTCGTCGCTCATCGCCGGGACATAGGCCCCGCCGGCGGTGCACGAGCCCATGACGCAGGCGATCTGCGGGATGCCCACGGCGCTCATGCGGGCCTGATTGAAGAAGATGCGGCCGAAGTGGTCGCGATCGGGGAAGACCTCGGCCTGGTGCGGCAGGTTCGCGCCGCCGCTGTCGACCAGATAGACGCACGGCAGGCGATTCTGAGCGGCGATCTCCTGGGCGCGCAGGTGCTTCTTCACCGTCATCGGGAAGTAGGCGCCGCCCTTCACCGTGGCGTCGTTGGCCACGATCATCACCTCGCGGCCCGACACCCGGCCGACGCCGCAGATCATGCCCGCGCCGGGGGCCTCGCCACCGTACAGGTCGCAGGCTGCCAGCTGGCCGATCTCCAGGAAGGGCGAGCCGGGATCCAGCAGGCGCTCGACGCGCTGGCGGGGCAGCAACTTGCCGCGGGAAGCGTGGCGCTCGCGCGAACTTTCGGGACCGCCGAGCGCGGCTTCCGCGACCTTTGCGCGCAGCTCGTCGGCCAACGCGCGGTTATGGGCCGCGTTACGGGCGAAAGCGTCGCTGGACGCGTCGATAACGGAGTTCAACTTCGGCATGACCGACGCTTAGCCTCTTCCACCCTATCCCGGAAGTCGTAGTTTTTTGGACCCTGAAGAGAAAGATTCTGGGCCAAATCCGTTCTCGGACATTTCGAGTTCGAGATCAACAGTTGCGCCTGAAGCCGCCCCCCGTGGTCAAGCCTTGCGCCTTAAGCTAGCGTCCGCGCCGTGGAAACGCCCCTGCCCGACGACTCGGCCCTGGCGCGCCTGTTCGCCCGCGAGCGGCGCACCGGCGTGGCCACGTGGTTCTCCCTGCCTGGCGGGGCGACGCTGTTCGAGCCGGGCGAAGACGCCAACCAGCTCTATTTCCTGAAGACCGGCCGCCTGGGCGCCTTCCGTCGGGAAGAAGGCCAGGAGCCGCAGTTCCTGGGCGTGATCCGCCCCGGCGAGCCGGCCGGCGAGATGGCCCTGGTCGGCGGCACGGCCCACTCGGCCAACATGGTGGCCCTGCGCGATAGCGAGGTGCTGGCCCTGCCCCGCGACGATTTCTTCGACGCCGCCGAGGAAGATCCGACCGTGATGCTGGAGCTGTCGCGGCTGATGATCCGCCGCGCCCGCCAGGCCCAGACCCACGCGGCGATCGGCGATCCGTCGGTGTTCGGCTTCATCGCCGTCGAGGCCGGCGCGGCCATCCGCCCGATCGTCGAGCGCCTGGCCCGCTGCATCGAAAGCCTGGGCTACTCGGTCACCGTCGAGGGCGGCGAGTCCCTGCTGGCGCCCACCGAATGGTTCAGCAATGTCGAGCGCGAGCACGACTTCGTCCTCTATGTCGCCGAGGCCGACGAGACGGCGTGGAAGCACGTGGTCGGCCGCCAGGTGGACCGGCTGTTCCGCATCGGGCGCGGCGACCGCGCCCCGCCGGCCAGCATTCCCAGCTACGCCTCGGGACCGTTGCAGGCCCAGCGGCTGGTCGACCTGATCCTGCTGCAGTCGGCCAATGCCGTGCGACCCAGTGGCTCAGCCGCCTGGGTGGAGGCGACCCAGGCCGCACGCCTCTTCCATCTGCGCGAGAACGGCCTGGCCGACATGCAACGGCTGGCGCGGGTGCTGACGGGACAGTCGGTGGGCCTGGTGCTGTCGGGCGGCGGCGCGCGGGCCTATGCCCATATCGGCGCGATCCAGGCCATGCGCGAGCGCGGCATCCCGATCGACTTCGTCGGCGGCGCCTCGATGGGCGCGATCGTGGCGGCCGGGATCGCCATGGGCTGGGACGACGGCGAGCTGGAAGCCCGTATTCGCAAGGCCTTCGTCGACACCAGCCCGCTGGACGACATCGCCTTCCCCCTGATCGCCATGACCCGGGGCGAGAAGGTCAAGTCGCGCCTGGACGAGCATTTCGGCACGGTCGACATCAGCGACCTGTGGCTGCCGTTCTTCTGCGTCTCGTCGAACCTGACCTCGGGCGCTTACCAGCTGCATCGCACGGGCGACCTGCAGACGGCGCTGCGGGCCTCGATCTCGCTGCCGGGCGTCCTGCCGCCGGCCACCGAGGACGGCGCAGTACTGGTCGACGGGGCGGTGATGAAGAACTTCCCGGCCGACGTCATGCGCTCGTTCCAGCTGGGGCCGATCGTAGGGGTCGACGTCACCCGCGGCCGCAGCATCACGGCCGAGGACGTCTATCGCCCGCCGTCGATCTGGAGCTGGATCGTCTCGGGCGAGTGGCGCAAGGGCCCGCCGATCGTGGCCCTGCTGATGCGCGCCGCCACGGTGACCACCGGCCGGGATCTCGCCGCCGCCCGCGAGGCTTCCGACGTGCTGATCACGCCCAAGCTGGAGGGCATAGACATCCGCGACTGGCGCGCCTTCGAGCCTGCCGTCCGCGCCGGCTACGTCGCCGCCAGCTTCGCGCTGGAGGGCCTGCATGGCCCCGTCACCGAACTGCGTCGCCGGCCCAGCCTGGCAGAGAAGCGCGCGGGCCTCACCCCTTCCGCGCGACGATGAACAGCCGCTTGAACGGAAACAGCGTCACGCCGTCCTCGCGGCGCGGATAGTCCTGCGCCAGCCGCGCCCGCCAGGCGTCCAGGAACGGCGTCTTGGCCTCGTCAGGCAGGGCGTCCAGATAGGGCCGTAAGGTCGTGCCCATTGTCCAGTCGACGATCGGGTCCTGGCCGTGCAGGGCGTGCAGGTAGGTCGTGGTCCAGATGTCCACGTCCGGGCACAGCGGGGCCAGCCAGGCATAGTAGTCCTCCGGCGCATTGGCGTGGCGCACACCCTCGACGCCGGTCAGATGCTTGGCCCACGGCCCCTCAGCGGCGATCTCCGTGAGCGTCCCGCGCCAGCCCAGGCCATCGGCCACCGGCATCTGCACCGCCAGCACGCCGCCCGACGACAGGCTCTCGGCCAGGCGCGGGATCAGCACGGCGTGGTCGTCCACCCACTGCAGGGCGGCGTTGCTGAAGATCAGGTCGGTCGGCGCGTCCGGCGCGAAGCCCTTGATATCGCCCAGGATCCACTCGACCCGCGTGGGCAGGGCCTTGGCCCGCTCCAGCATATCGGGACTGCTATCCAGCCCCCTCACCCGCGCCTGCGGATGCCGCGCGGCCAGCAGCGCCGCCTGCTCGCCCAGGCCGCAACCCAGGTCCCAGATGTCCAGCGGGTCCAGATCGCGCGGAATGGCGGTCAGCAGGTCAAACGCCGGCCGCTCCCGGTATCGGCGATAGAGGGCGTAGGTATCCGGGTCCCAGCTGGCCATGCGAATCCCTCCCCGTTTCAGCAACCCGAGCGATGCAACCTGCGCCCTTGTGAAGAATTCTTCCTATAGGCGAAGATTCATCATACGGTTCGAGTCAGGTCTCCGACAGAGGGACTACTAGGGAAGGATTCACGCGGTATGCCCACGCGCATTCACCTGGCGCCGAATGGTCCGTCGGACCCGGCCACCAACGTCCGTCGATTCAATTTCAACCGTCCCATCGCGGTCGGCGCGGCCCTCGTCCTGTGGGCGGCCATCCTGGTGGGGCTCAAGCTTTTGGCAATCTGACCCGCGACTTCGCGTCGCGTGCGATCCCCTCTTTTCAAGAGCGCAAACAGACCCATATGCTGTCTGTGTTGTTCAACTATTGAAAGGAGGTGATCTAGTGTCTCATTGTCTCCAACCGCGGTCGCAAGTGGTGACCTGGAGCCTTAAGAGCGAGGTTTCCGCCTGAGGCGTTGAACGCCAAAGGTTCTAAGTCACACGCTGCGAAAGCGGCCATGACGATGGAAGGGCCGCCCCACCAGGGCGGCCCTTTTTCATGTCTGGATCAGGCCCCGATCAGTTCCCGCCCGATCAGGAAGCGGCGGATCTCGTTGGTGCCGGCGCCGATGTCGTACAGCTTGGCGTCGCGCAGCAGGCGCTCGACCGGCCATTCCTTGATGTAGCCGGCGCCGCCTAGGGCCTGGATGGCCTCCAGCGACACCTTCACCGCGTTTTCCGAAGCCATCAGGATCGCGCCGGCCGCGTCGAAGCGGGTGGTCTTGCCGGCGTCGCAGGCGCGGGCCACGGCGTAGACGTAGGCGCGAGCCGAGTTCAAGGCCACGTACATGTCGGCGATCTTGCCCTGCATCAGCTGGAACGAGCCGATGGCCTGGCCGAACTGCTTGCGGTCTCGGACATAGGGCAGGACGATGTCCAGGCACGCCTGCATGATGCCCAGCGGGCCGGCGCTCAGCACGGCGCGCTCATAATCCAGGCCGCTCATCAGCACGCCCACGCCGCCACCGACCGGGCCCATGACGTTCTCTTCCGGGATCTCGCAGTCCTCGAACACCAGCTCGGCGGTGTCGCTGCCGCGCATGCCCATCTTGTCCAGCTTCTTGCTGACGCTGAAGCCTTTCATGCCCTTCTCGACGATGAAGGCGGTGATGCCGCGGCTGCCCTCGCCCGTCTTGGCGTAGACCACCAGGGTGTCTGCGTGGGGGGCGTTGGTGATCCAGAACTTCGTGCCGTTCAGGACGTAGCGGTCGCCCTTCTGCTCGGCGCGCAGCTTCATCGACACCACGTCCGAACCCGAACCGGCCTCGCTCATGGCCAGCGAGCCGACATGCTCGCCGCTGATCAGCTTGGGCAGATACTTCTGCTTCTGCTCGGGCGTGGCCCAGCGGCGGATCTGGTTGACGCACAGGTTCGAGTGCGCGCCGTAGCTGAGGCCCACCGAGGCCGAGGCGCGGGAGATCTCCTCCATCGCGATGACATGCTCGAGGTAGCCCAGACCCAGGCCGCCGAACTCTTCTTCCACCGTGATGCCGTGCAAACCGAGGTCGCCCATCGGGACCCACAGGCCGCGCGGGAATTCGTTGCTCTCGTCGATCTGGGCCGCCAGCGGCGCGATCTTGTCGGCGGCGAAGCGGGCCGTGGTTTCACGGATCGCGTCGGCCGTCTCGCCCAGCGCGAAGTCCATCGAGGGTGCGAAATTCATCGTCATAACTTCCTCCCTAGCACAAAACGCCCGCAAGGCGCCGAACCTTGCGGGCGTTCTTGCTCAGTTTCCGCGAGGGAAGCAAAGAAAACTATTCTTCGTCTTCACCCATTTCCGGACCGGCAAGGCGGCGAAGCAGAAGATAGGCCGAAACCACGAAGCAGATCGCGCCAATCATGCTGGCGCCGTAGCCGAACAGCTTCACCTGGCCATCCGAGCCGGCAGCCACGGTTAGGATCCACAGGACGCCGCCGCCGAACAGGGCCAGGCCCAGGATGCCCAGGCTGATCAGCAGGCTGGTGTTGCCGAAGCGCGGTTGCTCCGACTCGACCATCGGCACGTCCATCGGATGCAGGTCGACCTCTTCGCTGGTCGAGAAGCCGCCGAGGTTGAACACCGACGAGCCCGAGGCCGGGGCGGCGAACAGGCTGGGCTCGCTGGCGGCCGGCTTCGGCGCGGGCGCGAAGGCCTCGACCGGCGCGACTTCTTCCACTTCGACCGGCTGCGGCGTCAGGCGGAACGGCGTGAACTCGACAGGCGCGGGTTGCGGAGCGGGCTCAACCGGGGTCGTGGTCGGTTCATTCTGGAACAGGACCGGCGCGGGCTCGGTCACGGCCGGTTGGGCCGGAACCGGCGGTTCGGGCAAACCGAGGTCATCCTGGCGGGCGACCGGCTTGGTTGTCGCGGCCGGCGCGGTCGTCGGGGCGTCCGAGAGAATGGCCTCCAGGCGCGCGCTGACGGCGGCGGCCGACTGTTCGGTGGCGGTCGGGCCGTCCTCTTCCGGGACAACCACGTTCAGCGGCAGGCCTTCTTCCCGCTCGGCGACGACGCGGTCGCCTTCGGTGCGGGTGCTGACGGCCATCGGCGTCTGTTTCGGCACGGCGCAGCTGGCGTCGTAGTCGACCTTCGGGCGCAGCACCGGGCTCGGGGCCGGAACCCACTCGCCATTGGCCGGCGTCAGGAACAGGGTCTTTTCGGCCGAGCGGCGGCGGACCAGGGCGTCGATGACGATCCGTTCGCCTTCGAAGTCGGCCTTGCGCCACATCTCCATCGCGCACGCGGCTTGCAGCAGCGAGCCTTCGTTGATCCGGCGCAGCACGCCCGAGCGGAGGAAGTTGTCGAGACCGATATTGAAGGCGAAGCAGACCAGCGCGTCGAACTGGTTCTGGTTCAGCGGCGCGTAGGTGTGTTCGTTGACCGAGTGGGCGACCGAGATCAGGTCGTACAGCAGCAGGGCCTCGGCGTCCTTTTCAGAGACGGAGGCGCCCTCGCGAGCGGTCAGGGTGTGGCCATAGCCGACCGTCCAGCGCCCGTCGGGGAGCTGCGCGGCCTTCTGACGGTAGCCTTCGAATCTCTTGATGAGATCGACGGCCGCCCGGGTGACCTGATGGCGCGGTTTCATCGCGGAGTTTGACCCAGTTTGAGACAGACGCGGATGCGTTCGCCTGTCTCGGCGCAAGGTCGGCGCCAGTTTTCCCTTACAGCGCTAGAAAACCGTCAGTGCAGCAGCAGCGAGGCGATCAGCAGCACGGCGAAGAAGCCCGTGAAGTCCGTCAGGAAGGTCACGAAGATCGACGAGGACACAGCCGGATCGCGGCCCATCTTCTCCAGCGCCAGGGGCATCAGGATGCCGCCCAAGGCCGCGGTGAAGATGTTGGCGATCAAGGCCGCGCCGACGATGATCGCCAGCTTGTCGTGGTGGTCGGACGGCCCGAAGAACAGATAGGTCGCCACGCCCATGACCAAGGCCAGGCTGACGCCGTTGACCAGGCCGACCAGCAGCTCGCGCGCCACGATGCGGCGGGCGTTGGCCGTGGTCAGCTCCTTGCTGGACAGTGCGCGCACGGCGACGGCCAGGGTCTGGGTGCCGGCGTTGCCGCCCAGGGACGAGACGATCGGCATCAGGATGGCCAGGGCCACCAGCTGGGCGATCTCGGCCTGGAAGATGGCGACGCCGCTGACCGCCAGGGTGGCGGTGGCCAGGTTCAGCATCAGCCACGGCAGGCGCGACTTGACGATCTCGATCACCGAGGCGTCACGACCCGCGTCGGACACACCGGCCAGAGCCAGAATGTCTTCCTGGGCCTCGTCCCTGATGACCTCGACGATGTCATCGACGGTGATCTGGCCGACAAGGCGTCCGCCCGCATCGATCACCGGGGCGCTGATCAGGTGGTACTTGTCGAAGATGTAGGCGACCTCTTCCTGGTCCATGCCGACATCGATTTCGGTCGCCGCCTCCATCAGCTCGGCCAGCGGCGTATCGCGGCGGCTGCGCAGCAGGATGCTGATCGGGATGGCCCCGACGGGCTTGTAGGTCGGATCGACCACATAGACGTCGAAAAACAGCTCGGGCAGCTGGTCGCCGGCCTCGCGGACGTGGTCGATGGTCTGGCCGACCGTCCAGAATTCCGGCGCGGCCAGGAACTCGCGCTGCATCAGACGGCCGGCGGTCTCGTCCTCGTAGGACAGGGTCGTCTCGATGGCGGCGCGGTCGGTCTCGCCCATGGCGGCCAGAACCTGGAAACGCTTGGTGTCGTCCAGGTCGTCGATGACGTCGGCGGCGTCGTCGGTGTCCAGTTCCTCCAGCGCCCGGGCCAGGGTCACGGACGGCGTGGCCTCCAGCACCTCCTCGCGGAGGTTCTCATCCATCTCCGAGATGATCTCGCCCAGCGCTTCCGGATCCAGCAGCGGGATCACGTCCTCGCGGTAGTCGGCCGTGAGAAAGCCCATCAGGTCGGCGACGTCGGCCGGTTCCAGCGCCGTCACCAGCTCGCGCAGGCGCTTGAGATCGCCGCTGTCGACGGCGTCGATCACCATCTCGACATATTCGGGATTGAGGGCGTAGTCCTCGCCAAGGGCGAGGTCTTCCAGCTCCTCGGGGGTCTCAGATTTGGCCAGCGGGATGTCGTCCAGCATGTCGTCGGTCAGTTCGGCGGTGTCCCGGGTCATGGGGGCCTCCTGAGCTCAAGAGCTGCTGGGTTCGATGCGGTTTGGTCCGATGAAGCGACCCTGGGGCGAAACCAAGGCCTAGAAACGATTAGAGCGCCCCTAGCGAGTCGGAAACCGATTTCGCCGGGAGCGCTCTATTCTGTGTTCAACACTGGTGCGGTCGAGAAGACTCGAACTTCCACATCTTGCGATACAGCGACCTCAACGCTGCGCGTCTACCAATTCCGCCACGACCGCATCGTGGTGAGGGGCGGCAGGTAGCAAACTGAATCGGATTTGGGAAGCCGGAACTTTGCAAACTGCAAAGTCCCAGGGTGCGGCGAATTACGCGCCGCCGGCCATGTAGTCATAGACGTCGGCCGCGCGGGTCACCTGGATGGCGATGCGGTCGTCGCTGATCTGGATTTCGCCACGCGCGATGGGGTGGTTGTTGGCCAGGATCCACACTTCGTCATTGGTCTTGGCGTCCAGCGGGATCACCGCGCCGCGGCCCATGCGCAGGAGTTGCTGCATCGGCAGGATCGAGCGCCCCAGCAGAACGGAGATCTCGACATTGACGGCGTTGACCTGGCTCACGAAGTAAGACCCTTGACTGACACACGCGACCGAGGTGGTCGCCGCCGTCTCGGTCGCAAGATTAGGGCCACATGCTTGCTCTCCCGTTAAACGCTGAAAACACTGGACTTCCGAGCATGAGGCGGGATGACGCGGCAAACGTGGGGTGGGCGGTTTCGACCGACTACGTGCCCTACCCGGCAGCCGTTGCCGCCATGGAGGCGCGCGCCGCCGCCATCGCCGAGGGCACGGCGGGCGAGCTGATCTGGCTGCTGGAGCATCCGCCGCTGTACACGGCCGGGGTGTCGGCCAAGGCGACCGACCTGATCCAGCCCGACCGCTTCCCGGTGTTCGAGAGCGGGCGCGGCGGGCAGTTCACCTATCACGGCCCCGGCCAACGGGTGGCCTATGTGATGCTGGACCTGAGCAAGCGCGGCCGCGACGTCCGCGCCTTCGTGGCGGCGCTGGAAGCCTGGATCATCGACGCCCTGGCCGCTTTCAACGTCACCGGCGAGCTGCGCGACGGCCGGGTCGGCGTCTGGGTTGAGCGCAAGGGCGCCGGCTGGAGCCGCGAGGACAAGATCGCCGCCATCGGCGTGAAGCTGCGCAAGTGGGTCAGCTTCCACGGGATCAGTCTGAACGTGGAGCCGGATCTGGGCCATTTCAGCGGAATCGTGCCGTGTGGCCAGGTCGAGCACGGGGTCACCAGCTTGGTGGACCTCGGGCTACCGGTGACGCTGGATGAGGCCGACGCGGCTCTGCGGAGCAGCTTTGCGAAAATCTTCGGGCCGGTGGAAGAGGCAGAAGCGCCGGTCTAACCCCCATCCCGTTTCCCCGGCGAAAGCCGGGGTCCAGCTGGAAGAGCTTTGAGGTAGACGCCAAGCGCGCCGAGCCTATCCCATCAAACCAGCGCTTTGGGATCTGGGTCCCGGCTTTCGCCGGGAAGATCGGATCTGTGGGACTAGATCGCCACCGCCTTCAGCGGGTTGGGCCCATACCGATTGGCCCCCTGCTCGCCGCCCATGACGCCCAGCTCGACGATCGCCCAGATCAGGACCAGGCTGAACAGGAAGTCCAGGAAGTGCTCGGGCTGCGGCCAGACCGCGACCACCGCCACCAGGATCAGCAGCGCCCACCAGCCCGAGCGGCCGCGGTCATGCAGGCGCTTGGACAGCACGCAGGCGCCCGAGAACAACAGGGCCGGATAGACCAGCCAGCCGGTCAGCCAGTGCAGGGTGTAGCCGGCGATGGCCTCGTACAGCACCGCCACGCCGACCAGCACGCCAGCCGCGATCAGGAACGGCGTGCGCGACAGCCTGCCGTTCGACGACAGGAACAGCTCCGCCCATTCGCTACGATCGCTCATTTCGCCTCAGCTCCGACTCGTATCGGCAATCTAGGCGCTGACTTAAGCGAACTCCACCAGCACCTCGTCGGCCGCGACCGGGTCGCCGCCCTTGGCGTTGACGGCCTTGACCACCCCATCCCGCTCGGCGCGGATGATGTTCTGCATCTTCATGGCCTCGAGCACGCAGACCACCTCACCTTCTCGGACCTGCTGGCCGGTGGTGACGTCCATCGAGACCACCAGGCCCGGCATCGGCGACAGCACCAGCTTGGAGGTGTCGGCGGCCTGCTTCTCGGGCAGCTTGTCGTGCAGCTCCGCCGAGCGAGGCGTGAGGACCAGCACGCGGGCCTTGGCGGCGCGGTGGCGGATGTCGAAGCCCTCGGCGGCCGGGGCGACCTGGACCGTGAAGGCCTTGCCGCCCAGCACGGCCTTGAACACCGGCTTGCCCGGACGCCAGTCGATGTCGGTCAGTTCCAGGGTGCGGCCCTCGTCGAGCAGTTCGACGGCGACGTCCCCTTCCCCGCCGATCTTCACGGGGCGCTTGGCGTGGCCGACCGCCACCACCCAGTCCTCGCGCGGCGCGCCGGCCAGGCCCGAGGCGTATGACCGGGCGCGCGCGGCATAGACCCGCTGCATGGCCGCGCCGACGGCGGTCAGGATGTCCAGCTGCTCGGTCGTCGGCGCGGTCCCGTGGAAGCCCTCCGGGAACTCGTCCTTGATGTAGCTGGTGGCCAGATTGCCCGACCGGAACCGCGCTTCGTCCATGACGGCGGCCAGGAACGGGATGTTCTGGCCCAGGCCCTCGATGTGGAAATCCTCCAGCGCCCGGCCCATGCCGTCGATCGCCGCGATCCGGGTCGGGGCCCAGCTGCACAGCTTGGAGATCATCGGGTCGTAGTACATCGAGATCTCGTCGCCCTCGCGCACGCCGGCGTCGTTGCGGACCGTGTAGCCGTCGTGCTCGCCTTCCGCCGGCGGGTCGTAGCGGACCAGACGGCCGATCGATGGCAGGAACTTGCGGTAAGGATCCTCGGCGTAGATGCGGCTCTCGATGGCCCAGCCGTTGATCTTCAGGTCCTTTTGCTCGAAGGCCATTTTCTCCCCGTAGGCCGAGCGGATCATCTGCTCGACCAGATCCAGGCCCGTAATCAGCTCGGTGACCGGGTGCTCGACCTGCAGGCGGGTGTTCATCTCCAGGAAGAAGAAGCTCTTGTCCTGACCGGCGACGAACTCGACCGTGCCGGCGCTGTCGTAGTTCACGGCCTTGGCCAGGGCGACGGCCTGGGCGCCCATGGCCGCGCGGGTGGCCTCGTCCAGCAGGGGCGACGGGGCCTCCTCGATGACCTTCTGGTTCCGGCGCTGGATCGAGCACTCGCGCTCGAACAGGTGGACGACGTTGCCGTGCTTGTCGCCCAGCACCTGGATCTCGATGTGGCGCGGGCTCTCGATGAACTTCTCGATGAAGATGCGGTCGTCGCCGAAGCTGGCCTTGGCCTCGGCGCGGACGGCCGGGAAGCCTTCCTCGACGTCCTTGCGGTTCCAGGCCACGCGGATGCCCTTGCCGCCGCCGCCGGCCGACGCCTTGATCATCACCGGATAGCCGATCTGCTCGGAGATCGTCACGGCCTGCGCGGTGTCGGCGATCTCGCCGATGTGGCCGGGCACGCAGGACACGCCTGAGGCCTGGGCGAACTTCTTGCTCTCGATCTTGTCGCCCATGGCCTGGATGGCGCCGGGATTGGGACCGATGAAGACGATGCCCTCGTCGGCGCAGCGTTGGGCAAAGCCCGCGTTCTCGGACAGGAAGCCGAAGCCCGGGTGCACGGCCTGGGCGCCGGTCTGCTTGCAGGCGGCGATGATCTTGTCGGCGACGAGGTAGCTCTGGGCGGCGGGCGAAGCGCCGATATGCACGGTCTCGTCGGCCATCTCGACGGCCAGCGAACCGGCGTCGGCGTCCGAATAAACCACCACGGTTTTGATGCCCAGGCGGCGGCACGTTTTGATCACGCGGACGGCGATCTCGCCACGATTGGCGATCAGGATCTTCGAGAACATGGCAACTTCCGCCCGTATCTTTTGTGCTTTGCAGCACGGCCTATCAGTCCCACCCGGGTTTGCAAGCATGCCCTTACGGCGCTACACCTGCACCCAGGCATGACACCGGTTACCGAGAGTATGGTTCCGCGATGTCGGCCATCGGGAGGAGACGGTTCATATGAAGGCGATTTTCCTGGGCTCGGCCTGCGCGCTGATCCTCGCCAATGCGGCTGTGGCGGCCCAAATGGCCGGCGAGCCCGCGCTGCTGTTCAAGATGTCGGGCGACAAGGGCCTGGTCGCGGATGTGGCCGCTGGCGACCCCATCCCCAACTTCGCCGACAAGGTCACGCCGATCGACGGCAAGGCCGGCAAGGGCTTTCACGCCGAGGACGACGGCATCGTCTCGTGGAACGCGCCCGGCAACATCCAGGCCCAGCGGGGCACGCTCTCCTTCTTCTGGCGGTCGGGCTATCCGGTCGGCGTCGCGCCGTTCGTGATCTTCCGTGTCGGCTATGCGGACCACTCCAGCTGGGACATGGCGTTCCTGCGTATCGACTGGAACGGCCACGGCTTCGACGCCTTCGTCACCGACAACGGCCTCTCGCGCACCCGCGTGTCGTTCAAGGTCGACAAGACCCCGGCCGCCGACGCCTGGACGCACCTGGCCTTCACCTGGGACGAGACGACGGGCGTCCAGCTGTATGTCGACGGCAAGCTGGCGGCCAAGAAGGAGACCAAGGCGGTCTATGACGCCGGTCTCGACCAGTTCGGCGTCGCCGGTCGCGTGATCGCCCCGCACCAGGTGCAGAGCCGCTACAACTTCACCCGCGGCGGCGACCTGGACGAGCTGCGCGTCTATGACCGCCCGCTGGCGGCCGACGCCATCGCCGCCCTGGCCCGCAACGAGGCTCCAGCCGCCGAGGCGCCGGTCCCGACCCTGGCCGATCCCGTCGTCCACGCCGCCTGGAAGCAGCGCTACGGCTGGAACAAGGATCTTCCGCCGCTCCTGACCGACGCCAAGACCACGATCCGCAAGGTCGAGTTCGCCGACGCCAGGGACATCAAGGAATGGATGTGGCGCGCCAATGACGGCATCCCGGAGACCACCTGGCCCGGCGTCTACAACCGCTCGCGCCTGGAAGGCCGTAACGACTACTTCCAGCTGCCCGACTGGAACGTCTATGTCGACGGCGGCAAGGCCCTGACGCTTACCCTGCCCGACGAGCCGATCAACCGCCTCGAGATCCAGGGTCCCGCCTATGGCGACCTGACCTGGGCGGCCAAGGCCGGCGACAAGGGCTCCAGCGTCGGCGTCCGCGCCAAGGACCAGGCTCGCACCGTCAACACCCTGGCCCAACCGCTGAAGGGCGGCGTCCTGACTTTCACCAATGTGGCGCAGGAGACCCCGATCCAGGAGATCTGGGCCTACAACGTCTCGGCGGGCGCCGAGCCGAAGGACGCCTTCAAGATGACCTACACGGTCCGCGCCGACGTGGCGCCGGACTATCTGAACCTGGCCGACCTCAACGCCTACATCCACGGCCGCCACCCGGCCGGCGAGCGCGCCACCGTCGTCGCCATCCCGGACGCCGCTCCGACCCGTCCGCGTCCCGCCGGTGACCTGACCGCGCCCGGCCTGCCGATCGTGCACGTGCTGATCCCGTCGGGCTTCGGCGACGCCCCGGCCGGCAAGGCCCTGGCCCGCAACTGGGCCTATGGCTGGGAGAATGCCCGCGACGGCCTGGACGGCGTAGCGATCGACATCCCCGCCCTGCCCGGCGCCGCCGGTACGGTCATTCCCCTGAACATCCAGGTGAAGGACCCGATCTGGCCGGGCCGCAACATGATCGACGTCAGCGTCTCGGTGAAGGCCGGCGAGGCCCGCACCGTGTGGCTGGACATGCGCGACCGCATCCTGACCGCCGACAGCCTGTACCTGACCATCGCCGCCGACAGCGCCGACTTCGGACCCAAGGCCCTGGACGGCGCCAAGATCCGTCTCGTCCTCAAGGACCGCGACCAAGCTAAGGTCGAGCACATCGCCGACCGCCTGAACCAGGTGAAGGACAATTGGGCCTTCCTGGTCGAGGAGCATACCACCTCCAAGCGCCAGGGCCTGTACCGTCGCCTCTACGCCGACATCACCGACCTGCTGAAGGTCGATCCCGACAACCAGATCGGCCGTGAGTACTGGGGCGACATCACCTATGGCAGCCAGGGCTGGCCGGCCTTCGATCAGCCCAAGCCGACCGACAACACCCCGCTGTGGGCCTTCCGCCAGACGGAAGACCTGAAGCTGGTCTCCAGCTTCATCAACTGGTGGATCGACGAACGTCAGTCCGACTTCGGCGACTTTGGCGGCGGCATCTCGGACGACACCGACCTGCTGCAGCAGTGGCCGGGCGTGGCGTTGATGGGCGTCCAGCCCGACAAGCTGACCCACTCGCTGAACCGCCTGACCGACGCGGTCTACAAGAACGGCATGTTCACCGATGGCCTGTCGACCATCGTGACCGACGAGCTGCACGCCTACGAGGAAGGCATCAACTCCAACTCCGAGGCGATGTACGTCAACTACGGCGACCCGCTGGCCGTCGAGCGCCTGTTCACGACCGTGAAGGCCCTGCCCCGGGTGATCGACAAGAACCCCGCCGGCCACGTCCACTTCAATACGAACTGGTACAGCGGCAAGATCTCGTACCGCGAAGGCCCGTGGGAGTGGCAGAAGCCGTACTCGTTCGGCGTCGTGCATCCGTCGATCCTGATCAGCGACTACAATGGCGACCCGACCGCCAAGGCCACCGTCATCGGCCTGGCCGACGGCTACCTGGCCCACGTCGCAAAGGACGGCTCGTACCCCAACGAAATCAACTGGCGCACCGACGCCGAGCGCGGCGGCACGGTGCTGCAAGGCTCGGGCGCGGACGGTCCGTTCCAGGTGTTCTGGTCGGCCTACCGCCTGACCGGCGACGCCAAGTACCTGGCGCCGATCAAGTGGCGCATCGGCAAGGCCAGCATCCGCTCGCTGGGCAGCATCAACGACAACGCCCTCTCCGAGCTGAAGCTGGGCGATGCCAACAAGGACCAGATCGTCGCCTCGGCCAAGAAGGGCGGCAACGCCCTGGACCGCTACGCCGCCTGGACCCTGACCGGCGACAAGAGCTTCCTCGAGGACCTCTATGCCGACGAAATCCAGTGGAACGCCCAGCACATGTACATGCACACGGAAGGCCACTGGTGGTCCGACCGCGTGGAGCTGCCGTCCGACATCCTGCAACGCACGCGCCTGGGCGGCATCGCCAATAAGCGTAGCCAGATGACGCCGGGCCACGTGGTGTCGTGGCGCTTCGACAATGCCGACGGCACCGACATCGCCCTGCTGGTCAAGGACGCCACCAAGACCAGCTTCAAGGTCATCGCCTATAACCGCACCGACAAGCCGGTGACGGCGACCATGACCGGCTGGAACGTCGCGCCCGGTCAGTGGACGCTCGCCGAAGGTCTGGACGCCAACGGCGACGACGCCATCGACGGCTCGACCCGGGCCCGCACGGTCACCTTCGAACGCAGCCTGGGGACCAAGGTCACCCTGGCCCCGCGCCAGGCCACGGTCATCGACATGAAGCTGGCCACGGCCGGCGACGATCCGGCCAAGCGCGCCGACCTCGGCATCGGCCGGGGCGATGTGGCGGTGAAGGGCTCGTCCATCGCCGCCAAGGTCCACAGCCTGGGCGCCCAGGACGCCGCGGCGGCCAAGCTGGAGCTGGTCGACCAGGCCGGCAAGGTGCTGGCCAGCGCCGGGGTCCCGGCCCTGAAGGCGCCGCTGGACCTCCTGCCCAAGACCGCCAGCGTGAAGCTCAAGATCCCGGCCGGCGTGAAGGCCCAAGGCCTGCGCGTCCGGATCGTCACCCCCCAAACGCAAAACACCGCCCTGAACGACGAGGTCGTCCTGCCATGAAGAAGACGTTCGCCCTGATCACCGCCGCCATCGCTCTGGCTGGCGGTTCGGCCCAGGCCCAGACCGCCGCTCCGGCCCCTGCCCCGCAGCCGCCCTACGCGGTCGGCCGCATCGTCACCCTGGCCGAGGCCAAGACGATCGCCGCGGCGTCCGAGGCCGAGGCCCGCAAGAACGGCTGGACCATGGTCATCACCATCCTCGAGCCGAACGGCGCCCCCGTCTTCAGCGAGAAGATGGACGGCACGCAGTACGGCTCCACCGAGGTGGCGCTGAAGAAGGCCCAGACCTCGGCCAACTTCCGCCGCCCGACGTCCTACTTCCAGGACGCCGTGAAGGCCGGCACGCTGAACTCGATCTTCTCGGGCGCCACAGCGATCGAGGGCGGCGAGCTGCTGCTGGTCGACGGCAAGATCATCGGCGCGATCGGCGTCTCGGGCGGCTCGGGCGCCCAGGACGGCCAGGTCGCCCGCGCCGGCGCGGCGGTGCTGAAGTAGTTTCCGTTTCCCCGGCGAAAGCCGGGGCCCAGATGCAAGCGCGCCCGCGTTCCGGACAGGATCGCGGGCGTTTTTGCATGCGCCACCCAGCTCTACGATCTGGGTCCCGGCTTTCGCCGGGAAGAACGGAGGTTGGGGGGTCTAGGCCTCCGAAAACTCCTTCGCGAACATCGCCACGTAGCCCGCGATCATCTCCTCGGCCTCGGGCGCGATCAGGCGGGCGACGGCGGCGGCGAAGGTCACGGGCGCCAGGCCCGAGGCGCTGACCAGCTTGCCGTCGACCACCGCCTTGGCGCTGTCGACATAATGGTCGGCGCCGGCATAGCCGGGAACCTGCTCGGCCAGCCACTCGGCGCCGTTCGAGGTGTGCTTGCGCCCTTCGAAGAGCCCCGCATGAGCCAGGGCCGTCGTGCCGGCGCAGATGCCCGCCACCGGCTTGCCGTCGGCGAAGGCCTGGCGGATCAGCGCCGAGATCGCCGGGTTCTCGCCCTTGGCCCACTCATCACTGCCGATCAGGATGTAGGCGTCCGCGTCGCTTAAGACCGGATCGTCGAAACGGTAGTCGGCCGCGGCCAGCACACCGCCGATCGAGGTCTCGGGATCGCCGGTCGGGGTGGCGATCTCGATCTGCACCTTCAGGTGCTCGCGCAGCAGCGCCAGCACGCCGCCGACCTCCCAATCGGCCCAGCCCGGCTGCAGGAATGCGACGGCGATGGTCATGCTGATCTCCTCGATCCCTACCGGATCAACGCTTGAGCGCTTACATTGTCGTTCATGACAGACGCAGCCACCCTTTCAACCGCCGGTTTCGATCTCACGCCGCCGACGGAGCCGGAACGCGAACGCCTGGAGGCCGACCTGACGGCCGAAGAGGCCCGCGTCCTTTTGCATCACGGCACCGAGGCCCCGTTCTGCGGCGGCCTGCTGGGTGAGAAGAACCCCGGCGTCTATGCCTGCCGCCTGTGCGGCCTGCCGCTGTTCAAGCACGAGACCAAGTTCGAGAGCGGCACGGGCTGGCCCAGCTTCTACGCCCCGTTCGCCGAGGACCACGTGCTGGGCATCCGCGACACCTCGTACGGCATGGTCCGCATCGAGACCCGCTGCGCCCGCTGCGACAGCCACCAGGGCCACGTCTTCCCGGACGGCCCGGCCCCGACGAAGCTGCGCTACTGCATCAACTCGGTGTCGCTGCAGTTCGTGAAGGACGGCGAACCTCTGCCCGATCCGCTGCATCGCGGCGACAAGATCGCGGCTTAGCGGTTCCCACCTGATACCCCGGTCTCGCCCCAGCTTTTCTGAATTCCTATCCAATTGATATGAATTGAGACGAGCCGGCGAACCGGGCATCAGGCTCGGGACGGCCAACGCCTCCCGAGTTTCGCATGATCATGCCCGCCTCTTCCGCCTTCGAACCCTCGCAGCCCTATCGCGGCGACCGTGAAGACCCGCCGATCCTGATCGTGCCGGGCCTCTACAATTCCGGCCCCGATCACTGGCAATCCCACTGGGAGCGCGAGCTGCCCGGCGCCGAGCGCGTCGATCAGCAGGACTGGGAGCGCCCCCTGCTGGGCGACTGGATGATCAGCCTGGCCGAGGCCGTGCGCCAGCGCCCCGGCGCGATCCTGGTCGCCCACAGCCTGGGCTGCGCCCTCGTCGCCCACTTCGCCCAGGTCACCGGCGGACGCGGCGTCGGCGGCGCCATGCTGGTCGCCCCGGCCGACGTCAATCGCGAAGGCCCCGCCGGCCGCCTGCTGGTCGGCTTCTCGCCCATCCCCCGCCAGCGGTTGCCGTTTCCGAGCCTGGTCGTCGCCAGCCGCGACGACCCCTATGTGGAGCTCGACCGCGCCGAGGCGTTCGCGCGCAGTTGGGGCTCGGACTTCGTCGACCTAGGCCGCGCGGGCCACATCAATGTCGACAGCGGCCACGGGGCGTGGATGAAGGGGCGTGGGTTGCTGCGGGGGTTAGTGCAGCGGATCGAGGCGGCGGAGCCAACCTAGGTAAGTTACAGTTCACCGCCAACGGCAACGTTCTCTTGATAGATTACCTTGTCGTCTGCGGTGGATATAATTCGCACTCGAAGCCTAGCGCTATCTGGCTCAGGCCCGTCCGGAGTTGTAATGAGGAACGCTCCGCGTTGCGTGCCATCGTCAGGTTCGCCTGCGACCCGGCCCAAGCCGACGCGCACTGTCCGCTTGCTCGGTTCAGGCCTAGCTATCACCGAAAATTGGTATCGGCCGTTCACCTGCTGGGTAACGCCTCGAGAGGCGAGAAGAAGCGCAAGCGGTGGTGGGTCAAGAAGCGTAACTTCAGCCACTAGGCCAGAGTTGCGCCGGTCCGGTGTAAACGAGATAGTCACCGCCAGCATATCGTTGTGGTCTCGTTCACTCATCAGCCCAAAACGAGCCGCAAGTTCGCGAGCATTCGACCTCTGCCTATCCGCCCACGGAAGGTAGATCGCTACCGCTAGGCCTACGAGCGCGCCGATACCCTGAACCCAAGCTGCAACTGTAGGGCCGAAAATCGAACCATCCTTGGCCACCGCACCGCCAAGCATGAAGCCAGCCAATGTTGCGCCAACTACCGCGCATGTGGCCATTCGCGTCCAATTCAAAGGCTCCTCCCTAAACATCAAGGGCAGCATGGCCGCGCTAGTAGTGAAGGTCGAGCCTTGGCCAACTCTACTGGAGGAGGCGAGAACGGCTTTGGTTTACAAGAAAGATATGGTGCGGGCGGTCGGGGTCGAACCGACACTCCTTTCGGAACCGGATTTTGAGTCCGGCGTGTCTACCAGTTTCACCACGCCCGCAGGCTTCGCGTCGCCGCGAAGGGTGGCCTTCCTAGCAAAGGCCGATCACGAATTCCAGTCCGTGCTTAGTCTTCCACGCCCTGCGGCGGAGAAACCGTCTCGCCGCCCGTCAGCTGGATGGCGGCGGTCTCCAGATGGTCCAGCAGGCGCTTGAACATCGCCACCTCGCTGGGGGCGAGGCCAGCCAGCAGGGTCGCCTCGTACGCAAGCGCCAGAGGGGCGATCTCGGCGAACAGGCGGCGGCCGGCGGCGGTCAGTTCCAGCGTGTGCGAGCGGCGGTCCGAGCGGACCGTGGTGCGCGCCACCAGGCGACGGACGACCAGCTCCTGGGCCGCGCGACTGACCCGGACCTTGTCCATGGCCGTGCGACTGACGGCCGTGTGCTGGGTCAGGGAGCCCTCGGCCAGCACCGACATCAGCCGCCACTGCGGGATGGTCAGGCCGAAGCGGTCCTCGTAGGCCCGGGCGATCAGGCGGCTGACCGCCGCCGAGGCCGTGGCCAGGCGATAAGGAACGTAGTCGACGAGGCTTACGCCGGGTTCGGGCGCCTCGGATGCGCCAGGGGTAATCGGAGAGACCGTCGCGGTCATGTCCTTCCTTTCGTCCTCCCAGGCGTGGCCGCCTTTTGGAGGAGCGGCCTTCGCCAGTCCGTTTCACACGGGCGACTCTGCGGAGCGCCGCGCGTACTCTTGATTTGGGCGTCCCCCGCTGAAGGCTCAACGCCCCGACGAGTTCACTTGCACGAACAGGTACTTTCGCACGCTGCTTGGGCAGCGAATAGTCGTCTCGCCTTCCTGATTGGCGTTCTCATGCCCCCGGACGTGTTTTTCCGGGGATCAGTCGCGCTCGGACAGGCGGACCTTGAGCTTGGGCAGCGGCGCGGTCTGGATCAGGACCTTCTGGCAGTCCTCGATCTCGCGCAGGCAGTTGGGACGATTCCAGAAGTCGGAGAACTCGGCCACGGCCAGGCGCAGCAGCTGCATGAACTCCTTGTGGTCCAGGACCTTGGGGGTCTCGTCCTTGTGGTCGTCGTGGCCGTGATCGTCGTGCGGCTTGTCGCCCTTGGGGGCGTTGGCGATGACGACCGTCTGGGGCGCCAAGATGGTGACGTTGCGGGTCAGGACGTCGATCTCGGCCCCGTGGCCCTTCGAATCGCCGTGGCTGTGCGAATCGTGGCCGTGACCATGGGCGTCCTTGCCGCCATGGCCGTGGCCATGCTTGTCGCCGCCCTTGCCGTGGTCGTCCTTCTTCTTCTCTTCGGGCGGTTCGCCCTTCATGGCCTTGCCCAGGTGCTCGAAGGCCTTGGCGCAAGGACCGCCGAAAGCCAGCACCGGACCGATGCGCAGCTTGACCTCGTCGATCAGATCCTGGGTCTTGACGATCAGCTCGCCGGAATGGGCGCTGGAGGCGGCCACGCACTTGGCCTTCACGGCCTCGTGGATGATCTTGGCGACGTCGCTCTGCTTCTCACCCTTGTCGCCGCGACCGGTCAGGCGGCCGGCGAAGAAGGCCAGGCCGGCGATGGCCAGACCCGCCAGGATCAGCAGGAACACCAGGGTCGGGTCGAAGACCGGTATCGGCGTCTCGACCGGAAATTCTGACTGGTACACGGCGATCCCCCTGAGCCCCACGCGATGCGCCGACGACGGGCGCGCCATATGGTTAACGCAACAGCGTTATCGATGCACGGCCAAGGTGCTCAGGATGGGCGATAAATGATGCTGGAGACGCGTTCGCCCGCGTCATAGCGCGACGGGCCGCCAAAGACGGTCACCTCGCAGAGGATGTCGCCGCCCTCTTCCGAGGCCCAGATATAGCTGCGCTCGACCTCGACATAGCGGCCGGCGGGCGAGATGCCTTCGAAGGTGTCGCCCCACGGCACGATGCCGCGCAGGTCCTGCCAGCGCAGGGTCACGGCGCGCGAAAGCTCGTCGCGCGCCATCGCCTCGAGATCGGCGTCGGCCACCGCTTAGCCTTCGGCGTCGTCGCGGAAATAGGCTTCGACTTCACCCTGCAGCTTCAGGGTCATCGGGTTGCCCTTGCGGTCCACGGTCTTGCCAGCCGCGACGCGCACCCACTTCTCAGAGATGCAGTACTCTTCGACGTTGGTCTTCTCGACGCCCTTGAAGCGGATGCCGATGCCGCGTTCCAGCAGGTCGGCGTC
This sequence comes from Caulobacter sp., assembly GCF_017744445.1. Taxonomy (GTDB): domain Bacteria; phylum Pseudomonadota; class Alphaproteobacteria; order Caulobacterales; family Caulobacteraceae; genus Caulobacter. Next base: position 91,931 of record NZ_JAGIBH010000004.1, read on the forward strand.
GTAGTACGGGCTGTCCGGGTTCACCGAGAGGCGGTCGGGAGGCGTGTCGCTCATGGTCTTCAAGCTTTCAGTCTGGGCCATGGGCCCGTGTTAGCGGGCGGTCATAGCCACGAAACGCCGAAAAACCAAGGTGGGCGATGATCCCTGTCATCCCGGACAAGCGCGAAGCGCGCCGATCCGGGACCGCAGGAAACGCGGCGCTTTCCGCGGTCCCGGCTCTTCGCTGCGCTGCGGCCGGGATGACAGGATTGATCTAGTCCTGCTGGTCTTCCTTGACCGGATCGGCGGCCGAGACCGTCCCGTCGTTGTTGGTGTCGTGGTGGTTGAACATCCGCCAGCCCGAATAGTCGAACTCGGCGCGGGTGATGGCGCCGCTCTTGTCGCTGTCGAGCACGCCGAAACGCACGTCGGCCTGGCGCATCTGGCGCACGCGCTCTTCTTCCTTCTTGTCGGCCGGGCGGGTGTCGGCGGCGAGCTTCTTCTCCAGGCGCGCCTTGAACTCGCCCACGTACTCGGCCTGCGACAGCGAGCCGTTCTTGTCGGCGTCGGTGGCGGCGAATTGCAGTGCGCGGGTGGCGGCGAACTCGTCCTTGCTGACGACGCCGTCGCCGTTCTGGTCCTGCTCCTTGATGAAGGTGTCGCGGGCGTGCGAGGCGGCATGGGCCGAACCGGCGGCCAGCGAAGCCGCGATCGCGGCGGCAAGGATGATGCGGGTCTTCATGGGGGTGTCGTCCTAGCGGAGGGATTCGAAGGTCAGGGCGTAGGTGTAGCTATGGCCAGGCTGGCCGGTGGCGGCCGGGCCCAGGCGGTAGCGGGTCTGGATGTGGTAGAGGCCCGAGTGGTCCGGCTTCACGGCGAAGCGCCCCTTGGCGTCGCTGGTGACGGTCTTGGGAGCCGGCTTGGCGTCGGCGTAGCGATCCTCGGCGGCGACGAACTCGATCGCCTGGTTGGCCACCGGCTTGCCGTCGAACAACACCTCGAACACCGCGTCCTGGCCGGTGACGATCTTGCTGGGATGGGTGATCGCCTTGAATTCGATGCCCTTGCCGGTCGGGGCCAGGGCCGCGTCGCTGGGCGCGCCCCGGGTGACATAGACCTCGGCGGTCGTCAGGCTCTGCATGTCGATGGCGTCGGCCGGGGCCTTCTCGCCCTCGAAGAACTCCCACTGCCCCTTGACCAGGGCGGCCTTGGCGGTGCGGCCGCCGCGCTGGCCGGTGGTGATGCGATAGGTGCCGGGCGCTTCGGTCGCGACCTCGAACACCGCCAGCTGGCGCAGATAGGTCGGGGTGATGGCCGTGCGCACGCCGTCCGGACCAACCACCGCATAGGCGTCGGACTTCATCACCACCTCGGGCGTGAAGAAACTCTCGGTGAACGAGCCCTCGACGGTGACCACCTTGCGGTCCGAAGCGTCGAACACGGTCGGCAGCAGATAGGGCGAGTGGGCCTGGGCAGCCGGGACGGCGAGGCTGAGCAAGAGCGCGCCGCCCAGCAGGCCAGCGCGGAGAGAACGGATCATCGGAAGCACCCCAGGCGCCGCTCCAGTCGCGGCGACCTCGGCATATTGCGATTACTTCTGAGAATCAATTGCAATTAGCTTGACCGGTCGGAGCGCCCGCTTTAGGCCATCGCCCATCAATTGCGATTAATTCGCAAACGCATCATCGAGGGGATATCGATGTCTCGCCTGAAGCTGGCGGCCCTGGCGGCCGCCTCGACCGCCGCCCTGCTGGCCACGACCGCCTACGCCGCGGACGCCAACACCGCCGCCGACTCGGCCGAGGTCGACAAGGTCACCGTCACCGCCACGCGCTCGGAAAAGACCGTCTCGCAGGCCCCCGTGACCGTCAGCGTCATCTCGTCGGAAGAGATCGAGGACGGCCTGGTGCGCGACATCAAGGACCTGGTCCGCGACGAGCCGGGCGTGTCGGTGCGCAACGCCCCTGCCCGCTTCACCGCCGCCGGCGCCTCGACGGGCCGTGACGGCAATGCCGGCTTCAACATCCGCGGCCTGGAAGGCAACCGCGTGCTGATCGTCGTCGACGGCGTGCGCGTGCCCGACGGCTTCGCCTTCGGCGCCCAGTCGACCGGCCGCGGCGACTATGTGGACCTGGATATCCTGAAGTCGGTCGAGATCGTGCGCGGTCCGGCCTCCGCCCTGTACGGCGCCGACGGCCTGGCCGGCTCGGTCACCTTCATCACCAAGGATCCGTCCGACATCCTGAAGGACGGCAAGACCTTCGCCGTCCGCGCCCGCGTCGGCTACGCCTCGGCCGATGAAAGCTGGACCGAGAGCCTGGTGCTGGCCGGCAAGTCCGACCGCTGGGAAGCTCTGGTCGCCTACACCCGCCGCGACGGCGAGGGCCAGGAGACGGCCGGGACCAACAACGCGGCCAACACCGACCGCACCACCGCCAACCCCGAGGACAACCAGTCCAACTCGGTGCTGGGAAAGCTGGTCTATAGCCCGAACGACAACAACCGCTTCCGCCTGACCGTCGACCACATGGATCGCGACGTCGACTGGAACGTGCTGTCGGCCATCGCCAAGCCGCCGCTGGCCTCGACCAGCGTCATCGGCCTGACCGCCTTCGACAAGGTCAAGCGCGACCGCGTCGCCCTGGACCACCGCTTCGACAACGGCCAGGGCCTGATCAACGCCGCGCGCACCTCGCTGTATTGGCAAAAGAGCACGACCCGCCAGTTCTCGGCCGAGGACCGCTTCACCGCCGCCGACCGCACCCGCGACGCCACCTTCGACAACCGCGTGCTGGGCGCGGCCGTCGAGCTGCACAGCGTCTTCGACCAGGGCGCGTTCAAGCACGAAGTCGTCTGGGGCGGCGACGCCTCGATCACCCGCCAGAAGGGCACGCGCGACGGCACGGTGCCGCCGGCCGGCGAGACCTTCCCCGCCAAGGCCTTCCCGACCACGGACTTCACCCTGGCCGGCCTGTACGTCCAGGACGAGATCACCGCCGGTCCGGTGACCATCTATCCGGCCGTGCGCCTGGACTACTACAAGCTGGATCCGAAGACCGACCCGCTGTTCACCATCGCCAGCTCGGGCCAGAGCGACACGCACGTCTCGCCCAAGCTTGGTCTGGTCTGGGACGCCACCGACCTAGTCACCGTGTTTGCCAATGTGGCTGCGGGCTTCAAGGCGCCCTCGCCCTCGCAGGTCAACACCGGCTTCGCCAACCCGATCTCGAACTACCGCTCGATCTCGAACCCGGACCTGAAGCCCGAGACCAGCAAGACCCTGGAGGCCGGCTTCCGCTTGCACCGCGGCGGCTGGCGCGTGGCCGTCACCGGCTTCACGGGCGAGTACGACGACTTCATCGAGCAGGTGCAGGTGGCGGGTAATTTCACGCCGACCAACCCGGCCGTCTACCAGTACGTCAACCTGGCGGGCGTGAAGATCAGCGGCGCCGAGGCCAAGGGCTCGTTCGATCTGGGCTACGGCTTCACCGCTCGCGCGGCCGCCTCGTATGCTCGCGGCGCTTCGCGCAGCAACGGCGTCAACACGCCCCTGACCTCGATAGATCCCGTCAAGCTGACGGGCGGCGTCGCCTATCGCGCGCCCTCGGGCAAGTTCGGCGGCGACCTGTCGGTCATCCACTCGGACCGCAAGTCGGCCGGCCGCGCCGGCGTGTCGTGCACCGGAGCCGTCCCCGGCAGCTCGCCGCTGAACTGCTTCACCCCGCCCTCGTTCACGGTCGGCGACCTGACGGCCTGGTGGGCGGTGACGCAGAACGTCACCCTGCGCGGCGGCGTCTTCAACCTGACCGACGAGAAGTACTGGTGGTGGGCCGACGCGCGCGGCCTGGCCGACAACTCCACCGTCAAGGACGGCTACAGCCAGCCCGGCCGTAACTACAGCGTTTCCCTGGCGCTGAAGTTCTGACCGGAATGGAGGCGCGCGTGGGCCGGGAAGCCGCGCGCGCCGATCCTTGCGGACAAGCTGCCCCTGCCCTGCTAGCAACGCGCATCACGTTCCTTCGGAGTCCGCATGCTGCGCCGTATGTACGACTGGGTCATGGGCCTGGCCGCTTCCAAACACGCTTCGAAGAGCCTCTTCGCCGTGTCGTTCGCCGAGAGCTCGTTCTTCCCGGTCCCGCCGGACGTGATGCTGGCCCCGATGTGCCTGGCCAAGCCGGAGAAGGCCTGGAACTACGCCCTGATCTGCACGATCGCCTCGGTGTTGGGCGGCTGCCTGGGCTATGCGATCGGCTACTTCCTGCGTGACTTCGGCCTGTGGATGATGGCCGCGACCGGCCATGAAGGCGGCCTGCAGGAATTTCAGTGCTGGTACGGCAAGTACGGCGTCTGGGTGATCCTGGCCAAGGGCCTGACCCCCATTCCCTACAAGCTGGTGACCATCGCCTCGGGCCTGGCCGCGTTCAGCTTCCCGATGTTCATCGCCGCCTCGGTCGCCACCCGCGGCGCCCGCTTCTTCCTGGTGGCCTTCATCATCAAGAAGTTCGGCCCGACCCTGCTGCCGATCGTCGAACGGCGCCTGGCCCTGTTCGCCGGTCTTTTGATCGCGCTCCTTGTCATCGGCCTCACCGCCAGCCATTTCCTGGGCGGAGGCGGACATGGCGGAGCTTGCGTCGCATGACGAATAACGAACAACACCAGGCCGAAACGCCGACCGCGACGCCCGTGCGTGGTCCTGCGACAACGGTAGACGCCGCGACGCCGAGCCTTGTCGCCACGGTCTATGACCTGGTCACCCGCCACTGGCCGCTGGTCGCCTTCCTGTCCAGCGCCCTGATGCTGGCCATCGCGCACAGCTTCGAGACCTTCGGCCACCTCGCCCCCTGCCACCTGTGCCTGAAGGCGCGGGAGGTCTACTGGGTCGCCGGGACCGTCGGCCTGATCGGCGCCGTCCTGCAGCGCACGCCGCTGTGGGCGCGTCTGCGCCAGCCGGTGAACCTGCTGCTGGGCGCGATCTTCCTGTACGGCGCGGGCCTGGCGGTGTTCCATGCCGGCGTCGAGTGGAAATGGTGGCCGGGCCCGACCACCTGCACCGGCAGCGGCGCGGCCAGCGCCTCGAACCTCTCGGCCATGCTGAAGGGCACGATGAAGGTCAAGCCGCCGATGTGCGACAAGGCCGCCTGGGTGTTCCTGGGCCTGTCGATGGCCGGCTGGAACGCCCTGGTCTCGCTGAAGCTGGCCGTCTGGTCGGCGCTGGCGGGCCTGCGCAAGGCGGAGACGCTGTAATGACCCGCCCAGTCCCTCCTCGCCCCGGCCAAGGCGCGCTGAACTCGCGCCTCGCCGAGATCCTGCGCGTCGACCAGGCCGGCGAGCTGGCGGCCGTGCACATCTATCGTGGCCAGGCGGCGGTCATGCGCAACGCGCCGGGCCGCGAGCGCATCGCCGATCAGTTGAAGGAGATGGAGGGCCACGAACAGGTCCACCTGTCCCGCTTCAACGAGCTGCTGACCGAGCGCAACGTGCGCCCGACCCTGATGTCGCCGGTCTGGCGCGCGGCCGCCTTCGCCCTGGGCGCGGGCACCGCCCTGCTCGGCGACAAGGCCGCCCACGCCTGCACCGAAGCCGTCGAAACGGTGATCGAGAAGCACTATGCCGGCCAGATCGAGGAGCTGAAGGACCGCGATCCGGAACTGGCCGCCGAGCTGACCCAGTTCCGCGACGACGAGCTGGCCCACCGCGACCTGGCCATCGAGGAAGGCGCTCACGAGGCCGCCGCCTATCCGTTGCTCACCGCTGTCATCCAAGCGGGCTGCCGGGCCGCCATCAAGATCAGCGAGAAGATCTGAAGCTTGGCGTTTGGCCCGGCCGGGCCTACCGATACGCCCCAATACGTCATCGCGTTGGGGAGTCGCCCACTTGTCCTTCCGTAACCTCGCCGCCTGCGCGGCGTCGATCCTGGCCCTGTCAGCCGGCCAGGCCTTCGCCCAACAACCTCTCACGACCAGCGATCTCAGCCTGGAGACCGGCGGCCCTATGCCCGTCGAGCAACAGGCCCTGGGCTTCGACCACGCCGATCTGACGTTCAAGATCCTGCCCGAGAAGAAGGCGATCGAGGGCCAGGCGACCCTGACCTTCACCGCCAAGAGCCCGCTGACCAAGCTGGTCGTCGACTTCGACCGCGTCTTCGCCATCCGCAAGCTGACCATCGACGGCAAGGCCCTGAAGCCCTCGGCCTGGAGCAATCCCGAAGGCCGCCTGACCATCGCCCTGCCCAAGCCGGTCGCCAAGGGCAAGCAGGTCACCCTGGCCGTCACCTATGACGGCGTCCCGCACGAAGCCAAGCGCGCGCCCTGGGACGGCGGCTTCGTCTGGAGCAAGGCCCCGACCGGCGAGCCCTGGATCGCCACCGCCGTGCAAGGCGACGGCTGCGACCTGTTCTGGCCCTGCATCGACTACCCGACCGGCGAGCCCAAGCTGGTCGACCTGCACATCACCGTCCCCGCCCCGCTGGTCGCGCCGGCCAACGGCGTCTTCAAGGGCATGACCGAGAAGGACGGCTGGCGGACCTACAACTGGCAGGCCAAGAACCCCAACACCTACGCCATCGCCCTGGACGTCGGCCCCTACGAGGAACTGACCGGCACGTACAAGAGCCGCTTCGGCGACAGCTTCCCGATGTCGTTCTGGCACCTGAAGGACCGCACCGAGAAGGCCAAGGCCCTGTTCGCCGAGTTCACGCCGATGCTGGACTTCTACGAGCAGATGATCGGCCCCTACCCGTTCCGCGACGAGAAGATGGGCGTGGTCGAGACCCCGCACCTGGGCATGGAGCACCAGACCATCAACGCCTATGGCAACGAGTACCGGAAGGACGGCTTCGGCTTCGACTGGCTGCTGCAGCACGAGTTCGCGCACGAGTGGTTCGGCAACCAGCTGACCGATGTCGACAATGACGACATGTGGCTGCACGAGGGCTATGGCAGCTACATGCAGCCGCTCTATTCCCAGTGGCTGCACGGCGACATGGAGTACATGTCGCGCCTCAACACCCAGCGCCTGGGCATTCGCAACAAGTACCCGATCGTCTCGGGCCGGGCGCTGAAGGAGGACGAGGTCTACAACGCCGATCGCGGGCCGGGGAACGACATCTATTCCAAGGCCTCCAACGTCCTGCATACCCTGCGCGCGCTGGTCGGCGACGACGACTTCTTCAAGATCACCCGCATGGCCGTCTACGGTACGGCCGAGCCCAACCCGGGCAATTTCACGCCGCGCTACCTGGGCACCAAGGACTATGTGAAGATCGTCAACCAGGTGACCGGCAAGGACTACGGCTGGTTCTTCGACGTCTACCTCTACGAGGCCGCGCCGCCCGAACTGCTGGAGACCCGCGAAGGCGGCGACCTGGTGCTGAAATGGAAGACGCCCAAGGACAAGCCCTTCCCAATGCCGGTCGAGGTCAAGGTCGGCGGCAAGGTCGTCACCGTGCCGATGGCCGGCGGGACGGGCCGCGTGACCGTGGGCGCTGCCGTGCCGGTGATCGTCGATCCGGCGTCCAAGGTCCTGCGCCGCCAGCCTTATGTGGAAGAGTTCCAGGCCTGGAAGAAGGCCACGGACGACGCGGCCAAGGCCGAAGCCGAGGCCAAGAAGAAGGCGGACGCGGAGAAGAAATAATCCGCTAACCCTGTCCATTCACCGAATGGCGCGACCTTCGCCGTTAGGACGGAGACGTCCCTTCCGAAGGTCGCGTCCCATGTTCAAGCCCGTCCATTTCGTCACCGCCGCTCGCGTCACGCTGGTGGTCGGCTCTCTGGCGGTGGCCGTGCTGACCCTGGGTTCTTTCCAGGGCGCCGAGGCGATCTTCGGCCTCAACGACAAGGCCGCCCACGCGATCGCGTTCGGCGGCCTGCTGGCGGTCTCGTTCCTGGCGTTTCCGCGCATGCGCCGCAACGACCTGATGATCGCGGCCCTGGTGCTCGGCGCTGGTGTCGAGGTCGCCCAGGTCATCGCCCATCGCGACGGCAACATCCCCGACTGGCTGGCCGACGCCGCCGGCATCCTGACCATCTACGGCGCCAGCATGATCGAGACGGTCCGCAAGATGGCCCGCGAGCAAGGCGACCTGACCTTCGACCAGATCGCCGCCCTGGACCGTCGCCAGCCGCGTCGCCGTCCGGTCGTGGCCTTCGAGCCGATTATCGCCGAGCCTGAAGCGGGCGTCGTGCTCAGCTTCGCCAAACGCGCCGCCCGCCGGTTTCCGGCTCGCTGATCAGGTAATGCGCTTGACGCTGACCGGATCGCTACCCGGGAAGCTCTCTTCCAGGCCCTCGTCCAGCAGGGCTTCCTGACGGTTCTCGGACTTCTCAACCTTGGCGGCCAACTGGTCGTGCTTCTCGCCTTCGGCCAACGGGCGCTTGGCTTCTCGAGCATGCGGCGCGTCGATGTGACGATCTTCCGGACGGACCTTGCCTTCCGAAGCCATGTCGGCGGTCGAAGCGGCCGTGCCGTGAGTGAAATGGCGCTTGTCGCCGTCGTCGGTGTGGTGGCGGTTCATGGGTACCTCCCGTGGCTTTTGCCTCGGCTGTAAAAACCCATTGGTCGAGGTTCGGGTTGCATCGTTCAGCGCCCGACACTGCCCATGTTGCAGCATCGAAACATTTTCCGCCCTGACCCGGAACCTTCGCCATAGCGCCGCATTTCATGGTGCAGCTACGGGCGGACCGATCCCCTTCCGCCTCACAGCCACGGCCCGGGACACCTCTCCTTGAAAGATCGCCCGGGCCGTTTTGCTGTCTGAAGCTCTACGCCTCCAGCTCGATATCCCAGTACAGGTAGTCCAGCCAGCTGACGTGCAGCCGCCCTGGTGGGAACCTGCGTCCCCGCTCCTGCAGCTCGTGCATCGAGGGGCGGCGGGCGGTGTGGAAGGGCTGCATGCCGGCTTCGCGCGGCGTGCGGCCACCCTTGCTGAGGTTGCAGGGCGCGCAGGCGGTGACGATGTTCTCCCAAGTGGTCCGGCCGCCTCGCGAGCGGGGGATCACGTGGTCGAAGGTCAGGTCCTCCAGCGAACCGCAGTACTGGCAGCTGAAGCTGTCGCGCAGGAACAGGTTGAAGCGGGTGAAGGCCGGCGGCCGCTCCTGTGGGACGTACTGCTTCAGCGCCACGACGCTGGGTAGCCGCATCTCGAAGGACGGCGAATGGACGACCTGGTCGTAGCTGGCCACGACGTCGACGCGATCCAGGAACACCGCCTTGATCACCTCCTGCCACGGCCAGAGGGACAGCGGATAGTAGCTTAGCGGCCGGAAGTCGGCGTTGAGCACCAGGGCCGGCATGCCCGATGGTGGACGCGTGAGGACCTGCATCAGAGCCCCCCTTCGGAGCGTATCAGGCTCCGGCTGATGAAGTACGCGACAGGACTGAAGACGGGCCTCCTTCCTACGCAATTCTGGGAATCGCCATTCATCCCCGAACGCAAGGAAAGGATGATCCGAGTCAGCGACAGAACCAAGACATCTGTCGCAAGAGTCTAGAACGGCGCGATCTCTCTGCGCTTTACCGCGCCATAGCAGGCCCACAGCAGATGCGCGGCGACACCACGATAGGGCCGCCAGCGCTCCGCGCGCTGATAGGCCTGCTTCTCGGTCGGGCGGGCCTCGGCCCTGTCAGCCCAGCGCATGGCCTCCTGCAGGGCGACGTCGCCGCCGGGGAACATGTCGAGCCGCCCTTGGGTGAACATCAGATAGACCTCGGCGGTCCAGCGGCCGATGCCGGTGATGGCCGTCAGGGCGGCGATCGCCTCCTCGTCCGACATTCCCGGCAAGGCGTCGAAGTCACAGGTCCCGTTCAGATGCGCGTGGGCGATGGCGTGGGCATAGCGGGCCTTGGGGCGCGAGAGACCCAACGACAGCAGGTAGGCCTGGTCGTGGCCCATCACGACATCGGGCGTCATCCGCGGCAGCCCTGCCTCGACCCGCGCCCAGATGGCGGCCGCCGAGGCCAGGCTGACCTGCTGCTGCACGACCATCTTCAGGAGACCCGGAAAGCCGCCCAGGCCGACGCGCCATTCGAACGACGGCGTGACAGCCTCCATCGCCGCCAGGGCCGGATCGACGGCGGCGAGATGCTTGCGGGCTTCGAGCAGCGCTTGAGCGGTCGGCGGAACGAACATCCCTCGCAGGTGGAGCTTCCCCCGTCGAATGACAATCCGCTTCTTGCTGAACTATCCGATCTCAGTGATCTCGATCTCGCCGCCCGGCGCCGGCGACACGTCGCCGATAGTCTTTCCAAGAAGGGCGCGGGCGATCGGGGCGACATAGGAAACCGAGCCCTGGGCCGGATCGGCCTCGTCCTCGCCAACGATGCGGAAGGTCTGCACGCGGCCGTCCTCACGCTCGAAGGTCACGCGGTCGCCGAACTGCACGACGGTCTTGGCCGGATCACGCTCCATCAGCTGGGCGGTGGCGCGGCGTGAGGACCAGTAGCGCAGGTCGCGGGTGGCGCGGGCCATGGCGGTGCGATCGCCGTCAGCGGCTCCGCCCGCGCTCTGGGCCGACGAATAGGCGGCGCGCGCGGCGGCCAGTTCGGCCTCGATCAGATCGAGCCCCTCGGGCGTCACCAGATTGGGATGGGTCGAGATCGGGCGATCGGGCAGGTCCGCCGCGAAGGCCTCGCTGTCGCCCTCTTTCGTGAAGGCGACACTCATCGGAAGAAGTCTTGGATCATGGAGAAAGCCTGTGACGCGCAACGATGATCGGCGTCGGAGGCCTAACGCGTCCTGGCTTGGTTAGCTCCCCGACCGGCGGGGTTCAAGCCGAACGCGGCGGCGGGATCTTCGGGGGATCGAAGATAGCCCCGCCGTTCGCGAGCAATCGAACTCTTAGATGGCCACGCCGACGACGGCGGCGGCGACGCCCAGGGCGATCACGAGGAAGTAGCCGGCGGCCAGACGGTCGAAGGCGGTTTCAAAGGCGTTGAGCGTGCGTTGCATGACGATAGTCCCTCTCTTGTTGTCCTCGCCCCCAGCGGGCGATTGGCTGAACCAATCTGGACGATGCTTAGATAACGCACATCTAAACGACGTCAAGATGATCTTTACGGCGTTTGGATGAAATTTTAGAAAGGTGGGGCTACAGTGAGGACCGATGAGCACCGCGACCGCCGAATCCCGCCCGTATCACCATGGCGACCTGAGCCGCGCCCTGGTCGACGCCGCCCGCAAGATCCTGGAGACGGACGGCCCCGCCGCCCTGTCCCTGCGGGCCGTGGCGCGTGAGGCCGGGGTCAGCCCCGCCGCGCCCTATCATCATTTCAAGGACAAGGCCGAACTGCTGGAAGCCGTCGCCCACGAGGGCTGGCATGAGCTGGACGTGGCTCTGTCGACGGCCCGCGCCTCGACCGAGGATCCCCGCGCGCGGATGACCAATCTTGGCGTGGCCTATGTCTGCTTCGCCCGCGACAACCCGGCCCTTTATCGGGTCATGTACGACCGCTCTCGCGACAAGGACGCCCTGCCCGACCAGTTGAAGGACGACGGCGCCTATTGCCAGGTGCGCGACACCATCAACGAGAACGGCGGCGGCCACGTCAGCGACATCGACCTGGAGCTGGCGACCATCGCCGCCTGGTGCGCCGGTCACGGCCTGGCCGAGATGATCGGCTTCAAGCAGTTCGCACCGCTGAAGGAGCTGCTGGGCGGCGAGGAAGCGTTCCTGCGCGCGGTGTTCGAACACTTGGGCATGTTCGCGAAGTTCACCGCCATCCAGGACTGACGTGTCTTTCGTCACCCGGTTCGCGCCCTCGCCGACGGGCTATCTGCATCGCGGCCATGCCTACTCGGCGCTGACGGCGTATCGCGCCGCGCAAGAGGCTGGCGGCCGTTTCCTGCTGCGCATCGAGGACATCGACGCCACGCGTTGCCGGCCGGAGTACGACGCGGCGATCTTCGAGGACCTGGCCTGGCTGGGACTGGACTGGGAGACGCCCGCCCGCCGGCAGTCCGAGCACCTGGTCGACTTCCACGCGGCCATCGAGACGCTGCGCGAGCGCGGCCTGGTCTATCGCTGCTTCAAGACCCGCAAGGAAATCGACATCGGCCGCGCTCCGCACGAGCCGGCGGTTCCGTATGTGGGCGCGCCTCTCCCCGTTGATGAGGAAGCCCGGCGCCTGGAGCGCGGCGATGCCTTCGCTTGGCGGCTGTCACTGGCGGCGGCGCGGCATGCCCTGGGAGGGTTCGAGAGCCTGACCTTCGTGGAGCAAGACGCCGGGCCGGACGGCGAGATCGGCGTCATCCAAGCGCGGCCCGAGACGGCTGGCGACATCGTTCTGGCCCGTAAGGACGTCGGCGTCGCCTATCATCTGGCCGTGGTCCATGACGACGCGCTGCAAGGCGTCACCCACGTGATCCGAGGCGTGGACCTGTTCGAGGCCGCCCACATCCAGCGCCTGCTGCAGGCTTTGCTGGGTTATCCGACGCCGACTTACCGCCACCACGGCCTGCTGGTCGGTCCGGACGGCAAGCGCTACGCGAAAAGGGATAAGGCCCAGACGCTGCGAGAACTGCGGTCGGCCGGGATGACGCCAGCCGAGCTGCGAGCCGAACTAGGCTTCTCCTAAATCCGTCTTCCCGGCGAAAGCCGGGACCCAGGTCCCATGGCGCTTGGGCTGATTAGAGAAATGCGGAGCCCTTGGAACCCCCCCAGCGCCATCCCATCTAGGCCCCGGCTTTCGCCGGGGAGACGGGTTCAGAAAGGATGGTTCAGGAAGAGCCCCCCGCCTGCTCGACCAACTGGCCCATCGCCTTCAGATAGCGGGCGAAAGCCGCCCGGCCGGTCTCGGTCAGGCGCACGCGGGTCAGGGGCTTGCGGCCGACGAAGCTCTTGTCGATCGAGACGTACTCAGCCTCTTCCAGCTTGCGCAGGTGGATCGACAGGTTGCCTTGCGTGACCTCCAGCAGGGTCTTCAGCTCGGTGAAGTCGGCCACCTCGGCGCTGGCCAGGTAGGCGACGATCCCCAGCCGCACCCGACCATGGATGACGTCGTCCAGCCCGCTGATGTCGAACTTGGGCGTCACGATCGCCTCAGGCGGCGCGCTGCTGCATGGCCTGGCGCATCATGAAGAAGCCGGGGCCTCCCATCAGCGCGAACAGGCCGAACGTCGCGATCGCCAGGTAGAGGTCGGCGCGGTGGATCAGCATCCCCATGGCCACGCCCGACACCAGCCAGCCGATGGCGACCAGCGCCATCCAGGCCCGCTTGCGCAGCACGAAGATCACGTACCAGACCGCGCCCTGCAGGATGAACACCACGGCCGGATGGAACAGCCAGTAGCGGAAGTCGTGATTGCGCGCGGCGGCCGAGGCGAAGACCAGGACCAGGGCCAGGTTGGCGATGCCCGTGCCGGAAAAGGCCGCGTTGACCGCCCGGTTGGTGACGCCGCGCTGCGGGTTCTTGCGATCGACGATGATGACGATGGTCATCAGGATCAGGAAGATCACCGTCGGCGCCCAGGCCATGACGATGTTCCCGGTCACGCCCAGGCTGAGCAGGCCCCTCTCCTGAAGGAAGTAGCCCAGGGTCTGGACGCCGTAGAGCACACCGGCCGAGCCGTAGAGCGCGCCGCCGGCCACGCCCAGCCCGCCCCGCTCGTTGCTGCCTTCGGCCAGGCCGCGCAGGAAGGCCAGGTCGTCCTGGGCCGTCTTCAGCTTGTCGTTCATGGGCCTCGCCCCCTTCAGCGCCACATCATGACCGTTCACAGGATTCGTCCCAACAGCGGCGCGCGGCGCAGGACCATCGTCGTCAGCCAGCTCAGCGCCACCGCGCCCACGAACACCACGCAGCCCTTGGCCAGGCCGCCCCAGCCCTGCGGCAGCAGCAGCCAGGCCAGCCACGAGGTGAAGACGTAATGGACCAGATACATGCCGTAGGCGTTGGCCTGCAGGCTGGCGCTCACCGGGCCGGTCTTGCGGACAAAGCGCAGGAAGGTCGCCAGGGCCGCGAAGGACAGGGTCGCGCAGGCCAGGCAGAAGCTCACCCCGCCCACGACATCCAGGACAGCCCGAGGCGGCGGGTTCGGCGAGAAGGCCACGATCATGGTCCCCACGCCGCCGATGATCGGCAGGATCGGAGCCAGATGCCAGAGCCACCAGCGCTTGGCGAGCTTGCCTTCCGGATCGGTCAGGCCGTAGCCGACGCCGGCCGCGCCGACCGCGACGCCCGCCAGGAAGTAGACGAAGTAGTGGCCGATGCGGGCGGTCTGGACCAGGAACGGCCCCCACATGCTCCAATGGCCGAACGGCGTGGTCATGGCCAGCGGCAGGTAGAAGAGCACGCTCAGCGCGACCAGGCCCCAGAAGAGCCGAGCCGGCTTGCACTCAGCGCCCTTGGCCAGGCCGCCCAGGGCGTCGATCACGCCGGGCGCCACGCGGTGCATCGCGGTGACGATCGCGCCGAAGGTCAGCAGCACCCACAGGAACCAGGCTGGGCCGCTGGGCCAGAACGGCAGGTGCGTCCAGGCGTCCGCGAAGGCCGGGAGCGAACCTGCCCCGCCCGCCTGTAGCCATGCCGGATAGTAGCCCAGCGGTGCCAGCAGTCCCACGCCCAGGATGAACGGGGCGCCCAGGCGCAGGACCCTCCCTCTCAGGAACCCGCCGTCACCCTTGGCCCGCAGGCCGTCGGCGACGAAGAGCCCCGAGATGAAGAACATCAGCGACATGAAGAACATGTCGTTGACCAGGGTGAAGAGACCGAACCCTCCGAACTTCTGCGGATCGACCACCGGGAACGCCGTCCACAGGATCGGCTGGGCGCCGAACGCCTTCGGCGGCGGCGCGTACGGGTGATAGGCCAGCGCCGTGTGGTGGGCGATCACCAGCAGGGTGATGAAGGCGCGCAAGGCGCCGATCGGGGCGTTGCGGCCGCCGATCTGGGCCGCCGTCGAACGGTCAATGGCGCTGAGTGGCGCGTGCATGGGTTGGCTCCCCTCTTCAGGTGGCCGCACCATGGATCAACAAGTTTGTTTTGTAAACTAGTCTATCGAACGAGGATATTTCGAGAAGCGGCGGGGGTATTCGCTCTCCCCCAAATGCCTCCCTAGGCCTTGTGCCTAGGGCCCATGGTTCAGCTGGTCCGGATTTTCAGGAAGCGCGCCCACGCTGACGGCGCGCACTGACCACGGCAACGCCAAGCCGCGCCATGGATCCTGGGCACAAGGCCCAGGAAGGCAATGTAGGGGTTGGGGTGTTGGGTTTTGGGCTCAGCGCACCCAGTACCGATACCGATACGCAGGCTCGAAGCCCTCGTCCGCGTACAGCGCAATCGCCGGCGCGTTGTCGGCCTCGACCTGCAGCCAGGCCCGCTCGGCGCCCAGCGCCCCCGCCTCGGCCAGCAAGCCCCGCAGCACCCGCCGAGCAAGGCCCTTCCGCCGATGATCCGGCGCGGTGCGCATGCCGAAGACCCCCGCGAACCCCCCGCCGATCGCCGTGGCCCCGATCGCCGCCGGCGCGCCGTCGATGTCCAGCCTCGCGAACCGCGCCGGCGCCGGGATGCGACCCAGGGCCTCCAGCCGCTCGCGGCCGTCCTCGGGATCGCCGGCCGTGGCGGTGAACACCGCCTCGAAGGTCGCATCCGGCGCGGCCGAGACACCGAGCGCCGGATCGCCCTCCCCGCCCGTCGGGCCGAGCATGACCAGCGTCTCCTTGCAGGCGCGATAGCCGCGTGCGGCCAAACGCTCGTTCAGATCGGCCGGCGCCACGACGCCGTCGGTCAACTTGAACTGCGGCGGCAACCCGCGCGCCGCGAACCACGCCTCGACGGCGTCCAGCGCCGCCTCCGGATCACGATCCGGCTCACCCAGCGGCCAACAGGCGTTGATCCGCATCGAGCGACCCGACGAGGCATTCAGCCGCCAGCCGCCCAGCCGATCACGCTCGCGCGCCGGCCAGGCGTCGTCGGCCAGGGGTTCGAGGATCGCGGGATCGATCATTTCTCGGCGAGCAGCTTCTCGACGATGCCGCGGGCTTCCGGGCCCGACCAGTCGGCCGGACCGGCCATGCGGGCGCGCTCGCGGCCCTGGCGGTCATAGATCACCGTGGTCGGATAGCCGGCCGCGCGCGGGTCCATGGCGAACGACAGCTTGTAGCCCGGATCGCGATACGTCTTCAGCGGCGGGTTGGCGGCCATCTCCTCGTTGATCAGGTTCAGGTCGCTGTCGCGGTCGACGCTGATAGGCAGCACGGTCACCGGCTGGGTCGCATAGGCGGCCTGCAGCTTCGCCAGGGTCGGCATCTCGGCCTTGCACGGCGCGCACCAGGTGGCCCACAGGTTCATGACCACCACGCGGCCCTTGAAGTCGGCCAGGGTGGTCGGCTTGCCGTCCAGGCTGGTGAAGACGGTGGTCGGCGCGGCGCGCGGCGCGGATGGCACGTCCAGCTTTACCAGCGTCCCTTTCTTGAATTCTGTGAGGTCGGCGGGCCCTGAGGGTTTGAACGAAGCGGTGGCGATGACGTATAGAACCGCCGCCACGCCGACGAGGATGACGCCCCCCAGCGCCAACCTCACAGGGTTGCGCTTCTTGGCCGCCGCCTCCGATTGGACTTCGCTCATATGACCGACAACGCCTCCGATACGCCCAAGGCCAACAGGGGCCAGGGTCAAGCCATGTGGGGCGGTCGTTTCACGGCCAAGCCGGCGGAACTGATGCAGGCGATCAACGTCTCCATCGGCTTCGACAAGCGCCTTTGGGCGCAAGACCTGGCGGGCTCCCGCGCCCACGCGCGGATGTTGATGAACCAGGGCGTGATTTCAAGCAGCGATGGTGAGGAAATCCTCGGCGGCCTCGCCAAGATCGAGGACGAGATCGCCACCGGGACCTTCCCGTTCCGCGACGAGTACGAAGACATCCACATGAACGTGGAGGCCCGCCTGCGCGAGCTGATCGGCGCGACCGCCGGCCGGCTGCACACCGCTCGCTCGCGCAACGACCAGGTGGCCGTCGACTTCCGCCTGTGGGTCCGCGACGCCGCCGACCGCTCGGCCGCTCAGCTGGAAGCCCTCCAGAAGGCCCTGCTGGCCCAGGCCGAGGCCTATGCCGACGCCCTCATGCCAGGCTTCACCCACCTGCAGCCGGCCCAGCCGGTGACCTTCGGCCACCACCTGATGGCCTATGTCGAGATGTTCGGCCGCGACGCCAGCCGCTTCCGCGACGCCCGCGCCCGCATGAACGAGTGCCCGCTGGGCGCGGCCGCCCTGGCCGGCTCGCCCTTCCCGATCGATCGCCACCAGACGGCGGCGGCGCTGGGCTTCGACCGCCCGACCGCCAACTCGCTGGACAGCGTCTCGGCCCGCGACTTCGCTCTGGAGGCCCTGTCGGCCGCCTCGATCACGGCCACGCACCTGTCGCGCCTGGCCGAAGAGATCGTGCTGTGGACGACGCCGATGTTCGGCTTCATCAAGCTGACCGACGCCTTCACGACCGGCAGCTCGATCATGCCGCAGAAGAAGAACCCGGACGCCGCCGAGCTGATCCGCGCCAAGGTCGGCCGCATCCTGGGCTCGCTGACCACCCTGACCGTGGTGATGAAGGGCCTGCCGCTGGCCTATTCCAAGGACATGCAGGAGGACAAGGTCCCGACCTTCGAGGCCTTCGACGCGCTGGAGCTCTCCCTGCTGGCCATGGCCGGCATGGTCGCCGACCTGACCCCGAACACCGAAAACATGGCCAAGGCGGCCGGCGCGGGCTTCTCGACCGCCACCGACCTGGCCGACTGGCTGGTGCGCACGCTGAACATGCCTTTCCGCGACGCTCACCACGTGACAGGCTCCGCCGTGAAGGCGGCCGAGGGTCTTGGCGTCGATCTGGCCGATCTTACCTTGGAACAGTTCCAGGCGATCGAGTCGCGGATCACCCAGGACGTCTACGCCGTTCTGACTCCGGCCGCCTCGGCGGCCAGCCGCATGAGCTACGGTGGGACCGCCCCCGCCCAGGTCCGCGCCCAGATCGCGCGTTGGAAGGAAGTGCTCGCATGAAACGCGCCCTGACGATCGTCACCCTGACCGCCCTGGCCGTCACGGCCGCCGCCTGCGGCAAGCAAGGCGCCCTGGAGCGTCCGGCCCCGATGTGGGATCCGGCCAAGAAGGCCGCCTGGGAAGCCGAACGCCGCGCCGCCTCGGCCCAGGCCAACCAACCGGCCCGCGCCGGCGGCGACCAGGAAATCCGCGACCCGGCCACCAGCAACCGCACCATCCGCGCCGCCCCGCTGCCCGGCACCAAGGACCCGTTCGGCGGCCCGTCCGCCAAGGGCTTCCCCGGCGCTACGCCTAACTGACGGCAAACGCTGCACATTGGTTTGAACTTGGCGCGGGTCGCCGTCATCCCGGCGAAGGCCGGGACCCAGATGACGCCCGCCACCGCTCCGGATGCATCTGGGTCCCGGCTTTCGCCGGGAAATCGGAATGAGGGGGCTACGATGATCAGAAAGCCCGAAACACTGTGAACCACTTCGAGTACGGCCCCGAGGGCCTAGCCTGCGAAGGCGTGCCCCTGGCCAAGATCGCGGCCGAGGTCGGCACGCCCGTCTATGTCTACAGCCGCGCCACGCTGGAGCGGCACTTCACCGTGTTCCGCGACGCGCTGGTCGCCGCCGGCGTGGTCGACCCGCTGGTCGCCTACGCCGTGAAGGCCAATTCCAACGTCGCGGTGCTGAAGGTGCTGGGCGACCTGGGCGCCGGGGCCGACACGGTCTCGGAAGGCGAGGTCCGCCGCGCCCTGGCCGCCGGCATTCCGCCCGAGCGCATCGTCTTCTCCGGCGTCGGCAAGGCCCGCCGCGAGATCGAATTCGCCCTGAAGACCGGCGTCGCCGAGATCAATGTCGAGTCCGAGCCGGAGATGAACCTGATCGCTCAGGTCGCCGCCGAGCTGGGCGTGCGCGCCAAGATCGCCTTCCGGGTCAATCCGGACGTCGCGGCCGGCGGTCACGCCAAGATCGCCACCGGCAAGTCCGAGAACAAGTTCGGCGTCTCGTTCGCCGAGGCGGCGCGCCTGTACGCCAACGCCAGCAACAACGCGGCGCTGGAGCCCATTGGCGTGGCCTGCCACATCGGCAGCCAGATCACCGATCTGTCGCCCATGCGCGAGGCCTTCAGCAAGATGCGGGGCCTGGTGGAGCAGCTGCTGGGCGAGGGCCTATCGGTCGAGCGCCTGGACCTGGGCGGCGGCCTGGGCGTCCCGTACTTCAACAACCCCGAACCGCCCTCGCCCGCCGACTTCGCCGCCATGGTGGGTGAAGTCACCAAAGGCCTGCCCGTGAAGCTGGCCTTCGAGCCGGGCCGGGTGATCGCCGCCAACGCCGGCGTGATGGTCTCGGAAGTGATCCACGTCCACGAGCGCCCGGAAGGCCGCAAGTTCCTGGTCATCGACGCGGCCATGAACGACCTGGTCCGCCCGGCCATGTACGACGCCTTCCACGACATCCGTCCGGTGGTGAAGCGCGCTGGTGAGGCCACCTACGACGTCGTGGGTCCGGTCTGCGAGACCGGCGACACCTTCACCCGCGACCGCGCCCTGCCGCCGTTCGCGGCCGGCGACCTGGTGGCTTTCATGTCGGCCGGCGCATACGGCTCGGCCATGGCCAGCGAGTACAACACCCGCCCCCTCGTGCCGGAGGTCCTGGTCGACGGCGACAAGTACGCGGTGATCCGCAAGCGACCGACCTACGAGGAGATGCTGGCGCGGGACCTCGTGCCGGACTGGGTGTAGTTCCGATACTTGCCCCCTCCGGGCCTGCGGCCCTCCTCCCCCGGAGGGGGAAGAAGGTCAACCTTCCGCCCCCTCCGGGGGCGGACGACCGCGAAGCGGTAAGGTGGGGGCAAGTAATCTCTGAAATCAGTCCAGAGCGCCGATGTACGGCAGGCCGCGGCTCTTGCCTTCGTCGTCCAGGCCGTAGCCGACCAGGTAGCGCGCGGGGGCTTCCCAGGCGACGAAGTCGGGCTCCATGCCGCGATCCTTGGGCCAGGGCTTGCGGGCGAAGACGGCGGTCAGCACTTCGCTGGCGCCGGCGTCCTTGACCAGGCGAGCGGCTTCCGACAGCGACAGGCCGGTGTCGAACACGTCGTCGACGACCAGGGCGCGGCGGCCGATCAGCGGGCGCTGCAGGTCGGCGCGAACTTCGCAACGGCCCGTGCTCTTGCGCTCGTCGTGATAGGAGGCCAGCCACAGGGCGTCGAACCGCACATTGCGGCCGGCCTTGTAGAGAGCGCGGGTCAGGTCGGCGGCGAACCACAGGCCGCCGGTCAGCAGGCAGACCGCGACGGTGTCGTCGTCGATGCGCGGCGCGATGGCCTCGGCCAGCTTCTGAACCCGTTCGGCGATCTCGGCTTCCGAGATCAGGACTTCGGGCTGGTTGGTGTCATTCATGATGTGCGGGTTCGTGAGAGTCTGCAGGGGGAGGAGTTGCTTCCCCGCTCTCATGTCCCGAGGGCTCTTGTCCAGCCGCTTCGTGCTCGGCGGGGGCTTCTTGAGCCCCGCGCAGCGCCAGCTCGGGCTCGGCGCCGTGCTCGTCGGGCTTCTTCAGGGCGGTTTTCACCGCCTTGGCGGCGCCCGGTTCGGTGGCGAAACCGATCTGCAGATCCTTGGCCGAACGCGGCGGATCCAGGAAGGTGATCGAGAAGTGGCGCACCTCGCCCGGCGGGATCTTGGCGTCGGCGGCCGCGGCCAGCTGGCCGGCCACGCGCTTGTCGTCCTTGCTGAGCAGCTCCACGCGCAGCGGCGGCGACAGGACCGGGTGCTCGGTGATGTTGCGGATCGAGCCGGTGATCGTCACGGCCGCGTGGCCGTCCTGCATCGAGGGCTGGGCCTTGATGCTGGAGCGGTCGATGACCAGGCCCACCGTGTTCACCGGCAGGCCGACGGCGGCATAGGCGCCCGCCGAGCCTGGCAGGATCTTGACCACGTCGATGCGGAAGATCAGGGCGGCGACCACGACCACCGCCATGGCGGCGGCCATGCCGGCCCAGATCACGCCCGTGGCGGTGGCTTCGCGCAGGCGACGCTCGGCGTCGGCGCGGGCCCGGAAGACCTTGGGCAGTTCCTCGCCCGGCAGGGCGCTGACCGGCGCATCCTCGGCCTCTGCGGCGACGGTCTCGGGCAGCTGGTCGGCGGACTCGACCTGGCTGGCCAGGGTCGGGGTTTCGGGGTCGTCGAAAAGGTCTAGCGGCTCTTCGCTACGGGCAGTCCAGCTGTTCCCGCACGACGCGCAACGCACAACGCGACCCGCCGAGCCCACCTTGGAGTCGTCGACGAAATAGCGGCTGGCGCACTCCGGACAGGTCAGTATCATGGCCGCGAATCGAACGCTCCCCACACACCTAAAGGGGGTCGCTGATTTTAACCCTGATGTCCAGAAACCCAAGTGACGCGCCTTGCGGATCGACACACAACAGGGCGATGACACCCTACCGGTGGTCCGCTTCGAAGGCGTCTCGATGCGTTACGGGCGAGCGCCCGAAACCCTAAGGGACATAAGCTTTTCCCTGGACCAGGGCTCGTTCCATTTCCTGACCGGCGCGTCGGGCGCGGGCAAGAGTTCACTGCTCAAGCTGATCTACCTGGCCCACCGTGCGTCACGGGGTCGCGTCGAGCTTTTCGGACGTGATGTCAGCCTGACCCACACCTCGGACCTGCCGTTCCTGCGGCGCCGGATCGGGGTGGTGTTCCAGGAATTCCGGCTGCTGGAGCACTTGTCGGTGTTCGACAACGCCGCTCTGCCCCTGCGCATCCTCAAGCGCAAACCGGCCACCTATCGCGAGGACGTTGCCGAGCTGCTCAGCTGGGTCGGCCTGGGCGACCGCATGCACGCCCTGCCCGCTACCCTCTCGGGCGGCGAAAAGCAGCGCCTGGCCATCGCCCGCGCCGTCGTGGACCGTCCCGACGTGCTGCTGGCCGACGAGCCGACCGGCAATGTCGATCCGGCCATGTCGCTGCGCCTGCTGCGCCTGTTCGTCGAGCTGAACCGCCTGGGCACCACCGTCCTGATCGCCACCCACGACGAGGACCTGGTGGCCCGCGCCGCGCGTCCGACCCTGCATCTGGACCAGGGCCGCCTGGTCAATGTGGAAGGTCGCAAATGAGCGAGTTCTTCCAGGTCGCCCGCTGGAAGCCCGGCCCGCTGCTGCCGCCCCGCGACAGCCGTGACGGGGCGCTGGTGTTCGTGGTCGCCGTGCTGTGCTTCCTGGCCTGCCTGACTGGCTTTGCCGCCTTGGCCGCCAACCGCGCCGCCCACGGCTGGACCAGCCAGTTGACCGGCTCAGCCACCGTCGTCGTCCGCGCCCGCGCCAACGAGACCCCCGACAGCGCCGCCGCTCGCGCCGCCGAGACCCTGGCCGGCATCAAGGGCGTGGTCGAGGCCCAGGCCCTGACCCGTGAGAAGGCCGAGGCTCTCCTGGAGCCCTGGATCGGCAAGGAGGCCCTGGTCGACGACCTGCCCACGCCGCGGCTGGTGACGCTGGAGCTGGATCCCAAGACCCCGCCGACCGCCGACACCTTGGACCGCGCCCTGAAGGTCGCCGGCGTCGAGGCCACCGTCGACGACCACAGCCGCTGGATCGCCGACATCGAGCGCGCCGCCAACCTGGCGCGCCTGGCGGCCCTGGGCGTCTTCGCCCTGATCGCCGCCGCCACGGCCGCCGTGATCGCCTTCGCCACCCGGGCCGGCCTGGCTGCCCGCCGCGACGTGATCGAGGTGCTGCACTTCTCAGGGGCCGAGCAAGGCTTCATCACCGGCCTGTTCCAGAACCGCTTCGCCACCATGGGCGCGCTGGCGGGCTTGCTGGGGGGCGCGGGCGCGGCCATCATCGGCGCCGTTGCACGCTATTTCGGCGGCGGCGCGGGGGTTGCGCCGGTTCTGCCATTGGCCTGGATCGATCTGTTGGCCGCCCTGCCCGCGCCGGTCGTGGCCGCCCTGATCGCCGGCCTCTCGGCCCGTCTGGCGGCGTCGCGCATCGTGGGGGAGATGCCGTGAAGACCTTGGCTGCGCTCTTGATAGCGCTGATGATCTGGGGCCTCGGGCTCCTGGCCTTCACCGGCCGCGTGGACCAGTCGACCCCGGCGCCCGAACCGCCCACCGCCGACGGCGTCGTGGTGCTGACCGGCGCCTCGAACGTGCGCCTGGAAGCGGCCACCCGCCTGCTGGAAGAGGGCAAGGGCAAGCGCCTCTTGATCTCCGGCGTCAACCGCGAGGCCACCCGCGCCGACGTCCAGACCGTCACCAAGGCCGTCAAGCCGATCTACGACTGCTGCGTGGACTTAGGCTTCGCCGCCGCCAACACCGTGGGCAATGCCCGCGAGACCGCCGAGTGGGCCAAGTCCAAGGGCTATCAGAGCCTTATTGTCGTCACGGCCGACTACCACATGCCGCGCTCGATGCTGGAGCTCAGCGCCGCCATGCCGGGCGTGAAGCTGTCGCCCTATCCGGTGAAGACCGATCTGAACGCCCATCGCTGGTGGAAGACCTCGATCAGCGCCCGGCGGATGATCGTGGAATACTGCAAGTACCTGGCGATCCTGGGCCGTGAGGCGTTCCTGGGGCTGGGGCCGAAAGAAAAGGCCGCCCCCTCGGCGGCGAAGGAAGCATCTTGATCTATCTGCGTTCGTTCCTGTTCCAGCTGTTCTTCTGGCTGTGGTCCATCGCCTGGGCCGTAGGCATGATCGTGACCTATCCCCTGCCCCGTCGCGTCAACACCTGGTGCCTGTCGACCTGGGCCAGTGGCCTGATCTGGGGCCTGCGCTGGCTGGCCGGCGTCAAGGTCGAGGTGCGTGGCCAACGCCCGATCGGCCCGGCCCTGGTCGCGCCCAAGCATCAGTCGATGTTCGACGTCTTCAGCCAGTTCGCCCTGCTGCCCGACGCCTGCTTCGTGATGAAGAAGGAGCTCTTGATGGTGCCGCTGTTCGGCTGGCACGGGTTGAAGGGCGGTATGATCGTGGTCGACCGCGGCGGTCACTCGACCGCGCTGAAGAAGCTGGTCCGCGACTCGGTCGAGCGCATGAAGGAAAGCCGCCAGATCGTGATCTTCCCGGAAGGCACGCGCGGCAAGGTCGGCGAGCCCGGCGACTACAAGCCCGGCATCGCCGCGCTGTATCGCGAGCTGGACATGCCCGTCATCCCGCTGGCCCTGAACTGCGGCAGCCACTGGAACAAGGGCTTCGTGATCAAGCCGGGCACGATCGTCTTCGACTATCTCGAGCCCATCCCCGCCGGCCTGAAGCGCGGCGAGTTCATGCGCGAGCTGCAGACCAAGATCGACGGCGCGACCAAGGCGCTTGAGGATTCGGGGATCTAGTTTCCCTCTCCCCTTGCGGGAGAGGTTGGCCCACGAAGTGGGTCGGGTGAGGGGTCTCGCTCCGCTATCCGGACAGGCCTTTCAACCCCTCATCCGGCGCTACGCGCCACCTTCTCCCGCAAGGGGAGAAGGAGACTCAATGCCCTCGACCATCTTCAAGAGCTTCTCCATCGCGTGATCGCGCACGCCGTCCTCGCGCAGGTGCAGGACGAGGTCGCGCAGGTAGTCGATGTTCGGCCCCGACAGGCCCGTGGCGCCGGCGATCAACGCCGCCTGCTGCTCCAGGGTCAGCGCCCCCGCCCACTGGCTGTGCTTCATGTCCGACAGGAAGACCAGCGCCGAGGCTTTCCCATTGCCGTCGATCTTCACGTCGCGCCAGGTCTCGAAATAGGTCTCGGTCGGCTGCTCGCGTTCGCGCAGGTAGGCGTAGACCGCCTCCCATTCGCTGGACGCCACGCGGTAGGCCATGCCGCGCACCGCGCCGCCGGGGGCCAGGCCCAGCACCAGGCCCGGCCGCTCGTAGGTGCCGCGATGGTGCACCGAATAGATGCAGAAGGCCCGCCGCCGACCGTGGAGCACGGCCGTTCTTCGGTCTATGAACGGGAACCCGGGCCGCCACATGAGCGATCCGTATCCGAACACCCAGCGATCTTCGCTGTCGCCTGCCAAACCCATTCTCGATCCCGACTGGACGCGCCCACTTCATGACCCATAACGACGCCCGCCCGTCTCGCAAAGCCCGTCGCAGTCGCCTGTTCACGCCTTTCATCCTCGCCGCCGTCATCTCGGGCGGTTGGAGCTATGGCTGGTTCTGGATTCGCGGCCAGGCCGAGCAGCGGATGGACGCCCAGGCGGCCGACCTGAAGTCGCGCGGCTATGACCTGTCCTGGAGCGCCCGCACCTTCCACGGCTTCCCGTTCCGCATGAACGTCGACCTGACGAACGCCCGGATGTCCGAGCCCACCGGCTGGGCCGTCCGCGCGCCGATCCTGAAAGGCGAGGCCGAGATCTTCGACCTGACCCATTGGGTGCTGGTCGCCGACCAGGGCGTGGTGCTGACCCGACCCGAGGCCGGCGACGTGACCATCACCGGCCAGGCCCTGCGCGCCAGCATCTCGCACGTCACCGAATATCCGCCGCGCATCTCGGTCGAGGGCGCCAAGCTGACCTTTGCGCCCGCCCCGGGGACCAAGCCGTTCCAGCTGGTCTCGGCCGACAAGATGCAGCTGCACACCCGCTCGGGTCCCGACGACCAGGGCGCGGTGTTCTTCAAGGCCGACGGCGCCAAGACCGCCTTCACGGGCCTTTTGGGCCGCATCGCCCAGGACAAGACCGCCTCGATGCTGCTGGAGACCCGCCTGTCGCACGTCTCGCAGCTGCGCGGCCGCAACTGGGAAGCCGCGGTGAAGCGCTGGAGCGAAGCCGGCGGCCAGATCACCCTGCAACAGAGCCAGATCCTGGCCGGCGACGCCGAGGGCAAGATCAAGTCCGGCGTCCTGTCGGTCGACAGCCAAGGCCGCGTGACCGGCTCGCTGAACGCGGCGCTCAAGGAACGGACCATGCCCGGCCAGCCGATCAGGACCCCGGAACAGGCCGTGGCCGCCGCCGCCCAGGCCATGGGCGCCGAGCCGGTGATCGAGGCCGACCTCAAGTTCGACAACGGCCGCACCTATTTGGGCATCCTTGATACGGGCCCTGCGCCGACCGTTTATTGATCGACCAACGATCGCCAGGCACGCAATTTTATTCCCACGAAGGCTGGCTATTGCGTGTTTGGCGGCAAAGACTATGGTCCCGCCTCCAATTTCGGGGAAGAACATGGGCAGCGACCAGGCTGCGGCGACGCCGTCTCTCGAAGAGGTCCGATGGCGACTCGACGCCATCGACACTGAACTCCTGAAGCTGCTGGACGAGCGCGCCAGCCTGGCCGGCGCCGTCGCGGCCGCCAAGCGCGCCTCCGGCGACACCGGCTTTGGCCTGCGCCCCGGCCGCGAGGCCCAGATCGTTCGCAAGCTGCTGGCCGCGCCGCGCACCGGGGCCGGGGACGCGCTGGTCATCCGCATCTGGCGCGAGATCATGGCCGACAACCTGGCGCGCCAGGGCCCGTACCAGTTGGGCGTCTTCGGCGGTCGCGAGGCCGCCCGCACCGTCGAGCTGACCCGCCTGCGCTTCGGCACGGCGCCGCGCCTGTCGATCGTCCCCACCGCCCAGGACGCCCTGGCCATCGCCCGCAGCCCCTGGGGCGTGGCCGTCCTGCCGCTGGCCGCCGAGACGCCCTGGTGGGGCCGCCTGCTGGCCGAGCCCAAGCTGAAGGTCTTCGCCGCCCTGCCCTGCCTGGCCACTTGGGGCCCGCAAGCCGCGCTGGCGGTGGCGGAAGTCGAGGTCGAGCCCACCGGCGGCGACCAGACCTTCTGGGTCACCGACTCGCCCAAGAGCGCCGCCGCCATCATCGAGGCTCTCAGTCAGACCGACGTCGCCGCCGAGCTGATCGCCGACGCCGGCGGCCTGAAGCTGTTCTCGCTGTCGGGCTTCTTCCAGCCGCAGGACGAACGTCTGGCCCGCGCGCCCGGAGACCTTACGGGCGTCATCGGGGCTGCGCCCGAACAGTTCGACGTGTAAGAGAGCCGCGTCCGCAGCTTGAGTAGTCCGATGACCGATCGCTTCGCCTCGCCTCGCCCTGTCCCGAAACCCGGCATCATGGACATCCATGCCTATGTCGGCGGCAAGTCGAAGGTCGAAGGCATCGATCACCCCATCAAGCTGTCGAGCAACGAGAACATCCTGGGCAGCAGCGACAAGGCCAAGGACGCCTACCGCAACGCCGTCGACCGGATGCACATCTATCCGGACGGCAAGGCCGGCATTCTGCGCGCCGCCGTGGCCGAGCGCTTCAAGCTGGAGCCCGAGCGCCTGACCTTCGGCGACGGCAGCGACGAGATCTTCGCCCTGCTGTGCCAGGCGTACCTGGAGCCCGGCGACAACATCGTCCAGGGCGAGCACGGCTTCGCCGCCTACGCCATCGGGGCCCGCGCCTGCCAGGGCGAGGTGCGGATGGCCAAGGAGATCAACCACCGCGTCGACATCGACGAGACGGTCAAGTGCGTCGACGAGCGCACCCGCCTGGTGTTCATCGCCAACCCCGCCAACCCGACCGGCACCTGGCTGACGGGCGAGGAGATTCGCGCCCTGCACGCGGCCCTGCCGCCGTCGGTGATCCTGGTGCTGGACGGCGCCTATGCCGAGTTCTGCAGCGACCCGCGCTTCGAGGACGGCCTGGACCTGGCCCGCACCGCCGAGAACGTTATCGTCACCCGCACCTTCTCGAAGATCCACGGCCTGGCCGCCCTGCGCGTGGGCTGGGGCTATGCGCCCGAGCACATCATCGCCCCGATCGAGCGCATCCGTCCGCCGTTCAACACCTCGATCCCCGGCCAGGAAGCCGCCGTCGCGGCCCTGTTCGACGACGACTTCCAGGCCCGCTCGCTGGCCCTGGTCGAACAGTGGCGTCCGTGGCTGGCCCAGCAGCTGGGCGGCCTGGGTCTCGAAGTCACTCCGTCGGCGGCCAATTTCGTGCTGGCGACCTTCCCGACCACGCCGGGCAAGACCGCGCTCGAGGCCGAGGCGTTCCTGGCCTCGAAAGGCTACCTGGTCCGCGCCGTGGCCAACTATGGCCTGCCCAACGGCATCCGGATCACCATCGGCCTGGAAGAGCAGAACCGCGCCGTCGTGGACCTGCTGGCCCAGTTCATGGGCCGCTAGATGTCGGCGCCCGGTCTCCTCTACCCTAAGCTCACCGTCATCGGCGCGGGCCTGATCGGCGGCTCGGTGATCCGCGCGGCGCGTGAACACGGCGTCGTCGGCGAGGTCACCGTGGCCGACGCCAGCGAAGCCAATCGCGCTCGCGTCGTCGAGCTGGGCATTGCCGAGCACGTCACCGGCGACATCGCCGAAGCGGTGAAGGACGCCGACCTCGTCGTCATCGCCACCCCGGTGCTGTCGATCCCAGGCCTGGCCGCCGAGATCATCCCGGCCATGAAGGCGGGCGCGACCCTGACCGACGTCGGCTCGACCAAGGCCAATGTCGCCGAGGCCTTCCGCGCCCAGGACCTGTCGAAGATCTACGCCATCCCCGGCCACCCGATCGCCGGCACCGAGCAGTCGGGTCCCGACTCCGGCTTCGCCGAGTTGTTCGAGGGCCGCTGGACGATCCTCACCCCGTTCGAGAGCGACGACGAACACTACGCCGAGGCCGTCGCCCGCCTCTCGACCTTCTGGCGCGCCTTCGGGGCCCAGGTCGAGCTGATGGAAGAAAAGCACCACGACCTGGTGCTGGCCGTCGTGTCCCACCTGCCCCACCTGATCGCCTACACGATCGTCGGCAGCGCGGCCGACCTGGAGAACGTCACCGAGAACGAGGTCATCAAGTACTCGGCCTCGGGCTTCCGCGACTTCACCCGCATCGCCGCCAGCGATCCGACCATGTGGCGCGACATCTTCGTGGCCAACAAGGACGCGGTGCTGGAAATGCTCGGCCGCTTCACCGAGGACCTGCAGGCCATGAGCCGCGCGATCCGCTGGGGCGACGCCGACACCCTGCACGCCCACTTCACCCGGACGCGGGCGATCCGCAGAGGCATCGTCGCGGCGGGCCAGGAGAGCGCTCTGCCGAACTTCGGGCGCGACCGCGGGAAGCACTAGGCGATGAAGCGGGGCGTCAAGATCACGATCGGCGTCCTGCTCGCACTGGGGCTACTAGCCCTCTGCGCCGTCCCGATGAAGGTGGTGACGATCAAGATCGACCTGCCACCGCCAATCCCGGCCAAGCCCGCACGCACGACGCCAGTCTTCATCACGATCAAGCCGGACGGCGCCCTGGCGATCGAGGACGCGCCTACTACCCTTGAGGCCCTGCCCGGAGACCTGTCGACGCGCTTCGGTCCCGGCCCAAAGGATCAGCAACGCATCATGATCCGCGCGACAGGCGATGTGCCCTACGAGCGCTTTATGACCCTGCTGAACGCCCTTCAGGAACACGGCTGGTACAAGGTCGGCCTGATCAACGAGAACCTCTCGACCGAAGCCCAGCCCTAGGCCGGCGCTGACCCCTCCACCGGCTTCGCCGGTCCCCCTCCCCCAAAAGGGGGAGGATAGCGCCCCATACGACACTCTTCTTTCTCCGCCCCGTTTGGGGGAGGACAGACCTGCGCAAGCAGGTCAGGTGGGGGCCTGTGCCGAGCCAACCTTTGTTACGATATCTTGCGACTCCGTCATTTGTCAGACATATATTATCTACGTTGTGAGATTTGATCCCAAAATACGGGACTACGCGACGTAGAGAGCTGAACCGGGAAAACCGGGAGCCTCGGGTTGGAAACATCTGGGGCGCGGCGGGGCCGGCCCTGTCTGGAGGTCCTCATGTCGCCGTCCCATAGGTCGCCGTCCAAGTTGGGCTGGAAATCGGGCTGCTCGTTGCTGGCCCTGGCCATTGTCGGCGCGATGGCCGCCACCAGCGCGCACGCGCAAGACACCACCGTCGACGAAGTGGTCGTCACCGGCTTTCGCGAAAGCCTGAAGAGCGCGCTGAACGTCAAGCGCCAGTCCTCAGGCGTGGTCGACGCCATCAAGGCCGAGGACATCGCCGACTTCCCGGACGCCAACCTCGCCGAGTCCATCCAGCGGGTGCCGGGCGTGTCGATCGCCCGCGTCGCCGGCGAGGGCCGGACGATCACCGTGCGCGGCCTGCCGCCGAACTTCACCCGCGTGCGCATCAACGGCATGGAGGCCCAGTCGACCAGCGGCGCCACCACCAGCGACCGCGGCGCCAACCTGGGCCGCGGCTTCGACTTCAACACCTTCGCCTCGGAACTGTTCAGCGGCATCACGGTGCGCAAGAGCGCCCAGGCCGAGGTGATCGAAGGCTCGCTGGGGGCCACGGTCGACCTGGAGACCGCCCGTCCGCTGGACCAGAAGGGCCTGACCTTCGTGCTGGGCGCGGCCGGCAGCTATACGGATCTCGCCAAGAAGGTCGATCCGCGCTTCACCGCCGTGCTGGGCAACCGCTGGGAAGGCGCGTTCGGCGAGTTCGGGGCCCAGGCCTCGGTGGCCTACAGCAAACGTCGCTATCTGGAAGACCAATGGGGCTCGGGCGGCTGGAACCCCGCCACGGTGGACGGCGGCTTCTGCACGCCCGTCGGCCGGCCCGTGCAGAACCCGGTCGACAACGCCGCCAACGGCACGGACGCCGCCAACTGCGCCACCGGCGTGCCGCGCCCGGCCGCCAGCGACACGGTCTTCGACCAGGCCAACCGCTCGACGGTGTTCTTCCCTCGCCTGCCCCGCTATGGCCGCTTCCACCATAACCAGGAGCGCACCGGCGCGACCCTGGCCCTGCAGTGGAAGCCGACCTCGCGCACCTCGCTCAGCTTCGACGCCCTGTATTCGAACTATGACGTCAAGCGCGAGGAGAACTGGCTGGAGGGCTTCTCGTTCGCCCGCGCCATCAGCCAGAACGGCAAGCCGCAGACGGCCGTGCGCGAGCTGATCCTGCGCAACGCCGGGACCAGCCACACCGCCGGCGTCAACCTGGGCCAGACGGTCTATGACGTCAACTACGCCCGCTTCGACGGCGTGGACGTGCGCTCCGACACCCAGCACGACGAGTTCCAGAACGTCTTCCAGCAGTACACCCTGGCGGGCACGCACGAGCTGACCGACAAGATCACGGTCAGGGGCCTGATCGGCTACTCGAAGTCGGACTACGACCAGCCGATGACGACGACGATCATGTTCCAGCGGCCCAACACCAGCATGACGGTGGACTTCCGCAAGGACCGCGACCAGCCGACCATCACCCACGGCTTCGACGTCACGGATGCGGCGCTCTACAGCTTCGCCGCCCCCAATGCCGAGGTGCGGCTGTCGCAGATCTTCACGACCAACATCTACAAGACCATCGACCTGAACCTGGCCTGGGCCGTCGACGACGCCCTGACCGTCAAGGTCGGCGGGCACTATGATGAATTCTCGTTCGACACCTCGGCCTTCCAGCGGGCCAACAACTTCCTGGTGCCCAGCTTCACCTCGGCGGAGCTGAAGAACCTGACCAAGGTGGTCAGCGGCTTCGGCGGCCACGGCATCAATTCGGGGGTCTTCCCGTCGGCCTGGGCGACGATCGACTACGACAAGTTCGTCGGCAACCAGAACCTCTACAGCCAGACGGGCCTGTATACGCTGGTCAACAATTTCGGCGGCATCCGCCGGGTGGACGAGAAGGTGACCTCGGCCTTCATCCAGGCGGACCTGCGCACCGAAATCAGCGGCGTGCCCGTGCGCGGCGACGTCGGTTTCCGCTTCGCCCGCACCGAGCTGGAGTCGCGCGGTTACCAGATCGGCCTGACGCCGCAGCAGGTCACGGCCGATCACAGCTACAACGACGTCCTGCCCTCGTTGAACGTCGCCGTCGACGTCACCGACAACCTCATCCTGCGCTTCTCGGGTGCCAAGACCGTGTCGCGGCCTGACCTGGGCTTCCTGACGCCCGGCGGCAGCCTGAACCTGACCGGCACGCCGTCGATCACCTCGGGCAACCCGACCCTGGACCCGATCCGCGCCTGGACGGCCGATCTCGGCGCCGAGTGGTACTTCGCCCCCGGCGCCATCCTGGGCGTGGGCTTCTTCTACAAGGACATCGAGACCTATGTTCAGAACCAGTCCCAGCAACTGACCTTCCGCCAGACGGGTCTGCCGCTGGCCCTGCTGGGCGCGTCGGGCGTCGATCCGGATAACACCCCGATCACCGTCACCCGGCCGCTGAACACCCCGGGCGGCCCGCTGAAGGGTTTCGAGGTCAACTACCAGCAGGCCTTCACCTTTCTGCCGGGGTTCCTGAGCCACACCGGGGCGCTGGTGAACTACACCTATGTCGACAGCCAGATCGACTACTTCCTGGCGGCCGGCGGCATCACCACCAACGACCTGATCGGCCTGTCCAAGAATGCCTACAACGCCACGCTCTATTACGAGGACAGCAAGTTCAGCGCCCGCGTCTCGGCCTCGTACCGCGACAAGTCGGTCGTCGCCCTGCCGGCCAACAACCCGTTGCAGGACATCGAGGGCTACTCGCCCAACCTGACCTTCGACATGGCCGCCTCGTACCAGATCAACGAGCGCTTCAAGCTGTCGCTGGAGGGGCTGAACATCCTGGACCGCTTCAACCGGCAGTTCATCGACTCCGACCGCGACAGCACCTTCGTCTACACCCATACCGGGCGGCAGTTCAGCCTGGGGCTGCAATACAAGTTCTAGCCCCACGGGACGGGCTTTCGAGCCCGCCCTTTCCCGCCCTAATCGCGAAATAAGGCCGCAACAATCGGAGCCCATCTCAACGAGCCAGGGACTAAACCCGGGAAGGAAACACCCTCTATGAGCCGTAAGCTCATCGTCGCCCTCGGCGCTCTCTCCACCCTCGTGGCCGGCGCGGCCCTGGCGCAAGACGGCCCGCCTCCGGGCCCGCGCCAGATGCCGGCCCCGGAAGACGTCTTCAAGCGCTGGGACAGCAACAGCGACGGCGTCGTCGACAAGGCCGAATGGACCGGCGCTGGCCGTCCGGAAGACCGCTTCGCCATGATCGACGCCGATAAGGACGGCAAGATCACCCTGGCCGAGCTGAAGACCGCCTTCGAACAGATGCGCGCCCGCCGCGCCCAGCAAGGCGGCCAGCCTCCGGGCCCGCCGCCGGAAGCGCCGGCTCCGCAGAACTAAGCGCTCTTATCAGTACTGCGTCGAACGCCGCCCGATGACCTCGGGCGGCGTTTTTGTTTACAGGCCAGATACCGGTAACAAAGATCGTGACAACGCTGTCGGAGCTGCACTAGCTTCACCGCCAAGGCGCGCAAGTCGACGCGTCACGGAGGAAGCGTTGATGACCCGCCTGGCCGCCCTGTTGTTTGTCTCGTTGCTGGTGCTGGCCGGCGTCACGCATGCCGAAGAGGCGCCCCGCCCCATCCGCCTGAACCAGATGGGCCTCGAGGCCAACGGCCCCAAGCGCGCCGTGCTGGCCGATGCTTCCAAGAGCCCGCTGGACTGGACCCTGCTGGACGCCTCGGGCGCGACGGTCGCCTCGGGCAAGACCAAGGTGTTCGGCGACAACGCCGCCTCGGGCGAGCATGTCCACCAGATCGACTTCTCGAGCGTCCGCAAGGCCGGCGACGGCTATCGGTTGACGGTCGGCGCCGCCGAGAGCCGCCCGTTCGCCCTACGCGCCAGGCCGGACGGCAAACTGACCAAAGCCGCCCTGTCGTTCTTCTACCAGCAGCGCGCCAGCGTCCCGATCGAGGCCCGCTTCGTCGAGCGCCCCGACCTGGCCCGTCCTGCTGGCCACGCGCCGGACAAGGCCACCTGCTTCGACCTGGCCGACGAGCGTGGCCAGGTCTGGCCGGGCTGCGACTACACCCTGGACGCCAGCGACGGCTGGTACGACGCCGGCGACCACGGCAAGTACGTCGTCAACGGCGGCGTCTCGGTCTGGACGCTGGTCAACGCCTATGAGCGCGCTGCGGTTCTCAAGCGTCCCGGTGCGCTGAAGGCCCTGGGCGACGGCTCGCAGGCCCTGCCCGAGAATGCCAACGGCGTGCCCGACATCCTGGACG
The DNA here is from genome assembly GCF_017744445.1 of Caulobacter sp. Taxonomy (GTDB): domain Bacteria; phylum Pseudomonadota; class Alphaproteobacteria; order Caulobacterales; family Caulobacteraceae; genus Caulobacter. The sequence continues at coordinate 125,842 of NZ_JAGIBH010000004.1, forward strand.
AGGCCCGCTTCGAGCTGTCGTTCCTGCTGGCCATGCAGGTTCCGGACGGCAAGACGCTACAGGTCCCGGTCGGCAAGCAGAAGCCGGTCGACGGCAAGCTGAAGCTGACCGCCATCGACGCCTCGGGCATGGCCCACCAGAAGATCGCCGACCGCAACTGGACCGGCCTACCGACCTCGCCGGCCGACGACAAGGAGGTGCGATATCTCTACTATCCGACCACGGGCGCGACCCTGAACCTGGCGGCCGTGACCGCCCAGGCCGCCCGGGTATGGAAGACCATCGACCCGGCCTTCTCCGCGCGCTGCCTGGAGGCCGCCCGCCGCGCCTTCGCCGCCGCTTTGCGCCATCCCGACATCTACCAGCTGGGTCCGTTCACCGGCTCGGGCGGCTATGGCGACGGTGATTTGACCGACGAGCTCTATTGGGCCGCCGCCGAGCTCTACGCCACCACGGGAGACGCGAACGCCGAGAAGGTGCTGCGCGCCTCGCCGCTGTTCCTGGCGACCAGCGACATCAGCTGGGGTTCGGTCGGTGCCCTGGGCACGATCACCCTGGCGCTGGTCCCCAGCGGCCTGAAACCCGCCGAGATCACCCAGGCCCGCACCAGCCTGATGGCCGCCGCCGGCCGGTATCTGTCCGAAGACCTCGGCCAAGGCTATGGCCTGCCCTACGCCGCGCCGGGCTATCCTTGGGGCTCGAACAGCTCGGTGCTGAACCGCGCCGTGGTGCTGGGCCTAGCCTACGACTTCACGGGCGAGATCGCCTATCGCTTCGGCGCGGTCGATGCCATGGACTACGTCCTGGGCCGCAACCCGCTTGATCGTTCCTACGTCACCGGCTTCGGCGCGCGGGCGATGCAGAACCCCCACCACCGCTTCTGGGCCAGGCAGGCGAACGCGGCCTACCCCGCCCCGCCGGCCGGCGTGGTCTCGGGCGGGCCCAACTCGACCAACATGGGCGACGACGTGGCCAAGACCATGAAGGGCCAGTGCAAGCCGCAGACCTGCTGGACCGACGACTACCGCGCCTTCACCCAGAACGAGGTGGCCATCAACTGGAACGCGCCGCTGGTCTGGGCGTCGGCATTCCTGGACGACACGATGCGCTAGGCTAGCGCTTGGCGATGACGCGCGGCGGCGGGTCATCATCCTGGGCCCAGGCATAGGCACCCAGGGTCGCGACCCCGCCCACGGCGATGGCCAAGGCCGCGCCGGCCGCCACCCAGGCGGGGCCCAGGCTCCAGCGCGGCGCAGGCGGCGTGCTGCCGGGCGTCGCTTCGTAGATCCAGCGATAGCCGATGGCCGGCACCGTCTCGATGAAGCGCGGCGCCAAGGCGTCGTCGCCCAAGGCCTTGCGCAGGTCGGCCACCGCCTGGTTCAGGGCCAGGTGAGACCCCTCGTCCACGCTCCAGACCGTCTCGATCAGGTGATCGCGCGACGCCGTCAGACCAGGCCGCTCGGCCAGGGTCATCAGGAGGTCGAAGGTCCGGGGCTCCAGGCAGCTGGCCCCATTGGGGGCCCGCACGCGGCGGCTATCGACATCGATGCTGACCTCGCCGAAGGCCATGCGAGGGGTTTCCGTCTGAACTGGCACGCGACGATCGACTCCCACTGCGACTGCGCGCGCATATGGACGTCAAGTTGAGGCGCAATTTGGTCCGCCGTCGAGGCAGACGGAAACCTTACATCCCCAGCGAGGCGCGCAGGAACTGGTCGATCTGGCTCAGCATCCGCTCGCGGGTCGCCGCGTCGTCCAGCTGGTGGTCCAGGCCCGGATAGACGACCAGCTCGGACTTGGCCCCAACCGCCTTCAGCCGCGCCTGCATCAGGCGGGATTCGCCGGCGCCGACATTGATGTCCTGGTCGCCGTGGAACAGCAGCACCGGCGCCTTGATGCGCGCGGCGTTCTGAGCCGGCGAGCCCTCCTTCACATGCGGCCCGCGCCCGACGAAGGCGTCGACGATCTTGTAGTTGGTGAAGTTTTTGAACTCCTGGCGCCAAGTCTCCAGGTCGGTGACCGGGGCGATGGCGACGATGGCCTTGAAGAGGTCGGGGTCGACCACCGCGCTCTGCAACGCCGCGTAGCCGCCGTAGGACCAGCCGATAATCGCCAGCTTGCCGGGCGCGGCCACGCCCTGGGCGGTCAGCCAGCGGCCCGCGTCGTTGACGTCGCCGATCGCGGTCTTCCACGACTGGAAGCCGTTCTTCTGGAACCACGCCTCGCCATAGCCGGACGAGCCGCGGAAGTTTGGCTGCAGCACCGCGAAACCCTGGTGGGCGAAGTACTGGGCCAACCAGTCGAAGCCCCACTCGTCGCGAGCGCTGGGGCCGCCATGCGGCATGACGATGGTCGGCAGGGTCTTGCCCTCCGAGCCCGGCGGCAGGGTCAGGTAGGCCGGGACCTGGGTCCCGTCGGCGGCGGCGTAGGTGATGGCCTTGACCGGCGCCAGCTTGATGTCGGCCAGGTCCGGACGCTCGGGCATCACCGGGGCAAGCTTCCGGGTGTTGCGGTCATAGAGGTAGTAGCCGCCGGGATCGACGTCGCTGCCGGCCCACAACAGCAGGCGCTTCTCGTCCTTGCTGGCGTCGACGAAGCTGACGCGCGGATTGCCCGGCAGCGCTTTGGACAACGCCGCTTCCAGCGCGCGCAGGCCTGGGTCGAAGAACACGGTCTGGCGCTTGTCGGTGACGAAACTGGCGCCGACCACGCGACGCTGGCGACCGATGCGGATCAGGCCGTCCACGTCGACGTCGTCGCGGGCGACCAGCACCTCGCGCTTCCAGGAGCCGTCCAAGGACACCCGCACCATGGCGTCGTGGCCGTTGACCGGCTGGAAGCCATAGGCGGCGTTCAGATCACGATCGACGGCCCAGGGCCGGAAACCCGCCAGCTCACCCGTCGCGGGGATCGCCGTCCACTGCCCGCCGGCCGCCGGACGGTGGAAATAGGTCACCTCGTCGCTGCGATAGCCGGCATTGTTACGCGGCTGAACGGCCATGATCCGCAGCCCGCCATGCTGGTCGGAGATGTAGTTGACGGTGTCGCCCCGCGGGGCCTCGACCGGCGTGCGGACCATGGTGACGGTGTCGACGCGCTCGACCGCCAGGCCCTTGCGCGCATTGACGCCCATCAGGCTGCCGGTCGAGATCTCGCCCTCGTACTGGCGGGTCATCAGCACCACGCCGGCGTCGTCGTCGGACAGCCAGTCGACCACGTCCCCGCCATCCTGGTGGTAACCGACCTCGACGCTGGACGGCTTGGCGGTCATTTCCTTGACCTCCGCGCCGTCGGCATTCAGCGCGACCATGCGGCTGTAGGCCATGCGCGTGGCGTCGGTGATCAGCAGCATCCGCAGCTCGCAGATCAGCCGCGTATTGGTGACCCAGCCGCAGCTGGTCAGGCGATAGGGCTTGCCGTTGGCGGTCAGCACCGGCTTGGGCGTTCCGGTCCCGTCCAGCCGCGCCACGAAGACGGCGCTGGCCTGGGCCTCGGCCAGGGGCTGGACCAGGGCGATCGACTGGCCGTCCGGCGACAGGCTGGCGCTCAGCACCGCCGGCCGCGCGCCGAAGGCCTTGGCGGCATCCGCCGCATGAGCGGCCACGGGCGCGAGCACCAGCCCGGTCAGCCCGACCAGGACGCCGCGAGTAAGCTTGAACATGGGAATCTACTTGAAATTGCCACCCTAACCGCAGGCGACTAGAGGTCGGATCGCGGCGAGAAATCAAGTCGCTCGATCCTTGGCTTGAGTACCGGGGCGAGGCGGGCTAAACGAAGCGTCTCTCTGGCGGGCGTAGTTCAGAGGTAGAACGTCAGCTTCCCAAGCTGAATGTCGGGGGTTCGATTCCCCCCGCCCGCTCCAAGGTCCTCCCGACATCGCGTTGACCTCCGCTCGCATCAAGCGCACGATCACTTCAAACAGACGTTTGGGGAGAAACGTGATGGCCGACGGCGAGGATCATCCGCGCGCCAAATTTCACGCCATGACCGACGGCACGCCCGAGGACTGGGGCATCATCGCCGGCGCGTCGGTGGAGTTCGGGCGCGAGCTGCCCACCCGGCTGATCGCCCACCTGAACCTCTTGAAAGGCGACTGCGGCGGCTTCGCCATCGATCGCCTGGACCACAGTCTGCAAACCGCCACTCGCGCCCACCAGGCCGGCGAGGACGAAGAGTACGTGGTCTGCGCCCTGCTGCACGACATTGGCGACATCCTGGGTCCGCGCAATCACGCCGACATCGCCGCCGCCATCCTCCAGCCCTTCGTGTCGGAGCGGAACCACTGGATGGTGGCCCACCACGCGATCTTCCAGGGCTATTACTTCTTCCACCACCTGGGCCTGGACCGCGACATGCGCGATCAGTTTCGCGGCCATCCGGACTTCGAGCACACGGCCAAGTTCTGCCACGTGTACGACCAGGAGGCCTTCGACCCGAACTTCAAGTCGATGCCCCTGGAAGCGTTCGAGCCCATGCTGCAGCGGGTGATGAGTGTGCCGAAGCGCTCGATTTATTTGCGGGCGCCGGCGGCTGCTGCCTCTTAGTCCGTCTCCCCGGCGAAAGCCGGGGCCCAGATCGTATGGCTGTGAGGCGCATGCAGAAACGCCCGCGATCCTTTCGGAGGCGCGGGCGCTCTTGCATCTAGGCCCCGGCTTTCGCCGGGGAATCGGGAAAGGGGTTACTCCACGCGCTCGGCCTTGACGCCCAGCTTGGCCAGCTGCGCCTGGACGCTGTCGGGACCCACCAGGTGGCCCGAGCCGACGGCGACGAAGCTGACGCCCGAGCCGGCCAGCTTGGTCTTCAGCTGCTGGGCCCAGTCCTCGTTGCGCTTGGTGATCAGCAGGTCATAGAGCTCGGGATACTTGCCCTTCATTTCCGAGACGAACTCGCTCTCCAGCGCGCTGGTGTCGCCGGCGGCCCAGGCGGCGACCATCTTGTCGATCTTGCCCACGCCCTCGTCGACGTCATCCAGGGTGGCGCTGAGGAAGTCGGCCTCGCTCTTGGCCGGCAGGTCGGCGAAGAAGCGGATCTGCTGGTCGGGCGTCTCGAAGGCCTTCTCGGCCTTGCCGGCGGCGCGGACCTCCTTGGCCAGCACGAACTCGACACCGCTCTTGGGATCGTAGCCGGCCTTGATCACCGGGATCATCGACAGCGTCACCGCCGCCAGCCAAGGGCGCATCATGTTCACGGCCTGAGGCGGGATGCCGGCGGCCTGGGCCAGGTCGTTGGCCTTCTTGAACTTGTCGGGCGCGATCTTGCCCGATAGCGGGTTGGCCGGATCCATGCCGTACTTCAACACCAAGGGCTGCATCACCGCCGGATCGTCCGAGCCGACGATCTCCAGGGTCAGGTCGCCGCTGTCGGCCAGGGCCTTGTCGATCTTGGCCGAGCGCCACTTCGTGTCGGGCTTCAGCACGTGGATCGTGCCGAACAGATAGATGGTCGAATCCTTGTCCTTGATGGCCCACAGGGCGGGTTCGGCCAGGGCCGAGCCTGCAAAGCCCAAGACGGCGACCGAGACGAGGCCTGCCGCGGCGCGGCGCAGATGACGAAGCATGAAAATCCCCGAATGACTTGAGGTTGAGAATTGGGCGGCTGGCGCGGAGGCGCAAGCCTTGGCGGCTATTTCAAGAAGGTCTCGACCGCCGCGGCGAAGGCCTGGGGCTGGTCCAGCATGATGAAGTGACGGCTGTCGTCGATCCGCTTCAGCGCCACGCCCGGCAGGGCCGCGTAGGCGTCGGCATAGGTCTTGTCGATCGCCGCCGTCGGCGCGCCCATGGCCGGAGCGTACGGATAGAGCAGCGTCACCGGCGTCTTGATCGCCGCCAGCTCGCCTCGGGCGTCGGTGGTCAGCAGGTCGTACATGGCGCGGCCAACAACCGACTGCGACGAGGCGACCGACCAGGCCAGGACCAGCTTCTGGCCGTCCGGCGATTTCACGAAGCGCGGCGTGGTCATGGCCTGCTGACTGGCGAAGGCCTCGGGGCTCATGGCGGTGACGCCGTCCCGCATGGCGGCGGCCTGCGGCTTGACGCTCTCGACCGTGGCGGCCGGCGAGAACAGCACCGCGAAGAACGGCAGGCTGTCGACGATCATCAGCCGGCCGATGTCCTCAGGGTGGCGACGCGCCAGCAGCAGACCCGTGAAGCCGCCCATCGAGTGGCCGATCACGGCCGGCGACTTCAGGTGGTTGGCCTTGATGTAGCCGTCGACGGCCTCGACCAGCGGGTCGACCACCTCCCCCTCGGCATTGCCGGCGACCGGCGCGCCGGCGAAGCCCGCCACCTGGACGACGTGGACGCGGTGCGAGGTCGCCAGCTGCTTGACCGTGGCGTCCCAAACCGCGCCGGACGAAGCCAGCCCCGGGATCAGGACGACGTCGGGACCCTTGCCCGTGACGGTGACGGTCATCCGGTCGGCGGCATGAGCGTGGCTGCCGCCGAACACGCCGCAGGCGGCCAGGATGGCCATGGCGATGACGAACAGGTGGAAGCGTTTGCGCGGCATGGATCTTTCTCCCCCGTAGGGACGTGCGGAAGGCTTCGGCGCTTGAGACGCCGAGGAGCGGGACGCTTTGGAGGTACTGTTTAGGTTAGGCGGCCAGGCCGCGACGCCAGGTGACGCCAAAGCCGATCAGCAGGTAGACGGCCATCATCACGGGCACGGCGTCCCACAGGGTCATGACCGGCAGCAGGCCCAGCTTTCCGCCGGCCGCCCACAGGAACATCGCGCCCTGCAGGACCACGAAGCACAGCGCGCCGACCTCGGTCATGGCCTGTCGCATCAGCTCGTCGCTGCGGATCCAGACCGAGATGTTCATGGCGGTCTGTAGCAGGAACAGCGCGATCAGGCCGACCATGGCCGCTGAACCGACCAGCGGCGGGACGGTCTCGAAGGCCGTGCTGACGGCCACCGGCGTGACCATCATGACGCCCGCCAGCAGCAGCACGACGCCGTTCTGGGCGTAGAAGAACACCTGGGCCTTCGTCGCGGGCCGGCCGCCCTCAGGGTCAAGTTGGCGGCCCAACGCCTTGCGGCTGGCGCAGACGGCCAGGACACCAATGCCCAGGCCGACCATGAACACGCCCAGCAGGGCGGCCATCATGTCGGGCCAGGCGGGGTTCCACTCCCCGAAGTCCTTCAGCCCGCCCAGCCAGCGACCGAACAGATAGCCCAGCGGCGCGGCGGCGATCCCGTACACGAGGGCCCGGACCAGACGGTTGGACTGGTAGGCCTTGGAAAATTGCGACACGAGGGTCATGGCGATCAGGCCTCGTCCTGGAAGATGGTTTCGATGGGTTGCCCGAACAGCCGGGCGATCTTGAAGGCCAGCGGCAGGCTGGGATCGTACTTGCCGGTCTCCAGCGCGTTGATCGTCTGGCGCGAGACCTGCAGCGCCTCGGCCAGGTCAGCCTGGCTCCAGTCGCGCTCGGCCCGCAGCACCTTGAGGCGGTTCTTCACTGGTAGCGCCTCCGGACGAAGGGCTGGGCCAGGCCGAAGGAACCGCAGAACACCGGGAAGATCAGGTACAGCGGGAAGTGCGGGACGACCTCGACGTTCTCAAGGAAGCCCCAGGCCGTGCCGAATGCCATGGTGACGCCCGTGCCCCACAGCAACGACTGGACCAGCACGGTGCGCAGGAACTCGTCGGTCTCCTCCATCAGATAGAGGCCCATCGCGGCGATCACGCCGATGATCGGAATAGCCGGCGCCACGCCCAGCAGCCACAGCAGCGGCCCGGTGGGGTGATGGCGCTCGATGAACCACAACGATCCCATCAGCACGGCGACGTAGCCGCCCATGGCCGGAACGAAGCGGCGCAGATAGTTGCGCGCGGCGGGAGTCTGGCAGTCGCGCATGGTCCCCTCCCTCAGCGCTGACGGATCAGCCACCAGCCGGCCCAGGCCAGGCCGTAACCCACGATCTGACAGATCAACAGCGCCAGCATGCCGACGAACATCCAGCCCGCCGCCTTCAGGTCACCGTAGGCGGCCACCAGCTTCTCGGAGTCGCCCAGCAGGCCAAGCCCCAGGGCAATCAGCATCCCGCCCTGCCCGCCCCAGAACCAGGCGAACTTGTGCGCTTCGCGAGCCGCCTCGTCGATCATGCGCCAATAGATGATCGTCACGGGCACGAGCAGCACCATCAGCACGACCAGCACGCCGCCGATCAACCACAGCGGAATTTCCCAGTGCAGCAAGGTCGCCAAGGCGAAGGCGCCGCCCACAAGCCCGCCCAGGACGAAACAGCCCGCCATGATCCGCTGAGCGATCTCCTCCCGGCTGACCTTACGCGCTTCGATCTTTTCCATGACAAGCCACCCCGTCTAAATGACAAGGACATTTGTCATTCACGAGCACACCATGTCAAGCATGGTTGTCATTTTGTCAGGCAGTATCGACTAAAGGACGGAGAAGCTTGACGTTTCAGGCGGCTTTGCGGCCCAGGAACGGATCGACCGACAGCGACTCGCCGGTGACGCCGCGCCAGTGGACGGCCTCCAAGCGCTTGAGGGCGCGGCCCAGCATGCCGGGGCGCGGGCGACTGACGACTTCCCAGCCGTAGCGCGAGAACCGGTCGCCGAAGTCGGACCAGCGGATCACGCGGCCTTCGCCGTCCTGGCGCCAGACGGCCTTGTCGCAGCCGGGAATACGCGCGCACCGCTCCCAGGCCTCGACGCGGCCTTGCAGGATCAGGAACGGGTCTTGAGCAGTACGGGCCATCGGGGCCTCCGTGGGAACTCGATTTGCCCTCGGCGAGACTGAGTCGCGCCTCACGAGGACAGGCACTAGGATTTGTGTAACTGCACCGACTGTCCACCAGATCTGGTGCGGCGGGTTGCCGCGCGACACGGCCTGCGACAGCTTACTGGATGCGTCTGACGGCGTAGCCGCGGGCTTTCATCAGGGCCGGAAGCCCCTCGCCGCCCGCCATGTGCAGGGCCCCGACGACGACCAGCTCCGCGCCCTCGCCCTGCCGCATCTCGGCATCGAGACGATCGGCCCAGGCCAGGTTGCGGCGCTTGAGCAGGGCGTCATAGAGCGCCGGGCGATCGGTCTTCATGCGATCGACCAGGCGGCTGCCCAGCCGGTTCATGTCGCCGGCCAGCCAGGCGCGCTCCAGCGCGACGCCGTCTCGCGGCGGGGTCAGCTGCTCGCGGGCGACGTCGTCCAGGTAGTCGAGCTCGGCCTGCTCGGGCAGGTCGGCGAAGATGCGCAGTTGCTGCTCGAACGTCTCGAAGGTCGAGATCGGCTTGTCGGCCGTCTTGGCGCGCTGGGTCGTGGCCTGGTCGACGCCGCTGGCGACCTCGCCGCCTTGCCGCGTCATCGGCGCGACCGACAGCATCATCGCCGCCGCCCAGGGGCGCAGGCGCTCGACGCGCTCCAGCGGCACGCCGTCGCGATCCAGCACCGGCCGCAAGGTGGCCAGGGCCGTCGGCGACAGCTTCTGGGTCAGGGAGCGATCGGCGTCGACGCCATAGCGGTCGACCAGGGCCTTCACCTCAGCGGGCGGCAGGTCGGCGCGGGTCTCGAACCAGACGCGGTCGGCGACGGCATAGGCGTGGTCGAAGGCCCGGGTGCGCCAGCGCACGTCCGGACGCAGCACGTGCATCGAGCCGAACAGGTAGACGACGGAGTCCCTGTCGCGGACTTCCCACATCGCCGGAGCGGCATTGGCGACGCCAACACCGGCCATCCAAACGAGACCCGCCGCGATCGCCCCGCGCGACAGACGCCTCACTACGCCACGAAACATCTCTTAAAGGCCCGACCTAAACGAGGCCCTCAGATAAGCGCGAGTCTCCTAAACACGGAGCTTAACGCCGCCGCGACATAACGACTCAGCCCAGTGACGCTTAAGACCAGGCCTTGAAATGCTTGGACAACTTCAGGCCCTGGCGCTGGTAGTGCGACCCACCCTCGCCATAAAGGCGCACCGGCCGCGAGGTCAGGGGTTCATAGACCAGCCGCGCGACGGTCTGGCCGTCCTCCAGCAGGAATGGCGTCTCGTGGCTGCGCACTTCCAGCACGCCCTTGGAGCCGACCGCCGCCGCCTCTTCGGTGCCGAAGCCCGGATCGAAGAAGCCGGCATAGTGGACGCGGAACTCGCCGACCGACGGATCGATCGGGGTCATCTCGGCCGCTTCCAGCACCGGAATCTCGATGTCGTCCTTGGAGGCCAGGATGTAGAACTCGCCCGGATCCAGCAGCAGCTCGCCATGGCGGGCCTCCAGCGGCTCCCAGTAGTCGCGCGGGTCGTGGCCGTCCTCGTGGTCCAGGTCGACGACGCCGGCGTGGCGACGACCGCGGAAGCCGACGACACCCGTGTCCGAGGTCAGGTCGACGCCGACGCTGCGGGTGGCCAGCTTGGCCGGCTCGCCGCGCTTGAGGCGCAGCTGGTTCAGGCGCGTGCCGGCCCGGACCAGCACCGAGAAGGTCTGCGGCGCGATCTCGATATAGAGCGGACCGGTATAGCCGGCGTCGACATCGTCGAAGGCGCGGCTGTGGTCGGTCAGCAGGCGGACGAAGACGTCCACCCGACCCGTCGAGCTCTTGGGATTGCCCCGCGCCGACACCGTCATGGGCAGGGCCAGGCGCTCCTGGATCTCGGCGATATAGACGCAGCCCTTCTCCAGCACCGCGCCCTTGGTCAAATCGAGCTCGTGCATGGCCACGTCCTTCAGGCGCTCAGGCACCTTGCGGTGCAGGCCCGGCAGGAACGAGGCGCGGATCCGCCAGGCGCGCGCGCCCAGGCGCAGGTCCAGGCTGGCGGGCTGCACCTGATCGACGTCAAACGGCGTGGCTGAGGTGATCGCCTCTTGGACGATCAGGTCTTCGATATTCTGGCAGGGCAGAATCCCTGCGGCGTGGGCGTCGGTCATCGGCGCGACACTCGCCAAACCTCGCCCCAAAGGCAAGGTAAGACCGTGGCAAGCTCGCCCGTGACAATGTGTTTTTCGCCCGTGACAATTCTCCGGTCGCGGATGGGGCGTTCATGCTTGACCAGGACCCCCTCCCCGCTCCTTATGCCGGCGGTTTTACGCGTAAGATGAGGCAAGGCCCGTGGCCGAGGATCCAAAAGACTGGAACGTCGCGACGAAGCTCATTCGTGGGGGCCTCGCGCGTTCGCAGTTCATGGAGACCGCCGAGGCGCTCTATCTGACGCAGGGCTTCACCTATGACAGCGCCGAGGGCGCCGACCGCCGCTTCGCCGGCGAGGACCCCGGCTTCGTCTATTCGCGGTTCAACAATCCGACCGTGAAGATGTTCGAGGACCGCCTGGCCCTGCTGGAAGGCGCGGAAGTCTGCCGCGCCCAGGCGACCGGCATGGCCTCAATCCACGCCGCCCTGATGGGCCTGGTCCGCGCTGGCGACCACGTGGTGGCCGGCCGCGCGCTGTTCGGCTCGTGCCGCTGGATCGTCAGCGAGTGGCTGCCGCGCTTCGGCGTCGAGACCACCTTTGTCGACGCCACCGACATCCGTGAGTGGGAAGCGGCCATCCGTCCCAACACCAAGGCGGTGCTGATCGAGACGCCCTCGAACCCCGTGCTCGAAATCACCGACATCCGCGCGGTGTCGGAGCTGGCCCACGCGGTCGGCGCCAAGGTCATCGTCGACAACGTCTTCGCCACCCCGATCTTCCAGAAGCCGCTGGAGCTGGGCGCCGACGTGGTCGTCTATTCGGCCACCAAGCACATCGACGGCCAGGGCCGCGTGCTGGGCGGGGCCATCCTGACCAGCGAGGCGATCAACGAGGAGTTCTACCGCGACAGCCTGCGCCACACCGGCCCGTCGCTGTCGCCGTTCAACGCCTGGATCATGGTCAAGGGCCTGGAGACGCTGGACCTGCGCGTGCGCCGCCAGACCGACAGCGCCTTTGCCCTGGCCAACACCATGGCCGAGCACAAGAAGGTGCAGAAGGTCCTCTACCCCTTCCGCCCCGACCATCCGGGCCACAACGTCGCCAAGTCGCAGATGACCGGCGGCGGCACCGTGATCGCCCTGGACCTGGGCTCGCGCGAAGCGGCCTTCAAGTTCCTGAACGCCCTGGAGATCGTCGACATCTCCAATAACCTGGGCGACGCGAAATCCATGGCGACCCACCCGCCGACCACGACGCACCGCTCGGTGCCCGAGGAGCAACGTCCGATGCTAGGCGTTACCGAGGGCGGCGTGCGCCTGTCGGTGGGCCTGGAAAGCGTCGAAGACCTCAAGCGGGATGTGATCCGTGCGCTCGATCAGGCGTGAAACCTCTCCCCCGATGCAGCGCATGCGTCGACGTCGCGGCCAGGACGGCGCGGCCTATGAAGCGCGCACGCGCGACATCGTCGTGCGCGTCTTCCCGATCTACGCTGCCAAGGAATCCTCGCCCGAGCAGGGCCTGTACCTCTGGTCCTACACGGTCGAGATCGAGAACCACGGCGTCGAGACCGTGACCCTGGTCTCGCGCCGCTGGACGATCGTCGACGCCTTCAACCGCGTGAACGACGTCGAGGGCTCGGGCGTGGTCGGCGAGCAGCCGGAGCTGAAGCCCCGCGAGGCCTTCCGCTACGTCTCCAACTGCCCCCTGCCCACCCCGTCGGGCGCGATGAAGGGCAGCTACGCCATGGTCACCGACGAGGGCGAACTTTTCGACGTCGAGATCCCGGAGTTCTCGCTGCACCTGCCCGGCGCGGCGGCGAAGCTGAACTAGGCTTCCATCCGACGGAAACAAAAAAGCCGGCGCTCTTTCGGGCGCCGGCTTTCTGCGTTCCGGGACCTGGATCAGGCCGCCGCCGGGGGATCCAGCTTGTAGACGCGCGAGCAGTACTCGCAGGTCACGTGGATCTTGCCGTCGGGCTCGACCATGTCGGCCACTTCCTCGGCCGAGAACGAGTCCATCACCACGCCGATCCGCTCGTCCGAGCAGCGGCAGAAGGCGCGCAGCGGCTTTTCCTCCAACAGGCGCACGCCGTCCTCATTGAACAGGCGCCACAGCAGGGTCGGGGTCGAGATGGTCGGGTCGATCAGCTCGTCCTCGCCGGTTGTCTCGAACAGGGCCTGCACGTGGGTCCAGGCGTCCTGGGTGTCGCCGCGCGCGGCGTCGCCCGCGATAACCTGGATCAAGATGCCACCGGCGCGCCACTTGGGGCCCTCGCCCGTGTCAACCTGGCCGACGGCCAGACGCACGCGGGTCGGGGTCTGCTCCGACTGCTGGAAGTACTGCTCGGCGCACAGGGCCAGGGTCTCGCCCTCGATCGGCGTGACACCCTGATAGCGCTCCATGTCGGCGCCCTGGTCCAGGGTCATGATGAACACGCCGCCGCCCAGCAGGGTCTTGGCGCCCGGACGCGTGAAGCCTTCCGAAGCCTTGGCCACCTCTTCCGGGTCGAACCGGCAATAGCCGCGCAGGCCGCCGCTGGTGTCGTAGTCGACCACGACATAGCGCACCGGGCCGTCGCCCTGGGCCTGGACGATCAGGCGGCCTTCGAACTTCAGGCTGGAGCCGACCAGGGCCGCCAGCGCGCAGGCTTCGCCCAGCAGGTTGGCGACCGCCTCGGGATAGTCGTGACGGGTCAGCACCTCGTCCACGGCGTCGCCGAGACGGACCATGCGGCCGCGCACGGGCAGGCCTTCGATCTGGAACGCGGAAACGACGTCGTCGAGGACGCCGGTATTGGGAGCGATGTCGGTCATGGGGAGGCTAGATAGGCCGTTTGGCGAAAATTGCGAGGGGGCCCGCTATTTCACGCCGAACAGTCGCAGATCCACCGCCGCCGCCATGACCTTGTAGCCAGCGTCGCCGGGGTGCAGCCAGTCGCCGCTCTGATAGGCCTCGACCATGGTGTCGGGCTTCTTGGGATCACGCACGGCGGCGTCAAAGTCGATCACCCCGTCGAACGCGCCCGAGGTGCGGATCCAGGCATTGACCGCCTGGCGCGTCGCCTCGGTCTGCGGCGAGAAGCTGCGATAGCCGCCTTGCGGCGTCAGGGTGGCGCCATGGATGCGCAGGCCCTTGGCGTGGGCGCGCAGGATGATCTGCTTGTAGGCCCCGATCAGATCGTCGGCATTAGCGCGCTCGCCATACTGCGGATTAAAGGCCCGGTTGATGTCGTTGATGCCTTCCATCAGCACCACGTCGGTGGCGCCGGGCACCGACAGCACGTCGCGGTCGAAGCGCGCCAGGGCGCTGGGGCCAGAGCGCTCACGCAGCACGCGGTTGCCGCTGATGCCGACATTGACCACCGCCGCGCGGCCGGCCAGGCGCACGGCCAGCAGGTCGGGCCAGGACTGGTAGGCGCCGGGCGTCGAGCCCGCGCCCTCGGTGATGGAGTCACCCAGAGTCACGATCACCCGGCGCGGGGGGACCGAGGCGACCTCGACCCCGCTGACGATCGCGCCCAGACGCAGGGGCTTGTCGCCGAAGCGCGCGGCCGTGGTGAAGTCGCCCTTGTCCGACAGGGTCTGCCTGAGGCTGTGGGTCGGAAGCTTGGTCTCCTCGGGCAGGTACAGGCTGACCGCCAGTTCCTGCAACGCGGCCACGGGCAGGTCGACGGGATCGCTGTAGAGCGGCGCGCCGGGATAGATCATCGCCTGGGCCTGGCCGCCGAAGGTCAGGGCCTTGCCCTCCCCCGCCGAGCCATCGGCCTTGGCCGGCGCGACCGCCGCCTTGCCGATGACGATCGGCGCGGTCCCGAACTCGTTGGAGAGGCGCACCCGCACCTTGGTCCCGGCGGCCGAGACGCGGACCAGTTGGCGGATCGTCACGTCGGCGACGGTCGAGGGACCGGAAGCCAGCGGCGGCGGCGTCTGTTGCGTGGCCGGCGGCGCGGGGGCCGGCGCGGGCGCGGGATTGGGCGCTGAAGCCGGCGGCGGCGCGTTCGGCGAGACGGGCGCGAAGCCCCAGGCGCCCAGCCAGCGGTCGGCGGCCAGGGCCTGGCTCGCGATCAGGGAGACCGCGAGGCAAGCGGCGGTGACATGGCGAGCTTTCATGAGGTCCCCTCCCAACTTTGTTGGGAAGGAGCCTAGCCGAGGAAGGGCCTTCGACACCCCATTTTTACCCCCTTCCCGCTCATCCCCGCGAAAGCGGGGACCCAAGCGGCCTCAGGGATTTGGCACGGACGAGAATAGGCCCGCAGACTCAGCTTGGGTCCCCGCTTTCGCGGGGATGAGCGGAGTTGGGGATAGGGTCTTAGCCGATGGCCCCGAACGCCCAGGCCAGCACGGACTTCTGGGCGTGGATGCGGTTCTCGGCTTCGTCCCAGACCAGCGAGCGCGGGCCGTCCAAGACTTCGTCGGTGACTTCCTCGCCCCGGTGAGCCGGCAGGCAGTGCAGGAAGACGCCGTTGCCGGCCGCCAGGTCCATCAGCTTGTCGTCGACCTGATAGGGCTCCAGCGCGGCCAGGCGCTCGTCATGGTCGGTGTCGCCCATCGAGACCCAGGTGTCGGCCACGACGACGTCGGCGCCCTTCACGGCTTCCTTGGCGTCCGTGCCCATGCTGACGCGGCCTTGCAGGCTCTCGGCGCGGGCCAGGTCGTGCAGGTCGGCGTGATAGACCGCCGGACAGGCGATCTTCAGCTCGAAGCCCAGCAGCGGCGCGGCATGGATGAAGCTGGAGCAGACATTGTTGCCGTCGCCGACCCAGGCGATGGTCTTGCCGGCGATCGGGCCGCGATGCTCCTCGATGGTGAGGATGTCGGCCATGATCTGGCAGGGGTGGCTCTTGTCGGTCAGGCCGTTGATGACTGGCACGGTCGAGACCTGGGCGAAGCGCTCGACGTCGGCGTGGCTGTTGGCGCGGATCATCACCGCGTCGACCATGCGCGACAGCACCTTGGCGGTGTCCTCGATGGTCTCGCCGCGGCCCAGCTGCATGTCGTTGGACGTCGAGATGATGGCGCTGCCGCCCAGCTGGCGCATGGCCGCGTCGAACGAGAAGCGGGTGCGGGTCGAGTTCTTCTGGAAGATCATCGACAGCACGCGGTCCTTGGCCGGCGCGTCGGCGTCGACCTTGCCCTGCGGCCAGCCCTTGCGGGCGGTCTTGCGGGCGTGGGCGTCGTCCAACATCAGGCGCAGGGTCGCGCCGTCCAGCTTCCACAGGTCGATGAAGTGGCGGGGGGTGGTCATCGGACTATCCCTTATCCCCGCATCCCCGGCGAAAGCCGGGGCCCAGATGCATCCTGGAAGTCAGCGGGCTTGATCTGGGTCCCGGCTTTCGCCGGGAAAACGGGGGTGAGAGGTTTTAGGCAGCCGAGGCCTTGGCGCGCGCGGTTTCGCAGGCCTTTTCCAGCTTGGCGATCGCCTCGCTGGCTTCCTCGACGGTCAGGTTCAGCGGCGGCAGCAGGCGCACGCAGTTGTCGCCGCCGCCGGCGATCAGCAGCTTCTGATCGCGGGCCATGACCATGAAGTCACGGTTGTTCGGCACCACCTTGATGCCGATCAGCATGCCCTTGCCGCGGATGTCGACGATGACGTCCGGGAAGCGGTCCTTCAGACCGTTCAGCTGCTGGGTGAAGTAGCCGGCGACGGTCTTGACGTTGTCCAGCAGCTCTTCGCTGTTGATCGCGTCGAAGGCCGCCTGGCCCACGGCCATGGCCAGCGGGTTGCCGCCGTAGGTCGACCCGTGAACGCCCGGGGTCATGCCGCGCGCCGCCTCGGTCGAGGCCAGGCAGGCGCCGACCGGGAAGCCGCCGCCCAGGGCCTTGGCCACGGCCATGATGTCCGGTTCGGCGCCTTCCGCCCACTCGTAGGCGAACAGCTTGCCCGTCCGGCCCATGCCGCTTTGCACTTCGTCGAAGATCAGCAGGACGCCGGCGTCGCGGGTGATCTGGCGCAGCTCGATCAGCTGGGCTTCGGTCAGGGCGCGCGCGCCGCCCTCGCCCTGCACCGGCTCGATGATCACCGCGGCGGTCTTGTCGTCGATGGCGGCCTTCAGGGCGTCCATGTCGCCGAACGGCAGCTGGATGTAGCCCGGCAGGCGCGGACCAAAGCCGTCCAGATAGCTGGCGTTGCCCGAGGCGTTGACCGCCGCGTACGACCGGCCGTGGAACGAACCGTCGAAGCCGATGATGTTCACGCGCTCGGCCTGGCCGTTGACCACGTGATAGCGACGGGCGGCCTTCAGGGCGCACTCGATCGCCTCGGTGCCCGAGTTGGTGAAGAACACCACGTCGGCGAAGGTGGCCGCGCACAGCTTGTCGGCCAGCACTTCCTGCTCGGGGATCGTGTAGATGTTGGAGACGTGCCAGAGCTTCTCGCCCTGGGTCTTCAGCGCATCGACCAGCACGGGGTGGGCGTGGCCCAGGCCGCAGGTGGCGATGCCGGCCACACAGTCCAGGTATTCCTCGCCCGTGGTCGAGAACAGTCGCGCGCCTCGGCCTCGCTCAAACGCCAGCGGGGCGCGGTTGTAGACGCCCATGATGTGGTGTTGTGCGGGGTTGGACGACGTCGCGGTGCTCAAGGACCGGCCCTCCTAAAAGGAAAGAAGCCCCCGCACTGCAAGTGCGGGGACCGGAAGGCCGCAGGTTGTCGCCGTGGAACGACGTCGTGTCAATCAAGGGACTGTGAAAAGGCCCTGAAAAACCGGCGGAAAACCTAGCTCTTCAGACGGTAACCCGTGACGAACAGGCGCCAGCACCACAGGAACATCGCGACGGTCAGCGCGCCAGTCGCCGCGACGCCGATCAGGATCGAGCCGTCGGCATGGCCGATGAAGCCGTAGCGGAAGCCGTCGATCAGATAGAAGAACGGATTGAAGTGGCTGGCCGTGCGGAACGGCTCGGGCAGCTTGTCGACCAGGTAGAACGTGCCCGACAGGAAGGTCATGGGCATGATCAGGAAGTTGGTGACGGCGGCCAGCTGGTCGAACTTCTCCGACCACAGGCCGGCCAGCACGCCGGCCAGGCCCAGGATCAGCGAGGCAGCGACGCCAAAATAGAGGATGGCCCACAGGTGGGCGATCGACAGGCCCGCGCCCGGCAGCACGCCGATGACGATGGCGGTGACCGCGCCCACCACGATACCGCGCGTCGCCGCGCCCAGGGTAAAGCCCAGCACCTGCTCCAGCGCCGATAGCGGCGGGGTCAGGAAGTCGGGCGTCAGGCCCATCATCTTGGCCTGGATCAGCGACGAGGACGAGTTGGCGAAGGCGTTGTTCAGGATCGCCATCATGATCAGGCCCGGAGCCACGAAATGGCCGAAGGTGACCCCGCCCACGGCCGGCCGGCTGGCGCCGACGGCGACCACGAAGACCAGCATGTAGAGCAGCGTGGTGACCACCGGCGCGGCCACGGTCTGAGTCCCGACCTTCCAGAACCGGCGGATTTCACGCTGATACAGGGTGACGAACCCGGACCAATTCCAGCCGTGGTAGTCGCGCGGCTGCGGCGGAATGACGCTGTTCGTCATATCTCTCATAGGCTCAACCCGTTGTGTTGCTTGGCCATGTGCGCCTTGAGGGGCCGTTCCGCAAGCTTGGGCTTGCGTGAATCAACATCTTGTTTCTGTGGACAGAGTCGTTGGCGCCTATTGTGCGCTTTAACACATTCTTTACGATATCTAGTAGGACGACAGCCGGCGGGGCTGTCCGATCACCAAATGTAGGGGCGATGGGCGTGGGGACGCTCGTCTCTCCTAGGTAAACGGCGGAGACGGGTTATGAGCTGGACCGACGAACGAGTCTCGACCTTGAAGAAGCTTTGGCTGGACGGCCTGTCGGCCAGTCAGATCGCCAAACAACTGGGCGGCGTCACGCGCAACGCCGTCATCGGCAAGGTGCACCGCCTGGGCCTGTCGGGCCGCGCGGCCCCCTCGCAACCGGCGCGCCCGGCGTTCAAGGCCCCGCGTCCGGCCCGTCCGGCCGCCCAGGCCATGCCGTCGGCGCCGCGCCGCGTGACCCCGGTCGAAGCGCCGACCTCGTCGGTTCCGGTGGCCTCGGCCCCCGCGCCGCTGCCGGCCTTCCGGCATGAAGAGCCGGGCTCGGCCACCGTGCTGACCCTGGGCGCGCACATGTGCAAGTGGCCGATCGGCGACCCGTCGTCGGAAGGCTTCACCTTCTGCGGCCGCCGCTCGTCGGAAGGCCCCTACTGCGTCGAACACGCCCGCGTGGCCTACCAGCCGCAGCAGACCAAGAAGAAGGGCGGCGCCACCGAGCTCGCCCGTTCGCTTCGCCGCTACATCTAAGAAGAACAAAAGTCTCTCAGGCGGCGGATCCCGGATGGCCCAAAAGGCCGTCCGGGATTTTTGCGTTTCAGCCCCGACAGTCCGTTTCCCCGGCGAAAGCCGGGGCCCAGATTCAGCCTGAGCGGTTTGGGATGATCCGAGATACGCCCGTCCAATTCGTCAGGCGTTCGTGGGCTCGATCTGGGCCCCGGCTTTCGCCGGGGAGATCGGGTGTTTGTTGGGCGTTACTGATGACCCGAGCGGACTTCCGCCCTAGATAAGCTCCCATGACGGACCTCGCGCCGAACGATTCCAACGCGCCGCCCTATTCGGTTTCCGAGCTGGCCTTCGCCCTGAAGCGCACGCTGGAGGACCGCTATGGCTTCGTGCGTCTGCGCGGTGAGCTGTCCAAGGTCACGCACCACAGCAACGGCCACGTCTATCTGACCATCAAGGACGACAAGTCCGCGATCGACGGCGTCGTCTGGAAAGGCAACGTGCGGGGCCTGGGCGTGCGGCCCGAGCACGGGCTCGAGGTCATCGTCACCGGCAAGATCACCACCTATCCGGCCGGCTCGCGCTACCAGATCGTCATCGACAGCATGGAGGCCGCCGGCGTCGGCGCGCTGCTCGCCCAGCTGGAGCGGCTGAAGGCCAAGCTGGCTGGCGAGGGTTTGTTCGACGCTCAGCGCAAGCGCCCCCTGCCCTCGATGCCGGCCGTCGTCGGCGTCATCACCAGCCCGACCGGCGCGGTGATCCGTGACATCCTGCACCGCATCCGTGACCGCTGGCCCTGCCAGGTGCTGGTCTGGCCCTGCGTGGTGCAAGGCGACGCCGCCGCCGGCCAGGTCAGCGCGGCCATTCGTGGCTTCAACGCCATCGCGCCCGGCGGTCCGGTGCCGCGTCCCGACATCCTGATCGTCGCGCGCGGCGGCGGCTCGGTCGAGGACCTGTGGGCCTTCAACGACGAGGGCCTGGCCCGCACCGTGGCCGAGGGGACCATCCCGCTGATCTCGGCCGTCGGCCACGAGACCGACACCACCCTGATCGACTTCGTCTCCGACCGCCGCGCGCCGACCCCGACCGCCGCCGCCGAGATGGCCACGCCGGTGCTGGCCGAGTTGCGCGCCCTGATCTCGGACTTCGACCGCCGCCTGAACCGCTGCGGCTCGCGCACGATCGAGGATCGCCGCACCCGCCTGGTCAGCGCCGCCCGCGGCCTGCCCCGCCCCGACGATATCCTGGCCTTGGCCCAGCAACGGTTCGACATCGCCTCGGGACGCCTGGACGCGGCCCTGCACCGCAACACCACCGTCCACGCCCAGGAGCTGCTGAAGGTCACCGCGCGCCTGACGCCGGACGCCCTGCGCCGTCAGCATGCTAGCAAGGCCGACCGCGTCGCGGACCTCGGCCGTCGCCTGGATCTGGCCGCCCGCCGCGTTCCCGACCGCGCCGCCCAGCACGCGCGCCTGCCCGCCCTGTGGCAGCGCCTGAACGCCGCCGGCGACCGCCGCCTGCAGCGCGACGCCGACCGCCTGGCCAACCTGGAAAAGCTGCGCCAGTCGCTGAACCCCGAGCGGCCGCTGGAGCTGGGCTTCGCCCTGGTTCGCAAGGGCGACGGTACCCTGGCCCGCTCGGCCGCCGACTTGGTCTCGGGCGAGCGCGTGAACCTGAAGTTCAAGAGCGGCGACCGCGACGCAGTGATCGACGGCGAAGGCGGCTTCGTCCCGCCGCCTGCGCCCGCAGCAGCGCCGGCGCCGAAACCCCGCCCCAAGCCGGCCGCGCCGCCGGCCGATCAGGGCGACCTGTTCTGAGCCTTCGGGTTGGCGTAGAGTAAGAGCCATGAACGCTTTCGATCGAGATCTCGGCAAGTCCGACGGCCTGGCCGTCCTGCATTATGGCGACGGCGAATATGCCGTGCTCAGCCCTGGCCGCTTCGTGCTGTGCGCCGTGACCAACAAGCAGATCCCGCTGGAAGCCCTGCGCTACTGGAGCCCCGAGCACCAGGAAGCCTATGCCGGCCCCACCGAGGCGCTGAAGCGTTGGCAAGAGGCCTGAGCCGCCGCGCGGTCATCGCCGCGCTTCCGCTTTCCGGTCTGGCGGGGCTCGCGCACGCGGCCGCGCCGGGTCTTTCCCTATCTGGCAAGTTCGTCCAGGGCGGCTATGCCGTCGGCCGCACCACGCCACGCGCGCTGATCGACGTCGATGGCCTGGTTCAGACCACCGCCTCGGCCAACGGCTGGTTCGTGATCGGTTTCGACCGCGACGCTCCGCCGGCCAGCAAGCTGACGGTGACCACGCCGGACGGCTCGGCCATCGACGAGCGCACGATCGCGCCGGGCGACTTCGACATCCAGCGCATCGACGGCCTGCCGCCCGAGCAGGTCACTCCGACCGACCCGGCCCTGCTGGAGCGGATCACCGCAGAGAACGTGCGCAAGGTCGCCGGCTTCGCCAGCCAGATCGACCTGGAGGGGTTTCGCGACGGATTCATACTACCGGTTGTCGGCGCGCGCCGTTCGGCCCGGTTCGGCGGCCAGCGGATCCTGAATGGTGAACCCAAGCGTCCCCATTATGGGGTTGACCTGGCGACCCCGGTGGGCACGCCAGTGCGCGCTCCGGCGGGCGGCGTGATCGCCTTCGCCGAGACTGGATTGCATTATGAAGGCGGTCTCGTCCTGGTCGATCACGGCCAGGGTTTGGTGACGGCCTATCTGCACCTGTCGAAAATCCTCGTCCCCACGGGCACTTATGTGAAACAGGGCCAATTGATCGCGCAAACCGGCAAGGAAGGCCGCGCGACCGGCCCTCACCTGTGCTGGCGCATGAAGTGGCGCGGCCGCAACCTGGACCCATCCCTGCTGGTCGGCGCAGGGCCTTTCCAAGCTTAAGTTTCCCCCCTGGCGCGAGTTAAAATCATTCGCTAGCTATGCCGCCGATCGGGATAGGGGTCCGTCGGGGGAACGGACGCCAAGGTTCCGGTCTTTCCGCAAGATCCTTCAGGAGGCGGCTCCCGCATGTCGGCGGCGCTGGAAAAGCTGCGCTTTTTGCTGGTGGACGATAACCAGCATATCCGCTCGATCGTCTCGGCCATCCTCAAGGGTGTCGGCGTCCGCCACATCCGCGAGGCCATGGACGGCGCCGAGGGCTTGCAGATCCTGCGCGACTGGCAGACCGACATCGCCATTGTCGACTTCAAGATGTCGCCGCTGGACGGGGTGCAGTTCACCCAGCTGGTCCGCAACTCGCCCGACAGCGTCGACCCGTTCCTGCCGATCATCATGCTGACTGGCTTTGCCGAACGTCACCGTGTGTTCGAGGCTCGCGACGCCGGCGTGACCGAGGTGGTGGTCAAGCCGGTGACCGCCCGCTCGCTGCTGGATCGCATCAATACGGTGATCTACCACCCGCGGCCGTTCATCCGCTCGGCCGACTATTTCGGCCCGTGCCGCCGTCGCCGTGTCGACCCGCACCATCCCGGCCCCTTCCGCCGCGCCGACGAGAAGGACGCGGCCTCGGGCACGCTGGAGATCTAGGCTCCCTCTCCGCCTGCCGCCGCGCGTTCGCGCTCGGCCAGCTCCGCATAGACCTCGTTCGGCCAGCGCCGGTGGACCCAGAACCACTCGGCCGGCCGCTCGCGGATGCGATCCTCCATGAAGGCGTTGATCATCCGCACCCCGGCCTCGATATCGGCCGTGCGATC
This sequence comes from Caulobacter sp., assembly GCF_017744445.1. GTDB lineage: Bacteria > Pseudomonadota > Alphaproteobacteria > Caulobacterales > Caulobacteraceae > Caulobacter. The sequence goes on from NZ_JAGIBH010000004.1 coordinate 148,685, forward strand.
GCCGGTGCTGGGCGGGACGATCGGCTCGTGCACCACCGCCCGGAAATAAGCGCCCTTCACCCGCTGCACCGACATGGTCTGCAGGACCGTGCCAAAACGGATCGCCAGACGCGTGGGCCCCGGCGCGGTGCGGGAATCGTGGCCGAAGAACGGGGCCGCCACGCCGCTGTTGAACTTCTGGTCGTTCATCAGCGCGACCGACCTGCCCTCGTTCATGCCCCGCAGCAGCTCACGCGAGCCGTCGCCGCCCTTGGGCGCGAACAGGCGCACGCCATAACGGAAGCGGCTGTCGCGGATGCGCTTGTCGACATAGGGATTGTTGGCCGCGCGATAGGTCATCTCGCAGATCACGCCGCTGTCGACGATGGCGGCCGGCATGACCTCCCAGTTCGACAGGTGGCCTGAGACGAACACCACCGGGATCTTCTGCTCGGCGATCTCATTCAGGCGCTCGGCGTTGACCACCTCGACCCGGCCGGTCGACGGCAAGATCTTGTCCATCAACGGGAATTCGGCGAACGAACGGCCCAGCCCCTCCCACTGCTCCTCCAGGATGCGGGCGTGCCAGGCGGCGTCCTTGTCGGGGAAGGCCAGCTTCAGATTGCGCGTGGCGACCTTGTGCGCCCCGCTCATCGGCCCGAACGTCTTGCCCAGCCAACCACCGAAGTCCGAGGCGCGGTCCACGCCCATCAGGCGCACCGCGCCGATAAAGAGGTCGAAGCCCAAGGCCTCCAACCGCCACAGAAGGTCCTGAACCCAAGGCTGACGCTTATCCGACATGGCTCCTAAGTAGGCTGCCCCGCACGTATCGCGCAACGTGGCTTCGCCCGGCACGCGACTTGCGGCTGTCAGCCCAGACCGTTCCGTTTCGGGACGGGTCGAGAAAAGCTAGGGGGCACGGCTTCCATGGGTAACGACATCGATACGCATCTGGGCAAGCGTCTGCGTCGCCGCCGTCGTCTGCTGGGCCTGACCCAGCAACAACTGGCGGGGGCCGTCGGCGTTCGGTTCCAGCAGATCCAAAAGTACGAGTGCGGCGCCAACCGCATCTCCGCCGCGCGTCTGTGGCAACTGTCCGAGGCCCTGGAAGTGCCGGTTGGCTACTTCTACGACGGCCTGTCGGACGTGCGCCGCGAGAACACCGGCGAGTCGGCCGAGGGCGGCGAAATGTTCGCGCGCAAGGAGACGCTGGACCTGATCCGCGCCTACTACCTGCTGGGCGAGCGTCCGCGCCGTCGCCTGCTGGACCTGGCCAAGTCGCTGAACGGCGGCGGTCCCGAGCACGCCGACGCGTAAGTTGTCCGTGTGAGCTAGCGTACCTAGGGCGGGGGCGTTAAACCCCGCCCCATGACGCTCTCCGCTGACACGCTCGCGGCGCTCGACGCCTTCATCATCGACCTGAACCGCGCTTCGGCGCAGGTGATCCTGCCGCTGTTCCGGGCCGACCACGGCCTTGAGGACAAGGGGGCGGGCAAGAACCTGCCGCGTGACACCCACGCGGCGTTCGACCCGGTGACCGAGGCCGACCGCGGCGCGGAAGCGGCGATCCGCAAGCTGATCACCGAGCGCTATCCCGAGCACGGCGTGATCGGTGAAGAGTACGGCGAGGACCGTCCGGACGCCGAGTTCGTCTGGGTTCTGGACCCGATCGACGGCACGCGCGCCTTCATCTCGGGCCTGCCGCTGTGGACCACTCTGATCGGCCTGCGCCATCAGGGTCGCCCCGTGCTGGGCTCGATCGGTCAGCCCTATATGGACGAGATCTTCGTCGGCCACGCTGGCGGCTCTCGCCTGTTGGCGCGCGGCCAGGAGACGCCGCTGCGCGTGCGCGAATGCGCCGACCTGACCGACGCCGTCATCGCCACCACCGACGCCGACGCCTGCTTCGACGGGGCCGAGCGCGGCGCCTGGCTGCAGGTGCGCGCGGCCGCCAAGCTGGCGCGCCAGGGCTGCGACGCCTATGCCTACGCCATGGTCGCCATGGGCAAGATGGACATGGTCATCGAGGCCGGCCTGAAGTCCTGGGATATCGAGGCCGCCATCCCCCTGATCGAAGGCGCTGGTGGCCTGGTCACCAACTGGCGCGGCGAGCCCATCGGCCCGAACGGCGGCCAGATGGTCATCTCCGGCGACCGCCGTCCGCTGGACGAGGCGCTGGTCAGTCTGAAACGTTCGGCGAAATAAGCGGCTCGCGCGGCGCAACGGGATCGACGGTCTCGTCGAACGCCTTCCAGAAGATGGCGCGACGGGGATCGGTCTCGATCAAAACCTCGTGGAACGCGCCGGGGACCTCGACATAGCGGCCCTTGCGGATGCGCCCTGCGATCGCCTGGGCGTCTGAATTCAGCACGCGGTTGTCGAGTTCGGCCCCGACGATGGTGACCGGCGTGGCGATGGCCTCGACGCCCTTGCTGGTCCTCAGCCAGGCGCAGGCCGAGATGGCGAAATCCGCCCAGCCCCAGGTCATGCCGCCCAGCGCGATCTCGGGATCCGCGCGCAGCTGGTTCTGGTAACGATCGTAGCGCGTCTCGTCGTGGGTCAGGCCATCGCCCTGGAAGGTCTGGACCAGCGGATCGTAGGGCGCCGACACATAGTCCCCGGCCCTGCCGATACGGGACATGGTCCAGGCCAGGGGTTTGGCCAGCCAGGGCGGCACGCCGGCCGTGTTGAGGCCCAGCATGGGCGCCGACAGCACCGTGGCCGAAAACCGCGTCTCGCCGTGGGCCAGGGCCAGCATGGTCAGGCAGCCGCCCATCGAGTGGGAGACCGCGACCCACGGCTTGGGCATCCGCGTCTCGAACGCGTCGAGCAGCGCCTTGTAGTCGGCGATGAAGGTCTTGAAGCCCCGGGCGTGGCCCCTGAGGCGGTCCGGCAGCGCGCGGGCCGACAGCCCCTGCCCTCGCCAGTCATGCAGCAGCACAGCGAAGCCGCGCGCCAGGAGGTCGTCGACGACTTCGAAATACTTCTCAAGCGGCTCGCTGCGCCCGGGGCTGAGCACCACCGTTCCGCGCGCGGGACCATCCGGGAAAAACGTCGCGGCGCGGAGGGTCGCCCCATCCGCGCCGCGAAACCATTCGGCCTTGCCAGAAGCGGGAACCGGAGCCTCGGGTGTCGAGACCAGACGCGCCGGTTCTTCCGTCATCTTCGGCTTAGCGCATCTTGGCGAACAGAGCGCCCATCTTGGGCTGCAGGGCCATGGCCGTGCCCATGTCCGACAGCTTCAGCTTGCCCGTCATGACGGCCATGGTCGGGTCCAGCGAGCCGGCGCCGATGGCCAGCAGGTCGTCCAGGCTGAGCGTCATGGTCAGGTCGGCCGGCTTGTCTTCGTTGGTCACCGAACCGCCGTCGATGTGAATGACGCCGGCGTCCTTCAGGTCGAACTTCAGGCTCTTGCCCAGGCCGCTGTCGTCGCCCACGGCGCCCTTGATGCGGTCGGTGATCTCTTGAATCGTGGCCATATGCGCGATCTCCCTCTGCGCGAGTTGTTACGAAAAGCTAGACCGGGCCGCCCGGTTAAGTAAACACCGTTCAGACGACCCAGGCTGTTATTTCTTCCCCTGATAGAAGGCGACCCTAGTCGGGGTTTTTGTCAACTTTACCTGCGCGGCAGGCCCCGTCATTTCGGCTTCATGAACTTGAGGGTCATGCGGTCGCTCTCGCCGATCGCGTCGTACTTGGCGTGGTCGAAGCCGGGTTCGGCCGGCTCGCCGCGCGGCGCCGACAGGCGCGTGGGCGGCAGGGTCCAGACGCCGAACGGATGGTCCTTGGTGTCCTTGGCGTTGGCGTTGATCTCGCTGGCCGCGACCAGCACGAAGCCGGCCTCCTTGGCCATCTGGATCACGTAGTCCTGCTGGACATAGCCGTCCTCGGCCAGCACGTCCTGCACCCGGCCCGGCTCGCCGCGGTGCTCCTCGACGCCCAGGATGCCGCCGGGCTTCAGAGCCGCCAGGGCGTCCTTGAAGGCCTTCTCGGCGATGCCGCCGGCCATCCAGTTGTGCAGGTTGCGCAGGAAGAGGACGAGGTCGACCGTGCCGCCCGGCGCCACCGGACCGCTGGTGGGGCCGAAGGCGGTGAACTGCACGTCGCCATAGACCTTCTTCTTCTCGGTCAGCTTGCGACGATAGCCCTCGGCGATCTCGGCGGCGGCCGGATCGGCGGGGTCGGTCTGCAGCAGGGCCTCGTAAAGGTGACCCTTCGTGTCGGCCAGGTACGGCGCCAGGATATCGGTGTACCAGCCCGCCCCGGGCCAAAACTCCACGACCGTCTGGCCGGGCTTGAGATCCCAGAACTTCAGCGTCTCGACGGGATGGCGCCAGACGTCGCGCGCGCGGTCCTCGGACCGGCGCCAGTCGCCGGCCACCACCGCCTCGATCGTCTTGGGCCCGGCCTTCTCGGCGGCTTTCGCCTCGACCTTGGCCGGATCGTTCTTCTTGCCGCAAGCGGTGAGCGCCAGCGCACTAACGCCGGCCAGCACCCCACGCCGCGACCAATTCCGAGCTGGAAGCATCATTCCCCCGTAACGCGTCCAGCAAGATGCCGGTCGACCTTGGCCAAAGTCAGGCCGGCTTCTTGAAGCGCAGGGTCATGCGGTCGCTTTCGCCGATCGCGTCGTACTTGGCGCGATCGAAGCTGGGATTGGCCGGCTGGCCGCCCGGCGCGGTGCGCTTGGTCGGCGGCAGGGTCCAGACGCCAAAGGGATGGTCCTTGGTGTCCTTGGGATTGGCGTTGATCTCGGACTTGGCGTCCAGCTTGAAGCCGGCCTTCTCGGCCAGGGCGATCACGGTGGCGGTGTTCAGGTAACCGTCGGCGCCGGCGTCCTTTTCCGAGCGCGGGTCGGCGCGGTGATCCTCGATGGCCAGGATGCCGCCCGGCTTCAGCACCGCGAAGAAGTCGGCGAACACCTTGTCGGCCATGCCCGGCGCCTGGGTCCAGTTGTGGACGTTGCGGGCGGTCAAAACGAGGTCGGCCGAGCCCGGCGCGCCCAGCGGGCCCGAGACCGCGCCGAAATTGGCGTATTGCGGCTTGCCGTACTTGGCGGGATCGGAGAACCGAGTCTCGAAGTCGGCGCGGCCTTTCTTGGCCCCTTCCGAGATCTTCGGGTTCGACAGGTCGGCGACGGCGGCGACGTACGTGCCGCCCGTGGCCTTGGCGTACGGAGCCAGTATCTCGGTCCAGTAGCCGCCGCCGGGCGAGATCTCGATCACGGTCTGCTTGGGCTTGAGGCCCCAGAAGTCCAGGCTCTCGACCGGGTGGCGCGCGCCGTCGCGGGCGACGTCGCCAGCGGGGCGGTTCGGCGAGGCGACGGCGGCCTTCAGGGCCGCATCGGTGGAAGCGAAGGCGGCGGGCGCGGCCAGGGTCAGGGCGGCGGCCAGCAACAGGACGTGACGGCGAAGCGGCATGGGGACGTGTCCTTCGGCGAAGATTGGAGGCGCGACCTTAGCCGGGGGAACCGGTGCGTCAAACGATTCACGTTCTTTGAGCTGGAGCCCCCTTGAACCCGAAAATCCGCTCACCAACTAGTTTCACGAAGGCGCTGGAAACCCGGGCCTTCCGGACCACCTGGCGATGCCGATTTCGGGTCGCCGACGGGACGAACATTCAAAGACCTTGCTTGATAAGAAGGATCTAGACCTATGCGTACGATCGACCTTTCGCCCCTGTACCGCTCGCTCGTTGGCTTTGACCGCCTCGCCGACCAGCTGGACGCCGCCGCCCGCACCGAAGCGGCTTCGGGCTATCCCCCCTACAACATCGAACGCACCGGCGAGAACGACTACCGCATCGAGATCGCGGTGGCCGGTTTCAAGCCGGAAGAACTGAACGTCGAGGTGAAGGAAAACCTGCTGACCGTCACCGGTCGCAAGGCCGCCAACGATGGCGACGCCAAGCAGTACCTGCACCGCGGGCTCGCCGAGCGTAACTTCGAGCGCAAGTTCCAGCTGACCGACTACCTGGTGGTGGTCGACGCCGATCTGTCGAACGGCCTGCTGTCGATCGCGCTGAAGCGTGAATTGCCGGAAGCCCTCAAGCCCCGCACCGTGGAGATCAAGTCGGCTCCGTCCTCGACCCTGATCGAAGGCGAAAAGGCCGCCTAATCGGCGACCTCTGTTTCTGATCCCCACTCCCCTCTGAACTTGGGCGGCGCAGCGATGCGCCGCCTTTTTCATGTTCAGCGCACGGAGAGGTCCAGGCCATGGACCCGGGTCAGGTCCACCTTGCGGAAGCTGGTCTTGCCGACACGCGCGCCGGTCAGGTCGGCTCCACGCAGGTCGGCGTCGTCGAACACCGCCTCGCTGAGGTCGGCGGCCTGGACCATGGCGTAGCGCAGGCGGGCTGCTTGCAGGTTGGCCACGGTCTGGCGCTCGGGCCCCAGCGGCAGCGGCGCCAGGATCGCCTGGCGCAGGTCGGCCTTGGTCAGGTTGGCGCCGGTCAGGCGAGCCCCGCGCAGATCTGCGCCGCGCAGGTTGGCCCCGCGCAGGTCGGCGTTCTGCAGGTTCGCGCCTTGCAGCTGGACGCCCGACAGGTCCAGCCCCACCAGGCACGCGCCCTTGGCGTTCAGCGCGGTCAGGCGCAGGCCTTTCAGCCGATCGCCCAGCGGACGCAGGTCCTCGCCGTCGAGACGGGCCGGCTGGCCTTCCTTGCCGCCGGTCTGGCACCAGCGCTGATTGTCCATGCAACGCTTGTAGAGCTCTTCGGCCTTGGCCACCGCCTCGCGGGTCGAGGTCTGCAGCACGCCGTTCATGCTGGCGCCGCTGACGCGGGCGGTAGAGGTGTCGACCCCCGTCATCACCGCGCCCGACAGGTTCGCCCCTTCCAGGTTGGCGCCCTTGACGTCGGCCCCGTCCAGGATGGCCCCGGCCAGGTTGGCTTCCTTGAGGTTCGCGCCCGACAGCTTGGCGCCGCGCAGCGAGCAATCACTAAAGTCGGCCTTGAACGCCGAGACGCCCTCGAACTGCGAGCCGTCCAGGGTGGCGCCCGAGAAGTTGACCTCGTCGACCTCGCCCTGGCGCGTCTCGTGACGCAGGGTGTCCAGCCCCTTGCGGGGATGCGGGATGGCGACCTGGCCTTCGCGGAAGTCGGCCTGGGTCAGGTCGGCCTGGGCCAGGTTGGCGCCGCGCAGGCAGGCGCCGCGCAGGTCGGCGCGCACCAGGGAGGCCTGGCGCATGTCGCTGGTCCGCAGGTCGCAGCCGAACAGGCTGGCGCGATCAAGCTTGGTGCGGACCATGCGGCAGCCTTCAAGGATGGAGGCGGTCAGGTCGGCGTCGGTCAAATTCCGAAACGACAGATCTAGGCCCGACAGCTGCACGAAGCGTAGGGAGGCGCGTTTGCCCCCCTGCTTGCCGGTAACGAATTTCTCGTGCGCCGTTACGATCATGTCGAGCTCGGCTTGGCTCAGGCGTCGCCGCCCGGCCACGCTTTGCGCGGCGTTCATAACGATGGTCCCCGTTAGTGTTCTTTTGTGTGTTACGCGGACTGTAGCGGCGATGGACGAGTGAACAGTTAAGCCTGCGTCCGAATGTCGCGAAAATTTCTAGAGAACGTCGTCCAATCCGCGCGCCGCCATGCGGATCGCGCCGGTCAGATCGATGTCCTTGAGCTGAGCTCCCGTGAAGTTGGCGCGCGAGACGTCGGCCCCGGCCATGCGGGCCTGGCGCAGGTCGGCGCGCGCGAAATCGGCATTGGTCAGGATGGCGCCCGTCAGGTCGCACGGCAGCACGCGATCGGCGGCGATCAGCAGCGGCCCCAGCTGGGCGTCGCGCAGGTCCGAGCCGGTCAGCTTGGCGCCCTTCAACCGCGCGCCGCGCAGGTCGGCCCGGCGCAGGTTGCAGGCCCGCAGGTCCGCCCCTTCCAGCTGGGCGCCCTGCATCTGAACGCCTTCCATGTCCAAACCGTAGAACACCGCCGCCTTGGCCGAGAGGGCCGTCAGGTTGTAACCGCGGATCGAGCGCAGGTTCCGCAGGTCGGCCTTGTCGAACACCGAAGGCTTGCCCTCGCCGCCCCCGGTCTCGATCCACTTGGCGTGGTCGGCGATCATCTGCTCGTACGGCAGGTCCGAGACGCTGGTGCCCGACGGCTTGTCGGTCAAAGCGCCTTCCATGTTGGTGTCGTTGACGTTCCACGACATGGTCTTGGCGCCGACCAGGACCGTATTGCGCAGGTCGGCCCCGGCCAGGTTGGCGCCCGACAGGTCGGCGCCGGCCAGGTTCGCCCCGTTGAAATTGGCTTGCTTGAGGTTGGCGCGGACCAGCTTGGCGTCCTTCAGGATCGCGTCGCTGAAGTCGGCCTTGGTCGCCACGATGCCCGACAGGCGCGAGCGCTCCAGATTGGCGCCCGACAGGTTGGCGCCGCTGGCATAGGCCTCGCGCTGGGTCAGCTCGATGACCTTGTAGCCTTCCTTGCGATCGGCGGCGGCGATCGTGCCCTCGCGCAGATCGGCCTCGAACATGTCGGCGCCGGTCAGGTTGGCGCCGCGCAGGCTGGAGCCGCGCAGGTCGGCGCGACGCAAGGACGCGTCGGTCAGGTCCGCGCCCTGCATGTCGGCGCCGTAGCAGTTGGCGTTGTCCAGCTTGGTCTTGCGCAGGTCGCAGCCGACCATGATCGCGCCGGTGAAGTCGGCGTCGCACAGATTGCGGCCCGTCATCGACAGGCCCGACAGGTCGCAGAAGGCGAAGACGGCGCGCGCCCCGCCCATCCGGGCCGACCACAGGCGATCGTGCTTGGCGCAGATGACGTCAACGTCATACTGCGTCAGGCGCTTGTATTCCTGGGTGTTGGGCGCTGGCGCGCTCATGTCTGGCATGGAATCCCGTCGTGAGGGATCACCATGCGCAGACCAAAATTAACGCCGTGTTTCCAACAGCTTCCGGTGAAGCTTAGGCGACCGAAGGCAGCGCTTCGGCGCGGCTTTCGTCCAGGTAGCGGGCGCCCGTCGGCTTCAACCCGGCGTCCAGTTCGATGACCAGCGGATTGCCCGTCGGGATCTCGACGCCGACGATCTTGTCGTCCGGCACGTTGAACAGGTGCTTGACGATGGCGCGCAGCGAATTGCCGTGCGCGGCGATCAGCAGGGTCTCGCCGGCCTCCAGGTGCGGCGCGATATCGCTCTCCCAGTACGGCAGCACGCGGACCAGGGTGGTGGCCAGGCTCTCGGTCGACGGCAGGGTCGCGCCCTTGTAGCGGCGATCCTTGCTGAAGTCGTACTCGCCGCCCGGGGCCAGTTCCGGCGGCGGCACGTCGTACGAACGGCGCCAGATGGTGACCTGGGCCTCGCCGTGCTTCTCGGCGGTCTCGGCCTTGTTCAGGCCGGTCAGGCCGCCGTAGTGGCGCTCGTTCAGGCGCCAGTCCTTGGTCACCGGCACGAAGCTCTGCTTGGCGGCGTCCAGGGCCAGGTTGCCCGTGCGGATGGCGCGGGTCTGGACCGAGGTGAACAGGTGGTCGATGTTGATGCCGGCGGCGGCGATCAGCTCGCCGCCCTTCTTGGCCTGGGCCTCGCCCTCGGCGGTCAGGTCGACATCGACCCAGCCCGTGAAGCGGTTTTCCAGGTTCCACTGGCTCTGGCCATGGCGGAGCAGGACAAGCGTCGGCATCGGGCTTCCTTATAGACTGGGGAGGTATGGGCGCGGGCTAAGGCCAGGCGGGCGCAGCGTCAAGCGCCGATGCCGCGCCCTCTCCCGTCATCGCCTCTCCCTCGCCCTAAAGGCCGTGCTATAGGCGGACCATGCCGGATCGTTTCTTCATGCCGCTGATGGGGCTTATCGCCCTGGCCCTGATCACCTTTTCGCTCGTCTGGCCGCAGGGCGAAGGCGACCGCTCGTGGGGGCCGTTCGGCCACACGCCGGTGCAGCAGACGCCCGAGATGAAGGCCAAGCTGCAACGCGAGAAGGACGCCGCCGCCCGTCGCGACGAAGCCGCCAAGAAGGCCGTCGAGGCCGCCAGCCAGATGCCCGACCAGGTCCCCCAATGAGCGACTTCAATGCCGTCGCCATCGGCCGCCGCGTGCTGAGCACCGAGGCCGACGCCCTGCGCACCCTGGCCGACTCGCTGGGCGAGGCCTTCACCCGCGCCGTCGAGACGATGTTCAACGCCAAGGGCCGCATTGTCTGCACCGGCATGGGCAAGTCCGGCCACGTGGCCCGCAAGATCGCCGCCACCCTGGCCTCGACCGGCGCCCAGGCGATGTTCGTTCATCCGGCCGAGGCTTCGCACGGCGACCTCGGCATGATCGGCCCCGATGACGTAGTGCTGGCTCTGTCGAAGTCGGGCGAGGCGCGCGAGCTGTCGGACGTCATCGCCTACGCCAACCGCTTCTCGATCCCGCTGATCGCCATGACCGCGTTCGAAGACAGCCAGCTGGGGCGCGGCGGCAATATCGTGCTGCTGCTGCCCGATGCGCCAGAGGCCACGGCCGAGGTCAACGCCCCGACCACCTCCACCACCCTGCAGATCGCCCTGGGCGACGCGCTGGCGGTGGCTCTGCTGGAGCGGCGCGGCTTCACGGCCAGCGACTTCCGCGTCTTCCACCCCGGCGGCAAGCTGGGGGCCATGCTGCGTACGGTCGGCGACCTGATGCATGGGGACGACGAGCTGCCGCTGATCGGCCTGGACGCGCCGATGCCCGACGCCCTGCTGGTGATGAGCGAAAAACGCTTCGGCGCGGTCGGCGTCGTCGATGGCGCGGGCGCCCTGGCCGGCATGATCACCGACGGCGACCTGCGCCGACACATGGACGGCCTGCTGACCCATTCGGCCGGCGAGGTCATGACCAAGGCTCCGCTGACCATCACGCCCGGCGCCCTCGCGGCCGAGGCGTTGAAGATCATGAACGACCGCCGCATCACAGTGCTGTTCGTGGTCGAAGCTGATCGCCCCGTGGGCATCCTGCATGTTCACGACCTGCTTCGCGCCGGCGTGATCTAAGTCACATCTGATTTTATCGAACTTTGTCATGCGAACGCGCTAGTCGCGCGGGCTTCGCACGGCTAAAGCCACACCATCTCAACTGAAGCGAGCTTTCGATGTTCTCCGCGCCCCGCGCCGATCTCGTTGCGAATACCGCCGCGTATGAAAACGAACCGCTGGTCAAGGCGACCGGCTTCCGCGAGTACGACGCGCGCTGGCTATTCGGGCCCGAGATCAACCTGCTGGGCGTGCAGGCGCTGGGCCTGGGCCTGGGCACCTACATCCACGAGCTGGGCCAGTCGAAGATCGTGGTCGGCCACGACTTCCGCTCGTATTCGACCTCGATCAAGAACGCCCTGATCCTGGGCTTGATCAGCGCCGGCTGCGAGGTCCACGACATCGGCCTGGCCCTGTCGCCCACCGCCTACTTCGCCCAGTTCGACCTCGATATCCCGTGCGTGGCCATGGTCACCGCCAGCCACAACGAGAACGGCTGGACCGGCGTGAAGATGGGCGCCCAGAAGCCCCTGACCTTCGGTCCCGACGAGATGAGCCGCCTGAAGGCGATCGTCCTCGGCGCTGAGTTCGTCGAGCGCGACGGCGGCAAGCTGATCCGCGTGCAGGGCGAGGCCCAGCGCTATATCGACGACGTCGCCAAGCGCGCCAGCGTCACCCGTCCCTTGAAGGTCATCGCCGCCTGCGGCAACGGCACGGCCGGCGCCTTCGTGGTCGAGGCCCTGCAGAAGATGGGCGTGAGCGAAGTCGTCCCGATGGACACCGATCTCGACTTCACCTTCCCCAAGTACAATCCCAATCCCGAAGACGCCGAGATGCTGCATGCGATGGCCCATGCCGTCCATGAGACCAAGGCCGACCTGGCCTTCGGCTTCGACGGCGACGGCGACCGCTGCGGCGTGGTCGACGACGAGGGCGAGGAGATCTTCGCCGACAAGATCGGCCTGATGCTGGCCCGCGACCTGGCCCCGCTGAACCCCGGCGCGACCTTCGTCGTGGATGTGAAGTCGACGGGCCTCTACGCCACCGACCCGATCCTCCAGCAGCACGGCTGCAAGGTCATCTACTGGAAGACCGGCCACAGCTACATCAAGCGCAAGAGCGCCGAGCTCAATGCTCTGGCCGGCTTCGAAAAGAGCGGCCACTTCTTCATGAACGGCGACCTGGGCTACGGCTATGACTGCGGCCTGACCGCCGCGGCCGCCATCCTGGCCATGCTGGATCGCAATCCGGGCGTGAAGCTGTCGGACATGCGCAAAGCCCTGCCGGTGGCCTTCACCTCGCTGACCATGAGCCCCAAGTGCGGCGACGAGGTGAAGTACGGCGTCGTCGACGACGTGGTGAAGGAATACCAGGACCTGTTCGCCGCCGGCGGCTCGATCCTGGGCCGCAAGATCACCGAGGTGATCACCGTCAACGGCGTGCGCGTGCACCTGGAAGACGGCTCGTGGGTCCTGGTCCGCGCCTCCTCGAACAAACCCGAGGTGGTGGTGGTGGTCGAGAGCACCCAGTCGGAAGACGACATGCGCGCCCTCTTCCGCCAGGAAGTGAAGCCGCGCCTGGGCGACCGCGTCGGCAAATATAACCAAGAGATCTAGGCGACAGCCCGAACCGGCTGGCGGAGCAGCGTCCTCAGCTTCTCCGCCGGCGTCCGGCGCGGGTCATTGAGATAGATCTCGTGGTGCAGCCCGGCCGGCGTCAGGCCGTTGGCGGGCAGGAACCGCTTGTGCAGGGCCTCCAGCGCGGGACCCTCTTCGTCATAGGCTCCAACGTGCAGGGCCTGGACCGACCGGCCCTCCTCCAGGCGCTCGAAGCTGACGGCCTCCAGCGCCTTGCCCTTGGCCCGCGCCTTCTCGATCGCCCGCATGGCGACCGGCGCATCGATGAAGTCCGGCGTCGCGATCATCATCCGCCACCGCCAGCGGTCCTTCCGCCGAGTGACGAAGTCGTCCATGTCGTCGGCCCACCACAGCCCTTCCAGCGGCGGCACGACATAGTCGCGTCCCATCGCGGCCTTGGTCAGGAATTTCAGGGTGTACGACGCCGCGTACAGCGTCTCGATCGCGGCCTCATAGGCCGGCGAGGTGTTGGGATCGCCTTCGCCCTCGACCGCCAGATAGCTCATCGGCGGCACGTCGACGATCACGAACCGCCCGCGCGGGGCGTTGTACAGCGCCGGCAGCACCGCCTTCAGGTCGATCTTTTCCAAACGCACGCTCCCTCAGCGCGATGAGATTGGACGGCCTCGAGCCCGAACCTGTCAGCAGTGTCCGGTCCAACCTTTTGCGACGACTAGCGCTCTGGGCGCGACCAGATCAGCATGACCTCGCAGGTCATGGTTCCGTCGGAGCCCGACGGTTAGGGAGCGCGCATGACGTCCAGCCAGGTTAGGAAGTCCCATCCGCCCGTCGGGGTCTTGCTGCGCGAGTGGCGGGCGGCGCGGCGGCTCAGCCAGCTGGACCTGTCACTGGACACCGGCGTCTCGACCCGCCACCTGTCGTGCGTCGAGACCGGCAAGGCCCAGCCCAGCCGCGAGACCCTGGCCCGCCTGGCCGACGCCCTGGACATGCCGCTGCGCGAGCGCAACGCCCTGCTGCTGGCCGCCGGCTATGCGCCGCAATACTCGGAAAATACCCTGGTCACCCCGGCCCTGGAGCGGATGCGCGAGGCGATCGAGCTGATCATCGCCCACCAGGAGCCCTACCCGGCCTTCGTCATCAACCGTCACTTCGACGTGCTGATGGCCAACACCGCCGCTCAGCGGGTCAACGCCCTGCTGATGCGCGGCCAGCAGAGCCCGCACAGCAACCTGCTGCGCCAGGTGTTCGACCCCGACGATTTTCGCAAGGTGATCGTCAACTGGCCCGAGGTCGCCCAGAAGTTCCTGCGCCACCTGCACGCCGACATCGCCGCCGTCCCCTCCGACACCACCGCCCAGGCTTTGCTGGACGAGGTGCTGGCCTATCCCGATGTGCCGGCCCGCTGGCGCTTCCGAGACGTAGAGGAAGAGCCGGCCCCGGTCTTGAACCTGATCTTCCAGAGTGATCTCGGTGAGCTGCGGTTCTTCGAGACCATCACCACCTTCGCCGCGCCGCGCGACATCACCCTGGACGAGCTGCGGATCGAGTGCGCCTTCCCGGCCGACGCCCACACCGCCGAGGTATGCGCGTGGCTGGCGCGGGAGGCTCCGGCGGGCTAGACCGCCGCCATGATCAAGCTCCGCCCTTCCCGGCCCGAAGACGGCCCGCGCGTCGTCGAGATCTGGGCCGCCGCCGTCGATGCGACCCACGACTTTCTCTCGCCCGAGGACCGCGCCGCGATCGGCGCCGAGGTCGAAGGTTTCCTGCCCTACGCGCCCATGACCCTGGCCGTCGACGACCGGGACCGGCCGCTGGGCTTCATGCTGATCGACGAGGGCCACATGGAGGCGCTTTTCATCGATCCCGCCCATCGCGGGGCGGGCATCGGCGCGATCATGATCGACTACGCTCTGGCCGTTCATCCCGCCCTGACCACCGACGTCAACGAACAGAACACCCAGGCCGTCGGCTTCTACGAGCACATGGGTTTCGAGCGCACCGGCCGCTCCGAATTGGACAGCCAGGGCCGGCCCTACCCGCTGATCCATCTGCGCTTTGGCGCCTGAGCCGATTTCGGCTTAGCTGGGCGCCTCAACCGTAGAGTCGTTCATGCGCCGCCTGATCACCGCCCTCGCCCTGACCCTCGCGCCCGGCCTCGCCCAGGCCGCGCAGCCGATCCTGCTGAAGCCCGCCCGCGTCTGGACCGCCGAGAACGCCGGCCCGCCGCGCGAGGGCTGGGCGGTGCTGGTCAAGGACGGCAAAATCGCCGCCGTGGGTCCGGCCGCCCAGATCGATGCCCAAGTGGATGCTAGGGGCGCCGAAATCGTCGACCTGCCCGGCGCGACGGTGATCCCGGGCCTGATGGACCTGCACAGCCACCTCTTCCTGCATCCCTACAACGAGACCCTGTGGGACGATCAGGTGCTGAAGGAGACGCCGACCTACCGCACGCTGCGGGCGGCGGTGCAGGCCAAGGCGACGCTGGAGGCCGGCTTCACCACCCTGCGCGACCTGGGCACCGAAGGCGTCGGCTCGGCCGACGTGCCGCTGCGCAAGGCGATCAATGACGGGCTGATCCCCGGTCCGCGCCTGTTCGTAGCGACCAACGCCATCGTGGCCACCGGCTCGTACGGCCCGGCCCGCAAGAACTACAACCCCGAGGCCGAGTTGCCCCAGGGCGCCCAGGAAGCCAGCGGCGTCGCCGAGGTGGTCAAGGCCGTGCGCGAACAGGCCGGCGCGGGGGCGGACTGGATCAAGGTCTATGCCGACTATCGCATCGGCCCAGATGGCTCGACCCAGCCGACCTTCTCGATCGAGGAGCTGAAGGCCCTGGTCGAGGCGGCCCATTCCAGCGGCCGGCCGGTCGCCGCCCACGCCTCCAGCGACGAGGGCATGCGCCGGGCGGTGCTGGCCGGCGTCGACACCATCGAGCATGGCTATGGCGGCAGCGACGCCACCTTCAAGCTGATGGCCGAGAAGGGCGTGGTGTTCTTCCCCACCCTGACTGCGGTCGAGAGCACCTCGACCTATTTCGGCGGCTATGTCGCCGGCAAGACCCCGCCGACGGCGGCGATGAACAACGCCGACCGCGCCTTCAAGCTGGCCGTGAAGAACGGCGTCACCATCGGCATGGGCAGCGACGTCGGCGTGTTCAAGCACGGCGACAACGCCCGCGAGCTGATCTGGCTGGTCAAGGAGGGCATGACGCCAGTGCAGGCGCTGCTGGCCGCCACCGCCGTCGACGCCAAGGTGCTGGGCCGCGCCAATGACCTGGGCCAGCTGAAGCCCGGCTACCTGGCCGACATCGTCGCCGTTCAGGGCGACCCGACCCAGGCGATCGAGGCGACGCGCGACGTCGTCTTCGTCATGAAGGGCGGCCAGGTGGTGAAGCGACCGTGATGCGCGCGCCGTTCGCTCTCCTGCTGCTCGCCCTCGCCGGTCCGGCCATCGCCCAAACGGACCAGGGCACGATGCAGCAGCACGACACCTTCCGCGACGCCGCCACCGCGCCGCTCGAGGACCTGAACCTCAAGCAGAAGAGCATCCCGGCGGTGCTGCAACGCGCCGTCGCCGATCCCTATGACATGACCGGCCTCTCCCGCTGCGAACCCATCGCCGCCGAGATCGGCCGGCTGGACGCGGCCCTGGGTCCCGACCTCGACGAGGCCCCGCCGCCGGACAACCGCTCCAAGGGCAAGAAGGTCGCCGACGCGGCCTATGGCGTCGGCGTCTCGGGCGTGCGGGACACGACGCGGGATGTGCTGCCGTTCCGTAGCTGGATCCGCAAGCTGACCGGCGCGGCCAAGCACGACAAGGCGATCGCGAAAGCTATCCAGTCCGGCGGCGTGCGGCGCGGCTATCTCAAGGGCGTCGGCATGCGGATGAACTGCGCCCCGCCGGCCGCGCCCAGCTGGTTCGTGCCCGTCGAGGTCAAGAAGCCCGCCGCGTCGACCAAGGCGCCCAGCCTGTTCGAGAACTTCCTGGCCTGGTGCAACGAGACCCTGGCCTGGCTGAAGGGCCTGATCGGCTAGCTACTTCAGCATCGCCCGCACTTCGCCAACCAACTTGGGGCCGTCGAACGGCTTCATGACATAGCCCTTGGCGCCGAGTTGCATGGCCTGGACGATGCGGTCGAAGCGCCCGTCGCCGGTCAGCATCAGCACGGGGATGGCGGCGGCGTCGGATTCCTTCAGGGTCTTCAGGGCGTCCAGGCCGCTCAGGCCCGGGATGCGCACGTCCAGCAGGATGGCGTCCGGCTTGCGGCCGGCGATGGCCGCGATCAGCCGCGCGGCGTCCGAAAAGCCCACCACTTCCAGCCCGTCACGGGCCAGAAAAGCCTCGATCAGCTCCAGCGTCGGCTCGTCGTCGTCGGCGACGTAGATCAGCGGCACGCTCTTGGACATCGATTGCATAGACTCGGTGTTCGACGCTGCACGCCGTTCGAGCGGTTGAAGCTCAAGATGGTTGAGGCGTCAAACCACGTTCTTAGGTTTGGCCCGCTTTGCGCCTAGACGCTTGGGTCCGCGTCGCCGGGCGGCTAAGGCTTGGCCATTCAAGGAGTCGCCATGCGCCTGCCCGCCTTTTTTCTCGCCTGCCTGTTCCTGGTCGCCTCGCCGGCCTTCGCTCAGCGCCTGGACGAGACCCCGCGCGTGGCCGTGATTTCGGCCTTCCCGCCCGAGATCGGCGCCCTGAACGCGGCGACCGGCGAGCAGAAGACCTATGACGTCAACGGCGTTCAGTTCATGACCGGCAAGCTGGAGGGCAAGCCAGTCGTGGTGTTCCTCAGCGGCGTGTCGATGGTCAACGCGGCCATGACCACCCAGATGGCGTTGGACCGCTTCAACATCACCCGCATCGTCTTCTCGGGCATCGCCGGCGGCGTCGACGAGAGCCTGGACATCGGCGACGTCGTGGTCGCCGACCAGTGGGCCCAGAACCTGGAAAGCGCCTTCGCCCGCGAGACCGACAAGGGCTTCGAGGTCCAGTCGTTCATCCGCAACAGCGACCTGGCCAACTACGGCATGATCTATCCGCGCGGGATCGTTCTCCCTGGCGACGCCCTGGGCGCTCCGGCCCGCGTCTGGTTCCCGGCCGATCCGGCCCTGCTGACCACCGCCCGCAAGGTCGCCGCCGAGGTCGCCCTGCAGCGCTGTGCCGCCGGCAAGTGCCTGGTCCATCCGCCCAAGGTGGTGGTGGGCGGCAAGGGCGTCTCGGCCCCGGTGTTCCTGGACAACGCCGCCTACCGCAAGTACCTGCGCGCCACCTTCGACGCCCGCGTGGTCGATATGGAAAGCGCCGCCGTCGCCCATGTGGCCTTTGTCAGCAAGACCCCCTTCATCGCTTTCCGCAGCCTGTCGGACCTGGCCGGCGGCGGCGCGGGCGAAAACGAGATGGGAACCTTCATGGCCCTGGCCTCGGACAATTCCGCCACGGTGGTGAAAGCGTTCGTGAAGGCGCTGCCGAACTAGCCCAGCCGCTGCTCGTCGTCGATCAGGGTCAGGCGTGACGGCGGGCCCTCGCCCCATGAGAACAGGACCAGGTTGAGATCGTCGGGCCGCGCCCCACGCGCGAAGCTTCTGACCAGCAGGCCCTGATAGCCGGCCTCGACCAGGCGTCGCGCGAAGGCCTGGGGCCTGGCCTCGCCTTTCGCCTTCATCTGATCGCGCCAGCCGGCGTCGGCTAGGCCATCGTCGTCCATGTCCTGAGCGGTCAAGGCGGCCATGTCGCGCGTGTCGAACACCCGCTCGATCTCGGCGTCGTAGGACACGAGCGTGGTGGGTTGCAGCGACCCGGCCTGGTTGGCTTCGCGCAGCGCGGTCATGACGCTCAGCGACGCGTAGAGCGCCGGCGTGCCCTTGGCGTTGAAGCGGCCGCCATAGAGCTGCGCCCCACGGCCGGACAGTGGCTGACGGGCATAGATCGGGTTCAAGGCGCGATAGAGCAGCCCGCGATACATGCGAGGCTAGGCGTGGACGCCGGCGTCGACGGCGTCGACATAGTCCAGCACCTCGTCGATGCGCCCCTCGCGGACCAGTTGCATGGCCGTCTGGCCCGAGAAACCCGGCAGCGGCTCGGAGCGATACCAGGCGTAGGCGATCAGCTCGGAGCCAAAGCGCGGCTCGACCTTGTTGATGACCTCTACCATCTCGCGCAGGCGACGCTGGGTCTTGGCCGAGCGCGAGCGCTCCTGACGCACGACCGCGTCACGGCCCAGGCCGGCCGTGCGGGCGACTTCCTCGCTGGTCGTGCGCAGGACGTCGGCGATCTTGCGCGGGGCGAAGAAGCCGTCGTCGGCGTATTTGGCTAAACCCATGGCGATGACCTTTCATTGCCACTCAGGATGACGAATATAGCGTCAATTCAAGTGGCAAACAAGATCAGCGCGTGCCGAAGGTTCGATCGCCGGCGTCGCCCAGGCCCGGCACGATGTAGCCGTGCTCGTTCAGCGTGGCGTCCACCGCCGCCGTCCAGATCGGCACGTCGGGGTGGGCGGCTTGCAAGGCCTCGACGCCAGGCTGCGCCGCCAGCAGGCAGACGAAGCGCAGGTTGGTGACGCCCTTTTCCTTGAGGCGGGTAATGGCCGCGATGGCCGAGTGGCCCGTGGCCAGCATCGGGTCGACCACGATGACCAGGCGGCCGGCGATGTCTTCGGGGGCCTTGAAGTAGTATTCGACCGCCTCCAGCGTATCGTGGTCGCGATAGAGGCCGATATGGGCCACGCGGGCGGACGGGACCAGGTCCAGCATGCCCTCGCACATGCCCAGTCCCGCCCGCAGGATTGGGGCGAAGACCAGCTTCTTGCCGGCGATCTCATAGGCCGTGGTCGGGGCGACCGGGGTCTCGATCCGCACCGGATCCATCGGCAGGTCGCGGGTGATCTCGTAGCAGATCAGGGTCGCGACCTCGCGCATCAGGGCCCGGAAGGTCTTCGTCGAGGTCTGCTTGTCGCGCATCTTGGTCAGCTTGTGCTGGACCAGCGGGTGGTTGACGACGGTGACCTGCGACATGGAAGAGCCCTGCTAGAAAATACCCTCCGGTCCTAGGCCAGTTGGTCCCCCACCGGCAAGTTGCGGATGCGCTTGCCCGTCGCGGCGAAGATGGCGTTGCACAGCGCCGCCGGGGCCGGCGGATACGCCGGCTCGCCCAGGCCCGTCGGATTGTTGTCCGAAAGCTTGAAATGGACCTCGACGTCGAAAGCGTCAGCCATGCGCAGCAGCGGGAAGTCGCCGAAGTTGCTCTGGGTCGTCGCCCCGCCTTCGAAGGTGATCTCCTGGGCCAGGGCCGCGCCGACGGCGTCCAGCACCGAGCCCTGAACCTGCTGCTCGGCGCCCTTGGGGTTGATGATCTGGCGGCCGCAGTCGGCGGCGGCCCAGGCCTTGTCGACCTTCAGCGCGCCATCCTTGACGGTCACCTGGATGACCACCGCCACATAGCCCATGTGGCTGTAGTGGCAGGCCACGCCCATGCCCGTTCCGGCCGGCAGCTTGCGGCCCCAGCCGGACTTCTCGGCGACCAGGTCCAGCACGCCGCGCATGCGGCCGGTGTGGAAGCTGTCGCCCTTGCCCGCCTCGCCCAGCAGGCGCGGTGCGCCCAGCAGGTCGCGGCGGAAGGCGACGGGATCCTGGCCGGCCGCCTGGGCAAGCTCGTCGGTGAAGCTCTGCAGCACGAAGCCGAAGGCGTTGTTGCCCGGCGCCCGCAGCGGCCCGGTCGGCATGCCCAGCGGCATGACCGAGACCTGGACGCGGTAGTTGTCGACCGCCCGGCACGGGAACTGGGTGGCGTTGAAGCCGGCGCTGGAGTTGAAGCGCTCGCCCTCGCCGAAGCTGACGAAGTGATCGTTCCAGGCCACCAGCTTGCCCGAGGCGTCCAGGCCTGCCGTCAGGTTGTGCCAGCCGCCCGGGCGGTAGAAGTCGTGCTGGATGTCGTCCTCGCGCGTCCAGATCAGCTGGACCGGGACGCCGGCCTTGGCCGCGATGGCGGCGGCCTCGACCATGTAGTCGTTGTTCAGCCGCCGGCCGAAGCCCCCACCGCCGCGCACCAGGTGGATGGTGATGGCCTCTTCCGGCACGTTCAGAGCGGCGGCGACCAGCTTGCGGCCGGGCTCGGGGTTCTGGGTCGGGGCCCAGATCTCGACCTTACCGTCCTTGACCACCGCCGTGCAGTTCTGCGGCTCCAACGGCGCGTGGGCGATGAAGGGATAGCTGTAGGCGGCGCTGACCGTCTTGGCCGCGCCCTTCAGGGCGGCGTCGACGTCCCCGTCGGCGCGGTCGACGCGCTGCGGGGGGGCCTTGGCCAGCTCGGCGGCCTTGGCGGCGAAGGCCGCGCTGCTCTGGGCCGAGGTCGGGTGCTCGGCCCATTTGATCTCGAGCGCCTCACGCCCCTTCCGCGCCGCCCACCAGCTGTTCGCGACCACCGCCACGCCGGGCAGCAGGCCGTTGAGGTTGGCCCCGCCCTCGATCACGAAGGCGTCCTTGACGCCCTTGACCGCCTTGGCCGGCGCCAGATCGACCGACGCCACCTTGGCCCCGAACACCGGAGCCTTGGCGAAGGTGGCGAACAGCATGCCCGGCACGCGGGTGTCGATGCCGTACAGCGGCTTGCCCTTGGTGATGGCGTCGAGGTTCTGGCTCTTGTGGCTCTGGCCGATGATCCGAAAGGCCTTGGGGTCCTTCAGGGTCAGGGTCTTGGGATCGGGGGCCGGCAGCTTGGCGGCGTCCTCGACCAGCTCGCCATAGGCCGCGCGGCGATTGCCGGCGATCACGACGCCCCGGTCGGTCGAGCAGCTGTCGACCGGCACGTTCCAGCGCGTGGCGGCGGCCTGGATCAGCAGGGCGCGAACCGTCGCGCCGACGCGGCGCAGGCCGTCATACTCGAGTGTCGTTGCCATGCTGCCGCCGGCCACCTGGCGGCCGTAGACCTTGGTGTCGGCGATGGCCTGCTCGACCGTGACGGCCGACCATTCGACGTCCAGTTCCTCGGCGATCAGCATCGGCAGCGAGGTCTTGATCCCCTGCCCCACCTCCGGGACCTTCGAGGCGATGGTCACCTTGCTGTCCGCGCCGATGCGGACATAGGCGTTGACCTGGGTCGCGCCGGCGGCATGGCCCTCGGCGGCCATGGTGAAGCTAAGCATCAGGCCGCCGCCGGTCGCGGCGCCGGTCTGCAGCACAAAGCGGCGGGTCGGGTCGCGCAGGATCTCGCCGTCCATCACGCCTTCTCCTGGCCGGCGGCCACCTTGATCGCCTTCTTGATACGGATGTACGTCGCGCAGCGGCACAGGTTGCCGTTCATCGCCGCGTCGATGTCCTCGTCGGTCGGCTTGGGCTTTTGCGTCAGCAGCGCCGTGGCCGACATGATCTGGCCGGCCTGGCAGTAGCCGCACTGGGGCACGTCGATGGCCTTCCAGGCCTCCTGCACCTTGGCCCCGACCGGCGACTTGCCGATCCCCTCGATGGTGGTGACCTTCTTCTTGCCCACGCTCTCGATCGGCGTGATGCAGGCTCGGACCGGCGCGCCGTCCAGATGCACCGTGCACGCCCCGCATAGGGCCGCCCCGCAGCCGTACTTGGCGCCGACCAAGCCCAGCGTGTCGCGCAGCACCCACAGCAGGGGCGTATCGCCGTCGACATCCGCTGTCTTGGTCTCGCCGTTGACGCTCAGCGTGAAGGCCATGACGCCCGCTCCCGTACTCCAGAGGTTGCGGCCGATCCTGCCCTAACGGCGCCGTTGGCGCGAGAGCTGTCACATAACTTTCACAGATAGGATTTGACGGGCAAATCCTTCCGTGGTTCCGGTGCGCCGCGCGCGATCCGTCCACGGACGACCGCCATTTCGCAGCAAGGAAAGACGCTGATGCTGGGCTTGTTCAAGGCCGTCATGCCGAAGGAAGACGCCTTCTTCGACCTGTTCTCCGCCCACGCCCGCACGTTGGTCGCCGGCGCCGAGGCTCTGCACGACATGACCGCGGGCGGCGACGCCGTCGAGGCGGCCAGCGCGCGGGTCTACCAATACGAGGACGAGGCCGACGAGGTCACCCGCCAGGTGATGGTGGCCGTGCGCCGCAGCTTCATCACCCCGTTCGACCGCAGCGACATCCAGAGCCTGACCACCTCGCTGGACGACGCCATCGACCAGATGCGTAAGACCGCCAAGGTCGTGAACCTGTTCGAGGTCAAAACCTTCGAGCCGCAGATGCGCGAGATGACCCGCATCATCGTCGAGGCCGCCAAGCTGACGGAAGAGGCTGTCGCCCTGCTGCCCAAGATGCGCCTGAATGCGCAGAAGCTCAGCGAGATCGCCGTGCGCATCACCGAGATCGAGGAACAGTCGGACGTCATGTACGACGAAGGCCGCAAGGCGCTGTTCCTGGCCAATCGCCAAGGCGACCCGATGGCCTTCATCGTCGGCGTCGACATCTACAGCCACCTGGAGAAGGTCATGGACCGCTTCGAGGACGTGGCCAACCGCATCAGCGGCATCGTCGTCGAACAGGTCTGATCGCCGTGGATCCGACCTTCCTGATCCTGGCCTTCCTGGTCGTCGTCGCCCTGGCGTTCGACTTCCTGAACGGCCTGCACGACGCCGCCAACTCGATCGCCACCATAGTTTCCACAAGAGTGCTGTCGGCCCGCTGGGCCGTGATCTGGGCGGCGTTCTTCAACTTCATCGCCTTCCTGTTCTTCGGCCTGCACGTGGCCAAGATGGTCGGCTCGGGCATCGTCGACCCGCACGTGATCAGCGACCGCCTGATCTTCGCGGCGCTGATGGGCGCGATCAGCTGGAACCTGCTGACCTGGTGGGCGGGCATCCCTTCGTCCAGCTCGCACGCCCTGATCGGCGGCCTGGTCGGCGCGTCCATCGCCAAGGTGGGCGGCATCGGCGCCATCCAGTGGGCGGGCCTGGGCAAGACCGCCGCCGGCATCATCGTCTCGCCGACCATGGGCTTCCTGCTGGCCCTGGTTCTGGTGCTGGTCGTCTCGTGGACCTTCGTGAAGAGCTCGCCGTTCTTCGCCGACCGCATCTTCCGCAAGCTGCAGTTCGTCTCGGCGGCGCTGTACAGCCTGGGCCACGGCGGCAATGACGCGCAGAAGACCATGGGCATCATCGCCGCACTGCTGTTCGCCCACGGCGCCACCGACCAGCCGGGCCATATCCCGTTCTGGGTGGTGCTGGCCTGCCAGACGGCGATGGGCCTGGGCACGCTGTTCGGCGGCTGGCGCATCGTCCATACCATGGGCAGCAAAATCACCCGCCTGACGCCGATGCAGGGCTTCTGCGCGGAGACCGGCGGCGCGATCACGCTGTTTTTGGCGACCCATGTGGGCGTTCCGGTCTCGACGACTCACACGATCACAGGCGCTATTGTGGGCGTGGGCGCCTCGCGCCGGGTCTCGGCGGTTCGCTGGGGCGTCGCCAAGGACATCGTCACCGCCTGGATCGTCACCCTACCGGCGGCGGCCCTGACGGCGGCGCTGTTCTACTACCTAGGGTTCTGGATGAAGTGACCGACGTTGGGGGCAAGCAGGATGGACGCAAGTCCGGCGGCAAGCGGCGTCAGGTCGCCGCCCTGCCCTGGCGCGGCGAGGGCGAGGCCCTGCGCATCCTACTGGTCTCGTCGCGAGAGACCCGCCGCTGGGTGATCCCCAAGGGCTGGCCGATGAAGGACAAGACCGACTTCCAGGCCGCCGCCACCGAAGCCTATGAGGAGGCCGGCCTGGTCGGCGTCATCGCCGAGCAGCCGGTCGGCGAATACGAGTACCTCAAGAAGCTGAAGAGCGGGGCGGCCCGGCTGGTCAAGGTCGACGTCTTTCCGCTGGAGGTCGGCAGCGAGCTCGAGACCTGGCCCGAGAAGGGCCAGCGCACCCTCGAATGGATGGACCCGGTCGAGGCCGCCCTCGCCGTCCAGGAACCGCAGCTGCGCGATCTGATCGCCCGCTTCGCCGGGGTCGCGTTGCCCGAGGAAGAACGCCCCGCGCCGCATCTCGCCCCGACGCCGGTGCGCGTGGCCTTCCAGCGCCTGCGTCGCCGGGTGACGGCGCTGTGGGGTCGCTACCGCCGCTAAACAAGCTGTGGACAAGTTCGCGCGCGCCGCATAATGTTCTCATTATGTTCTTGCGTAGCGAGTTCCCATGCAGCTGTCCCTAGGCCTGGCCCGGTCCCCGCTGGAAAGCGTGCGCGACGCCCTGCTCTGCGAGTTCGGCGCGCAGCGGCCGGTCGCGCGGATGGACCCGATCTCGCAGCTGGTGAAGGCCTCGATCAGCGGCCGCACCCAGGACGCGGTCTCGTGGGCGGCGTTCCTGCGCCTGCGCTCGGAGTTCAAAAGCTGGGAGGACCTGGCCCGCGCGCCGGTCGCCGCAGTGGCCCGGATCATCGACGACGTCACCTTCCCCGGCGACAAGGCCCGCCACCTGACCACCGCCCTGAAGATGATCGAGGCCAAGGTCGGCTGGCTGTCGCTGAGCCACCTGAAAACGCTGGAGGTCGACCAGGCGCGCTGGGAGTTGCAGGCCCTGCCCGGCGTGGGGGTCAAGGTCGCCGCCTGCGTGCTGAACTTCAGCGATTTAGGCATGCGAGCCCTGGTCGTCGACACCCATGTCGACCGGGTGGCCAAGCGGATCGGCCTAGTGGGCGCCGGGGATACGACCCACACCTATCACACGCTGATGGGCCTAGCGCCCGACGCCTGGACGGCGGATGACCTCTTCGAGCTCCACTGGCTGATGAAGCGTGGCCTGGGGCAGATGCTGTGCCCGCATGAAGGTCCCAAGTGTGGGGCGTGTCCGGTGAAGGGCATGTGCGCCAAGGCTGGGGTCGGTCATAGCGCGGACGTGCTGGCGTGGCGGCCGCGCGGCTGAACCTGACACGGCCTCGCGCGCTGATCGCTGCATGACCATCCGCATCGGCACGGCCGGCTGGAGTTTCCCGCGCGACCTCGACTTCCCGGTCGAGGGCACGGGCCTGGAGCGCTACGCGGCGCGGTTCGACTGCGTTGAGATCAACAGCTCGTTCTATCGGCCGCATCAGCGCAAGACATACGAGCGCTGGGCGGCCACCACGCCGGCGGACTTCCGGTTTTCGGTGAAGGTTCCTCAGACCATCACCCATGAGCGGCGGTTGGTCGCGATCGAGGACTTGCTCGCGCGGTTCCTGGACGAGACCGACGGCCTGGGCGGCAAACGTGGGCCGCTGCTGGTGCAGCTGCCGCCGAGCCTGAGGTTCGAGGCGGATCGGGTGGCGGCATTCCTGGAAACCTGGCGGAACCGCACCGATGCGCCGACCGTGCTGGAGCCGCGCCATGCCAGCTGGTTCGCCGACGCGGCGGAGCGCATGCTCACGAAGTTCCAGGTCGCGAGGGTCGCCGCCGATCCAGCCGTGGTTCCGGCTGCGGCCGAGCCCGGCGGCTGGCGCGGCCTTGTCTATCGCCGCTGGCACGGCTCGCCGGTGATCTATGAGAGCGCCTATCCGACCGACACGCTGGACGCATTGGCGGCCCGACTACGGACCGAGGACGAGACCTGGTGCATCTTCGATAACACCAAGTTCGGCGCGGCGACGCGGGATGCGCTCACCATGCAAACCCTCTTGTCATCCCGGCCGTAGCGTAGCGGAGAGCTGGGACCCAGGGGTCGCCGTCCTGCCGCTTGCTCCTGGGTCCCGGATAGCGCTACGCGCTTCCGGGATGACAAGTTAGGGGATGCCGATGAACGGTCCAAACGCCGAGATGATGGCCGCCCCTGAAGCCCTCGCCCGCTTCCTCGGAACCGGCGACCTTGCCCTTCTCGACGACGTATTCTCCGACGGCGACGTCACCATCCTCGAGAACTTCCCGCCCCACGTCTTCAGCGGCCAGGCCGGCCTCGCCGAGTGGAAGGCGCTGATGGCCCGGCACGTCGGCGCCATCGACCAGTTGCGCATACCTTCGAAACCCCGCAGGACTTCGGCGTCACCGGCGACACCGTCCACTTCACCCTGCCCACCCGCTGGCGCGGCGTGCGTGACGGCAAGACTTTCAGCGAGCTAGGCGGCTGGACCTTCGTGCAGGTGCGCGAGGCCGGCCGCTGGCGGATCCGCTCGTACGGCTGGGCAGTCGTGGATTTCGCCTGGGGGCCCTAGCCGCCCGCCAGCTGCGTGAACGTCCTGGTCCCGATCGGGTAGCGCTTCCAGTCGTTGAAGTCGAAGTGCCACCACTCCTCGGGATAGACGGTGAAGCCCTCGGCCTCCATCGCCTGGCGCAGCACCGCCCGTCGGGCCCGCTGGGCCGTCGTGCCACCTACGAAGTCGGCATAGGAGCGGGTCGAGAACTCGTCGTAGCGGCCCGGCATCTCGACGGCCTTGCCGGTCTTCAGGTCGTACAGGGTCACGTCCACCGCGCAGCCGCGGTTGTGGCGCGAGCCCTGGGACGGGTCGGCGACGAAGACGTGGTCCTCGGGCGGGGTAGCGTCCCAGAACATCCACGTGACGTACCACGGCCGATAGGCGTCGTGGATCAGCAGGCCATAGCCCTTGGCGGCCAACGCCTTGTGGATGCGGCCCAGCGCCTGCGCGGCCGGGCGCTGCATGTAGGCGGCCGGCTTCTCGTACAGCGGGATGCCCATGAAGTTGTCCGGCGTCGCGTACCAGATATCCAGCTTGATGCCCGGATCGATGGTGGTGACGTCCACCAGGTCGGACGGCAGGCGATCGGTCTCGACCGGCGGCGTTGCGGCCAGGGCGCGCTTGCGCAAGAGCACCGGGTCGGCGCGGACCGCCTTGTGGATGCGGTCGCGGGTTTCGGCGCCGAAGTCGTGGAAGGCCAGGGTCTTGCCGTTCAGGCGCACCGTGCCCTTCTCCAGCACCAGCTCGCCGCCGCCCATGACGGCGTAGCGATTGCCGTCGATCAGGGTCAGCCGCGCGGACTGGAAACCCTCGCCATCGATGTGCAGCGCCCCGTCCTTCTCGAAGACGGTGAACGGCGCGGCCTTGTCGCCGTACTGGCCGATGGCGGCCCACTCGGCTTTCGTCTGCGCCAGAACGGCCGGGGCCAGAAACCCGGCGGCGGCGATGGACAGGAAGGATCGTCGAACCAGCATGCTCATCACCGCCCCCTCAAAAGCTATTTCATCGTCGGGATGACGAAGCTGCTGTCACCCACCTCGCCCTCGGGCCAGCGGGCGGTCACGGTCTTGACCTTGGTGTAGAACTTCACGCCCTCGACGCCGTGCTGGTTGGTGTCGCCGAAGGCCGAGCGCTTCCAGCCGCCGAAGGTGTGATAGGCCACCGGCACGGGGATCGGCACGTTGATGCCGACCATGCCGACATTGACGCTGGCGGCGAACTCGCGAGCGGCGCGGCCGTTGCGGGTGAAGATGGCGACGCCGTTGCCGTACTGGTGCTCGGACGGCAGGGCCACGGCCTCCTCGAAGCTCTCGGCGCGGACGATCTGCAGCACCGGGCCGAAGATCTCCTCCTGATAGGTCTTCATGCCCTTCTTGACGCCGTCGAACAGCGACGGGCCGATGAAGAAGCCCTTTTCGAAGCCTTGCAGCTGGAAGTCGCGACCATCGACGACGAGCTCGGCGCCCTCTTCCTGACCGATGCGGATGTAGTCGGCGATCTTGGCGCGGTGCTGGCTGGAGACGACCGGGCCGTAGTGGGCGTCAGCGTCGGTGGAGACGCCCACCTTCAGGGACGCGATCTCGGCGACCATGCGCTCGCGCAGCTCGTCGGCGGTGTTCTTGCCCACCGGCACCACCACAGGCAGGGCCATGCAGCGCTCGCCGGCCGAGCCGAAGGCCGCGCCCGACAGGTCCTTCACGACCTGATCCATGTCCGCGTCGGGCAGGACGATGCCGTGGTTCTTGGCGCCGCCCATGGCCTGGACGCGTTTCCCGTGCGCCGTACCGGTCTGGTAGACATAGTGGGCGATGTCGCTGCTGCCGACGAAGCTGACGGCGCGGATCAGCGGATGGGTCAGGATGGCGTCGACGGCGCTCTTGTCGCCATGGATGACGTTGAGCACGCCGGCGGGCGCGCCGGCTTCCATCATCAGCTCGGCCAGCTTCACCGGCACGGTCGGATCCTTCTCCGACGGCTTGAGGATGAAGCTGTTGCCCACCGCGATGCTGATGCCGAACATCCACATCGGGATCATGGCCGGGAAGTTGAACGGCGTGATGCCCGCGCACACCCCCAGCGGCTGGCGCATCGAATAGACGTCGATGCCGGGACCGGCGCCTTCGGTATATTCGCCCTTCAGGATGTGGGGGATGCCGCAGGCGAACTCGATGACTTCCAGGCCGCGCTGGATGTCGCCCTTGCTGTCGGCGATGACCTTGCCGTGCTCGGACGACAGGATCTCGGCCAGGCTGTTCATGTCGCGCTCGATCAGGCGCTTGAACTCGAACATCACCCGAGCGCGGCGCTGCGGATTGGTGGCGGCCCAGCCGATCTGGGCCTTGGCGGCGACCTGGACGGCGGCGTCGAGCTCGGCGTCGGTCGCGAACTGGACGCGAGCCTGAACCTCGCCGGTGTTGGGATTGAAGACGTCGCCGAAGCGGCCGGAGGTCCCGGTCAGGGTGTGACCGTTCACGAAATGGGCGATGTCTCGCATGATGCGCTCCCTAACGCGGTTTTTTGGCGTCAATAGCATCCAAGGATCGCGCCGTATCGCGTGAAATTCTACTCAGCGTCGACGTGGACGCGACGGAACCGGCCCTGCAGATAGACCAGCGGCTCGTGGTCCGGGTCGTAGCGCAGTTTCACCACCCGCCCGACATAGACCCGGTGGTCGCCGGCGTCGAAAACGTGGTGCGTCTCGCACTCGAAATTGGCCATGCAGCCGGGCAAGATCGGCACGCCGGTGACCCAGGTCTCGGTGTCGATGCCGGCGAAGCGGTCGGTGTCCTTCTGGACGAACTGGCGGGCCAGTTCCTGGTGCTCGGCGTGCAGGACGTTGACCGCCCACCGCCCGGCGGCGTCCAGGGCCGGCAGGCTGGCTGAGTTCAGGTCGACGCAGACCAAAGCGAGCGGCGGCTTCAGCGACACCGAGGTGAAGGAATTGGCCGTCAGTCCGACCTTGCGCCCGTCCTCGCAGACGGTCGTGACCACCGTCACCCCGGTCGTGAAGCATCCGAACGCGTTGCGCAGGGCCCGGGCGTCGTGCTCGGCGCCCTCCCCCAGTTCGATCGTAACCGCTTTACTCATCACCTAAGCAGTGGGGCAAAGCGGCCCGGCCTTCAAGGTCAGCCGTGCGCTTGCTCGACCAAAACGCCCGGACGGCTCGCATCCAGGCCGAAGGTGACCGGCAGGTGGCGCACATGCGGGGTTTGCAAGCCCAGCGCCTTGGCGCCGCGCGCTACGGCCAGCTTTCCCAGCGCCGTGGGGCCAAAGCCGTTCTGCACGCGCGGGTTCATGCCCATGCGCCGGCGCAGCACGCCGTTGGCATAGATGACATTGGCCCGCATCAGCGCCGGCGGGGTCATGAATTCGATCGAGATCGAGACGTTCAGCATCGGGCCGTTCTCGATCCGGTGCGGGGCGTTCTGTTTCCAGGTCACCATGTTGCCCGGCGTCAGCAGCACCTCCTGCGCGCCCTTGTCCCATTCGGGCTCGAAGGCGAACTGCTCGGCGGTCTCACGCAGTACGATCTTTTCCAGGGCCAGGTCGCCGACATAGGGGTCGGCCACCGGATAGACCCACACCTTCTTCTCGCCGCGGATCTGCCACAGCGACACCAGCGGGACATCCAGGTGGTAGAAGACCTGGGCGTTGGCGCTGGAGATCAGCATGCCGACGTCGCGCTTGAAGGTCTTCAGGCCCGGGACGTGGGCTTCCTTGTCGGCGAAGATCTCGTCGGCCAGGGCGGCATATTCCGGGACGTGATCGTTGGTCTGGCGCAGGTTCAGCCAGATGCGGCCGCTCTTGGCCCCCTCCAGCAGCTGGTCGCCGGTCAGATTGCCCGCCGAGCCCTTGCGCCAGGTCGTCCAGGCCTTGGGATCCTCGCCCATGGTGAAGACACCCAGCTTGTCGCGCGGATACTGGTCCAGCAGGCGCGCCAGGCCTTCGTCGTCGAACATCGGACGCTCATGCAGGGCGTGCTTGAACATCAGGTTCTCGCGGCCGAAGGCTTTGGCCTTGTCCGCCGTCCAGTCGGTGATCACGCTCATGCGGTCCTCCCGTAGAAATGGATCTTGAAGGGTCCCCACCAGAAGGTCTTGCCCAGGCCCCGCGCGGCGCGGTCCAGCCACTCGGCGCGATCCTTGGCGCGGGTCAGCCACTTGAAGCCCGCCACGACGCCGAAGACGGCGGCTTGGCCCAGGCCAATGACCATCCAGCGGGCGACGCCGGCGTTGTCGCGCGGCTGGGCGGCGGCGCAGTGGGCGGTCGGCCCCTGGCCATAGGCGAAAGCGCGCGGGATCGTATAGGCCAGGGTCATCCGGCTGGGCACGGGCTCTTCCCAGACCCAGGCCG
This sequence comes from Caulobacter sp., assembly GCF_017744445.1. GTDB lineage: Bacteria > Pseudomonadota > Alphaproteobacteria > Caulobacterales > Caulobacteraceae > Caulobacter. The sequence goes on from NZ_JAGIBH010000004.1 coordinate 179,626, forward strand.
CGGGCTCCCAGGCAAAGCGCGCGCCGGCGGCCTGCATGTGGCCGAACAGCATGTCGTCCTCGCCGCCGATGTGGTTGCGCTCGACCGCGAACGGCGCGACCGGATCCGGCAGGGCCGCCCGGCGCATCAGGCTGTCGCCGCAGCCGTAATAGTGGTCCAGCATGCCGGCCTCGGCCGGGCCTTCGCGCGAGAAGAAGCGCTCCAGATAGTCGCGGTGCTCGACGATGTGATCCGGGGCGCGTGTCTTCACCGGCCCGAACACCACGTCGGCCTCATAGCGGGCCTGGGCCGCCAGCAGCGCCGCCAGCCAGCCGGTCGGGGCCTCCTCGTCGTCGTCCAGAAAGGCGATGAACTCACCCGAGGCGCGGGCCATGCCGGCATTGCGGGCAAAGGCGACGCCGGGGCGCTTTTCGTTGACGTAGATCATCGGAAACGGCGCGGTCTTGGCCAGATCGTCGACCACCGGCTTGGCGGACGGGACCTGGTCGTTGTCGACGATCACCAGCTCCAACGTCGCGGCGTCGACGCCGGTCTGGGCGAACACCGAGCGCGCCGCGACGGCCAGACCGTCGGGGCGTCGCTGGGTCGGGATCATGATCGTCACGCGCGCCACATCAGGCCTCCGGATGCTCTCCGCCACGGCGCTGCGCCTTCGAGGCCACGGCCTCGACGAAGTCGCGCACGCGGCCGGACATGGTCAGCTCGCTGCTGGCGATGGCGTCCATCCGGCGGCGCAGCTGGCCGACCGGCCCCGCGCCGTGCGCGCCGGCCATGTTCCAGACGCTTTCCATCGACGACGCCACGCGCCCGCCGATGCTGGAGGCCGTCGCGGCCCCCTCACCGATCACGACGCTCTTCAGGGCGTAGGAGCGCTTGTAGTGGTCGTGGCCGGGACCCAGGTCGTAGCGGGACAGGCCCAGCTCCGGCATGGCGGCGATGGCCCGCAGGAAGAAGATCTGTCCCGGCGACCAGGCCGCATGCTCGGGGTTCATCGAGGCAAGCCACGGATGATAGACGTCGCCCTGGCGAATACCGAAATGACCGCCCACCAGCGTGTCGCCGGCATAGAGGTTGATCATCAGACCGCGGAAGTCGCTATCGCGGACCGAGAACAGGTCGGCCATCAGCTCGCGCGTCCAGTCGGCGCGCAGGAAATCGTGCATGCCGGTGCGAAGCAGCTGCTCGCGCTTCCAGTCGATCAGCTGGTTGAAGGCCTCGCGGCTGACGTCGCCGGCCACCAGGCGCACCGGCCCGACCTCGCGGTCCAGCTTGTTGTCCAGGCGGCGGTAGTTCTTGATCTTCTTGGGGCTCGCGGCCCGGACGGCCTCAAGATAGTCCTCGGCGGTCGTGCCGGCCAGGTCGATGACATAGGCCGTGCGGTCGGTTTCCGGCGAGGCCGGGAAGACGCCGTGCGGATCGATCAGGCCGGTGTAGCGGAACACCGAGACATCGGCGGCGCGCAGCACCTGTGCCAGATCAAGTCCCGCATCGGGACGGGCCACCAGGCCGTGATAGTCCGACAGCGGCGAGCCGATCGGCCGCGCCAGGCCGCCCGGACGGCGATGGAACGGCAGAAAGCCCAAGGTCACCCCGTCGCGGCGAACCACCGCAACGCGTGCATCTTCACGAACCTTTCCAACGGCTTGGGTGAAGTCGGGACCGAGCAGAGGATTGCCAAACCCGGCCTGGCCGGCGGCCAGGCTGCGCCACAGCGCCACGTCATCGGCGCTCAACTGGCTGGGGTGAAGGGTCTCGACGTCCATCATGTCCACCTGTCCTACTCCGGCTCGGGTTAGGGAAAGATGGACCTGTCGCTGCAATCAGCGGGCCATGTGTCAGGCGGCCGACAAATTCATGCAAACGTTGTCTTGATGATCTTTTCCAACCACAGCTGGTCGGTCTCGTCGAAGGCGGCGGGCTGGTCGGAGTCGACGTCGAACACCGCGATCAGCTGGCCGTCGGGACCGAAGACCGGCACCACGATCTCGCTCTGCGAACGGCCGTCGCAGGCGATATGGCCCGGGAAGGCATGGACGTCCGGCACCAGCTGGGTCTCGCCCGTCGCCGCCGCGGCGCCGCACACGCCGCGCCCGTAGGCGATGCGCAGGCAGCCCAGCGTGCCCTGGTACGGACCGACCACCAGCTCGCGCTCCTTCAGCGGATCCACGACGTAGAAGCCGGTCCAGAAATAGCTGTCGAAGCTGTTGGCCAGCATCGACGCCACCGTCGCCATGCGGGCTGTGAGGTTGTTTTCGCCATCCAGCACGGACGCGATCTCCTCGGCGACCTCCGCATAGCGGGTCGCCTTGTCGGCGGAGAGGGTGAGGTCGTTGAACGCTTCGGCCATGGCGGGGGATATAGCGCAGGCGGCGGCGGATGCGAGGGGGTTGTTCAGGTCAGGCCCCGACGGCCGAAGACCGCGCGGCTCTCGGGGACGGGGTCCGGCGCCGAACGCGAGGCGGTCTGATCCAGTCCCGCGCCGAGCGCCTTGGCCGCCAGCCGGCAGACCGCCAGCGTGGCGGCGCAGATCGCGATCCAGACCGGGACGCCAAACAGTCCATAGACGACCAAGGCGAAGACAGCCGCCCCACCGACCAAGACGCCGCCCAGGCTCAGGCGGATGACGCCGAGAACCGTGCGCGGCCGGCGAGTGTCAGCCACGACCATGCCGATCAAGGCTAGGATCGCCCACCCCAGGAGCAGAATGCCATGGCCGGTGGTCAGCAGCTTCGGCAGCAGTTCAGTCGCTTGGTCCACGTGCTGATCGAGAATGCCAGGCTTGCGCACGACCGTTTCGACAAAGGTGACGGCCAGCAGAAGGACGTTGGCCACGATGGGCGCGACCAGGGCGTGGATCAGAGCGCGGCGGAACATGCGAAACTTCTCCATTCAAAGCCCTGGATAGCCGCGCTTCGGTTACTAAACCTCCAAGAGAGTCGCGGATGTCATGCAAGCCGCCTTGGCAATTTCGCCGTGATGCTCATATAGTTTCTGCATGAAGGTCACTTCGCCCGCGATGATCGAAGCGTTGGACGAGGCCCGCGGCGACAAGTCGTGGGACGAATTCATCGCCACCGCGCGCCGTACACGCGATGGGGCGATCATCGTGCCTCGCCCCAAGACCGGCCAGGCTTCAGCTCGCCCACAACGGCGCGGCTTCTTTGGCCTCATGACGCGCGCGGCCAACCGCTGATCCGCTGAGCCGTGACGTTCAGCTACAATCTGGTCCTGGCGCTCTTCCTCCTCGCACCGGGATTCGCCTTCGTCGCCGGGATCTACGCCACCGGTCGCGCCGCGATCCACGAAGCGTCGCCGCCGCCGCCCAATTCGATCATGGCCCTGGCCATGGTCACCGGCGGCTCTCTCGTCGCCCACACTGTCGCTGCCGTCATCTTTCTCCTGTGCCACGTCCTCAACATGTGGACGCGGTGGCATTGGCCGACGCTGGATCCGAACCCCTATTACCAGGCCAGACATCTGGCCGCCGCCGACGGGCTGGCGACCTCGGCGAGCTTCGCCTGGATTCTCTCTCTGCTGACCCTGCTCTGCCTCGGGACCTATCTGGCCACCCGCGCCGTCATGAACAGCCCGATCGGGCGCAGCGAATTGATCGGCGGCGCGCTCTATGGCTGGTTCTGGCAGATCGAAAAGACCCAGGGCGCCTATGCCTACGTCTTGACGCAGTTCGAAAACGACCATGGAACCGTCGGCTACCAGGGGCTGCTCGAGTATGTGACCCTCGACGCCGAAAAGCAGATCTCGTCCCTGGTCTTGACGCGCGCCGAGCCATTCAGCCTGACGGTGCTGGAAGATCGCCACATCCAGCGCACGCCCACCCCGCGCACCGACAAGAAGCTGCGGGTCCTGCTGACCAAGGCCGAGATCAAAAACATCGTCTACACCCCGCTGGTCTTCGAAGACGACCAGGGCGTCGAGGCCGACGACAGCGATCCGATCGTGGTGCTGGGCGGAGACTGACGCCGCCCACTTTTGTCTGACAATATTCTCAGCCTTCTGCGGTCATGCTAGGCATCGCTCCAACGGCGCGAACACAGCGCCCTGTGGGAGTGAAGTCATGCGCAAAGGTGTTGGTCTCGGCTTGCTGGCCGCCCTGTCACTGACGAGCGCGGCCTTCGCTCAGACAACAGCGCCCCTGCCCGTCTCCATCACTGTCGACGCCGGCAAGCCGCAGGAGGAGCTCCGTCCCATCTGGCGGTTCTTCGGCGCCGACGAGCCGAACTACGCGACGATGAAGGATGGGCGGAAGCTGCTGGGCCACCTGGGCGCGCTGAAGCCCAAGGCCGTCTATTTCCGCACCCACAACCTGCTGAACACCGGCGACGGGACCCCCGCCCTGAAGTGGGGCAGCACCAATGTCTATACCGAGGACGCGCAAGGGAAGCCGATCTACAACTGGACCATCCTCGACCACCTGTTCGACACCTATCTGGCCGCCGGCGTGCGGCCCTACGTCCAGATCGGCTTCATGCCCAAGGCGCTGTCGACCAATCCCGAGCCCTACCAGCACGCCTGGCGGCCGGGCTTCGACTACAACCTGATCAGCGGCGGCTGGGGCTATCCGCCCAAGGACTACGACAAGTGGTCCGAGCTGGCCTACCAGTGGGTGCGCCACTGCATCGAGCGCTACGGCCAGGCCGAGGTCGAGACCTGGTACTTCGAGGTCTGGAACGAGCCCAATGGCCCCGCCTACTGGAAGGGCACACCGCAGGAGTTCCACAAGCTGCACGACTACGCCATCGCTGGGGTGCGGCGCGCCCTGCCGACGGCGCGGGTGGGCGGTCCGGACGTGGCCGGCAGCGGCGGCCAGTTCATGGAGGACTTCCTCACCCACGTCGCCGACGGGACCAACTACGCCACCGGCCAGAAGGGCACGCCGACCGACTTCCTGGCCTTCCACGCCAAGGGCTCGCCGAAGTTCGTCGACGGCCACGTCCAGATGGGCATCGCCAACCAGCTGGCCGGCATCGACAAGGGTTTCTCGATGATCGCCGCCCGGCCGGCCCTGAAGGACAAGCCGATCGTCATCGGCGAGTCCGATCCGGAGGGCTGCGCCGCCTGCCAGGGCCCCAGCCTCAGCTATCGGAACGGCACGGTCTATTCCAGCTACACCGCCGCCAGCTTCGCGCGGAAGCACGACCTGGCCAAGCGGCGCGGGGTGACCCTGGACGGCGCCCTGACCTGGGCGTTCGAGTTCGAGGACCAGCCCTATTTCGCCGGCTTCCGGCAGCTGTCCAGCAACGGCCTGGACCTGGCCGTGGTGAATGTCTTCCGGATGTTCAGCCTGATGGGCCCGCGCCGCATCGAGGCGGTCAGCTCAGGCCAGATCCCGCTGGACGAGATCATCGCCCAGGGCGTGCGCGGCCGGCCCGATGTCGGCGCCCTGGCCAGCCTGGACAAGGACCGCGTGGCGATCATGGTCTGGAACTATCACGACGACGACGTGCCCGGTCCGGCCGCCGACGTCACCCTGGACTTGAAGGGTCTGCCCAAGGGCTTCGCGGGCGGCAAACTGACCCACTACCGGGTCGATCAGGACCACGGCAATGTCTACGGCGCCTGGCAGCGAATGGGCTCGCCCATGGCCCCGACCAAGGCCCAGTACGACGCCCTGGAAGCCGCCAGCGGTCTGGCCGTCATCGACGGCGCGGCGCCGACCTGGAGCAAGACCGGCGCGACGCTGACCTTTCAGCTGCCGCGCCAGGGGGTGTCGCTGCTGGTGCTGGAGCGACTTAAATCTCAATAGTTTGGCCTAGAACTCTTCCCACTCGCCCGGACGATTGCCCGGCGCGACCTTTAGGGCGCTGCTGCCCTGGACGTAGCGCTGGCGGAAGCTTTCCCGCGTGGGAGCCGCAGCCGGACGCGGAGCCGGCGCGGCGGGGCGACGCTCGACGCGGGCCGGCATCTCGTGGACCACCGCCCCGACCTGGAAGCGGCCGATCAGGCGTTCCAGCTCGGCGGCCTCGGTCGACAGCGCGTGGCTGGCTGCTGTCGACTGCTCGACCATGGCCGCGTTCTGCTGGGTGACCTGATCCATCTGGTTCACCGCCTGATTGACCTCGGCCAGGCCGACGGCCTGCTCCTTGGACGAGGCGGCGATCTCGCCGACCAGTTCGTTGATCTCGGCGACCTGGGTGAGGATCTGCTCCAGGGTCTCGCCGGTCTCGCCGACCAGCTTCACGCCCTTGCCGACCTCGGCGGTCGAGGCGCTGATCAGGCCCTTGATCTCCTTGGCGGCGTCGGCGGAGCGCTGGGCCAGGGCCCGGACTTCCTGGGCGACCACCGCGAAGCCGCGACCGGCCTCGCCGGCGCGCGCGGCTTCAACGCCGGCGTTAAGGGCCAGCAGGTTGGTCTGGAAAGCGATCTCGTCAATGACGCCGATGATCTGGGTGATCGACTGCGACGACTTTTCGATGCCGCCCATGGCCACGACGGCTTCCTTGACCACCGCGCCGCTGCGTTCCGCAGCGGCTTTTGCGCTAATGGTGACTTGGCGGGCGCGCTCGGCGCCTTCCGAGCTGCGCTTCACGGTGGCGGTGATCTGGTCGAGGGCGGCGGCGGTCTGCTCCAGGCCAGCGGCCTGGCGTTCGGTGCGCTGCGAGAGGTCGTCGGCGGCGCTGCTGATCTCGGCGCAACCGCCCCGGATGCTGCGCGCGGCGGTCAGGATGCCGGCCATGGTCGCCTGCAGGCTCTCGACCGCAGCGTTGAAGTCGCGCGGCATCTTGGACGCGTCGCCCTGGAAGTCGTCCTCGCGCATGCGCCAGATCAGGTCGCCGTCGGCCAGGCGCTCCATGCCTTCGCCCAGCGAGTGGACGGCCTTGGCTTGCGCGGCGGCGAAGGCTTGCGCCTCCTGCTCGTGGCGCTGACGTTCGATCTCGGCGGCGGCGCGCTCGGCCTCCTGCTCGGCCCGGCGGCGCTGGCCGTCGGCCAGATCGTGGCGGAAGCCGTCCAGGGCGCGAGCGATGGCGCCGATCTCGTCGCCGCCGTCGACGCCGGGCACGGCCTCGTCGTAGCGGCCGGCCGACAGCTTATCGACTGAGCGGGTCAGGCCGGTCAGCGGCTTCTTGACCAGGCTGGCGCTGGCGAAGAACAGCGCGGCCAGCACGGCGGCGGTGATCACCAAGCCGCCGACGAACAGGATCTTGGCCAAGCGGTCGGCCGGACCGGTGATGGCGGCCACCGGCACGTCCATGACCAGCGCCCAGGTCGTGTTCAGGGCCGGGATCGGCACGGGGCGGACGATGCGGGCCATCGGCACGCCGTCCTCGACCACGCCTTTGATCTCGACGGCCGCGCCGCCGTCCAGGACGCTGCGGACCTCGTCGGCGCCGACATCGCTATAGGCCTGGGTGCGCTTGGAAGCGTCGGGGTGGGCAATCCACTTGCCGCTGGGCGACAGCATCATCACCCGACCACCGCCCAGGGGCTTCAGCTCGCCCAGGGTCTTGGAAACGCTGTCCAGGGCCATGTCCAGGCCGGCCACGCCAATGAACTGGCCGTGCGAGGTGACCGGATAGACCACCGAGGTCATCAGCACCGACTTGCCGGCCACGTCATAGGAATAGGGCTCGACGACGGTCGACTTCCCGGTCTGCTTGGGCACGGCGTAGTACGGCTCGGCGTACTCGTTGCCCTGGTCCAGAGGCTGGAAGATCACCTTGTCGCCGTCGTGCACCCAGTAGGGCGAGAAGTTGCCGGCCTTGTTCGAGCCCGAGGCGGTGTTGCCGGCGAACTCGGCGTCCTTGCCGTCAAAGGCGTTCGGCTCGGCCATGTACCAGCTGCCCAGCACCATGGCCGAGGACTCGGCATTGGGCTTCAGCATCTGGACCACCGTGGCGCGGTCGTGCATCCCGGCTTCGTGGGCCGCGCCGATCGAGACGGCCATCGACCGCACGGTCGACTGCACGCGGCCGATGTCGGCCTGCACGCTCTGGATCGCGTCGTCGGCGACGGCGCCGGCATAGCGGTTGGTCAGACCCGAGACGATGGTCGCCGTGTGCGACGACACCGCGACCGCCGCGGCGATCAGCAGGAAACCGATCGCGAGACCGGCCACCAGGATCAATTTCCAGGCGATGGTCAACCGACGGAACGCTGTCATTTCAAAGGTCTCCGGCCGCGAGCGATGGCGTTAACCATCTCATCGCGACCGAATCCTAAAGCCCGCGTTAACTACGCCGTAAGGGCGCTGAACTGCGACAATCCGCGCGCTTCAACGGCTTACCCTAGCGCGAGAACCGGGCCTTAACTGGCGCATAGGTGTCCCACACCTGGCCATCACTGACCGAGCGCAGCAGCTTGACGTACTCAGCATGGCTCCAGGCCAGCGGCGTCGCGCTGTCGGTGCCCTCGCCGCGCACATAGGCGTGCTGGCTATCGGCGCCGACGCCGTCCCAGACCTGTTCAGGGATCAGCAGGCCGTCGTTGGCGAACAGCTCCATGGCCTTGACGTAGGTGTCGCGGATCTTCTTCACCGCCGCCGCGTCGGGCTTGCCCGAGAGGCCCGCCAGAGCCAGCTCGTAGTGGCCGCGCTCGCCGGTGAAGATCGGCCACACCCGGCCGCGCTGGCCCGGACGCATCTGGTCGTCGGCCCCGTAGTTGGCGCCGGTCTTGGTATCCTCGCCATAGCCGTCGACGCCATAGCGCCGCCAGCCGGGGAAGCTGCCCTCCACGCCCGGGAACTTGAAGTCGTAGCGGACGCGGTACAGGTCCTCGAGCGCCTGGTCGTCGATCTTGGGCAGGCTGGCGACGATGGCCGGGTCGTCGGCGCGACGCACGCCGTAGCGGACCAGTTCCAGGAAGCCGGCGTCCAGCATCTTGTCCTCGGGGACCGCCGCCTGGCCGTTGCGCTCCTCGACCGGGCTCTTGTTGTCGGCGTCCTGGTCGCTGTTGAGGCGCAGGTAGTAGTGGCCGTCGCCGAAGGAGCCCTTGGTCGTGACCATGCGGGCCTCGACCTTGCCGGAGTAGTCGTCGGCGGTCTTGCGGTAGGTCTCGGCCGAAGCCTTGTCGCCGGCGGCCTCGGCGATGTCGCCGGCCACGACCAGGCCCGCAATCACGGCGGCGGTCGTCGAGGGCGAGTAGCCGCCCTGCTCCTCCCAGCGCTCCTGCTGGGTGAACGGCGGGGTGATCGTGCTGTGGTTCCAGCCCAGGTCGACCTTGCCGCCCTTGACCAGGAAGTCGGCGGCCGGCTTCAACATGCGACCGTAGAAGGTCTTGAGGTCGGCGTCGGACAGCCAGCCCAGTTTCCACAGTTTCCAGCCCAGCATGATCGGCATGGCGGTCTGATCGAGCTGAACGCCAACCCATTCGGGCGTGCCGTCCACATGGGACTTCTGCAGGAACCAGCCGCCGTCGCCCTTGTTGCCGGAGGTCTTCGCGCCGACCTGCACCGTCGGCAGGTAATGGAAGGCGGCCAACGGCGTGTCTTTGTCGCCCAGGGCCGCCAGGGCCATGGCGCACTGATAGAAGTCGCGCGGCCAGACGGCCTTATAGCCAGTCGAGGACTGGGTCGCGTCGACCGTGTCGCCCCACGGGTTCGACAGCGAGGCGATCAGGGCGCCGGCGTGGGTGCGGTCCTCCTGGACCTTCAGCATCAGGGCGCTGGCCTGTAGCAGCTTGCCACCATCCTCCGACGCCTCGCGCAGGCGCGGCAGCTCCGTCAGGGATGCGAGATAGTCCTCCCAGCCCACCCGCGCGCCCTCGCCGTTGAAGCGGGCCAGCACTTCCGTGTAGCCGGTCTTCAGCGTGGCGGCAGCGGTCGCGTCGGCGGCCTTGGCGTCGGGGCCAAAGCCGATGGCGAAGTCGAAGGTCGCTTCCTTGGCCACGACCGGCAGCTGGCCGGTCAGGACGATCGCGCCCTTGGCCGAGGTCGTCGTGTCCTTCAGGCCGGCGAGCGCGTCGTTGTCCTTCAGCACGCTGGCCGAGGCCTTGGCGAAGGGCTTGGTCCCCTTGAGGCTGAGAAACGCTTTGCCCTCGTAGGCGGTCAGCGCTGTGGTCGAAGCAGAGCCGGCGTCGCCGCCGCCGGTGTTGGCCATGTGCGGCTCCAGCACCAAGGTCGGGGTCACCGGGCCCTTCAGCGCCTTGATCGTCACGCGCACGAACAGACTGTTGCGGTCGGGATCGGTGAAGATCCGCTTCTCGATGACGAAGCGGCCTTGCTTGTCGGTGGTGGTGATCTTGTAGGCCGGCGCCAGCGGTCGGCCGGCGGCGTCGACGTGCAGATATTCGGTCTTCGAGGTCGTATCCGCGCCCTCGATCGCCAAGCCCGTCGCGGTCTGCACCGCGATGCGCATCTGCTTGATCTGCGCCTCGTGGATCAGGCCGTACATGGTCTCGGTCAGCACGCCGTCAGCGATCGAGAACCAGACCTTGGACACCGCCCCGGTCTTGCCGCCAGCCTTGTAGGCGCCGTCGACATAGGCCTCGTAGGACGCCCCGACGCCGGTCTTGGCGGAATAGGCCCAGGTGCTGGGCGCGGCCTGCGCGGCGCCAGCGATCAAGACGGCGGCCGAGGCCAGGGCGATAGATTTCAGAGTGCGCATGGCGAGGACCTCGTCAGGCTTGAAGGGAAGAAGGGGTGCGGTCCTCGACCACGAAGGTCGCCGCCGCCGAGATCGCGAAAGCGACCGCGCCCAGGACGAGGGCCCAGATCGCCTCGCCGCTGAAGAAGGTCTTCAGCAGCAGGCCCAGCACCGTCGCCGCCAGCAGTTGAGGGATGACGATGAAGAAATTGAAGATGCCCATGTAGACCCCCATCTTCCGGGCCGGCAGGGCTCCGGCCAGGATCGAGTACGGGGCCGACAGGATCGAGCTCCAGGCGAAGCCGACGCCGACCATGCCGATCCACAGCATTCCCGGCTCGCGGATCAGCAGGAACGACAGCAGGCCCAGGGCGCCCAGCACGAGGCACGCCGCGTGACTCACGCGCCGGCTGGTCGCCTGGACCATCAGCGGAATGACCAGCGCCGCCAGGGCCGCCACGCCGTTGTAGATGGCGAACAGCACGCCCACCCAGTCGGCGCCGTCGTTATACGCCTTGGACGTCGCGTCGGCCGCGTGGAAGTGGACCGCCGCCACCGCCGGGGTGGTGTAGATCCACATGGCGAACAGGCCGAACCACGAGAAGAACTGCACCACCGCCAGTTGGCGCATGGTGCGGGGCATGCGGAAGAAGTCCTCCAGCACCTCGGAGAAACCATTGCGGGTCTTGCCCATGCGCTTGAGGCGCACGCCGACCACACCCATGACGCCGAACGCGGCCAGCAGGGCCGCCAGGACGTAGAGCTCCTTCTCCAGCCGCGCGCCCCAGACGGTCACGGCCAGGGCCGCGCCGCCCAGGATGCCCAGGGCGGCCAGGCCGATATAGGCGTTGACCGAGGGCTCGGGCTCTTCGTGCGGGTTCCAGCTGGCCTCGGCGCGCTCGGCGATCTCGAAAGCGTCCAGCTGATCGGGGCTGTATTCCTTGGTGGTGAAGACGGTCCACATCACCGCCAGCAGCAGCCCCGCCCCGCCGGCGTAGAAGGCGATCCGCACCGCGTCCGGGACCTGGCCGGCCGGGGCGGTGTTGGCGACATGGAACCAGTTGGTCAGCATCCACGGCAGGGCCGAGGCCAGCACCGCGCCCAGGCCGATGAAGAAGCTCTGCATGGCGTAGCCGGTGGCGCGCTGCTCGTCGGGCAGGTTATCGCCGACGAAGGCCCGAAACGGCTCCATGGTGATGTTGATCGAGGCGTCCATCAGCCACAGCGCCCCCGCCGCCACCCACAGGCTCGGCGAATTGGGCATGACGAACAGCGCCAGCGTCGTGAGGATCGCGCCCCAGAAGAAGTACGGCCGACGACGGCCCAGGCGGCCCCAGGTCTTGTCCGAGAGATGACCGATGATCGGCTGGACCAGCAGGCCCGTGGCCGGCGCGGCGATCCACAGGATCGCCAGGTGGTTCACATCCACGCCCAGGGTCTGGAAGATACGGCTGGTGTTGGCGTTCTGCAGGCCGAAACCAATCTGGATTCCGAAGAAGCCAAAGCACATGTTCCAGATCTGCAGGAAGCTCAGCCTTTGCCTGGCCATGGATCCTCCGCCCCGCTCCGACCGCCGGTTGCCCCGGCTGGTTCGCAAGTTTTTTCATAAAACTTCGTGGCGCGCATTTGCGCATGCGCCGCCGCGTGGCGCAACGAGAAATCCAGGACTGATTGAGGTTATCGGCAAACCCGCAGCCGCCGCTCGCGCTTCGAGTTAGCAAAGCTTGCGGAATGATTTGCAGGAGTTTTCAGAGCGATTTTCACCCTACCCGGCTTGCCAACCCGCTCGAACGGCGCCTTATGGGCCCCTGAAAAAATTTGCAGAAATCTTTGCATTAGGGGCGTTTCGAGTGAGCAAGGGGGCGACGCGACTGGAGGACCTGGCCAAGCTGGCGGGGGTCTCGATCTCGACCGCCTCGCGAGCCCTCAACGACAGCCCCGCCGTCAACAAGCGCACCAAGCAGCTGATCTGGAAGCTGGCGCGCGAGATGGACTACCCCTTCCGCCGCTACATGCCCGCCGGCCCGATCGGAGCCGAGGCGACCATCGCCATCGTCACGCCGCGCGTGCAGAGCCGCGACAGCGGCATGTCCGATCCCTTCTTCCAGGAACTGCTGGCCGGCGTCGGCGAGGCGGCCCGCGAGCGGGGCTGCGACGTCATCCTCAGCCACATCGCCCCGGCCAATTTCGAGGACCTGTCGGCGGCCATGACCACCAGCCGAGCCGAGGGCGTGATCTTCCTGGGCCAGAGCTCGCTGCACGCGGCCTTCAACCGCCTGGCCGAGACCGAGAACCGCTTCGTGGTCTGGGGCGCGCAGTTCCCGGACCAGAACTACTGCTCGGTCGGCTCGGACAACGTCATGGGCGGCCGCCGCGCCACGCTCCACCTGCAGCGCCTGGGCCGCAAGCGCATCGTCTTCTTAGGCGACACCGAGGCGCCCGAGGCCATGCAGCGCCACCGCGGCTATCTGGACGCTCTTGAGCACGCCAAGCTGGGCGTCGATCCGGAGCTGATCGTTCCGGCCCACTTCGAGGTCGAGTCGGCAGAAGCCGCTCTCGACAGCCTGATCCACCATGGCGTGACGTTCGACGGCGTCGTCGCCGCGTCCGACCTGATCGCCCTGGGCGCCATGCGCGCCCTGAAGCACGCCGGCCTGTCGGTTCCCGGCGACGTCTCGGTCATGGGTTTCGACAACGTCCCCTTCAGCCGCTACGCCAGCCCGGCGCTCAGCACCATCGCCCAGGACACGACCAAGGCGGGGCGGCTGATGGTGTCCAAGCTGCTGGACAGCGGTGAGCGCGCCAGCCGGTCGGAACGGGTGCCGACGGACCTGATCATTCGCGAGAGCTGCGGGGGGTAGCCCTCTCTGATCACCTATACAAAAACCCGACCTTCCCGGCGAAAGCCGGGACCCAGATTCAGCCTGAGCGGTTTGGGATGATCCGAGATGCGCGACATCAGCTTATCGAGCGCTCGGGGTTCGATCTGGGCCCCGGCTTTCGCCGGGGAAGTCGGATGTTGACGGACTAAGCCCTTCTCGCGATCAGCCCCGCGCACGCTGGCATCTCGCCTTCGGCGCCCAGGTTCACCCCGTCGACCAGCGCCCAGCCCTCCGGCAGCGACCACGTCGCGGCCTCGTGCCCTAGGTTGAAGGCCAGCAGCAGCGCACCCTCGCCTTCCCCGCGCTGGAAGATCAGCAGCGGGCTGTTGGTCTCGACGAAGCTGATCGCGCCGGTGCGCAGGGCCGGATAGGCGCGGCGCAGGGCGATCAGGCGGCGGGCGACATGTAGGGTCGAGGTCGGGTCGGCCTCCTGGGCGTCGACGGCCAGCAGCAGGTGCTCGGGATCCACCGGCAGCCACGGCTCGACGCCCGAGAAGCCGGCATTGACCGCGCTCGACACCCACGGCATCGGCGTGCGAGCGCCGTCACGGCCCAGGGTCTGGGGCCAGTTGGCGATAGCTTCGGGGTCCTGCAGGCGCTCGAACGGCACATTGGCCTGGGGCAGGCCTAGCTCCTCGCCCTGATAGACGAAGACATTGCCGCGCAGCCCCATCAGCAGCAGCAGGCACATCTCGGCGAAGGCCTTGCGGTCGCGGCCCTCGGCCCAGCGCGACACCGCGCGCGGGGCGTCGTGGTTCGAAAAAGTCCAGGACGGCCAGCCCTCCCCGTCAGCGCCCGGCCACATGGCCGCGCCGTGCGGGATCATGTCGCCCGTCAGCTTGTCGGCATAGAGATAGAGGAAGCCGTAGGCGCTGTTCAGGCGATCCTCACCGGCCGTGAACAGCTTCATCTCGCGATCGGCGTGATCGCCGCCGACTTCCGCCACCGAGAACCGGCCGCCCGCCGCATCCGTCAGCGCCCGCAGGCGGCTGAGGAACTTCGGGATGTCGGCGTGGCTCTGGTTGTGAATCTTGTCCTGGAAGTCGAATGGCCGCGTACGCTTGCCGCCCGGCGGCAGCGGCGGGTTGTCGGTGAAGGCCGGGTCGTGCATCGAGAAGTTGATGGCGTCGAAGCGGAAGCCGTCCACGCCCTTGTCGATCCAGAACCGGGTGACGGCCAGCAGGGCCTCCTGCACAGCCGGATTGTGCAGGTTCAGCTGCGGCTGCGAGGCCAGGAAGTTGTGCATGTAGTACTGGCCGCGGCGAGCATCCCAGGTCCAGGCCGGGCCGCCGAACACCGACTGCCAGTTGCTGGGCGGGCTGCCGTCGGGCTTGGCGTCGGCCCAGACGAACCAGTCGGCCTTGGCGTTGTCGCGGCTCTGGCGGCTTTCGACGAACCAGGGATGTTCGTCCGAGGTGTGCGAGAACACCAGGTCGATGATGATCTTCAGGTCCAGGTCGTGGGCCTTGGCGATCAGGGCGTCGAAGTCGGCCAGCGTGCCGAAGATCGGGTCCACGTCGCGGTAGTCCGAGACGTCGTAGCCGAAGTCCTTCATCGGCGAGGTGAAGAACGGCGACAGCCACACTCCGTCCACGCCCAGCGAGGCGATGTGCTCAAGGCGGGCCGTGATCCCCGGCAGGTCGCCGACGCCGTCGCCGTTCGAGTCGGCATAGCTGCGCGGATAGACCTGATAAATGACCGCGCCGCGCCACCATTCGGCGTTCATCGACGTCTCCGCACCGGGGCGAACCAGAACCTGCACTGTCACTATCGTCCCTCGGAAACGCAAATCTTGTAGTCGAACGGCGCAAGCTCGATCGCATAGCTGCCCGGTGCGACAGCCGTCGCGGCGCATGCGCCGTGCAGCGCCTTCCAGGCGACGGAACCGTACTCGACCGAGATATTGACCTTCAGCGGCTGGTCGCTGGTGTTGAACACAGCCACCACTTCGGTCTTGTCCAGAATGCGTGAGAACGCCAGCAGGCCAGGCTTGTCGCCGGCGGCGCGGGTCACCTGACGACCTTCGCGCAAGGCTGGCGTGGTGATCCGCAGTTTCGAGAGCTCGGCGATGCGCTGGTAGAGCACGGCGTCGGTCTTGAACGCCGACATCGGCCCCTTGGCGCTCGAGCCTACCAGCCGGTTGTCGTTGTAGCTGGCGACCTGGCTGGGGAACATGTCCTCGCGGCTATCGGCATAGTCGCCGTCGCCGGTGAAACCTTGCTCGTCGCCGTAATAGACGGTCGGCACACCGCGTGCGGTCAGCATCAGTGCGCTGGCCAGGGTGACGCGGGCTAGCAGCTCGTCGTCGCCGATCGTCGGCTTGGCCTTCAGCATGAACCAGCCGATGCGGCCCATGTCGTGATTGCCCAGGAATGTCGGCAGCTGCCGCGCGGTCGCCTCGCCGCCCTCGTAGACGGAGTCGGCGGCGAACACCGTGGCCAGGCGGTCCGTGCCGGTGCGGCCGATGGCGACATCGGTGGCGGCAGACTGGAACGCGAAGTCCAGCACCGCCGGCAGCTTGTCGACCTTCACGTGGCGCGCCAGGGCGGCGCCGTCGGGATCGAACACCTCGCCGAAGATGTGGAAATTCGGGATGCCCCTAGCCTTGGCGCGGGCCAGCATGGCGGGAACGAAAGCCTGCCAGAACTCCGGGTTCACGTGGCGGGCGGTGTCGATGCGGAAGCCGTCGACGCTGAACTCGTCGGTCCACCGGCCATAGACCTCGATGAAGCCCTGCACCACGCGCGGGTTCTCGGTGAAGACGTCGTCCAGGGTCGCGAAATCGCCCAGCAGCGAGCTCTCGCCCGCGAAGGTGCTGTCACCCCGATTGTGGTAGAAGATCGGGTCGTTCAGCCACTCCGGCTTCTTGGCATGCTCCTGCCCCGCCGGGACGTAAGGCGTATAGGCCCAGTCCGTGCGCTTGAGCTTAGAGAAGTCCTTGCCGTCGAAGCCGTCATTGATCGGCGCGCCCGCCACGCCGCCCTGCCGGACATACGGATAGTCGGCGACGCCGCGATAGGCGCAGCGGCTGTCCGGGCACTCGCGGTACTGGATGACGTCGGCCGTGTGGTTCACGACGATGTCCATGTAGACCTTCATGCCCCGGGCATGGGCCGCGTCGACCAGGGCCTTGAAGTCGGCCTTGGTCCCCAGGTGCGGATCGACGTCGGTGAAGTCGGTGATCCAATAGCCGTGATGCGCGGCCGACTCGTGGCCCGGCGGGCCCTGCACCGCGCGGTTCTTGAAGATCGGCGCCAGCCACACCGCCGTCGCACCCAGGCCCTGGATATAGTCCAGCCGCCGGGTCACGCCCTTCAGGTCGCCACCGTGATAGAAGCCCGCCCGCGTCGGGTCGAAGCCATCCGCCAGCGGACCTAAAGCGGGGCCGCCGTGGTCATTGGTCACGTCGCCATTCTCGAAGCGATCGGGCAGGACGAAATAGATCACCTCGTCCTGCGGCTTGCGCAGCCGAAAGGACTGGGGAGCCGCCGACACGGACGTCGCCAACGCGCTTAAGGCTATCACAGCCAGCAGCGTTCTGCGCCAGGGCGCTAAGGCCGACATCGCTCCCCTCCCGTTGGCGGCGATCTCGGGATCGCCATTTGCAATTCTTTGCAAGAATTTGCAGAGCCAAGCGCGAACTGTCAATCCATCTCATTGAAGGGATTTGCGGCGCTCTCGCTACGGAAAGCGCGCATTCAGTGGCGCAAAGAAGCCACACACAGTGCAATTCCTCTGAGAGCATCGATCCAACGCACCTTGGTTTGCAATTTTTTGGGTTGATTACAGGTCGTTAATTTGCAGTAGTTTGCACCAACGGCCCGCCGCACGACGTCAAACGCGCAGAGCCGGTCAGGGAGGGAGACTCGATGAACACCCAATTCTCGCGCCGCCGTGCGTGGCTGATGGCCGGCAGCGCCACGAGCCTGGCGTTGGCGTTCGCCATGGCCGGCGCCGCTCAAGCGCAGACCACCGCCCCCGCCGCCCAGGACGACAGCAAAGTCGAAGAGATCGTCGTCACCGGCATCCGCCGCGGCATCGAAGGCGCCATCTCGCTGAAGAAGAGCTCGACCTCGATCGTCGAAGCCGTCTCGGCCGAAGACATCGGCAAGCTGCCGGACGTGTCGATCGCCGAGTCGATCGCCCGCCTGCCCGGCCTGACCGCCCAGCGCCTGGACGGCCGCGGGCAGGTCATCTCGATCCGGGGCCTAGCTCCGGACTTCACCACCGCCCTGCTGAACGGCCGCGAGCAGGTCTCGACCGGCGACAACCGCGGCGTCGAGTTTGACCAGTATCCGTCGGAACTGCTGAGCGCGGTCGTGGTCTACAAGACCCCGGACGCCGGCCTGATCGGCCAGGGCCTGGCCGGCACCGCCGACATGCGCACCGTCCGCCCGCTGGCCTTCGGAAAGCGCGCCCTGGCGATCGGCGCCCGCTACGAATGGAACGACATCGGCGCCCTGAACGCCGGCACCAAGGCCCATGGCAACCGCCTGTCGATCTCGTACATCGACCAGTTCATGGACGGTAAGCTGGGGATCGCCCTGGGCTACGCCCACATGGAGTCGCCCTATCAGGCCGAGCGCTGGAACTCGTGGGGCTATCCCACCGACGCGGCCGGCAACCTGGTGATCGGCGGCGCCAAGCCGTACGTGCAGTCCAGCATACTCAAGCGCGACGGCGTCATCGGCGTCCTGGAATTCAAGCCGACCGACAATTTCAGCTCGTCGCTGGACGTCTTCTATTCGGAGTTCAAGAACCACCAGATCCAGCGCGGCATCGAACTGCCGCTGGTCTGGGGCGGCGTGCCGCTCACCGGTTCGCAGGCCTCGGGCAGCTTCGTCACCAGCGGCGCCTTCAACGGCGTGAAGGGCGTGGTCCGTAACGACGGCAACGATCGTGACGCCACGATCAAGTCGGTCGGCTGGAACAACAAGCTGAACGTCGGCGACGACTGGACCCTGGTCAGCGACCTCTCCTACTCGAAGGTCGAGCGCACCGACCAGATCGTCGAGAGCTATGCCGGCACCGGCCGCTCAGGGACCGGCGCGACCGACAACATGACGTTCACGATGAACGACGACGGCGTCGCGATCTTCAAGTCGACCCTGAACTACGCCGATCCCAACCTGATCAAGCTGACCAGCTCGCAGGGCTGGGGCAGCGACATCATCACGGGCGGCCAGGACGGCTATCTGAACCAGCCGACCATCGAGGACGAGCTGAAAGCCGCGCGCTTCTCGGCGACCAAGGCCCTGGACGACGGCCTGTCGTCGTTCAAGGTCGGCTTCAACTACAGCGAACGCTCCAAGGCGCTGGTGAACGACGAGTGGTTCCTGCGCGTGAAGGGCTCGCCCGCCAGCGTCTCGATCCCGCAGTCGGCCCTGGTCGGCACCACCTCGCTGGCCTTCATCGGCATCCAGGGCATGGTCAGCTACGACCCGTTCGCCCTGATCAAGAACGGCACGTACGACCTGGTCCGCAACCCGAACGCCGACGTGCTGGTCAAGAGCTGGGACGTCGAGGAGAAGGTCGCGATCGGCTATGTGAAGGCCAATATCGACGCCGCCGTCGGCAGCGTGCCGGTCACCGGCAACTTCGGCTTCCAGATCGTCAGCACCGACCAGAGCTCGACCGCCCTGGGCGCTTCGGGCACCGGCACGGGCGTTACCCGCGCCAACCTGTCGGGCGGCAAGAAGTATGTCGACTTCCTGCCCAGCATGAACCTGCAGTTCGCCCTGCCGGGCGAGCAGAGCCTGCGCTTCGCCGTCGCCCGCACCCTGGCCCGTCCGCGGATGGACCAGATGCGCGCCAGCAAGACGTTCAGCTACGATCCGTCGAAGGCCGCCAACACCAACATCAACTTCTCGCCGTGGAGCGGCACGGGCGGCAACCCGGAACTCGAGCCCTGGCGCGCCGACGCCTATGACGTGTCGTACGAGAAGTACTTCGGCCGTCAGGCCTACATCTCGCTCGCCGCCTTCTACAAGGATCTGAAGACCTACGTTTACGACCAGAGCGTGATCTTCGACTTCACCGGCTTCCCGACCGGCGGCGGCAATCCCGCCACGCGCCTGGGCCTGGTGACCACCCCGCAGAACGGCAAGGGCGGTAAGCTGAAGGGCGTCGAATTCGCCGCCTCGATCCCCGGCTCCCTGTTCACGGACTGGCTGGACGGCTTCGGCGCCACCTTCAGCGCCTCGTACACCGACAGCTCGATCCACCCGAACCCGGCCGACCTCAGCACCCCGATCCCGGGCCTGTCCAAGACCGTGGCCAACCTGACCGTCTACTACGAGAAGAACGGCTTCTCGTTCCGGGTCAGCGACCGCTATCGCTCCAAGTTCCTGGGCGAGGTCTCGGGCTTCGGCAACGGCCGCAACTACCGGATGGTCAAGGGCGAGTCCGTGGTCGACAGCCAGATCGGCTACACCTTCAGCGACGGCCCGATGGACGGCCTGTCGCTGCTCGCCCAGGTCAACAACCTGACCAACGAGCCCTTCGTCACCTATCAGAACAACGATCCGCGCCAGGTCATCGACTATCAGAACTACGGCCGCACCTTCCTGGTGGGCCTGAACTACAAGTTCTAAGCGCGTAACACCTTCCCCAAAGCCTTTGGCGCCCCTGTCGGTCCTGCCCGACAGGGGCTTCTTTTTGGGTTCGAGCTAGAGTTTAAAAGCTCTCTTTAGAATTGAGCCGGATAGTGCCCGCCAATTGTTGGGGGAGCGCAGAATGCCGTTCAAGACCGTCCGCATGACCGTGCTGCTGGCGAGCGCCAGCGTGCTGACCGCCTGCGCCAGCCATGACGAGGTCGCCGCCCTGCGCCAGCCGGCCCTGCCGCCGCTGGCCGTGGCCAAGGCCGCTCCCGCCCGCCCCTACTATCGCAATGTCGCCGTCCAGGCCGTCGAGGGCGCGCCCGAGTTCCGCTGGTTCGATGGCGGCGGCGTCATCACCACCCGCCCGACCCGCGCTGAGGTCACCGCCGGCCTGAACAAGCACCTGCTGGGCGCCGAGATGCTGGCGCCGTCGCGCCTCGACGCCGAGTACATGCTGTACACGACGTTCGAAGACCTGCGCGGCCCCAACGTCTGGTGGGGAACCGACAAGCTGGCCACGGCCCGCGTGACCTTCCGCCTGGTGCGCTGGCGCACGGGCGAGCTGGTGCGCGAAAAGACCGTCGAGGCCGGCTATAACGTCCACTGGACCGGCGCGACGCCCGAGATCGCGCGAGCGGCCATCGGCGGGGCCCTGGTCGGCATCGGCCTGGGCTACTACGTCAACCAGAACCACATCGTCGACATCTATGACGCCCCAATCGCCGGCGCCATCGGCGGACTGGAAGCCGCCAGCATCGGCGGTCCGCGCCAGTGGGGGCCAGGCTTCGCCAGCGCCTTCACCGCCGCCGTCGCCACCGGCACGGCCGCCGGCCGTTTCCAGGACCTGGAGGCCATGCTGGCGGGCGGCGCGATCGGCGCGGCTGGCGCCGCGGCGGGTCCCGTGCCTGTTCAGCGGCAGGTCGCCGCGAACGGCGAGATCACCTCCGGCTTCAACGGCACGCTACGCCGCGCCGCCGCCACGCGCGGCCTGATGGCCCTGGCGTTCGACATGTTCATGAACGATCTCAGCCGCGACGGCTCGGTGGTCTACAAGACCGCCGTCTCGTGCCGGGCCCTGAACGGCGACGCCGGCCGCGGCCCCTACCTGGCCGAGACCGCCAACGCCTATGCCGTCGACTGTCCCGGCGCGCGCTACAACGACGCCAAGACGGCCAAGGCCTATCCCAGCCGCTTCTAGGGTTTCGCCTCCGGCGCTTCGGCCGGCGCGCAGACCCGGGTCACCTTCAGCGACCCGCCGCCCGGCTGGCCCTTGTCGACGTGCAGGTCGACCGTGCGCTCGCAACCCTCGTTCAGCACCTTGACCGCCTGGGCCAGGGTCACGGGGTCGACGGCCATGCCGGCGCAGCCCGACAGGGCCATGGACAGCACAAGGCCCGCCATCGGGCCGATGACGTGTTTCATCTCTAGCTCCTTGGATTGTTGAAGGATCAGGCCGCGCGGCCCAGGAAGACCGCGCGCTCGGCCTCGCGCCGGTTCACGAGGCCCGGCAGCTCGCGACCGCCGGCATAGCGCCACATCCGGAAGGCGTCGGCCGCACCGACGACGTCGCCAGCGATCAGCCGCCGGCGCACGCTGCTGCTCTCGAAGGCGGTCAGGCCGATGTTGTAGGCCAGGCTGGTCAGCGCCCCCAGTTGGGCGTCGCTCAGCGGCGTTTTCGGAAACAGCGCCGCGACCTTGTCGCAGACGCGCTGCGCATCAGCCTTCAGCAGCGTATCGGCGTCCGCCCGGATCATCCCCGCCGGCCACCGCGTGCGCCACAGGCGGTAAGCGGTCTCGCGGTCCTTCACCGGACGACCACCGACGAACAGGGCGTGACCCCAGCCGACGGTATAGATCCCGACCGGGTCTGGCTGAGGCTCCAGGATGGCGGTCTTGCGATCGCCGTCGTGCAGGCCCTCGAAGCGCTGGATAAGCGCCAGCGCGCACGCGGGCACGGCTCGCGTGGTCATGGTGATGTCCTTTGATGTTGCGGCGGGATGCTCCCGCCCGCCGTCAGGCCTTCTCGGTCGTGACGGTCGTTTCCGGCGAAGCGGCACGCGGACCAGTCCGCGTCAGGAAGGTCGCCAGGGCGCCGATGATCACCAGCATGATGTCCTTGGCCGTCGCCCTGGGCTCGAAGAAGACCAGCAGCACCGCCAGCAGGATCAGGCCCAGCAGCGCGGCGGCGACCAGCACCGTGTCGGCTGACGGATGGAAGTCGCGCAGGACGGTCATGTGACGACCTTCTGTTTCCTTCGGCGCGGCGACTTGGCGGGCGCGTCGAGGGTGATGACGGTGGCCCTCCCCTCCTCCAGCACGGTCAGGCCGCGCGGGCGCGCGCCCTTGGGGATGTCGATGCCGTGGCGGCGGAGGTGCTCCTGCAGGCTCTCGATATGCTGGCGCATCTGGGCGGTCTCGCCACGGCATTGCAGGTTCTCGTTCTCGAGTTCCTCGACGCGATGCCGCAGCTGGGCGACCTCTACGGTCAGGGCGTTTCGATCGGCTTGAAGGGCCGCGATGAAGCCCTCGGCCTGGTGACTGAGCGCTGTCTGGAAGGCCGCCTGGGCGGTCGTGAGATCCGCCGGCGCCTTGGCCCGCGCGGCGAGAAAGGCCCAGAGCCCGCCGCTGCCCATGACGAGCCCCAGCCCCGCGACGACCTGTGAGGCAAGGTCCACTGTACGCTCCTGACCTTTCAGTTCGTTTGGCGATTGATGGCAATGAGACCAGCGATGCGGATCGGTGACCCGCATCGCTGCGTCGTCCTAGGGCTCTACGATCAGAGCTCGTTGCCCTGGAGGTAGAAGTCGCTCGAGCCGCTCTTGGCGATCACGGTTCCAGCCGGCCAGATCACGGGCAGTGGGGTGAAAGCAACGCCCGTTGAATAAGCGTAAGGCAGAACCTGAGCGATCCCGTTGACCTTGTAGCCCGGGTTGCCCGTAGGGGAGCCCGACTGAAGAAACCCGACGAACGTCTTGCCATCGGCAACGGTATAGACCACGGCGCTCGAGGCCAGGGCCGAAGTTTCGACGACGATGAGCCGGCCGCCGCCGGCCGGATCCTGCATAGCCATTGTGGCGCTCCTTTATTTGGTTTTGATGCCGGTGATCTTGCAGCGGACGGTTCCGTAGTCCGCCGCGAGCTGCGTTGCTGAACCAAGGGCGATCAGGGCTCCCCCGGCATTCGGGATGCTTGGAATCGTGAACTTGTAGACGACGGCGTCAGTCAGCTTGTTGAAAAGCCAGACAGTCTTGCTGGAGCCCGTATCGGGATCCAGTGCGAGTACAAGATCCTGATTGTAACTGTTGCTGTAGGGTAGCTCTGACCAAATCTGGGACGAAGAAGTATTATAGCTGTGCGTGTATAGCGCCTCACCCATCCTGTTTACCCGGACTGGCGAGAAAGTCGTTAGCGGCGCAGTCCCGCAGCTGATGCACGCGAGTCCTTGATCCGCATTCCCACCATTGTTGTAGTACCCAAAATAGGCTTTGTAGACGCCCGTCGAGGTCTTCGTGATGAACGGCTGACCGATGACTCCAAGTATGGTCGATCCCGAGCCATCGGTGTCGTATCGGACAGCGCCCAGGTAGGCGCCCGTCGTCGCGTTGCTAAAGTAGACATTCAATTCGGAATAGATATGCGACATCATTAAGCCGCCGCGAATGGCGAACGACGAGTACTGATTTGTCAGCTGCACCGTCCCCAGCGTCACATCCGCCAATTGCGTTGACGTCGCGGTGTTGTAGCGCTTCAGGGTCGACGCAGACGTGGCCGCATAGATGATCCCGGTCTCGACGTCATAGGCCATGAACCAGACGATCGCCCCACCGAAGAGCGACGTCTCCGCACCCGCTAGGCCGCCAGCGCGGCGATAGGCGGCGGTCTTGGTGCTGTTACCGCCGTGCGTGTAGTAAAAGTTGCCACTGGCGTCAAAGAAAGCGCAGCGGGGAGATGCGCATGCCAGTTGCGGTGAGATCGTCGGACTGGTTGCGGCCGCGCCGAGCGTCGCAAGACTCTGGGGCGAACCGGTCTGCTGCTCCGTGAAAACCGTGGGCTGGCCCAGCAACGTGTAGCTATTCTGGTTGCCCGTGAAGCGCATGAGGTTGCCGAAGATCGGCAACGCGGCGGTGGACAGCGTGGCGACGGCGTCGGCCTGGATGATATCGGACCCAGACAGCCGCCAGCTATAGTCGCAGGGCATGTACGGCCTCCACGAGGAGCCGTTTAGCCGAAGGTTCAGGACCTTCCGACCCGGGTTGCTCCAGGTGAAATCGCGGATGACCAGACTTTCGTTGGCCGCCAGATCGAAAAGCGTCTGGCCCGCGGCGAGCTGGTTATAGTCGCAGGTGACGTCGCAGATGACTTCGGTGGTATCGACCATGGTCTAGAAAACTCCGTGTTTCATCAGGTAGGCGACCGGGACTTCGACGGGTTCGGGAGCCCATTCGAAGTCGAAGTCTGACGTGGATTTTTTCTTCAGCAGGTAGCCCTTCGCGCCACCCGTGGGGGTGCCGATGCCGGGAATGCCCTGCACGCCCTGCACGCCGGGCACCCCGCCGATGCTGATGTTCCAGTTGCTGACCGAGCCGCTGCCGCCGGCCTGGGTGACGGCCACCGTCAGGGTCGCGCCGGCGTAAGACGTGCAGACGCCGACCATGAACTTGGTCGGATCGCCTTGCGCGACGGCATAGATCGGCATGCCCTCGACGAAGCTTTCGTTGGCGTCGACGGTCCAGGTCTTGGTCCCCGTGCCCAGCGTGTTGGCGGTCAGAGACTTGGTCGAGAACGAGACGCCCGAGGCGACGTTCTGGATCTGGGTCAGGGTCGCGACGGCCTCGCTGGCCTTGGTGGTCGCGATGCCGGCTTGGGTGGTGGCCAGGGTCACTTGCCCGGCGGCCAGGGTCACCTGCCCCGCCGCCAACGTGACCTGGGCCGCCGCGAGCCCGACCTGATCGGCCGCCTGGGTGGCCTTGGCTGTCGCCGTCGCCGCCGAAGCCGCGGCGGCGGCCTTGTCCGCCGTGACCTGGACGGCTAGGCCGTAGACCTCGGTCGAGAGCGCATTTGTCTCGGTCACGAAGGTCGGCATCTGTCCCAGGAAGGCGTCGGCCCTGGTGTTGAAGTTGGCGGGATCGTTGGTGGATGGCGGCGTCGGGAACGCCGTGATCTGTGCGGGCACGGGGTCAGACCTCTTCGAGTTCGAGGGAAATCAGGGCGTCATCGGGCTGGTCCATGTTGATCGTGAACCGCTTGTAGACACCGACGATGAGCAGGGCCGCGAAGTAGCCGCTCTCCTGGTCGTCCAGGCCCGACCACAGCGCCGGCACGGCGTTGAGGTCGTCGCGCAGCTGCAGGACCCGATCGACGTCGGTCTTGCGGCAGCGCAGGGTCTGGACGGTGCGCGGCACCGAGCGGCGGGGCACCAGGGCGGCGGTCCCGAAGTCGTCGCGATCGATCTTCGAGAAGTTCAGGGCGTCGCTTTCGGCCTGGTGCTGGGTGGCGCCCAGATAGACCGACGTGCCCAGCACCACGCCGCCGCAGGTCACGGGACCGTTGGCCCTGGTCAGGGTGATGGTGATGACGGCGTTGGTGTACGGCGGCAGGTCGAAGCGCGCGAACTCCTGCCGGTAGCGGAACGCGCCGAAGAAGTAGTCGTACCAGCCGCTGGTCGGCCGGTTCAGCAGGTTGGCCGAGGCGGTGTAGACCGTCGCGCCGGCCACCGTGACCGTGACGGAAACCGTGTCGGCGACGATGCCGACGACGCCGATCGAGTCCACGCGCTGGCCCGGCGTCAGCGACACCGTCAGCGGCGAGGCCGTGGTGGTGCCGGTGTTGCGCAGCAGGTCGAACATCGCCCAGCGGCTGGTCGGGCCGATGTCGGTCCACCAGCTGTCGCCGGTCGTGGCCGGGTTCTGACCCAGGTTCGCGGTCGTCGCCACGGTGTGCGAACCGCTCTGCGTCCCGCTACCCGAAAGCGGGGAACCACCGGCGCTGGCGGCGACCTTGAAGGTGTTCGCCGTATCGGCCAGCACGTAGTAGGTCGTCCCGGCGGCGATGGCCGAAGGCAGCGCGCCCGTCGTCGAGAACACCACCGGCGTGTCCGCGACGAGACCGTGGCCAGCCCAGGTCACAACGCCGTTCGAAGCGATCGTCACGTTGGCGATCTTGCGGGCGACCGCCTCGTAAAGGCGGTGAGTGGTCGGGCTGAAGACCTTGTCGCCGTTCTTGTAGGCCGTGGTCGCGCTCCAGGCCGCCTCCCCTGCCGAGGGTTCGGCGCAGGTGGTGCTGGTCAGGATGGCGGGCGTGATCGTGATGGGAGGAAGCGCGCGCATCAGGCAGCCGCCTGTGTCTGCATGGCGCGGCCGCCCTCGGTGACGTTGGTCAAGGTGCGCTCCATCTTGTCATTGCTGGTGGCGATGCGAGCGCTGGTGGCGCGAAGCTCGGCGAGCTCCGCGCGCAGGCGCTGCAGTTCCTGGATCAGGGCCCGGTCGCCCTTTTGGTCGGCGCGCTGGACGTTGACAGCTTCGCCAGGGCTCAGGGCCAGGCCGAAGAACTTGGAGTCCGGAGGACCCGAGCCACCAACCTCGAAGCTGCCGCCGGTGGCGTAGCCCTGGATGAGCCGCTGGTATTCCAGGTAGTCGTACTGGTCCTTGTTCCGAACCTTGAAGGTCTGCAGCAGGGAGTAGGCCTGCGTGCCGGGAATCATGACCTCGAACGGGATATTGTGCTCGGCGTAGAAGGCCGGATCCCGCAGGGATTCGGTGTAGGCCATCTGCCCCAGCATGGCGTCGTAGTTGTACTTGCCATCCAGGGTCTTGGTGAGGTCGACAGCGCTGCCGCCCGCGCCGGAGCCCGTCGTCGGCGGCGCCGGATTGCCCAGGCCCAGGTTGGAGCCGTCCACCGAGACGACGCCCGCCGACCGGGCCGCTGCCAGTGCGCCGCGCAGGCTGAAGATCGCCTGCTCGACCGAGACGACGCTGGCGTTGATCTGGATTAGCCCCTGCACCGAAGCGTCCAGCGCATCGAGCTGGCGCTGAGCGATCGAGACCTGGCGATCGGCCGTATCCGCCGCCTCGTCCACCGCGTTTCGCACCAGGCCGACGTCACGCAGATAGTCCAGGCTGGTCGACACGTAGTCGCGCGAGGCCGCCGTGAACGCCTCGCCCTCGCTCTGCAGCCGCCCCATGGCGTCGGGATCGCCCAGGCGGGCCATGGCCGCGGTCGACAGGAACGTCTCCCGCGTCCGGCGATAGCGCGCGCCCGGATCGGTTCCGGCGATCGTGTCCGTCAGGCTGCCGCTGAACGTCCGCAGCGACGCGGACAGCTCCTTGAACTTGTCCTTGGTCGCCTGGATGGCTTCCTGTTCGCGCTCATAGGCCTGGGTCAGCACGTCGCGCGCGGCCGACACCTTCTCGGCGGCGTCCTGCGCGGCCCAGGTGCGCCGCATGTAGTCCTTCTGGACGTCGTCCTCGACCTCGGCCAGGGCCAGGTCCCGCCGCATGTTCTTGGCCAGGTCGGTGTAACCTTGGGCGTCCCAAAGATCGGCCAGGGCGTTCGAACGATCCCTCGCCAAGGCTTTGTCCTTGGCTTCCTTCTCGGCGGCTTCGGCGGCCACCGTGGCCGCGTCCTCCACGGCCCACAGGGTCTTGAGCAGCGGCAGCAGCGAGGCGTCGAGCGCCTTGACGGCCTCCTCCTCGGCCGCCCGGGACTTGGCCAGCTTGTCAGCCGGCTTCATGACCAGATCGTCGATCCGGTCCTGGATCGACTTGGCCTTGTCATCGACCGCCGCCTTGGTCGTCTCAGCCGCCGTGGCGACCTTGTCGAAGGCCGGGGCCAGCTTCATCATCGCCGCGTAGAGTTCGGCGCCCGCCTCAGTCGAGACGTCCAGACCCAGGACCGTCTTCGCGAAGCCGTCGCGCGTCAGGTCGGTCGGCAGCTTCAGACGGGCCAGCTCGCCCGTCACGGACTCCTTCACTGGCTTCAGCCGCTCGTCCTCGCTCAGGAAGTGCTCGGCGAAGAAGGCGGTCTGCGCGGTGAGTTCTTCCAGGCCGCCCGAAAGCTTGACCAGGCGTTCGCGCGCGGCGTCGGTCGCGTCGCCGACCGTACTGAACACCATGCCGAGCGAGGCCAAGGCCTCGTTGACGCTCTTGATGTCGGCCTCGCGCTGCTTGGCGTCCTCGATATCGAAGAGCTGTTGCTGCCTCGCCTGATTCGCCGGCGCGATCCCGTTGAGGGTCTGCTGCCGCCGCAGTCGTTTCGCCGTCGCGGTATCGCCGCTTGCCTCGGCGATCTGGATGTCCAGATCGTAGCCCTGGGCCGCGATCTGCGCCTGCCGTTGCGCCTCCTCGGCGGCGGCCTGGGCCTTGGCCTGTTTCTTGGCCTTCGAGGAGCCGAAAAGGCTGCCGATGCCGCCCAGTACGGCGCCGATGGCGGCGCCGGCGACGTTGCCGATACCGGGAATGATCGTGCCGGCGGCGGCCAGGGATGCGACGAGGCTCATGCCTCCCAGCGCGCCCGACGCGGCGCCGCTGATGGCGGATCCTGTCCTGCCGCCGACAATCCCGCCAACGCCTTGAGCAACGCCAGCCAGCGCCGTGAACTTATCCGCGGCCGTACCGGTCTTCCCGAACGCCTTCTCCAATTGACCAAGAAGACCGACCATAGAGCCGAGGGCGCCGGTCCAATCGTTCTTGTTCAGCGCCGTTGCGATGCCTTCGATGCTGATCCGCGTGGCGTCCGCCTGAGCGACGTTCTTAGCCAGGGCTTCGGCGACATCCTCGAAAATGGTCGAGAAATGAGGGCCATCCCCAATGATCTCGCGCATCGTGTGTAGCGTTTCGCGCTGCTGCGCCGCGACGGCCCTCTGCGCTTCCTCGGCGCCTCTAGTGACGGCGGTCTGCTGCTCCCATTGATCTCGCAATTCCACGAGACGATCATGAAGCTGAGAGGTCGGCGCCTTCAGGATTTCCAGGTTGATTTGACGCCGACGGATCTCCTCATTCGAGAGACCCATTGTCGCGATTTCCTCGGACAAGGCATCGGCGAAGTCCTTGGAAGACTGCGCGCCTCGCGACCAGGCCTCGTCCTCAGCCGACAGCGCGGCAGTATGGCCTTTGACGGCCTGTGTATGAACGATGGTGGCGGCTTGCGCCTTCTGCAGCTCCTTGCCGTGCGCCACAATCGCTTTGCTGGCGCGCTCGTATCCAACGTCGAGATTTGCAATTCCGCCGTTGGCGGCATCAATGGCAGCCTGAGCAGCACCCTTCTCCCGATTGAGTTCCGAGCCTGCGCGCCCCCCCGCAGTCGAAAGGCGGCGATCCCGATAGGTTCCGCGTGGCCCGGTCTTCTCCGTGACGACCCCATCTTGCAGGTCCGCCAAACGCGCTTCGGCGCCCGCTTTCTTGGCCATTAAGTCCGCACGGGCGACCTCATAGGTCGCCTTCGCTCGATCCAGCTGAGCCTTGGTGTACTCCTTGACGTTCACCGTGACCCCAGGCGTCGGGTCCTGACTCAAGATGTTGTTGAGGTCAGATATGGCTTTGGCCGAGATATCGCTCGCACCAGCTGCAGCGGTGGACGACTGGGCCGCATCACGCTGAGCGAACGCGAGCGCCGCCACGCCGGCGATCAACGCACCGACGACCAAGCCAATCGGACCACCGACCGCCCCCAGGAGCGCGGCGCCCAGCCCTCGAGACGCGACGGCCGCCTCGGTCGTCGCCGCCGTCGCGACCACAGCGGTTTCCGCGGCTATGACATTCTTGGCCGCAGCCTCGGTCGCGGCAGCGGCCTGCAGATGCAACGCGCCGGCGGCGCCTCCTGAAGCGGCCGCGAGCGACACATTGGCCGACGCCGCCTCTCCAGCCGAGGCCGCAGCGATCTTGGAAACAAGGGTCTGCGCAGCCTGCGCGCCTGCGATCGTGAGGAGGCTCGCCGCCAGACTTCCGGCTGAACCGCCAAGCTGGCCAAGGACGCCACCCAGATCCGCGCCGTCGATTTTTGCCTTCACAAGAACCTTGGAAACGTCAGCGGTCTTGGCGGCCAACGTCTTCAAGGGATCTTCGCCTGATGCGATCTTGGCGAACGTATCGATCAGGACACCGCTCAGCTCCTTGGCAGCGTCGCGCGAGGCTTTCAGCTGATCGGCGCTCGCTTTTGCGGCGGCTTCCGTCGTCTTCAATGCGCTGCTGGCTGGCGCCTGGACCTTGGCGATCTCTGCTTGAGCCAGCGCAGCCGCCCGGGTAGCCGCCGCGTGATCGTTCAGACTCTTGGTGATGGCGCTGAGATCCGTCGCCCCCCGCGATGCTTGCTTGTTCAAGTCGGCGATCGCCGCAGCCAAGCGGTCGGCAGCCTGCGTCGCGGTGCGCTGCGCCGAAGCCAACGAGTCCGTTGCGCGAGCAGATTTGCCCAACTGCGAGATCAGCTCATCCAGATCCTTGTCAGCCACAACGGCTCTCCCAAAAAGTTCGGGCCGCGCCTCGGTGAAGAGGCGCAGCCCGGTTGGTGGTCAGCCGCCCTTGGCGGGGGCCGTCATCGTCAGAAGGTGTTCGGCGTCCAGGGCGATCAGGGCCCGGCGTTCCCACGGCTCCAGCCGCACGCCCTCGTCGCGTTCCCAGGCCTGGATCTCCAGGCGCGAGAGGCGCGAGGGGCCAAAGCCGCCCGACTGGCGGGTCTGGCACAGGTCGGCGTACCAGCCCCAGAGGTGGGCGACGTACGACGACAGCGGCGGCGGGTTGGCGAGCCGCCAGGTCGCTTCCGGATCGCCCTGGCGGGCCAGGCTCTCCAAGTGCGTCCGCAGCGGCTCGCCGTCATCCTGCCGGCCGGCGAGCTCGAACTGCTCGCGGGCATAGGCTGTCAGGCCGCGGACTTGCCCGGCATAAAATTTCCGAGGGTGTTCGAGGCCGTGGTGACCTGCTCGGCGATCTCGGAATTGCGGCTGACCAGGCGGAAGGCGTTCTCGGCCGACCACTCCTGCTTGATGCCGCGCCAGCCGACCAGGCGGATGGCGGTCAGGCGGTGGCCGAAGGCGATGTCGTCCTCGATCGGCGTGAAGTCGGCCTTTTCGGGGTTCGAGCGGCCGGTCATGGCGGCGGCCACGGCCTGCTTCTTGCGGCGATCGTTGACGAGGCGGTTCACCTCGCCTTGCACCTTCTCGGACTGGCCGCCCAGCACCAGCAGGAAGACGCCGGAGCCGCTGCCATCGGCGCGGATGTACTCGACTTCGAAGGGCGTATCGCCGGCGGCGACGGCGTCGAGGTCGTTCAGGTCGAACAGGGTTTCGGTCGAGAACTTGGTCATGTCGCTTTGTCCTTGGGAAAAGGACGGCCGGGCGCGACCCGGCCGTTGAGTTGAGGGGACTTTAGAGGGAGGGAGAAGGGCCGGGCCGGTTAGGCGGCGCTGTCCTGGATGGCGACGATGGTCTGGTCGGTGGCCAGGGTCGCGCCGCCGGCGCTGTTGATCTGGGCCGTGAACGGATAGGTCCGGATCACCGCCTTCTCGCCGTCGTCGGGGGTGTCGCCGGTCAGCTTGATCATCGGCAGGTTGATGACCACGAAGTCGGCGTTGGCCGTGGCGTCCTCGGTGATGGCCAGCACCAGCGAGGTGGTCGAGCGGCCGTCGAAGATCGACTGCAGCGAAACGCTGTCGAACTTGGCCGTGAACGAGCCCGATACGGCGAGGCGGCCGCGCTGAATGTCGTCCACGACGTTCGAGCCCACCACGGCGTCGCTGTGGGCGGCGTTGCCGTTGATGGTCACCTGGGCGCCGGTGACATTGGCCACGGGCGCGCCGTTGACCAGGATCACGCCGTTGACGGCCGTCAGGATGTCGGTGCCCGTCTCGGCGGCCGGCGAGGTCAGCACCTGGGCGGCGCCTAGGGTGCGGGTGCGGCCGACGGTGTCGAGGCTGATGGTGGCGTTGCCGGTGGCCGGAAGGTTCAGCGCGGCCTGGCCCACCTGCTGGTCAGCATAGGTTTCCGAGCGGCCCAGGTCCGGATACCACTCCTCGAAGGTGTAGTAGTCGTTGGTGTGGGCGGTCAGCGGGACCAGCGACTTCTTGCCCGAGACGGCGACCGTGGCGCTGGCGATACTGGTCTCGGCGAACATGGCCGAGCCATTGATCACGCGCACCGTGGCGACCGTGGCGGTCAGGGCGATGACCAGCAGGTTCTTCTGGGTGTTCAGGGCGTTGAAGGCGCCGGCGGTCAGGCGGACGACGTCACCGATCTTGAAGCCGTCGGTCAGATACGAGCCGGCGGCGCGGGTCAGGGTCCAGTTCTGGCCCGAGGCGGCGACGCTGATCGTGGCGCCGGTGGCCGAGACGCCCGTGGTCATGTCCTTGCGCAACAGCGAGGCCAGCAGGGCCGCGTACGAGCCCGGCGACAGCAGGCCGTCGATCTTGCCGGCCGGCTTGACCACGCCCAGGCCAACGCCCGTCGACTGCTGGTGGCTGACGATCTCGTTGCTTTCGAAGGTGTCCGGCGGGGCCTGGAACACCGAGCTGGTGCGGCGGACGATCTGACCGCCCGTACCGGTCGCGGCGGCGCCGAGGCCGGCCTGCTTCTTGTAGACGGTCTTCTTGTTGATGCCCTGGGCGACTGCCATGGGGATCTTCTCCTGGGAAGTTATCGGGATGGGTGGAGGGGCTGGACGGAAGACCGTCCCTTCGGGCGGAGGCCGCCGTCAGCTGGTGATCGTGGCCAGGAACGGGACCTGAACGGGCACGACGTAGCGGTCGCCCTCCAGGATCGCGGCCAGGATGAGAGGGGTGCGGGCGACCTGGGTGGTCAGGCCGTCGGACGTGAAGGCCGCGCCGCGCGGGAAGGTCGCGCGCAGCAGCTCGATACGAGCGGACAGGTCGGCCATGCCGGCGCCCTGCGGCCAGCACAGCGCGACGACGAACATGCCGCCCTGCTGGAAGCCGCGCCCGTACTCGGTGTTGACCGGCGGCTCGAACAGCATCGATGCGCGCTGGTACGGCGCGCCCGCCGTCGGCGTGTAGGCGGTGTTCTCCCAAGCAGTGGCCAGGGCGGGGCTCATGGCGGCCAGCGCTGTCTCCAGCGCCGCGCGGATCTTCAGCACGCTCATCGGCGGCCCGCCGGCAGACAGGCGAGCGGAGGCGTTCCCGGAGCCGCATGGCTCCCGGCGACGGGATCGAGGGTCATGTCTGGGTTCCTGAACAGGCAGGCGAGACGACAACCCCGCCCTTGAACGAAGGACGGGGTCGCGGGCGGTCCGTCGCTCAAATCGAGCGTCGGGTCCGGAAGAGATCGAAGGTTCGGATTTTTAGTCTTCGGAGGTCAAAAGCGCCGTCATAGGCACATCTCCGAGAATGATCAGATTAGACCATCTACCTTCCCGACGGTCAATCAATTTGCTCGATAAACGTTCCTATTCTTGCGGTCGCGAGCGATCTGCTTGGCCATGGCCACGATCAGGTCCAGAACCTCGACCAGGACTTCGCGATTACGGGTGAAAGCGCGGCCGGCGCCCCAGACCGACAGACTGGTCCCCTCGCCCACCACCGAGCGCAGCAGGCGCAAGGCCATGGGCTTGTCGGCCAGCGACATGGCCACGGCGCGGTCGGCGCGAGCCACGAAGTCCAGCATGCGGGCGCGACGCAGCCGGGCGGCGACGAAGCGGTCGTTGTCGTGGCCGCCGCCCCCACCGCCACTCAAGCGCCCGGGCTCCAGGCTGGCGGCGCGCAAGTCACGGCCGCGGGCCTCGAAACCGACGCGGTACAGCAGGCCGACGGCATAGTGCGCGTCGGTGATGCGGCCGCCCTGGCGCAGGCTGCGCAGGCCGTCGCGGCTGGAGATCCGCAAGCCGCCGGCGCCGGTATCGATCTGCTCGCCCCGCGCGCGGGCCAAAGCCGCGGTCTCGATCAGGCCAGCGGCGATCTCGGCCTCCTCGCTGCGCGCCAGCTGAGCGCCGGCGATACGCAGCACGGTCTCGCGCGCCGCCTGGCGGGCGGCGGGACTGATGGCCAGGACGGCGGCGCGATCGGCGCGGGCCATGTCGGCCAGCTCGGCGGAGGTCAGCCCCTCGGGACGGATGACTTGGACGCTAATGGCGGTCCCCTTCTCGTTTGGAAAATCTCAGCGCCCGAACCGGACGCCGCGTCGGTTTTCGGCCAGGGCGTGGCGCCGGGCCTCGCCGGCGCAGACCTGGGCGACGAAGTCGTGGCCTTCACTCTCGGCCAGCATCCGGCCGGCGGCGCGGATGATGGCGCACAGCATCGGCTTGCGTGGCCCGCAGGCCTGGACGGCGCGGTCGATGGCCCCTTGCGCGACCTCGTCCTGCAGGCCGCTCACCCGCCCTGCTCCTCCAGGACGGCGCGGCCGGCCGCCGTCAGGCTGACCCGGCACGGACGACCGCCGAGACGCTCGACCAGGCCGATCAGGCGCGCGGCCTGGGCGCGGTCGCTGCCGGCCGACAGGCTGACGGCCATCTCGTCGGCCAGGTCCGCCAGGGTCAGCGGGCCGTCGGCCAGGGCCTCCAGCACGGCCAGCACCTTGGCCGGCACGACAGGCTCATCCGGCAGGACGCCGAACAGGCGGGTGCGGATCGCCTCCGACAGCGCGTAGCGGTCAGGGCGCGGATCGCCCATCAGCAGGCCGGTGAGAATGGCGCGCGGGCGCCGACGGTCGGCCTCGGTGCGGCGGGCCGTATAGACGTGAAAGGTCGCATGACCGGCCGGACCGGTCGCGTGGATCGGAATCATCTGGAGCTTCCTGCGGCTTGAGCCGATGGATGGGGAATTTCGGGGGAGACCCCGCCCGGCTCGCGTCGCCAGGGCGAAGTTCTCGGAATATCCAATTTGTACCAAATACAAATTTGCATGGCAAGCAAATTTTGTGTTTAATGGCCGGACATTCTCCCTTTCGCTCGCATCTGGGATTTGCATGACACCCGACCGGCAGGCCAAGGCGAAACGGCGCGGCAAGACCTTCATCCGCGCCTGGCGCAAGCATCGCGACCTGAACCTGGAGCAGGCCGTCGAACGGCTGGAGCTGGAGGTCGGCTACCCCTATTCGGTAGCCCAGCTGTCGCGTGTCGAACGCGGCGAGACCGGCTATTCGCAGGACGTGCTGGAAGCGCTGGCGACCATCTATCGCTGCGAGCCTGCCGACCTGATCATGCGGGATCCGGAAGCCTCCGAAGGAATCTGGTCGATCTGGGACCAGCTCCAGCCCGTTCAGCGGCTGCAACTGGTCGAGATCGGACAAACCCTGAAAAAGGTGGGATAATTCCCACCTAGTCCAACGCCAGGATCTCGCCCTGGCGCGCGATCAGCGCAGGCTTGCCCCAAAGGCCTGACAGCGGCTCGCCCCGCACGCGATACAGCGCCACGCCCGACGATCGCCGCCCCAGGACCTCCATCTCACGCCGGGCATCCTCCTCGAAGTAGCACTCCCGAACCTCGGTCGGCTGGAGCGTTCCACCCCGCCTCCCGAACGCCTGTACGCAGAACCGCGTCACCGCGAACACGACAACCTCCGCCTTCAACACCCCTACTCTGCACGCCTCTTTCGCGTGAGTCGACGGGTCGCGGCGGCGCGTACGTCCGAGTCTGACGTGTGTTAATTTTTGCACATGAGGCAAATTCAAGAGTACGAGTTAGATTTGCATGTAGCGCAACGATGCCACCACAGCTCAGCAGCGGCGCGCAGGCTTCAGCACTATAAGGGAGAAGGTTTGGTAGGCCTGGAGGGACTCGAACCCCCAACCAGACCGTTATGAGCGGTCGGCTCTAACCATTGAGCTACAGGCCCGCGCGAATACGGGTGAGCGTACGCGAGAGCCGGCGAATAACATGAGCCGAACGCCGCTTAAAGCTCCGGTTCAGGTTGATGCTGTCACCAAAGGAACCATAGCTGTCCGGCGTCGCTTTCCTGCGCCGGATCGCCCTGGAGAAAGAACGATGACCAACACCGCTCGCCGCCTGACTTCGATGGCCCTGCCTGCCCTGATCGGCGGCGCGTTGCTGATGGGCGCAGCCGCTCCGGCCTTGGCCCAGAGCTCCACCGAGGCGGCTTTCAAGGCCACGACCTTCAGCCTGTCGGCCTATGGCGAGACCCGCGTGGCGCCGGACATGGCCACCATCAATCTGGGCGTCCAGACCGAAGCCACCAGCGCTTCCAGCGCCCTCAAGGCCAATGGCGAGCGCATGAACCAGGTGATGGCCGCGCTGAAGAAGGCCGGCGTCGCCGAACGCGACATCCAGACTTCGAACCTGAACATCAACGCCCAGTATGCCTATGAGCAGAACCAGCCGCCCCGCCTGACCGGCTATCAGGCCTCGAACCAGGTGACGATCACGGTGCGTGACCTGTCCAAGCTGGGCGCGACGGTGGACGCTACGGTCAATGCCGGCACCAACACGGTCAACGGCATCAGCTTTGGCCTGATCAATCCGCAGGCGGCCGAGGACGCCGCCCGCCTGGAGGCCGTCAAGGCCCTGCAGGCCAAGGCCGAGCTGTACGGCCGCGCCACGGGCTACAAGACCGTGCGCCTGGTCAATCTGAGCGAAGGCGGCGGCTACATGCCCGCGCCGCCGCCGGTGCCGATGATGGCCTTCGCCGGCAAGCGCGAGATGGCCGACTCGACCAGCATCGCCGGCGGCGAGCTGAAGGTCCGCATCGACGTCAGCGCGGTCTACGAAGTCTCGAAGTAAGTCCGCTCCCCGAGCAGGCACGAAAAAGCCGCCGTCGGGACAGCCCGGCGGCGGCTTTGATGCTTCAGGCTAGAAGCCGGCTTTCTTAAAAGCCCGCTCGACCCGATTCTTGATCTCCAGCCCCGGCAGGGCGCGCTCGCCCTCCATGACGGCGACATAGGTCAGGTTACGCGGCGGCTTGCCCTCGCCGGTCGGCACCGGGCCGATCGACCAGCCGACGGTGTTGGCGGCGGCCGCGGGGCTGGGGCAGCTGATGAAGCGGGCTGGCTTGCCCAGGCTGGCCTTGAGCAAGTCCTCGGCCGTGGTCTGGCCACCCTCGCAGTCGGGCAGGTTGCGCGAGCAGGTGACATAGCCGCCGCCGCGCCAGACCAGCTTGCCGTCGGCGTCGGCGATGACCACGCAGGTCGAGGGCGAGCCGATCGACTTGCCGACCGACTGCGTCAGGATGCTCTCATCGACGCCGTCCGGCAGTTTGCCCGAACAGGCCGACAGACCCAGGGCCGCCAGCCCTACCAGCGCGATGCGACGCATCAGGCCGCCTTCTTGATCTGGTTGCCCTCTTCCAGCAGCACGACGGTCGGGGCGTAGTTGCGCGCCTCTTCCGCGGCCATCTGGCAGTAGGTGACGACGATGACGAGGTCGTTCTTCTGCACCAGGCGCGCGGCGGCGCCGTTGACACCGATCACCTTGGAGCCGCGCGGGGCCTCGATGGCGTAGGTGGTGAAGCGCGCGCCGTTGGTGATGTTCAGCACGTCGACCTGCTCATTGGGCAGGATGCCCGAGGCGTCCAACAGGTCGCGGTCGATGGCGATCGAGCCTTCGTAGTCGAGGTCGGCCTGGGTCACCGTGGCGCGGTGCAGCTTGGCCTTGAGCATGGTGAGCAGCATGGCGGGGAAGCCTATCCCTTTGAATGGTTGGGGTTCTTCCGGGCCGCCACACACAAGGCCCGCGAATACATGTCACGCATATAGCATGAAGCCTTCGCGGTTCAATCGCACTGCAACATGGCGACAAAGGTTAACAGCGCGGCATTTTCACGTTAGGGTTTGACCGAACGCGGTTCTGTGGGGGAAGCCATGCGTCATGGGAAGTGGTGGGCGACGACGGGGGCCGTCGTCGTCGCCATGGTCGCGGGGGCGACCTGGATATCGACCAGCCGGGCTCAGACCCGG
Organism: Caulobacter sp.; assembly: GCF_017744445.1. Lineage (GTDB taxonomy): Bacteria > Pseudomonadota > Alphaproteobacteria > Caulobacterales > Caulobacteraceae > Caulobacter. The sequence goes on from NZ_JAGIBH010000004.1 coordinate 217,485, forward strand.
GACGCGACCGGGGCGCCGATCCCCGGCGCCGCCGCGCCGCGTCCGGCCATCCGACCCGGTATCGCGGCCTTCGTGGCCCCGCCGCGTCCGCGCGTGGACTGGCAGGGCGCGGTCGGCGGCCTGAGGCAGTCGGGCGGCCTGGGCGAGAACCTGGGCGGCAACCTGAACCGCCAGCAGGTCGACATCACCGCCGTGCCGATCCTGTTGCCCACCGACGCCAAGCTGGCCGGCAATGCGCGGATCTACAGCTTCGGCGACTACTACACGATCACGGCCGACACGGCCGGCGGCGGGGTGTCGTTCAGCGGCACGACGACCACCGTGCCGATGCCGGCGAGCAAGCCGCTGAAGATCGACAGCGGCCCCGAGCAGTTGACCGTCCAGCGCACGGTCGACGGCCAGCTGGCCAGCTTCGTGCGCTACGGGGTGCTTTACACGGTGGAGATCCGCTGCGACGCGCCCAGCGACCCGCGCTGCGTCGATGACAACTACGTCCTGGGCCTGGTCGGCAAGACCACCGCCGTGGTCATGGGCAAGGCCGCGCGGCAGGCCGCAGGGCTGGGAGGTTGATCATGCAAGTCTCCCCGCTCCTTCTGGTCGCCGCCCTGGCGCTGGCCCCGCTAGCCGCCTGCGACGACACCACCAAGACACCGGCGACCGGCGGCGTGACGCCACCACCTTCGCCCGAGCCCGGTCCGCCCAAGGCCGACGATGCGCCCGCCGACGGCGGGGCCGAGCAGCCGTCCAGCGAGCCGGTGCCGCCCAGCCCCGATCCCGCGCCGCAGCCGCCCGAGCCGCCCGCGCCTTCGCCGGCCAGCTTCGACCACGCGCCGGCCGGCGCGATCCCGGCCGGTCAGGGTCCGGGCTATCTGGACCGCACGGTCTGGTCGCCCAAGATGTGCTGGCCGATGATGGAGGCCGGCTTCCCGAACTCGCAGGTCTACGGCCCCGGCGGCGGCATGGGTCCGCCCGGCAAGCCCAGCCAGTGCGATACGCTGAACTACACCCTGCCCTGGCGCGACACCTTCTGCGAGGCGCGCTCGCGGGCGAACCCGCTGTGCGCGGGCTCCGGCAACGGCCACCAGGGCCAGGACATCCGCCCGGCCACCTGCAAGAAGAATGAGCACTGGGCCGTGGCCGCCGAGGCCGGCACGATCACCGACATCGGGACCTACACCGTCACGCTCGTGGCCAAGGCCGCGCCGCACTACACCTACCGCTACCTGCACATGCAGATGTCGACCCTGGCGGTGAAGGAAGGCGACAACGTCGCGGTCGGGCAGAAGCTGGGCAAGGTGTCCAACGACTTCGGCGGCACGCCCACGACGATCCACCTGCACTTCGAGCTACGGGCGGGGGTCAGCGGCACGACGAGCGACGGCAAGGCGGTGACGCTGCACACCTTCCTGCCGCCGTATCTGAGCCTGGCCGAAGCCTATCAGCGCAAGCTGGATGGCAAGGCGTGTGGCGCCCCCTAGGGCTGCCGCGTCGCTGACCGATAAGCCCGCGGCGTTGTGCCGACCTCGTCCTTGAAGGCGCGGTTGAACGGTCCCAGCGAGGCGAAGCCGCAGTCGAAGGCGATCTCCAGGATCGAGCGCCGCTCGTCCGGGCTGGCCAGCAGCGCCTTGGCGCGCGCGATGCGGTGGTGGTTGATCCAGCGGTTGAAGTTGGAAAAGCCCAAGGCGGCGCTGATGCACTGCGAGACCCGGTACTCCGGCTCGCCCAGCCGCGCGGCGACGTCGGCGATCTTCAGCTCGGGCCGGCTGTCGATGGCCTCCTCGGCCAGCAGGCGCTTGAGCCGATCGGCCAGGCGGGCGTCGTCGTCGGTGGCCGCGCGGCGGACTCTTACCGCGAGCGGATGACGCCGTCGGAACCAGACCGCGCTCAGCGTGGCCGCCAGACCCACCACGGCGCAGACGCTCTTCACCAGGTCGTCCTGCGCGGCGCCGGCCGACGCGCGCAGGCCCAAGACCGAGACGCCGACGAGCACGGCGTACAGCGCCACGAATACGAACCGAAACCGCTTCTCGATCGTCGGCAGGTCTGCTGCATACCGCTGGAACGGCTCGACGAAGGTCAGCAGCAAGGCCGCCGAGCCGCTGAGAGCATAGACATTGCCGGCGACGCGTCCGACCAGCGTCCCCGCGGGCGCCAGACCCGCCAAGCCGGCGCTGATGGCGACGACCAGGGCGACGACCCAGGCCCACCGCGCATCGCGCTCAGCCGGGTCGAACAGGGCCCTCGCGACCAGCCAGGCCCATCCGCAGGCCCCTAGCCCCACGACGGAAAGCGCCGTCGCCAGACGCCCCTCAAGGAAGTGGCTCAGCGCGTAACAGACGAACGAGACCGTCGCGATCGTCGTCACCACCTGCAGCCGCCCGCGCGGCCGCCAGGGCCTCAGGCCCGCGATCGAAGCGCCGGATGTGGTGGCCAAGGTCATGGCTGCGAACCTGCCCCAGCTTTCCGAAAATATCTCTAGCCGAATTCCAAATCGGCGAGACCCGGCGCTGAGCGCGCCGCCATCCCTGCCGTCGGCCTCAATCCCGAGGTCGTGTCAGGAGTTTCCATGTCGTCCCTATCGTTTCCCCAGAAGGCCCTACGGGGGGCCAGCGTCCTCTGGTTCACCGTCGCGGCCGTCGGTCAGATGGTCTTCATCGGCTTCATCCTCGCCTTCTACGGCGTGCGTACGGCGACCGGGAACTTCGCCGGCTGGAATGACAAGCCGCTGATCGACGGCTACATCCAAGGCGATAACCTGGGCAATGTGGTCTTCGCCGCCCACGTCCTGCTGGCCTCGGTGGTGACGCTGTGTGGCCTGATGCAGCTGGTCCCCGCCCTGCGCCGCAAATGGCCGCGCCTGCACCGCTGGAGCGGCCGGACCTTCATGGTCATCGCCTTGTTCATGGCGTTGAGCGGCGTCTGGCTGGCGGTGGTGCGCGGGACCTATCTGTCGGTGATCTCGGCGGTGGCGATCCTGATCAACGCGGTGCTGATCCTGGTCTTCGTCGCCCTGGCCTGGCGGCACGCGATCAAGCGCCGGTTCGAGCAGCACCGGCGCTGGGCCATGCGGACCTTCATGGCCGTCAGCGGCGTCTGGTTCCTGCGGGTCGGCATCATGGGCTGGATCGTCATCAACCGTGGGCCGGTCGGCATGACCGACAAGATGTCCGGCCCCACAGACATCGTCCTGACCTTCGGAAGCTACCTGATCCCGCTGGCGGTGCTGGAGCTGTATGAGGCGGCTCAGAGAAGCGACAGCAACGGCCTGAAAAGCCTGACTGCGACCGTGCTGGCGCTCGCCGCCGCGTTCACGGCCATCGGGGTGTTCGGCGCGATCGCCTTCCTGTGGGGTCCGTATCTCTAGGCGCCCGCCGCGCTCTTCAGGAACGCGGCCATGTCGGCCAGCAAGGTCGACTTGCGTCGGAAAGGTCGCGAGAGCGCTAGCACCGTACCCGCGTGGTCGAGGCCGGCATAGTGGTGCTCCTCGACCTTGGCGCCCGCGTCACGCAGCGCGGCGGCCAGCTTGCGAGTGTTGCGGGGATAGACCGTGGTGTCCTTGTCGCCTGTCGCCAGGAAAGCCGCCGGCGCATCGGCGCGGGCGTAGCGGGTCGGCTGGGTGGCCTCGAGGTCGGCGGCCTCGCCAAACGTCCGCTGCGTGATCGGCCCGTCCAGCGGCAAGAAGGCATAGGGTCCCGACAGGCCCGCGAAGGCCTTGACCGCGCCGGGCGCGACGCCGGCGGCCGCCAGGTATCGCGGGTCCAGGGCCAGCATGGCGGCGTTGTAGGCGCCCGCCGAGTGGCCGACCAGGATGATGCGCTTGGGATCGCCGCCCAGCGCGCCGGCATGATCGATCGCCCAGCGGACGGCCTGCGCGCAGTCGTCCAGGAAGCTCGGGAAACGGACCTCCGGATACAGCCGATAGTCAGGGACGATGGTCAGGAAGCCCTGGGCCGCCAGGGCCCGCGCGGCCCAGCCATAGTTCTGCCGCCGACCGCTATCCCAGGACCCGCCGTAGAAGAACACCGCCACCGGCGCCGCGCCGTGAGCGGTCGGCGGCGCATAGACATCAATCCCGCCACGAGGACCGGCGGCGTAGCGCGAGCCCCGCCCCTCGACCTTGGCGGCGTCCTTGGGCGTTAGGGTCGCGAAGACCGACAGCGGCGAGCAGGCCGAGGTCATCAGCGCCGCCAGCGCGGCAAGGCCCGCGCGCCGTGTGGTCACAGCTTGAAGGCGCCGCTTTCGATCTTGGCGTGCAGGGCCTTGGTGATCTTCACATAGCCCTTGGCCGGATCGCGGAAGTACAGCGGATCCTTGGTCTTGGCGGGGTCGAAGCCGTCATTGACCAGGTCCATTTTGCGGTACTTGAAGGTGCCGGTGGTCTCGATCGCCTTCTGCAGGCGCACGAAGATCGGGCGGGCATAGGTGGGTAGCTGCTCGTCGACATGCTTGGCGAAGGCGACCATGTCGAACTCGCCCTCGACGACCAGCGAGGCCATGCCGGCCTTGCCGTCCAGGTCGCCGACCGGCACGCCGTACACGTTGACTTCCTGCACGCCCTCGAAGCCGGCGATGCGCTCGGACACCTCGCTGGTGGCGACGTTCTCGCCCTTCCAGCGGAAGGTGTCTCCGATGCGGTCGACGAAATAGATGTAGCCGTCGCTGTCGACCTTCATCAGGTCGCCGGTGCGGAACCAGTTGTCGCCCTTGGCGAAGACGTCGTGCAGGATCTTCTTCTCGGTGGCGGCCTTGTCGGCATAGCCGGTGTAGTTCGAGCGCGCGTCGCTGCCGATATGGCCGATGCACTCGCCGACCTCGCCGGGCGCCACCTCGATGCAGCAGCCGTTGGCGCTGCGGATCGGCGTCTCGCTCTCGACGTCGAACTTCACGATCCGGATGTTGAACTTCTTCTTCAGATAGCCCGGGATCCGGCCGATCGCGCCACGGCGGCCGTCGAAGTTGAACAGCGAGACATTGCCCTCTGTCGCGCCGTAGAACTCCAGCACCTCGCCGACCTTGAAGCGGTCCAGCATCTCGTTCCAGACGTCGGGACGCAGGCCGTTGCCGAAGATCATGCGCAGCTTGTGGGCGCGCTCCAGCTCGTGCGGCGGCTGGTTGGCCAGATAGCGGCACAGCTCGCCGATATAGACGAACATCGTGCAGTTCTCGTTCACGACGTCCGGCCAGAAGTGGGTGGCCGAGAACTTCTTGCGCAGCACGATCGAGCCGCCGTTCAGCAGGCCCGCGCCCAGGGCGCAGAGGCCGCCGGTGGCGTGGTACAGCGGCAGGGTCACATAGATGCGGTCGTTCTGATTGGCCCCGGTCGAGCCAGCGAAGCCGCGCATGTAGAGCTGGGCGCGCATGTGGGTAATGCGCGCGGCCTTGGGCAGGCCCGTGGTGCCGCTGGTGAAGATGTAGAGCGCCGTGTCCTTGGCGACGATGCCGTCGCGGGCCGTCTCGCGGTCTGGACGCAGCTGGCTGCAGCTCTTCAGCGCCTTGACTAGGTCACGCTGCTCGCCCGTCGCCGGGCCCAGCACCCACTGGTGCATGTGGCGCTGCAGCTGGCTCTTCACGTCCTCGAAGCACGGCGAAGTCTCGGGATCGACGATGCAGTGCATAGCCTGGGAGATGTTCAGGCAGTGCGCCAGCGCCGCGCCGGTCAATTGGTTGTTGATCAGGGCCGTGGCCACGCCGACCTTCGACAGGCCGTACCAGATGGCCATGTACTCCAGCCGGTTAGGCATGAAGAGCGCCACGGTCTGGCCGCGCGTGATCCCCTGCCCCTTGGCCCAGTGGGCGTAGCGGTTGGCGATGGCGTCCAGCTCGGCATAGGTGACGGTCTTGCCTTCGAACGTGATCGCCCGACGCTCGCGCCACTTGTCGACCGCGGCCTCGAGGTCGTCGCAGATCAGGTTCGTGCTGTCGGGAGCAATGGACTTAACGCGCTTGAGCGTCCGGGACAGTCCCTTGAGGAACTTGATCTCCCGCCGGATTTTTTGACGCAAACGCATTCGGCTCTCCCTTCAAACAACCATTGGAGAGCGCCGCGCGACGGGTCAAGACGCCGAGTGCTGCATCGCAAACCTTTCGGCGTTCTCGCAGAAAAGCTGGACTAGTCGGGAACCCGGAACCGTACCTCGCCCCGCTTGGAGTCGATGGCGACCGTCTGGAATTTCTTCAGGATATCAATGCCGATGACGATGGCGGGCTCATCACGAAAGCCCCAGTAGTCGAAAGTGTGAACCTGCCCGATCAACAGTGGAATGTTCCGTAACGTCAGCTTTCCCAGCATCAGGCGCGACACCACCGTGGCCCGCGCGGCCAGGACCTGACCGGTCACGCTGCGCAGTTCCGTATCGGAAAGTTCGCCTACGATCGACTTGCCTTCGCGCGCCGCCTCCAGCAGCGGCGGGTTGCCCACCGAGGTGGTCGAGCCGGTGTCGACGAAAGCGATCAGGCGCTGGTCTGGGATGAACGCATCGATCAGCATCAGGCCGCTGCGGGTCAGCCGCGACTTGACCGCGACGGTCTGGCTGTCGGACAGCGGCAGCCCCTCGCCCACCACCATCTTCTGCCGCTGGAAATCGAGCAGCAGGCTGGCCCGGCCCAGCCATTCCAGGCCCAGCACCCCGTCCATGCGCAGCAGCGACCGCGGCAGGACCGACACTGTCGTATTCGACCGCGAACGCTTGCCAACCGTCAGGTTCTCGACCCGCGCGGTCGCCACCGACTGGACGCCGGCGATGCTGTGCAGCTTGTTGGCGCCTGTGCGGACCAGACCCAGCTGATCGGCCAGTTCGGTGGAAATCACCGAACTGCTGGCCCCGGTGTCGACCAGGAAGTCGAACGGTCCCTGCCCGTTCACATAGGCCTTCACCGTCAGGCGCTGGGCCGTGTCGAGATATTTCAGGGGGTCGGGCGCGTCGCTCGCCTGGCCAAACGCCGCACCCGGCGCGATGGCTCCGGCGGCGATCAGCCTCATCAGTGCGCGACGCTCTATGTCGTCCATACACGTCCTCCCCGAGGGAGGACGCTATACGGCGGCGTGAGCCGGCGCCAGATAGCGCCGTTCACGGAGCGACAAAGTCAGCCGGCGGCGAGACGACGCTGATCGTCGCGGGCGGCCTTCAGCTTCTCGGCCACCAGGAAGGCCAGCTCCAGCGCCTGCTCGCCGTTCAGGCGCGGGTCGCAGTGGGTGTGGTAGCGGTCGGCGAGATCCGTCTCCGAAACCGCGCGGGCGCCGCCCAGGCATTCGGTGACGTTCTGGCCGGTCATCTCCAGGTGGACACCGCCCGGATGCACGCCCTCGGCCTGGGCGATCTCCACGAAGCTCTTCACTTCGCTGAGGATGCGGTCGAACGGACGGGTCTTGTAGCCGGTCGAGGCCTTCAGCGTGTTGCCGTGCATCGGATCTGTGGCCCAGACCACCGAACGGCCGGCGGCCTTGGTGGCCTTCATCAGGCGCGGCAGGCGGTCGGCGATCTTGTCCGAACCAAAGCGGCCGTACAGGGTCAGGCGGCCGGGCTCGTTGTTGGGGTTCAGCACGTCGATCAGGCGAAGCAGGTCGTCGCCCTCCATGGTCGGACCGCACTTCAGGCCGATCGGGTTCTTCACGCCCTTCATGAATTCGATGTGAGCGCCGTCCAGCTGGCGGGTGCGCTCGCCGATCCACAGCAGGTGGGCGCTGGTGTCGTACCAGTCGCCCGAGGTGCTATCGACGCGGGTCATGGCTTCCTCGAAGCCCAGCAGCAGGGCCTCGTGGCTGGTGAAGAACTCCACCTGGTGCATGCCCGGATGGCTTTGCGGCGTCACGCCGATCGCGGCCATGAAGGCCAGGCTCTCGGTGATCTTGTCCGACAGCTCGCGGTAACGCGCGCCCTGCGGGCTGTCGCCGACGAAGCCCAGGGTCCAGCGGTGGATGTTGTGCAGGTCGGCATAGCCGCCGTTGGCGAAGGCGCGCAGCAGGTTCAGGGTCGAGGCCGACTGGCCATAGGCCTTCAGCAGGCGGTCCGGGTCGGGAACGCGCTCGCCTTCGTTGAAGTCCATGCCGTTGATGATGTCGCCGCGATACGACGGCAGGGTCACATCGCCCTGAACCTCGGTCGGCTCCGAGCGCGGCTTGGCGAACTGGCCGGCGATGCGGCCCACCTTCACCACCGGCTTGCCGCCGGCGAAGGTCAGCACCACCGCCATCTGCAGGATCAGGCGGAAGGTGTCGCGGATGTTGTCCGCATGGAATTCCTTGAAGCTCTCGGCGCAGTCGCCGCCCTGCAGCAGGAAGGCCCGGCCTTCCGCCACATCGCCCAGCAGGCTCTTCAGGCGACGCGCCTCGCCCGCGAAGACCAGCGGCGGCATCTGGCGCAGCGCCTGCTCGACCCGTTCCACCGCGCCCATGTCCGGATAGTCGGTGGGCATGTGCTTGGCGGGTTTGGCTCTCCAGGTCGCGGGGGTCCAGCGGGTGGTCATGACGGGCTCGATAGCTGCAAGGGGCGGCGTAGATACCGCGAAAGGGAGGAAAAGGCAAAATCGTGCGGGACGATACCGCAGACGCACCTAAAGCGGAAAATTCGTTGCGACGCTACTTGGCCGAGGCGCTGGTTTTTTGCGCGATGCCGCAGGCGATGGCGGCAATGACGCCCAGCGCCACCCACCATTCCTGCCAGACCCCGAAGCTGACGCCGCCGATGACCAGGAAGGCCGTGAGGGTCGCCGTCGCCATCGCGCCATCGCGACGGCTCACCCCGGCCCAGCCGACGATGCGGTATAGGATCCAGGCGAAAAAAGCCGCCGCCAGGGCCGCGCCGACCGAGCCCAGCTCCAGCCACAGCTGCAAGGCGGCGTTGTGGGTGTGCAGCGGAATGCCCGGGAAGGTCCGAGCCGCGTCGAAGCCCCAGCCGCGCAGGGCGTGGTCGACCGTCAGGTTGGCGGCATAGGCCCAGATGTTCAGGCGCGCGTCCCACGACGGCGGGGCCAGCACGTGCAGCCAGGCGAACAGGCCCGAGCGCACGGCCCACAGGATAGCCATCGGCGCGAAGATGAAGATCGCCGAGACGGCAGGGATCATGGCGCGGACGAACGCCTTGCCAATCAAGCGCACACCCAGCCAGGCCACGCCCGCCAGCAGCATCGCCGCGATCGGCGCGTCGGCGCCGGTCAGGTGCGCGCCGACCACGATCATCAGGGCGGTCAGGGCGATCAGGATATTGCGGCCCGGGAACTTCCAGGCGTCCAGCAGGCGCACCATGGGCCAGAACAGCAGCACCATGGTGTAGGCGCCCATCGACACCTTCACCACCGCGATGTCGGGCCTGACCGGATCCCCGGTCAGCTTGCGCAAGACCTGATAGAGTGCGGCCTTCGACACGCCGTCCAGGAAGGTCACCAGGGCCAGCAGGATCACGCCGACCACCATCACCCGGCTGGCCAGGCGGGCCGAGCGCGTGGACATTGCGCCCAGCGCGGCATAGGCGGCCGCGTAGAGACCAACCTCCAGCACCAGCTTGAGGATCGTCAGGTCCTCGAGATCCTTGCTACGCTTGAAGTCGCCCCAGTGCGGCGCGGCCGGGCTCCAGGCCATGCTGATCACGGCCCACAGCACCAGCAGCAGCAGCGCGAACATCGGCAACACCGGCGGGCGCGAGCGCGCCAGGCCGGGCGTCGCCAGCAGGCCGACCAGGGTCAGCACCGTGGCCGACCCCAGCGGCGCCAGGTAGCCGACCAACGGCGTCGTCACCATCAGAAAGACCGCCAAGCCCCCCAGCCAGCGCGTCCGTTGTTCGCCCCCCCAGGCGGTCGGCTGCGTCATCCAACCCCGCCGACTTCGACGGGGACGTACTTCTCGCGCATCGTGACCAGCTCTTCGGCCAGGGTCGGGTGGACCGCGCAGGTCGAGTCCCACTGCTGTTTGGTCACGCCCATCTTCACGGCGATGGCGGCCATCTGGATGATCTCGGGCGAGTCCGGGCCCACCACGTGGACGCCGACCACCTTCTGATCGTCGGCCTTGACCACCAGCTTGATGAGGCACCGCTCCTGGCCGCCGTAGAAGGTGATCTTCATTGGACGGAATACCGAGCGGTAGATGTCGACGGTCCCGAACGCGTGACGCGCCTCGGCTTCAGTCATGCCCACCGAACCGACCGGCGGCTGGCTGAACACCGCCGAGGCGACCATGTCGTGATCGAAGGTGGTCGGGTTGTCGTAGAACTCGGTCTGAGCGAAGGCCGCGCCTTCGCGGATGGCCACCGGCGTCAGGTTGATGCGGTCGGTGACGTCGCCGACGGCCCAGATGCTGGGCACGTTGGTCTTGGAGAATTCGTCGACCGCGATCGCGCCCTTGTCGTTCAGCTTCACGCCGGCCTTTTCAAGCCCCAGGCCCTGAACATAGGGCTCACGGCCCGTGGCGAACATCACCGCCTCGGTCTCGAAGGTCAGGTCACTGGTCAGGGTGCTGAGCAGCGTGCCGTCTTCCTGCTTCTCGATCGAGGTGTGCGAGCAGCCCAGCACGACCTTGATGCCCTTCTTGCCCAGCTCGTCGGCCAGGTGCGAACGGACGTCGTCGTCGAAGCCGCGTAGGATGTTGGCCCCGCGGTACAGCAGCGTGGTCTGCACGCCCAGGCCCGCGAAGATGCCGGCGAATTCGACGGCGATATAGCCCCCGCCGACGACCATGATGCTCTTGGGGAGCTTGGGCAGATGGAACGCCTCGTCCGAGGTGATGCCATACTCCGCGCCCGGGAAGTCGGGCTTCACGGGACGGCCGCCGGTGGCGATCAGGATCTTCTTGGCGGTGTAGGTCCCGGCGTCCTTGCTGCCTTCCTTGGGCAGCACCTCGACGGTGTGGGCGTCGATGACCTGGGCTCGGCCGTGCAGCAGGTTGGCGCCGGCCTTCTGCAGGTTGGTGACATAGATCCCCGACAGACGGGCGATCTCGACGTCCTTGTCGTGGATGAAGCCCTTCCAGTCGAACTTGGCGTTCTCGATCGTCCAGCCATAGCCCTTGGCGGTCTTCAGCTGGCTGGTGACCTCGCTGGCATAGACCATGAACTTCTTGGGCACGCAGCCGCGGATCACGCAGGTGCCGCCGACCCGATACTCCTCGGCCACGCCGACCTTGGCGCCGCTCATGGCCGCCACCCGCGCCGCGCGCACGCCGCCCGAACCGGCGCCGATGACGAAGAGATCGTAGTCGTAGTCAGCCACGGTGGCCTCCGGAATAGCTCAAGCTTGTCGGCGCTGTATGTAGGACGTCAGGGCGCCAGGCGCACCACACCCTGATCGGTTCCGATCAGGGCTTCGTCGGCCAGGTCCAGGAACAGGCCGTGGTCGACCACGCCGGTGATGCTCTTCAGCGCCGCGGCCAAGGCCGCCGGATCGGCGATCACGCCCGAGGCCATGTCGTAGATCAGGTTGCCGCCGTCGGTGACCACCATGCCGCGATCGGCCTGGCGCAGGCGCGGCGGTGGCAGGTCGAACTCGGCGGCGATGTCGGCCAGGCGCCAGCTGGTGTGAACGTGGCCGAAGCGGACCACCTCGATCGGCAGCGGGAACTTGCCCAGGGCGTCGACCTTCTTGGCCGCGTCGGCGATCACGACGCAGCGGCTGGAGGCTTCCCAGACCAGCTTCTCGCGCAGCAGGGCCGCGCCGCCGCCCTTGATCAGGGACAGGCCCGGACCGACCTCGTCTGCGCCGTCCACGGTCAGGTCGATCGACTTCACGTCGTCCAGCGCCGCCAGCGGGATGCCCAGTTCACGCGCCAGGGTCGCGGTGGCTTCCGAGGTCGGCACACCGCGAATGTCCTTCAGGCCGCGCGCGGCCAGCGCCTTGACGAACCAGGCGGCCGTCGAGCCCGTGCCCAGACCCACCGTCATGCCGCTCTCGACGAGGTCGGCGGCGGCTTCGCCCGAGATGCGCTTCTGGTCGTCGGCGCTCATTTCTTGCTGTCCTTCTTGGCTTGCTTGAGGGCGCGGAACTTGGTCGCCCATCCGGCCTTGGTCGTCTGTTCGGCGCGCGACAGGGCCAGCGCCCCATCCTCGACATCCTTGGTGATCACCGAGCCCGAGCCGGTCATCGCCCCGTCGCCCACCCGCACGGGCGCGACCAGGGCGCTGTTGGAGCCGATGAAGGCGCCCTTGCCGACATGGGTCTGGAACTTCTCGAAGCCGTCGTAATTGCAGAAGATCGTGCCGGCCCCGATATTGGCCTTCTCGCCCACCGAGCCGTCGCCCAGATAGCTCAGGTGGTTGGCCTTGGCGCCGGCCCCGACCTTGACGTTCTTCACTTCCACGAAGTTGCCGATGTGGGCCTCGGCACCGATCTCGGCGCCCGGACGCAGGCGAGCATAAGGACCGATCAGAGCCCCCTCGCCGACCGCCGCGCCTTCCAGGTGGCTGAAGGCCTTGATCTGCGCGCCGGCCGCGACGCTGACATTCGGGCCGAAGATCACGAACTGCTCGACCACCGCCCCGCCGGCGATCTTGGTGTCCCACGACAGGTGGACGGTGTCGGGCGCGGGCATGGTGACGCCGTCGACCATCAGGGCGTTGCGGCGGGCCTTCTGCCAAACGGCCTCGGCGGCGGCGAGTTCGGCCTGGGAATTGACGCCCTGCACCGAAGCCTCCGGCGCGAAGGCCGCGCGGGTCACCAGCTTGCGGTCGTGGGCCAGGCCGACGACGTCGGTGAGATAGTACTCGCCCTTGGCGTTGTCGTTGCGGACGCTGGCCAGGATGTCGAACAGGATCGCCCGATCAGCGGCTAGCACACCGGAATTGCAGTGCTTGACCTGCTTAGTGGCTAGATCGGCTTCCTTCTCCTCGACGATGCGCAGCAGCACGTGGCCTGGCGCCAGGATCAGGCGGCCATAGCCGGTCGGGTTGGCGGCCTCGAAGCCCAGGACCGCGACGTGCGCGCCGCCGGCCAGCTGGTCGAACAGCGGCGCGATCACGCTGGCGGTGGTCAGCGGGCAGTCGGCATAGGTGACGACCACGTCGCCGTCGAAATCTGCCAGGGCGTCCTTGGCCGCCAGCACGGCGTGGCCGGTGCCCAGCGGCGGGTCCTGGATCACGGTGGCGTCGGGACCGAGACGCTTGCGAGCGCTCTTGCCGACCTGCGGGCTGTGCGCGCCGACCACGACGACGATCCGCTCGCAGCCCAGGCCCTGTGCCGCGTCGATGGCGTGATCCAGCAGGGTCCGACCGGCCAGCTTGTGCAGCACCTTCGGAGTCGGGGACTTCATCCGCGTGCCCTGGCCGGCGGCCAGGATGACGGCGGCGCGCGGGCGGGTCGAGGTGGTGGCGGAATCAGTCATGGACGGGCGCGACTCCCTGAAGAGCGTTCAGCGTTGCATTAGCCGCCCAATTGGCGGAAACGCCAGTCCCATGAGCCAGCTTCATGACCTGAACGGGGCGACGATCGCCTTCGACCTCGACGGCACCCTGGTCGACACCGCCCCCGACCTGGTCGGCGCGCTGAACACGATCCTGGCGCAGGAGAACCTGCCCCCGCTGCCCTTCGACGACGTGCGGCTGATGGTCGGCCGCGGCGCCCGCGCCCTGCTGGAGCGCGGCTTCGCCGCCGCTGGCGCGCCGCTGGACGCCGAACGCGCCCCGCCGCTGGTCCAGCGCTTCATCGCCCACTACCTGACCCGCATTGCCCAGGAGAGCGCGCCGTTCCCCGGTGTTGTCGAGGTCCTCACCCAGCTGAAGGCGGCCGGTTGCAAGCTCGTCGTCTGCACCAACAAACTCACCAATCTGTCGGACGCCCTACTCGAGGCCGTGGGCCTGCTGCCCTACTTCGACGCGGTGATCGGCGCCGATAGCGCCCCCGCCGCCAAGCCCGACGGTCGCCACGTCGCCGCGGCCATCGCCGCCGCGGGCGGCGACATCGGCCGCGCCGTGATGGTCGGCGACAGCATCAACGACGCCCTCGGCGCCAAGAACGCCGGGGTTCCCAGCGTGCTGGTCAGCTTCGGCTACACCGAGGAACCGGTCGAGACCCTGGGCGCGGATCTGATCATCCACAGCTTTTTGGAGGTGCCTGAGGCCTGCAAGACGCTTTTGGCCTCTTGCCCCGCGCCGAACACCAGACTATAGACCCCCTCCTCTCGCGGATCGGTCCCCTTCGGCGGACCTCTCCACACGGCGGATGCGTAGCTCAGCGGGAGAGCACCTCGTTCACACCGAGGGGGTCACAGGTTCAATCCCTGTCGCATCCACCATTCCTTCCCTTCTCTACATTTGAGATCGCGGGGCCTGCCCAGGCCCTGGAAATCCGCTCGCGCGTTCCCACTTCATCCAGGCCGGAAATCCGGGATCAGAAAGGGTTGAACCGATGAGCACCGAAACCGCCATTCTCGCCGGCGGCTGCTTCTGGGGCGTGCAGGACCTGCTGCGGCGTTATCCGGGCGTGCTGAAGACCCGCGTCGGCTATTCCGGCGGCGACGTGCCCAACGCCACCTACCGCAACCACGGCGACCACGCCGAGGCGATCGAGATCGAGTTCGATCCGGCGGTGATCAGCTACCGCCAGATCCTGGAATACTTCTTCCAGATCCACGACCCCAGCACCCGCAACCGCCAGGGCAACGACATCGGCCGCAGCTATCGCTCGGCGATCTTCTACACGTCGGAAGGCCAGCGCGAGACCGCCGAGGACACCATCGCCGACGTCGACGCCTCGGGCCTGTGGCCCGGCAAGGTCGTGACCGAGATCGCGCCCGCCGGGGACTTCTGGGAAGCCGAGCCCGAGCACCAGGACTACCTGGAGCGGATCCCGAACGGATATACCTGCCACTTCATCCGTCCGGGTTGGGTCCTGCCCAAGCGGGCCGCCGCGACGGCCGGCTAGGCCTCGCAGGGGACCTGGGCTGGCGTCCGCGCCGCACGACGACGCAGCGCCAGCACCAGGACCACCGCGGCGAGCGCCGAGACCGCCGCATAGCCCGGGGCGCTGAGCGGCCCCATTTGGTCAACCAGCACGCCGCCGAACACCGCCCCGGCGGCGATCGCCACCTGGAAGGTCGAGGTCAGCAGGCCGCCGGCCAGTTCCGCCTGGTCCGGCGCGGCCGAGGTCGCCCAGGACTGGAAGCCCACCGGCAGCATGGCAAAGGCGAAGCCCCAGACCGTCAGGGCGACGGCGGTTAGCAAGCCGACATGGCCCAGGGTGACGATGGCCAGGGCCGAAACACCCAACAGGGCTGCGCCGGTCAGCACCGCCAGACGCGGATCACGACCGACCAAGGCGGCACCGGCCAGATTGCCGAAGAAACCAGCGACGCCAAAGGCCAGCAGGGTCAGCGAGATCGCCTTCAGGTCCAGGTGCGCCACCTGCTCCAGCACCGGTCGCACATAGGTGAAGCCGGCGAAGTGGCCCGAGATCACCAGCAGCACGCCGATCAAAGCGGTCGCTACAGCCGGCCGTCGTGCGACCTCGACCAGGCCCAGCAGGCGCGGCGTCGACGTGGGGGCAAGGCGCGGCAGAGTCGCCAACTGGGCCAGCAGCGCCAAGGCGCCGACCGCGCCGGAAATGATGAAGGCCGCGCGCCAGCCCAGGGTGTCGCTGACATAGGCCCCGATCGGCGCGGCCGAGACCGTGGCCACCGACACGCCGGTGAAGATCAGCGACATGGCCTTGGGCATGGCGGCGGGCGGCACCAGGCGCATGGCCAGGGCCGCGGCCATCGACCAGAAGCCGCCCAGGCTGGCGCCCAGCAGCACGCGCGCGACCAGCAGGGTCGGCAGGTCCTTGGCGAACACGGTCAGCAGGTTCGAGACGCTGAGCAGCGCCATCAGGCCCCACATCACCACGCGGCGATCGAAGCGGCCGGTCAGCACCGGCGTCAGCGGCGCGGCGAAGGCCCCGACCACCGCCGTGGCGGTCACCGCCTGGCCGGCCGCCCCGACGCTGACGCCCAGGTCGCGGGCCAGTGGCGTCAGCACGCTGGCGGGCAGGAACTCGGATGTGACCAGCGCGAAGACGCCCAGGGTCAGGGTGCCGACGGCGGCCCACGCGGCGGGACGACTATCGTCCTGCTCCACGGCGACTGAAGACATGAAAAACCCTCCGGATACTCGACCCCTTAAGTAGGCTTGCGGAGGCCCGGCGCTCGGTCGCTCCGGGCCAGTTTTTCGAAGCGGCCGTCCAGAAGTTCTCGCTGGTCGTGAGTCGACTGTGTCCGCGCTGACGCGGCTTGATACATTCGCAATACGAACGCGCCCGACGACGCCCACAATCGGATGGTCTGATGCACCCGCCGACTTCCGAGGGGCGGCGCGGAGATCGGCAGTGAGCAACTTAGGCCAGCAGGCCGTGACCACCACGCGGGCGCGACGTTCGGCCCGCGACGGACGGCAAACGAGACGTCCGCCCGCCCACGCTCATGGTCTATGGTTCAGCCCATGACTCCGCAGACCGACATGGCCCCTGTCGCCGAAATCCTGCTGGTCGAGGACGACCTCGAACTGCGCCGCGAAATGACCGCCTATCTGGTCGACAACGGCCATGTCGTACACGAGGCCGGCGACGTGCCCACCGCGCGCCAGATCCTGGCCGAACGGGCGATCCAGGTGGCGGTGCTGGACGTCAACCTGCCCGGCGAGGACGGCCTGTCCCTGTGCCGCGACCTGGCCGGCGGCGAAGGCCCCGCCATCCTGATGCTGACCGCCCTGGGCGATCCCATCGACCGCATCCTGGGGCTGGAGCTGGGCGCCGACGACTATGTGGTCAAGCCGATCATGCCGCGCGAACTGCTGGCCCGCGTGAAAGCCCTGCTGCGCCGCCGCCCCGCCGGGGCCACGGCGCGCAAGACCAGCGTCTATCGCTTCGCCGACTTCCGCCTGGACCTGGCCGCCCGCCAGCTGCAGGCGCCGAACGGGGCCATCCTGCTCTTGACCCGCAGCGAACTGGCCATCCTGGGCGCCCTGCTGGACCGCGCCCGCCAGGTCGTGCCGCGCGAGGACCTGATCGCCCTGCTGCGCACCGACGAGGCCGACGAGATGGGCCGCGCGGTCGACCTGCACATCAGCCGCCTGCGTCGTAAGATCCAGGACCAGACCGAGCGTGAGCTGATCCGCACCTATCGCGGCGTCGGCTACATGCTGGACGCCGGAGTGGTCGGGCAATGACCTGGAGCAAGCGCCTCAGTCCGCCCCTGTGGGCCCGCATCCTGGCCATCGTGGTCGGGGCTCTGGCCGCCGCCCAGGTGGTGACCCTGGTGCTGACGGTGTTCTTCCCGCCGGCCCCGCCCAGCCAGTACAGCCTGAGCGACATCGGCGCGGCCCTACGCGGCGGCGACACGCCCAACGATCGCGATCGCCCGCTGGTGCTGTCCTTCGAGGACACCGCCCCCAGCCTGGCCAGCCCCGGCTGGGTGGTCTCGCCCGCCGCGACCCGGGACCTGGCCAAGCTGGTCGGCGCGGCCCAGACCGACGTGCGCCTGCTGTTCTACGCCCCGCCGCCCCTGGCTGGCGCGCCCATGCCGCCGCCTCCGGCTCGCGCCGAGCAGGGCCGGTCGCGGATGATCACTGTGGGCCAAGCCGGCGGCGCCGGTGGTTCGCCATCAATGCCGATGGGCGGACCGGGCCGCATGCCGGGCGGTGGGCCGATGGGGCGGAGCGGTCCTATGGGGCAGCCGGGCGGCGCGTTCCCGCCGTCCCAGCGCGTGTTCCAGCGCCCGTCGATGCCGCAACAGCCGCAGATGTCCCGCCCCATGACGCGTCCGTCGGGTTCATTCCCGGACGGCGCAGCGGCGATCCGGGGGCCAAGCGCTTCGCCCGCCATGGGCAGCCGGACGCCCGTGGGCCGGCCGGATGTCCTGAACGGCCCCGCGCGCGGACCGATCATCCGCTCGCCGCTAGACGCCGCTGTCTTCGCACGTCCCGCGCCGCGCTTCGTCTTCACCAGCACGGCGACCACCGAGGCGCCAGCGCGAACCGCGCCTGTCTCCACGACCGTCGCCCCGCCGGCCCCGGTCGTCATCGCCCCGGCCGCCGCGCCGCCGGTCGCCACGCCCGAGCCGATCGAGCCGGCTCGTCCCGTCGTCGAACCCGCGCTAACCCGCATCCCCCGCGCCAGCCTGCCCAAGGCCGACACGCCCCTGCCCGCCCCCGTGGCCGAGCACACCCTGCCGCCGCCCTCGATCGCCAGCGGCTTCAGCCTGGGCCGCGCGCCCTATGTCGAAGGCGAGTTCGTCGCCGCCATGAAGATGGGCGACGGACGCTGGGCCACGGTGCGCCCGCGCCCCGAAGGCTTCCCCAACAGCTGGCAGCGCCGGGTGCTGCTGTGGTTTGGCCTGTCGGTCGCCCTGATCGCGCCTTTGGCCCTGTTCGTCGCCTGGCGTCTGGCCGCGCCGCTGAAGGTGTTCGCCGAGTCGGCCGACCGCCTGGGCCGCGAGCCCTCGGCCGACCTGCCGCCGCTGTCGGGTCCTGCTGAGATCGGCAAGGCCGCCGACGCCTTCAACCTGATGCAGCAGCGCCTCAAGCGTTACGTCGACGACCGCACCGGCATGATCCGCGCCATCTCGCACGACCTGCGCACGCCCCTGACCCGCATGCGCTTCAAGCTGGAGCGCGCCTCCCCCGCCCTGCGCCAGGCCATAGGCCGCGACATGGACCAGATGGAGGAGATGATCGCTTCGGTGCTGGCCTTCATGCGCGACGAAACCCATACAGCCACGCGCCAAGTGGTCGATCTGCGCTCGCTGCTCGAGGTGGTGGTCGACGACGCCTCCGGCGCTGTGAAGCTGGAGCCCGGCGTGGCGGTGCTGGCCGAGATCGACGTGGTCGGCGTCCAGCGAGTAGTCGAGAACCTGATCGACAACGCCCTGAAGTACGGCGAACAGGCTGCCGTCAGCCTGGACGTGCGCAACGGCGAGGCCTTCATCGAGGTCGCCGACAAGGGCCCCGGCCTGTCGCCCGACGACCTGGAGCAGGCATTCCAGCCCTTCTACCGCAGCGAAGCGGCGCGGGCCTCGGGCAAGTCCGGGGTCGGCCTGGGGCTGGCGGTGTCGCGCTCGACGATCCGCGCCCATGGCGGCGACTTGCGACTGCTGGCGGCGGACCAGGGGCTGGTGGCGCAGCTGCGCCTGCCGCAGGCTCGCTCGCTGCGGGCGGCGGCCTAGGGCGAGATCCGTTCGACCGGTACGGTGAACAGATAGCCCCCGTGGCGGACGGTGCGGATCAGCCGCGCCCCGCCCTCGGCTCGCACCAGCTTGCGGCGCAGGCGGCTCATGGCGACGTTGATCTGGAAGTCGCGCGCCTCGCCGCTGGGCCGCCCCGGCGCCAGCTCGCTGCGCGGCACCACCTCCTGCGGCTTGGCGACCAGCACGCGCAGCAGGTTGAACTCCGCCGGCGACAGGTCGATCGGCCGCGCGTTGGGATCGAACAGCTGGTGGGTGGCCGCGCTCAGTCGCCAGCCTTCGAAGTGGTAGCTTTCCGAGCGAGCCCGGTCGCGCGCCACGCTGACGGCCTCTCCCCGCCGGCGCAGCACGGCCCGCAGGCGCGCCAGCAGCTCGCGCGACCGACAGGGCTTGGCGACATAGTCGTCGGCCCCGATCTCCAGCCCGACGACAATATCGGCCTCGTCGGCGACGGCGCTGACCACGATGACAGCGGGGGCCGACGGGTGCGCGCGAAGCTTGCCGCAGACCGCCAGACCCTTCTCGCCCGGCCGCATCAGGTCGAGGATCACCGCATCGACCTCGGCCTCTGCCAGCGCCTGATCCATCTCCCGCACCGAGCTGGCCTGGAGCACCTCCAGGTCGTGGCGCGCCAGGAACTGGGCCAGGCCGGCCAGACCCTCGGGATCGGAATCGACAAGCAGGACCCTGGACCGCATGGCCAAGGTCTAGCTGGCGCCTTGGGCGGAAAACTTGGCCTGCTTGTATCGCTAGATCGCCAATTGTGGCGCGATTGCGGCTAGATCTTCCGCGCCGCTTCCTGGCACAGGCGCAGCAACCAGGCATTGGGCGAGTCCGGCCCGTCGGTGGTCCGCAGCACCGCCCCGAACGGCGTTGGCGGTGGGGCGTTGGGCGGCTCGATCATCGCCACCTTGCCGCGCGTGGCGGCCATCTCGGCCAAGCGGCGCGGCAGGATGCAGGTCATGTCCGAGCGGCTGACCATGTTCATGGCGCTGAACGAGTCCTGCACCGAGAACGGCTGGTAGGGATTGTCGCCCAGGGCGTAGCTCTCGCCCCACGAGGTGATGCGGCGCAGACCCAGGTGGCCGGCCGAGGTGCGGTCGGGATCGTCGTCGCCGCCCTTCACCCCCAGGCGCGGCAGGCGGGCCAGGGTGTCGTAGTCGACGCCAGCGGCCAGGGCCGGATGGTCCTTGCGCAGCACCCACACGCCGCTCTCCTCGAACAGCTTGGTGTGGGTGAACCGCCCAGGGATCGCCTCGAAACAGCCGATGACCATGTCCAGGCTGCCGGTGTCGAGGTCCTCGGTCATGCCGGTATAGAGGCCGCGGAAGTGGATCTGGATGTTCGGCGCCTGGGCCAGCACCCGCTCGGCGATCAGCGGGCCCAGGACGTACGAGATGTAGGTCCCGGTCGCGATGGTGAAGGTGTGGTGGTCTACCGCCGGGTCGAACTTCTGGGCGGTGACCGCCGTCTCCAAGAGCTTCAGGGCCGTGCGAGCGGTGTCGGCGATCTCCAGCGCGCGCGGCGTGGGGCGCAGGCCCGTCTGCCCCCGGATGAAGAGGTCGTCGCCGACCATCTCGCGCAGACGGCGCAGGGCGTGACTGACGGCCGACTGGGACAGGCCCAGGCGCTCGCCGGCGCGCGTGGCGTTCTTCTCTTCCAGCAGGGTGACGAACACCCGGAAGAGATTGAGGTCGGCGGTTCTGAAATTCACGGCGTTCATGGCTGTCGTGAAGACATATCATTTCCCTCATGACAGGCGGAGTCCTATTTCACCGGCGAAGGTTCGCGGCCCGAACGAACCTCGAGGATTCCCCAAAACCTATCGAGACGTGGAGCAGCGCGTGAGCGACGCTGAAGGTTACGAAGCTATCGCGGACGCCGAAGCGAACGCGGCCAACCGGCGGCGAAGCAGGACCCTGGGCCAGCGGCTGCGCTGGCCGCTGATGATCGGCGTGCCCGCCATCATCCTGATCGGGGCCGGCGTCGTTGTGCTGACGGGCGGCAAGTCCGAGACCACCGACAACGCCTACGTCCAGACCAGCCGCACGGCGATCAGCACCAGCATCGACGGCCGCGTCGTCGAGATCGCGGTCCACGAGAACCAGCCGGTCAAGAAGGGCCAGGTGCTGTTCCGCCTGGATCCGGCCGACTATCAGGTCGCCGTGTCCGAAGCCGAGGCCGCCCTGGCCCAGGCCCGCTTCGACGTCCAGGGCAAGCGCGCGGTCTATGCTCAGCGGATGGCCGACCTGGCCGCCATCCAGGAAACCGCCGCCTACGCCCAGCGCGAGGCCGCCCGCCAGCGCGACCTGGCCGCCGCCGGCGTCGCCACCAAGGCGCAAGCGGATGAAGCCCGCCACGCCGCCGACCAGGCCCAGCGCCAGATCGCGGTGGTCAAGCAGCAGGTCGTCACCGCCCTGGCCGACCTGGGCGGCAGCGCCGACACCCCGACCGAACGCCAGCCGGCCGTGCTGGAAGCCGTCGCCAAGCTGGAGCGCGCCAAGCTGGACAGCTCCTACGCTGCCGTGGTCGCCCCCGCCGACGGCGTGGTGGCCAAGGTCGAGCAGTTGCAGGTCGGCGCCCGCGTCACCGCCTCGCAGCCGGTGTTCTGGCTGATCTCGGGCCAGCCCTGGATCGAGGCCAACTTCAAGGAAGACCAGCTGGCCCACATGCGTGTCGGCCAGCCGGCGACGATCAAGGTCGACGCCTATGACAAGCCGCTGAAGGCCCACGTGGCCAGCTTCAGCCCCGGCACCGGCTCCAGCTTCGCCCTGCTGCCGGCCGAGAACGCCACCGGCAACTGGGTCAAGGTCGTCCAGCGCCTGCCCGTGCGCCTGACCCTGGATCAAGCTCCACCGGCCAACCTGTCGGGCGGCCTCAGCGCCAAGGCCACCGTGGACATCCGTTCGGGCAAGCACTGATGGCTCACGAAGGTCACGCCCGCGATATCGCCAATCGCACGCCCATCACCATCTCGGTGATGCTGGCGACGATCATGATCTCGCTGGACACCACCATCGCCAATGTCGCCCTGCCCCACATCCAGGGCAGCGTCTCGGCGTCGGCGGACCAGATCACCTGGGTGCTGACCTCCTACATCGTGGCCTCGACGATCATGACGCCGCTGACCGGCTTCCTGACCGAGCGCATGGGCCGCAAGATGGTGCTGATCGTCTCGATCATCGGCTTCACCGCGGCCTCGATGCTGTGCGGCGTGGCCCAGAACCTGGTCGAGATCGTCCTCTTCCGCCTGCTGCAAGGCCTGTTCGGCGCGGCGCTGATCCCGCTGTCGCAGGCCGTGCTGCTGGACATCAACCCACCCGAGCGCCACGGCCAGGCCATGGCCGTCTGGGGCGCCGGCGCGGTGCTCGGCCCGCTGCTTGGCCCCGGCCTGGGCGGCTGGCTGACCGACAATCTCGACTGGCGGTGGGTGTTCTTCATCAACCTGCCGATCGGCATCCTGGCCTTCTGCGGCGTGTTCTTCTTCCTGTCCGAGAAGAAGAGCAGCGAGAAGCGCAAGTTCGACACCCTGGGCTTTCTGGCCCTGGCCATCGCCATCGGCGCCTTCCAGCTGATGCTGGACCGCGGCCCCAGCCAGGACTGGTTCGGCTCGCGCGAGATCTGGATCGAGCTGATCGTCGCCATCATCGCGCTCTGGATCTTCGGCGTGCAGCTGGCCACCGCCGAGAAGCCGTTCGTGGCGCGCGAGCTGCTGGCCGACGGCAACTTCATCACCTGCTGCCTGTTCGGCTTCTTCATCGGCATCCTGCTGTACAGCACCCTGGCCCTGCTGCCGCCGCTGATGCAGACCCTGCTGGGCTATCCGGTCGCCTTCACGGGGCTGGTCTCGATGCCCCGAGGCCTGGGCTCGTTCATCGCCATGTTCGCGGTGGGCCAGCTGATGGGGCGGATGAACATCAAGCTGCTGCTCAGCATCGGCCTGGCGATCAGCGCCCTCTCGCTCTGGCAGATGAGCCACTACAATCTGGAGATGGACACCACTTTGCTGGTGACCTCGGGCTTCCTGTCGGGCGTCGGCACTGGCCTGATCTTCGTGCCGCTGTCGACCATCGCCTTCGCCAAGGTGCTGCCCCAGCACCGGGCCGAGGGCGCGGGCCTGTTCACCCTGATCCGCAACATCGGCTCGGCCGCCGGCATCTCGATCATGCAGGCCCTGTTCGTCAGCGGCATCGAGAAGCACCACGCGGTGCTGGTCGAGCACGCCCGGCCCGACAACCCGCTGTACCAGGCCTACATGCCGCACCTGTTCTCAAGCCAGGCCGCCATGGCCGCGTTCAACGGCCTGATCGGCCGGCAGGCGGCGATGCTGTCCTATCTCGACGACTTCCGGCTGATGCTGGTGATCACCATCGCCTGCGCGCCGCTCATCCTTCTCATGCGCACCCCGAAACAGGGGGCGAAGGCCGCCAATGTCTCCGACCACTAAGCTGATCGCCGCGCTCCTGGCGGCAACGTCCCTGACCGCCTGCACGACGGTCGGCCCGAACTTCCAAGCCCCCGACGCGCCGAAGACCGTCTCGACACTGGGCGCGGGCGAGACCGCCCCGGCGGCCGTTCGCCTGGACGCCGAAGCGGCCAATGCCGGTCCTTGGTGGACGGCCCTGAACTCGCCCGAGCTGGACGCCGTCATCCGCCAGGCGCTGAAGGACAGCCCTACCCTGGCCGAGGCCGACGCCACCCTGGCGCAATCGCAATCGGCCCTGGCCCAGGCGCGCGGTGTCGCCGGACCGCAGGTCACCGGCAATGCCGGTGTCGCCCGCGAGCGCGCCAACCTGCAGGCCTTCGGCTTCACGGGTTTCGGCGACATCCAGCTCAGCAATCCGACCTTCAGCCTGTATTCGGTCGGTGGCGCGGTCAGCTACGACCTGGACCTGTGGGGCGGCAACAAGCGGCGCATCGAGGGCGCGGCGGCGCGGGTCGAGGCCGAGGGTCGGCGGACGGAAGCGGCCTATCTCAGCCTCACCGCCAATGTCGCGATGCAGGCGGCGACCATCGCCACCCTGCGTAGCCAGATCGCCAGCGTCGAGCAGATGATCGCCGACGACCAGGCCAATATCGACCTGATCCGCAAGGCCAACGCCCTGGGCGGCTCGACGAGCCTGGCGAAGGTCTCGGCCGCCAGCCAGCTGGAAGAAGACCGCGCCCAGCTGCCGGCCCTTCAAGGCGAACTGGCCGCCGCCCGCCACGCCCTGGCCGTGCTGGTCGGCAAGGCCCCGGCCGACTGGGCCGCCCCGGCCTTCGACCTTTCGACCATGGCCCTGAGCGCCCCGGTCCCGGTCGCCCTGCCCTCGCAGCTGGTGCGCAAGCGTCCGGACATCCTGGCCGCCGAGGCGCAGCTGCACGCGGCCACCGCAGACATCGGCGTGGCGACGGCCGACCTCTATCCGAACATCAAGCTGTCGGCGTCGCTGACCCAGGGCGCGCTGAAGCCAGGCGACCTCTTCTCGTACGACGCCAGCGGCTGGGATATCGGAGCCGGCCTCACCGCCCCGCTATTCGACGGCGGCGCGCTGAAGGCCCGGCGCCAGCAGGCGCGCGAGGCGGCCCGCGCGGCCTCGGCCCGCTACCAGCAGACCGTGCTGACGGCGTTCGGGCAGGTGGCCGACGCCCTCTCGGCCCTGTCGGCCGACGAGACCGCCCTGGCCGCCCATGCCCGCACCGAGCAGCAGGCGGGCGAACGCCTGCGCCTGGCCAAGGTCGCCTTCGACAAGGGCGGCGGCACGCTGCTGGAGGTGATCGACGCCCAGCGCACGCTCAACAGCACTCGCTCGGCCCGCGCGCGGGCCGAGGGTCAGCGGCTCGTGGACGCTATCCGCCTGTTTGCCGCAACCGGCGCCGACTGGCGGACTAGCTAGTTACTCGGGAGCGATCGACGACCGCAGGCGGGCGGCGACGTCGCCCAGGGTGATGGCGTTCAGGCTGTCGTTGACCTCCAGGACGCCCTGGCCGTGCTGCTGCGACAGGTTGCCGGTGAAGTCGGTCAGGGCCGTGATGTGCTGGGCCAACAGGTCGACCGTGTGCAGCTCCTGCATCACCGACAGGCGGTGCTCGTCCGGCACGACTTCCAGGATCTTGCCCAGCGCCACGTCCAGATGCCCGCAGGCGACGGCGGCCAGCGACATCTCCGACGAGATCGCCTTCAGCACCGTTTCCACGCTCGCAGGCGCCAACTTATCCGACATCATTACCCCCTGATTCCTGGGAGGGAGGTCAGCACGCGTCGCCCCACGGCCGCAAGGCCTTGATTTGTGCGGCGAATTATCGCGCCCCAGACAACTTCAGATGGCAGTCCGACGCAAGAGCTCGTCACGACGCTCGGCCATTTCCTGGCGGGTGCGTTCCAGGGCGTCGCGCTCGGCCATCGACAGCAGGGCCTCGACCGTGCGGTTCAGGTGCTCGTGGATCACCCGGCGGGCTTCCTTGGGATCGCGGTCGCGCAAGGTCGCGACCACCCGGCGGTGGTCCTCGGCGAAGCCTTCCGGATCGGCCAGGCGCACCCGGCGCAGCTGGGCGCCGCATTCGGGGAACTGGCGGCGCAGGGTCCAGATCTCTTCCACCGCCGCGACGATGGCGGCGTTGCGGGTGGCGTGGGCCACGGCCAGGTGGAAGTCGTGCTCCAGCCGCTCGCCGTCCTCAGCGCCCGCCAAGCTGACGAGATCCCGGCAGATCCGCTCCAGAGCCATGATCTGCTCGTCGCTGACGGCGGCGGCGGCCAGGGCGCAGGCCTCGCCCTCGAACAGGCGGCGGGCTTCGGTCAGTTCCAGGGCGCTCACCTCGGCTTCAGCCGTGTCGGGCTCAGGCTTGGCGCGGGCGGTGACATAGACGCCCGAGCCCTGCCGGGCCTCGACCAGCCCCTGGAACTCGAGGGCTATCATGGCGTCGCGGATGGTCGGACGGCTGACCCCGAACGAGTCAGCCAGCCCCCGCTCAGACGGCAGGCGGTCGCCGGGGGCGTAGCGCCCCTCGGCGATCGAGGCCGCGATCGAGCGGGCGACCTGCTGGTAGAGCTTCTGAGGGTCGGGCGCGCCGCGCATCGGGTCTCGCTATGGATTCTGACGGGCTATTCTACTGCTTGGTCTGACCTTGGGAAGATGAGCCCAGCTTGCGCACCTCGCTGGCGGCCAGCAGGAACGCGCCGACGCCGTACAGCTGAGTGTCGTCGCGGCCGACCTGGTCAGGCGCCACGCCCACGCGCTGCACCCAGCCGAGGCGGCCATCCGGCTCGATCGCTGCGTCCAGAGCCTTCCAGCCCTTGTCGATCACCGGGCCGTACTTGGCGCGCGACAGCAGGCCGTGGTTCACGCCCCAGGCCAAGCCGTAGACAAAGAAGCCCGTGCCGCTGGTCTCCGGCGCCTTCTGCGGCTCCAGCAGCGAGACGGGCCAATAGCCCTCGGCGCCCTGCAGGGTCGCGATCTTGGCGGCCATCTGCTTGAAGGCCAGCTCGTACTTCGGACGGCTTGGGTGATTGGCCGGCAGGTCCTGCAGGATCCGCGCGAGGCCGGCGAAGGCCCAGCCATTGCCGCGGCCCCAGAAGATCTTCTGGCCGGCGTCGCTGCGCCGCGTGATGAAGCGGCTGTCGCGGAAATAGAGGTGCTCGGCCTTGTCGAACAGGTAGTCGTGGGTGGCCCAGAACTCGCTGTCGGCATGGGCCAGGTAGCGCTTGTCGCCGCTGACCTTGGTCAGGCTCACCCAGGCCGGCGGGGCCATGAAGATGGCGTCGCTCCAGCACCAGCGGGCCTGGCAGTAGGGGTCGCCCTTGGCCGGCTTGGGCGTGAAGTCCAGCGACACCTTGGACGGATCGGCCAGCACCGCGTCGAAGCGGGCGCGGATGGGGCCAAGCTTGCTCTGATCGTGCGTGCGGCCGGCGGCCCAGACCCAGACCGCGCCGGTGGCGTCGGCGTCGGCGTGACGCGGGCGGTGGTCGAAGCCCCACTGCTCGGCCTCGCCGTGCTTAATCACGGCATTGGCCAGGTACGGGTCCTGGGTCTCATCGGCGAAGGTGTAGAGGCCGATGTAGAAAGCCGCCTGGATCCAGTCGCGCGGCGCCTCGGTGTCTTTGCGGAACGAGGTCACCGGCACGTAGTCGAAATTGTCCATGTGGGCCAGCTGCCAGGCGGCGACCTTGCGGCCGGCGGCGTCGATGGCCGAGACGGGCGCGCTGACCACAGCGGCCTTCGGAGCGGCCAGAGCGGGCGCGGCGGTTCCAGCCAGGATGGCGACCGCGGCGGCGGCCTTCAGGAGCGTCTTGAAGGTCATGTTGAGCGTTTCTTCCCGTACTTATTCTTCTAGGCGCCGGGACCGAGGTCCGAGACCGCCAGCATGTCCATGTCGTCGAACTCGAGGTTCTCGCCGCCCATGCTCCAGACGAAGCTGTAGCTGGCGGTGCCAACCCCGCTGTGGATCGACCAGCTGGGCGAGAACACCGCCTCGCCGTCGTCCATGAACACCGCGCGCGGCTCGGCCGGCTCGCCCATCAGGTGCATGACGCGGCCGGGTGCGGCGTCGAAATACATGTAGATCTCGCTTCGCCGGCGGTGGGTGTGCGGCGGCATGGTGTTCCAGACATTGCCGTCCTCCAGTTCGGTGAAGCCCATCACCAGCTGGCAGGTCTCGACGATGCCGGGGCGGATGGCCTGGCGGATCACCCGGCGGTTGGCGGTCCCCGCCTCCCCCGCCTGGATCGTGCGGGCCTCGTCGCGGCGCACATGCTTGCTGGGATAGCTGGCGTGGGCCGGATAACTGACGAGGTAGAACTTGGCCGGATCGGCTGCGTTGTCGCTCTCGAAGCTGACGCTCTGCGTCCCGCGCCCGATGTACAGGCTGTCGTGGCGCGCCATCTCGAAGCGCTGGCCGTCCAGGGTGATCGCGCCCGGACCACCGATATTGATCACCCCTACCTCGCGACGCTCGCAGAAGAAGCGCGAGGCCAGCTCCTTGTGAGTCGGCAGGGTCAGGGCCGCCGTGGTCGGGGTAGCAGAACCGACCACCGCCCGCTCGATCTCCAGATACGACAGGCCCAGCTCGCCGGGACGGAACAGACTGCCGATGACGAAGGTGTCGCGCAGCTCGCGCACCGTCATGCGGCTCATGCCCGCCCGGTCGGTGCTTTCACGGTAGTCCATCTGCACGCTCATAAGCGGATCACGGCCTCGTATGGGGACGATCGATGACGCCGGCCACCGACCCGCTGGCGGCCGCTCGACTGCGCATCCATCCCCCGTCTCGTTTGTGGTTGCGAAACTGACCTTACCAATTTCGAGACCACGCCGTAAAGCCCGAAGGACAAACGGTTTTTCTGTCCAACGTTGTCATTTGCCCGCTTCAGGTTTTTCTGTTGCTCGATAAGGCAACAATTTCAATCGTCAGGCCACATTTCAGCCTTGAAACGACTCCGCTTGACAAGTGGCCTGACCAGGCGCCATCAGTTGGGCATACCAATTAGCCGTCCGGACAAAGAGCTGGCGGCAGGCGCAGGAACACCAGGACCATGACCAGCATTCGATTGCTGCTGCTTGCCTCCACGGCCGCCACCGTGGTCGCCGCCCCCGCTGCCGCCTTTGCTCAGCAGGCGAGCACCGACACCGCCCAGCTCGAAGAGATCATCGTCACCTCGACCAAGCGGGCCGAGCGCCTGCAGGACGTGCCTGTGTCGGTGACCGCCGTCACCGCCGACGTGCTGGAACGCAACAACGTCCGCGAGCTGGGCGACCTGGTGAAGCTGTCGCCGGGCCTGGTCATCAACTACGGCAGCCAGCCGGGCAATTTCAGCATCAACATGCGTGGTATCGGCACCTTCTCGAACGGCATCGCCGTCGAGAGCGACGTGGCGGTGGTCATCGACGACGTGCCGGTCGGCTTCCAGGCCGCGGCCTTCAAGGACCTGATCGACGTCGAGCGGGTCGAGGTGCTGCGCGGCCCACAGAGCACCCTGTTCGGCAAGAGCGCCATCGCCGGCGTGCTGAACATCGCCACCGCCGCCCCGACCAAGGACTTCTCCGGCAAGGCCATGTTCCTGGTCACCGACGACGGTGAGAAGCGGGCCGGCTTCACGGTGTCGGGTCCCGTCCGCGGCGACGACCTGCTGATGCGCCTGACCGTCGCCAAGAGCGACTACGACGGCAACCTCAAGAACCTGACCACTGGCAAGAACGTCAACGGCAGCGCGGGCTTCACCGCCACCGCCAAGCTGGTGTGGACGCCGACCGAGAACCTGACCCTCAGCCTGGCCCCGCGCTACAATCACAATGTCTCGAGCTGCTGCACCAGCGCGATCACCGAGCTGACGCCTGGCCTGTTCTATCAGGGTGCCCCCGCCTTCCCGGCCACCCTGACCCTGCGCGGCATCACCTTCGATAAGAACAACCACTTCGTCCGCGCCGACGACCGCATCGGCGGCGGCAATTCGGACGTCTTCGGCACCACCGCCCGCATCGACTACGACTTCGGCGAGGGCTCGGTCCTGAAGGGCCACACCCTGTCGTCGATCACCTCGCACGATCGCTGGAAGATGGTCGACTTCCAGGACATCGACGGCACCGACCAGCCTTTCCTGCTGGGCTTCCCAGTGGCCAGCCCGTCAGGCGTCAACAGCGGCGCGCATATCGACGGCTATTTCCACGCCGACAGCTGGACCCAGGAGTTCCGCCTGACCTCGCCGGGCGACACGCGGCTGCGCTACGTGGCCGGCCTCTGGTACGCCAAGAACGATCTCGACCGCTTCTTGAACCGCGGCCCGGTGCTGCAGCTGGCCCGCTACCTGGCCGAAAGCACCAACGAGAACTACTCGGCCTACGCCAACGCCACCTGGGACATCACCGACAAGCTTGCCCTGACCGGCGGCGGCCGCATCAACCGCCAGAAGATCAGCTACAAGTTCGACAAGACCATCTTCGCCAGCACGGCGATCGGCGCTGCGACCACCCACCAGCTGTTTGGCCGGTCGGACGAGGACGACGCCTTCACCGGCAAGATCGGCGCGCAGTACAAGATCACGCCCGACATCATGACGTTCGCGACCTTCTCGACGGGCTACAAGGGTCAGGCTTACGACCTGGTCAGCACCTTCGACGCGCGGATCGCCGCCCAGATGCCGGTGCCGCCCGAGACGGCCAAGAACTACGAGCTGGGCTTCAAGAGCAGCCTCTTGAACCGCCGCGTCTATTTCAACGCCACCGTCTTCCGGGCCGACTACAAGGGCTTCCAGACCTCGGTGACGTCGTTCCTGCCGGACGGCACCTTCCTGACCTTCCTCAACAGCGTGGGCCAGCTGCGCACCCAAGGCGTCGAGCTGGACGCCGTGGCGCGGATCACCTCGAACTTCCGCCTGAACGGCGCCTTCGCGTATACCGACGCCAAGGTCGTCGACTTCGCCAACGGCCCCTGCAACAACGCCCAGCCGGCCACCGCCGACCTGCCGCTGCAGCCGGCCGGCTATATCGGCAAGCCGGGCGAGTGCTACCGCACCCCGACCACCAACGGCCGCGTGCAGAACCTGGCCGGCCGTCGCCTGAACAACACCCCGAAGTTCAAGTTCAACATCGGCGGCCAGTACGACATCGAGCTGCCGGGCATGCCCTTCAAGGGCTTCATCGGCGCGACCTATCGCTGGCAGGACGACGTCAACTTCTCGCTCAGCCAGGATCCTCGCACGATCCAGAAGGCCTACAGCATCGTGGACCTGAAGGTCGGCATCACCGACCGTGAAGGCCGCTACACGGTCTCGGCCTTCGCCAACAACCTGTTCGACAAGCGCTATGCGCAGGGCCTGGGCAACGGCACCTCGGGCTACAGCAACCCGGCCATCCCGACAGCCCAGGGCCGCACCTGGTTCCCCGGCCGCGACGCGTTCCGCTACTTCGGCGCCCGCCTGGACGTGAACTTCTAGGACCTCCCCTTCTTCATTCGGTCCCCTCCTGCGCGGCCGGGTTCCTTCGGGGATCCGGCCCGTTTTTTATGGAGGATCTACTTGGCGGCACTGGCCGCGCGCAGGGCGATCTCTTCGCGCTTAGCGGCCAGGCTCTCGCGGGTGCGCTCAATGGCCTCGAGTTCAGCGGTCAGCAGCAGGTTCTCGATCAGCCCGCCCAGGTGCGCCTGCATGGCGGCGCGGGCGGCCTTGGGGTCGCGGGTGCGCAGGGCCTCGACGATCTCCTGGTGCTCGTCCTTCAGCGGCCGTTTGCGCACGTGCCGAGCCTTTTCCAGCATCTGCATGCATAGGCGCGAGCGGTAGCGCAGGTCCCAGGTGTTCTCGACGATCCGAGCCACGGCGACGTTGCGCGTGGCGGCGGCGATCGAGATGTGGAACTGGCGGTCGGCCAGCTCGGACTGCTCCTTGGTCGCCGCGTCGCTGTTCATCTCGACGACCAGGGTCTCCAGATAGGCCAGCTCGTCATCGGTGATCAGGGTGGCGGCCAGGGCGGCGGCCTCGCCCTCGAACAGGCGACGGGCCTCGGCCTGCTCGAAGGCCCCGATGTCCAGGTCCTTGGCCGGCGGCGGCGGCTGGTCAAGGCGGACATAGACGCCCGAGCCTTGGCGGGCTTCCAGCAGGCCGCGCATCTCCAGAGCGATGACGGCGCGGCGGACGGTGGGGCGGCTGACGCCGAACTCGTCGGCCAGGTCGCGCTCGGACGGCAGGCGGTGGCCAGGCTGGAACGCGCCATCGGCGATCGACGCGCTGATCGAGGCCGCCACCTGCTGGTAGAGCCGCGTGGAGTCCGTGGACGGAGTGTCCGAAGGGGTCGACATCGCAAACGCCGTGACAAGCGCCAAGAACGACGCGTCCCACAGGACTAGCGCCGCTTCGGCCGCCTCACAAGCGCCGCGAGCAAGTGGCCTTACCAAGAGACGGCGAGCGGCCGGAGGGTAAGGACTCCGGCCGCCATCGTCGTCCGCCCCGGGAGGAGGTCGGCGCAAGATACGCAGCGCCTGTGGTCGACGAGCAAGAGATCGAACGAAACGCCCGATCACGCCCGGTCACCCTAGCGAAACTGGCCAAGCATGCAATCAAAAATGGCCTGACCAATTTGTTCAGATTTGTACGACCAATTTGTTAGCGGTCTCAGGCCGCCTGACGCAGGTTCCAGGGATGGGCCGGATAGAACTGGGCCATCATCCGGCTGACATAGTCGACCAGACGCGGATAGCTTTCCGCCTCAAGGCGCAGGGGCGAGTCGAAATGCGGCGTCATGATCCCCGCGAGCATGGCGAAGGCCGTGGCGTCGACGCCGACCGGATGGCTGTCGCGCATCAGATAGGCCTTGTCCTCCAACAGCTCGTCCAGCGAGCGCAGCGACAGGCTGCCCAGCCAGACCACCTCTTCCCGCAGGTGCCGACCCACGCCGACCGCGCGGACATTGGTCGCGATCGCCTCCAGCAGCCCACGTCGCAGGTCGTCGCGCAGGTGCTCCGGCGCCTGGTCGAACCACCGCGCGGCGCCTTTGGCGAAATTGGCCGGCTCCAGGTGGCGGAAGTAGGCGTTCACCCAGCCCAGCTGGTTCTCGATCATCCGTTCGATCGCCCAGGCCTGGGCGCGCTCTTTCCCTGAGAGCCCCATGTCCAGGTCGATGTCGTACTTCTGCTCGATATGGGCGCGGATGAAGGTGGAGTCGCCGATCGCCTGGGCGGCGTCCTCGATCCACGGCAACTGGCCCTTAGGCGCGGTCTCGCGGCTGCCTTTAGTCTTCTTGTAGGCGAGGCCGGCCATCATCAGCTGGACCTCGGTCTTGGTCACATAGGGGCTGATCTCGGGCAGCCCGAACCCGGCTCCGGCGGCGAACAGCGTGATCATCGTCCCTCTCCGATCTCGAATGTCGTGGTGACGACTTGCTACCGCCAGTCTACTGCCAGCATGCTGTCAGTAGCGATCAGCGATATGTAAGGCCATGAGACGCGCCGAACGCCTTTTCCAGATCATCCAGATCCTGCGCCGCAGCCGCGCGCCGGTGACCGCCGACGCCATCGCCGCCGAGCTGGAGACCTCCAAGCGCAGCGTCTATCGCGACATCGCCGCCTTGGTCGGCCAGCGCGCGCCGATCCGTGGCGAGGCGGGCGTGGGCTATGTGCTGGAGGCCGGCTTCGACATGCCGCCCCTGATGCTGACCCCTGACGAGATCGAGGCCGCGGTGCTGGGCGCGCAGTGGGTGGCCGGGCGCGGCGATCCGGTCCTGGCCAAGGCCGCCAACGACCTGATCAGCAAGATCGCTGCCGCCGTGCCCGACCGCCTGCGGCCCTATGTGCTGGAACCGGCGGCGGCCGCCTCCCCGGCCTGGAAGCCCGAGACCGACCGCATCGACGTCGCCCAGGTCCGCGCCTGGATCCACGCTGGCCGCAAGATCCGCCTCGACTACAGCGACGGCGCCGGGGCGGTCAGCGCACGGGTGATCTGGCCGGTGACGGTCGGCTATCGCGAGACCGTGCGGATGATCATCGCCTGGTGCGAGCTGCGCGAGGCGTTCCGCACCTTCCGCACCGATCGCGTGGTCGGGGCGCAGTTCCTGGACGAGCGCCACGGCAAGCGCCCCGCCGTCCTGCGCGGCGAGTGGGTCAAGTTCCGCGACGCCGAGATCGCCGCCTGGAAGCTGAAGGAAAAGACCGCCGACTGCGGAGCTTAAACGCCGTGCCGCTTGGCGAAGGCTTCGAACAGGCCGGGCCAGGCCGACACGGGCTTGTCCGGCGTGAAGCGCATGCCGAAACCGTGGCCGCCTTCCTCGAAGATGTGCATCTCGGTCGGGACGGCCTTGGCCTTCAGGGCCGAGAACATCACCAGCGCGTTCTCGACCGGCACGGTCTTGTCGTCGGCGGCGTGGATCACGATCACGGGCGACAGGCCCTCACGCACCTGCTTCTCGGGCGACAGCTCCAGAGCGCGCTCGGGCGTGTTGATCGCGGTCAGCAACTGCTTGCGCGAGCCAGCGTGGGCGATGGCGGGGTCAGTGCTGATCACCGGATACATCAGGCACGACAGGTTTGGCTTGGTCGGCAGCTGGTCGGCGGCGTCGATCGCGGTGTAGGTCGCCGCGTCGTATCGGACGGTCAGGTTGGCCGCCAGGTGACCGCCGGCCGAGAAGCCCATGATCGCCACGCGGTCGGGCGAGAAGCCCATCTCGGCGGCCTTGGAGCGGATGATGCGGATGGCCCGCTGAGCGTCCTGCAACGGCGCGTCGCCGCCAGCCGCCCAGCCGTCGCCCGGCATGCGGTAGAACAGCACGAAACAGGTGTAGCCCTGCCCGTTCAGCCAGCGGGCGGTCTCATAGCCTTCCTTGTCCAGCACCACGCGCTCATAGCCGCCGCCCGGAATCAGCATGACCGCCGCGCCGTTTGGCTTCTTGGGCCGGAAGACGACCAGGGTCGGCTTGCGGGTGTGGGTCTGCGCCCGGTCGCGCGGGCCGCCGGCCACGGTGCGGTCGATGATCGCTTCGACGGCCGTGACGCCCTCCCCGCCTGGCGCGCCGTTGGGCCACAGGGTGATGACCTCGGTTGGGTCAGCCAGAGGGGTGTTCGATTGCACGGGAGCGGCCTCCGCCTTGCGCGCCGCCAGGGATCCCAGAACGCCGGTGACGAAAGCCGCAAGGGCGCCGCGACGGTTCAGCATGGGATCAAAGCCTTCTGACGGGTGATTTGTCGGGCCAAAGCCTAGAGCCAAGGAAACCGGTTTCCTAGCCCACTTTCTCAGCCCTGAGCGAACCGCAGGTGGTGCAGGACGATGCCGCTGGTGGTGGCGACGTTGAGCGAGTCGAAGCCATTGGCCATCGGGATGCCGATGGTCCTGGCGCGCGCCATCACCTCAGGGGTCAGACCCGGTCCCTCCGCGCCCAGCAGCACGGCGGTGCGCGGCGCGGGCTTAAGGTGCGCCAGGATCTCGGAAGCCGACGGGCTGAGCGCCAGGCCTTCGAAACCGGTCGCGGCCAGCAGCTGCGCGATGTCCTCGCCCCGCTCCAGTCGCGCCGTCGGCACGGACAGCACCGCCCCGACCGAGACACGGATGGCCTTACGGTACAACGGGTCGCAGCAGTCGGCGTCCAGCACCACCGCATCGGCGCCGAACGCGGCGGCGTTGCGGTAGATGCCGCCGATGTTGTCGTGGTTGGCGATGCCGCACAGCACCAGCACCACCGCCCGTTCGGGCAAGCCGGCCAGCAGGTCTCGCGCCGCAATCGGCTCGGGCTTGCGCCCCACCGCCAGCACGCCGCGATGCAAGTGGAAGCCGGCGATGGCGTCCAGCACGGCCTGGTCGGCGAAATGGACTGGCGTCTCGTCCGGCAGGCCTTCGAACACCTGCGCCAGCTTGTCCTGGCGCTTGGGGTCGATCAGCAGCGACACCACCCGCTCTGGCGCATCGCGAACGAAGGCCCGCAGCACGGTCTCGCCCTCGGCGATGAACAGGCCCTCGCGCCCGACGAGGTCTCGCTCCTTGATCGCCCTGAACGGGGCGACGGCGGGATCGTCGGGATCGGTGACGACGCGGAACTGGGGCAAGGAAACGTCTCGGCGGTGGCTAGCGCACCCCTCGTATCGGCAGGATCGCCAGACCGCCAGTCAGGGCCAGACCCGCGGCCATCAGGAAGAACACGTTGAAGTTCACGTGGTTGGGTCCCAGGCTCCACACGGCCAAGGCCGGCGCCAGGGCCTGGGGCAGCGTATTGGCCAGGTTGATGACGCCCAGGTCCTTGCCGGCGTCCTTCTGCGACGGCAGCACCTGGGTGACCAGGGCGATATCGACGGCGCAGAAGCAGCCCGCCCCGCAGCCATAGACGACATAGGCCGCCAGCAGCACGGTCCAGTCCGTCGTCAACGAGAACACCACCATCGAGGCGGCGATGGTCAGGGCTGCGCCAAAGGCGAACAGCTTGCGCCGCCGCATGCGGTCCGACAGCACCCCGCCGGCCATGGCGCACATGACGTTGAAGATGGTCGAGACCGTGGCCAGGATCGCTAGGCCTTCCTCGGAGCGGTGACCGGGGAACAGCTTGGGATAATCGACCACGTCCTGCAGGAAATAGAGCATGTAGCTCTGCACCAGGCTCAAGGCGACCAACACCATGAACCGGCCGGCCCAGGCGAAGGCGAAATCGGGATGCTTGCGCGGGCTGACCCACAGGCCGGCGATGAACTCTCGTAGGTGGAACGGCGGCACATCGGCCTTGGCCAAGGGCGGGTCCTTCAGCCGCAGGACGAACGGCGCCAGGCCCAGCAGCAAAGCGATCGAGATCGCGGCGTAGCGCTGCCACTCGACGACCAGCAGCCCACCGATCATCACCGCGCCGAAGGCGGTGCCGATCGGATTTCCCAGGCTCAGGAAAGCCGCGACCATGCCCTTCTGATTGTCGGGCACCCGATCGGGCATCACCGCCACCAGGGCCGAGAAGCACAGGTTGAAGGTCAGCTGGAACAGGATCACGCCGCCGATCAGGGCCAGCGGTGTCTTGGCGTTCATGATCGCCAGATAGGCCAGGGAGGCGCCGATCGCGCCGACCACCATCCAGGGGCGACGACGGCCGAAACGCGAGGTGGTGCGGTCGCTGATCGCCCCGGCCAGCAGATTGGCGATGCTGGCGACCAGAGCGCCCCAGAAGGCGACCTGGCTGAGCACCACCGCCTTGGACGCCGCGTCGATCGACTCGGCCTTCAGTGGCAGCAGCACCTGCAGAAGCGGCTGGAAGGATACAAAGGCGCCGACCTGCGCGAGGGTGTACGCGGCGATGAAATTCGCCCGCACCGGCACTTTGGGCCGCGCTCCCTCGTCAAACGCCATCTCACCTCCCCCGAGAGCATGGCGTCGCCATGCTCCGAACTCTTTGAATCAGGGCCTGTTCGCCCGCTTCCGATGACATCGAAAACGGACAGGCCCTGCACGATCTGACGCCGTGTCCTGGGCACACTGACCGTCGCTCCCTTGCGAGACAAGAGATTCCGTACGGTAAAGCAGGGAGTTTCCTTCTGTCGCCGAGACGCTCTAGTCTGAGCAAATGGGCGTGAATCTCAAAGTAGTCGGGGCGAGCTGATGGCTTCGGTGACGATCTACGACGTCGCCGCGAAGGCGGGCGTCTCGATCAAGACTGTTTCGCGGGTGATGAACAAGGAGCCGAACGTTCGGCCCGCCATGCGCGATCGCGTGCTCGAGGCGGCCGGCGAGCTCGGCTATAGCCCGAATCTGTCGGCGCGCAGCCTGGCCGGTTCGCGCTCGTTCGTGATCGCCGTCTTCGTCGACGCGGCCCTGACCATCGACCACTGGCAAAGCGAGCGCGGCGCCGACTACCTGTCGCGCATCCAGCTGGGTGCGACGCTGGTGTGCCGCGACCAGGGCTATCACCTGCTGATCGAGTTGATCGACAATGACGGCCCGAACTGCCGCCAGGACGTCGCGGGCTTCCTGGCGGCCCTGAAGCCGGACGGCGTGATCCTGACCCCGCCCTCTTCCGACAACCCGGCGGTGCTGGAGATCCTGGACAAGGCCGGCACGCCTTATGTCCGCGTCGGTCCGGAGAACGCCGAAGGCCTGGGGCCGCGCGTGCACATGGACGACATCGCCGCCGCCCGCGAGATGACCCAGCACCTGGCCGACCTGGGCCACAAGCGCATCGGCTTCATCGTCGGCGAGCCGCGCTACGGCGCCAGCCAGGCGCGGCGCGAGGGGTATCTGGAGGCTATGAAGGCTCGCGGCCTGCCCGTGGCCGACAGTTGGGTGCGCCAGGGCGACTTCACCTTCCAGTCGGGACTGGAGCAGGCCAAGGCCTTGCTGGCCCTGCCCGACCGCCCGACGGCGATCTTCGCGTCGAACGACGACATGGCGCTGGGCTGTATCGCCGCGATCGCGGAGGCCGGGCTGATGACGCCGGGCGACATCTCGGTGGCGGGCTTCGACGATAGTCCGAGTTCACGCTTCAGCCGGCCGCAACTGACCACGGTGCGTCAGCCGGTGGCGGAGATGTCCTCGGCGGCGGCCAAGTTGCTGATCGCCCGGGCCAAGAGCAGTGAACCGCCTGAACGGCCGGTCGACGTGCTCCTGCCCTTCGAACTGATCCACCGCGCTTCGACGGCGCCGCCGCCGAAGTAGACGATCTTACCGCCCCGGACGGGCGAAAGCGGCGACGCGAGCGCGGGCGGCGTGGACCGGGTTCTCGGCCGGTTGCTCGCGGACGGTCGGCTGGAAGCTTTGTTGGCGACCGCCCAGGCGGAAGGCGCCGACGCGGTTCGACAGGTCCGCGGCCTCGACCCGCAGAGCGTGGGTGGCTTCGGTCGATTGCGAGACCATGGCGGCGTTACGCTGGGTCACCTGGTCCAGCTGGTTCACGGCCGAATTGACCTGCCCCAGGGCCGTGGCCTGCTCGCTGGCCGAAGCGGCGATGGCGTTGACCAGCTCGTCGATGCCGCCGACCTTCTCATGGATGCCGCGCAGGGCCTCGCCGGTCTGGCTGACCAGCTCGACGCCCTCGCTGACCTGGCGGCTGCTCTCGGTGATCAACGACTTGATGTCGCTGGCCGCTTGGGCCGAGCGTTGGGCCAGGGCCCGCACTTCCTGCGCCACGACGGCGAAGCCCTTGCCGGTGTCGCCCGCGCGGGCGGCCTCGACGCCGGCGTTCAGGGCCAACAGGTTGGTCTGGAAGGCGATCTCATCGATCATGCCCAGGATCTGGTTCACCTGCTGTGACTGGGCCTCGATCTTCGTCATGGCCTCGGCGGCGCGGGTGACGATCTGGCCCGAGCGCTCGGCTTCGGTCGAGGCTTCGGCGACGCGCGAGGACACCTCGCGAGCGCTCTGAGCGGTCTTGCCGACAGCGCCGGTCAGCTCTTCGACGGCGGCGGCGGTCTGCTCCAGCGTGGCGGCCTGCTGCTCGGTGCGCTGCGACAGGTCCTCGGCGCTGCGGGCGATGTCGTCCGCGCCCGAGCGGATGCCGCCGGCCGAGTGCTCGACCGAACGCATGGCTTCGGCCAGAGCGCCGGCGGCCTGCTCGAAGTCGGTCTTCAGGCTGTGGAACTCGGGGGCCAGGTCGCCCTCGACGCGGGCGGTCAGATCGCCGGCGGCCAGGCGGGCCAGAGCCTCGCCCACCGCCTTCACGGCCTGGGCCTGGCGAGCCTCGGCGGCTTCGCGCTCGGCCTCCAGGGCGTCGCGCTCTTCCTGCAGCAGTTCCAGGTAGCAGGAGATGGCCAGTTCCATGTCCAGGAACACGGCCTTGGTCAGGGCCGACAGGCCGTCGGCCAGCTCGGCGTCCGACTTGGCGGCGTTGCTGAACATCCCCTTGGCGCGCTTGGCGACGACGGCGCGGATCAGCTCCTCGGCCACCAGGGCGTAGCCGCCGATGTACCACTGCGGTTCCAGATCGGCGTCGACGTGGGCGCGACCGATGCGCTCGACGTCGCGGACATAGGTCTCGCCGTAGTCCGCCTGGGCGATCCGGCGCCAGTGGGCGGCCTGGGCGCGCTCGGCGCCGTTCATGTGGGCGTCGTCGCGGAACTTTCCGCGCGTCTCGGGGAACAGGCGGACCTGATTGTAGAACTTGCCCAGGGCTCCGGCGATCTCGGCGTCGATCACCGGCTTGATCGCGCGCAGGGCCGTCCGCGAGCGCTCGTCGAAGCGCATGAAGGCCATCCGCTTATCAAGCTTGTGAGCGCTCATGTCTTGGACTCCGACTCGAGGGTAAGGTTTCGTTGACCATGTCAGTGACGGGAATCCGTTAACCAACATTGAAGTTCGGCGCGATGCGCCCCGTGGCCGC
Organism: Caulobacter sp.; assembly: GCF_017744445.1. Lineage (GTDB taxonomy): Bacteria > Pseudomonadota > Alphaproteobacteria > Caulobacterales > Caulobacteraceae > Caulobacter. Next base: position 257,343 of record NZ_JAGIBH010000004.1, read on the forward strand.
ACCGCGCATGGGGATCGAGCCAAAAGCCAGGCGCCACGTGCGTTTCGTCACGATATCGCCTTAAGCAGCAACAAGCTGCGCCTTGGCGCGTTTTGGACTTGTCAGGTCCACGGCAGGGCTTGGATATAACCAGGAAACGAGCCTCAAGGACTTCATGGCGCTTCCGGCGGACTTCACCTTGACCGAACAGGACGGCCGTACGGCGGCGGTGCTGTCGGGGGACTGGACCGCGCGGGGTCTGTTCGACGCCGGGCTTCGGCTGGACGACGCGCTGGCGAAGGCGCGCGATCTGGATCTGGACCTGACCGGCGTCAATCGCTGCGACACCGCCGGCGCCTACGCCATCCTGCGCGCCGCCGGCGATCGCCTGAGGCCCGAGCAGGTCCAGGCCCGCCGCGAAGTGCTGCGTCTCTTGGAGCTGGTCGGCGCCGCCATCCAGGTCGAGCCCGAGCCCACCGTACGCTCGCGCGGCTTTCACGCCCTGCTGGCCCGGATCGGCAAGGGCGTCTTTGGCCTGTTCGACGACGCCTATGGCACCATGGTGTTCCTGGGCCACCTGCTGGTCGCCCTGGGACGCAGTATCGCCGATCCCCGCCGCATCCGCTGGGCGCCGACCGTGGCTCTGTGCGAGCGCGCGGGCCTGGACGCCATGCCGATCGTGGCCGTCACGACCTTCTTCATCGGCGCGGTGGTGGCCCTGCTGGGCGCCAACATGCTGACCGACTTCGGGGCCCAGGTGTATTCGGTCGAGCTGATCGGCATCTCGGTGATGCGCGAGTTCAACATCCTGATCACCGCCATCCTGCTGGCCGGCCGCTCGGCCTCCAGCTTCGCGGCCGAGATCGGCTCGATGAAGATGAACCAGGAGATCGACGCCATGCAGGTCATGGGCGTGGACCCCTACGAGGCGCTGGTCCTGCCCAGATTCGCCGCCCTGCTCTTCACGATCCCACTGCTGGTGTTCGTGGCCACGATCGCCGGCCTGGCCGGCGGCATCCTGGTCGTCTGGGTCGTGCTGGACCTGTCGCCGACCTTCTTCCTGCAGCGGATCATCGACTTCGTCGGCGTCACGCACTTCTGGATCGGCATGTGCAAGGCGCCCGTCATGGCCGCGGTGATCGCCGCGATCGGTTGCCGCCAGGGCATGGAGGTCGGCAACGACGTCGAGTCCCTGGGCCGGCGCGTGACGGCGGCGGTGGTGCACGCCATCTTTGCCATCATCCTGATCGACGCGGTCTTCGCCCTGATCTTCATGGAGCTGGACATATGACCGGCCCCGCCGTGATCCCTCCCGCCGTAGAGACGGCCGACACCGAAAAACATCCGATCGAAGTGCAGGGCCTGCTCTCGTGCTTCGGCGAGAACGTCATCCACGACGGCCTCGATTTGAAGGTCGAGCGGGGCGAGGTGCTGGGCGTCGTCGGCGGTTCGGGCACCGGCAAGTCGGTGCTGCTCAACACCATCATCGGCCTGAAGGTCCCAGACGGCGGCACGGTGCGGCTGTTCGGCGGCGACATGCGCGTGGCCTCGCGCCGGCGGTGGTCGTCGGTCGAGCGGCGCTGGGGCGTCCTCTTCCAGCAAGGCGCCCTCTTCTCGAACCTGACGGTGCGCGAGAACGTCGCCGCGCCGCTGTACGAACACACCAAGCTACCGCGTCGCGAGATCGAGGAAATCGCCGATCTCAAGATCGCCATGGTCGGCCTGCCGGCCCGCGCGGCCCTGCTCAAGCCCGCCGAGCTGTCGGGCGGCATGCGCAAGCGCGCCGGCCTGGCCCGCGCCCTGGCCATGGATCCCGAGCTGCTGTTCCTGGACGAGCCCACGGCGGGCCTGGACCCCATCGGCGCCGAGGCCTTCGACGCGCTGATCAAGGACCTCTCCGACAGCCTGGACCTCACCGTCTTCATGATCACCCACGACCTGGACAGCCTCTACGCGATCACCGACCGCGTGGCCGTGCTGGCCGACAAAAAGGTGGTCGCCGTGGCGCCCGTGCGCGAGCTCGAGCGTTCGGATCATCCCTGGATCAAGCAATACTTCCTGGGCCCCCGGGGTCGCGCCGCCGCGACCGCCGAGGATCCGGCCGAGGCAAGGACGGACTTCTGATGGAAAGAAACGCCAACTACGCCCTGGTCGGGGCCATATCGCTGGCCCTGTTCATGGGCCTGGTGATCTTCGTGGTCTGGCTGGCCAAGGTCAGCTTCACGCGCGACTACGACCTGTACGACATCCTGTTCGTCGGTCCGGTGCGCGGCCTGTCCACGGGCGGCGAGGTGCACTTCAACGGCATCAAGGTCGGCGAGGTCAGCCGCATCGAACTGGACAAGACCGATCCGAACCGCGTCATCGCCCGCGTGCGCATGACCTCGGACGTGCCGGTCAAGGTCGACAGCTACGCCACGCTGGAGCCGCAGGGCATCACGGGCGTCAACTACGTCCAGATCACCGCTGGCTCGCCGAACAAGGAGCTGCTGAAGGACACCGTCAAGAACGGCAAGGTGCCCGTCCTGCGCAGCCAGCGCAGCGCCCTCTCCGACCTGTTGGAAGGCGGCGGCACGGTGCTGACCCGCACCATCGAGGCGCTGGACCGCGTCAACCGCGTGCTGTCCGACCAGAACATCAAGACCTTCAGCGCCTCGCTCAGCGACGTCCAGGCGGTCACCGCCGAGCTGCGCGAGCGCAAGGAGATCATCGCCGACGCCCAGAAGGCGCTGCAGAGCATCGACCAGACCGCCCAGTCGATCACCGAGCTGTCCAAGAGCGCCAACGGCCTGGTCGATGGCGACGGCAAGCGCACCCTGAAGGAACTGGGCGACGCCGCCGCCGAGCTGAAGGCCGCCGCCAAGGACGCCCGCGGCATGGTCGGCAAGCTGGAAGGCCCGACCACCGACTTCGCCACGACCGGCCTGCCGCAGCTGTCGTCGGCCATCGTCACCCTGCAGTCGGCCGCCGAGTCCCTGGACCGCCTGGTGGCCGACGTCGAACAGAACCCTCGAGGCTTGGTCGGCAAGGCGCCCGCCAAGGAAGTGGAGGTCAAGCCGTGAGTCCGATGATCCGTAATACCGCCCGCGCTATGGCCGCCGCCGCGCTGGTGGTCAGCCTCTCCGGCTGCATCAGCGTCTTCCCGAAGGCCAAGCCGGCCAGCCTGTATCGCTTCGGCGAGGCCGAGGTCAGCGTGCCCAAGGGCCCGCCCGGCGCGATGTTCGGGGTGCTGAAGACGCCCTCGTCCTTCACCCGCGCCGCCGCTGGCGACCGCATCCTGACCAGCACCAATGGCGAGATGGCCTATATCGCCGACGCCCGCTGGGTGTCGCCGGCCTTCGTGCTGTTCGAGGAAGCCACCGCTCGCGCCTTCGAGAACGACCCCGGCCGCGCCCGTCTGATCGGTCGCGGCGAAGTGGCCAAGGCCGACATGATGCTGCGGCTGGAAGTGCGCACCTTCGAGGCCGACTACGTCAACGGCCCCAAGGCCGCGCCGGAGGTGGTCGTGCGGGTGCGCGGCGTGCTGAACCGCAGCCAGGACCGCGCCCTGATCGGCGACCAGATCTTCGAAGCCCGCGTGAAGGCCGCCGACAACCGCGTCGGCGCCATCGTCCCGGCCTTCGACCAGGCGACGGCCAAGGTGCTGGGCGACGTGGTGGCGTGGGTGAATGGGTCGGGCAGCGGGCTGAAATAACCCTTACACCGAGCATCCCCGCGAAAGCGGGGATCCAAGCGGCGTTTGAGGCTTTAGCGCAGCGCCCTTCCTGAGCCTCGGCTTGGATCCCCGCTTTCGCGGGGATAATCGGAGGATGGGAGGCTAAGAAGGCCTCAGAGCGCTGCCAGCGGCTCCGTCACAGGCCCGTAGCCGGCGTTCTCCTGGATCCGCAGGACCGGCCCGTCGATCCACGGTTCGACCGTGACCAGCTCGCGCGCCTGGGCTCGCGCCACGGCGTCGGCCGGATCGGTGCTCTCGGCCAGCAGCTGCAGGTTCATGCGTGTGGGAAAGATCACCTTGCGCTGGCCCGACGCCGCCAGGTCCAGCGCAAGGCTCGGCGCGATCCACTCGGCGTCGACCGCTTCGTGGCCGTCGCAGATCGCCTGCTGAGCCAGCGGCGCGTGGGCGACGTAGAACCAGGTGTCGAAGCGCTTGGGCATCAGCTTGGGTGTGATCCAGCGGGCGAAGACCGTCAGCGCTGAGAGGTCCAGTTTCAGCCCCAGGTCCCGAACCACGTCGATGAAGGCGACCTTGTCCTGGGCCACCGCGTCGCGGATGGCCTTGGCCGCCTCGCCCGCATAGAAGGCCCCTTCCCGGTCACGGGCCAGCAGCACGCCGGCCTCTTCATAGGCCTCGCGTAGAGCGGCGATCCGTAGCGCAACGCCGTCGCCGCCAACCTCATCGAAGCCGATCGCCAGGTCCCGCCAGCGCGGATCACTGTCGCCCTGATGGCTCTTGCCGCCCGGGAATACCAGGGCCCCGGCCGCGAAGTCGATCTGGTGATGCCGCTTGACCATCAGCACCTCGAACGAAGGCGCGTCTCGCAGCAGCAGGACAGTGGCGGCGAGACGGATCGCGCCCGGCAGGGAGTCAGACATGCGGGAAGTCTGGCGCAGGTCCGTGCGCTTGCCCAGACCTCTTTCGAACGCCCGTTTAGTTTAGGCGCTTAGGCCGCGCCTTGGTCCGAGCGAGCCGCCCGACGCCGGTTGGCGCTCCGGTCCATACGCTCCAGCAGGTACTCATTGTCTTCACGCGAACCGGAGTGCGACGAGGTCAGGAAGCGCTGGATCATGTGTTCCTGGAAGCGCTCGCGATCATTCGCTCCACCGTCGAATTCCAGGCCGTGATAGGCGTCGACGCCCGCGCGGAACGCCGAATAGAGACGCGGCGGCAGGCCGGCGCGCTCGCAGATCGCCTTCAGGCCCAGGGGGCCGGCGTCGTGGATCATCAGCCAGGTGCGGTGGTGCGGCACGCCGGCCAGCTCGGCCACGGCCCACTCGAAGAAGGTCATGTGGCCATGGGCCAGGGCGCGCAGGATCAGCGACGGCGACAGCCGGCCGACCTTGTGCAGGTGGGCGACGAAGCCCTTGGGGTCGGCGGCGCGTCCGGCCTGGTCGACGAGGTCGATCGTGGCCCGCTCCTTGGCGCCGACGATCAGCTCCATGGTCAGCTCGGCCGACAGGGCGTGGCTGGACAGGATGTGGTCGCGAAGCTGGTCGCCGACCATCTCGATCAGGCGCTCGGTCACCGCCAGCGGCAGGGCCGTGCGATAGGCCACGGCCTGCAGCACGGTCTCGGACTTGGCGAAACGATCCAGGGCCTTTTGCAGCGCCACTTCCGAGAAGCGGGCGTTGTCGTTGGCGCAGGCCGTGGCGACCACGTCCTCATTGCCCTGCTCGACCAGCATCGTGGTGATCTTGGCCGACAGCTTGGGACGCTTGGCCACCGCCATCTGGCGCACGGGACCGCCGACGCGGACGATCTCGGCCAGGTCGGTGTCGGTGAACACCGGCGAGAAGCTGATGATCGGCAGGCTGACGCTCTCGACGTCGCGCGCCAGGCGGTTGGCGACGTCGGCCGGCAGGGCCTGGGAATTCTTGAGCGTGACCGCCATGGCACGGCGGACCAGCTCGGCGGCGTCGGCGGCCATCACCCGCAGGATGTCGTGCGCGACCTCGCGCTCGTCGTCGGTGAGGACGGCGCGATCGATGTTCCGGCACAGCTTGTGCGCCGCCAGGGCCCGCTCGTCAGGCGTCGCGCCCTTCACGAGCATGCGGATGTCGGAGTCGGTAAGTGCAGCGCGGGTGGTGGCCATGGTTCGCCTACCGGGAGCTATGTCTGGAGTCGCATCGTCGACGGTTAGGCTTAATGATTGTTTGCCTTAGGAAGCTGTGGATTAACGATGTCCCGTAACCGGGTACCAACCACGCTGGCCTAAGGTTCGCGCTCAACGAAGAGGAGCGTGATCTTGCTCGCCGAGCGTCGCCTGAAGACAAGCCCGATGGACGGCGCCCGACTGGCCAAGGCCCTGGACGCCCAGGCCGCGCTTTTGCCTTACGCGCTGGGGGTTTTCGCCGTCAGCCTGCCCCTGTTCGTGTGGGTCGGATCATTCGCCGCCAACCGCGTGTGGATGACCGCCAGCTTCGCTGTCTTCGCGATCAACTGGGGCGCTTTCTACGCCGCCGTGAACTGGTTGCGCGACGATGCGTCGCAAGATCTTAACCGTCGCGCCCGGGTCCAGGTGCTGTGCGGGGTGCTGTGGGCGCTGAGCGTCGTGCAGATCTCCGCCTTCGCCCAGGGCGCCGGTCCCGCCCGCGACACCCTCCTGATGCTGGCCACGGCGGGAGCCGTGCTCTGCACCTTCTTCGCCGCGCCCTACCTGCCGGCCCTGCTGATCATCGCGCCGCTGGCCGCCGCCGGTCCGCTGGTCGCCCGGTTCTCGCAGCCGGACGGCCACCAGGGCGGCGACCTGACCTGGGGCGCCACGGCCTTGGCCCTGACCCTGGGCATGATCCTGAACCAGATGGTCCGCCGCCAGCACGACCTGGCCGTCTCGCACGAGGAGCTGGTCGAGGAGCGCCTGCGCGTGCTGGAAGAAGCCGAGCGCACCGCCCGCAGCAAGTCCGACATCGTCGCCACCCTCAGCCACGAGATCCGCAACGGCCTGACCGGCGTCACCCACGTGCTGGCCGCCGCCGCCGGCAAGGGCGGTCGAGCAGCCCCTTCGCGCGAACAGCTGAACGCCGCGCTGGACGCGGCCCAGGACCTGATCTCGGTGCTGAACGCCACCCTGGACAGCGAGACCGCCGAGTCCGGCCGCCTGAACGTCGAGACCCAGCCGTTCGATCCCGTCCGCCTGGTCCAGGATCTGGTCCTGCTGGACAAGCCGCACGCGGCGACCAAGGGCCTCGAGCTGGCCGTCCATATCGACCCGCTGCTGAAGGGCCGCGACAAGGGCGCCGCCGTCGCCGACGCCCTGCGCACCCGCCAGATCATCGCCAACATCCTGGGCAATGCGGTCAAGTACACGGTTCGCGGCCGCATCGAGGTCCGCGTCGAGCTGCGCGACGGCGCGGTCGCGGTCGAGGTCGCCGACACAGGCCCTGGCCTCTCCACCGAAGAGATGGAGCAAGCGTTCGAGCCCTTCCGCCGCGTCGAGCGCACCGGGGCCGGCGTCAACGGCGCGGGCCTGGGCCTGTCGCTGTCGCGCCAGCTGGCGCGACTGATGGGCGGCGCCCTGGAGGCCCGCAGCGCCGTGGGCGTGGGCAGCTGCTTCACCCTGACCCTGCCCTTCGACGCCGCCGTCGACTGCGAGCTGGAGGAAGAGCAGCTAGAGGCCATCGTCACCGAGACGCCGGGCGCGCCGCGCACCATGCGCGTGCTGATCGCCGAGGATGACGCCTTGAACGCGGCCATGCTGCGCGCCATCCTGGAGCAGCTGGGCCACCAGGTGGTCCACGCCCAGAATGGCCGCCGCGCCGCCGACTTGGCCAAGATCGCTGAGTTCGACCTTCTGATGCTGGATCACCGCATGCCGGTGCTGGACGGCCCGGGCGCGGCAAGCTCGCTGCGCGGCGCCGATGGCCCCAATCGCCAGACGCCGATCATCGCGGTCATCGAGGGCGATGGCGAGGAGGCCTCGGAGTTCCTGGACGCGGGCGCCGACATCGTGCTGCGCAAGCCCGTCAGCGTCGCCGCCGTAGCTCGCGCCCTGGCCGACGCCTCGGCCCTGGACCGCAACGTCGCCAAGTCGGAAGCCGCTTAAGCGGTTTGACTTCGCCCTCCTGAAGGCGAGAATGGCGCATGTTCTCGCGCCCGACCTTCCGGCGTTTTCGCCATCACGGCGGTAGCCTGCTCGCAGGCTCCTAGCCCCGAACCGTCCGCGCCCCTGTAGCGGCGGGCGTTCGGGGCGAACACACATCATCCCGCCATCTGACGGCTTCGCGCCGTCGCGCCTGAACATCCCTATGCCTGGAACTTTCCATGCTCGCGCAAGCGGACGCCGTCGTGCGTCCACACCTCATCATGGCCGAAACCGAGGCCGAACAGCTGTCTGCTCTGGCCGTGCAGATGGAGCAGGCCGCCCCGCTGGCGGCCGACCTGCTGCTGGCCGAGATCGACCGCGCCGAGATCCGTCCCGACGACGCCATGCCCGACCACGTCGTGCGCATGCGCTCGACCGTGCGGTTCGAGGACGACGCCCACGGCGCGGCCCGCTCGGTGCTGCTGGTCTATCCCAAAGAGGCCGACATCGCCGCCGGCAAGATCTCGGTGCTGTCCCTGGTCGGCGCGGGCCTGTTCGGCCTGTCCGTCGGCCAGTCGATCCAGTGGCCCGACCGCGACGGCCACGAACGCGCGCTGCGGATCCTCAAGGTCGAACCGCCGGGTCGCCTGGTGTTCTGAAGTCTCATGGAAGGGCTTGCCGCCGGGTAAGCCTTTCCCCTTCCCTCGCCCTCCCGCACACTCCTCCCCAACGATAAAAGGGAGAGAGCGATGCTGGAGGGACTGCGCGTCGTCGAACTGGCCACCTATATCGCCGCCCCCGGCGCTGCCGGGATCATGGCCGACTGGGGCGCCGAGGTGATCAAGGTCGAGTCCCCCGAGGGCGACCCGATGCGGCGGTTCTTCGACACCATCGGCTCGGACCAGGACGCCAACCCGATCTTCGAGCTCGACAACAGGGGCAAGAAGGCCGTCGTGCTGGACATCCGGTCCGACCTGGGCCGCGACGCGCTGAAGGCCCTGGCCGCCACCGCCGACATCTTCCTGACCAATGTCCGCCCCGCCGCCCTGGCCCGCGCCGGCGTCGACTACGAGACCCTGAAGGCGCTCAATCCGCGCCTGATCTATTGCAGCCTGACAGGCTATGGCTTGACCGGGCCCGATCGTGACAAGCCCGGCATGGATGTGGCGGCGTTCTGGTCCCGCGCCGGGGTCGGATCGATCACCGCGCCCAAAGGAACCGAGCCCTTCCCGATCCGCACCGGCATGGGCGACCACGTCACCTCGTTGGCGACGGTGTCCGCGATCCTGGCGGCGGTCCACGAACGCACCAACACGGGCGTCGGTCGGCTGGTCGAGACCTCGCTGCTGCGCACCGGCGTCTATGCGATCGGCTCGGACATGGCGATTCAGCTGCGCTTCGGGAGGCTGGCCTCCACCCGTGGCCGACGGGAATCCGTGCAGCCACTGGCCAACTTCTACAAGACCGCCGACGGCCGCTGGATCTGCCTGCTGCCCCGTCAGGGCTCGGTGGACTGGCCCCGCATCGCCGCCGCCGCCGGCCGGCCCGAGCTGGTCGACGATCCGCGCTTTGCCTCCGCCAAGACCCGCCGCGAGAACGGCCAGGCGCTGGTCGACATCCTGGACGAGGCGTTCGGAGCCATGGCCTATGACGACGCCGCCGAGGCGCTGGACGCCGGCGACATCACCTGGGCGCCCTACCAGACCCCGCGCGAGCTGGCCGTGGACGCCCAAGCCGAGGCGGCGGGCTGTTTCGTGGACACGCCCGACGGCGCCGGCGGAACCTTCAAGGCCCCGGCGGCCCCAGCCCGCTTCCCGGGTTCAGAAGATGGCCCGCGCGGTCCCGCGCCGAAACTGGGCGCGGATACGGCGGTGGTGTTCAGGGAACTGGGTTGGTCGGAGGACCAGGTGGCTAAGCTCGTTTCCACCTCCACCTAACCAATCCGTCTTCCCGGCGAAAGCCGGGACCCAGATGGAATGGCGCTGAAGTGGGCTCCGAAACTCCGCGTCGATCCAGTCAGCCTCACCGGATTGGATCTGGGCCCCGGCTTTCGCCGGGGAAACGGATCAAGGCTAGCGCTTGATCTTGTCGTTGGCGTCGGACAGGACGCGCAGCATCTCGGCCGAGAACATCGAGCTGGCCAGGCGCTGACCGCCGCCCATGCTGGCGCTGTCGCCGCTGAACGGATTGCCGACATCCTGCGAGCCGCGCAGGATCAGGTCGACCATCGCCTCCTGCTGGCGGATGCGCTCCAGGCGACGGCCACCGGCATATTGCAGGAAGCCCTGATCGGCCTGAACCGCCGGCGCCTGAGCGGGCCCCATGTCGACGCGCGTCGCGCCGCCGGTCTTGGTCAGGTTGGCATAGACCTCGCCTACCGTGGCGGCGCGGCCGTCACGATAGAAGATCGAGCGGTTGGCCTGGGCCGCGTCCGGGAACATCGCCGCGGCGCTGGCCCCCGGCGAGGCCGTGGCGGCCTGGATCAAACGCGCCGAGCCCGACGGACCCAGGAAGTGAGCAGCGTACAGCTCGCCGGCCGTGGGGTCGCGCCCCACCCGGCCGCGCAGATACGAGGCGTGGTCGCTGGCCAGCTCGCCGGCCATCAGCGAGGCGGCGTGCGGATCGGTCTTCAGCCCCAGCACGGCTTTGCGCGCCTCGTCGCCGTCGACGCGGTAACGACCGTCGCTGCCCTGGCTGATCAGGTCGGCGTAGCGGGCGTAGCCATACTTGGCGCCGTGCTTCTTCAGCGTGGACAGCCAGGTCTGGTCGACGAACTGGAACAGGCCCGAAGCCGACGAGGTCCGCGCCTTGGCGGCGGGATTGAAGCCGCTTTCGCGCTTGGCCGTGCCCATCAGGAACGTGAAATCGACACCAGTCGCGCTGGACGCGCGCTGGATCGCCGACTCGACGACGCTGCGGATGGAACTGACGGCGGGCATGGGCCTCAGGAGTCGGCGATCATGGTTAATTCAGGATTAACCACGTTCGGAGCCCTGCGTCCGGGGACGAGATGCCGCACCCACTCTTACAGACGTAAGACAAATCGTCACGCAAATTACGAATGTCAATTTACAGCCCAAGCGGTTCGTGCTGACCTGATCCTACAGATGTAATTCAGCGTAGGAGATTGACATGAACCTGGCTCTCCACCCCAGCGGCTCCGGTATTCCCGGCCTAGACGCCCCGCCCCGCAAACCCTCGAAGGTGCTGATGATCGGCCTGGGCGTTTCGGCCGCACTGCACGCCGGGCTGATCGGTTATCTGGCCTATCAGAAGTGGGTCTCGCCACTGCCGACAATGGTCGAGACGCCGCCGCTGGTTCTGGAACCGCTCTACACGCCGCCAAAGGCGCCGCCCCCTCCGCCGCCGACCGATCAGCCGCCGCCGCAGGCCGCCGCGCCGAAGCTGCATATCCCCTTGCAGACCTCCTTCGAAGCGCCCCCGCCCCTGGTGGCCGATCCGACGATCAGAACGGATGGGCCGCCGGCGACGGGTCCCCTCACGACCTTGACGCCGACACCGCCCGCGCCTCCGGCCCCGCCCTCGCCGCCAGCCAAAGTCATCACGCGCGCCAACTGGCTGCGGCTGCCCTCGGCCGACGACATGGCCCGCTACTATCCGGAAAGCGCCCAGCGGCGCGGGGTGTCGGGCTCGGCGACCTTGAACTGCGTGGTGGCGGTCAACGGCACGGTTCGCGACTGTTCGGTCCTGTCGGAGACCCCAAGCGAAGAGGGCTTCGGCGCCGCCGCCCTGAAGGTCTCGCGCTTCTTCAAGATGAAACCACAGACCGAGAACGGCGAGGCCGTGGACGGCGCAACCGTCCGCATCCCGATCCGCTTCAACGCAGGCGCCTGATACGCCCTCGCGCCTCCTTGAAGCGGAGGGGGCCGGATCGCTTCCGTATCGGCGATCCGGCCCTTTCTCTTCTAATTGCTAGTAGCTCTTCGGCAGCCCCAGCACGCGCTCGGAGATGAAGTTCAGGATCATCTCGCGGCTGACCGGCGCGATGCGGGCGATCATCGCCTCGCGGAAGTAGCGCTCGACGTCGTATTCCTTGGCATAGCCCATACCGCCATGGGCCAGGACCGCGTTCTCGCAGGCGTGGAAGCCGGCCTCGGCGCCCAGGTACTTGGCGGCGTTGGCTTCGGCCCCGCAGTCTCTGCCCTGGTCGTAGAGGGCAGCGGCCTTGAAGGCGAGCAGGTTGGCGGCTTCCAGCTCGGCCCACGACTTGGCCAGCGGATGGGCTACGCCCTGGTTCTGGCCGATCGGCCGGCCGAACACGACCCGCTCATTGGCATAGGTGGTCGCCTTAGCCAGCGCCGCCCGGCCCAGGCCGATGGCCTCGACGGCGAACAGCACCCGCTCGGGGTTCAGCCCATGCAGCAGGTACTGGAAGCCCTTGCCCTCCTCGCCGACCAGATCCTGCGCCGGGACGAACAGGTCCTCGATGAAGAGCATGTTACACTCGACGGCCTTGCGGCCCATCTTCGGGATCGGCTTGGCCTCGATCTTCTCGGCGTCGGTGTAGAACAGGCTCAGGCCCTGGTGCGGCTTGGCGCACTGATCCTTGGGCATGGTGCGGGCGATGATCAGGATCTTGTTGGCGCGCTGGGCGCCGGTGGTCCAGATCTTCCGGCCGTTCAGGCGGTAGCCGCCGTCGACCTTCTCGGCCCGCGTCTCCAGGCTGGCGGTGTCCAGGCCCGAGTTCGGCTCGGTCACCGCGAAGCACATCTTGTCCTCGCCCGAGATGATCCGCGGCAACAGGCGCTCGCGCTGCTCGTCGCTGCCAAACTTCACCAGCGGCATCGGGCCGAAGATGTTGAGGTGGATGGCGCTGGCGCCCGAGAAGCCCGCGCCCGACTGGGCCACGGTCTGCATCATCACGGCCGCCTCGGTTAGGCCCAGGCCCGCGCCGCCGACGCTCTCCGGCATCGCGACACCCAGCCAGCCGCCCTCGGCGATGGCGGCGACGAATTCCTCGGGGAAGATTCCGGTCTCGTCGGTGCGGTGCCAGTACTCGTCATCGAAGGCCGCGCACACCTTGGCGACGCCTTCGCGGATGGCTTCCTGCTCTTCGGTCAACCAGAATCCGGACATCCGGCCCTACTCCCCTGCGTTGCTAGTCCCCAAGCTTCTCGAAGCGTCGCGCGTCCATGGCGGCGGCGTCCGGGCCCGGGTGATCGCCATTCAGATACGCCGCGACCATGTCGGCCACAAGCGGCGCGAGCAGCCAGCCGTTGCGCCGCGCGCCGACGGCCAGCATGACACCGGGGGCCTTGCTCCAGCCGACCAGCGGCAGGCCGTCAGTCGTGGTGACGCGCACGCCGACCTCGACGCTGGCGGCGTTGAGGTCCAGGTCCGGTCGCAGCGCCCAGGCGGCGGCGCGCAGGGTCTGGGTCGCCGAGGCGTCGGGTTCGAGGTCGTCACGGCCGGCCTCCATGGTCGCGCCGATGGCCAGGGTCTCGCCGGGGGCCAGATAGACCCCCTCGCCCCGCACGACCATGTCGCCTTCGCCGGCCGAGGTCCGCAGGAGCTGGCCCTTTATCGGCGCCAGGGCGGCGGTCTCCGGAGCCAGTTGGCCGTCCCGCGCGCCGGGACCGGTGGCCAGCACGAGGATGTCGAAGGCTTCGGTGCGGCCATCGGCGAGACGCAGAGCGCCAGGCGCAAAGCCTTCGACCGCCACAGCCTCGAACCGCACGCCTTCCGCCTGCGCTGCCGTCCGCAGCGCCGCCAGCGCCGGCCGAGCCTCGATGCGCCAGTCCTCGGGAATGGTTTCGTCAGCCGGCAGGCCCAGGTCCTCGAGCTTACGACCGACCTCGCCGCGCCAGGTTTCGGAGCCTTCGATTCGCACGCCGGCGCGGTAGATTTCGATTCCCAGCCCCTCGGCAAAGGCCGGCCACAGGTCGCGAGCGCGCCGCATCAGGGCCAAATGATCGCGCGAAGCCGGATCGAAAAGCGCCTCGCTGACCGGCGCCAGCATGCCCGCGGCCACGCCCGAGGCGTTGTCCCCCGGCGCCGCCGGATCGAAGACGGTGACCTGAAAACCGGCCCGCGCCAGGCGCAAAGCCGCCGCGGATCCCAGCGCCCCGGCCCCAGCCACGGCGATACGCACGCCCGATTGAACTGTCATGGCGCGCAGACACCTCTGGAGGGCGCCGACGTCAAGTCCGGAACGACCACGTCTATCCTTCGGCTATTCATCATTAACGATAGTAAATCGAGCGCGACACTTTGGCGCGAAGACCCGTTCCGTGCACGTCCGGACGTGACGATGCAGCCAAGCTGTGTCTATACCCGTTAATATTGGCATGAGGCCGCCTCCGCGCGGCGCAATTGGAATAGAGGCGGATGAACGATCGACCCGCAGTCGAACCAGCCCACCCCGTGGACCTGTATGTGGGCGCCCGGCTGAGAATTCGCCGTAAGATGATGGGTCTTTCCCAGACCCAAGTCGCCGACGCCCTGGGCATCACCTTCCAGCAGATCCAGAAGTACGAGCGCGGCGCCAACCGCATCAGCGCCAGCAAGCTGTATGACGCCGCCAAGCTGCTACAGGCGCCGGTGTCCTACTTCTTCGAGGGCCTGGACGAGACCGACGGCGGCATCGACGACGGCTTCGCCCAGCGCATGACCGAGTTCGTCTCCACGCCGGAAGGCCTGGAACTGGCCAGCCTGTTCCCGCGCCTGGCCGATCGTCGCCTGCGTCGCCGGGTGGTCGACCTGGTCCGCGCCATGGTGGACGACGAGGCCCCGTAAGCCTCGCCAGATCAGTACGCTTCGAAAGGCCCGTGTCCTCTAAAGGCGCGGGCCTTTTCGCATTCGGAGCCCGCCGGAACCCGCCCCCTCGCCCGTCGTTGATCCGGCGAAGGCAAGAGGGCTGGCGACATGCCGCGCGATACGCTCGAACTCCAGCCGGTGGCGACCGGCCTGCTCTATGTGAACGACGACGATCCGGGGCTGCGCCGGATCAAGGCGGGCGACGGTTTCACCTACCGCGATCCGGACGGCGACAAGGTCGACGACGCCGCCACGCTGGACCGCATCAAGGCCTTGGCCATCCCGCCGGCCTGGACCGACGTCTGGATCTGCCCCTCGCCGCGCGGCCACATCCAGGCGACCGGCCGCGACCTGAAGGGCCGCAAGCAGTACCGCTATCACGAGGCCTGGCGGCGCGACCGCGACGGACTGAAGTTCGGCCGCATGATCGCCTTCGGCCGCGCCCTGCCCAAGCTGCGCGCCCGGGTCGAGGCCGACCTCGCCCGCCGGGGCCTGCCGCGCGACAAGGTCATCGCCGCCGTCGTCCGTCTGATGGAGCTGACCCTGATCCGGGTTGGCAACGAGGAATACGCGCAAACCAACAAGAGCTTTGGTCTCACCACCCTGCGCGATCGCCACGCCAAGCTGTCCAGCATGGGCGGTACGTTCACGTTCAAGGGCAAGAGCGGGGTGACGCACACGACCGGCTTCCGCGACCGCCGCCTGGCTCGCATCGTCAAGGCCTGCCAGGACGTGCCCGGCCAGCGCCTGTTCCAGTATCTCGACGACGACGGCCAGCGTCGCTCGGTCGGGAGCGCCGACGTCAATGCCTATATCCGCGAGGCCATCGGCCAGGACTTCTCGGCGAAGGACTTCCGCACCTGGGCCGGCACCCTGGCCGCCGCGCGGGCTCTGTGCCTGATCCCCAAGGCTGGCAGCGCCGCGGAGGCCAAGCGCAACGTCAATACCTGCGTGAAGGCCGTCGCGGGCCTGCTGGGCAACACCGCCGCCGTCTGCCGGGGCTCGTACATCCACCCGCTGGTGCTGGAGGCCTATCAGCAAGGCGTGCTGCCGCTGAAGGCCGGCCGCTCGGAGCGTGCGTTCGAGTTGGCCGTTATCCGCTTCCTGGAGGCCGCCCAGGCCTCGTGCGCCCAAGCCTAGAGGAGAGCGCCCATGGCCGCCGGCCGTCCCACCTGGCAGGGCCACCTGCGCCTGTCGCTCGTGACCTGCCCCGTCGCGCTCTACACCGCCACAGACGCCAGCAGCGACGTGCACTTCAACATGCTGCACAAGAAGACGCATAACCGCATCCGGATGATCCCGACCGATCCGGACCTAGGCCCCATCGAACGCGCCGACATCGTCAAGGGCTACGAGGTCAGCAAGGGCGAGTACGTGGTCGTCACCCAGGACGAGATCGACAGCGTCCGCCTGGAGAGCACCCGCACCATCGACATCGAGCGCTTCGTCAGCGCAGACGAGATCGACCGCCTGTACTGGGACAATCCGTATTTCCTGGTCCCCGACGGCAAACTTGCCGCCGAGGCGTATGGCGTGATCCGCGAGGCGATGAGCAAGGCCGGCCAAGTCGCCCTGGGCCGGGTGGTCATGCACCAGCGCGAACGCCTGCTGGCCATCGAGCCACGCGACAACGGCATGGTCGCCTGGAGCCTGCGCAATCACGACGAGGTCCGCGCCGTCGCCGACTATTTCGACGACATCCCCGACAAGAAGCCCGATGCGGCGATGATCCAGATCGCCCAGAAGATCATCGAGCAGAAGGAAGGCCCCTTCGATCCCGAGCAGTTCAACGACCGCTACGAGGACGCGCTGCGGGCGCTGATCAAGGACAAGCAGAAGGGCAAGGGCCGCAAGGTCGTGGTCGAAGAGCCCGAGGACACCAATGTCGTCGACCTGATGGAGGCCCTGCGCAGCAGCCTGGGCAAGGCTCCGGCCAAGGCCAAGCCGGCGGCCAAGAAGGCTCCGGCGGCGCGAAAGAAAGCCAGCTAACCGCTCTCCCGTTTCCCCGGCGAAAGCCGGGGAAACGGAGGATCGGATGTGGATGTGGGTCACTCCTTGCCCAGCTTCTTGATCGCCGCCGCCAGGTCCCGCTCGCTCTCCGCATAGGCGTCCCAGGCGTCGAGATCCTTCACCAGCCCCGGCACGGTGCGGATGTTGAACCGCGAGGGGTCCAGGCCCTTGCGCACCTGGGTCCAGGCCACAGGCCACGACACCGGCGCGCCGGGCCGGCCACGCGGCGACAGCGGGGCCACCGCCGTGCTCATGCGGTCGTTGCGCAGGTAGTCCAGGAAGATCTTCCCGCCCCGCTCCTTCTTGGACATGTTCAGCAGGTACTGATCGGGGCTATCGGCGGCCATGCGGGCGCAGACCTCGCGAGCGAAGGCTTTCGCGGCGTCCCAGTCCACGCTCTTGCCCTTCAGGGGCGTGACCACGTGCAGCCCCTTGCCGCCGGTGGTCTTGCAGAACGGGACCAGGCCCAGGGCCTCCAGCCGGTCGCGAATTTCGCGCGCCCCTTCGACCACGGCGTCGAAGCCTACATCCGGCGCGGGATCCAGGTCGAAGACCAGGCGACCCGGGACCTCGGGATCGTCCGGCCGGCAGTTCCACGGATGCAGCTCGGTCGCGCCCCACTGGGCGGCGGCGACCAGGCTCTCGACCGTGTTGAAGACCAGATACGGCTTGCGGTCGCCGCTGACCGTCACCTCGTCGATCAGGGCCGAAACGCCCTTACCCGAGTGACGCTGGAAGAAGGTCTCGCCGCCGATGCCGTCGGGCATGCGGATGACCGAACACGGCCGGCCCTTCACATGCTCCAGCATCCAGGGACCGACGGCTTCGAAGTAGCGGGCCAGGTCCAGCTTGGTCCCCGGCTTGCCGTCGCCGGCGTCCGGCCACAGCGGCTTGTCGGGATTGGAGATCGCCACGCCCAGCACCGCGGCCTTGCCGGCTTTCGGCGTCACCAGCTGCGCCTCCTCGACCGGGGCAGGAGCCTCGGCCTCGACGGCCTTGGCGGGCTTGTCCTCGCGCAGTCCCTTGAACGACGCCTGGCGCACCGAACCCTCTCCCGTGAAGCCCGCGAACTCGATCTCGGCGACCAACTCGGGCGAGACCCAATGCACGCCCGTGCCGCCCCTGGGCGCGCCCTTGCCGCTGAACGGCGAGGTCTTGCGGGCCAACTTTTTAAGCGCCGGCAGAAGCTTCGCGACCTTGTCACGGCCAAAGCCCGTGCCGACCCGGCCGACATGCACGAGGTCGCCGTCCTTGTAGACGCCGACGATCAGCGAGCGGAACGCTTCGCCCGTCGTGGTCCAGCCGCCGATCACCACCTCGTGGCCCGCCCGGCACTTGGCCTTGGTCCACGTGGCCGACTTGCCCGAGCGATAAGGCGCGTCGAGCGACTTTGAGACCACGCCTTCCAGAGACATCCGGCAGGCCGATTGCAGCACCGCCTCGCCGCCGCTCTTGAAGTGCTCGACATAGCGGATGCGCTCGCCGTCCTTGGGCAGCAGCGCCTTCAGCCGGTCCTTGCGTTCGGCCAGCGGCAGGCTGGTCAGGTCTTCGCCGCCGGCATGCAGCAGGTCGAAGGCGAAAAAGATCAGGTCGTCGGTGGCTTCGTCCGACAGCGCCGCCTGCAGCCCCGCGAAGCTGGGCGAGCCGGCCTCGTCCAGCGCCACGACCTCGCCGTCGATCAAGGCGTCTGGCAGGTCCGCCGCGTCCTTGATCATCTGGGGGAAACGATCGCTCCAGTCCAGGCCCGTCCGGGTGCGCAGCGCCGCCTTGCCGCCCTCGATCCGCAGCTGCATGCGGTAGCCGTCGAACTTGATCTCGTGGACCCAGCCGGCGCCGCCGGGCGGCCTGTCGACCAGCTTGCACAGCTGCGGCGGGATGAAGTCGGGGATCTTGGCGGTGTTGGTCTTTACCGGCTTGCGCTTCGGCGCGCCGGCGTCCTTGGCCGCCTTCTCGCCGCTGGCCTCGGGCGAGCTCCTGCTGTTCCAGACCGCGTCCGGCGCCGGCCCCGCGTCGGTCATGAACGGCTTGGGCGCCTTGCCCTTGCCGGCGGCGATCGTGTCCATCGTCCGGCCCGAGGCGATCGAGAAGCTGGTGTCCTCCAGGAAGTCCTGGTCGCCCTCGATCGCGAACTCGTCGCGATGCTTGATCAGCAGCCAGTTCTCGCGCTTGCCGCCACCGAATTTGTCGTTGTGAATCTTCACCAGGACCCAGCCGCCCTTCATCCGCTCGCCGGCGAAGACCAGCTTGATCTCGCCCTTCTTGAGCCCCTTCTCCAGGTCGAAGCCCGGCTCGGGCGCCCACCAGCCGCGGTCCCACAGCATCACCGTGCCGCCGCCGTACTGGCCTTCCGGGATCGTGCCCTCGAAGTCGCCATAGGCCAGCGGATGATCCTCGACATGGACGGCCAGGCGCTTGTCGTGCGGATCGCGCGACGGCCCCCGGGTCACCGCCCATGACAGGAACACACCCTCGTGCTCCAGCCGCAGGTCGTAGTGAAGCCGGGTGGCGTCGTGCTTCTGGATGACGAAACGCGCCCGCTCGGACGCGGCGACCCCGACCTCGCCCGAAGGCTCCGCCGTCTTCTTGAAGTCGCGCTTGGCCTGGTAGGCCGCCAGCTTGCGCGTCGCCATCGCCGGGTTACTCGCCGTCGAAGACTTCGGGACGCACGTCGTCGGGGTCGCCGTCCTCGTCTTCCTCCAGCGCGATGATCTCGTCGTCGTCCAGCTCTTCGGCGATCAGGGCGTCGTCATCGTCGGCGTCGCCCTCGGCCTGGGTGACGTCCAGGACGTCCGGCAGCTCCTCGAACGTGCGCAGCTCGCCGTCCTTGCCGACGACATCCTCATCCAGCGCCTCGGCGCCGTCCTGCTCGTCCCAGCCATTGTCATTGCCAGCATCGACGTCGGTCATGGTGGTTCTCCTGAAGGGTTCGACAGGAGGAATGGCTGGAGCGGGCGCGGCGTTCCGCGCCTTGCGTCCTTCGAGGCTCGCCTATCGGCGCGCACCTCAGGATGAGGAAATCAGTACAAGGCTCCTCATCCTGAGGCGCCCGTGCAGCGGGCCTCGAAGGACGCACGGCGTCTCGGCCTCGCGCCTAGGGCTGCGAGTTGGTGGAAAGGGACACGGAGCGCCGGACAGCGTCCGGAATGTGAGTTTGTAAGTACCGTTTCGACGAAGCCCGACGCTCCGCGCGATCGTTGTCCGGAAGCGTGACGGTCCGACGCTATTGGCGCCTCACCGCCCTTGAAGCCCCCGACGGGCGGGCCTGGCCGCGAAGCCTGGTCCCGGATGTCCGGGTTTCCCCGAACCTGTCGCGCGCCTCGGCCCGCATCCCCCGTCGCTTCTGTGTTCCAGGGCCGACCGCCGTAGGAGGGATGCAGTTGCGAGGTCTCCCCCGCGCCGACGAGCGCGCCCGCTCGATCGCCCCCGCCGCCACGATGGTCGCTGGCCATGCGCCCTTTCCTCGCGACGAGGTGGGTAGAGAATACGGCAGGTTTTGAGGCCGGGGACGGAGGAGCGTGAATGCTCGTGCCTTCCCCTTCTCCCCTTGCGGGATAAGGTGGCCGCCGAAGGCGGTCGGATGAGGGGTCGCACGCCGCTCGAACCCTTGCACCACAACGCTCATCCGACAGGTCTATCAACCCCTCATCCGGCGCTGCGCGCCACCTTCTCCCGCAAGGGGAGAAGGATGAATGCTCGTGAATCGCCGAGCACAGACGGCTATCGCCCCCCGATTCCGTGCAGAATCACCCGGTGCACGAACCACCCGATAGTCCACCAATCGGACCAACATTAACGCTTTTGCCCCGAACTTGGCCGTTCCGGACACGACGATTTCGTAAAAATCCCCGGCCCACGGGCGTTTTGCCCCCATGAATCGGCGTTTTAACCTTCCCTAACGGGTGACAAACCCAAAACGCCTCGGCAGGCTCACAACTCCCTGATTCACAGGACATGAGCTTAGAGATGACGAACGTTTCCGATCTGGTCGACGCCGCTGTCGCCGCTGACGACAAGCTGACCAAGACCCAAGCCAAGGCCATCATCGACGGCGTTTTCAAGTCGATCTCCGACGCCGCCGTGAAGGGTGAAGAAGTCTCGATCCCGGGCTTCGGCAAGTTCAAGGTCCAGGCCAAGCCGGCCCGCACCGGCCGCAACCCGGCCACGGGCGCGACCATCGAAATCGCCGCCAGCAAGAAGGTCGCCTTCACGCCGGCCAAGCAACTGAAGGACGCCGTCAACGGCTAACTTCAGCGTGGAAGCGGACGCGCAAGTGTCCGCTTCTCGACGTTGCTATTCACGCGCGACATTCTGCTCCATGCGTCTGTCGCGCGTGAAGACTATTCAGAACAAAAAGAGAACGATAACTTAGGCCACATGGCCGTTCTCGATCTCAGGCGCAAGCTCGCCATCCTCTCCGACGCCGCTAAATACGACGCGTCCTGCGCCTCGTCCGGCGCCGAGAAAAGAACCTCCGTAGGCGGTCAGGGCGTGGGCTCGACCGAGGGCATGGGCATCTGCCACGCCTACGCCCCCGATGGCCGGTGCATCAGCCTGCTGAAGATCCTGCTGACCAACTTCTGCATCTACGACTGCGCCTACTGCATCAATCGCGTGTCGTCGAACACGCCCCGGGCGCGCTTTTCGGTAAAGGAAGTCGTCGACCTCACCCTGAACTTCTACAAGCGCAACTATGTCGAGGGCCTGTTCCTGTCGTCGGGCGTCATCCGCACCGGCGACTACACGATGGAGGAGATGGTCCGGGTCGCCAAATCGCTGCGGCTGGACCACGACTTCCGCGGCTACATCCACCTGAAGCTGATCCCCGAAGCCTCGCCCGAGCTGGCGGCCGAGGCGGGTCTCTATGCCGACCGCGTCTCCATCAACATCGAGCTGCCGCGCGACGACAGCCTGGCCTCCCTGGCGCCCGAAAAGAGCCCCACCGACATCAAGCGCGCCATGGGCCGCATGCGCCTGGCGATCGACGACCACGCCGAGCCCGCCAAGAAGGCCGGCAGGCGGTCCTTCGCTCGCAGCCAGTCGACCCAGCTGATCGTCGGAGCCGACGAAGCCAAGGACGGCGACATCCTGGCCCGCAGCGCCAGCCTGTACGGCGCCTATCGCCTGGGCCGGGTGTTCTACTCGGCCTTCAGCCCGATCCCCGACGCCAGTTCGCGCCTGCCGCTGGCCCGTCCGCCGCTGCTGCGTGAGCACCGCCTGTACCAAGCCGACTGGCTGATGCGGTTCTATGGCTTCGAGCGGCCCGAGATCGTCGCCGAGGGCGAGGACCTGGATCTCTCCGTCGATCCCAAGACCAGCTGGGCGCTGAGAAACCGGGCCAAGTTCCCGGTGAACATCCAGACCGCCGACAAGGAAATGCTGCTGCGCGTGCCGGGCCTGGGCGCCAAGGCCGTGGAACGCATCCTGGCGGCCCGGAAGGTCACCCGCCTGACCCTCAATGACCTCAAGCGCGTCGGAGCCGTCCTGAAGCGCGCCAGGGCCTTCGTGGTCACCGCCGACTGGACGCCGGGGGCGCTGACCGACCGCGACAGCCTGAAGGCGGCCCTGGTCCAGCCCCAGCAGCTGAGCCTGTTCTGATGCGCGTCGTGCGCCTGGCGTCCGAAATCGACTTCGCCGGCTGGCGGACGGCCGCACGGTCGCTGCGGGCCGAGGGCGTGGAGCCGCAGGCGGTGGTGTGGACGGTCGAGCGGGAGCTGTTCTCGCTGGAGAACGCCCCCTCCGTCACGCCGCCTATCGGCGCCGCGCCACCTCCCCCGCAAGCGGGGCAGGAGGGTGAAGCTGCCTCCTCCCTCGTGAAACGGGGGAGGTGGCTCGCTGCGGATACGCAGCGAGACGGAGGGGGCGCTCCGACCTTCAGCGTGCCAGCGTCGTTCCTGGAACTGGCCGAGCAGGTGATCCAACACCGCAGTCCCGATCGCCTAGCCCTGCTCTACCGCATCCTGTGGCGGCTGGAGCGCGAGCCGCGGCTGATCGACAATCCGGCCGATCCCGACATGGCCCGCGCCCGCGACATGGCGAAAGCCGTCAGCCGCTCGGCTCATAAGATGAAGGCCTTCGTCCGCTTCCGCCTGGTGGAGGGCGCGGCCAGCGAAACCTACGCCGCCTGGTTCGAGCCGGCCCACCGCGTCACCGAGGCCACCGCCGGCTTCTTCGTGCGCCGCTTCACCAACATGGACTGGACGATCCTGACGCCCGACGCCTGCGTGGCCTGGGACCGTGAGCGGCTGATGGTGTCGGAAGGGGCGGACCCGGCCGACGCGCCGTCCGAGGACGCCCAGGAGGAGCTCTGGCGCACCTACTACGCCTCGATCTTCAATCCGGCCCGCCTGAACCCCAAACAGATGCGTCAGGAGATGCCGAAACGCTATTGGCGGAACCTGCCTGAGGCGGCGCTCATTCCGGAGTTGATCGAGACCGCCCAGGAGCGCGCCGCCGCCATGGTCGCCGCCACGCCTCGCCAGCCCTCCGACCGGGTGCTGAAAGCCGCCCTGCGCCACGCGCGCGACGCCTCCTATGAGGGCGGCATCCCTGCCGGCCTGGACGAGGTCGAGGCCGGCGTGGCCGTCTGCCGCCGCTGCGACCTCTGGCGCGACGCGACGCAAGGCGTGCCAGGCGAGGGCATGAGACATGCGCCACTGATGTTCGTGGGCGAGCAGCCGGGTGATCAGGAGGATCTTGCGGGTCGCCCGTTCGTCGGCCCGGCCGGCCAGGTGTTCGACAAGGCCCTTGCCGAGGCCGGCGTCGCCCGCGACCGGACCTTCGTCACCAACGCCGTGAAGCACTTCAAGCACGAATTGCGCGGCAAACGACGCATCCACAAGACCCCCGATCGTGGCGAGGTCACCGCCTGCCGCTGGTGGCTGGACGCCGAGCGGCGGCTGGTGAAGCCGCGCGTGGTGGTGATGCTGGGCGCGACGGCGGCCCTGAGCGTGATGGGCAAGCCCACGCCGATCGGGGCCAATCGGGGGAAGGCGCTGCAACTGCCTGACCAGAGCCAGGGCCTGGTGACCTACCACCCGTCGTTCCTGCTGCGCCTGCCGGACGCGGACGCCAAGGCGCGGGCCTATGCGGAGTTTGTCCAGGACCTGCGGCTGGCCGGGGAACTGGCGGGTTTGGCATAACAAAAACAAGATGCTCCCCCGCGATGCGGGGGAGCTGTCGCGTAGCGACTGAGGAGGCTAATGCGGCCTAGGCCCAGGTCGCCCCCGGCCCTCCGGGCCACCTCCCCCGCATCGCGGGGGAGGATCTTAATGCGCGGCCTTGCCGCCGTACTCCGCCATCAGCTCCTCCTTGCGGGCCTTCATGCGTTCGCCCATGCCCTCGAGGTCTTCGTCGCCCTTCTTGGCCTGGGCGAAGAAGCCGCCGGGCTGCTCCTCTTCCTTGACGTGGTGCTTGATGTACTCGCCCAGCACCTTGACCTTGGCGTCGTAGAACTCCTGGCCGGGCTTCATGGCCTCGATCTCGGCGATCAGCTTCTTGGCCCCGTCGTGCTCGACATAGGCCTCGTCGATCAGGTCGTCCTCGACCTCGCCGCGGCTCTCCGGATAGAGGACCTCTTCCTCGATCTGGGTGTGGACCTTCAGGGCCAGGGCGATCTTGTTGAACAGCGCCAGCTTCTCGGCGTCGCTCTCGAGCTGTTCGTACTCGTCGAACATCGCCTCCACCTCGCGGTGGTCCTTCTTGAGCAGGGTGATGGCCAGCGGATCGCGGCGGCCCGTGCGGCGGGTCGACTTGCGCGGCTTGGCGGACTTGGTCTTGCTGGATGACTTGGCGGCAGCGGCCATTGGAATGTCTCCCTCGATGTTCCCGACCGCCAACAAACCCCCGCCCGCTCCGGATGTTCCGAAGGCTAAGCATTTCAATCAAAAGAGATTTTGCGAACCGCTCGCAGTGTCGAGCGGCCGACGCCCGGCCGCTCGACAGGTCGCGATCAGCGGTTCTGGACGTTGCCCGAATGGCTGGTGTTCTGGCGCAGATTGCCCGAACTGCCCTGCTCGTCGAGGTTCACGTCGGCATTGCCGGGCTGCTTGCCGGCCAGCTCGGCCTGACCGTCGTCCAGGTCCGGCTTCTGACCCTTGAAGGCGCGTTGTTCGGGCAGGATGGGGGGCGGCTTGGACATGGCGTCCTCCTCTAGGTGATCGAATTCAACCGATCCCACGGGAAGCGGGTTCCTACGCCCTAGCTCGCCCGCTGCAGGGCCGTGTCCAGCTCGGTGGCCAGGGCTTCGATGCGGTAGGGCTTGATCAGCACGCGCCGGCCCTCGTTGGTCGCGGCCGCCGCGGCGGCGCTGTAGCCGGTGGTCAGGATCACCGGCAGGCTGGGACGCAGGCGCGAGATGTCCCGCGCCAGGTCCAGGCCGCCGATGTCGCCCGGCATGACCATGTCGCTGAACACCAGGTCGAAGGCCCCGTCCTTGCGCAGCACGTCCAGGGCGCCCAGGGCCTCGCCGGCGCGGACCACCTCATAGCCCAGCTCGCGCAGCATTTCCTCGACCAGCTGGGCGACGCTGTCGTCGTCCTCGACCAGCAGGATGCGGTAGCGCCCGATCGGGCCGGCCTTGCGCGGGGCGATGGCGGCCGGCTCGCTGGCCAGGGCCTTGGTCGAGCGCGGGATGCGCAGCCAGATGGTCGTGCCCTCGCCCAGCTTGCTGTCCACGCCAGCCTCGCCGCCCGACGCGCGGGCGAAGCCGTAGACCTGCGACAGGCCAAGGCCCGTGCCCTTGCCGACGGCCTTGGTGGTGAAGAACGGCTCGAACAGCCGCGTGATCATCTCGGGCGCCACGCCGACCCCGGTGTCGCGGATCCCTAGGCGGATCATGTCCCCTACCCCGTCCGGACGACCGGAGGGCTCGTTGCGGGCCTCGATGGTGATCGTGCCGCCATCGGGCATGGCGTCGCGGGCGTTGATGGCGATGTTCAGCACCGCCACCTCCAGCTGCGAGGCGTCGACCTCGATGCGCCACAGGTCGGGCGGCAGGTTGATCTCGACCTTGACGTCCTCGCGCAGGGAGCGGTCCAGCAGGGCGTGCATGCCGGCCAGGCGCGTGGCGATGTCGACCACCTCGGGCTTCAGCGGCGTGCGGCGCGAGAAGGCCAGCAACTGCTGGGTCAGGCTGGCCCCGCGGTCGATGGCCTGGCGCACGCCCTGGCGCAGGCGCTCGCGCCGCGCGGGATCGGTGGTGCGGTCCAAGAGGTCGATGCCGCTGGAAGCGACCATCAAGAGGTTGTTGAAGTCGTGGGCCACGCCGCCGGTCAGCTGGCCCATGGCCTCCATCTTCTGCGACTGGCGCAAGGCCGCCTCGGCTTTTTCGCGCTCGCGGATCTCGGCCTGCAGCTTGCGGTTGGCCTCGCCCTCGCGCGCGCCGGCCGCGCCCAGTACGGCGACCAGCAGGGCGGCCATGACGATCAGCAAGGCAAAGCCGGCATACCGCATCGCCCGCCTGGCCGGCGATTCCAGCACCGAGCGCAGATAGACCGAACCCAGCACCGTCTCGCCCTCGGTCACCGGCGAGGTCAGCACCAGCCGCGCGCCGTCCAGGCGCGGCGGGCCCAGGGTGTTGCGATCCGGCGGCGGCGGCGCGCCGGGACGGGTGTAGGCGGCCGTCAGCTGCCCCTGCATGTCGTAGGCGGCCACGGCCTCGACGTCGGGGTTGGAGCTTTGGGCCCCCACATATTCGCGCGCCGCCGAGCGGTCGTCGAAGGCCAGGGGCGCGGCCATGCTGCCGGCCAGGATGCGCAGCTGCACCTCGGCCGCCCGGTGACGCTCCTGCTGGCCCAGATGCTCGTTATAGGCGGCCATGCCGAAAGCGGCCGCGACGATGGCCACGGCCAGGCCGATCGCCATCGATACGGTCAGGGCGGGCCGAAGGCCCATGCGGCCGCCAAAAGCCTTCATTTGCCGCCATCCCGCGGCGGCGCCGACAGCGCCAGCAGCTTCGAACTCAGGGTCAGGCCGGCGGCCTGGGCGGCGTCGGCCCGGATCGAGAAGCGCAGGCGATTCTCGACGGTGACGAACTGGACCATGGCCCCGCTGGCTTCCAGGTCCTCGTCGGCCACGGTCAGGACCGGCTTGCCGGCCACCACGGCCAGCATCTGCTGCGGGGTCTGCTGGCGCGAGGCGCTGAGGAACAGCAGGTGGCAGCCCACGCCCTTGGCCACGGTCGGCAGGCGGATGACGGTCACAGGATGGTCGCCGACATGCAGGACGCCGGCGACGCGGTCGATGGCCCCGCCGAACGGGTCACGCCCGCCCACGCACAGCCGGAACGGGCTGCCCGGCGCCTCGAAGGCTGTCTCGGGCCAGTCGACGAAGGGGGTGAACTTGGCCAGATAGCCGGCCTTCAAGGCGTAGCCCGGCTCCTGCTCTCCGGCCTGGGCGACACCGATAAACGCGCACGCGAAAGCCGCCGCCGTGATGACCCACGACGACCGAGCACGCCAACCGGGCTTAGGTCCCGGGGCACTGGGCGGGAAACCCAAAACCATACGCCTGTCCCCCATGGGAATCTGAACGCGAAGCACAGCTGTTCGATCCCACACCGATGACATTTTGGAGGCAAGGGTCGGCCACACGACAAAATCGAAAAGAGCGACCGGAACGCAAAAGGCCCGGGGCGAACCCCGGGCCTTTCAGTGCTGCGATGGTACCAGCTCTCGGGCTCGAACCGAGGACCTCTAGATCCACAATCTAGCGCTCTAACCAACTGAGCTAAGCCGGCTCATCGCGAGGCGCTGTCTTTAGTCGCATCGGCCCCAAGGATCAAGCGCCGATCCGGACGATTTTAACAGGAAAACGTCCCCCCGTCAGAAACCGCCGTCGGGAGCGGAAACTGGACCGAAAAGAAAAACGCCCCGGAGCCGAAACTCCGGGGCGCTTCTTTAGCTTCGCCTGGATCCAGGTCCTATTGCGGGACTTGGAACACCAGCGGGACGGTCACCTGACCACCGTCGACGGGCGCGCCGTCGAGGGTCTTAGGCTTCATCCGGAACAGGCGCGACAGACGCAGGGCAGCGTCGCCGAAGCCCATGTCCGCAGGGTTCTCGGAGACTACAGAGCAGCTCTCCAGGGTACCCTTGGCCGTCACGGTGCACGAGATCGTCGCGCGACCGGAGACTTCCATCCGTTGAGCACGGTCCGGATAGTATCGGGCCATGTCGTCACCGCTCGGCTTACGAGCCCAGTCAGGGCGCGTGATGACCGAAGCGCGAGCCGGCGGGTTCGTCGGAACCGGCGGCACGGCGGAGATCACCGGCGGAGCCGTCGTCTCGACCCGCTTTTCAACGGGCGGGATCGGCAGCGGCGGCGGCGGCGTCACGTCCGGCGGCGGAGCCACCGGGGGACGCGGCTGGACCACGGCCGGAGGCGGCGGCGGTTCGTTGGTCGGCGGCGGCGGCGGAGGAGGCGGCGGAGGCGGCGGCGGAGGCGGAGGCAGCTCCACATCCACGGCTTCGTCCGAATACTCCTGGAACACCGCTTCGAACTTCTGCTTCGCCAGGTAGGCGAAGAGGAGTGCGTGCAGACCGCAGACCACGATCAGGGCGACGCCGAACGGCCCCATACCCTTTTTGCGACGCGGGCCGTCAGAGGTGAGCGGATCGTAGTGGCGATGCTCGGGCGTTTGTTGTTCAGCCATGCAGCACCCCTACTTAGCTATCATCCCGTCCAACGAGAGCCACGCTGTAGAAGCCGTTATCCTGGAGGGTGTTCATAACCTCCATGAAAGCCCCGTAGCGAACCTTTTCGTCGGCCCGGATGAAGATGCGCTCCTTAGTCGGATCGCGTCGGCCCATACCTTTGACGATGTCCTGACCCATCTCGTCGATGGAAGTCTGGTTGTCACCGATATAGAGCTGCCCCGTCGACTTGATCGAGATGTAGACCGGCTTCGGCGGGTTGGGAGTTGCTTTCGCCACCGCCGCGGGCAGGTTCACTTCGATCGACACGGAGGCGAGCGGAGCCGCCACCATGAAGATGATCAGGAGGACCAGCATAACGTCCACGAAGGGCGTAACGTTGATCTCGCTGTTCTGTTCGACGTTGAACCTGTCGCCCCCACCGCCTGAGAGTTTGGCGGCCATGGGTGTTACGCCCCCTTGTCGAGCTGACGCGAGATGGCGTTCATCAGTTCAGCAACGAAGCCTTCCGAGCGGGTGCCGTAACCCGAGATGCGGGTCTGGAAGTAGTTGTAGAAGATAACGGCCGGGATAGCGGCGAAGAGGCCGATACCGGTGGCCAGCAGAGCTTCAGCGATACCCGGCGCGACGACGGCCAGGTTGGTCGTGTTGGTGTTCGCGATGCCGATGAACGACGTCATGATGCCGTAAACCGTACCGAACAGACCGATGAACGGACCGGCCGAACCGACCGAGGCCAGGAACACCATGCCGCCCGACAGGCGCTTGGCCAGCGAGGCTTGCACCGCGTTGATGGCGTAGGTGGCGCGAGCCAGCGTCGAGTCGCGGTGCTCGCCGGCGACGGCCAGACCCGCTTGACGCGACAGTTCAACTTCCTGCGAGGCGGCGGCGGCCATGTCGGCCATCGGGTTGCCTTCGAATTCTTCCGACGAGCTGATGCGCGCGATGTCGGCGATCGAGCGAGCGCCGCGGAAGGCTTCCAGGAACTTGTCCGATTGCTTGTTCAGGCCAGCGAACTCGAAAATCTTGGTGAGCAGCAGAACCCACGAGAAGACCGAGGCCAGCAGCAGGCCGATCATGACGACCTTAACGACGGCGCCAGCGGCGAGGAACATGCCGACGGGCGTCAGCGAGTGGCCGCCCTTCTTCTCGCCGCCTTCTTCGGCGGGAGCGGCTTCCGGAGCCGGAGCAGCAGCAGCGGCGTCAGCGGCCGGAGCGGCGGGGGCGGCGGCTTCCGAAGTCGCGGGGGCCGGAGCCGCGGCGTCTTGGGCGAAAGCCGGGGCGCTCGCCATCAGCGCGACGGCGCCGACGAGAGCGATGAGGGGGGTCTTCCGTTTAATGTCGAGCATCTTTCGCCAGTTCCTGATTGGTCTAGCACGTTTGGACCGAGGGTCGTCGCGCGAGAGCGTGTCCACCCTAACTCTGAATAGCCCGCCTTGGAGTTCGATTGCTCTCTCTCCGCGGCGGACCCGCTTCGCTGCGCTCGACCCGTTACGCCCCTCACGAGGACCAAGGTCACCGGAAGGATCGTTTCGAAGCGCGGGCAACCGACGCCCTGTTAGGGGCTCCGGTCTTACCGCAATGTTAGAATTGCGGCTGTGGTCCTTTGGCAACCCCTTTTCGCACCGTCAAGGGGCTGATGTGGGCACAAAATCGTCGTAGATGGCCCGCCCCCCCGCCCATTGCCGCGCCGCACAAAAGGGTTTTCTGGAAAAAGGGGCGGTTTTTCCCTGGCAACGAGAAAATCCATGCTGCACTGCAGCAAGGCAACAAAACATCGGTCGATGAAGAAAGGCGCCCGCCGACTTGGCAGATGGGGCCGCGGACCGGACGGTCAACCGTCGACATGACGGAAAAACGACAATGCGGATCGCCCTGCTTCAGGACGCCCGCTTAGCGTTCGCTTCCAGATTGGAAGAAGAAGAGAAGTGGTGCCTGGGACCGGAATCGAACCAGTGACACGCGGATTTTCAATCCGCTGCTCTACCAACTGAGCTACCCAGGCATCTTGCGTTCGGCGGTCGAAACCGCCTCGGCGACCTCGCCGTGCAGCGAGGAGCCGGGTCTATAGGGGAGGCCGGAATGGATGTCCAGCGCCCTTTTTCATTCCTTGTGGATGCTTTCGGAAAGCGGGTTTTCGTCGTCCTCCTCGCTGCCGGGCACGACGTATCGATCGCTCAGCCAGCGCTGTAGGTCGACGTCCGCGCAACGCTTGGAGCAGAAGGGGCGGAAAGCGGTTTGCACCGGCTTGCCGCAGATGGGGCAGCCCGTGCTCATCCGGCGGACACCTCTATGCGGTCGATCGCGAAGTCGGATCGAGATTCGATGACGAAGCGGCGACCCAGGCGCTCGGCGACGCCGGCGTCCAGTTCGGCCGTGAAGGCCTCGGCGACGGCGGGCGCGCAACGGGCGGTCAGGCGACCGCCGGGATCGGCCCTCCCCTCCCGCTCCAGGGCGCGCGCCAGGCGGCGAGCGACATAGCGGGGATTCGCCGACCCGTTTCGGGTCAGCAGCCGGTCGAGAATCGGCGGCGCACGGCGCGGCACGATCATCTCCAGCGTTCCGAACTTGCTGATCGCCCCGATTCCCACGCCCGGATTGTCCGGCGCGAACAGGTTTCGAGCGGCCGTGGTCAGCGCTTGGCCATCATGGCCGCGCCCCACCAGGTCGAAAATGATGATTCCCCCGAGCCCTTTCAGGCGCAGGACCCGCGAGGCGACACTGAGCGCGGCCATGTTGGCCTGGCGCGAGGCCCGCTTCGAATCGCTGGCTTCCCGCGCGCCCAGGTCGACATCGACGGTGGTCAGGGCGCGGGTGGTCTCCACGGCGATGTCGCCACCGCCCGGCAGGGCGAAGACGATGGCCAGGGCGTCGGCCTCGGCCTCCTCGACGGCCGCCAGGGCCTTCTCGCCGGTGGTGGGGGATCCGGCCTTCACATGGTGGCGCAATAGCGCCTCGATGCTCGGAGCAGTGTCGATCACCCGAGGCTCGCCCTGCCCTTCGGCGACGAAGCGGGCCACGGCGGCCTTGTCGGCGCGCGAGGCGGTCTTGATCTCGATCTCGACCGCGCCGCCCTCGACCAGCCTGGGCATGTCGGGCCGGATCGGCAGCAGCACGTCCTGGCCGCCCGGCAGGGCCACGAAGGCCGAAGCGAAGGTCTTCTCGACGGACTTGATGCGGGCCACGCCGCGCACGCCCTCGGCGTCCAGCGGGTCGTCGCTGGGCCAGGCGACGAACAGGCGCTCTGGACGGCCGTCCAGGGTCACGACCCCGACGGTCTCGCCGACGCCCTTGTAGAGATAGGCGCGGCGCTCGCTGGGGGCCTTGGCGGCCCTGTGGTCGGACTTGGCGTTCACGGCCGGTACCCCAGGCCAGAAAGCAGGTTCAAGGTCTCGTACAGCGGCAGACCGACGACGCTGGGATAAGACCCCTGCAACTCGGTGATGAAGCCACCGGCGAGGCCCTGGACGCCATAGCCGCCCGCCTTGCCCTTCCACTGGCCGCTGGCGACGTAGCCGTCGCGCTCGGCGTCGGTCAGGCGCTTGAAGCCGACCTTGGTCTCGACCAGGCGCGAGCCCTCACGGCCGTCTGGCGCGATCAGGGCCACGCCGGTCAGAACCTTGTGGTTCCGGCCCGACAGCAGCTTCAGGCAGTAGAGGACGTCGGCCTCGGTCTCGGCCTTGGGCAGGATGCGCCGGCCGACGGCCACCACCGTATCGGCGGCCAGCACGAACTCGCCCGGCGCGCGGACGGCGACGGCGCGCGCCTTCTCCTGCGCCAGGCGCAGGGCATGGCGGCGCGGGGTCTCGTCGAGCAGCGGACTTTCGTCGATGTCGGCAGGATCGACCCGGTCGGGCGTGATGCCGACCTGGGCCAGCAGGTCCAGGCGCCGAGGGCTCGCGCTGGCCAGCACCAGCGCCGGCTGGGCGGCCGTCTGCGATGCCATGCGCGCTTACTTGAAGCGGTAGGTGATACGGCCCTTGGTCAGGTCGTACGGCGTCATCTCGACCAGGACCTTGTCGCCGGCCAGCACGCGGATGCGGTTCTTGCGCATCTTGCCGGCGGTGTGGGCGATGATCTCGTGCGCGTTCTCGAGCGTCACCCGAAAGGTGGCGTTCGGCAGCAGTTCGCTGACCGTACCGGGAAACTCGAGCAGTTCTTCCTTAGCCATCAGGCCTCTCAAATAGGAACGAATCGGACAGCCGCGAGCCCTCGTCCGACATCGAGTCAGAACGAGGCCGTTCGCGGCGAGGCGCCTCTATAACGCATTCACCCCCCAAACGTCGATGGCGCCCCGAAACGTCGTTTGATTTGCTCGGCGAGCGTGTCGCGAACCTCCCTGTACGCCTCGAGCCGGGCCTCGCGCGAACCGTCCGTCAACGTCGGATCGTGGGTGGGCCAGTACTCGATCTCGACCGAGCGATCGCGCGACAGCTCCACGGCCCGGTGCTGGGCCTCGGGCGTCAGGGAGACGACGACGTCGAAGCTGTCATCCTCCAGCTGGGCGAAGGTCTTGGGCTGGTGGTCCGAGACGTCCAGGCCCAGCTCGTCCATCACCACCACGACGAAGGGGTCGACCCCCTCCCCCGCCGGGTCCGGCTTCAGCCCGCAGGAATCGACGAAGGCCCGCGTGCCGTAGAAGCGCTTGAACAGCCCCTCGGCCATCGGCGAGCGCACGCGGTTGTAGTTGCAGGTGAACAGCACCGCATCCGGAAGCGCGTCGGACACCGGATCAGCCCCGCCAGTGCAGCGCGCAGATCAGGGTGAACAGGCGGCGGGCGGTGTCCAGGTCGGTCTTGACCTTGCCCTCCAGCCGCTCGCGCAACAGGCTCGAGCCCTCGTTGTGCAGGCCGCGCCGGCCCATGTCCAAGGCCTCGATCTGCTGTGGCGTCGAGTTGCGGATCGCCGAGTAGTAGCTGTCGCAGATCAGGAAGTAGTCCTTGATCACGCCGCGGAACGGCGACAGCGACAGCAGGTGCCGACGCTCGTAAGCCGGTCCCTTGATGTCGAAGGCCAGGCGGTTTTCGACCAGCGACAGGCGGATGTCGTAGGGCCCGCCACCCGCCTCGGCCGGCTCGAAATAGTTGCCTTCCAGAAGATCGAAGATCGCGACCTGGCGCTCCTGCTCCTGGTCGCGCGAGGCGGCCGCGAGGCTGTCCTCGTCGATCTCGATCGACTTGATGCTGTGGCTAGGGTCGCTGCTCATCTGCGCTGACGTTGGCGCGTCAGTCGGCGGAAGGCAACCGTATCGACGCCGACAGGGCGTGGGCAGGCAGACCCTCGGCCTTGGCCAGCGCGACGGTGTGCGGTCCCAGGATGCCGAACGAGGTCGTGTCGCACTTCACGATCGAGGTGCGCTTGATGAAGTCGTAGATCGACAGGCCCGACTGGAAGCGCGCCGCGCGGCTGGTCGGCAGCACGTGGTTGGAGCCGGCCACATAGTCGCCGATAGCTTCCGGCGTGACGCGGCCCAGGAAGATCGCGCCGGCGTGGCGGACGCGGTCCGACAGGCGTTCCGGGTTCTCCATGGCGAACTCGACGTGCTCGGGGGCGATGGCGTCGACCAGGGCCGGGCTCTCGTCCAGGGGCGCGATGATCACCGCGCCGTGGTCGCGCCACGAGGCGGCGGCGTCCTCGCCGGTAGCCAGGGTCTTCAGGCGTTCGATAACGGCGGCCTCGACAGCGGCGGCGAAGGCCTCGTCGTCGGTGATCAGGATCGACTGGGCGGCCGGGTCGTGCTCGGCCTGGCTCAGCAGGTCGGCGGCGATCCAGTCGGGATTGTTCTGGCCGTCGGCGACGACGACGATCTCGGAGGGGCCCGCCAGGGCGTCGATGCCGACCACGCCGTACAGCCGGCGCTTGGCGGCGGTGACATAGGCGTTGCCGGGACCAACGATCTTGTCGACCGGCTCGATCGGACCGGCCCCGTAGGCCAGCGCGGCCACGGCCTGGGCCCCGCCCACGCGCCAGATCTCGGTGACCCCGGCTTCCTTGGCGGCGGCCAGGACGGCGGGCTGCAGCTTGCCGGGCGGGGTCACCATGGCGATGCGGTCGACGCCGGCCACCTGGGCGGGCACGGCGTTCATCAGCACGGTCGAGGGATAGGCCGCGCGGCCGCCAGGGACATAGACGCCCACGGCCTCCAGCGGCGTCCAACGCCAGCCCAGCTCGACGCCGGCCTCATCGGTCCAGGCCTGGTCGGCCGGACGCTGGCGGCTGTGATAGGCGCGGATGCGGGCGGCGGCGAAGGCGATGGCCTCACGCACGTCGGCGGGCGTGTCAGCCCAGCCCTGCTCGATCTCGTCGGCGGTGACGCGGATCGTCTCGGCGGTCAGCTCTACCTTGTCGAACTTCTTGCTGTAGTCGAGCACGGCGTCGAGGCCATGGGTCTTCACCGCGTCCAGCACGCTCGCGGCGGCGGCGTCGACATCGGCCGGCGAGCCGCGACGCTCGTCGAGGAAGGCCTTGAAGGCGGCCTGGAAATCCGGGGCGGTGAAGGAGAAACGGCGCATGGCCGCTTAAATGCGGCTTTTGCGGCGGCAAGCAAGTGAGAAAGGCTGCAAACGGCCTTACGCCTTGCCTCGCATCATCACCCCGTACACCCCTGCCGCGATCGCCAGGCCCACAAACCAGGCGTAGGTGTAGAGCCCCGTCCAGAACACGCCGACGCCCGCGAACAGGTGCGGCGCGGCAGCTGCCAGGAAGCCCGGCAGGTTCGGCAGCACGCCCAGCACCAGGGCCACGATCGCCGCGACGTTCCAGCCGCCGCGATAGGCATAGGCCCCATCCTTGGCGTAGAGGTCGTCCACCGCCAGCTGGGCCTTCCGCACGATCCAGTAGTCGACGATCAAGATCCCCGCGATCGGCCCCAAGAGCGCGCCGTAGCCGACCAGCCAGGTGAAGATGTAGCCCTGGGTGGTCTCGAGCAGCTTCCAAGGCATGATCAGTACGCCGATGCCCGCCGTGATCCAGCCGCCGATGCGATAGCTGATCTTGCTGGGCCACAGGGCCGAGAAGTCATAGGCCGGGCCGACCAGGTTGGCGGCGATGTTGCAGCACACGGTGTCCAGGCTGATGATCAGCAGGCCGACCACGACCGCGATGCCGCCGATGTCGCCGGCCAGTTGCACCGGGTCCCAGATCGCCTTGCCGAACACGATGACCGTGGCCGAGGTCGTCACCACGCTGACCAGGGCCAAGAGGCCCATCGGCGCCGGCAGGCCCACGGCCTGGCCGATGATCTGGTCCGACTGTGCGCGGGCGAACCGGGTAAAGTCGGGGATGTTCAAAGCGAGCGTCGCCCAGAAGCCGACCATGGCCGTCAGGGCGGGTGCGAAGACGCTCCAGAACTGGCCAGCCTTGACGCCGCCTTCGACGAAGGCCGAGGGCTGGTGAAAGATCGGCCCCAGGCCGCCAGCCTTGCTGACCGCCCACCAGACCATCAGACCGCAGATCAGGATCTTGATCGGCGCGGTCCAGGTCTCCAGCTTGCGGACGGCGGTCAGACCCTTGGTGACGAACAAGAGCTGGATAGCCCAGAAGGCGAAGAAGGCCAGCAGCTGGCCCAGGCCGATGCCCAGCAGCGGCAACGGCGCGCCCTCGAGCTTCCTGCCGACGATGACGCCCAGCAGAGTCAGCAGCGCCCCGCCGCCGATCCAGGTCTGGATGCCGTACCAGCCGCAGGCCACGATCGCTCGCGCCACCGCCGGGATCCGCGCGCCCTTCCAACCGAACGACGAACGGGCCAGCACGGCATAGGGCACGCCCCATCGCGCGCCGGCGTGGCCGATCAGCAGCATCGGGATCAACACGACGACGTTGCCGGTCAGCACGGTCAGCACCGCCTGACCCGCCGACATGCCCTGCTCGATCAGGCCCGAGGCCAGCATGTAGGCCGGCACGCAGATGACCATGCCCAGCCATAGCGCCGCGAAATGGCGCCAGCGCCAGGTGCGCTGCGCCTCGCTGGTCGGGGCCAGGTCTTCGTTCCACAGGTCGCTGTCGAGCGTGCTCATGCGGCGAAGCTTAGGCGCTTCGCCGCCCTTGGCAATCGGCGGAACAATGTTCGATCACCCAATCTTCGCCTTCCTAGGCCTTGTGCCTAGGACCCATGGATCAGCTCACTCGGCTCCTCCCGAGGGGACGCCGTAAGCGGCGGCGCGCGCCCTTCCACTCCGAGCAGGCGGAACGATAGGTCCTAGGCACAAGGCCTAGGAAGGCGGGTGTTGGGGTATGGGGTGATGCGCGCCCTACCCCATCGCCGCGTAGGCCAGCGTCGCCAGGCCCGCGCAGAACACCACGCAAGAAAACCGGCTGGGCTTCGCCAGCCGCATAGGACGACTTCCGGGCCATCGAGGGCCTCCCTAGCCAGAGCGCGCAGGCGAAAGTGTGAGCGGTTTCGCCGCCAGCGCGCTCGTTTTTTTGGAATGGAGCCTGTTCTGCGAACAGGCTCCGGCCACGCCTCTGGTGGGCGCATGGCGTTAGCCTAACGCCGCTCGCGTCTCAGGAGAATTGGCCCGCCGATCACTACCGCGTGGGACGAATTCGCGGCGACCGCCCTGCCCGCCGAAAGATCAGAAAAAAGGCGCCGCTCAGGGATTGAGCAGGCGCCTAAATCCTAATCCGCGTGGCCCGGTGTCCGGGGTGTGGTCCAGGGATCCGAAACATCGGCCAGGGCCACATCCAGACAATCCACCGAGACCCGCATGTCGCCACCGCCCGAGAAGGTCAGGACGACCAGGCCGGCCGGCGCTTCCTCGGCCGGCTCGAAGCCGATCGACATCAGCGAGACGATCGCGCCCTTGGCGTCACGACGCAGGTTGCGCGCCTGGACGCCGGCGACGTCGCCGAACTGCAAGGCCGAACGCACGCGCTCGCCCTTCTTGCCTTCGGCCTCCCAGCGGAAGCGGTTGCAGGCGATCGTCAGGGTGCGCGCTTGAGCATCCCAGCGGATGTCGCCGATCTTGGCCACGGCGTCCTGGAGCGCGGCCGACAGCACGCCGAGGTCCTCGGCGTCGTGAGCCAGCAGGCGCAGGGGCTTGGGGTCCGCCATCGTCTAGAGCTCCGGCTCGCCGTCGCCCTTGATGCGACGGACCTGAGCGCCGCAAGCGCCCAGCTTTTCTTCCAGGCGCTCGAAGCCGCGATCCAGGTGATAGATGCGGCTGACCGTGGTCTCGCCGCGCGCGACCAGGCCCGCGATCACCAGGCTGACCGAAGCGCGCAGGTCGGTGGCCATCACCTCGGCGCCTTCCAGCTGCTCGACGCCGCGCACGCGGGCCTCGCCGCCCGAGACCGAGATGTCGGCGCCCAGGCGCATCAGCTCGGGGGCGTGCATGAAGCGGTTCTCGAAGATGGTCTCGCGGATGCGGCTCTCGCCGTTCGCGGTCGTCATCAGCGCCATGAACTGCGCTTGCAGGTCGGTGGCGAAGCCCGGGAACGGCGCGGTCTCGATATCCACCGCGTTCAGGCGCGAGCCATTGCGACGGATGATGCAGCCGTCGGCGGTGTGCTCGACACCGGCCCCGGCCTCTTCCAGCTTGACCAGCAGGCTGTCGATCAGGCCCGGACGGGCGTTGGTCAGGCGCACTTCACCGCCGGCCATGGCGGCGGCGACGGCATAGGTGCCCATCTCGATGCGGTCGGGGATCACCGCGTGGGTCGCGCCCTTCAGGCGAGCGACACCGGTGATCGTCACCGTGGGGGTGCCCGCGCCCTCGACCTTGGCGCCCATGGCGTTCAGGCACTCTTGCAGGTCGACCAGTTCCGGTTCGCAGGCGGCGTTGTGGATCACCGACACGCCGTCGGCCAGCACGGCGGCCAGCATGGCGTGCTCGGTCGCGCCCACCGAGACGATCGGGAAGTGGATCTCGGCGCCCTTCAGGCCACGCGGGGCCTGGGCGTAGACATAGCCTTCGTGCAGGTCGATCTTGGCGCCCAGCGCTTCCAGCGCCTGCAGGTGCAGGTCGACGGGGCGCGCGCCGATGGTGCAGCCGCCCGGCAGCGAGACCTTGGCCTGGCCCGAACGGGCGACCAGCGGACCCAGCACGTTGAACGAAGCGCGCATCTGGCGGACCAGATCGTAGGGCGCGAAACCGCTGGTGATCTCGGCGGCGTGCAGCAGGGTCTGCTGGCCGTCCGGGCCATCACTCTCGGTGACTTCCACGCCCAGGCGCGACAGCAGCTTGCCCAGGAAGCGCGTATCGGCCAGGCGCGGCATATTGGTCAGGCGCAGCGGCTCATCCGTGAGCAGGCTGGCCGCCATCAGCTTGATGGCAGAGTTCTTGGCGCCGCTGACCGGGATCGACCCGTTCAGCCGCGCGCCGCCGGTGATGGCGATGCGATCCATTCAAGTCCCTCGAACGCGCGGAGGTGGGGGTCGCCGCGCGGTCCACATGTGAGGGGCGGGTTCTATCCGTTGCAAGAGGGCTTGCAAGGGCTCCACACCGAAATTCGCCTGTTAAATCGGGGCCGAGAGGTCGTAGGGGCGCTCGTCGTCGGCCCAGCGCAGGTCGTGGGTCGCGCCCGCGATGTCCAGGGCGACCTGGGCCAGGTCGATCGCCTTGCGCGTCGCCGCCAGGCCGTCGCGCCCGAAGGCGGCCTTGCCGTGCTCGGTGTCGAACTGGCCGCCGTCGCCCGCCAGCCGCACCGCGACCGCCCAGCCCTGCCCCTCCGGATTCGGAAACGGCGCCGACAGCTCGACCGTCAAAGCGACCCGCTGGCCGTCGCGGTGAGTTATCCCCAGCAAGCTTCGAACGACGTTATACGGCCTCGGCGCAGCTTCGGCGGCGGCGACCGCGGGGTCGGCATCCCCGCCAAAACTCCCACGGGCCGCGGCTTTCCGCTTACGGAGGTTGGTTCTGAGCGCTTCGGCGAGCTTGGCTTCGCGGGTGGATTTGTCGTCGCTGATCGGCATGCGCCGGGGGGTGCGGCGACAAAGTTCTGCGGTCAAGACGATTTTGGGCTTGGCGTTCGCGATTCACCTCGCTATACGCCCCTCCTCTTCGCCGCGGTAGCTCAGTGGTAGAGCGCATCCTTGGTAAGGCTGAGGTCCAGGGTTCGAGTCCCTGTCGTGGCACCATGGGGTCCAAGCAAAATCAATTGCTTGGACCCCACCTACTCCCCGAACTCGCGAAGATTCAAAAGCTTGTAGTCAGCAAACGTCCGTTCGAGACGCTTGCGTGCGGCCAGCGCCGCATAGCGCAAATCAAAATAGCCAAAGTAGATTTTACCCTTGCAGCAGGCTTAACCGTGGCAACGCCACGGGCCGCTCAGCGCCAATTGCTGCCGTTGGCATCGCTCCAGAAACGGGACGCTCGGCTGGTCGCCCGAGCGGCCAGCTTGAGGCTTGTTTTCGAACGTTCTGCTTGCCCCTGTTCGTCCGGACGGTGCGGGATCAGAATCTCGCGCGGATGCCGAGGGTGGCCTTCTGGCCGCTGTAGATGTCGATCTGGCTGTGATGGCCCTTGGCGCCGGGCCAGACCTCGCCGTTTGAGTACCAGGTGCCGCGGTGGTTATTGAGGATGTTGTTGGCGCTGAAATAGGCCTCCAGGCCCATGGCGTTGGCCCTAGTCTTGCGGACCAGGGTGTAGCTGCCCGACAGGTTCACCTCGAGATAGGGGATGAAGGGCTGGGTCTGGGTGATGGAGCCGCTGGGCGTGGCGATGGCGCCGGTCGGGCCGCGGTCCTTCTCGTTGGACCAGACGCTGTTGATGTTCAGGCGCGCGGGGCCGCCGCGCCAGCTGAGGCCCAGCTGGCGGACCTGGGTGGCGACGCGCTCCTGGACCACGCTGGGGTCGCTGTAGAGCCATGAGCCCCGCAGGGTCAGGCCCCGCAGGGCGCCCGGCAGGTAGTCCATGGCGTGGTTGAACTCCAGCTCGTAGCCATTGACCGTGATCATCTGGTCGGAGCGATTGCCATAGGTCTCGAAGGTGGCGTCGGGATATTCCGTGCCGGTGTAGCCGAACTCCTCGGCGGTGAGGCTGCGGGCCACGATCCCGTTGCGGATGCGGTTGTGGTAGTAGTTCACCGCCACCAAGCCGACCGGCTCGAAATACTTCACCAGGCGCACGGAGATGTTGTCCGAATATTCGGGCTTCAGGTTGGGGTTGGGCGCGGTGACGACCGTGCCTTCGTCGGAGATCGCCGTCGACCACACGCCCGCCAGCAGGGCGACGTCCGGACGCTGGATGGTGCGGCTGTAGCCGGCGATCAGGTCGACGTCGTGGTCGAAGCTGTACTTGATCGAGGCGCTGGGGAAGAGGTCGGCATAGTCGCCCTTGCGCTCGACCTTGGCGTTGGTCAGGTACTGATACCGCAGGCCCTCGATGGTGGTGGCTCGGCCGGTGGTCGCGCTGACCGCATAGCCGGCCTTAGCCACGTCCGCCGCGCTCAGGGGCGCGAAGTCGTAGCTGCGGGCCGTGGTCTGCTCCAGGCGCAGGC
>NZ_JAGIBH010000004.1:297968-303735 GCF_017744445.1 Caulobacter sp.
AAGGGACCGCTGTAGATCCACTGCAGCGCCTCGCTGTTATTGGCGTAGTCGTAGTCGCTGCGCGTCAACTTACCGCCCGCCTTCCAGGTCACGGGAACCTGGCCGACGTGCCCGTCGAGCTCGAAATTCAGGCCGCCGCCGAGATTCCTGGCTTCGATCGACGAGCCTGAGGTGGTGCGGATCTGGGGGCGGTTGGAGCCGTTGACCGTGCCCAGGGTGTAGCTGGCCGGATCGGACCAGTCGGGGCCGCTGATCTGGCGGATCTTCCAATCCTGATCCAGCAGATTGCTGCGCACGGCGCTGAAGTTGCCGCGCGTGGTCAGGTCGTTGAGCAGGGCGGAAACCTGCCCCTTGGAGCCTGAATCGTAGCGGCTGTTCGAATTCGAATAGGAGAGGTAGCCGTCCATCCGAAAACGACCGCCGTTCCATTCGAAGCTCGGCACGAGGCTCTTGGTCTCCCCGACCTTGTAGGTATAGGTGTTGACCAAGCCCAAGGTGCTGGTGGTGTCGGCGGCGTTGGTGGTGAAGTCCAGCGCTGCATCGCCATGGCCGACCACGCCTCGGGTGCGCGCCGCCGTCGTGAAGGTCGGAACGATCTGCGCCGGGTCGATATCGCCGCGGTTATAGTTCGCCGCCAGCGACAGCACGAGATTGTCGGTGGCCTTGAAGTCGAGGCCGAGTGAGGCGGACTTGCGATTGTATTCCCGGACGTAGAACGAGCCCGCGATCGACGTCACGGCATAGCGGTCAGGGCTGACCGCCGTCGGGATGTAGTTGCGGCCCGCCGTGGTCTGTTCCTGCTCGATCACCGTGGTGGAGTCGCTCAGGCCCAAGGTCACGCCCAGCCGGCCGTCGAGGAACACGTCGGCATAGGTGAGCTGCGCCATGGGGAGGAACTTCTTGCCGCCGTAGCCGCCCTCCCGCCAACCCGTCTTGAAGCCATCCCAGAGCCCGGTCTGGGTGGAGCCGCCCAGCTGCACGGTGATGCTGCGGCCCTTGCGATCGAAGGCCTTGCGGGTGCGGATGTCGATCGTGCCGGCCGGGGCATTGGCGTCCATGTCGGCGCTGGTGGTCTTGGAGACGCTGATCGAGTCGATCCCGGTCAGGGCCAGCTGCTCGAAACTGTACTGGCGCGACGTCGGCGACGTCGTGCTGGTATTGGCGTCAGCTCCGCCCGCCAGCGATCGGCCGTTGATGGTGATCCCCGTGTAGCGTGCGGGCAGGCCGCGCAGCGAGATGTTGCGGGGCACGTCGTCGGCGACGACGTCGAAGTCGACGCCGGGCATGTACTTGAGGAACTCCGCCGGATTGCCGTCGCCGATCTCCCCGAAGCTCTCGGCCGACAAGGTGTTGACGATGTTCATCGACGCGCGCTGCTCCATGATGGCGCGCGCGTCGCCCTCCCGGGCGCCCAGCAGCACCACCACCTGGTCGACGTTGTTGGCCTCTGCCGAGCTGGCTTGAGCGGACGCCGCCGCCAGCGAGCTGCGCAGCTCGACATCCTGCCGGGTCGTCGTGCCTGGGCTGACGCTCACCGTCACGGTGCGGGTGACATAGCCGGTGAACTCCACGCTCAGCTGCACGGCGCCGGCGGGCACGCTGTTGATGCGGAATTCGCCGCGATCCCCCGACGTCGCCACCTGCCGGCCGCCGATCTTGATGATGGCGTTGCGCAGATAATCCCCCGTCGCCGGATCCAGCACCGAACCCGTCACCACGCCCGAGCCTTGGGCCGATGGGGCGGAGAGATCCGAGGTCCGCTGCTGGGCCGAGGCGTGCCCGGCCAGGCCCAGCGCCATGAGAGCGACACCGCAGCCAAGCAGCGCCTTACGCGTGTTGATGGTCATCTTGATCCCCGTCTCGGCCTCCCAAGCGTGGCCGGTCCTGAACGGGGTCGAACGCCCTTCGAACTTCCTCCAACTGTCTTTGAAAATTCACAGAGGCGGGGAAACCACTCCGAGTTCCGGAGCAGGCGCCTGTCGGCGAACCTTCATAAAAAGTCGCTAGTCCGGACGGCGCTGATAGTGGCGTCGCGGAGCTGCCGCGAAGCGATGTCTACGCGGGTATACGGAAAGCAGCTTTGGCGAAGGCAGTGGGCGCTGACGGGCAAGATGCGAAGGGCGTAGACGCCCTGGCGATGCACCGCGAGCGCGCCCGCTGGATCGCGCGCCATATCCTGCCCTACGAGGCCGAGCTGCGGCGCGCCCTGAAGCGGCGCGCGCCTGTGGGTTTCGAGGTCGACGACATCATCCAGGAAGCCTACGCCCGATTGGCGGCGTCGCCGTCCGTCGACCACATCCACAGCCCGCGAAGCTATCTCTACCGCATGGCCGGTGGAATCATGACCGACTATGCTCGCCGGCAGAAGGTCGTGCCGATGGTCGTGGTGGAGGATTACGAGGCCATCGGGGCGGCCTCCGCCGATCCTTCGCCAGAAGCGGTTGTTCTGCATCGCGACCAGTTGAGCCGCCTGAAGCGCATCTTCTCGCAGCTGCCCCCGGCCGTCGCCGAGGTCTTTCGGCTGCGGCGGATCGACGGCATGAGCCAGAAGGAGGTCGCTCGACGCCTGAAGGTGCCTGAGAGCACGATCGAGAAACGCATGGCCCGAGGTGTTTATTTGATCGCCCAGTCTTGGGAGACAGGCGGAAACGGCGAGGCTCGTTCGACTAACTCGGACGGCCTGCTAGGGGCTCGGAATTTGGACCACGATGACCCTGCCCGAGACCGCTGACGCCATTAACCGGGACGCCGCCGACTGGGCGGCGCGCGCGGACCGCGGATTGACCGAAACCGAGGCCGCCGAACTCGCCACGTGGCTGGCGGGCGACCCACGACGCCTCGGCGGCTACATGCGCATGACCGCCGTCCTGGCCGCCACCGAGGTCGAGGGCGCGGCCGATGAGGTGTCGCGGACGAGCCGTCAGGCCATGGCGGGGCCGACCCGCCGGTGGTGGATCGCCGGCGCGGCCGCGGCCGCCTCGATCGCCGGGGTCGGCATCTACCTCGGGCTGGCGCGCTCGCGCGTCTATGAAACTCGAAAGGGCGAGACGCGCGTCCTTGCCCTCGAGGACGGCTCCATCGTCACCCTCAATACCGCGACGCGCCTCGAAGTCCGCTATTCTCGGAACCTGCGCCATGTTCATCTTGTGAGCGGGGAGGCTCTATTCGACGTCGCCAAGAATCGCGCGCGGCCCTTTGTTGTCCAGGCGTCGAACGTGGATGTCCGCGCTGTCGGCACCAGCTTCACCGTCGCGGCGACCGCCAGCCGGACCGTCAAGGTGCTGGTGCGGGAGGGCGTGGTCGAGGTCGCCCGACCTTCCATCTCGACGGCCGCGCCCATGCGGATGAAGGCGAATACCCGCGCGCTCATCGGTGACGCGACCGCGCCCATGACCTTTATTCAAGTGAGCGCAGTCGAGGTCAGCCGTGAACTGGCATGGCGCGAGGGGCGGCTGGTCTTCGCCGGCGAGAGCCTGTCGACGGCGGCGGCCGAGTTCGCCCGCTACAGCGACACCCGCATCGTCGTCCAGGATCCCACCTTGTCCGCCAGCGGGGTGGCGGGGGTGTTCGACGCCAACGATCCCGTGGGTTTCGCGCGCGCCGTGGCGGGGAGCCTGGAGAGCCGGGCCGAGGTCCGCGAGGGCTACGTGGTGATCACCCGCTGAAGAGCAACGCGTTGGGAGCCGAGACGGGGATCGCTATGATCATCGACCCGCGCAAGGCGCTTCTCGGATCCGGCGTCGCTCTCATGGCGCTGGGCCTGGCCGGCTCGGCCCTGGCCCAGCAACGGACCTTCAACATCCCGGCCCAGGATGCGATGACGGCCATCAGCCAGTTCGGCCTCCAGGCCCGCGTCCAGATCACCGCGCCGACCGACCAGCTCCGCGGCGTCCGCACACGCGACCTTCGCGGCGACATGGATGTGCGCCGAGCCCTGACCATGCTCCTGCGGGGCACCGGGCTGGAGGTCGCGTCCCGCGACGGCGGCGTCATCGTGCTGCGCCCCGCCCGAACTTCAAAGTCCAGCAAAGCCGGACATGGCGTCGGCATCGTGGCTGGCGCGGTGCTGGATCCGGTCATCGGAGACTATCTGCGCAACGCGATCATCAAGATCGACGGCCGACAGGTGGCGACCTCGGGGGATCGTGGCGAGTTCCGCATCAACAGCGTGCCCGCGGGGGCCGTGCGGCTGAGCGTTGAATTCACCGGCTACATGCCTAGGACCGTGATGGTGGGCGTCAGGGCAGGGCTGACCACTCGGCAGGACATCGAGCTGCGCAGCTCACTGCCGGCGAAGTCCGCTCAGGAAGTTACGGGCGTCGACGAGGTGGTGGTGCTGGGCGCCCGTGAAGGCGACGCGCGCGCCATCATGGAGCAGCGCGCCT
Organism: Caulobacter sp.; assembly: GCF_017744445.1. Classification (GTDB taxonomy): domain Bacteria; phylum Pseudomonadota; class Alphaproteobacteria; order Caulobacterales; family Caulobacteraceae; genus Caulobacter. Next base: position 302,354 of record NZ_JAGIBH010000004.1, read on the forward strand.
CGATGAACATCGTCAACACACTCTCGGCCGACAGCTTCGGAGAGATCGGGGACGGCAACCCGGCCGAGTTCCTCAAGTACATGCCCGGCGTGGATTTCGACGTCGTCGCCGACGACATACCCCGCAACATCTCGCTGCGCGGCCTTCAATCCAAATACACCCGGGTCGTCATCAACGGCCGAGCGCTCGCCGGCGGCACGGACGCCAACACCAGCACCACGTCGCCGACCTCGCGCCAGTACAGCTTTGAGCAACTGGCCCTGACGGCGATCGACTCGATCAGCGTCTCCAAGACCACCAGCGCCGACATGGACGCCAACGCCCCGGCCGGCACGATCGACATCCGCACCCGCAAGGCCTTCGACCGCAAGGGCCGCAGCATCACCGTGCAGCTGGGCGGCTCCACCCACACGGGGCTTTGGGATGGTCGTAGGACCGGTTGGCAGGAAGGCGGCTACGGCGGCAAGAGGTTCCTGCCCACGGAACAGATCACCTACGCCGATGTGTTCCTGGACGGCCGGCTGGGCGTGACGGCGGGCCTGAGCGACTCCACGACCCTGATCGAACAGGAACAGACCACGGCGGGCCGCAACTACCTTCCGACAGCCGCAAGTCCCGATCCCTATGCGGTGACCTCGATCGCCGGGGCGTTCTACGTCCGTGAATACAATCGCAAATCCGCCTTGCTCGGCCTCGATTTCAAGGCCACCGACCATCTGATCCTGTCGTTGATGGCCAGCTACAATCGCGGCGATATCGACTCCAGCACGACCCGGCCGACCTTCACGACGCTGGCGCGCGGCCGGGGCGTGGTCGGCCATGGCGACGCGGCCCTGGACTTCACCACCAACGCCGCCGAAACCGCCAACACATTAGCTCTGTCCAATATATACAACTACAAGGTCGGAACCACCCGCACCGTCGCTCCAGGTTTCGAATGGAGCCGTGAAAAGATCAAGGCGGACGGATACCTGTTCTACTCGAATTCAGGCAGCGGATATCGCGAGAACAAGAAAGGCTATCTCTACAGCCTGATGAACAGCGTGGTCGCGCGCGGAAACTTCAGCGCCGTTCGAAGCCGCCTCCTGGATCAGGACTGGAAGATCCGGCAGATCAGCGGTCCCGACTGGTCCGATCCGGTCAGCTATGAGCTAGGGGCCGTCGGGGACTCAACGCGTCCTCAGGTCCAGAGCAATGTCGGGTCCACGGTTGAGACGGACATGGCCGGCGGCGCATTGAATGTGCTTGTTGATGGGAAAATCGGGGATCTGAAGGTCAGCTGGAAGATCGGGGGCAAGTTCACCCGAGGAGACTACGACTACGCTGACATGAGCGAGGCGCTGCAGTGGATCTACAACGGTCCGCTGAGCAACGCCGAGTTC
>NZ_JAGIBH010000050.1 GCF_017744445.1 Caulobacter sp.
CGCCGCCGCACAGCAGCACTTCGCCGCTGGCGGTCGCGTGGCGCAGGCGCCGCTCCTGCACGTAGTCCACGCCGGTGGCGCGGCCCTGCCCGATCACCAGCCGCCGCACGCGGGCACCGGTGGCTACGTGCAGGTTCGGCCGCGCGCGGGCCGGTGCCAGGTAGGCGGCCGCGGCCGAACAGCGCGCGCCGTCGCGCTGGGTCACCTGGTACAGGCCGATGCCGGCCTGCGCCGGGCCGTTGAAGTCGTCGTTGCGCGGCCAGCCGGCCTGGACGCCGGCGTCGACGAAGGCGCGCGACAGCGGATTGGTGTGGCGCAGGTCCGACACGCGCAGCGGGCCGCCGCTGCCGTGCAGGGCGCTGGCGCCGCGGGTGTTGTCCTCGGCGCGGAGGAAGTACGGCAGCAGCGCATTCCAGTCCCAGCCAGGCGCGCCGGCGCCGCGCCACTCGTCGTAGTCGCGCGGCGTGCCGCGGGTGTAGCACATCGCGTTGATCGAGCTGGAGCCGCCCAGCACCTTGCCGCGCGGCCACCACAGCCGGCGGCCGTGCAGCTGCGGCTCCGGTTCGGTGCGGTAGTCCCAGTTGATCGTGGTGTCCCTGACCAGGCGGCCGAGCCCGGCGGGCATGTGGATCAGCGGGTTCCAGTCGCGCGGGCCGGCCTCGAGCAGCAGCACGCGGCAGCGCGGGTCCTCGCTGAGCCGGGCCGCCAGCACGCAGCCGGCCGAGCCGGCCCCGATCACGATGTAGTCGTACACGGAAGCCCCTGTAACGATGGAAGACGGCGCACTGCGGTGCATGGTCGATACCGGACCGCATCGTATACTGCCGGCGTCATCGCGCAGGGCAGGACGGATGCAGGCCGAACAGGCGACAGCGGCGGGCCGGATCCATCACGGGGAGTGGCGCGCGGTCGTCATTTCCTTCATCTGTTTCTTCTGCGTGCTGGCCGCGTACTACGTGATACGCCCGGTGCGGGAGCAGTTGTCGGC
>NZ_JAGIBH010000051.1 GCF_017744445.1 Caulobacter sp.
GCTCTATTGTCGCCAGCGCCCAGGGCTGCGGTCCGGCCTGTACGCCAGGTTCGGCCTGCTGACCCATGACGTTCAGCCCGGTTCGCCGCCTCGTCGCCGAAGGCCTTGGCACGGCCCTGTTGCTGGCCGTTGTGATCGGTTCAGGGATCATGGGCGAGCGGCTTGCGGGCGGGAATGTCGCCATCGCCCTGCTGGGCAATACCCTGGCCACCGGCGCGGCGCTGGTGGTGCTGATCTGGGTGTTCGGGCCGATCTCTGGCGCGCACTTCAACCCGGCGGTGACGCTGGTGGCGGCCTTGAGGCGAGATATGCCGTGGCGTCTGGCCCTGGCCTATCCGGTCGCTCAGGTCGCGGGCGCGGTGCTGGGCGTCTGGGCGGCGCACGCCATGTTCGGCGAGCCGGTCTTCCAAGTCTCGACGAAGCTGCGTGACGGCGGAGCCCAGGCCTTCGCCGAGGTCATGGCGACCTTCGGCCTCGTCGCCGCCATTCTCGGCACGGTGCGGTTCCGGCCCGAGAGCACGGCGCTGGCCGTCGGCCTCTACATCACCGCCGCCTACTGGTTCACCGCCTCGACCTCGTTCGCGAACCCGGCGGTGACGCTGGCGCGGAGCCTGTCGGACACCTTCGCCGGGATCGCGCCCTCCAGCGCCCCAGCCTTCATCCTCGCCCAGTTCGTCGGCGCCCTGCTCGCGGCGGGCGTCTTCGGCTGGCTCCTCAAGCCGGACACGACCTCATGAGCGACGCTGCGTTCCCGATCGTGATTTTCCACAACCCGGCCTGCGGCACGTCCCGCAACACCGTCGCCATGGTCGAGGCCGCCGGCTATGCGCCCAAGGTCATCGAGTACCTAAAGGCGGGCTGGACCCGCGAGCAACTCCGGGAACTGGCCGGCGAGGCGGGCCTGACGATCCGCCAGCTCATGCGTGAGAAGGGTACGCCTGCCGAAGAGCTGGGCCTTCTAACCGATGGTGTTAGCGAGGAC
>NZ_JAGIBH010000052.1 GCF_017744445.1 Caulobacter sp.
GACCTGGCCACGCCCGAGCAGCACGGCAAGCCGGAATGGGAGCCCCTGCGCATCCTCGACAGCCAGGTCGAGCGCCTGGAGCAGGAGATCGACCTGGTGAACGGCGAGATGAGTCCTTTGACTTCGTTTGTGCTCCCCGCCGGGTCGGCCGCTGCGGCGGCTTTACATGTGGCGCGCACCGTTTGCCGCCGGGCCGAACGGACCTGCGTGGCGCTATCGGGGACTGAGGGAGAGATCGTCGGGGCGCCGGCGATCAAGTATCTGAACCGGCTGTCGGACCTGCTGTTCGTCGCCGCGCGGTGGAGCAACGACAAGGGCAAGGCCGACGTGCTGTGGAAGCCGGGCGCGACGCGGTAACTACCAAACTCCGTTTCCCCGGCGAAAGCCGGGGCCCAGATACATCCGGAAAGTTTGGGGCGAACGCGCCTTACGGCTTCGGCTTATCCGCAGCAGCAGTGGGCTCGACCTGGGCCCCGGCTTTCGCCGGGGAAGTCGGGGAAGAGGTAGCCTTCTCCCCATTGATCGGCGGGGTCCCCGCCGGGCGCCGCGTCATGGTCTCGATCGGATACACCGTCGCGCACTTCAGCCACTTGCCGGCCCAGGCGCCGCCGCGCGCCTCGCACTTCTCTTTCGGCCACACCCACATGGCGTGATAGGCCAGTACGCCCGCGCTGCCGAGCAGGAACAGGCCCAGGAAGATGTACTTCAGACGGTTGATGGTCTTGTTCATGGCGGCCCCTTACCGTCTTTCCGTCCTTAAGGGAATTGGCCCGATCGGCGCGGCCGAGACCCAAACCCCAGAAAATCGTACAACTGTTTGAACCAACGGGTCGATTACGCATTACGCTTACGCAAAGGGAAACTTGCATTGCGGCGCCGAAGGGGTAAGTCGGTGACCCAAGCAGGAGACAACACAAGCCTGGAGGCGGTGGAAACCGATGAAGGTCCTAGTCCCGGTCAAACGGGTTATCGA
>NZ_JAGIBH010000053.1 GCF_017744445.1 Caulobacter sp.
GGCTGGGCCTCCAACTCCCTCTTTCGATCTCAGTGACGAGCTCAAGCTCTGTTGGCGCCGACGCGCGCCTGCACGCCCGCATGGTGCGAGACCGCTCGCAATCCACTACAAATAGTTTGAATGAATTTAACAAACTATTAGAAATTATTTACAGATTATTTCCGCTGAATAACCGACACATGCTCAATATTTGAGCGTTAAATATTCATTCAATGCGCCACACTGCCGCATTTATTCCTCCGCGTCATCAATATATTCCACCAGCATCTCATTGTAAGTTCGCGACCGCGTGAGACACCCTCAAGGCCCCGCGGACGTCTGGCGTGTGGTGGTGTAGGATGCGTATTCAACTGTTGGGCTCAGCAGCCGCCATTGTCGCGGCGGCGGCTGTCTCTGGCGGCGTCGGCGGAGCGATCAGCGGGGCCGCGACTTCCGGTCCGACCTCGCCCCCCCTGGCGGCGGAAGCGACGCTTCAGCCCAACGAGGCCGCGCGCTTCGCCAAGCAGGCCAGCTTCGGCCCGACGCCCGAGCTAATCGCCGCCATCGTCGCCAAGAGGTCGATTTCGGCTTGGCTGGAGGAGCAGTTCACGCTCTCAACCAGTTCGTACGCCGACATCGCAGCAAAGGTGGTTCCTAGTGATCTTTGCACGCCTCTGACGGGCACAGATCTTACCAACTGCAATCGCAGCAACTTTTCCGGGACCCCTCTGCAGCTCAGGTTTTACAAGAATGCGATCGAAAACGACGATCAACTGCGCCAACGCGTAGCTTTTGCTCTTTCGCAAATTGTCGTTACCTCAGAATTGGAAGTTCGCACTACTTCAGGCATCGCAGCCTTCAACCAAATCCTGCTCGATAATGCCTTTGGAAACTATAGAGATATCCTTAAGTCCACGACTCTAAACCCCTTCATGGGCGCGTTTTTGGACATGGTCGACAGCAATAAGAGCCAGCCCAACGAGAAC
>NZ_JAGIBH010000054.1 GCF_017744445.1 Caulobacter sp.
GACAGGGGTGGCCAGCTCGACCGCCGTGCGCGGCAGTTCCGGATCCACGCCGCGCTCGAAACGGTGCCCGGCGTCGGTGTGCAGGCCGAGGCGGCGGCCACGGCCCATGATCGCGGCCGGCGCGAAATGCGCGGCCTCGAGGAACACATGTCGGGTCGCGTCGGTGACCCGGGTGTCCAGCCCACCCATCACGCCAGCCAGTGCGACCGGGCGATCGGCCTGGAAGTCGAAGAAGTGACCGCGCTCGGCGACGGCCTGGCCGGTGTCGTCGTCGCCCGCATCGTCGAGGCGGTGAAGCACCCGGAAGCCGACCGCCTGCAGGTCTGCCAGGTCGACGCCGGCAGCGGCCAGCTGCTGCAGATCGTCTGCGGCGCGCCGAACGCGCGCTCGGGCCTGGTCGCGCCGCTGGCCACGGTCGGCTCGAACGTCGGCGGTATTGCGATCAAGGCGGCCAAGCTGCGCGGTGTGGAATCCAACGGCATGCTCTGCTCGGCCAAGGAGCTGGGCCTGGACGCCGATGCGTCCGGCCTGTTGGAGCTGCCCGATGACGCGCCAGTCGGCTCGGCGCTGACCGATTATCTGGGCCTGCCCGACGCCAGCATCGAGATCAAGCTGACCCCCAACCGCGCCGATTGCTTCAGCGTGCGCGGCATCGCCTACGACGTCGCCGCGGCCTGCGCGAGTGAAGTGACTGCGCTGGACGTGGCCGCGATCCCCGCGGCGAGCGCACGCGAGCTGGCCGTGCAGCTGCACGCCGGCGCCGACGCGCCGCGCTACTGCGGGCGCGTGATCGAAGGCGTGGACGCCAACGCGCGCACGCCGGTGTGGATGGCCGAGCGGCTGCGTCGCAGTGGCGTGCGGCCGGTGTCGCTGCTGGTCGATATCACCCAGTACGTGATGCTGGAGCTGGGCCAGCCGATGCATGCCTTCGACCTGGACACGCTC
>NZ_JAGIBH010000055.1:0-313 GCF_017744445.1 Caulobacter sp.
AGCTCAACCAGAACCATCCGTCGGCCAACGTCGAAGGCGCGATCGCCGGCCTGCGCGCCCTGCCCGGCGACAACGCGGACGAGGTCGCCACGCTGATGGCCGATCGCCTCGCCCGCCGCGACCAGGCCGGGCCGGCGGAGTGACCGGCGCCCTGCCGTGCGCCACCGCACGCGGTGCCCGGCCGATGTCTGAGATAATGCGGCCATGGCCGACGAACTCGACGAACTGATCCGCCGCAACCATGCCTGGTCCGAGCGCGTGCGCGCCGAGGATCCGGAATTCTTCTCGCGGCTCTCGCAACAGCAGGCGCCGG
>NZ_JAGIBH010000055.1:323-902 GCF_017744445.1 Caulobacter sp.
AGCACATCCTGGTGGTGGGCCATTACGGCTGCGGCGGCGTCTACGCCGGCCTGACCCGGCAGCGCCTGGGCCTGGTCGACAACTGGATCCGCCACGTCACCGACGTGGCCGAGCGCCACACCGGCTGCCTGCACGACGCCGGCGACACCGGCTTGCAGCATGCGCGCCTGTGCGAGCTCAACGTGCTCGAACAGGTGGTCAATGTCAGCCAGACCACCATCGTCCGCGACGCCTGGGCGCGCGGCCAGGAACTGACCGTGCACGGCTGGGTCTACAGCCTGCGCGACGGCCGCGTCCACCACCTGGGCATGGACATCGACTCGATCGACTGCCTGTCGCACAAGTACGACGCGGCGCTGGCCCGCATCCAGCAGGACCGCGAAATCCGCTGAACCCCCACGCACCTGCCCGGTGCCACGCCGGAACTCCGCCATGCTGCCCGCCCCGCTCAACCTGCAGGCCTGGATCGAGGACAGCTGTTCTTCTTCATGCAGCGCTTCCAGCGACCCGTGCAGGTGGGCGGCGGCGTAGTTCCAGGTCGGCACCCGCGCCAAGCTGCCCGGCTTCGCCCAGCAGTTC
>NZ_JAGIBH010000056.1 GCF_017744445.1 Caulobacter sp.
TGACCACCCCGCGCGAGACGGCCGGGGCGGCCTCCCCGGTCGACCGGCTGTGAAGGCGGCCGTCCGTCCCTTCCACCCGGCGGACGGCCCCGGGGTCCTGGCGCTGATCCTCTCGATCCAGCGCCAGGAATTCGGTATCCCGATCACGGCCGAGGATCAGCCTGACCTGGCGGCCATCCCCGCCTTCTACCAGTGCGGCGCGGGCCAGTTCTGGGTGGCCGAACGCCACGGCGTGGTGGTGGGCACGATCGGGCTCAAGGATATCGGCGGCCGGGCTGCGGCCTTGCGCAAGATGTTCGTGGGCCCCGAGGCCCGGGGCCAGGCCGGCGTGGCCTCTGCCCTGCTGGCCGCCGCCCTGGACCATGCCCGCGCCTTCCGTCTGGCCGATGTCTGGCTGGGTACGACAGATCGTTTCCAGGCGGCACACCGCTTCTACGAGAAGAACGGCTTTCACCGCATTCAGGTCTCCGACCTGCCGGAAGCCTTCCCCCGCATGGCCGTGGACACGGTGTTCTATCGGCTGGCGCTCTAGGTCTTACCGCCGCCCTGGATCCAGCAGGGTGTTGACCACCGGCGCGCCCGCCGCGCGTCCGCTGATCGGGTCGCACCACGAGAACCGGCCATTGGGCGCGTCGGTGCGGCGGCCCGCCAGGCCGGCTTCGTAGAGCGACTGGCCAAGGTCCACCCCGTCGAAGGAGACCACGGCCAGCTCGCGATGGAACTCGTCGAAGCCGCCCACAGGCTCGATGGCGACGGCCCGGGCGTCGCGGACTTTGCCACGCACCCATTCCACGGCCTGCAGCGCCGCGGCCGCTTCGGCCCAGCAGCGGGCGTCGGGCACGCCTTGGGGAGCGTAGGCGTTGGACAGGCGCACATGGCGGCCGTCGATGACCATGG
>NZ_JAGIBH010000057.1 GCF_017744445.1 Caulobacter sp.
CCTGGACAAGCTGGTCGACGAACTGCCCAAGGTGAAGGTCGAGGTCGCGGTCACCGACGACCAGGTCGAGGCGGTGGTCGAGGCGATCGTGCGCGCCGCTGGCACCGGCAAGATCGGCGACGGCAAGGTCTTCGTCTACGACCTGGGCCAGGTGGTGCGGATCCGCACCGGTGAACTGGATGCCGACGCGCTCTAGGCGCCGTTCGCGGCCCACCAACGAAAAGCCCCGCCATAGCGGGGCTTTTTCGCATCTGCGGCCTGTGATCCGGCTCAGCCCTGTGCTTGGCCCAGGGATCGAGCCTGTTCTCAGCCCTGTGCTTCGCCCAGGGCGTCTGCCACGAACGGCGGCGCGACCAGCACGCCGGTGTGCAGCGGCGCGCTGTAGTACTTCGTCGCGAACGACTTGCCGGCCGCGTCGGCCTCGCGGAAACCGAAGCCCTGGCCCTTGCGCGCCAAGGTCACGCTCCACCAGCCGGTCGGGTAGCACGGCTGCGGGAACGGCAGGGTCTTGAAGGTCGAGAAACCGGCCTTGCCCATCTCGGTGCGCATGGCCTTGATCAGTTCGAGCTGGGCCAGCGGCGATTCGGACTGCTGAACGAGGATGCCGTCGTCCTTCAGCGCGCGGAAGCAGCTGGCGTAGAAGTCCTTGTTGAACAGGCCTTCGGCCGGGCCGACCGGATCGGTCGAGTCGACGATCACCACGTCGACACTGCCGGCCGGGCAGTTGGCCATGTAGGCCACGCCGTCGTCGAACAGCAGCTCGGCGCGCGCGTCGCCGTTGGAGTCGCACAGCTCCGGGAAGTACTTCTCGGCCATGCGCGTGACCTGCTCGTCGATGTCGCACTGGGTCGCGCTCTCCACGCCCGGATGCTTGAGCACTTCGCGCAGCGTGCCGC
>NZ_JAGIBH010000058.1 GCF_017744445.1 Caulobacter sp.
CCTCTATCCCGCCGGCGACTTCTCGGAACTGGCCCAAGCCGCCCAGAAGGCGCTGAAGTTCTCGGGCTATCACAAGCCAATCCTGGTCGGCCAAGGCGCGGGCGCCGCCCTGGCCTACGGCACGCTGGCCCAGTCACCCAGCGGCATCTTCCAGGGCGGGGCGGCCCTGGATTTCCGCGCCGACCTGCGAACCACGCGCCCCTTGCTGGCCGGCGACGGCGGCCTGGCCCATGCAGTCACGCCTGGCGGCTTCGCCTACGCGCCCGATCCGAAGCTGACGACCCCGTTTGTCGCCATTCCCGGCGCCGCCCCCGACGCCGTCCGCACCTTCATGGCCAAGCTGCCGCAAGGCCGCGTGCTGCCGGTGGCGACGGACTCGCAGCCCGAAGCGCAGTTGGCCGCCGCCCTGGCCATGGTCGCGCCGCCGATGGCGCCGGCCGTTTCCTCCGCGCGTCTCGCCGGCCTGCCATTGGTCGAAACCCCCGCCGCCGCCGGCGGCGACACCCTGGCGATCTTCTATTCGGGCGACGGCGGCTGGGCGGGCATCGATCGCGGCCTGGCCCAAGGCTTCGTCAAGGCGGGGGTGCCGGTCGTCGGCTACGACTCGCTGCGCTACTTCTGGACCCAACGCTCGCCTCAGGCTGCGGCCGACGACCTGGCCGCCGTCATCCGCCACTACCAGGCCGCCTGGGGCCGGAAGCGGGTGATCCTGGCCGGTTATTCGTTCGGCGCCGACGCCTTGCCGATCATCGTCGCGCACCTGCCGGCGGACCTGCGCGACCAGGTGCGGATGGTGGCCCTGCTGGGGACGGACTCCACAGGCGAACTCGAATTCCACCCCGGCGATTGGCTGAACGTGGGTGCCAAGGACAGCTACCCGATCGCCCCGGTGC
>NZ_JAGIBH010000059.1 GCF_017744445.1 Caulobacter sp.
GGGCGCCAGCGTCCTGTCGCGCAATGTCGTGGCCGCCAGCCTGGCCTCGGGCGCGCTGGTCGAAGCGCCGTTCCCCCTGCCGCCCCGCGCCTTCTTCGTGCTGCGCCACAAGGCCCGCTACCGGAGCAAGGCCGGCGACGCCTTCCTGGACGCGGCAAAAACCGTTCTCTAAAATCGAACATTAATACACAAAGAACGCGTTGGATCGAATGATCCAGGCGACGCATCACTGGACCGTTCCTGCAAACGGATCCCCGATGACCTTCCTCGCCCCCGCTCTGCCCGCCCCGCTCCATCACCTGGACAGCCCGCGCGAGGTCGTGCGCCAGTTCACGCCCAACTGGTTCGCCGCCACCATGGGCACCGGGGTGCTGGCGATCGTGCTGGCCCAGGCGCCCGGGCTCAAGGGCGTAGGCCAGACCCTGTGGCTGCTGAACATCGGCCTCTTCGTCTTGTTCACCGCGCTTTACGCCGCCCGCTGGATCCTTTTCCCCCGCGAGGCCCGGCGGGTGTTCGACCATCCGGTGATGTCGATGTTCTTCGGTTGCGTGCCGATGGGCCTGGCGACGATCGTCAACGGTTTCGTCCTCTACGGACCCGCCCTTCTGGGCCCGTCCGCCATCGACATCGCCGCCGGGCTCTGGCGGATCGACGCCCTTCTGGCGGCCGCCTGCGGCCTGATCGTGCCGCTGCTGATGTTCACCCGCCAGGACCACGGCCTGGACCAGATGACGGCCCTGTGGCTGCTGCCCGTCGTTCCAGGCGAGGTGACGGCGGCCAGCGGCGGCCTGCTGATCCCGCACCTGGCCGACGCAGGCCACAAGCTGGATGTCCTGGCCGCCAGCTACGCCTTGTGGGCCATCTCCGCGCCTCTGGCTCTGGGCGTTCTGGTGG